>JBGAKW010000013.1:0-236666 GCA_044224185.1 Gemmatimonadaceae bacterium | reverse complement strand
CTATCCCCCACTCCAGGGCAGGTCGCTTACGTGTTACGCACCCGTTCGCCGGTTGGTATTGCTACCCCCCGTGACTTGCATGTGTTAAGCACGCCGCCAGCGTTCGTCCTGAGCCAGGATCAAACTCTCCAAGAGAATTCAATGCTAAGCTCAATATTCGACTGCCATCGCCTAGGTGGCGACAGCGTCCGAATCACTTTATGTACTTGAGTAAACTCTCACCGAAGCCCTCAAGAGCCTCGGATCAACGAGTCGCCTCGCACATTACACGCTCAACTCAATTTTCAATCAGCTTGTGTGCCGCGTTTGCGACAGCCTTGAAGAGTACTTCCGTGTCTCACGCTCGTCAAGACCAACTCCCACTTTCATACCTACCCGATCGGGTAGTTTTTTCCGCAGGAGAAAGGGAATAGTAGACCCTTGCTCCCTCTCACGCAACCCCATCCAACACTCATTTCCGTATCAAAGACTCCACCCACAAACATCAATACACAACATCAAAACTCGCGCACCGAAATACCCCAACTCCAACCCAACTCCATCCCAAAACCAACCCAAGACCAACCCTTCGTGCGCAATCCGCCAAACCAAAAAAAACGCGGGCTGTCGCATCACGACAGCCCGCCCGACAGTCGATCAATACCGCGTTATGCTCCCTGATGGACTCGAACCATCAACCTAGCGATTAAGAGTCGCTTGCTCTACCAATTGAGCTAAGGGAGCTCGTGGCCTTGCGAACCTGGTGCGCCAGGAGGGACTCGAACCCCCGACCCACAGCTTAGAAGGCTGTTGCTCTATCCACCTGAGCTACTGGCGCTTCACGTACCGCTGTTTCACCAGGAACCCTACGTACAGCAAGGTCGGGGCGGCCGGATTCGAACCGGCGACCTCCTGCTCCCAAAGCAGGCGCGATACCGGGCTACGCTACGCCCCGTTGGGGAGACGGAATTGTAGTCCGACGCACACCAATGTCAACGCCCTACCTCGAGCGCACGAAGCAGAGCTGCAAAGGCGCGCGCGCGATGACTCACACTCGCTTTCTCCTCTGACGACACCTCGGCAAACGTCGCCGCCAATTCGCCGGAATAGAAATAGGGATCGTAACCGAAACCTCCCGTTCCTCGCGGCTCACGCAGAATCTCTCCCTCGCTCTCTCCGCGCGTGACGACCTCGCGATCATCGTCGAGGTACGCGACGGCACAAACGTAGCGAGCGTGCCGATCGTCGTGTCCCTCCAATTCCTGGAGCAGCAACCGATTGTTCGCGTCGTCGAGCGCCTGTCCGCGCAGATCGCCTCGGCCAGAGTAGCGCTTACTCCGCACGCCGGGCCGCCCGCCTAACGAGTCGACCGACAAGCCGCTGTCATCGGCGATGGTTGGAATGCCCGCGAGCGCGAAAAAGTGACGCGCCTTGGCGCGCGCATTGTCCTCAAAGGTCTCGAACGCCTCGATCGCATCTTCGTGCGAGGTCTCAGGAATGCCGGCTTCCGACAGATCGATCACGGAGAAGTCGGCGGCGGCGAGCATGGCGCGCAACTCGGCGAGTTTGCCTGGGCTTCGCGTCGCGAGGAGAATTCGCTTCACGCCCGCGCGACACTCGAGGCGAGGACACGCTCCTGCTCGCGCTCTAACTGCACAATGCCGGCAGTCGCGAGGTCGAGCAGCAGATCCAATTGCGAACGATCGAAGGCAGCGTGCTCGGCGGTTCCCTGCACCTCGACGAACCGTCCTTCACTGGTCATCACGACATTCATGTCGACGTCGGCAACGACATCCTCGATGTATTCCAAATCGAGGCGAGGTTCTCCGCCGACCAGGCCCACGCTCACGGCTGCTACACGGCGTTTAATCGGCGACGCGCTGAGTTTTCCCTCGCGCACCATCCAGTCGAAGGCGTCAACGACCGCAACACAAGCCCCAGTGATCGAGGCAGTGCGCGTCCCTCCGTCGGCATCGAGTACGTCGCAATCGATACGGAGTGTGTGTTCACCAAAGCCGAAATCATCAAGCATTGCACGCACGCTGCGTCCGATTAGACGTTGAATCTCCTGCGTGCGTCCGCCGAGTTGTGAGCGCTCGCGTGAGGTTCGACGGTTGGTTGCGCGTGGAAGCATGGAATACTCCGCGGTCAGCCACCCTTGTCCACTTCCCTTTCGCCATGAGGGGACGCCGACTTCGACAGAAGCGGTGCAAAGCACTCGCGTATTTCCGAACGAGACAAGGCACGAGCCTTCTGCGTGGCGAGACGCGAAGCGCTCGAGCGAGACGGGACGAAGTTGCGAAGAAGTACGATCACTACGAGTTGGGATTTCGCTCGGCACGCAGTTTCTCGATGATAGAAGTAGTGGACTGACCGGGAGTGAGCGGAACAACGACGACGCGTCCGCCACGGCTTCGCACGACCGACGCGCCGACGATCGTCTCTTCCGAATAATCACCGCCCTTCACGATCACGTCGGGCTCGATGGCTTCGACGAGCGCGAGCGGCGTGTCTTCATCAAAAACGACGACGGCATCCACGCTCTCGAGCGCCGCGAGCACGTAGATGCGCTCGGCCTCGTTACGCACGGGACGCGACTCGCCCTTGAGGCGTCGCACTGATGAGTCGCTGTTGACGCCGACGACGAGCACGTCACCCTCAGCGCGCGCGGCGCGCAGCACATCGACGTGTCCCGGGTGAAGGAGGTCGAACACGCCGTTCGTGAACACGAGTCTTCCGCTCAGGTGTTTTCGAAACTCAACGAGGTCAGCACGTCCAAAGATCTTTCGTCGAGGATCGAAATCGTTCACTGGTCGTTGTCGGCGCTCGGGGTAAAGCGAAGGTCGCGCGAAAAGAACGGCAGGGTGACGCGTTCGGTGTACTCGGCGGAGATGCTGACGCGCGAACCGTTTCGACGCACTCTGACGCGAGCGGCTTCTTCGGGAAGGCCTAACGAGTCGGCGGTCGCGGCGAGCCGGCGAACGATGGCGTCGTCGGTGCGCTGCGATGCGAAGCGAGCTTCTTGCTCGATGGCATCCTGATAGCGATAGGAGCGGAAGTACACTTCGCCAAAGTCGACGGCGAAGTAGACGGCGGTAACGGTGAGCAGCAGCGACAACAGGCACCCAACTTTCGATCTCCCGCGTCGCGATTTCACCATTGCGATTGCGCTCCTTCGACGATGTCGTTGACGATGCGCTGAATTGCCTGACGACGCCCGTCTTGTTCCTTGCGTTCTGCGTACTGGCCTTCGGCGCTGACGCCCTTCTTTTCGTAGAGCGTACGACCGGTGGTCTGATCGACAATCTTTACGTCAACCGTCAGCTGCAATCGGCGAAGCGCCGACGTCGATCGTGCGGGGTCGGCGGAAAACGCTACGGGAACATCAGGTTCATAGGTGGTGATACGACCGGTTACGACGGCCGTCGCGCGGGTCTCCGCTGCATCACGAAGGCCCAGGCGGTCGAGAAGCGTCTTCCGCAATTCCTGGTGTAGCTCAGCAGTAATCTCGGGGTTCGCGGTCTCATTCTCAAACGGAATAACGGCAACCGTCTTGACGTGCTTGGGCAGGCCTCCGCCACCGGACAGCGAGTAAAAGCATCCGGTCAGCAAGAGCGTGAGAAGCAGAAGGCTAACGACGCCAGATCGCTTCATCGAAGGGAGGATCCTCCAACCGGCGAAGAACAGTGAGCGTCAAACGGCGACGTGCGCCGTGGTTTCGGTAGGCTATAACAGTGGGACTTCGAACGACCGACTCGCGCAACCGTCCACCATCGATGCGCTGAAGCGATGCGAGCGAGTTGTCGAAGAATGCAGCTCGCCATGACACGGATTCGGTGATCTCTGCCCGAAGAGTATCGCCATCCTGACGAAGCACGGTATCACGTCCCGCCACGGAGAGTCGGCCAACGGCCGCCCATAGCAGAGGGACGGGGGGAAGATAGCGCCCCGCGTCACCACTGGAGGGCGTGTAGAGCGAGTCACCGATCAAAATGGCGAAACCTCCTCCGAGATTCCCATCCGAAAAGAAATCGAGGCGAACGCTGTCGGGGGGCGCGACGCGCGCCACACCTTCGCCCTTCGCCGAGAAGAGCGGATCGCCGTACTCCCATCGAAATACCATGCGCGAATGTCCGGGCGGCAGCGAGGTTTGAGGGAGCGTGGCTCTCGTAGGAACGCCAGCGAGAGGATGTACGCGCGGTGCGACACACCCCGCTACTGCGGCCAAGAGTGCGAAGGCTACGCTAAACCGTAGCTGCATGCCTGCACCGCTCGAGGAGTTGCCGAATATCGGCGGGGAGCGGAGTGGGACGCGCATCTCGATCGATTGACACGAGCATGGTGCGAGCAGTCACGAGCTTCTGTTGCGTCTCGGCGTTGGAGATGACGTAGTCGAAAGTAATAGCACGCGATCGCACATCGCTGAGGGTGGTCTCGACTCGGATGAGATCGTCGTACTTGGCCGATGCCCTATAGCGGAGGTGCGCATCTGCCACCGCGAGAAGCGCACCGCGACGCTCCATTTCTGCGTACGGGAGACCGGCCGCGCGAATGAATTCGGTGCGGCCGATTTCGCACCATACCAGGTACTCGGAGTGATACACCACGCCCATCTGATCCGTTTCCGCGTAGCGGACGCGAAACTCGACGGCGAATGGAGACGAAGGTGTCATGCGAACAAGGGCGGAGAGGAAAACGGCGCCGGCGAACGGCTTTTGCTTGGCTCGAACAAGACTAACGATGCACAGCGATAGCGACGCGATCAATCCGTCGCGTTCACGGTGAGGCGTCGCACTATCGCCTGACAGCGAACGCTTTGCAACGGCAAGACAGGGTGCAGTTCGCCGGCGGATGACCGGGGCATCGCGAGGAGTGCGGGCCTTTGTGAAGATGTGCGACGCGCGATATACTCGGCGCGTGCTCCCCTCCCCCTGCTACGTCATCTCAGACGCGCATCTCGGCGTTGCGCCGAGTCGAGACGAAGGTGCGCTTCTCGAGTTCCTGAAGGCGATCGCCGCCGATGCCGGTTCATTGGTCATCAACGGCGATTTGTACGACTTCTGGTTCGAGTGGCGATACGTCATTCCACGCGCGGGATTTCGCGTGCTCGCGGCAATCGCTGACATTGCGGCGCGAGGAACGCCTGTCATGTGGATTGCTGGAAACCACGACTGCTGGGGCGGCGAGATTCTCCGCAAGGACGTCGGGGTCGACTACGTGAGCGGGACGTGGCGCGGAGAAATCGCGGGATGGCGTACGCGGATCGACCACGGCGACGGCTTGCGTCAGGTCGAGGACCGAAAGTACCGCGCACTGCGCACCGTGCTTCGCAATTCGTTGTCGATTCGCGCCTTTCGATGGCTACACCCGGACCTCGGCGCGCGTCTCGCGTTAGGCTCTTCGAGCGCGAGCCGCACGTATCGCGCGAAGGACAATGGGCAGGGATTGCTCAATGTCGCGATGCGCGATTTGGACCAGGATCCCGCACTGCAGCTCCTGATTTTCGGGCACTCGCATGTCCCGGTAGTCGAGCGCGCGCAGAGCGGAGGATTGTACGCGAACGCCGGGACGTGGCTTGGCGATTCGACGTACCTGCGAATCGATAGCGACGCGGTGGAGTTGTTGCGCTGGCGAGGAGTTTCGACGCCCGCCGCGCTGCTCAGACGGGAGCGACCGCGCGACAGCGCCTAACGAAACGGAATCTTTGCGCCCACTCCGATTCCTGAAGGGAGCGAGCGAATCTCGACCTGTGCGGGAAGATCCCAGAGCTGCGACGAGACGAATGCGTCGGCGCCAGAGAAGAGGTGGTTGAAAAGGAGCATCGCCACCCAGTCTTCGAGGTGCAATCGCCGGGCCTTTACTCGGCTTCGTTGCTGCTGATCGGCGGTACTTGCGGTCGCAGTGATGGGTGGTGCGTAGCGACTACGCAGCGAGTCCTTTACGGTGAATTGCCCATCCTTGGTCATGACGGGGGCACCGGTGTTTTCGTCGACGACGTAGGAGAGGATGACAACGTCGTTCTGGTGCTTCTTCGCGATGCGGAGATCGTTCGCGGCCTTGGCCAACATGGCGAGCCACACCGCTTCGGCGGTCACGTAAACAGCGCCGGCGGTTGGACGATTCAAGCGCGACTGTCCAAGACCAGGGAGCGCGGAGGAGAGGAAGAAGGCTTTCCCGGGCGAAACGGGGGGACGGAGAGAGTCCCGGACGGCTGGTGCATTTGATGGTCGTGGTCTGGCTGGGCGTCGCGTAGTGGTATCGGCGCGTGGCTTGACGCCAGCGCGTGCGGAGTCAACCTGCTGTGCCTCGGCTCTCGACGCCATGACGCACGCAACAAGTGCGCACGCGATCGCCATCGGCGCACCACGTCTCAAACAACTGGCGAGATGTTGCGTCAGAGCGCGGGTGCTGGCGACGAGAGGCACAAACATGCGACGACGATCAATCGGCAAGAGGAATTGGCGGGAGCGTGTGGGAATCGAACCCACCCAACCCGACGAGGTCAGGTCACGGCCGTTTTGAAGACGACGGAAGCCACCAGGCCCCATCCGCCCCCAAGAACCTCTGAACGACAAAGCAGTGAAGGCGGCGCGCAAACCGACGTGTTGGTGTGCACGTATTACTCGTTGACAACGAGGAGATGTTCCCCGCGCGCAACAACCTCCCCGACGACACGCGCTGAATCGACGCGCGCAAGATAGTCCGACACGCGATCGCGAGGGACGGCCAGCAAGAGGCCGCCGGAGGTTTGCGGGTCCATGAGGAGTGCGCGTTGCACGTCGGTCGTGCGTCCCCACTGCACGATGGGTTGCAAGAACGACTCATTGCGCTCGGCCCCGCCGGTACGAATGCCGAGCGCGAGAGCATCAGCGACGCCCGGAAGGAGTTGCACGTTTCCCGCGGAGATGCACACGGTGACGTTGCTGGCGCGCGCGATATGCGAGGCATGCCCGAGGAGGCCGAAGCCGGTGACATCGGTGGCGCATTGGACGCCTAACGACAGCGCGGCGGCCGCGGCGTCGCGATTGAGCGTCTTCATGCTCAGCACGAGCGCTGTTTCACTTTCGGGAGTCGCCTTTCCACGTTTGATCGCCGTGCTGAGGATTCCGGTGCCTAACGACTTGGTGAGCACGAGGACGTCGCCGACACGTGCATTGGCGTTGGACAAGACATGACGCGGGTCGATGCGACCGGTGACGGAGAGTCCAAACTTGACTTCATCGTCCGTGACCGTATGACCGCCAACGATGCTTGCACCTGCTTCGTGCACCTTGTCTTGCGCGCCTCGCAAGATCTCACTGAGTACGGAGACCGGCAATTGGCCTGTCGGAAATCCCGCGATGCAAAGTGCCGTTAGGGGTTCGCCTCCCATCGCATAGACGTCGGAGAGCGCATTGGCGGCGGCGATCTGTCCGAAGTCGTACGGATCATCAACGATCGGAGCGAAGAAGTCGACTGTTTGAACGAGCGCGAGATCGTCGGACAGCCGAAAAATCCCCGCGTCATCGAAGGTTTCGTGGCCGACGATGATGCGTGGATCGGATCGCGCAGCGAGCGGCGCAAGCGCTTCAGACAGGTCACCCGGACCCATCTTGGCGGCTCAACCGGCGCAGCGTGCGAACTGAGTGAGGCGGAAGAGTTCTTCGCGTCGATCGGACATGTTTGGAACTTACATACGCGATCACTCCCGTTGCACGCCTAGCCGGCGGGCAACGGGAGTGAGGGTGCGGCTGTGGTTTTTAGGCGCCGGGGAGTTTCGCGACGGCTTCGATCTCGACAGCCACCCCGCGCGGGAGCGCACTCACCTGCACCGTCGAACGCGCCGGTCGGGCGTCGCCGAGTGCGCGGGCATACGCATCATTGATCCGCGGAAAATCGGCCATGTTGGTGATGAAGACCGTCGTCTTCACGACATCGGACCACGCACACCCTGCTTGGGCGAGAACGGCGGCGAGATTCTTGAGTACTTGTTCTGCCTGGGCGACGACGTCGCCCTCTACGACCTGCATTGAGACAGGATCGAGCGGGATCTGTCCGGCAGTGAAGAGAAAGCCCCCGGCAGAAATGGCTTGGGAGTAGGGACCGATGGCAGCAGGGGCGTGCTCGGTGGAAATGTGTTCAAGAGCCACGATGCAATCCTCGTTTAGAACAATCCGGTGATAGCGCCATCGGGGCCGATGGCCATTCGCTCGGCGGCGGGTTCTTTGGGGAGACCAGGCATGGTCATGATGTCGCCGCATTGCGCGACGACGAATCCGGCGCCAGCGGCAGGATACACTTCGTTGATCGTGATGCGGAAGTCCGTCGGACGCCCGAGGCGCGTGGCGTCATCGGTGAGCGAGTACTGCGTCTTTGCCATGCACACCGGTGTTGTCCCGACGCCGATGGACTGCAGGTAGTCGATGGAGCGCGCTGCTTTCGCTGTGTAGTCCACACCAGCTGCTCCATAGACTGACGACGCGATCTTCTCGATCTTTTCGCGAATCGGACGATTTGTGTCGTAGAGCGGTGCGTACTTTCCCTTCCCTTCGTCGAGCGCGGCAAGAACCTCGTGCGCGAGCTCGATACCGCCGGCCCCCCCACGGGCAAACACCTCGTTCATCGCCACGCGGACGCCCGCCTTGCGCGCGCACTCGACCACCAGCTGCAATTCCGCGTCGCTATCGGTGGCGAATCGATTGACGGCAACGACGACGGGGACGCCAAACTGCTGGACGTTCTGGATATGATGCTCGAGGTTCGGAAGGCCGCGCTCGACCGCGCCGACATCTTCACGCGCCAGGTCCTTCTTGTTGGCGCCGCCGTTCATCTTCAGCGCACGCACCGTTGCAACGAGGACGGCCACTTCGGGATTAAGCCCACCGACGCGGCATTTGATATCGAAAAACTTCTCAGCACCGAGGTCAGAGCCGAAGCCGGCTTCGGTCACGACGATATCGCCTAACGCGAGTCCAGCACGTGTGGCGAGGACAGAATTGCAGCCGTGCGCAATGTTGCCGAATGGCCCGGCGTGCACGAAGGCTGGACCGCCTTCGAGCGTTTGCACGAGATTGGGGCGAATCGCATCCTTCAGCAGAAGCGACATGGCGCCCGCTGCTTTCAGATCTCCCGCGCGTACGGGGCGCCGATCATTGCCGGCGGTCGATCCGATGATGATTCGTGACAAGCGCTCCTCAAGATCCGCGACGGACGTCGAGAGCGCGACGATGGCCATGATCTCGCTTGCTGGAATGATGACCCAGCGTTCTTCGCGCACGACGCCGTCAGCCGCGCCACCCAGGCCGATCACCGCTTTCCGCAGCGCGCGATCGTTCATGTCGATGGTGCGCGGCCACGTAATACGTCGCGAATCGATACCGAGTGCGTTGCCCTGCTGCAGATGATTGTCGAGCAATGCCGCGAGTAGCGCGTGTGCCGATGAAATCGCGTGAAAATCTCCGGTGAAATGCAGGTTGATGTCCTCCATGGGGAGGACCTGCGAGTAACCACCACCGGCGGCACCTCCCTTCACTCCGAAGACAGGGCCTAACGAGGGTTCGCGAATGCAGAGCGCCGTGCGTTTCCCGATTTGCCGAAACGCCTGTGCGAGTCCGACCGAGGTCGTCGTCTTCCCTTCACCGGCGGCGGTTGGATTGATCGCCGTAACGAGTACTAGTCGACCGCGCGCGGGACGCTGCGTGATCTCAAGAGGAATCTTTGCTTTGTACTTCCCATACAAGTCGAGATCATCGGGCTCGAGCCCGAGCTCGGCTGCCACATCGACGATGGGACGAAGCTTCGCGCCTTGCGCGATCTCAATATCAGAAGGAAAGGTCATGTTGCCGGTGAGTGTGATGAGCTCACAGAGTGCGTTTGCGCGGCGATACTACGAGGCGTGTTAGGAGATCGCTAGTCCGAAGAATCGCGCAGTATTGGAAATGGTCTGCGCACCCAAGTCCTCTGCTGCCACACCGCGCGCCGCCGCGAGCTTCGCGAGCGTCAGCGACGCGAACGCTGGTTCGTTGCGCTTACCACGATGTGGAACGGGAGCGAGATACGGCGCGTCGGTTTCGATGAGGAGGCGATCGTTCGGGACCGCGCGAATGAGTGCGTCGTCCGACCATTTCTTGAACGTGACGATGCCGGCGAAGGAGACGTACCAACCTGCGCGAATCGCAGCATCAAGCAGCTCGTGCGGTCCGCCAAAGCAGTGGAGCACTCCACGAATTCCGCTGGCGCCGGCTTCGTCGATCATCGCCTTCGTATCATCGACCGCCTCTCGCGTGTGGACGATCACAGGGAGTGCGAGCTCTTTCGCGAGCGCGAGTTGATCGGCGAATGCGCGACGTTGCGCAGGGCGTGGGGAGTTGTCGTAGTGGTAGTCGAGACCGCACTCCCCAACAGCGACGGCGCCCCGCGCGAAGTGCTCACGCAGGCGTGCGCCATCCTGGTGGTAGTTCCAGCTCGACGCGTCGTGCGGATGAACTCCCGCGGTGTGAAAGACAAAGCCGCGGTGCGCCTCAACGATTTGGAGTGCGCGGTCGGCTGAGCCTAACGACTCGCCGATGCAGATGAGCGCGCGCGCCCCGGTATCGCGAGCGCGCGCGATCACGAGTTCGCGGTCTTCGTCGAAGGCGGGATCCGCCAGGTGCACGTGGCTGTCGATGAATCGTGCCATGATGCGGCGAAAAAAAACCGCCGCGACGATCGCGGCGGCTTTTGACGGTTAGCGAGTCGGTGCCCGTTGCGGCGAGCGCTGCGTCGGGCGAGCAGGACGGTCTGTCCGCTCGGCCGGCTTTTCGTTCTTCGACGGTGCCAGTGCCTGGGCTCCAGAGGCGTGCGCCTTGTCCGTGGTGACGCGAGGGAACTTGCGCTCGATCCAGAGCAGGATCGGCGAGGCGACGTAGATGGACGAGAACGTGGCGACAAAGACGCCGAACGCCATGACGAGGGCGAAGGGACGGAGCACCTCACCAGCAAAGATGAGGAGCGCGAGCGTCGCCGACAGTGTCGTTGCGTGCGTCAGGATGGAGCGAGGGAGCGTCTCGTTGATGGAGCGGTTCAACGTGTCGTAGAGCGGTTCTTTGCGCGCCTTCCTCAGGTTTTCGCGGACACGATCGAAAATGATGATGGTGTCGTTACCCGAATAACCGAGAAGCGTAAGGATCGCGCCGACGACGACGAGCGAGACTTCGACGTGAAAGAGCTTGATGAAGGCCAGAGTGACGAGGACGTCGTGACCCGTGGAGAGTACGGCAGCCACGCCGAATCGCCATTCGAAACGAAATGCCAGATAGATCAACGTCACGAGCGAGGAGAGGAGCATCGCGATGATGGCGCCGCGACGGAGCTCGCTGCCGACCTTTGGACCGACGACTTCTGTGCGAGCGATCGTGTAGTTGCCGGCTCCAAACTTCGCGTCGAGAGCCTCACGCACCAGCTTTGCGACGCCTTCCGTCGACGTAGAGGTGGTGTCGCCGCCGCGATTCTGCGCACGCACGGTGTACTCGGTGGGAGCGCCGTACTGCGTGATCTCCGATCCTGGCGCGACGCGTTCAACCGCGGCGCGAATGTCGGCCACGTTAGGCGGCGTCTTGAATTGCAGCTGCACGAGCGTTCCGCTCGTGAACTCGATGCTGTAGTTCGGGCTCCCCTTCCAGATGAACGAGCCTAAACCCAGAAGCACGAAGGCGATGGTCAACGCGGCGGCTTGACGCCACCACTTGATGAAGTCGAAGTGGGTATCGTGGAAGATGCGAATCATCAGATGCTCAGCGTCTGGACGTTCTTTGACCGGGCAAGCCAGACCATGTAGAACGTCTTGGTGACGAAGACGGCGCAGAAGAGCGACGCCGCAATACCGGCAATAAGTGTGACGGCGAAGCCCTTCACCGGGCCCGTGCCGTACTGGTACAACACGGCGCCCGAAAGAATGGTCGTGACCGACGTGTCGAGAATCGCGCTCCACGCGTGCTTGAAGCCCTCTTCGATCGAGGTCCGCACGGTCTTGCCGCGGTCAAGCTCTTCGCGAATGCGCTCGAAGATCAGCACGTTCGCGTCAACCGCGATACCGACAGTCAAGACTAAACCTGCGATGCCGGGGAGGGTGAGAACCGCTCCAAAGCCAGCGAGAATCGCGACGGTGTACAAGACGTACAGGACGAGCGCGGCAACCGCGAGCGCTCCGGAGAAGCGATAGTAGCCGATCATGATCGCGATGACGAAGCCGACTGCGATGAGCATCGCGAGTTGGCCCTTCGCAATCGAGTCCTGACCGAGAGACGCGCCGATCTGACGAACCTCGGCGATCTTGAGCGGAACAGGAAGGGATCCGGCGCGGAGCACGAGCGCCAAGTCCTGCGCGGCTTGGAGATTCCGATTCCCCATCGTGATCTGACCGCGGGTGCCGATGGCGCTCTGGATGACGGGGGGACGTCCCATGACGCGATCGTCGAGGACGATCGCCATGTAGTCCTGCACGTGTTTTCCAGTCTCGTTGCGGAAGCGTCGCCCACCCTCGTTGTTGAGTGTGAACTCAACGACGGTTCCTTCGATCGGGCTGTTGTTAGGCTTCGCGTCCTGCAGATACTCGCCAGTGATGATGGGGCGCGCGTCGACCACATAGAGCGCGCGCACGCCTTGTGCGCCTTGCGAGATGGTGTCGCCAGACCAACGAAGAACCTTTCCGGGCGGAAGCGCTGCCTTGATCTCGGGCATGGCGAGATAGCGCTCAACGGAAGGAACGTCTTTTTCGGCGACGTAAAACTCGCCAGGCATGTTGCCCTGCAAGACTAACTTGGAAAAGGCGCCACCGGTTGTCGGCGCAGCTGCAACGCTGGTGTCCTTCTTGGTCGAATCGGTCGGCGACTTCTTCGTCGTGTCGCTCTTGTTGAAGAGATTCGGCAAGGCGGCGACCGTGGTCTTCTTCGCGGAGTCGCCGGGAATTGGAACTGCGGCACCCTTGTCGCGAAGGATCTGATCGAGGCGCGGGAGGACCTTCTCAAGCGCCTGCGTCTTGTCGGTAATCTGGAACTGAAGGAAGGCCGACTTCTGCACGACCGCTTCGGCACGCGCCTGATCATCGATGCCCGGGAGTTCTACAATGAGGCGATCGTTACCAACCTTCTGAACGACCGGCTCTGAAACGCCGAACTCGTTGATGCGTGTGCGGACGACTTTGAGAGCGCGATCGAGCGCGTCGCTCTTGTTGGCGACCGATTGTTTCGATTCGTCGACTTCGAGCGCGAGGTGCATACCGCCTTGCAGGTCGAGGCCGCGCTTGAGCGGGACACGCTTCACGGTGTCGTAGACAAAACCGCCTTCGCGCCGCACGCGCTCGACGACGGTCCGCGGATAAAGCGCCCACACTGAGGCGATAACCAACGCCACAATGAGCGCCACGCGGTACTTCAAGTTCGACATTCGACGAATCGAGATGAAAGGGTTGAGGCCGGGAAGCTTTGAAGGTTAGAAGTTGCGGAGCAGCGAGTCAATCCAAGTACTCAAGAATCACGGAGTTACGCCGAGAACGTTTCGAGCCTCTCGCTCATCTTCTGCGAGCTGTTGGCGAAGTGCATCGACGGAGTCAAATCGACGCGTGTCGCGCAGTCGAGCGAGAAAATCAATGCGAACGCGCCGGCCGTACAATTCCCCCTCAGCGTCGAACAAGTGTGCTTCGAGATTCGGCGACTCGTCGCCGAATGTGGGGCGCCCGCCGAGGTTGAGCATTCCTCCAAAGGCTCCGAGGGGAGTCTGGACCCGGACAGCGTATACCCCTTCGGGGGGAAGGAGTTTTCGACGAGACGGGAGCGGAACGTTGATGGTGGGAAACCCGAGCAATCGCCCTCGCTTCTCACCGTGCACAACGCGACCGCCCACCGCATAGGGACGTCCCAATCCCGCGCGCGCTTTGTCGAGGTCGCCGCCAGCGATGGCGCGTCTAATGGCGGTAGACGAGACGGGTTGTCCGTGCGCCGCCATGACGGGTTCAATCACGTCCACCGTGAAGCCACGGCTACTGCCGAGCGAACGCAGCGTCGATTCATCGCCGGCGCGATTGCGTCCGAATCCGTGGTCGTGCCCCATCAGAAGTTGACGAACGCGATAACGATCGACGAGCACCTCGTCGACGAAGCGCGGCGCGTCGAAGGAGGCGAAGTGGCGCGTGAATGGAATGATCGCCACGTAGTCGACACCGCTTTCGGCGAGTACCTCAAGCTTTTCATCACCAACCGTCAGGAGCGATGGCGCGGCGGTGGGGTTAACGACTTCGAGCGGGTGAGGATCGAACGTGACAAGAAGCGAAGGGAGATCGGCCGCGTGCGCTGCGGCGACAAGGCGCGCGAGCACATCCTGATGGCCGCGATGCACACCATCGAACGTTCCGACGGTAATGACGGTCCCTTCGACGTTAGGCGGGAGAGAGGACACGTCGTTCGTCTCAGACATCTCGCAGCACCGCATCCGGTTGCCACGACGCATCCACGCGATGGGCGATGGCGACCAGCGTCCCGTGGTCGTCGAGGAGCATTGTCCGGGCGCCAGTGATGTCAATGGCGTCGGTGTCATCGGTGGCGTCGGTGGCGTCGATTCGCATGCCTCGAACAACGCGCGTGTAGTCGTCCGGCGTGAGTTGATGGCGCCTCCAATGCGGGAGCGCATCGACGAGCGGCCTCGCGTCGATCTCACCTGCCAGCACGGCGTTCCACGAATTGGCGTCCCCGACGGAGAAGGGACCGGCGCTGACGCGTCGCAGACTCGTTAGGTGCGCCGCAGAGTGGAGCAACTCCCCGAGGTCGCGGGCGAGCGCCCTGATGTAGGTGCCGGTACCGCACGAAATACGCACATCGATTTCGTCATCGCGCCGCGCGCACACGTCCCACGAATTCACCGTGACGGCGACTGTCTTGAGCTGCGGCTCCTCGCCCCGACGCGCGAGCGCGTACGCGCGCACTCCATCAACGTGTTTGGCGGAATACGCGGGAGGACGCTGCTGGATGACTCCCGTTAGGCGGCGAATGGCATCACCGAGTGCACGCATCGCGGGGAGTGGGGCCGTTCTGAGCGGGAGACCGGTGCAGTCGTCGGTGTCAGTCGCGACACCGAATCTGATGGTGGCCTCGTACACCTCCGGTCGCGAAGGGATCGAGGGTGCCGGCATGACCGACGCGACGCGTGCCTAACGAGCGCCGGATCTTGGCGACGACGTCGTGCGAGGATACGCCGGCGGGTTTGTCGACGAGGACCAGAACGTCAGTCGAGGTCACCGACATCGGGTTGCGTCCCCTCCTTGATCTGCGCGAGGAGCGACTCGATGCGTGCGGCCGAGGCGACCGAACGGTCGATCTGGAAATCCAGCTCCGGTGCGACACGGAGTCGCAGGGCGCGTCCGATGCGCCCGCGCAGGTGGCCGGCGACGCTCGTTAGGCCGGCGAGCGTCTGCGTGCGCTCCTCGTCGGTGCCCATGATGCTCACGAAGATGCGCGCGTGCCGCAAATCGCGCGTGACATCAACTCCGGTAATTGTCACGAGGCCCGTGACGCGCGGGTCCTTCACACCTTCCGCGAGGAAAGTGGCGACCTCTTCGCGAATGGCTTCGGCAACCCGATCGGGGCGTCGCCCATCACTCGCCATATGCCTTCACCTCCCAAGCAATTCGCAGCGCTCGCGCGCGGAATCACGGGAATCAACCGTGGATCGTGAGGAATGGAGGGCGAAACCCGCCCTCCATTCGGCGGCTGACCGCCTAACGCTATTGATTGTCGCTCTGCTGCTGCAGCGTACGAGCGACTTCTTCCTTGCGATAACACTCGATGACGTCGCCCACCTTGAGGTCGTTGAAGTTCTCCAAGCCGATACCGCACTCGTAGCCCTCTTTGACTTCGCGAACGTCGTCCTTGAAGCGGCGTAGCGACGCGAGCGTGCCGTCATAAATCTCCACCGCATCGCGGATGAGTCGAACTCGTCCCGATTTGGTGATCACGCCGCTGCGAACCGAACATCCAGCGATGGTTCCGATGCGAGAGACCTTGAACGTCTCGCGCACCTCGGCTTCGCCGAGTACGACCTCGCGCTCTTCGGGACGCAGCATTCCCTCGAGTGCGGCGCGGACGTCGGCCACCGCTTCGTAGATGATGCGATACAACTTGATGTCGACGCCTTCGCGCTCAGCGGCGGCGCGGGCGTTGTTGTCCGGACGCACATGGAAGCCGATGATCACCGCACCGGAGGCGCGCGCCAGAAGGATATCGCCTTCCGTGATCGCGCCGACGCCGCGATGGACGATTTCCACCTGCACTTCATTGTTTGACAAACGAGCAAGTGAATCTGCCAGTGCTTCGGCAGGTCCGCCCTGGTCGGCCTTGATGACGATGCGCAGGTTGCGCCGCTGTCCGGCGGCGGTCTGCGACATGAAATCTTCGAGCGAGACGACTCCTTTCGTGGTGCGTCGGCTCTTGGCCTCGCGATCGAGACGCTCACGACGTTGCGCGATCTCGCGGGCCTGACTCGCGTCATCGACAACGAGGAACTGATCGCCCGCCATCGGAACGCCCGCGAGACCGAGCACCTGCACCGGAATCGCTGGCCCCGCAGCCTTCACGCTCTTTCCACGTTCGTCCAACAGTGCGCGGACGCGTCCCGAGAAGAGACCACAGATAAAGTCGTCGCCGACTCGCAGCGTACCGCCCTGCACCAGGATGGTCGCGACGGGTCCCTTCCCCGCGTCAAGCTGTGCTTCAACGACGGAGCCGGTGGCCTTCTTATCAGGATTCGCCTTGAGGTCGAGAACTTCGGCCTGAAGGAGGATCTGATCGAGGAGACTGTCGACGTTTGTCCCCTTCTTCGCCGATAGCGGAGTGGAGAGGACCGTTCCACCGAATTCTTCGAGCACGACGCCGTGCTGCAGAAGATCCTGCATGACGCGCTGTGGCTGTGCGTCGGGAAGATCGATCTTGTTGATCGCCACGATCATCGGCACGCCGGCATTCTTGGCGTGCGAGATGGCTTCGATCGTTTGAGGCATGACCGAGTCGTTCGCGGCGACAACCAGGACGACGATGTCCGTTACTTGCGCACCGCGCGCACGCATGGCGGTGAACGCCTCGTGTCCCGGCGTATCGAGGAAGGTGATCTGCTTCCCGTTAGGCAGGGAGACGTGGTACGCACCGATGTGCTGCGTGATGCCACCCGCTTCGCCAGCGACGACGTTTGCTTTTCTGATGTAGTCGAGCAGCGACGTCTTACCATGGTCGACGTGACCCATGATGGTGACGACCGGGGGACGAGGGCGAAGCGAGGTCGGATCTTCGGCGACCTTCTCCTCACCCATGTCGGCGGCGTACTCCTCTTCGCGAACGGCCTGAAAACCAAACTCTCCAGCGATCAACTCGATCTGGTCGAAGTCGAGACGCTGGTTGATGGTGACCATCAAGCCCAGGTTCTTGAAGGCGAACGCGACGATCTGCGTCGCCGGGATCTTGAGGATCTCCGCGAGCTCCGCGACGGTGATGAATTCGTTGACGCGAACGGTCTTTCTCTCGCGTTCTGCCTCTTCACGGCGCGTTGCCTCGACTTCCTCACGCGTGTCGTCGCGACGAGAGCCGCCACGCTTTGGCGCACCGCCGCGCATGGCGCCCATGACGCGCGAGATGTTCGCCGTCACTTCCTCTTGATCGACAGAACCGCGCTTCCCCTTCTTCTTTCCCCGTCCTTGCTGCTGCGACGACGGAGGTGGAGACGAGGTGCCACCGGACTGCGGACGACGCGTTTCATCGCGGCGCGGTGGGAGTCCAACGGCCCCGCCAGGTGTGGCGGACGCTACCGGACGCGGGCGTTCGAAGCCGCCTCCGCCGCCACCACCACCGCCGCCCCCACCTTGTTGAGGACGTTGACGGGGAGCTCCAGGAACGATGGGACGAGGACGCGGGCGATCGGAGGTCGACGGTCCCGACGAATACGTGGTTTGCTGATGCTGCGGGATCGCGGGCGCGACAGGCGCCGGCGGAGTCGGAGGCGCGACGGGTGCTGGCGCCGCTGGAATTGGCTGCGCAGCGACCGGCGCCTGAACCGGAGCAGGAGGCTCGACCACAGGACGCGGGCGAGTCTCGGTGCGCTCAGGCGCAGCTACGGGTTCCGCCTGCACCGCGGGCTCAGGTTCGCGCGTAGTCGGAGCCGCTTCGATGACCGGAGCGGGTGCTTCGACGACAGTCACTGGAGGCTCGGCGATCTCGACCCCACTCGACTCTGGCGGAGTTTCGGGGAGTTCGACCGCGGCCGATTCGGCGGTCACCGCTACATCGGCGGCGCGTCGACGACGTACCGTCGAACGAGCAGCAGCGGCGGTATCAACGGGCGCGGGAGCGGGCGCAGGTGCAGGAGCTGCTGCTGGAGCGGCGCCTTTGCGACGGCGCGCGGTCGTAGCGGTGGCTACCGGCTTTTCGGCGCGTGCGCGCTTCTCACGCTCCCAACGGGCGCGCGTCCGCGCCACCTGTTCGTCGGTCAGAACGCTCAGGTGACTACGCACGGGAACATCCATCGAACGAAGCATCGAAATGACTTCGTCGGCGGAGATCCCGAATTCCACTGCCATGTCGTGCACACGAAGCTTGCTCAAACGCTCTCCTCCTAGCGGGCTCGCGGGGAGCCCGTGTCCCTTTCCTCGGGGGAATCGAACAACGCTCGAATCCCCGCGGCGAGCGCGGGATCGGTAACACCGACCACCGCGGTCGCCTCCCGCCCGACTGCATGTCCCAACGTTGCAGCTGACGGACCGTCGATGACCCGGATGCGCCGGGCCTGAAGCAATGGTAGCACCTTCTCTTTGGAGTGCCGCGAGGCGTCGGGTGCGACGATCGCCAAGACCAGCTCTCCTTTTTTCGCCGCATCACGTACGCGGTCGACGCCCACGGTAGCGCCTCGACCACGCACTCCAAGTCCGATCAAACTAAGGAGCTTTCGCTCCAGTCCCGACTCCACTGGCACGCCCTCTTTCTGGACTGAGAAGGCTAGCTCAGCCGCCCCTCGCGCCACCATCAGCGCTTGCCGCATCATCCCCACTTCCTTCCTCGGTCAGCTCATTCAGGATTCCCATGATGCGATCCGCCTCCTCCGGCGCGATGCCCGGAAGGCGCAGGAAGTCCTCACGTTCGAGGTCGATGATGTCGTTCAGCGTACGGTAGCCAGCCTCTTCAAGGATAGCCACCGTCGTGACGGACATGCCCTGCAACTCGCCGAGTTTTACGTCGGCGACGTCCTGCTCCTCGGGGAGCGGATTAAAGATCGGTCCCTCGCTGCGTTCCAACCACTCACGGCTGGAGTACAGATCGATCTTCCACCCGGTGAGTTCCGACGCGAGACGGACGTTCTGCCCGTTGCGTCCGATGGCGAGCGAGAGCTGGTCTTCGTCGACCACAGCTTGAATCTGCTTTGCTGCGGGGTCCGAAAAGACACGCGCCACGCGCGCCGGGGCGAGCGCCAGCTTGGCGAATCGCTCCGGATCGTTAGACCACGGGACAATGTCGATGCGCTCACCGCTCAATTCGTTCACCACCGCTTGCACGCGTGAACCTTTCAGTCCCACGCATGCACCGACTGGATCGATCGAGTCGTCGCGCGACCAGACGGCGATCTTCGTGCGCGAGCCCACCTCGCGCGCAGCGGCGCGAATCTCCACGATGCCCTGCTGAATTTCCGGGACTTCGAGGCGAAAGAGGGCCTGCACGAAGAGTGGGTCGCCACGGCTCAAGATGAGACGTGGTCCCTTGGGGGTTTCCTCGACGCGCTTGAGCACCGCACGAATGGGATCGCCCTGATGGTAATGCTCGCGATGGTTCTGCTCGCGGTACGGCATGATCGCCTCCGCTTCGCGGAACTTGTTGAGCATGATGACGAGCTTTCCGCGTTCGATCTGTTGCACCTCGCCCGACAGGAGCTCGCCGACGCGATTGGCAAACTCGTCGCGGATTTTGGTGCGCTCGCCTTCACGAACACGCTGAATGATGCGCTGCTTAGCCGCTTGTACGGCGGAGCGTCCGAACTCGGCGAAGTCGACGGGGATTTCCATCACGTCGCCAACCTGGAACTCGGGATCTTCGAACTGCGCTTCCTCGAGCGACGTTTCGCGACCGGGATCGGTGACCTCGGCGACGACGGTCTTCAGGAGCACAATGCGAATGTTGCCGCGGTTCTCGTCGATCTCGACTTCGGCCTGGACATTGGGGCCGTGCTTCTTCGCGAGCGCGGCATGAATGCCATCCTGAAGGAGACCATGCAGCTCTGAGCGGTCCAGTCCCTTGAGGGAGGACAGCTCACGAATTGCGGAGAGGATTTCTGCGGTACCGGTCATTCGACGACCTCTACTTGTTCCAGACGAAAACCAAACGCGCTTCCTTGATCTCGGCGATCGGAACGCGGTGTTCACGCCCTTTGGAATCGCGGAGAACAGCGACGGGCGATTGCTCGTCGCCTTCTAGCGCCAGGATGTCACCTTCGATGCGCCCCCCAACCACGTGTCCACTGACGGACGCGCGGCGGCCGATGAATCGTCGCCAGTCGGCAACGGTACGCAGCGGTCGCTCAACGCCGGGTGAAGACACTTCCAACACGTACTGATCGCCGACAAGACCACTCGCATCGAGCTTCGGTTCGATGGCGCGCGAGACAAACGCGCAATCATCGACCGTCACTTTCGAACCGTCGCGTCGATCGATGCGAACATCGAGCAGCGGACGTCGAGCGGTGCCTCCTTTCCGGAACTCGACCAGATCGAAGTTCAGCGCGTCAACCTCTTGCTTCAGCAAGTCTTCGAGCGCCTGGTTCATATTCGGACAAATACCGGCCTAAGAACAAAAAAATGCGGGGGAGCCTTCCCCCACATTTCAAATCGCGGGCGTGACTCCGCGAGGCCCATCAATGTACGCCGAGCGCTCCAAGAGAGTCAATGGAGCGCATTTGTGAGCTTGCAGGGGCAGGATGCGAGACGCCCAACTAGGGGTTGCTGGCGTTCCCCATCGCGCAGATGACTCCAAGCTGGCGTCCGTCGTCGCCGCAACGATGCGAGAAGAATCGGTCGTTATTGCAGCGCGTGCAGGAATTGGAGATGGAGATATCGTGCACCCCCGCCTCGGCGGCCTGCTCGGCGATAAGGACACGCAGATCGACAGGCGTTGGGCGCTCGACGCGTTGTTTGGTCAGCCTCAGGTAGACCTCGGGCGACACCTCGTAGCACGAACCGCAGATGGAAGGTCCGCAGTGCACGCGCAACTCACGGGGGGCGAGCCCCAGCGCGCGAAAATGAGCGATGGCACGCTGTACGATGGCGAGCTCGGTGCCTCGCCAACCGGAGTGAACGACAGCGGCTGCTCCGCTCTCGTGGGCGATGAAAACGGGGACGCAGTCGGCGAGGGTGACGGCCATGGCGGTTCCGCGTTGGGCTGCGAAATGCCCGTCGGCGTCGTGCGCGCGCAGCCACCCTTCCCACCCCTCACGGTGCACGATTACGCGATCACCGTGGACCTGGTGCGCACACGTTAGGCGGTTCGCGTGCGGGTGCAGGTGTTCGGCCAGCGCGCTCCAACGACCAAACACAGACGCGGCACTTTCTCTGGAGTGCAGTGCGAAGCTACCACTCGCGCGCGTGGTCGTGAACGCGAGGATGCCGATGTCCCGAAAGGGAACGACTTCCTCTCGCGCTTCGGTGGATTGTGGCGCATCGCTCGGCATACCGACTAGGTGCGCGCGGGGACACGAGTAATTCGCGCGCCTAACGCGTTCAGTCGCTCATCGATTCGTTCGTAACCGCGCTCGATCTGGGTGGCGTTGTAGATGGTGCTGGTGCCCTGTGCGCACAGGGCGGCGAGGAGCATGGCCATGCCGGCGCGAATGTCAGGCGATTCGACGCGAGCGGCGCGGAGTTGGCATGGCCCAGCCACGAGCGCGCGATGCGGATCGCACAACACGATACGCGCTCCCATGGCGATGAGTTTGTCGACGAAAAACATCCGGGACTCGAACATCTTCTCGAACATGAGAATCAGCCCCTCGCACTGCGTGGCGGTCACGATCGCGATGGACATGACATCGGCGGGGAAGGCTGGCCACGGTTGGTCTTCGAGCTTTGGCACGTGTCCGCCAAGGTCGGAACGAATCACGCGCGACTGTTCGGCGGGAACGATGAGATCGTCGCCGTCGGTCTGACAAACGATTCCCAGCCGCTCGAAACCCATGCGAGTGCTGCGCAGGTGCTCGACTCCGGCGCGTTTGATGCGGAGCGTCGAACGCGTGACGGCCGCCAAGCCGATGAACGAACCCACTTCGATATGATCGGGACCGATGCGATGTGTTGCACCGCCTAACGTGGCCGGCCCTTCAATCGTCATGGTGTTGGTGCCGATGCCGCCGATTTTGGCGCCTAACGCGACGAGAAAGTTGGCGAGATCCTGTACGTGCGGCTCGGAGGCGGCGTTCCGGAGCACGGTGGTCCCCTCCGCATACACGGCGGCCATGAGCGCATTTTCCGTCGCCGTCACGCTTGGCTCGTCCAAAAAGACGTCTGCGCCACGCAGCTTGTTGGCGCGGAATTCAAAGCGATCGGTGGCGGAAACCGTTGCACCGAGCTGCTCCAAAGCGAGGAAGTGCGTGTCGACCCGTCGTCGACCGATGACGTCCCCACCCGGCGGAGGTAGCACGACGTGCCCGCAGCGGGCGAGTAGCGGACCCGCGAGCAGAATGGACGCACGAATCTTTGCACAAAGCTCGGGATCGAGCTCACCGGTGCGAATGTCGCGCGCCGTGATCACGAGTGTGTTGGTCGCGCGCCACTCGGCCTGCACGCCGAGCGTGCAAATGAGGTCGACGAGCGTTTCGGTGTCGCGAATGCGAGGGACGTTTTCGAGCGTCACCTCGTGTGGCGTAAGGAGTGCAGCAGCAATGATGGGTAACGCTGCATTCTTATTGCCTGCTGGTTCGATCGCTCCTGCGAGCTGATGACCGCCTTCCACGATGTAGTGCACAGAGCTCATGAGCGTCGCCGAAAAAGTGAGCGTTGGGTGGTCGAGAAACATGCCCGGTCGCTGTGTGCATCTTCAAGCGCTTGCTTGACTTCGGATTTTGCCTCGTGGTACGATGCGAGGTAGCTCGTCCGTTGCACCCGCAATTTCCTTTAGCCCTGTGTCGAGCTTATGTCGCTAATTCTTTCGATGACGCCGTCGCTGCTGCAGGTAGCTGCTGATACGGCGGCCAACCACATCGTGGTCGAGCGCGGCTGGCTCGCGAACGCCGCGAATATCGGAGAAATCGTGGTATCGATACTCGTCGTGGTCATGTTGATCACGATCGTCATTTTGCTCCTGGCGCTGAAACGAGCGCTGGACGAATTGGCCAAACTCGCAAAGGGAGCGTACGAGCCGGTGCACGCGGTGATCAGGGATGCGCGCGAGGTCACGTCAGAGGTGAAACGCCTCACGCAGACCGTCGAAGCGCCGGTAAAGCGTATCGTCGGCACAATGGATGAAGCGAGTCACCGCGTTCGCAGCGCGATGGATCGGGCGGAGGACCGGTTGGAACGGCTCGATGCACTCGCCGGCATCGTTCAGGATCAGGCAGAAGGCATCGTCGTGAAGTCTGCCTCGATTGCGCGAGGAGTGCGCGTGGGCGGGGCGGCACTCACCGCGGCGCTCTTTGCTCGGCGCAATGGAAAGTCTAAACGCCGGCAGCGCGAGCGTGCGATGAGGGCGCGCGAAGAACGCGATAGCGTCGAGAGCGGCCAAGCGCAGGCGCTCCTCGATGAGGGAGGGCCGCGCATTCGCGCGCGGACGCTCCCCGCTCCCTAACAACGAAATGCGTTTCGCACTCTTGGTGCTGGCAGGGATTGCGTTGGTTGTCGCGATCCCCTCAACGGCGTGGGCGTGGACTCCGGGGACGCATGTCTTCCTGGGAGAGGCGCTGCTTCGTTCGTTACATCTCCTTCCCTCGAGCATTGGATCGATGATCGGGGCGTTCCCGTATGATTTTCTCTACGGATCGATTGCCGCCGACACGAGCATCGCGAAGAAATACGCCGAAGCGGGGCGTCACTGTCATTCGTGGGGGGTGGGATTTGAAATACTGGAGCGCGCTCGGGACGAACCGCTGACGGCGTTCGCGTTAGGCTATCTGGCCCACCTCGCCGCCGATGTCGTGGCGCACAATCATTTCGTTCCGCGGCAACTGGCCGTCACGTCCAGCACCTCCGCGCTTGGACACAGCTATTGGGAGGTACGGTTCGAAACACATCTGGGCGAGCGATCGGCGCGACGAGCGCGTGAGCTGATACTGCTCGATCACGGGCGGAGCGATGCGCACCTCGATCGGATCTTGAGTCCCACGATTTTCAGTACGCCGACCAACCGTCGGATTTTTCGCGGAATGGTGCGCGTGTCGGACATGGAGTCGTGGCAGCGTATTTTCCTGCTGGCGACGGAGCGATCGCGCTGGGATTTGGCGGACGACGAGGTGTCGCAATACCTCGCTCGTTCATTCGACTACATCGTTGACCTGCTCAGGCGCATGGATCGCTCGGAACCACACACGTTTGATCCGTCGGGAGATGTGCAGTTGCGTCTGGCAAAGCGCGTCCGTCGCGAGGCGCTCCGACTTGGCGGCGAAGACAACCTGCTGGATGAGGCGAATCGCCACTTCGGCATGTTGGAGACGAAGTTGCGCTACAGCGCCGAGCTCCCTGCCCCTCTCTTTCCGGAATCGATGCCGCCCGTGCGCACGTCCGCCAACTAGAGCGCCTAACGGGAAAGCGTTCTACAGGTGCGCGTTCTTCGCCTAACGAACGAGCGTCTATGTCGCGCTGGCGCGGGCGCGCAGGAGTTGGTTGACTTTTTTCGGGTCGGCACGCCCCCCCGACTTCTTCATGACGAGGCCGACCAGTACGCCGAGGAGCTTTGTCTCGCCGGCAACAAGGCGGCGCGCTTCATCGGCATTTTCCTGCCAGACGTCGTGCACCCAGCGCTCCAAGGCATCGTCGTCGCGGACTTGTCGCAGTCCGTCGCGATCAGCGATGGTGTCGGCGTCGTCGCCGCTTTTTGCCATCGCCTGAAAGATCTTTTTGGCGGCGCTCCGAGAGAGGGAGTCGTCGCCAACCATTGCGATCAGCCGTGCGAGTTGCGCCGCCGTGGTGGGCAAGCTGCCTAACGAGGTGCCCGAATCGTTCAGAAAGGCGAGGACGTCACCCATGACCCAATGCGCCGCCGCGCGACCATCACCCGCGTGCCGCGCCACTTCTTCGTAGAAGTCAGCGAGTTGGCGCGTGGCGGTGAGAACCGTCGCGTCGGCGTCAGAGATGCCATGCGCGGCAATGAGGCGCTGGCGACGGGGCGCGGGGAGTTCAGGGAGTGCGTGTCGTTGCTCCTCGATCCAGGCGCGCTCGAGAATGAGTGGCGGAAGATCGGGATCCGGGAAGTAGCGATAGTCGTGGCTTCCCTCCTTGCCACGCGCCGGTCGACAGCTCCCGGCATTCGCGTCCCACAACATCGTCTGTTGTATCACGCGTTCGCCACGTGAGAGAAGATCACAGTGACGTGCAAACTCGGCGTCGATCGCTTTCTCGACGGCGGAGAACGAGTTCATGTTCTTGATCTCCGTTTTCGTGCCTAACGATTGCTCTCCCACGACTCGAGCGCTGACGTTGGCGTCGACGCGCAGCGAGCCTTCTTCCATGTTGGCATCGCTGACCTCGGCGTACTCGAGAATTTCCTTCAACAGCTCGAGGTAACGGCGCGCGTCGCTGCTGGAGCGGAGGTCGGGTTCACTGACAATCTCAACGAGCGGAACGCCGGCGCGATTGAGGTCGATGGCGGTCACGCCGGGAAAACGATCGTGCACCGATTTGCCGGCGTCTTCCTCCATATGCACGCGCGTGATGCCAATGACGCGCAGCTCCCCGTCGCCGCCGATCACGATGCGTCCACATGTCGCGATCGGATGATCGAACTGCGAAATCTGATAACCTTTGGGGAGATCGGGATAGAAGTAGTTCTTGCGGGCGAAGACAGAGCGCGGGTGCACGTCGCAGCCTAACGCGAGCGAGGCTCGGGTTGCCAGCGCGACGGCACGGGCATTGAGCACGGGGAGTGCACCCGGGAGTCCGAGGCAGACCGTGCACGTGTTCGCGTTAGGCGGGGCTCCGAAATCCGTCGGACAGTCGCAGAAGATCTTCGTGCGCGTCTTGAGCTGGACGTGCACTTCGAGGCCGACCACGAGTTCAAAGGGGGTGCTCACGAATCACCTCGCGATCCGCCTTCACCGAGCGCGCGCTCGACGGCGAACGCCGCCGCAAGCATTCGGTACTCGTCAAAGTGCGATGCGAGGAGTTGCACACCCACGGGGAGCGAGTCGACGAAGCCCACCGGGACCGACATCGCCGGGATTCCGGCGAGATTCGCGGTGACGGTAAAGATGTCACTCATGTACATCTCGTACGGATCACTGACGGCGCCGATGGCGAAGGCAGGCGTCGGTGCGGTCGGTGTCAGGAGTACATCGACGCCGCTCGCAAACACGTTCTTGAAGTCCTGCGTGATGAGCGCGCGGACATCCATCGCTTTGCGGTAGTACGCGTCGTAGTAGCCCGACGACAACACGTACGTGCCGAGGAGAATGCGGCGGGTGACTTCGTCGCCAAAGCCGCGCGTGCGCGTCGCTTCGTACATTCCACGCAGTCCATCGCCTTCGAGTCGCATCCCGTATCGCACGCCATCGAAGCGCGCGAGGTTGGACGAGGCTTCGGCGGGGGCGATAACGTAGTAGGTGGGAATGGCGAAGGCGGTGTGCGGAAGCGAGACATCGCGTACTTCGGCACCCGCGCTTCGTAGCGCGTCGATCGCCGCCTGGCAGCGATCGCGCATTCGAGAGTCCAGCGACTCGGGAAAGTATTCTTTCGGCAACCCGACGACGAGTCCGCGCAGCGTGGCGCCTGCTGCCAACCTGTAGGGCCCAACGTCGACGCGCGCCGATGTCGCGTCATAGGGATCGTGGCCGGCAATCACTTCCAAGCCGAGCGCCGCGTCATCGACCGACTTTCCAAAAACGCCGACGTGGTCGAGTGAAGACGCGAACGCCACGAGGCCGTAGCGACTCACGCGTCCGTACGTCGGTTTGATGCCGGTAATGCCGCAGAACGACGCCGGCTGGCGGACAGAGCCCCCGGTCTCGGAGCCTAACGCGACGCGAACGAGTCCAGACGCGACGGCGGCGGCCGAACCTCCGGATGAACCGCCGGGGACGCGTGACTCGTCAACGGGGTTTCGCGTGGGTCCGAACGCAGAGTGCTCGGTCGACGAACCCATCGCGAATTCGTCCATGTTGGACTTGCCGACGAGGACAGCGCCGGCGTGGCGCAGCTTTCGGACGGCGGTGGCTTCGAACGGGCTCACATAGCCCTCGAGGATCCTGGAGCCGCATGTCGTCGGCAGCTGCAACGTGGCGAGATTGTCCTTCACGACGACGGGGACGCCCGCCAGTGGACCTGCCCCATCGCCAGTCGTCAGGCGTGCATCGACCGCCGCTGCGTCACGCTGCGCTCCTCCCTGGTCGTGCGAGAGGAGGATATTCCGCGCATCCCGCGTGACGCGAGTCGCACCGAACCGCGCGAATGTGTCGTCGGCGACATCTCGTGCCGACGCGCGCCCGGCAG
The DNA here is from genome assembly GCA_044224185.1 of Gemmatimonadaceae bacterium. Lineage (GTDB taxonomy): Bacteria > Gemmatimonadota > Gemmatimonadetes > Gemmatimonadales > Gemmatimonadaceae > SCN-70-22. Next base: position 209,029 of record JBGAKW010000013.1, on the reverse strand, counting down.
CGACGGCGTCGCGTAATTCGGCCGCCGACAGCGTATGGAGCGGAGTGGTCATTCGTCGTCGGCGTCTTCGTGGGTAGAGAGACGAGGAACGAGAAAGAACCCGTCGCGCATTGCTGGGGCGAACGATGCGCGTTCTGACGCCAACAGACGTTGCGCATTGTCATCGGAGCGCAACGGCATGCCTAACGACTCCTCGGCCATAGTTGTGGCAGCCGAGGTGTCGGCGGCACGGAGCGCTTCGACGTGCGCGAGAATCCCGTTGAGTTCGGAGGCGAGGTGCGCCAGTCGTTCCGGCTCGAGGTTGAGCCGCGCCAACGTTGCGATGTGCCGGACTTCGTCGTTGGAGACGGACATGTGAGCTTACGAATCCGTCGGTTCGAGGTTGGCATAGGCCACGACGAGGCGCTTGCGCCCGATGGTCTCGTCGTCGAAGTCGATGGTCACTTTCGCGTCGCGCCCCACGCCGGAGAGTTCGGCGATGCAACCCTCCCCAAACTTCGCATGCCTCACGCGAAGTCCCACGGTGAAGGCGGGCGCGATTTGCGAGAGATCGTCGTCGGAAAAGGATCGGGGCATCGCCCGCGAGACCGGAGTACCGGGGCGACGTTCGTTAGGCGTGGGGCGTTCGCCAAACCAGTCATCGCGCGCCGACGAGCCGCCGAATCGTTCAACACTGAAGGCGCGTTCGCCTTCGCCGTACCGACCGCTCCCGCGAAGACGCGCGGTCGCGCGCGACGTCAACAACTTGGGCGGCAAGTCGCGCACGAACGACGACGGCAACGAATTCAGCAGCTCTCCGTTGCGGCGCCGACTGCGGGCATGCGTGAGGTACAACGACTCTTCGGCGCGCGTGATGCCCACGTAGAACAAGCGACGTTCTTCCTCGAGTTGCGAGAGATCGTCGCGCGTGCGCGAGAGTGGAAAAAGTCCGTCTTCGAGACCGGTGATGAAGACGACGGGAAACTCGAGTCCTTTCGCGTTGTGCAAGGTCATCAGGACGATGGCATCCGCGTTGGCATCGAGTGCGTCGACTCCCGCGACGAGCGTTGCGCGCTGGAGAAAGTGATCGAGCGGAGTGAGTCCGATCTCTCCTCCATCGTCGATCACCGTCTCGGCCGCACTGGTGATCAATTCGCGCACGTTGTCGAGCCGATCCTGTGAGTCAGGGCCGTCGGCCTTGAGGTAGTCGGCGTAGCGAATGGCGTCGACCAGTTCGCGCAGCACTTCGTCCACTGGGGCTTCGCGAGCCAGTGCGCGGAGGCGAGTGATGAGCGCTGCGAAGTCGGCGAGCGCAGTCTTCGCGGCCGGGCGCATTGCACCGATGATGTCCGGCGAAACAGACGCCTCGAGCAGCGGGAGCCGCGCCTTGTACGCCGCATCGCCTAACGATTCGATGCTTGTTTCGCCGATGCCGCGGCGCGGCACGGCGATCGCGCGGCGGAACGCCTCGTCGTCATTCGGATTGGCGATGAGCTTGAGATACGCCATGAGATCGCGGATCTCGCGCCGATCGTAGAAGCGCACCGATCCGATCAGGCGGTACGGGATTCCGTGTCGGCGAAGCCCCTCCTCGAGCGCGCGGCTCTGCGCATTCGTGCGATAGAGAATCGCAAAGTCGCGCAGCGGACGTCCCTTCGCTGAGAACCGTCGCCCCTGGATTTCGTCGATGACGTACTCGGCTTCGTCGCGCTCATCCAGCGCCGAGACGGCGATAACCGACTCACCGGCCGATCGCGTGCTGCGCAGCGTCTTGCCACGGCGTTCGGTGTTGACGCTGATGGCCGCATTCGCCAGCGCGAGAATTTGCGGCGTACTCCGATAGTTCTCTTCGAGCCTAACGACGTGCGCCGCCGGGAAGTCCTTCTCAAAGTCGAGGATGTTCCGAATGTCGGCGCCGCGCCAGCCGTAGATCGATTGATCGTCGTCGCCGACGACGGCGACGTTGCCGTGCGTACCGCCTAACAGCGCGATGAATCGATACTGCGCGCGATTGGTGTCCTGATACTCGTCCACGAGGATGTAACGGAAGCGCGCACGCAGTTGCTCGAGGATCGACGCATTGTTCTGCAGCAGGTCGACGGGGAGCGTGAGGAGATCGTCGAACGAGACGGCGTTGGCCTGCCGCATCGCGGGTTCCAGCTCCTTGTAGACCTGGGCGACCGCTTTCGCATGCGGATCCATGGCCAGTTTCTCGTACTCGTTAGGCGAGACGAGCGCATTCTTCGCATCAGAAATCGAGGCGAGAATAGCCTGTGGTGGCCGCTCCTTCGTCGAAATACGCAGCCGTTCCATGATGCGCTTCACCACGGCGAGCGAATCATCCTCGTCGTAGATCGTAAACGACGCCGTACGCCCAACGAGCGGCGCGTACATGCGCACCAACCGCGCACCGATGGCATGGAACGTCCCAACCCACATGCCGGCGGGGTCAGCGTTCAGCAACCGGCCAATGCGGTCGCGCATCTCGCCGGCCGCCTTGTTGGTAAACGTCACGGCGAGAATCGAGCGCGGATCGACGCCATGATCCTTGATCAGGTGCGCGATGCGCGTCGTGAGCACACGAGTCTTGCCCGACCCCGCACCTGCGAGCACGAGCAGCGGCCCCTCGACGGTCAGCACAGCCTCACGCTGCGCTGTGTTGAGGGTGTCAATCATCGAATCATGTTTGGACAGCGACGTCGTCATGCAGGGAAAATAATCTCGAACGTTGCGCCGCGGTCTGCTGGAAGGAGGGCGAGTTTTCCCTTGTGCGAATCTTCGACAATGCGGCGCGTGAGTGCGAGCCCGAGCCCCCAGCCGTGCTGTTTCGTCGAAAAGCCGGCGTCGAAGATGCGTTTGCGCAACTCACGCGGAATCCCAGGCCCGTCGTCGGCGATGACAACGCGCACAGCCTCCGGCAGGCGCGTCGCTTCGATGCGCACGCGCCCGCCGCTGCCAGCGAGCGCATCGATCGAATTCTTGATGAGCGCCTCGAGTCCCCACTCCACCAGGACGGGATCGCCGTCGATGGTGAGCTCTCCATCGTCGATGACGGTTTCAATCGACACCGTGTGCGCGAGCGATGGGACGCGCGCGCGAAAGTAATCGGCGACGCGTCGCACGATGACGCCGACGTCCAGTTCCTCCTGGTGGGGCGGCCGACCGATACGTTCGAAGCGATGCGCGACACGTTCGAGTCGTTCGAGATCGCCCTGCATGTGATCGAGGGCGCGTGTGGTCATCGGATCGGCGTCGCGATCGCGCAGGAGTTCAATCCACCCGGTGAGCGACGACAGTGGTGTGCCGAGTTGGTGCGCGGACTCTCGCGCCATCCCCGCCCAGACGCGTTCGCGATCGGCGTGCGCGCGCGTGCGGAAGATATAGACGGCGGCGATGAGGACGAGACCCAGGACGCACGCCTGGAGCACCGGAACGACCCTGAGCTGCCTAACGAGCGGCGTGTGGCCGTAGTGCACGGTGCCAACTCCCGATTCGCTGACCGGCGGGTTCTGCTCGTCGAGCCGTGTCACCCATTCCTTCAGGCGCGGATCATCGGGTGTGAATGCGAAGGGGAGATTGGCAGCATCGGTCGGTTTGCCATCGGCGTCGGTAAGAATGACGGGAACGCCGGACTCGCGAATGTGTTCCGCGAGCGAGAAGAGTGCGCCAATTGCGTCGCTCGAGGTGTCGTTGAGCGCGCGATAGACCTGGGCGTACATGCGTCCCTCTCGCCCAGCTTCGGCGCGAAGCGTGGAGACGACGCGCTGGGTGAACCAGACGTATGACCCGAGCAGGGCCGCGACCACGACGGCGAGCACCACCGTGGCGCGGCGGCGCATGCCTAACGAAGCACGTCCGTACCGAGGTACGGGCGAAGCGGCGCGGGAATCGCGACGCTGCCATCGGCCTGCTGATGATGTTCCAGTAGACAGGCGATGACGCGGGGGAACGCGAGTCCCGAGCCGTTCAACGTGTGCACAAAACGCGGCTTCTCACCGGCGGCGGGGCGATAACGAATGTTGGCACGGCGTGCCTGATAGTCGGTGAATGTCGAACACGATGACACTTCAAGCCACTTCCCGACGCCAGGGGCCCACGCCTCGAGATCCCACGTTTTGGCGCTCGACTGTCCGGTATCACCAGCCGAGAGAAGTACGCGGCGATATGGAAGCTCGAGTCGCTCCAACAACGTCTCGGCGTGCCTCGTTAGGCGTTCGTGCTCGGCCGGCGACTGTTCGGGCGTGGTGAATCGAACGATCTCGACCTTGTCGAACTGGTGCAAGCGAAGCAGTCCGCGCGTGTCCTTCCCGGCCGAACCCGCCTCGCGGCGGAAACAGGGCGTGTACGCGACATGTCCCTTGGGGAGTTCGTCGGCGGTGAGCAACTCGTCGCGATAGATGTTGGTGACCGGAACTTCTGCCGTCGGAACGAGGAAGAGGTCGTCGCTTCCGATGCCGTACATGTCGTCTTCGAATTTCGGAAGCTGCCCCGTTCCGGTCATCGACGCACGATTCACGAGAATCGGTACCCAGACTTCCTCGTAGCCGTGTTCCCTCGTGTGCACGTCGATAAAGAACGACATGAGGGCACGCGTTAGGCGCGCGCCGGCCCCTCGGAAGAGCACGAACCCCGAACCCGACAACTTCGCGCCACGGACCAGATCGAGCATGCCTAACGACTCGGCGACTTCCCAGTGCGGACGCACTCCGTCGGAGGGGCGAGGTGTTCCCCAGCTACTGACGACCGCATTGTGCGATTCATCGCCCTCCGGCACTTCCGCCAGCGGGATATTCGGCAGGTCGAGGAGAATGCGCTGGAGCTCGCTCTCGGCGTTGGCAAGTTCGCCTTCGAGGCGTGCGATCTCCTCGCCGAGCACGCGCCCGCCAGCGATGAGTGCGTCCGCGTCTTCTTTCGCCTTCTTGCGGCGAGCGACTTCGGCGGAATTGGCGTTGCGAGCTGCCTTGCGCTCCTCGACCGCCTGAATCATCGCGCGGCGCTCAAGGTCGAGCGCGACACCACGATCGATGAGCGACGAGAGTTGATCGAGTTTCTCCCTGCGACGCATCCCGCTCCGCAACTCTTCGACCTGGTCGCGGAGCACGCGAAAATCATGCATATGTCAGCTCTTCGGGACGCCCGGCTGGAAAGAACGGAAGCCGCAGTTGGGATCGACGGTCGACCGGAAGAACAACCGGCGCGTGCCGGTGTTCACGCTGTCGATAACGATCTTGGCGTAGATCGTGGATGAGAGTGAGTACTGGCACCCAGAACTCGACAACTCCATGACGACCGGGACGCCGGTGTTGACCACCATCAACGAGTCGTAGGTGTAGTTCTTGTTAGGCGCCTTGGTGATCGATTCGAAGGTGCCACTCACCTTCTGAAGCCCCACGCGACGCGACGACGTGACGATGATGCCGCCGGTGTTGGCGGACGCACTGACCTGACGCGCCGGCACTAGCTGCACAGCGCCGTTGGGGGAGGGGGCGAAATCGAAGGCGATGTCGAAACCGATGTCGGTTCCGATGCGAACCACGCTCGAGTTCGCGGCATCGAACGCGGCAGGATACGTAGCCGGTGTTCCCGTCATGGCGAACGCAGACAACGTATCGGTGCGAACCGCGATCGACGCTTTGAGCGCGAGTGGATCATTGCACGAGGCAAAAAGCGCAGCGCCAACGAGGGTGGCGGTTACGGCAATTGCGCGTGCACGTATTAGACGGAGTGGCGACGAACTCAGGGTCATATTCACCTCAGAGCGTAGACTACCTACGGCGACTCGGTACTTCAAGCGACGCTGCTTGACATCCCCCCACCCCCCGTTATGCTTGCCTGAATCCTCCTAGGAGAAGGCATGCCCACCATTCGCGAGTTGGTCGCAGCAATCGCGCAGCGCGACGGCGTCGAAGCTGCGATCGTTCTCGGTAGCGATGGGATGGTCATCGACGGGCGCAGTTCCAGTGGGATGGATGCGGAACACCTGGCGGCCCATGTCCCCGCACTCATTGCGTCATCCGAGGAGTTGGGGCGGTCGGCGCAGCGAGGATCCTTGGTCACCGCGGTGCACGAATACGAGCGCGGGTTGGCGATTATCTGCACCCTCTCCGCCGATGCGACGCTGCTCGTCTTGGTGCACTCCTCGGCGAACGTCGGCTCCCTCCTGTTTGACCTTCGCCGCCACCGCGGCAACATCGCCTCTCTGGTCTAACGCGTGCTCGAATTCCGTCACGTCCTGGTGGCGGATGATGAGCCGCACATCGGGCGCATCATCAAGATGAAGCTCGAACAGGGGCCGTTTCGCGTCACGCTCGCGTATGACGGACAAGAAGCCATGGACATCCTCGAGCGCGAGCACGATATCGCCCTCGTCCTGCTCGACGTGATGATGCCGAATCTTTCTGGCTTTGATGTGTTGTCTCGCATGCGCTCCGATCCTCGCTGGCGCGAGACGCCCTGCATTGTGCTCACCGCGGCGGGACAGGATCTTCAGCATCGCCGAGCGATGGCGCTCGGCGCGACCGACTTCATGACGAAACCGTTCAGCCCAAAGCGTCTCTACGCACGCAGCGCCGAGTTAGTCGGCGTGTCGCAATCCCCGAATCCCGACGGCGACGCATGAGCCGCTGGGTCGTCGTCCTCGCTGGCGGCGTCGGTTCGCGGTTCTGGCCCCTCAGCACTCCTTCTCGACCAAAGCAGTTTCTCCCGCTTATCGACGAAGCACCGCTGCTGAGTGGAACGATCGCGCGCCTAACGCCGATCGCCGATCCGGGACATACGTTGATCCTGACGAATGCGTCGCTCGTCGAGGGAATCCGCGCACTGGTTCCCGACGTCCCGCCAGAAAACATCATCGCCGAGCCGAAGCCCGCTGGAACCGCGGCCGCGTTGGCGTGGGCAGCGGACGTTATCGCGAGGCGCGATGGAGCCGACGCGGTCATGATTTCAGTGCATGCCGATTGGGCGATCGGCGATCCCGAAGGATTTCGATCGGCACTGATGCGGGCGGCGGACGTCGCAGCGCGGCATGGCGCACTCGTCACGGTCGGTGTTGTTCCGGCGCGTCCTGATCCCGGCTTCGGCTACATTCGTCCGGGCGAGGCGATGGAGAGCGGGGTCTTCGCTGTAGGCCAATTCGTCGAAAAGCCGGACCGAGAGCGCGCCGCGGTGATGGTACGCGACGGGTACTTCTGGAATTCGGGCATTTTCGTCTGGCGCGTCGGCGACTTTCTGGACGAGGTGCGGTCGCACACCCCTGAAGTTGCACCTGCGCTGGCCGCCGCCAACGGTGAGATCGCGACGTTCTTTGCGACGGTGAAGTCGGTCTCGGTTGATGTGGGCGTGCTCGAGCGATCGTCGCGTGTGCTGGTTATTCCCGGCGATTTTGGCTGGGACGACGTCGGGACATGGGCGGCGCTTCACCGTGTGCGACGACACGATTCGCAGGGAAACGCCAGCAGCGGGACCGTATACGCCGTCGATGCGCACGACAATGTCGTGCACGCCGAGGGGTGCGACGTGGTGCTGTACGGCGTCTCGGACCTTGTGGTGGTGACGCGCGCGGGGCTGACGTTGGTGACGACGAGGGAGCAAGCCGCGGATCTAAAGACGTTGCTCGCTGCACTTCCGCCTAACGTGCGCGACCTTCCATGACCGGCTTCTACCTCTACGACGACGCACGCGCGCGGCAGTTCGAGCCATTTGCGCTCACCCGCCCGACGGGGGAATTGCGCGCGGGGAGTGCGCTGGTGCGCGAGAGGTGGGAGATAGCGTTAGGCGTTCCGTGTATTGGCTACTTGTGCGCACCACACCTCGCCAATTTCAGCGAGAACGGTGCACCGCCAGCCGCAACGAGCGGGCGGCTGGCTGCTGGGACGATCATCGTGAACGCACGGGCGCTGCCTCCGCTCATGCCGATTCGCACGGCCGACGTGTGGCGCATCGGCGAGCGGATTGCGGCGGCGCGCTTGGGGCAGCCGACCGAGATCGAGCGATTTGCCGATGGCGAAGGGACGTTGAACGGCCTCTCGCTCCCCACATCGCGACTCCGTGATTGCGAAGGGTGGTGGCTCGAAGATGTGTGGGATCTCCTGCGCCATTTGGGCGATATGTTGCGCGCTGACATCTCGGTGCTTGCACCGACCATCGAGCGCGGGGCGCACAATGGCGTGACGGTATCGGGAAGCCACGAGTTGATTGTCGAAGAAGGGGCGACGCTCGAGCCGCTGGTGTTTGCCGATACGTCTGCGGGCCCGATACTCGTTAGGCGCGGCGCGACGGTTGCCGCCTTCACTCGCCTCGTCGGGCCCTGTGTCATTGGTGCCGACTCCCAGGTGCTCGGCGGCAAGGTGACCGGTGTGTCGATCGGCGATCACTGCCGCGTGCACGGGGAACTCAGCACGTCGATCTTCGTCGGACACGCCAACAAGGGGCACGACGGCTTCGTGGGCCATAGCATCCTCGGACGCTGGGTCAATCTCGGCGCCTCGACCGTGACGAGCAACTTGAAGAACACGTACGGCGCGGTGCAACTGTGGACGCCACAAGGCGTGCGTGATACCGGGATGCAGTTTCTTGGCTCGCTCATCGGCGACCATGCCAAGACAGCGATTGGCACCCGCCTAACGACTGGATGCGTGGTTGGCGCCGGCGCTAACGTCGTGGCCAACGGCCTAACGCCGAAGGTGATTGAGCCGTTCGCGTGGGGAGAGGGGGGGGCGAGTGTCTACGACTTCCCGCGCTTTTTGACGGTCGCGGAACGCGTGATGGCACGCCGTCACGTGATACTGACCGAGCGCGGTCGCCAGCACTTGTCCGACGCATACGCCGCCCGCTGGGTCGCATCGGCGTGAACGTCAGCATCCTGGGAAGTGGGAGTCGCGGCAATGCCGTTGTGGTCGAATGCGATGGCGTTCGGCTCCTGATCGATGCTGGCTTCCCCGCGCGCACGCTTGCGGCCCGCCTCGCAACGGCGGGCATTGCACCGGAGTCCATCAGCGCGTTGGTGCTGACGCACGAGCATACCGACCATATCGCCGGTGCATGCACGGCTGCGCGTCGTTGGGGATGGAAGGTGTACGCGACGGCCGGAACAGTGGCGGGAACCAGCGGCTTGCTGGAGCTTCGTCCGAATGTGATCGATGCGCGCGAATGCCTAACGCTGGAGACGATGCAAGTGCGCTTCGTGCGGACGCCGCACGATGCCGCCGAGTCGATCGCACTGGTGATTGATGCATCGGCGAGCGGTGCGCGACTCGGAGTCGCGTACGATCTCGGGCATGTGCCGGCGGCGGTGGAAGTCGCGATGCGCCACCTCGACGCGCTCATTCTCGAGGCGAATCATGACGATGACATGTTGCGGGCTGGTCCGTACCCCCCCGTCGTGCAGGCGCGCATTGCGGGTTCACATGGACACTTGAGCAATGGAGCGGCGTCGCGTCTTGCGCGCACGGCTTCGCATCGGGGACTCCGGCACCTGGTGTTGGCGCACCTAAGTCAGAACAACAACACGCCCGATTTGGCGCGCGCGACGGTTGACGGCGCACTGCGAGGGAGCGCCTTTCGCGGATCGCTGAGCGTCGCGGGACAGGACTGCGTCACGCAGTTTTCGGTTGAGCGGGCGCGACGAGTGGAGCAACTCGCGTTCGACTTCGGCTAGGTCAGCTGCTCGCACGCAGCTTCTCAAATTCTGTCGGCGCGCGAAGTCGATCTAGCGAGCGCTGCCGCCAACAAGTTCAACGGGCGACTGCCGACGGGAATTTGCAAGTTATCGTAACAATACGATGACAATGATGGGAGGATTGCAGCAATCGTCCGCTGCCAGTCGTTACACTGCGCGAGTGCAGAGCGCACCGTGAGATACACCGGCCCCCCCTGCTCTGCCGGGCGCAGCGAGCACCAAGCGCCTAACGCCAAGAAACCCAGACTGAGAACGAGGACCCCATGGTGCGAACCACGGAGCCCATCGCTGACGCGGGCCCGTCAGAAGAGACGACCTTGCCGATCAAGGCAATGCCGGTAGTGTACGCCAATTTTCTTCGCCGACAGTACGCGCCACCTGAAGAAGACAACTCGGTGAGCCGCGACGCCGAAGACCTGGAGCAACCCAAAGACGCGTGGAAGGCGGATGTTCCCGCCTCCATCGTCGTGTTTCTCGTTGCGCTCCCGCTGTGCCTCGGCATCGCACTTGCCTCCGGCGCGCCGCTCTTCGCGGGAATCATCGCGGGAATTATCGGCGGCATCGTTGTCGGTGCCGCGAGCCAATCGCAGTTGATGGTGAGTGGACCGGCGGCCGGCCTAACGGCGATTGTCGTCAGCGCGATCGCGACCCTCGGGTCGTTTCGCGCCTTTCTCGTCGCCGTGGTGCTCGCTGGCGCCGTTCAGATCGTGCTGGGGCTCGTGGGGGCTGGCGTCGTGGGCTACATCTTCCCGCTCGCGGTCATCAAGGGGATGCTCGCGGCCATCGGCATCATTCTGATTCTGAAGCAGATTCCGCACGCGGTCGGGTACGATGCCGACTTCCAGGGTGATGAAGCATTTCGTCAAGCCAACAGTGAAACGACCTTCTCGTCGTTAGGCTCGGCGCTCGAACGCATTCATCCCGGTGCGTTGCTGCTGTCGATCGTCTCGCTGCTGCTGCTCATCGTTTGGGAGCGCACGAGTCTGCGACGCGTCAAGTTGTTCCCCGCCCCACTGGCCGCGGTCGTGGTGGCGACCGTGCTCAACTTCGTATTTCAGCGTTCGCTCCCGAACTGGGCGCTCAGTGGCGACCATCTCGTGTCGCTGCCGATCGCCGATTCGTTGGCGTCGTTCGGGGCGCTGTTCGTCACGCCCGACTGGTCAGCGATTACGAACTCTGCGACATGGAAAATCGCCGTCACCATCGGCATCGTCGCGAGTCTGGAGTCACTCCTCAGCTTGAGCGCAACAAACCGCATCGATCCGTATCGTCGCGAGCCCAGTACCAACCGGGAACTCGTCGCGCAGGGAGTGGGCAACATGGCAAGCGGCTTGATCGGTGGCCTTCCTGTCACCGGCGTGATTGTTCGTTCATCCGCGAACGTGGATGCCGGCGCGCGCACGAAGCGATCAACGATCATCCATGGAGCGCTCTTGCTCCTGGCGGTCGCTCTGATTCCCGCGATTCTGAACTACATTCCGATCGCGCCACTCGCGGCGATTCTATTGTACACCGGCTTCAAGCTCGCCCATCCGAAGCTGGTGAAACACGCGTGGCAGCAAGGGTGGCAGCAATTCGTTCCGTTTGCGCTGACGATCGTGGCGATTCTGTTGACCGATTTATTGGTTGGCATCGGCGTTGGCCTCGCAGTCGGACTACTGTTTGTGTTGTTGGAGCACCAGCGTTCGACGGCCTTTACGGAAGTGAGCGCGCACGGCAGCGTTCTCACGCGACTTCGGCTCAACGAGTCGGTGTCGTTCTTGAACAAGGCCTCGTTGGCATCACGACTGGAGGCGTTCCCGCCGAACTCGCGCATTGAGATTGACGGACGCAACTGTCGCCGGATTGACCATGACGTGCTCGAGCTCATTCACGAATACGAACAGACAGCAAAGCTGCGCAACATCGATCTGCGACTGATCGAAGTCCCTGCGCAAACCATCATGCCTGCTCACTAGAAGCCATCTGACACCGAACCTAACGATTCCGTGGAAAATCTCCGCCGACTGTTTGAGAACAACCGAGTCTTTGCCGAAGAGATCAAGAAGTCCGATCCGCTCTTTTTCGAGGATCGCGCCAAGAGGCAGGAGCCGCACTTCCTCTTCATCGGATGCAGTGACAGCCGAGTGCCGATCGAGATGCTGACGGGGGCAGTTCCGGGCGAGATGTTCGTCCATCGGAACATCGCCAACCAGGTGGTCACGTCGGACCTGAACTTGCTCTCGGTGTTGCAGTATGCCGTTGAAGTGCTCGACGTGCGGCATGTGGTCGTCCTCGGACACCGGAACTGCGGTGGCGTTGCAGCTGCAGCGTCCGACGCGAGCTTCGGCCTTGTCGATCACTGGCTCGCAGGCATTCGTGAATTAGCCCGGCGACATCGCGATGAACTTGAGGTCTTCACGAACCAGGACGACCGAGTGAATCGACTGGTCGAACTCAACGTACTCCGCCAGGTGCATCAGTTGTCGCGCACGCCGATCGTTCAGGAGTGCTGGAAGCGCGGCCCTCGCCCCATCCTGCACGGCCTCGTGTACGACATCAAGGACGGCTTGATGCAGGAACTCGTCGCCGGCATCGACAGTCAGGAAAAGGTGAAGACGATGTTCGAATCGGAGCGCCGGACCATCGGGTACTGACCAGCGCCTTCGCCTAACGGCGGGCACGCAAAAGGGCGCCGCGAGTGCGGCGCCCTTTCGTTGGTGCGAAGCGATCGGCGCTCGTTAGGCGAGGGCCGTCGTTTTTCCTGCTTAGTACATGCCACCCATGCCGCCGCCAGGACCACCGGCCGGCGCAGCGGGCTTGTCTTCCTTCTTCTCGACGATGAGCGCTTCGGTCGTGAGGAGGAGCGAGGCGATCGAGGCGGCGTTCTGCAGTGCCGAACGCGTCACCTTCGTCGGGTCGATAACACCCGCCGTGACGAGGTTCTCGTACGTGTCGGTGAGGGCGTTGTAGCCGAAGGCATCGTCCTTCGAACCACGAACCTTCTCGACGACGATCGAGCCTTCACCACCGGCGTTCTGCACGATCATGCGGATCGGCTCCTCGATGGCGCGCTTGATGATGTCGACGCCGATCTGCTCGTCGTGATCGTCAAGCTTGATTCCCTTGAGGGCGCGCTGCGCACGAATGAGCGCAACACCGCCGCCAGGAACAATGCCTTCCTCGACCGCGGCGCGCGTTGCATGGAGTGCATCCTCAACGCGAGCCTTCTTCTCCTTCATCTCGGCTTCGGTTGCGGCGCCAACGTTGATGACGGCCACACCGCCGGCGAGCTTCGCGAGACGCTCCTGGAGCTTCTCACGATCGTAGTCAGAGGTGCTCTTGTCGATCGCGGCGCGGATTTCCTTGACGCGGCCCTGGATGGCGTCGTTATCGCCGGCGCCATCGATGATCGTCGTGTTGTCCTTGTCGATCACGATGCGCTTGGCGCGACCGAGATCGGAGACGACGGCGTTCTCGAGCTTGAAGCCAACTTCCTCGGAAACGACCTGGCCACCGGTGAGCTTCGCGATGTCTTCGAGCATGGCCTTGCGGCGATCGCCGAAGCCCGGCGCCTTGACGGCGGCGACCTTCAACGTGCCACGGAGCTTGTTCACGACGAGCGTCGCGAGCGCTTCACCCTCGACATCCTCGGCGATGATGAGGAGAGGGCGACCCATCTGGGCAACCTTCTCGAGCACCGGGAGGAGATCCTTCATCGACGAAATCTTCTTGTCGTGAATGAGGATCATCGCGTCTTCGAGCGCCGCTTCCATCTTGTCCGGATCGGTGACGAAGTACGGCGAGATGTAGCCACGATCGAACTGCATACCGTCGACCGTTTCGAGCGTCGTCTCGAGGCCACGCGCTTCCTCGACGGTGATGACGCCGTCCTTGCCGACCTTCTCCATCGCGTCGGAGATGAGATCACCAATCTCCTTGTCGTTGTTCGCGGAGATGGAGGCGACCTGCGCGATCTCCTTCTTGCCGGCGGTCGGGACCGAGATCTTCTTCAGCTCTTCGACGACCGCGCCGACGCCCTTGTCGATGCCGCGCTTCAGCGCCATCGGGTTCGAGCCAGCGGTGACGTTCTTGAGGCCTTCGCGGTAGATGGCCTGGGCGAGGACCGTGGCGGTCGTCGTGCCGTCGCCGGCGACGTCCGAGGTCTTCGTGGCGACTTCCTTCACCATCTGGGCGCCCATGTTCTCGAGCGGATCGGCCAGCTCGACTTCCTTGGCGACGGTGACGCCGTCCTTGGTGATGGTCGGAGCGCCGAACTTCTTATCGATGACGACGTTTCTTCCCTTCGGGCCGAGCGTGACCTTTACCGCATCGGCGAGTTTGTCTACGCCGCGCTTGAGGGCCGCGCGCGCGTCGACGGAGAAATGGAGTTCCTTGGCAGCCATGGCTTCAGTGACTCGTTAGGAGTTGATGACGGCGAGGATGTCCGACTCGCGGAGGATGAGCAGCGAATCACCTTCGACGGTGACTTCGGTGCCGCTGTACTTGCCGTAGAGGACGCGATCGCCCGGCTTGACGTCGAGGGCGATGCGCTTGCCGTCCTCGATGCGTCCCGGTCCAACGGCGACGATTTCACCCTGCTGCGGCTTTTCCTTGGCGGTGTCGGGGATGTAGAGACCTCCACGCATGGTCTCAGCTTCCTCGAGTGGCTTCACCACCACGCGGTCGGCCAGCGGAGCGATCTTGGTCGCGGCGGCGCTCTTCGTGGTCATGTGTTACAACCCTCCTTCTCTGGGTCTGTAAGAGTGAGTGAAACACCAGGATATCCGTTAGCACTCAACCCTATTGAGTGCTAACGATGGGCGAAACTTAGGTGCGCCACCCACGCGGGTCAAGCCTCCGAGACAACTTCGAGATAAGACCGTAAACCGTTGCTGCACCAACGGTTACAAATCGTCACAACTGCGACAGATCGCCCTTGACACGAGCCATTTCCGCTGTCGCCGAATGCGTGGCAATCGCGCTGCCATCGGTGCGTTTTCTGCGGGTTCGCAAACGCACCAAAGGGAGCGCATGAGCGCCCAGTGGCCCGCGATTGGCGCGCCTAACGTGTTTCCCGGAATCGTTAGGCAGCGGGAGGCGTGGTGCTACTTCCGCCTAATAAATCGAAGGCGAGCCGGAGCCCTTCGAGCGTGAGATATGGCTCGACGCGATCGATAGTCTCGCAGAGGGGCGCAATCATCTGGGCCAGTCCCCCGGTAGCGATCACCATCGGCGTACGCTCTGTGGGCCACTCGCGGCGAATGCGGCGTACGATGCCGTCTACTGCGTCTGCTGCGCCAAAGACGACTCCAGAGCGAATGCATTCCTCCGTCCTGCGCCCAATGGTGCGGCTTGGCGCCACCAGCTCGGTGGCCGGAAGCTTCGACGTTCGGCGAAACAACGTCTCGGCGGAGGTGCGCACGCCGGGCGCGATGACGCCGCCGAGGAAGACGCCTTCTGCGGTGATGCAATCGTAGGTTGTGGCGGTACCCAGGTCGACGACGATCGTGTCGCGTCCGTGAACGCGCGATGCAGCGAGCGTATTGATGATGCGATCGGCGCCGACGGTGAGTGGCTCGATGACGTCGAGCGTGATGGGAAGCGGTGAGCGTGCATCGATCACGATGGAGTCACGACCAAACAGTTGCCGGCACGCTTCGTTTAGCGGATCGGTCATTGCCGGGACAACGGAGCCGATGGCAATCCCGTTCACGCGCGCGACGTCCACTCCTCCGGCGCCCAGCAGCGCGCGGAGCGTGAGCCCGATTTCGTCGGGAGTACGGGTGGCGTCGGTGGTGACGCGCCAATGCGCGTGCAGCGACTCTCCATCGAAGAGGCCAACGGTCGTCTCCGTGTTGCCGATATCGAATACGAGAATCATGGGAGGGTGTCCTCGAGGATGAGCGATCCGGATGCGAAGGTCTCATGTGCCCCTTCGCGTTCGAGCACCAGCGCGCCCGATGGTGTGATTCCGCGCACCACTCCGCGCGCCGGCGCGAGTGCGGCGCGGCCGCGTGCCCAATCGCGCCGATCGAACGCGCTCAACTCGTTAGGCGTGAGCACTCCACGCTCGCTGGCGGCGTGGCGCATCGCCGGAACCAGTTGTCGAAGCACGTCGACGCGCGACACCGACGCGCCTAACGCAGCAGCCTGGGTGACACCGGGCGGCAGCGCCATGTTCACGCCGATGCCGATGGCTACCCACTCGGGGCGCGAGGCGCGCCAGCGCACCTCGACCAGGACTCCGCCCAATTTTCCGTGGGGCGTCATCAGGTCGTTCGGCCACTTGAGCCGCACGGCGTCGTGCGCATCGACGAAGGCGTCGAGCGTCGCGGCCGCCGCAAGACCGATTCGCAGCGACAGAACCTCGAGCGACCCGGCGTCGACGGGGCGCTCGAGAAGTGTCATCCAGATGCCCTGCCCCGCACCGGACACCCACGACTTGCCGCTTCGTCCGCGCCCGCGCTCCTGGGCATCGGCAAGAACGATCGTTCCAGCGCTCGCACCCTCCTCGGCCAGCGAATGCGCGGCATCCATGGTTGAAGGGAGCGATGTCGCGATGGCAATGCGTGGTACGCCGAGGAGCGAGGCGAGCGACGTCTCGTTTTCACCATCGTAGCGTGCCGACTCCGTCATGTATCAGGCGCGTGAAGCGAGAACGGCGAAGACAAGGATGCCTAACGCGAGTCGATAGAGCGCGAAGAGGCCAAAGGAGTGGCGACTGACATAACGCAGCAGGACGGCAATAGCGAGCCAGGAACTCAATGCAGCGGCAACGACTCCGACCACGAGTGGAGGCGAAATCCCCTCTTTGAGCGCCTGCGGGACCTTGAGGAGCGCAGCGGCCGCGGTGATCGGCATGCTCAAAAGAAAAGAGAAGATGGCGGCGCTCTGTCGGTCGAGGCGAAGGAGCCGTGCTCCAGTAATCGTCGAACCAGAGCGCGAGAATCCGGGGACGAGCGCGAATGCCTGTGCAATGCCGATGATCAACGCGTCACGCCAATTCATGGAATTGATGTCGCGCTGTTGAGGGACGAACCGGTCGGCCGCCCAGAGAATCACCCCCATGATGATCAGCGTCGTCGCCATGAGCGCCGGCGCCCGGAAGGTCGCCTCCGCCTGCTTTTCAAGGAGAACGCCGGCGATCGCGCCCGGTATCGTTCCGATGATGAGGAAGACAACGCGCCACTCCTCTGGTGTCCGCACCGCCCGCGCCCTAACGATTGAAAGCGCTGATCGAATGAGCGCGATCCATTCAGACCGAAAGTACCAGAGCACCGTCACGAGGGTGCCCAGATGAAGCGCGACATCGAAGGCGAGTCCCGGATCCTGCCAGCGAAACAGCCACGGAGCCAACGCCAAGTGCGCCGACGAGCTGATGGGGAGAAATTCGGCTAGCCCCTGCAGCACGCCGAGTACGAGCGCTTGGAATACGGTCACGAAGAGCGAGTGAGAGACGTGGACGAGCCGAGTGAATCCGTGAGCGGCGAAATCTACGACTTCGCCAGCGTTCCCTCATACAACTCTTCGTACTGCGCCACGACCGCATCGCGGGAGAAGCGCTCACGCGCATCGTTCGCCGCCAACACACTCATCTCACGCCAACGTTTTTCGTCGCGCAGAATCTCGAGCGACGATATAGCCATCGCGTCAACGTCGCCCGGAGACCGCAGGGCACCGGTCTCTCCGTCACGCACGACTTCGGGAAGCCCGCCCACGGCACAGCCGACGACTGGAACGCCGGATGCCAATGCTTCGAGCGCACTCAGTCCGAACGATTCTCGATCGGATGGGAGAAGAAAGAGGTCAGCGCTCGCGAGCAATGGAGCAACGGAGTCGAGCTTTCCCAAGAAGTGCACGTCGCGATCGACGCCGAGAGCTCTCGCTTCCTCCTCGGCGTCGGTTCGATCGGGACCGTCGCCCACCATCACCAAGCGGCTTGGCATTTCTTTACGCACGCGAGCGAAGATCCGCACGACATCACGCACGCGCTTCACGGCGCGGAAATTCGAGACGTGCATCAAGATCTTTTGCGACCCACTCCGAAGCACTGGCGTGTATTTCGCGCGGTCGTATACGCGGGGATCGATGAAATTGTGAATGACGTCGACGTTGCACCCCGCGCACCCAAAGGCGAAAAACGTCTCTTCCTTCAGAAACTGCGAGACGGCCGAGATGCGATCGGACTTCTCGATCGAGAACTTGGTGATCGCGTGAAACGAGCGGTCTTGTCCAACAATGGTGATGTCCGTGCCATGGAGCGTGGTGATGACCTGAATGTCGTGCCCATTCTCGCGAAGCATTTCGCGGGCGATCCAGGCGCTCGTTGCGTGCGGAATGGCATAGTGCACGTGAAGAATATCGAGCGAATGCGCGAGCACGACTTCATGCATGCGCACGGCGAGCGCGAGATCGTACGGCGGATACTCGAAGAGCGGATATTTGCCGACGTCGACTTCGTGGAAGAAGACATTGGGGAGGTACGCGGGGAGGCGAAACGGCTGCTGATAGGTGATGAAGTGCACCTCGTGCCCACGCTGCGCGAGCGCGATGCCGAGTTCCGTCGCGATGGCTCCCGAACCGCCATATGTCGGATAACACGTAATGCCGATTTTCACGTCGATCTCTCCGAACGTTTTCCGATTTGCCACCACTCGATCGCCTTCGTGAACGCGTGCGCGTCACTGGGATCTACGCGAAGCACGTGGGACTCGTCGAGCTGGTGCCGAAACCAGGTACGCTGCCGCTTCGCATATTGACGCGTCTCGACAATCAGACGTTCGCGTGCCGCAGCGAGCGTCATCCGTCCCTCTACGAGCGCACGTATCGCCCCGTACCCCGATGCGTTCCACGCGGGGGCATCGGAAGGAATAAGGTGACGCAGAGTTTGCACCTCGTCGACCCATCCGTCGCGTAACATGTCGTCCACGCGATGCTCGATGCGGGTCGCCAGTGCTTTTCCGGGATCGATGACGAGGTATCGGAGCCTCCATTTCGGGAGAGCGCGGGAGGCTTCGTGAAGCGCGCTGATGCGCTCGCCCGTTAACAGCGCTACTTCGATCGCCCGAAGAAGCTGGGTACGCCCCAGGTGTGCGCGCGGCGGATCGAGTTGGTGAACCCACCGCCGAAGGTCATCGACGGAAAAGCTCGAAAGGTGACCTTCGAGCGCGTGGCGTGCATCGATCGGCAGTTCGGGCTCGCGAAACAATGGTGCGTCGAGTGCGCGGAGATAGAAGCCCGTGCCACCGACGATGAGCGGCGTCCGTCCAGCGTCCTGCGCCGCCTCGATCCACTGCTCTGCCCCCGCAACCCACTGCGCCGCGCTGTACCGCACCGTGGGATCAACGACATCAATCCCTTCGTGTGGGACGCGCTGCCGATCGGCTGCGGATGGTTTGGCTGTGCCGATGTCGAAGCGCCGGTATACCTGTCGCGAGTCGGCGCTGACGATGGTTGCGCCGACCGCCTCAGCGAGAGCGAGCGCGATCGCCGATTTTCCTGCTGCCGTCGGCCCGCAGATAACGTCGAGCCTAACGACGTCCGAATCGACGCTCGAGCTCATCCCACGACAGTCGAACAACCGTATTTCGCCCGTGCACATCGTGGGCGGGGAGCGATGCAGAGGACAATGATCGATAGAGCGAAGCCATTTCCTCAGGCGCCAGCGCATCGCCGGCTTTGATGGCTGCCTTGCAGGCTATGGTCGCGATGAGGCGTTCGTGTCGCGCGTGTTCGCTCGCGTTGCGCCCACCCGACATGGCGGCGAGCGTTTCACGCAAACAGCGCAATGCATCGAAACGCCGGTGTGGCGTGGGCACCGCGTGTACGATCAACGTGTGTCCGCCGAACGATTCGATCTCGTAGCCGAGTTGACGGAGCGAATCGGCATTGGCCTCGAATGCATCGGCGTCGTCTGGAGAGAGATGAACCGTTTCGGGAAAGAGCAACCGCTGAGCTCCCTGCGCGGCGTTGCCGCTCTCCAGTTCACGAAGAAAGCGTTCATACAAGACGCGCTCGTGCGCGGAATGCTGGTCGATGAGGATGACGCCGTCGTCGTGCTCGTACAGCATGTAGGTGCGCCGCAGTTGCAACAGGGGCGGAACCACCACCGAGGGTGCAACAGCTTCCTCTTCCACCGCGTCGTTAGGCTGCCCGGCGACCGACTCGACGATTTGCCCGCTCCGGTCCTCGCTGCGCGGCGCAAACAATCCATCAGAAGGCACGTGCGAAAGCGGGGATGGGAGGTGCTGCAGTCCTCCGCTCGCGTGCTCGGGAGCAGGCCATGGTCGAGCACCCATCCAAGGCGCACTATCGGCCGTGCCTAACGCGCGCATCACGATCTGGGTAACGGCTCGCTCTGTCCCCCAACGATCGTGAAAGCGTACCTCGCTTTTTGCGGGATGCACGTTTACGTCGACCGCATCCGGCGGCACGGTCAGCGATAGGATGAACGACGGACGGACGCCGGTGGGCAAGGTGGACCGATATGCCGCTTCCACCGCGCGGGCCACGCCGAGGTCGCGCACAGCTCGTCCGTTCACGATCACGATGGCGCGCCGTGAGGCGATACCGGCGTCGTCAGGGCGTTCAACGATACCGGTGACGTGAATCGGCCCACTCACGCCATCGATATCGACGAATCGCGCCGCATAATCTTTCCCCCAAATGGCCGCGACACGCGTGCGTAGCGACGTGGCCGGTTGAAGGGCAAGCGCTTCGCGCCCGTCCGACGTCACGCGTAGGCGAAGCTCGCAGCGTGTCAACGCGAGCGTCACGAGCGAATCGGCGATGGCGCGCCACTCCGATCGCGCACTCCGCAGAAACTTCTTTCGCGCGGGAGTGTTGTAGAACAACTGCTGAACCGTCACGGTCGTTCCGCGCCGGCGCGCCACGGCGTCGACACTCGTTAGGTGGCCACCTTCGACCCTAACGAGTACCCCGCCACCGTCGGCAACGGCAGTTTCGATCTCCAGGCGCGAGACCGAAGAAATGGCGGGGAGTGCCTCGCCGCGAAAGCCATAGCTCGCCACGCCTACAAGATCCTGTGCTCGACGAATCTTCGAAGTCGCGTGACGTGAGAGCGACAGCACGGCGTCGTCGCGATCCATTCCGGCGCCGTCGTCACTAACTCGCAGCAGCGTCGTTCCCCCATCCTGGACGTCGACGTCAATGGCGGTCGCGCCTGCGTCGAGGGCGTTCTCGACGAGCTCCTTCACGGCCGACGCCGGACGCTCAACCACTTCGCCTGCAGCGATTTGGTCGGCAACGTCACTCGCGAGAATCTGAATGCGCGGCATTGGCGAAAAATGTGTGGCGCACCATGACTTTGCACAGTCACGCCAGCGTGCCGAGGTCGCGTTTGCCTGCTGCCTACGGCGTGCGGTCGACGTCAAGCGAGGCGATGCGCCGCGTCTCGATCCAGCCGCTTCGACCATCGGAGAGTTTCAACCGCGTCCAGATTCCCTGTACGCCCGACTCTCGCGCTGATTCTCCGGCGAGCACTTCTCCAGCGCGATCAGCGGCAAGTGCGGGTGACGCGCGCAACGCGTCAGGGGTGACGACGACAACGCGCCGACGCCCTGAGATCTCTTCGTCGATGGCAACGGCGCCAACTCCAACGACGATGGCAGCCACGATTGCCGTCACGCTCGGACGATGAAGCGCGACACGTTTTGCGCGAATGGAGTAGGCGAGCATTCCCCATCCCGTGCACCACAGCAACGCGCCGAGTATTGCGCCTCCACCGATCGGAATAGGTGGGACGTCGCCAAACATTCCGCTGCTGAAGCCTGGCGTCTGCTCGAGGCGACCGCGGACATCTTCCGCCAGTGGCTCGAGGCGAAGGGCACGTTGCCATCCAATCGCTGCGGTGGCCGTGTCGTTTGCCTCCCACGCCGCGGTGCCGAGGTTTGCCCAAGCGTCTGCAGCGCGTGGCGTGCGCCGGACAATGTCGTTGAACTCGCGCATCGACGCGTCGAAGAATCCCTGTTCGTAGAATTTGACGCCCCGATCGAAGCGCGCGCGCTCGATGGCTTCGTCAGCCTGCACGACTATCGCCGAGCCTAACGACAGTGAGAAGACGAAGAGTGCGAGGGCCGACGCACGCCGAGTGATGCGAACAACAGGCTTGGCCTCTTGATCGATCAGTCGAAGCGCTTCCAGCGCGCGCGCGGCCATGTCAGGCGCCATGGTCGCGGCACTTCCGCCATACACCACGCCGTCCAACTCCGCGAGCAAGCGCTGTACGCCATGCGCACCTTCTGTAGTCACGCCTTCGCGCCGCAGAGCCCTAACGAGTGCGCGTCCATCGGTGAGAGTCGCGGCAGAGAGAGCGGTGCGAGTGGAAATGGCTGTGACCACGGCGCGACGGAGATCTGATGGTGAATGTGGCCGGCCGTGGGCGAACCGCTCGACTTCGTCAAAGGGTGACGCGCGGCGGCGCCGACGAGGACGAGCGGAGGCTCCAAGTGCGAGCGCAGGCAGCGGCAGTACCGCCATCCCGATCCAGAAGACGGGCGACGCGCTCAAGGGGCGCGAGAGCGCGCCGCGATATTCTTTCCGCATCGAGAGGCGCGGCTCTGGTTCCGTCGTCGCCGCCGACGTCGCCACGAGCGTTCCAGCGGCAACGCGAATCGGAATTGCGCGCGCGAATGCGACTTCGTAACGCTCGGTGTAGGGATTCCAGAATGGATAGTGAAGCTGGGGAATCTCGACGCTGCCCTCACGCTTTGGCGTGACCACCCACTCGAAGTCCTTTCGCCCCTGCACCAGCGCACTGGTCGTGTCCATTGTGACGTGTTCGGCACCGGCGACCGTCTCTCCCCACGGAACGCTGAGAACCGGGCGGGGCAGCAGCGAGACGTTTCCCACACCGGAGATGCTGACGGTGAGTGTCAGCGGATCGCCAACACGCGATTGCTGCGTGTCGACACGCGCAGCGAGCGACAAACGACCGACAGCGCCCGCGTACCCAGACGGCTTTCCCGCTTCTGGTGGGTCGCGGGCAATGATGGTGAATGAGGCGGTGCGAGCGGAGTGACTCTCTTCGCGGCTGAAGAATGACGAGGAAAGGGGGAGCGCGTACGTCAGCCTGGCGGCGGCAATCTCGTGCCGGCCAGAGGTGAGGGGAAACAAGGCGCGCTGGAAGACGTGGACGTCGTATTCACGTCCTCCTTCATTGCGTACGAGCGGATTCGCCGGCGCCGGAAGGTCGTAGGTGACCATCGATCGCACGTCGGGTGGGACAAACTCCGGATTGCGCCGCAGGCGCTGCCGCGCATCTTCGCTCAGGAAGACGCCAATCTGATATGTCGCCTGCTGTCCGACGTACACCTGCTGCGGCGCAACGAGCGCGCTGAAATTGACATCGACCTTGGGGTCGATCCTCCCCTGCAGCACGATAGCCGGCACTGCGCTGCCTGCGGGACGCAGGGAATCACGCGCCGCACTGGATTGGGCGCGCGTGACGCTCGTTAGGCACGCGATGCCCACGACGAAGCCAACGACGCGCCCCATCACCCGACTCACCAGTCCTTCCCTCCCGGCGGAGGTTGGGGACGCGACTGGCGCTGCTTCTTTCCTTGAACACCACGCTCTTCACGAGCGGCGGCATTCAACAGTTGCTCCGCCTGTTGTTCGCCGAGTCCCCCGCTGCGCTGTTCGGCTTGGGGGGTGTCGGCATTCCCCTGGTTGGATTTGTTGTTGCCCCCGCCTCCCCCGCCGCCACCGCCACCGCCGCCTCCTCCCCCACCCGAGTTTTCCTTGTCCTTCCGAAGCGCCAACTCGTAGTTCCACTTCGCATCGACGTCCGACGGGCGCATGATCAGGGCGCGCTTGTATGTGGCCAGCGCCTCACGCAGGGATTCTTTAGTCGAATCACTCGCGGGATCTCCCGCGAGTCCACGCTTGAGGTGAACGAGCCCGAGGTTGAACGTGGCGCGAAACCGCAGCTCTGCGTCGTCCGGCCGCGTGGCGCGCTCCAACGGTTCGGCGGCGGTGGCGAGCGAATCGCCCGCCACGAGCGCGGTTCCGAGGTTGTAGAGCATCTGCGGGCGCCCATCTCCCTTGGAGATGGCAAATCGATAAAGCGCGGCTGATCGCGCATAGCGTCCCGCGGCGTATTCGCGCGCGCCTTCGCGCGCGCTGGCACCAGGGAAGGCGCAGCCAGCGAGCACAGCGGCGCTTGCCAGGGCTGCCGCGCGTCGCGCAACGCGCGCGCGGCGATCGATGCGCCACGTATCGAACAGCACGAGCAGCAGCGCCGGCAGGACAAACCATTGAAAGCGTTGCGTCTTCGACGTACCGGTCGACACGGTGCGCGTCGAGGTACGGAGGTGCTGCAGTGCCGCGCGAATCCGGCTCGCTTTATCGGTCGCGCCAGCGTCGATGAACGTTCCGTTCGCCGCCTGCGCGATGCTTTGCATGATTTGGGGGGTATAGCGCGTCACCACGACCTGATTGCTCTCATCGATCTTGTACGTCGTATCGCGCCCGGTAACGATCGGAATGCGGCTTCCCGCAGTCGTTCCGAATCCGACCGTGATGATGATGATCCCGTTCTTTGCAGCTGATTGCGCAGCGGCAATGATGTCGGATTCCGGCTCAAACGACTCCCCGTCGCTCATCACCACGATTGCACGATCGCTACTGCCTGGCGTGGAACCCAACAAATCGACCGCCTGGTTGATGGTGCGTGCGATCGAACTACCGGCCTGGCCCACAATCGACGGGTCGAGATTGTCGAGAAAGAGTTCAATCGCTCCATCATCGACGGTGAGCGGCGTGAGGATGTAACTGCGCCCCGCGAATGCCAGGAGTGCGACACGATCGGTGCGCGAGAGCGCCCGGTAGCGCCGCACTTCCTGTTTCATACGCTCCAGTCGCGTCGGCCGTTCGTCGTTGGCCAACATCGAGAGCGAGGCGTCGAGGGCGAGCACGACATCGACGCCCTCCCCTTTGACCATCGAGGGTTCTTCTCCCCACCGCGGTCCGGCGAGCGCCACTCCAGCCAGAAGCGCGGCGGAGCCGAGCCTAACGATGCGCCCTCCGGCGGGCTTCACGAGCGAGGTTGGCGCAATACGCGGTACCATCCCGGGCTCGGCCAACCGCACGAGGCGAGCGCGCTTCCGCCTAACGCCGACGGCAATGAGAGCGCCGACGAAGAGCGCCACGGCCGCGGCGACGGCGAGCATCCACGGCCAATCAATCACGATGCCGCCCTTCATGCCGCGGCCTCCGGCGTGGCGGCAGCAACGACCGCAGTATGCACGTTCTCCACGATTGCCCGAGACTCGTCCCCGCAGGCCCGTGCGCGATCGGCGGTGACCGGCGCGCCAGCAAACTTGACGAGGTCGACCTCGTGGAGCAGCGCCGCCAGTCGCGTGAGCGGAACGCGACGGTCGCCGCGCAAGGCGCTCAGTAACTCGCCGGTCGTAAACGAACTACGAGCATTTTCAATTTCGCGCGCGAGGTAGTCGCGGAGGACGTCACTCGTTAGGGCGACGTACTGCCCTCGTTCTCCCGACGCGACGAGTTCCAACGCCTCGACGCGCGCAAAAGCGCGCTGCGCCAAGGCATACGCATCGAGTAAGGGGGGGGCGGGCATACGCCTGCGACGCCGCAGCCACCACAAGAGGGCGATGATTCCGATCGCAAGCAGCGCCACCAGAAGCCACAACCACCACGGTGGTCCGAACTCGAAGAGCGCGCGCGGTGCCTTGGGCACACGCTGCGCCGAGTCGGCGGGGAGCACCGACGTCACTTCGACCGTTGTGGAGGCGTCAAAGGGGAGTCGGCGCACTTCGTCGCCCTGCCTAACGACAATATCCGCAAAGTGGATCGGGAGCTTCCCGATGTCCCATGCCGCCATGCGATACGTCGCCGTCTGCTCGACGGTTGATGTGTCGCGCCCTGGCTGGACTGAGACGGGATCGAGTGACTCGACTTTCAGCCCAGAGTCGACGCTCTGCGGAAACTCGATCACCGAGCCGCGTGGCGCTCGCACGCGAACAACCACGCGAAACGGATCGCCGACGGTGACACTCTGCGGTTCGACGACTACGCCCCGTTGCAGGGGCATCGACGATGTCGTCTGCCCCTGCAAAAGGGCGAAGATCAGCGCCAGCGTGGCAAACATCACGTCCTCGCCGACCGCCGTTCGCGCGCTCCAAAGAAGCGCAGCAGCGGCTCGATGTATCCCGAGCTCGTGGAAATGGGGATCTCGTCGATGGCCAGACGACGGAGGAGCAATCGACGTCCTTCACGCTCGGTGGTCGCGAGCGTTTCGTACGCGGCGCGAACCGCTGGGTCGCTGGTATCGACGTCCACGGTTTCGCCGGTCTCCGGGTCGACGAACCGCGCCAGGCCGACGTCGGGAAGTTTTTCTTCACTAGGGTCGTCAATCGAGGCAACGACCAGATCGTGGCGCTGTGCCAACAGCTTGAGCGGGCGCTCGATGTTGGCGTCTTGCAGGTCGGAGACGAGAAATACGATCGAGTGTTGCTTAAGCAGCCGCCGGAGATAGTCCAGCGCGACCGTGAGGTTTGTTCCTCTCCCCTTGGGCTCATGAACGAGTACGTCACGCAGAATGCGCAGCGCGTGACGCCTCCCCTTTCCTGGCGGAACGAAATGCTCGATGCGGTCTGTGAAGAGGAGCGCGCCAACGCGATCGTTGTTGCGCACCGCGGACATCGTGAGCACCGCTGCGAGTTCGGTCGCCAACTCCGACTTGAAGCGGTGCACCGTCCCGAATTGTTCTGAACCCGAGACGTCGACGGCGAGCATCAGCGTCAGTTCGCGCTCTTCGATGTAGCGTTTCACGAATGGGCGCCGCATGCGAGCCGTCACGTTCCAGTCGATGGAGCGCACTTCGTCGCCGGGCTGATACTCGCGCACTTCCGCGAACTCCATCCCCTGTCCTTTGAAGATGGATCGATACTCGCCTGAGAAGGTGGAGTTGACCAAACGCCGGGTGCGAAGCTCGATGAGCTTGACCTGCCGGAGGACTTCAGGGGGAATGCTGACTGGGCGACGCCGCCGCTCCTCGGCCGTGGGTGTCGTCATGCTGCACCTAACGACAGGCTGCCTAACGATGGGGCGGGCACCGCCTCAGCGCCTCGCGACGCGCGCGTGTCGCTCTCACCGCGGCGCGCGGGTGACATCACGGCGCCTCGACGGTGTCCAGAATCCGTCGGACGATCTCGTCGCTCGTGACGTTCTCTGCTTCCGCCTCGTAGGTGGTGAGGACGCGGTGGCGCAGCACGTCGGGGGCAATCGCCTTCACATCGTCCGGTGTGACGTAGGTGCGTCCGCGCAGGAAGGCGTGCGCGCGCGACGCCTGTGCGAGCGCGATCGTCGCGCGCGGCGATGCGCCGAACTCGATCAACGGTGCGAGCTCCTTCATCTTCGCATCGTTAGGATACCGCGTGGCGTGCACGATGTCGACGACGTAGTCGACAATGCGGTCGTCCATGTACAACTCGGTGATCCGATGACGAGCCTCGAGAATCGCGTCGGGGCTTGCGATCGGATTGATGGCAATCGGATCACCGCTCGCCATGCGACGCATGATTTCCTTCTCTTCGTCACGCGTGGGATATCCGACGCGCAGCTTGAGCATGAAGCGATCGACCTGTGCTTCAGGGAGCGGGTACGTCCCTTCCTGCTCAATGGGGTTCTGGGTCGCGAGCACGAGAAAGGGCTCCTGTAACCTGAAGGTCTGCCCGCCTAACGTGACTTGCTTTTCCTGCATGGCTTCGAGCAAGGCAGCCTGCACCTTGGCTGGCGCGCGGTTGATTTCATCGGCGAGGACGATATTCGCGAAGATCGGCCCGCGTTTGACGCTGAAGGTCCCGGTCGACTGATCGAACACCTGCGTCCCCAACACGTCGGCGGGGAGGAGATCCGGTGTGAACTGGATGCGTTGAAACGTGGTGTGGATCGTCTCGGCAAGCGTGCGAACGGTGAGCGTTTTCGCGAGCCCCGGAACGCCTTCGAGGAGAACGTGGCCACCCGTGAGGAGCGAGATGAGGAGGCGCTCGACCATGTACTCCTGGCCGACCACGCGTTTACCTACTTCGCGCTCGACCGCCTGCACCAGCGCCATGTCCGTCGCAGCTTGCGTCGCCAATTGCTTCTCCTCTGTTTCGACGAGTTCGGTCAGGTGGATCTGATCGGTCTTACACCACCCTCGACATCGGTTCCGCGCGTGCGTTCAAGGGTGAGCACGCGACGCGCACATGCTGCGGAACACTCAATCGTTCCGCCTCCCTTCGCCACCGGAGCGGCGCGAAGATCGACGGGTGCCACCCTCGCTCCGACGATCCCGACGTTCGCCGTCGCGCGGCGAGCGATCGATTCGATTGCTTCGCACTTCTTTTGCCGCTGGTCGCCCCGGCTTCGCGTCGCCCCGAGGTTCAGGTTGCCGATCGTGTGCTCGATCAGAGGTGCGGATCGGTTTTCGAGGGGGACGGCGTCGGGAATCATCGCGACCGGCATCGCGTTCGTGCGCACTTCGTTCGATGCCGCGCTCGCGTCGCTCGCCGCGGTGTTCGCTCCTGCCGGTGTCGCGTTCGCCTCGTTCGCCCCCTCGCGTGCTCGCTGGGCGCTCGGGGCGCGCGCGATCGTGACGTTCGCGCTCACGGCGTCGCTGCGAGATCGATGGTGGTGCTACGCCGAGTTCGCTGCCGGTGAGCGCTTCGAGCATTGCAATCTCACGCCCAGTCAATGAGCGCGTGTCGCCAGCTGCAAGTTGGCCGATGCGAACCGGCCCGAACTGCACACGAACGAGCCGATCGACCTCCAACCCTAACTCGGCGCAGAGACGGCGGATCTCGCGGGTACGTCCCTCGCGAATGGCGATCTCGAAGGCCCAGCGTCGATTCTCCAGGGGCGAAACATTGACCCACGCGGGCGTGACAATCCCATCGTCGAGCTCCACTCCCTGACGCGCGCGATCAGCGGCGGCCTTGGCGTTGCCGCGCACGGTCGCGACGTAGATGCGCTCGACTTCGGAACTCGGATGCGTGAGTCGGTGCGCGGCGTCGCCGTCGGTCGTCAGGAGCAACACCCCTTCGGTGAGGAAATCGAGTCGCCCGACGTACGTCAGTCCCGGGATGTTCGGCACGAGATCGAAGACCGTCTTGCGCCCTTCGGGATCCTTCTTCGTCGTCATGACGCCGGCCGGTTTGTTCAGCACGATCCAGGTCGGCTTGGGTGGCGTGAGCGATACTTTGCCTCCGTCCACGGCGACAACGTCATGCACGGGATCGACGCTCTGCCCGACGCGCGCAACGGTTCCGTTGATCGTCACGCGGCCAGCTGCAATGAGCAGCTCGGCCTGTCGGCGCGACGCGATTCCCGCGCGCGCGAGCGCGCGGTGAATGCGCATCTGCTCGGCCATCAGATTGGCTTGGGTTCGGCGCGCAGCGCGACAGCGAGTTCGTCGGCGCGCGGGAGTTCTTCCAGATGGCGCAGCGCGAACTGCTCGAGGAACAGCGGAGTCGTCCCGTACAGCAGCGGTCGCCCCAGCCCTTCACCGCGCCCAACGATGTCGATCAATCCTCGTTCGTGCAGCGACTTCAGGACGCCACCGACGTTGACGCCGCGAATCTCTTCGATTTCGGCGCGTCCGATGGGCTGTCGATAGGCGATGATCGCCAATGACTCAAGCGCCGCAGCCGTTAGGCGGTGCGGGCGGACCGCGAGCTGCGCACGCTCGATCGCCTCGGTATACTCGGGGCGCGTGAGGATCTGCCACCCCGGCCCAAGTTCTACGAGTTCGACGCCATGGCCATTGTTATCGTAGGTCTCGCGGAGTTCTTCGAGCGCGGCACGTACGGCGGCCGCCGACGACTCTGGGTCGAGGGCGGCGAGTTCACTATTTGGGACAGGGCGAGAGCTCGAGAAGAGCGCCGCTTCAAGCAGCTTGGCCAGAGGATTCACGAGTGATGAACACGTTGGCGAACGGAGTCGCCTGACGAAGTTTGAGCTCGCCTCGACGTGCGAGTTCGAGCAATGCGAGGAGGGCGGAGAGAATTTCCCAGCGTTCTGCGCCCTGCTTCACGATGTCACGCCATCGCGCGCGTTCCTGGAGCGCGAGGACGCCACGCACGATACCAATCGCGCCATCGACGTCGAGCGCGCGGGCGACGACGTCGTGGATGGCAGGATCTTTCGCCACTCGCAGGACCCGATCGATCGCCCCGAACAATTCGGCGAGTGAAAGGGCGAGCGGTGCGGGAGGTGGTTCGTACGCCGAAGGCGGGATGTACGCACGACCAAAACGTGCGCGCCGCTCCTCTGCCAAGCGTTCGAGGACGTCCACGACTTCGCGCATCTGTTGGTACTCGAGCAGGCGCCTCACGAGTTCCGCACGCGGGTCTTCCCACGCTTCGTCGCTCTCGTTCCGCGGGAGCAGCATCTGCGACTTGATGCGCAGCAGCCGGGCGGCCATCTCCAGATAGTCCGCGGCCTGGTCGAGACCTAACGAGCTGATACGGGCGAGAAACTGGTCGGCGATGCGCGAGATCGGGATATCGTAGATATCGACCTTGGCGTCGCGAATGAGGCCGAGCAGGAGATCGAGCGGGCCTTGAAACTGCGAGAGATCGACGATGAATGGTTCATCGCTCGCCTGCATGAGCCCCGTCATCAGAGCCCCATCGAGAACTGGCTCGGGAGCCCGAACGGATTGACGGCGGTAAAGATGCCGCGAATGGCGAAGGTCGCGGGCGCCATCCAGAACGAGAAGATCGGCTGTCCGATTCCGGTCGCCATGAGCACCATGAGCACCACGATCCCGTATACCCCTAACTGTTGGTAGCGGAGCGCCCAGGAGGGTGGGAGGAGGTACTTCATGACGTGTGAGCCGTCGAGCGGTGGAAGCGGGAGGAGATTGAACATCGCCAGCACCAGGTTGATCATGATGCCGTAGCTCATCATGTGCTGGAGCAAGGCGAGCGATTCGGTGAGCGCGCCGGCGGCGCGTCCGATCACGCCAAAGAGCACGAACAGCAGCGTGCAGGCAATGGCGAGGAGGATATTGGTGACGATGCCAGCGAGCGAGACGATGATGTCGCCACGGCGATAGTTGCGGTAATTGCGCGCGACGACGGGGACGGGCTTGGCCCCCCCGAAAATGAAGCCTCCGCTGAAGAAGGTGATGAGCGGGAGGATGATCGTGAAAAACGGATCGATGTGCTTGAGGGGGTTCCAGGTGAGGCGTCCCAGCTGGTACGCTGTCGGGTCTCCCTGCTTCAGGGCAGCCCAACCGTGAGCGTACTCATGCGCCACCATGGAGAAGAGCAGCACAGGGGACAACAGGGCAAACAGCTGCAGCTTGTCCAATGTCGGGCGGCGAAAAGTCGCGGGGGGCCGGTGTCGAAGAGGGGGGCAAGCTAGCGACGAGCGGTACGAGAGTCAAAGCAATGTCTTTCCTTGACATGGCCCCCGTTGCCGGATAGGATTCTTGGCTCGCAACCAACCCAAAAGCGCGCGTTTTTTTGCGCGCTCGAACATCGCTCAGATCGGAGTTTAGACGTGCCGAATATCGCCTCCGGCGAAAAGAACATGCGGAAGTCGCGCGCGGCGACGGTGCGCAATCGCGCCCAACGCTCGGCGCTCCGCACGGCGCTTAAGAAGGCGAAGGCTCCCGGCGCCTCGGCAGAGGTGCAGAAGTCGGCGGTCTCTCTTCTCGATCGCGCAGCCCGCAAAGGGCTCATTCACAGGAATGCGGCCGCTCGCCAGAAGAGCCGCATGGCAAAGAAGAGCGCAGCCAAGTAACGGCGTTCCTCACAGCAACAAAAAGGGCGGGCCACAGATCAGTGGCCCGCCCCTTTGTTTTTTCCTTCACAGGTCCATCGGGCTACATCGCGGCCAACTCACCGCCGCAACGCTCACAGTACCACTCCGTGGGATAGTTCATCGTACCACACTCCGAGCACTTCAGCGTCTTCACCTGCTCGGTGGGCATGTCCTTCAAGAAGGCAGGAATGCTTCCCGGGGTGAGTGATGATGTGCGATTTGGCGCGTTGCTGGGAAACGCATCGCGCTGCGTGACCGCTGGAGAGACCGCCGGCGTTGCGGGGCGGCTTGGTGCGGTGAGAACTGGCGGTGGAAGCAGATCCCCGTTCGCGGCGGTAGCGCGCGTTTCGGGCGCCTGGGAGTCGTGGCGCGTTGGCGCTGAGCGTGAGTCGACCACCGAGTGCAGAAACGCGAGTTCATCGGCCAGTGGAGATTCCATCGGCAACGGCGCTGACGGTGGGACAGCGGGGCGATGCCCGACATCCTCATGCGAAGCCGACGGCGCAGCCTCGACGCGAACGGGAGCAATCGATTCCGCGTCATCCATGTGCGCAAACTGATCGACCGGCGCAGCAGCAGCGTCGCTGTGCCCACCGACGACATTCGACGTGTCGAGCGCCGAAGCGTACGACTGCTCGTTAGGCGGCGCCGGCGCGGCTGCGGGTTCGGATGCTCGTGGCCCGGGAACGGGACGAGGACGCACGAGCGCGAGGATGTCGTTCACGCGGTTCAATTCCGCGCTGTGCACCTCTCGCTCGCTGGCCAGTTTCGCAAGAGACTCGTCGCTCCGTGCCATGGACTCGTGCGCCGCGTCGGGCGCAAACTCGCCAACGAGTGCACGAAGCTCGGTTTCGGCGCGCTCATCGCGACGCGTCGTCTCCTCACGCTCTAACTCCGAAATGCGGCCCGCGAGTGTCGCTGCCGACGCTTCGAGGTCGCCCATGCGCCCTCTCAGCTGGCCGGTGACGCCGTCGAGCCGCGCCTGATAGTCAGAGCGCACACGATCGACCACGTGCGAAGGCGAATGTGCGCGCCGCTCTTCGAGCTGTGCGATCCACCCTTCATAGCGCCGACGTTCCTCGAGCAGTCCCTCGAGCGCATCGAGCAAGTTCCCTTCTTGATTGCTCATCAACTTCTCCCCCCGTCGCACATGGACGGCGCTGAAACTCTGAGAGATGTCACTTCGAATACGTTGCGAAAATGCGCCTACGTAGCCAGCCGATAGACGACCTGCCCGCCGACAATGGTACATGCGGTACGGCCTTGAAGTGCCTTCCCCGCGTACGGCGTATTGCGTCCCTTCGAGAGAAACGTCGATGGATCCACCTGCCATGTGGCCGACGGATCGAACACTGTGACGTCGGCCACACTTCCCTTACGCAGCTTTCCACCCGGGAGATTGAAGATGCGGGTCGGCGCGCATGACATTCGGTCTACGAGCGTCGCGTAATCAATGATTCCCGGCACTACAAGGTTAGTCACCAACACCGCCAGCGCAGTCTCCAGTCCGATGATGCCGTTCGGCGCGTCGGAGAATTCGCGTTCCTTCTCATCATAGTGATGCGGGGCGTGATCGGTCGCCACCAAATCGATGGTGCCATCGCGCACCGCTTCCCGCAACGCCTCCACGTCCTCGAGGGTGCGAAGCGGGGGATTCATCTTCGCATTGGTATTGTATCCCTCAACCGCATCTTCCGTCAGCGAAATGTGGTGCGGACAGACCTCCGCAGTTACGCGGATGTTGCGCTCCTTTCCCCACCGAATCAGCTCGACTGAGCCCTTCGTCGACATGTGACAGAGATGCACATGTCCCCCGGTGCGCCGCGAGAGGAGGATATCACGAATCACCATGATTTCCTCGGCCTCGTTAGGTATGCCCTTGAGGCCTAGGCGCGCCGATACGACGCCTTCGTTCATGGCGCCGCCGAGTGCCAACGTGGGCTCCTCGCAGTGATCGGCGACGGGAATTTCGAAGGTGCGCGCGTATTCCAGCGCGGTACGCATCAACTGCGCGGATGCGACCGGTTTTCCATCGTCGCTCACGGCGACGGCGCCAGCGCCAATCATCTCACCGAATTCGGCGAGCGCCTGCCCCTTTTGTCCGACCGATATCGCTCCGATCGGATAGACGCGCGCGGCGTTGGCGCGTTGCGCCTGGCGGATGATGAATCCGACCGCCGCCTGATTGTCGGTGACGGGGTCGGTGTTCGGCATCGCGCACACGGCCGTGAAGCCTCCCGCAGCCGCCGCCCGCGCGCCGGTGGCGATGGTCTCCACGTCCTCGCGACCGGGCTCGCGGAGGTGACAATGCACATCGACGAAGCCCGGCGAGACGATCATGCCGTGACAATCGATCTCCTCAAGGTCACCGTCGCGCCGCACCTCGCCCACCGGCGCACCGGCGTGTTCGACCTTTCCGTCGACGAGCACAACGTCACCGACGACATCCAGATTTGACGAGGGATCGAGAACGCGTCCGTTTCGAAGCAGCAGCATCGGGGAGAAGTTCGAGGATTCTATGTGACCCACAGCAACGCGAGTACGAGCGCCTAACGAGAGAATGCCTAACCCTTGGCAGCCTCTGCCAACTCCGGTGCGCCACCGGCGAGGAGGTAGAGAACCGCCATGCGAACCGCGACGCCATTTGTCACCTGATCGAGAATGACGCTGTGCGGGCCATCGGCGACATCCGAATCGATTTCGACGCCGCGATTCATCGGCCCGGGGTGCATGATCAGGAGATCCCGCGGTGCGCGCTCCAACTTTTCCCGCGAAACGCCGAAGACGCGATTGTATTCACGCAACGAGGGGATGTAACCGCCCTGCATACGCTCCAGCTGCAAGCGAAGGATGTTGAGCGCATCGGCCCACTCGATGGCCTCTTCGATGCGCCGAAAGACGGTGATTCCCAGTTCATCAACAGCGTTAGGCAGGAGCGATCGGGGACCACACACCGCCACCTTCGCGCCAAGTTTCTGCAACCCGAAAATGTTCGAGCGCGCGACACGCGAATGCAGGACGTCGCCGCAGATACACACTTTACGACCGGCGAGATCGCCAAAACGGTCGCGAAGGGTAAGGAGATCGAGCAATCCCTGCGTCGGATGCTCGTGCGTGCCGTCGCCCGCGTTGATGACGTTCGATTCGATGCGTTGGGCGAGAAATGAGGCGGCCCCCGACGACGAGTGCCGAATCACCACCATGTCGATCTTCATCGCTTCGAGATTGCGCGCGGTGTCGACCAACGTCTCGCCCTTCGAGATGCTCGAACCACTCGCGGCAACGTTGACGGTGTCCGCAGACAAACGCTTCTCGGCGAATTCGAAGGAGATACGCGTTCTCGTCGACGCTTCGAAGAAAAGATTGACGATGGTCGCGCCGCGCAGCGCCGGCACCTTCTTGATGGCTCGGAGCGAGATCTCCTTGAACGGGACGGCGGTATCGAGAAGGAGTCGAATCTGGTCGGCGCTCAGATGCTCGAGGCCGAGCAGGTCCTTCCCGAGCGCGAGAGAAGTCATGACTCCGCTCGCGGCACAGTAAT
Organism: Gemmatimonadaceae bacterium; assembly: GCA_044224185.1. Classification (GTDB taxonomy): domain Bacteria; phylum Gemmatimonadota; class Gemmatimonadetes; order Gemmatimonadales; family Gemmatimonadaceae; genus SCN-70-22. The sequence continues at coordinate 174,050 of JBGAKW010000013.1, read as the reverse complement.
GACGGCGTCTTCGCCATCCAGTTCACTCACGAGCACATCGATGCGCATGTCGCGCGCGACTTCAATGCGGCGCCCCACGACGTCGGCGTGTATCGGGAGTTCTCGCCCGCCCCGATCGACGAGCACCGCGAGCGCGATGCGCGACGGGCGTCCGAAATCGGCCAGCTCGTCGAGCGCAGCGCGAATGGTTCGTCCCGTGTACAGCACGTCATCGACAATCACGACGCACTTGCCGTCCAACGCCCACGGTAGGTGTGTCTTTCCCACCACCGGTCGCGGCCCGATGGTCTGCAGGTCGTCGCGGTAGAGTGTGATATCGAGTGCGCCACGCGGGATCTGAACTCCTTCGCGTTCGGCGATCATGGCGCCGAGTCGCTCGGCGAGTTGCACGCCTCGCCGCTGGATACCTACGAGAATGACGTTGTCCGTGCCGTCAAACAGCTCGACGATTTCGTCAGCCATGCGGCGCAGTGTTCTCGCCACGGCGCGTGCGTCCAGCACGGTCGTTCGGGTCGGTGCCATGAGCAGCGAATATGACGATGCTGCACTTCAAAATGAAGCTGCGTTTTTCCGCGAGCCCGGCGGCCTTGAAGCGCTATGCGGTCGCAGGCGTAGTCTGGCGCTTGAACCTCTTCTGTTCGTAGAGCATCGAATCGGCCGCAGCCATGAGTTCCTCGAGCGAAGGAGGTGCGTCCGGATCGAATCGCGCGATGCCTACGGAGAACGACAAGCGATACGGGAAGCCGTCGTTCGCGTTGCGCTCCTGCAACTCGCGACGCAGACGCAGCATGATGGCTTCCGTGGTCGTCGCACCCGAATCGGTGGCGAGCACCACGAACTCGTCACCACCGACGCGCCCCAGGATGTCCGAGTCGCGGAACGTTCGGCGCAGGATGTCCGAGGTTCGACGCAACGCCGTGTCGCCCTCGCCATGACCAAAAGTGTCGTTGATCTCCTTGAAGTCATCCATGTCGATGAAGAGGAGTAGCAACTCCCGATGACCGCGACGGGCGAGTTTCAGTTGTTGCTGTGCGAGCGTCAGGAAACCGCGACGATTGTAGAGCCCTGTCAGCTCGTCGATGAGAGACAAAGCGCGCAATGCATTTTCCTGTTGTCGTCGTTCGGTGATATCGCGAGACGTGATGGCCACACCGTCACGGAGCGGAACAACCTGATGGTGAATCCAGGCGGCGTGGACACGCGGATTGCGCACCTCGAAATCCTCCTCGAGCGCCGTTCCCTCCTCCATCACGCCGCGATACTTGTCGAAGAATCCCTCGGTTCGCGTCGAGGGAATCAACTCACAGAGGCGCTGCCCAATGATCTCCTCACGAGGATGACCAAGCAGCGCGCCAGCGCGCGCGTTGAGATCGACGAATTCGAAGTCGATGACCTCTCCGCGCGCATTGCGAACTGCCCGCAACACGTAGAAGGCGTCCATGCTTCCATCCGTAGCAGCGCGAAAGCGCGCCTCACTCGTGCGGAGTCGCTCCTCGACGTGACGTCGTTCGGCGAGGTCGCTGCGCACCATCAGGTAGCCTAACGGTGCGAGAAGGAATGCGAGCGTGAGAGTCAGGCCGAGTATGCGATCGGCACGGTCGGCGATGCGACGCGCGACGGCGCTTCGTTCGGCGAGACGGGCGCGCTCCTCGGCGATGAGTGACCGCGAGAGCTGAGTGACGCGCTGCATGTCATCGAGTCGTCCGTCGAGCGCGCGTTGCAGCTGCCGGACCGTTTGCACGCGGCTGGAGTCAGCGCCGGCCAATGTCGCGAGCAACGCCACGTTGCGGCGAATCTCGGTCCGTGCCCGATCGAATTCCGCGCGGTATTCGGGGTTCCCCTGGATTGCGTACGCCCTGCTTCCGACCTCCGCAGCCAGCGTGGCGCTCAGCACTCCATCCAGCGCGCCGAGCGTCTGCTGTGACGTGTTGACGAGCTCCGTGGATTTGACGAGTGCCCGATTATCGCGGAACGTCGCAAAGGACGCCCCGACGAGAATCAACAGGCCGAGCGAAAACGCCGCGGCGAGCTTGTGGCCGAACGAGAGACGCATGAGGGAGCCTAACAAGAGCGCGCGAAACGGAAGCTACGGCGAATTCGCGCCAGCAGAAGTCAAGTCACGCGTTGCTGTGGAGGCAAGTCGCGCTTGCGATTGCGAGTCAACCCATCGTTAGGGTTTGCTCGTCAGGCAGCCGGTCGCGCTGCGGCGATCGTCTCTAGTGTTGCGGCGTTCGCCGCTAGTGTTACGGCGTTCGCCGCTAGTGTTACGGCGTTCGCCGCTAGTGCTGGGGCGGAGGCGGTGCTTCAAACGGCTCGTGCGAGTGAGGGCGCGTGATGTCGCCGAGGAGTGGGCGATTCCGTCGCGCCGTCTCGATATCGTAGACGATTACATCCTCGCTCTCCACCTCGATGCCGTCAGCAAGCATGGGGCGATCGCCGGCGATGGCGCCACGTCCACCCACGGCGATTTCCAGCTCCCGGCGTGGGACCCAGCCATCGATCGAGCGACGCCGCTTGATGCGCTCCGCACGACGCTCAGAGAAGACAGCTCGCACGGATTTCGACGCTTGCAACGTCGGTGCGCGACGGTCGCGGAGGATAGCCACCCCGATGAGGAAGCCGGTGCGGAGAATCATCGCGAGGCCGGCGTACGCGGCGACATCGGCGACGTTGAGCACGATGCCCCAACGTTCGAAGTTGACCGCGATGAAGTCGATGACGCCCGACGGTGAGGTCACCAATGATGCGAGGTTGCCGAGTGCACCGCCGACGATGAGTCCAAGTGCTCGCGGCGCGCTGTTGTCGATGCGCGCCAGGTCGCGCGTGACGGGGACCATGAACACAATGGCCGACAGCGTGAGCGCGAGATTGAGTTGCCAGGTGTAGGCCCCCGCCGACCAACCGAAGGCACCTGCGTTATTGTGGACGACCGCCAGCTGCAACGTGGACGTGAATGAACCCGGCTCCTGCACGAGGAACGTCTTGGCGGCGGCTTTTGTCGCCAGGTCGACGACAGCAACTAAGAGGGCGATGCGCGCGAGTTGGATGAGATGACGACGATCACTCACTGGCAACGTCCGGCGTGTCGGTCATCGGCGAGAGCACGGGGAAGCAACGCGCAAAGGGGTGGCGAGGGGACGGCATTGGCGATGTCGACGCGAGACGCTCCTGCTGTCTTCGAGACGCAAAGCCTCTGCGCGCCCCTCGACATCGGTCAAGGCAGAAGGTGTGCCAAGTCACAGGGCGCGAATCTGCTTCCTATCGCGGGCATTTGTCGAGTATTGCGTGCGATCGGCGTTGCGAAGACGCGACAACGCTACGTCGCATTCTCGACGCGGGAATGCCATCGGCGAAGATCCGGCAGGACTTGCCGGATCTTCGTGGCATGGTGTGAGGCTACTTGAGCGAGTCGAGCTTCGCCTGAAAACGCGGATTCCCGGGGAATTCCTTCATCAGTCCCTCCATGACCGTGCGCGCCTCGTCACGGCGGCCAGCGGCGACGAGAGCATCAACGCGCAGCATCGCGGTGGACATCTTCAAGCGGCGATTGTTCGCGTCGACGGGGAAGGAGTCGAGCGCGGCAAGCGTTGCAGCTGCGTCCTTTCGGTCACGAAGTTTCGACTCGATGGCAAGCATTCGAACCGACGCGTCGTTGGGATAGCGCTCCCGAAGCTGATCGATCAGTGCTGCGGCTTCGGTTCCCTTCCCGTTCTTCCGATCGAGCATGGCCTGCTGATACAGACCGGCGAGCAGGAGGTTGTTGATATCGCCTTCGTCACCGGAGCGAATGCCGACGCCGCCGGCGTGCCCGTAGACGATCTCGCCGCCGTGTTCGCCTGTCTCGTAAATCGCGAAGGCGCCGCCAATGCCGACGAGCGCCGAGAGTGCGTAGGCAATTCGGCGACGATCGCTGCCTAACGCGAGCGCGATGAGTTCGAGCGCGGCGACGCCAAGGAAGATGTTGCGCGCGCGTTCGCCCCACTCTTCGTGTTCCTGGACCGACTCACGCGCACCGGGCATACGCTCCACGGGTCCGTGTGCGTCGGTGCCTGACTTCACGGAGACAACGGCTGCGCCCGTTCCTAACAAAAGGAGTGCTGCAGCGGCGCCGTTCAACCAACTCCATTTGGAGAAGATGAGCGACGCCACGCGGAAGAGCACGCCCACGAGGAGCAAGGCAATGGCGAAGTGAACGACCTGCGGGTGGAAGACGCCGAGGTTGGGCATGACGGAGTGAGGTTTGGTGAGAGCTGAACGCGGCGGAGTGAGCGCGGGGGAATGGCTTCAGGGGCAAGATGAGTGCTGAAGATGAACGCGCAATGATCCGCATACGCGCTCGCCCCGCCGGCGGTTGGACGCGGGCGGGGCGAGAGTGTTAAAAACAGAGCACGGACGGGGAGGGATTCGAACCCTCGGTACGCTTTCACGTACACACACTTTCCAGGCGTGCGCCTTAAACCACTCGGCCACCCGTCCTGAGGCACGCGCACCGAGTTCTGCCGGCCGCGGACGTGCGAACGCGCCGGATAGACGATCCGACGCGTAAAAAGAACGACGGACAGGGTGGGATTCGAACCCACGGTACCGTTGCCGGTACACCGGTTTTCGAGACCGGCTCCTTCAGCCACTCGGACACCTGTCCAACAGAGTCACGAAGCATAGACGGTGCGATTTAGGGAGTCAACGAGTGCGACGTATCGGCGGGAGCGCAAAAGCGCCTAACGTTCGGCGGTCAGCGACGCCGTTCCGCAAAGAAATCGCGCAGAAGGGCCGCCCCCTCCTCGGCCAACACGCCCGTCTTCACTTCTGGACGATGGTTGAGCCGAGGATGACGGAGCAGATCGCCCACGGAACCTCCCATCCCGGCTTTATCGTCCCAGGCGCCGAATACGACGCGAGAAATGCGTGCGAGCACGATCGCGCCGGCGCACATCGCGCATGGTTCGAGAGAGACATACAGCGTACACCCCTCCAGCCGCCAACTGCCTAACGTCTGGCTTGCGGCTCGGATGGCCAGCGTCTCGGCATGGGCGGTGGGGTCCTGGTCGCGCACAGTGCGATTGGCGCCTGCAGCGATGACTGCGCCGTCCCGCACGACGAGCGCTCCCACTGGGACGTCGCCCTCGCGCGCGGCAATCGCGGCGAGGGCGAGCGCTTCTCGCATGAATCCTTCGTCCAGTTCGTTAGGCACCAGCGGCGACCGGTTCTCCCTTTGCGAACACGATGTCGCCGCTACCGGTTCCCTCCCCCTGAACGTCGGCGACGATCGTGTCGCCGTCGGCGAACTTGCCTTCGAGAATGGCGAGTGCCAAGGGGTTCTGCACGAGTCGCTGGATGGCGCGCTTGAGCGGGCGCGCGCCAAACGACGGGTCGTATCCCTCTTCGGCCAGGAGTTCCTTCGCTCGCGGCGTGAGCTCGAGTGTCATCTTGCGTTCGGCGAGGAGCTTGCGAAGTCTCGTCAGCTGCAATTCGACGATGTACGAGATCTGATCGCGACCTAACGGCCGGAAGATGATGATGTCGTCGACGCGATTGAGGAACTCGGGCTTGAAGTGCTGGCGCATGGCGCTGGTCACCTGCGTTTCCACCAGCGTCCAATCGTCCGAGGCGTGCTCCAGGATCCACGACGAACCGATGTTCGACGTCATGATGATGACGACGTTGCGGAAGTCGACCGTGCGTCCCTGCGAGTCCGTCAGGCGTCCGTCGTCGAGGATCTGCAGAAGAATGTTGAAGACATCGGGATGCGCCTTTTCGATCTCGTCGAACAGGACCACCTGATACGGACGACGGCGTACCGCTTCGGTGAGTTGCCCCCCCTCCTCGTAGCCAACGTAACCCGGCGGTGCTCCGATGAGGCGCGCGACGGCGTGCTTCTCCATGTACTCCGACATGTCGATGCGCACCATCGCCTGCTCATCATCAAAGAGGAATTCAGCAAGTGCACGCGCCGTCTCGGTCTTCCCGACGCCGGTCGGACCTAAAAAGATGAAGGATCCAATCGGACGGTTCGGATCCTGGAGTCCAGCGCGCGACCGCCTAACTGCGTTGGAGACGGCAACGACTGCCTCACGCTGACCGACGACGCGCCGCGCCAGTTCGTCCTCGAGCTTTGCCAAGCGTGCGCGCTCGCTTTCCATCATGCGCGTAACGGGAACACCGGTCCACCGCGACACGACTTCGGCGATGTCGTCGGCGGTGACCTCTTCCTTCAGGAATCGTGTCCCGCTGTCGGTCTTTGACGCGAGCTGGCTTTCCACTTCGCGGAGCTTCGTCTCGAGCTGCGGAATCGTCCCGTATTGAATTTCCGCCGCGCGACCGAGATCTCCGGAGCGCGTTGCCTGCTCGGCTTGCGTCTTGGCGGCATCAATTTCTTCCTTGATCTTGCCGACGGCGCCTAACGACTCCTTTTCGCGCTGCCACTGGGCTTTCATTCCCGCCGAGCTCTCCTTTTCCTCGGCAAGCTCACGCTCGACGGCGTGTCGGCGTTCGACGGCGGCGGGATCGGTTTCCTTCTGTAACGCCTGGCGCTCGATCTCCAGCTGCACGATGCGTCGTTCGACGACGTCGATCTCCTGCGGCATGGAATCGATCTCGATGCGCAAGCGAGATGCGGCTTCGTCGACGAGGTCGATGGCTTTGTCGGGGAGGAAGCGATCGCCGATGTACCGGTTGGAGAGCGTTGCAGCTGCAACGATGGCGCCGTCGGTAATGCGCACGCCGTGGTGCGCCTCGTACCGCTCCTTGAGACCGCGCAGGATGGCGATCGTGTTCTCGACCGTCGGCTCCCCGACGTACACCGGCTGGAAACGACGCTCGAGCGCGGGGTCTTTCTCGACGTGTTTGCGATACTCGTCGAGTGTCGTCGCGCCGACGACGCGCAGTTCACCACGCGCGAGCATAGGCTTCAGCATGTTGCCGGCATCCATCGAGCCCTCGGCCTTTCCCGCGCCAACGATGGTATGCATCTCGTCGATGAAGACGATGAAGAGGCCGTTGGAATCGGCGATTTCCTTGAGGACGGACTTCAGTCGTTCTTCGAATTCGCCGCGGAATTTTGCGCCGGCGATGAGTGCGCCAAGGTCGAGCGCGATGAGGCGCTTGTTCTTCAGCCCTTCGGGGACGTCGCCGTTGACGATGCGTAATGCGAGTCCTTCGGCAATCGCCGTTTTGCCAACGCCTGGCTCTCCGATGAGGACCGGATTGTTCTTCGTGCGACGCGAGAGCACCTGCATCACGCGGCGAATCTCCTCGTCGCGCCCGATGACTGGGTCGAGCTTTCCCTTTCGAGCAATCTCGGTGAGGTCGCGCGTGAATCGCTGAAGCGCCTGGTACTTCTCTTCGGGCGTCTGATCGGTGACGCGGTGCGAGCCGCGAACCGCGGTGAGAGCTTCGAGGAGCGCGCCGCGATCGACGCCTAACGGTCCGAGTAACGCCTTGCTTTCCGTCCCCTTCGTGTCGGCGAGGGCGAGCAGCAGGTGCTCGGTCGAGATGAAATCGTCGGAGAGCCCCTTGGCCTCTTCTTCTGCGCGATCGATGACCTGATTGAGTTCGCGCGAGAGCGACGGTTGCGCGCCCGATTGCTTGGGGAAGCGCTGCATCTCGCGCTCGACCGCTTCGCGGAGCGTGGCGACGCTGACGCCGAGCTTCTGAAGAATGGGGACGACAATTCCCTCCTCTTGCGTGAGAAGCGCCGAGAGGAGGTGGAGGTCGTAGACGAGTGGGTTGCCGTTGCGCCTGGCGAGCGCGAGAGCGTCGTTCAGGGCTTCGGCCGATTTAACTGTCAGGCGATCGGGATTGATCATTGTCTCATGAGCTGAGCGTGAGATTCGCGCCAAGTGCGCGTGCATCAATCGTCCGCGACTGAGCGGCACTACCGAGCTTTCGAGAAGGCAATGACGGTGCCCACTCAACCCGCCGTAATGGCATGATCGGAGCGTGAGTTCAAGCGGCGCTGGCTGCGCAAATGCCCCGCTGACGTGCTCAACGAGAAAGTCGCTTTTGAGATAGGACAAAAAAGTGCGGCGCCTAACGAATAGGCGCCGCACCAAGAAATTCCTCGCTCTACTTCATGACGATCATCTTTCGAAAGAGGGGCTTTCCGTCGACTTCGAGGCGGTACATATAGACCCCCGAGGCGACTTCTCTCCCGTTCTCGAGATATTTCCCGTCCCAGTACGCGGTGTACTGGCCGCACGTCAACATCACGTTGCTCAGCGGCTGTCCAGCCGCTGCGCCTCCCTGAAGAACGGGGATTGCAACGAGCTGGGCGAGCACATTGTAGATCTTCAGTGACACACGGTATTGCCGACTTGGATCAGCGCACCCTGGAGCACCACCGATGCCGAAGGGAATTGTGGTTTCTGGATTGAACGGATTGGGATAGTTCTGCCCCAGAACCGCTGCGCCTGACTGGTCTTTAGATCCCGTTTGTGTCGACTGAGCTCCTACTGATCGTGGGTTGAACGCACAGAGAGCGAGCACTACGAGCAGTGCTGCCCACCATTGCTTCATCTGCGTTCTCCAAACTGACAAGGTTAGGTACGGGGAGCTAACTCCTGAAAACTGTTAACGTTTGGACCGTCAGCGCGAACTTAGGAATGGCCGTTTGCGCTGTCAAGAAAGCTTCGACCCTCTGCTGCTACCCGAGTACCCGACCTTGATCGCGCCGTTCCGTAATGCGATGCCGGTCACAGTACTCCAGTAACGGTATCAGGTACTTCCTGGAGATTCCGAGCAACTCACGTAGTTCCGACGGGGTGTAGACTCGTCCCCCCTCCATTCCCTTGCGCAATCGCTGCAGTAATTCCGTCAGCGAAGAAGCGGCGTAGAAGCGATCGGTCTCCACCTGAACGACGACCCCTTCACGTTCGAGGATACGCAACAGGGGGACGACATCGTTGTTCCCAAATTCCCCTCGAAGCTCCGTCAGCGAGGGCGGTTCAGCACCAGCAGATTCCAATCGTGATCGCAATCTCGAGACCGTAGACACTGCCGACGCGTCGAGAGTTGCCTTCCAGCCGGGACGGCGGGCCAAACCGGTCGATATTTCGATCGCACCTCGCTTTTCCGCGCGCCGAACTACTTCCTCCGCGAGCGTACCGGGAAGCCCGAGGGCAGCACGAAGCCCGCTCAGCGGCATTCCCTCTTCGAGAGGATTGGTCTTGTGGAACTGATTCACCGACTCGACCCCAGCAGCGATGCCTTTCTCGATCGCCGAGGCCGCGTAGAGACGAGCATCGATAACTGTGAAGTGAGGGTCGTCGGTGCGAACGCGTACCTCACTCGGCGGAACGCCGAGACGCACCGAGATCGAACGCACGGGAATTCCCTCAACGCCAGCGTCCGCGACTAAGCGTTCCAGACGCTGCTCCACCGACAAACCGGTAGGCCAAGGCTTGGCTCTTCGTCTTGGTGGAACGGGATCAACGACGATTCCACCGCCGATGGTCTCGGGAGGCGAGGTGCGTCGCAAAACGAAACGATCGAGGGCTCGCCCTACGATGGGCGCATCGAGCACGATGCGCGCTCCGCGCCGCTCGCCCGGTGAGATCGCTCCACCCTGCGCCACTATTCTCGCACCGACGTCGATGGTGCCGAGGTGAAGGCGCACCCACTCGCGCGGGCGAAGTGGGCGATCGACGCTGTCGAGAAGTGCGACATCGGCGAGAACGACAGTCGAGAGTTCCCAACCGGAGTCTTCGACGATGCTCGCCCCACGGGAGACATCGTGCAACTCGACCCCAGCCAAGGCGATCGCTGCACGAGTCCCTGGACTAATGACCGAAAGAGTGTGCCCGTGCGCTTGCAGCGCGCGAGCCCGCACCGGCCGATCGCCGGGAAAGAGGCGAAGCGCCGTATCGTTCGTCGCAGTCCCGCTCCAGACGGTCCCCGTTGCCACCGTTCCCGTTCCGCGCACGGTGAAGGCGCGATCGACGGGGAGGCGAAAGAGATCCTCTCGATTGCGCAGCGGCAGCGCGCCCAGCGTCTGCTGCAAGGCTTCTTTGAGGACGGAAATACCCGCGCCCGTAAAAGCGGACGTCTCGATGATGGGGACGTCGGCGAATCGCGTCTCGTTGAGGAGCGACGCGACATCGTCGCGAACGAGGGCGAGCCACTCTGCGTCGACAGTTTCGCACTTTGTCAGTGCGACGAGCAGGGCCCTAACGTCCAGCAGCGAGAGAATCGCGAGGTGCTCCCGCGTCTGGGGCATGACGCCCTCGTCAGCCGCAATGACGAGGAGTCCGACGTCCACGCCGGTGGCGCCCGCCAGCATGGTGCGCACGAATCCCTCGTGCCCCGGAACGTCAACGATGCCGACCGTACCGACATTAGGAAGCTCGAGCGGTGCAAATCCCAACTCGATGGTAATCCCTCGCCGCTTTTCCTCGGGAAGTCGGTCGGTGTCGACGCCGGTGAGGGCGCGGACGAGCGTCGTCTTGCCGTGATCGATGTGCCCCGCCGTTCCGACGATCACGCGCCTGCTCCTCCCGCGACCGAGAGCGCGGCACGCTCCCATGCCTCGAAGGCGCGCAACTCGCGCCCGTCCGACAGATGGCGCTCGAGAAATTCGCGCAGAAGGCGCAGATGCGCGCGACGTGTCGCTTCGTTAGGCAGCCGCACGGACGATTGGATCACGTCGGAACGAGGAGCGGACGATGGACGCGTCCACGCAATGAGCGTCGCCCGCGCATCGGATGGGATCGTGCGCCCGCGAGGGACGAGGGAGACACAGCGTTGGCAGACGACTCCCCCCGCGGCATGACTGAACGTCACAGTCTCGGTGCCGTCATCCACCGTGTCGTGGCAGGACGCGCAGTGCAGTAGTGCAGGCGCGAAGCCTAACGAGGAAATCAAGGCCCAGGCGCCCGCGAGGCCGGCGTCGGTGGCGCCACCTGGCTCTGCACCCGCAACACCGTCCAGCGCTTCGACCAGCACGTCAAAGAACGAATCGCCGACTTCGGCTGAGCCAAAGCGCAACCCAAGTTCGGCGAGCGCTGACGCAGCAGCAAAACGTCCGAGATCGAGCGAGAGACCATGTCGCGCTTCCGTAAGGTCGAACTGCGAGAGCGTGTGGAGTTCCCGTCCCGCTCGCAGTTGGAGCTGCGCTACGCCGCCCACGAAGAGATCGAGCGCAGTCCCAAAGCGCTTCTTCGACGAACGCGCTCCACGCGCGAGCACCGATTGAATGCCGGCGTCGCGCGTAGCCAAGCGAACGATGCGAGAATTCTCGAGGTAGTCGAACGCGTGCAGGACCACCGCGTCGGTGGTAAGAAGCGACATGCCTCAAGATAGCGCGCGTGTTACAGGCCATCTCAGAAATGGTCGACGGCTCCTGGCCGGCGCAGAGCGCCAGCGCTCCAGTGACCATTTCTGAGATGGCTTCTACTGCATCGTTCCCAGTCGAACGCCAACGAGCGCGACGCGTCCCGGTGCGCGAAAGCCGTGTATTTCGTCATAGCGCGCACCCAGTGCGTTCTCGAGTCGCCACGTGAGCGCTGCCGACCGCCAGAACGAATTCGAGTTCGACAGTCGATACTCTCCGCCCGTGTCGATGCGATCGTACGCCTTGAGGACGACCGGCCTTGCTGGAAAGGAGGAAAAGTCGCGGTCGTCGCGGCTCCCGACGTGAGCGAGGGAGAGCTGAAGTTGCGTGCGCGCAATGCGGCTCACGTTGAGACCAACCGCATAGAGACGAGGGGCGCGGCGAAGGAGTCGTTGACCTTGCACGAAGGGCGCGCCCGGACCGTCGCTGCTTTGGAACCCCGCGTCATCCACCCGCGAACGGAGAAAGGTCGCGTTGCCCCAGACCTCGACGCCGCGCGCTGCAGCGACCCGCAGATCGGTCTCAAGTCCGCGCGCCGAGGCGGCAGCGACGTTGAAGTAGTTGGGGTCAGCCGGGGAGAGATAGGTGTACTGAATGAGGTCGCGGAAGTGCTGATCGAACCAAACTGCTGAGAGCATCACGCGACCGCTGGCCAAGTGCTGATCGACGCCTCCCTCCCAACTGCGTGAGCGCTCCGGGCGAAGCGAGGGATTCCCGACGGAAAAGGCGGTCGAGAACGACTCGAGAAATGTCGGTGCCTTGAACGCCGTCCCGATGGTGCCACGGATGCGGGCACCCGACCACGCACGCAGGGCAAGCCCAGCGCGCGCCGTTCGGAAGGTCCCATACACATCATTGTCATCCACTCGGCTGCCTAACGAATATGACAACCGGCCGGTCTCCCCGATCCACTGCGCGAAGACGGCACGAGTGATACGACGGGCGCTGAAGCGATTGAGCGAAAAGTCATAGTTGGAACTGTCGGCGCTCCGCTGTGTTTCGCCGGTATATTCGCCACCTAACGACACCGTCTGTCGCGCTCCCGCTCGGATATTGAACTGCAGTTGCGCCGTTCGGCGGCGTATGGCGCCCACTGCGCGATAGGAGTAGAACCCGAGTGTGTCGTCAGCCGCATCCGGGCGATCGCTCGTTCGCCCGTGCAGCTCCAGCGCGCCTAACGACAAGCGTGCGTCGAGATGTTCACCGAAGGTGCGGGAGAGGTCAGCGTCTGCCGCAAGACGGCGTTCGCCGCGAAAGGCGTTGCGGTCGACGACATTGCCAGATCCATCGGTGGGATACGCGAAACGTGACGTGCCGCTGCGCACCGTGAGTGCACCCAGGATCGTGGCGGGGAGAATCGTGCTGGCGCGCAGTGACGCCACTTGCTGACGGTAGTCGTTGTTGAGCGGAAGCATCCCATCGCTGCGATGGTCGGCAAGGGCGAGTGAGAGTTCACTTGCCGATGATCGAAGCCCGATGGCGCCGTCGACGTCGGACGTTCCGTACGTACCGCCGCGAAGCGCGAGGCGGGAGTCAACCTTGGCGTGCGCGCGTCGCGTGAAGATCTGCACCACGCCGGTGACCGCGTCGCTGCCATAGAGCACGCTCGCGGGGCCGCGGACGACCTCGATTCGTTCGACGTTGTCGAGTGTGATCGCCGAGAGGTCGATGGCACCTCCCGGGTCGTTCATGGCAACGCCGTCGACGAGGACGCGCACGTAGTCGCTTTCGCCCCCACGAAGGAAGAGTGAGGTCTGTGCTCCAGCAGAGCCGGTCCGCACGACATTCATACCGGGCACGAGCCGCAACGCGTCGACCAATTGGACGACCCCGGCCCGTCGCAGCTGTTCTCCGGCGACGACGGTGACACTCGCCGGCGTGGTCTGCACCGTACGTGCAACGCGATCGGCAGTGACCACGACTCCCGGAAGCGTGGTGGAATCTCGTGAGGCTTGTGCGCCAGCCGTGCCTAACGCCGAACCAACGAGTAACGCTGTCGACGTGAGGAGTGTGCGTGAGCTAACAGTCAGATGCATCCAATGCACAGCGAAGAAGTGATGAGACATGTGTGGCGAGAGTCGAATGGGCTCCGCGTGTCAGTGCGGCGGAGACGCATGGCGCCGGAGTGGGACGAGCGTGGGGGCGCCAATGGCGGGATCGCGCGAGACAACGAGTGGCCAGTCGTACACGCGCTCCAGCACATCCGCCTGCATCACCATCTCGGGCGCACCAGCAGCTGCAACGGCGCCGTGTGAGAGGAGCACGACGGAGTCGGCGAATCGCGCCACCAAGTTGAGCTGATGACTGACGACGAGAACGGCGCGTCCCGCGCGAGCGATGGCCGCGAGGAGCTCGAAACACGCCATCTCATGCGCGATATCGAGAAAGGTCGTCGGCTCATCGAGGACGAGCGCATCGGTGTCTTGAGCGATGGCGCGCGCGAGACGCACACGTTGCCACTCTCCACCGGAGAGTGTGTCGGTGTTTCGAAAGCTCAGCGCCTCAATACCGCTTGAGCGAAGCGCGCGATCGACCGCCCCGTCGTCGTCGGGTGAGGGCGCGCTCCACGCTCCGCGGCGCGCGTGCCGGCCGAGCGCGACGTATTCGCGCACGGGCAGCGGAAAGACGTTTTCCTCGCGTTGTGCGACGACGGCGACGTGATGTGCGAAATCACGCGGTGCGATGGTGGCCACATCGCGCTCGGCAATGCGCATTCGTCCGGAGGACAACGGGAGTCTGCCGAGGAGCGCGCGGACTAACGTGCTCTTGCCGCTCCCGTTTGGCCCGACGACAGCGGTCATCTGCCCTCGCGCGGCGCGCAGCGATACGCCAGTGACAGCGTCGGCTTGAGCGCCGGGATAGCGCACGCGAATGTTGTCGAATTGGATCATGACGGACGCCGCATTCGCGCGAGGAAGAACGGGACGCCGATGATGGCGGTAATGGCGCCTAACGGGAGCTCGGCGGGCGCTCGCGCGAGTCTCGCCGCGATGTCGGCGAGGACGACAAGCGTGGCGCCGGCGAGCGCCGAGGCGAGGAGGACGGGACGGGCGCGCGCTCCCATGAGTGAGCGCGCGATGTACGGGACCATCAGTCCAACGAAGCCGACGAGTCCAACCGTCGCGACCGTGGCGGCGGCGAGCGCGGAGGCGAGGAGAAAGAAGCGCAGCGCCGCCCGTTCGGGCGAGACGCCTAACGAGGCGGCGGTCTCGGCACCGAGGGCGACAATGTCCAGCTCACGCGCCAGGTGGAGGAGCGGAATGCCAGCCAGCAGCAACGCGCCGAAGAGTAGCGCCACGTCGCGCCAGCCGGCCGCCGCGAGGGAGCCCATCATCCACCAGAGGGCGTTGCGCGTGGTATCGGGTGTGGCCGTGGCCATTACGACCATGATGGTGGCGTTCGCAAATGCGCCGATGACAACGCCGGCCATAAGGAGATTTCGAACATCTCCGCTGCCGCCGCTCATGCGCGCCAACCATATGACGCCGCCCACGGCCGCAAGGGCGCCAACAAATGCCGACGCCGCAATCAGCGGCGGTGACGCGATGCCAAGGGAGACGGCGAGCACCGCGCCGACCGCGGATCCCCCTGAAACGCCAAGCAGGTACGGCTCGGCCAGCGGATTGCGGAGCACGCCCTGGAGCGTTGCGCCGCTCATGCCTAACGCCGCGCCAACGAAGAGCGCGAGCACGACGCGCGGAAGTCGGATGGTGCGCGCGATGGCGACGGTGAGGGCATCCGCGTCGCCACGTAGCCCATTGAACACTGCCGCGGGCGACAGCGAAACGGCGCCGGCCATCATCGCCATGACGGCGGCGGCAGCCAAGACCGCAATAAGGGCGAGCCAGATGGCGGTGCGCGACACCTAACGAGTTCCTTCGGGATGCAGCAGATGCTCGAGTGAGCGAGCCGCCTCGCCCAATCGGACCGACGGACGTGCCACGAGCATCGTGTCGTAGGTCAGGACATGATGATTGCGGAACGCAGCGAGTGCTTTCCAGCGAGGATTCTCTCTTAGCTGCGCGGCGGTCGCGGGGCCGGCGAGCACGACATCGGGGTTGCGCGCCAGCAAGTCTTCGAACGAGATGACGAGCGATGGTTCGCTACGATCGGCGTAGATATTGTGCCCACCCGCAATCTCGACCAACTCGGACATGAAGCTTCCACCGCCGATGGCCATCAGGGGGTTGTCCCACACATGTATGAAGACGGTGGGGCGCGTCGGCGCGCGGGCGCTCTCGGCTCGCACAGCATCGAGCGACCGCTTCACGCTGTCAGCGGTGGCTGACGCTTCCCTGCTTTTTCCGGTTAGTGCGCCAAGGAGAGTGAGTGCGCGCGAGAAGTCGGCGATGCGATCGACGCGGATGGCAGCGACGTTCACTCCGGCGTTGGCGAGGGCGGCGGCGGCATCGCGATTGTCACCGCTCGCGTACAGCACGACAAGGTCTGGGCGCGCTGCCAACACGCGTTCAACGCTTGGACGAATCGCGTCGCCCACTTCGGGAACGCGCTGCGCTTCCGCGGGCCATTGATCCCAGTGAGATCGGCCGACGACCCGATCCCCGGCACCTAACGCGAAGAGGATTTCGGTGGTGGTGGGGTTGAGCGAGACGATGCGCTGCGCCGCACGAGTGGTGTCGAGTGGCGCACCATAGTCATCGCGAAGAGTCGAGGCGGGTTGCGCCGCCTTTCTCTCGCAGGCGACGAGAATGAGCAGCGCCGCGACGGCGCAGCTCGTTAGGCAGCGCGCCACGATGGACACGAGACGACGATGGAACAACAAAAAAGCGGACATCCGCACCTGAGAGAGGGGGAATGCCCGCATGAGGCTGGACGCGGACGCGCGTCCCGACTCCACGAATCCTCCCCCGAGGACTCTTTCACGTGGTACGGACGGAGGTCGTCTCCTGGCTTGGGGCAGTACGTTCGCCTTCCCGACCGAAGTCAGTGGCGTGCTGAACGCACCGTGAGCCCGTTACAGTGGCGGGGCCGCACCGGCATTTCACCGGTTTCCGTTTCCGCCGTCCGTTGTGCATCAATTGTCGCCGACCAAACGATCGACGCGTGTGAACCTACGACTGAACCTATGAGTGAACCTACGAGAGGCGAGTGCGACGCGCAAGCACACCACGCAACCGCTCACGCAACTCGCCGCGGTACGTCGTGAGCGCGTCGCGCTGCGCGGCGGCGTGTGACTCCGCGGCCAGCAGTCGGTCGACAGTCGCGACCGCGCGCGCGAGGTCGACTGCCTCGTCGCCCACCTCCACGACCGCCGTCGCTGGGCGCCGGACGAGGAGAATGGCCGCAAGCATCGCGCTCACACCAAGAACGAGCGGCAACAGCCATTTAGGGAGTCGCGCCGAGAGAGGCGCCGATGGCATGCTGATTGTCACCACGGCGCTCGGCGGCGTATCCTGTCCAAGGAAGCGCGCGAAGCTCCGCCCGTCGACGGCGACGACGCCTTTCGCCGCGAGTTTCGGCGCGGAGGCCCGAGCCGTGGTGTCTTCGAGAAGGACTTCGAAGATGCCGACGCTCCGTTCGAGAGGGACCTGCGCAGGGAACCCGCTGGCGGGTATCTCGTACGTGATGACGATCTGTCGCAGCCCCGGCGAAAGGGCGTTGAAGAGTTGTGCCCTCCCCTCTTTCATCGTGAGCGGCGCATCGCTCCCGTCGCCCTGCGATGCGCGGGCATTGGTGGAGTGGTCCGGGAGCCGAACGGAAAAAGTCGGGGAGTCGTTGGTGCCGGGAACGCGCGTGAGAATCGTGTCGTTCTCGATCTCCAGCACATCAATCACCGTGCGCACGCCTTTCGCGTTAGGCGACGACACGACGAGATGACGCCCCTGCAAACGCACCGGGACGTCAGCCGAGGTCGTGTCGTAGACGGTGATATCCGACGTTGCCGCTGGTTGATCGCGACCGGCGGGAGGCGAGAAGTAAGCGATTCCTCCGTATTGCGACGAAACGAGATAGAGCGCGCCGGAGTCGGGGATGAAGCGAAACGAGAATCGCCCGCGATCGTCGGTGAGCATCGAGTCGACGGGTCCCGCCTTGGCCGGAGACACGCGATGCAACACCGCGTAGTTCTTCGCGACAACGCGTTCGCCGGCAAGCGTCTGCCGAATGACCCGTCCCGTTAGGCTGGTCTCGTGCGCGCTGTCTTGCGCCGCTCCTCGAGCAGCGAGCACGCACGCGCACGCCACCAACGACCCGACGACACGAAGAGACGCGAGCACTCCGCGTCGAGCGATCATGCGTGGTGCGATGAAGTCAGAGATGAAACTTCCCGAAGTCTTCGGGACGGAGGCTCGAGAGATACTGCTTCAACTGCTCAGCGGTCATCTCGTCGGTACTTTGGCGCGACGGCGACTCGGGCACGAGTTCCTGTTCATCACTGTCCGAGTCCTGCAATTCCTCTGTAGGCTGACTGAGGAGCGAATCATCGGCAAAGATTTGCGCGGGGACACGGAGCGCGATGGCGATGCTGTCGGACGGGCGCGCGTCGATCTGCACAAGCGATTCACCGCGCGCGATGTGCATCTCGGCGTAGTACGTCCCCTTTTGCACCTTCACGATGTTCACGCGACGCAGCTCGCCACCCAAACCCACGATGATGCTCTTGCACAGGTCGTGTGTCAGCGGGCGGTCTTTCTTGACGTGATTCATCTCGAGCAGGATCGACTCGGCTTCGGCTTGTCCGATCCAGATGGGGAGAATACGCTCACCCTCCTTCTCGCGAAGGATGACGACATAGGTGTTGGTCGTCCCGTCCAAACCCAGGCGTGCGACCGCCACTTCCACCATCATGTAGAACCATCCTTCGCGAGAGGCGACGTTTGTACTATCGCACGGCGCGCTTCAATTCAGCAACCTTATCGAGGCGTTCCCAACTGAACGCGGTTGCTGCTTGCTTGCCGCGTCCGATCTTTTCGGGCTTGCGCCCAAAGTGTCCATACGCCGAAGTGGGCGAATAGATCGGTTTACGCAGATTGAGTGCGTGGATGATGTCGCGCGGTGTGAGCTTGAACACTTCGCGCACCGCTTGCGTGATGCGTGCGTCGGGAACAACGCCGGTTCCGAACGAATCGACCATGATGGAGACGGGCTCGGCGACGCCGATAGCATAGGCGAGCTGGACTTCCACGCGCGACGCCAGCTTTGCGGCCACGATATTCTTCGCGACCCAGCGAGCGGCGTACGCCGCCGAACGATCGACCTTGGAAGGGTCCTTTCCGCTAAACGCACCGCCGCCGTGACGTCCCATTCCGCCGTATGTGTCGACGATGATCTTGCGGCCGGTGAGGCCGGCGTCGCCGTGGGGCCCGCCAATCACGAAGCGTCCGGTGGGATTGATGAACTTCCGCATGCGCTTTGCGCGAAGCTCAACTGGGATGACAGCCTCGATGATTTCCGTTGTCACGCCGTCATGCAATCGGCGATTAGACACATCGGCGGCGTGCTGCGTCGAGATCACGACCGTCTCCACTTCGACGGGACGTCCTCCTTCGTATAACACGGTTACCTGTGACTTCCCATCGGGGCGAAGCCACGGAAGCGTACCGTCGCGACGTCGCTCGGCGAGGGCCCGCGTGAGTTGGTGCGCGAGCGTGATCGGAAGCGGCATCAATTCCTCGGTCTCATCGCACGCATACCCGAACATCATTCCCTGATCGCCTGCGCCGCCCGTGTCGACGCCCTGCGCGATGTCACGCGATTGCTGTCCAACGGCGTTGAGTACACCGCACGACTCGGCGTCAAATCCGATGCCCGCTTCGGTGTACCCGATGCGTTTGATCGTTTGGCGAACGATCTCGCGAAGGTCGACCCAGGCGGATGTCGTGATCTCACCGAAGATCGTGGCCAATCCGGTAGTCACCATCGTCTCGCATGCCACGCGTGAATGCGGGTCGAGGTGAAGCAGCGCATCGAGCACCGCGTCGGAGATCGCATCGGCGACCTTGTCGGGGTGCCCTTCGGTGACAGACTCGGAGGTAAAGAGATGACGTTCGGCCACGAAGAAACTCGCGAATGAGTGTGAGAAGACGCCGAGTACGCGCAATACCAGCGCTAACGATAACGGGGGACGCTGCGAGGCTGCAGGGGCACGCGCATGTCCATGTGTTGATGGTTTGGCAATGACTGAAGCCAGCGCGTTGCGTCGCGCTGCCTAGAGCGTTCCCTCACGCAGGAATGCCGCATCGCCAAACGTGGCGAGCAACCGTAAGCGCAGGTGCCGTTCCGACTCGGCAGCGGTACGAGTGCGCAACGCGGCGTCGGTTGCCTCGCGCGCGAATCCGGCGCTCAGTCCGCGGATGATGCGCTTCACGAGGGGGACGGCGCGGGGATTCACGCTAAGCGAGCGAATTCCCAGCCCGATGAGCGCGAAGACCATGAGCGGCTGCGAGGCCATTTCTCCGCACACGGCGACGTCGAGGCCACGCGCCGCTCCCACTTCGAGCGTGCGCTTTACCAACGCCAGAACCGCCGGATGCAGCGGCGTGAATCGACCCGCGAGATTGGCATTGCCGCGATCGACCGCCAGCGTGTACTGCACGAGATCGTTAGTGCCAATGCTGAAGAACGCGCAATCATCGACGAACGAGTCGGCCGAAATTGCAGCTGCCGGCGTCTCGATCATGACGCCGAGCGGGACATCGTGGCGATACTCGACTCCGCGCGCATCGAGTTCCGCCGCCGCCTCGTTCAGGAGCGTGCGCGCCGCGTGCACTTCATCGAGCGTGACGACGAGAGGAAGCATGATACGCACATCCCCGTGCATTCCCGCGCGGAGGAGTGCGCGCAACTGCACCTTGAACAATTCCGGCTCATCGAGGCACATGCGGATGGCACGCCAGCCGAGGAACGGATTGGGTTCGGTGGCATATCCGCCTACAGGGAGTTTGTCGCCACCAACATCGAAGGTGCGGATGACAACGGGACGACCGTCGAAGGCTTCGACGACACGGCGATACGCCCGGTACTGCTCTTCCTCATCAGGCATGGCCGCGCGTCCAACGACGAGGAACTCGGTGCGCATGAGTCCCACGCCCTCTGCGCCACTGTGCGCCGCCTGCTCTGCTTCCTCGGGCAAGTCGACGTTTGCGCGCACCGTGATGCGCACGCCATCGGTGGTGACGGGCTCCTCTTCGGCGGCGCTTTTCAGCTCCGCTTCCGTTTGTGCCTCGAGGGCGGCGCGATTCCGGAATGTCTCGATCTCCGACGCCGTCGGATTGACGATGAGCATTCCGCTCGAGCCGTCGAGCACGACGTATTCGTCGCCACGCAGCCGCGCGACGGCGTTGCGAAGACCAACGACGGCGGGCAGGCCGAGTGACCGCGCGAGGATGGCGACGTGCGAGGTCCGGGTTCCGGAGTCCGTTGCGATGCCGGCGATCGCTTCACGATCGAGCTGCACCGTGAGGCTCGGCGTCAGGTCGTGCGTGACCAAGATGGCGTTCGCGCCTTTCGGAACGTCGACCGGATCGTGGTCCGGAAGCCCTAAAAGAAGAGAGAGGACGCGAATGTGCACATCGGTGAGGTCACCGACGCGCTCGCGAATCATGGGGACGTTTGATCGCGCAAAGTGCTGGCGCCACTCCAGCAGGACGAGATCAAAGGCCTTTTCGGCGCCGAGGTTCTGGCGAATGTATGATTCGACGCGCAGGAGCAGTTCGTGATCATCGAGGATGGAGATCTGCACCTCGAAGATCGCCGCTTCTTCTGGGCCCGCGTGACGTTCGGCGCGTTCACGCACTTGGCGCAGTCGATCTTTAGCGCGTTCGATGACATCGTGAAAGCGCGCGACTTCGTCGTCGACGTCCTCGTCGGCCAGGATGCGATGGGGCACATCGGGCACCTCCCAGCGCAGGAGGTGCACCGGTCCGAGGACGATGCCTGGTGAAGCGGAGAGGCCGATGAGCGCGCGATCCATGCGTCTCAGCGCTCGCCGAATTTGTTGGCGATCAACGTGGCGAGGGCGTTCAATGCATCTTCGGCATCGGGCCCGTCGGCACGCAGCTGCACCGTCGATCCAAACTCCGCCGCGAGCATCATGACGCCCATGATGCTCTTCCCATTCACCTCGAGATCTTCGCGAATGAGCGTGATCTGGCTCTTGTAGCGGCCGGCCGTCTTCACGATCTCCGCGGCCGGTCGCGCATGAATCCCGTTCTGGTTCACGATTTCCACCGAGCGTTCGATCATGGGAGGAGCACGGAAAGAAGGACGGACAGGGCGAGAAGCGCGATGGACCACTTCCAGATCTCGAATCGACCATGCAGCCGGGTGACGATCAGGCCACCGATGGCGACGGCGAGGAGTACGGCGATGAGCGTGACGCGATTGGGGCCGACGATGCGTTGGACGGCGAGTGGGAGCGCAACGCCGGCGAGGAGCGCGCCCGCTCGGCCAATCCATTGTGGTCCTTGTCGAAGGACTGGGGTGCCGAGGGCGCTGGCCACACGCATTCCCTCGCGCCATCCGACGTTGATGCCCCAGATGCGGAGGGCGAGGTGACCGATGTTGTAGATGACCAGAAAGGTGAGGACCGTGCCTAACGCGGTCGCACCGAGACCAAACACGAGCAGCGCCAGCAGCGCGCAGAACGGGAGCCATCCGGCCCAGACGAGCTGGTCGCCGACGCTCCCTAAAGGTCCGCAGAGGGCGGTGCGGAATCGTTCGATCTTGGCCGGGTCGAGCGCCTCGAGTTCAACGCGGGCCAACGCACCGACGGCCACCGCCGCCAGATACGGGTGTGCATTGAAGTACTGGCTCTGGCGCGCGAGGGCGTGACGGTAGGCGTCGCCGCCAACGCCTCCGGGCAAGCGTCGCAGCGCCGGTTCGACACAGAAACCGATGCCATTGCCGACGAGTGTTTCGTAGTTCCACGCGCCCTGGATGGCGAGCATGCGGAGGAACATCGCCGCGCGCGTCGAGACGGGGAGGACGACGCCGCTCGTCATCGCATGGCTCCGAGCAAGACGCCGCCTAACGCGATGCCCACCAGCAGCAGCCACCGTGCGCCGGGCACGGCGTGAAACACCTTGTGAACGGCGCCAGCTGCAACGATCCCCGCCAGGGCGACGAGAAACGAGACGGTGATGACATCGGCGAGTTTCCAGCTCGACAAAATGACGTGTGAGAGCGGCTGGAAGATTGCGCACCCGAGCGCGGTCATTGCCGCGCCGCGCAGCAAGTCCGCCGTCATGCCATACAGCTGCAACCCAACGACGGTTTTCCGCGACCCGCGCGCGACCGCCTCGTGGCGCTCGCGCGCCCAGTGCGCGTTGAGTTGCCGAAGCTTGACCATCGACCATCCGCCGACCCACGCCCACGCCAGCGTGATCAACACACCGAGGATCAGCGCCCCGCCCCACGGCGTCCCCGCTGGCGCCGTGGCTATCACGGCGGCGCCGACGACCGATGAGGAGCCCCACTCCGGATAGCGCGACGCGCCCACCGGGAGCGTCTCCAGGGCAAAACACTCCAGCGTCGCGCCTAACGCCACACCGCGCTCAGGCGCGCCTAGCAACGCGGCGCTGATGGTGGCAGCAACGATCGGCCGGGAGAGCATCGCCTGCGGAAAGCTCACGACGTCCAGTCCGAGCACACCGCCTAAGAACGAAAGGACGCCGATCTCCACGGCGTTCATCGATTTCCCTCGCCCAACAAGACCTCGTCCAGCGCGAGAGGGCGCGCCGCAGGGACATCCTGCGCCGTCACGGCAACGCCACGCGAGACCAGATTGCGCAGCGCTGACTCCTCATCGGGCGAGAGAAAGACGTAGCGCAGGCGCTGCACGCGCCCGGCACGATGGTGGATCCCGCCGAGATTGACCGAGTGGATATCGTCGCCCGTCGCGCTCACCAGCGACGCCATCGTCGAGATGTCGCCCGTCAGGAGCAACCCTGGACGCGGGTCGGCGCGGTACGTGTCCAGCTTCTCCGCGGCCGACTCGACCGAATCGAAATAGACGTCCATGTCGGGAGGAACGCCCATCCGATAGAGCTCCTGCTCCCAATCACTAGACGCCACTTCGTCGTCGACCAGGACAATAAATCCCAAATCCAGCGGCTGCCCCCACCCGACGACAACCTGGCCGTGGATGAGGCGATCGTCGATGCGAAACAGCTCAAGGGCCACGGGTGCCACCTCCCGTCGCCGAGCCCTCGGACACCACGAGGGACGAGCGCCCCTTTTCGGCGGCGTGCCGCGCGGCCGCCGGGGGCGAATCATCGTCGCTTGCAAACACGAAGTCGAGCAGTGACGCCAGATTGGCGCCCATGACGACCACGAGTCCCGGCAGTTGCCGTTGCAGCCGGCGGGCTGCCATGGTGCAGCTTCCAGCCGGCAGGTCGGTGAAGACGACATCCAGTCCGTGCGACTCCACCGCTTCGCGCATCGTCCGTTCGACGTCCTGCGCGCTCAGTCCACGATTCGTCAACGTGACGAACACATCGTCGCGCCCAGAAATCTGCACGACGGCGGAGAGCAAGCCGGCCGCAAAGTCACCATGTCCCGCGATCAGCGCGCGCGCCTTACTCATCGTCCTCAACCAGATAGCGCCTAACGTCGGCCGATTTCTGCATGTGTCCCATCAGTCGCTGATTGAAGACCTCGGCCGCGTTCACCCCGCTGTAGCGCAGCAGGTGATTCATGGCGATGACTTCGGCCACCACGGTGATGTTCTTGCCCGGATTGAGGTACACGGTAATCGAGGGCAACTCGACACCGAGGATGCTCGTCATCGACTCATCAAGTCCTGTACGCTCGACAACGGCGTCTTCCTGCCATTCCATCAGGTTCACGACAACTTCGATGCGCTTCTGCTGTCGCACTGATCGAATGCCAAAGATGGATGGGATATCGATCAGTCCTACGCCACGAATCTCCATGTAGTGGCGTTGCAGCTCGTGTCCACGCCCGATGAGTACTTCGCTCCCTCGGCGTTTGGCAATGACCATGTCGTCGGCCACAAGGCGGTGCCCGCGCTCCACGAGATCGAGCACGCACTCCGACTTTCCGATCCCGCTCGCGCCGGTGAAGAGAAGTCCGACGCCGTATACATCGGCGAGCGAACCGTGGAGCGTGGCCGTGGGCGCGAAGAGATCTTCGACGACAGGTTTGGCGCGACGATAGAACTCGTTGGTCTTGAGCGATGAACGGAAGAGCGGAACGCCGCTCGCCACGGAGAGCTCGAGGAGCGGAGCGACCGGTTCCAATCCCTTGGTGATGAAGACACAAGGGATTGGAAACGAGAGAAAGAGTTCGAGATGTCGCCGGCGATCGTCGTCGCTCAACGACGCGAGATATGTCATCTCGGTTTCGCCAAGGACTTGCGAACGCTCCGAGACGAAGCGGCCCACGAAGCCGGCGAGTGCTAAGCCTGGACTGGAGATGTCAGAGTTGGCGACCACTCGATCGTGGCCAAAGGTCCCGCCGAGCTGCTCGAGTTGCAGCGGCTCGCGCAGGCGATCGAAGAGGCGGCCAACAGTGACAGTGGGATTCACGTGCGCGCGAGCGTGCGTCCGTTGTGCTTCGAGTCTCCCTTTTCGCGCGTAACCTGTGCTTCGAGGTGTTCGAGGGCGGTGTTGAGCGCGGGGCCATAATAACGCGACTCACCCTCAGCGATGAGATTGCGATTGCCTGCTGCGTGTAGTTGGATTTCGACCCGCCGGCGCGGGCCGTCCTGGTTGAAGCGCACCGTCGCATCGACGGCGTGATCGAGCCTCCTTCCGATTTTTTCGAGGGCGCGGGTTGCGCGTGACTTCATGCGATCCGAGATGACGGCGTTGTGTGCTTGAAAGACGACGTCCACGACGGCTACCCTCCGTGCTGTGTCACGCGAAGGAGGTGCGCCTCGGTTTCCAGCGCGGCCTTCTCCCACGTGAACTGTTCCGCAAATCGGCGCCCCGCTGCCCCAAGTGATGCAACGAGCGCCGGCGATGCTTCGAGCCGCTCCATCGCGACACGAAGCGCTTCGACATCTCCATGAGGGACGAGGAACCCCGTCTCGCCGTTGCGCACTGACTCGCGAATGCCCGGAGAGTCAGAACCGATGACCGGCGTGCCGCACGCGGCGGCTTCGACGTTGGTGAGTCCCCACCCCTCCTTCGGCGACGTAAAAACGAGTGCCCACGTGCGCCGCAGGAGTGCCAGCTTCTCCTCCTCGCTTATGCGCCCAAGAAACCGTACGCGTCTCCCGAGGTCAAGCGAGGAAACCAGTCGTTCAAGTTCCGGACGATACTCTCCTGAACCCGCTATCTCGAGCGTAGCATTGGAAGATTGGAGTCGTGCGAACGCTTGAATGATGAGGTCGACGCGCTTGTAGCGCTTTAGGCGACCGAGATAGGCAAAGTGCGGAGTCTCCGAGCGCACCGAAGCGAGTGGCGTGTAGTGCGCAGAATCGATGCCGCAGTAAATGACCGAGACCAACTCGCGAGGAATGCCACGCGCGACGAGATCGTCAGCCGTGCTCTGACTGATCGCTTCGAACGGGACGTTCTTGTAGATCGATGGAATGCGACGTTCGGCGAGCCACACCATCGCAGCGATTGGAGCCGCGACTTCCTGAAACGCGGTGCCGCCGAAGAGATGCGGGATGATGCCCACAACTGGTGTCTTGCCCCAGCGCGGGGTGTACAGCGGGATCTTGTTGATGTCTTCGGCGATCAGATCGAATCCGGCGTTCGCGAAGCGTTCGTGATACGTCCGACGCGCGAGGAATGGAAAGGTGTAGCGAGTTCCAACGCGCGCGACGCGCATACCATCGAGTACCACGTTAGGCGGGCAATCGGGCCAGCCGCCACACATGAGCGTAATGTCGTGTCCGCGCGCGGCGAGTCGCCCAAAGATCTCGTGCAGATGCAACTCGGCGCCGCCCGCTTGTGGATTCTCGCGATCCTGCCAATTGATGAGCAGGAGACGCAACGCTCAAACCCTCCCTAGCGAGCGCGCCATGGCGTCGAGGACGCCGTTGACGAATCGCGCGCTCTCCGCGCTTCCAAAGCGCTCGGCGAGAAGAACAGTCTCCTGAATGACGACGCGCGCCGGGGTGACTTCGCGCGCCTCGCTCCCTTCGTACATGAGCTCCGCGGCGCCCAGGCGCAACGCGGCCCGCTCGATGGCACCGAGCCGCTCCAGACGCCAGTTGGTGGTGATGGCACGCAGCGATTCGTCGATCTCCTCGCCGCGCGACTCGATCATTCGAATAATAGGAGCGGCGAACTCGCGCTCCGCCGCGCCTAACGCGAGGTCGTCCCAGAGGCGTCCCGTCGCCCCGGCGACATTTCCGTCGTTGGCCACGTCCCACGCGTACAGCGCCTGCAGCGCACGGGCGCGCGCGCGCCGGCGCAGGCGCTGCTCAGCCTTCGTCAGCGGCATCCAGACGTCCAAAGAGGTCAACCATTTCCATGGCGGCGAGCGCCGCATCCCAGCCCTTGTTTCCGTGCTCTCCACCTGCGCGCGACTCGGCCTGCGCCATGGTGTCGCACGTCAGGACGCCGAAGGCGACGGGTGCATCGAAATCGGCGCTCGCCTGCGCTAGTCCACGCGCGCACTCTCCCGCGACATAGTCGAAGTGCGGTGTGTCGCCACGGATCACTGCGCCTAACGCGATGACGCCGTCGTAGCGGTCCGAGCCTAACGTGCGCCGAACGGCGAACGGGAGCTCCCACGCCCCAGGGACCCATAAGACATCGATTTCGTCGAAGCGCGCGCCGTGGCGCGTCAACGCATCGAGCGCTCCGTCCAACAGCTTTTGCGTGATCGATTCGTTGAAGCGGGAAACGACAACGCCAAAGCGTCGCCCGGCGGCCGTTGGTGTTCCGTTGAATTCGGGCATCTAGCTGCTGAGGAGGTGACCCATCTTGGTGCGCTTAGTCTCGAGATACGACGCATTCTCGAGATTGGAGGGCGCGGTGATGCGCACGCGATCGACGATCTCCAGACCGTACCCCTTGAGCCCGACGAGCTTCATCGGGTTGTTGGTGAGGACGCGGATGGACTTGAGCCCCAAGTCGAGAAGGATCTGCGCGCCGACTCCGTAGTTTCGCAGGTCCGACTTGAAGCCGAGCTTTTCGTTCGCTTCGACAGTGTCGTGTCCTTCGTCCTGCAACGCGTACGCGCGGAGCTTGTTGATCAAGCCGATGCCGCGCCCCTCCTGGTCGAGATACACGATGACGCCGCGTCCTTCGTGGGCAATCATCTCCATTGCCGTGTGCAGTTGCCACCCGCAGTCGCAGCGCCGCGAATGAAAGACGTCGCCCGTTAGGCACTTGGAGTGCATGCGCACCAGGACGTCGCGACCGTCGCCCACATCGCCGTAGACGAGGGCAACGTGTTCGCGGTCATCCACGTCGTTGGTGTACCCGACGATGCGCCACCCTTCTCCGCCCAAGTCGTTAGGCAGGCGAGCATCGGCGGCGCGATGCACCAGGCGCTCGGTCATCAGGCGATAGGCGACCAGATCGGCGACCGTGATGAACGTGAGCTCATGCTCGGTCGCGAAACGATCGAGCTGGTCGCGTTTCATCGTTAGGCCATCGTCGTCGAGGATCTCGCAGATCACGCCGGCCGGTTGCATCCCGGCGAGACGACAGAGATCAACCGAGGCCTCGGTGTGCCCGACGCGCTGCAGCACCCCGCCCTCCCGAGCGCGCAACGGGTGCACATGCCCGGGCTTCCGAATGTCGTTGGCGCCGTATCTGGGATCGGCGGCAATACGTATGGTCTTGGCGCGGTCGGCGGCGCTGATTCCGGTGGTAACTCCGAATCGCGGATCGCCGTCGATGGAGACGGTAAACGCGGTCTTCATCGACTCGGTGTTCTCGCGGACTTGCATTGTCAGTCCAAGCTGCGCGACGCGTTCGCTCGTCAAGGCAACGCAGATCATTCCCTTCGCGCGCAGCATGAAGTTGACCATTTCAGGCGTGACCGCTTCGCCGGCGCAGACGAGGTCGCCCTCATTCTCCCGGTCTTCATCATCGGCGACAACGACGAACTTTCCGGCGCGAATGTCCGCGATGGCCTGTTCTACAGTTCCAAAAGGCATGTGGTGAAGCTAAACGGTATGCTTGGCGGGTCACAGCCGACGCCGGTCCCGCTCGATGGAGCGAAGTCGACGAAGGGCGAGGAGGTTCCCCCGCTACCGTCGCGCCTCAAGGAGCCGCCGGACGTACTTGCCGACGATGTCGCCCTCCAGATGAACGCGGCTCCCCGCTCGGAGGTCACCTAACGCCGTATGTCGCAGGGTGTATTCGATGATCGAGAGCTGCAGGACGCCGGGAGCCGGAAGGGCGTTCACGGTCAAGCTCACGCCGTCCACGGCGATGGAGCCGTGCGGGACCAGAAGTTCATCGATTTCTTGAGGTACCGAGACATCGATGAGCCAGGCGTCGTCGCGGCGTTCGGTCGAGATGACCGTACCCACGGCATCGACATGCCCCTGAACAATGTGTCCGCCCATCCGATCGCTCGGGCGCATGGAGCGTTCGAGATTGAGACGACGCCCCGCGCTCCACTCGCCAATCGTAGTTCGGTCGAGCGTGGTCACGACCGCCGCAACGGTGAACCATCCCGCACCAAATTCGCGCACGGTCAGGCACGCTCCCTGACAGGCGATGCTCTCGCCCAACGTCAGGTCATCGTAGTTGCATTCGATGCGAAAGGTGCGCCCCGCATCGGTCGTTTCCACGTCGACGATGGTTCCGACGTCATCGATGATTCCGGTAAACATCAGGACTTGCGCTGGTCGAAGGCGTAGACGGTCATGAGATCGTCGCCGAGTTCCGCGCGCCGGATGACGCGCAGACGCTGCGCAAACTCGGTGCGCTGCGAGGGAGCCAGGAGAAATGCGTTGAGCGCGCCCGCACCCAGAATCACGGGCGCGGAGAAGAGCACCAGGCGGTCGACGAGGCGCTCGAACAGGAGTTCACCCGCCAGACGCGCCCCACCCTCGACGAGAATGGAATGCACGCCGCGCTTTCGTAGCTCTCGCAATCCCTCGGCGATCGACGCCACCGGAAGCACTTCCACGCCTAACGAGTTGAGCGTGTTCTCGTAGGCGGGGTCCGATTCCGACGCGAGGACAAGGACCGGAACCTCTTGCGCCGTGCGTGCGAGAAATGAGGTGACCGGTAGTCGTCCCGATCGGGAGAAGACGACGCGCACTGGCGCCACGCGCGGCGATTTCGCGTCACGAACCGTTAGGCGCGGATCGTCGGCCAGCACGGTCCCCATTCCGACGCCGACCGCATCATGCTGTGCTCGCAGGTGATGCACCTCGCGCCGGGCATCGTCGCCGGTGAGCCAGCCGGGGCGGCGCAGATGATCGGCGATCGCGCCGTCGATGGACGTCGCCAGCTTGAGGGTAACCCAAGGCCTGTCACTAGTGACGGCGTGCAGAAACGCGGCGTTGAGTTCGCGCGCCTCCTCTTCACAAACGCCGGTCTGCACCTCGATCCCAGCGTCACGCAGGCGCTCGACACCCCCCGCCGACACGGGATTGGGGTCACGAGTGGCGACGACGACCCGCGTCACGCCGGCAGCGAGAAGCGCATCCACGCACGGCGGCGTTTTTCCGTAGTGCGCGCACGGCTCGAGTGTCACGTAGACGGTCGCGCCACTCGCCAGCGCACCAGCCTTGGTGAGCGCCGCCACTTCCGCGTGCAGCTCGCCGAAGGACGCGTGATACCCTTCGCCCACGACCTTTCCGTCGCGAACAACCACGGCGCCCACCAGCGGATTCGGCGAGACCTGTCCCCATCCCCGCTCGGCGAGTGAGAGGGCGCGACGCATGAAGCGCGCGTCGTCCTTCCACTCTCCAGGCTCGGCGCCACGATCGGTAGGCATGCTTACCAGTTCACCCGCACACCGAGTGAGCCAAAGGTGTGTGCGTCATCCGCGCGCGATCCTGCAAAGCTATTGTAGGTGTCAATCGTGCCGCCGCTGACGCGCCCAAGTTCTCCAACGATCCGCAGCAGGGCGAAGTTCAGTGACACATCGGCAAAATACGACAGGCGGGTCAGCGATTGCTCGACAATCGCAGGTGCCGAGGTGATGCTCGCGCCAAGCCGGTTGATCGTGACCTGCGACGTGGCTGACGTTTCATACCGATCTTGCCCAGCACCGACGCTCAGACTCATCAGCGCCAGATTCTTTCCGGCAACCACTCGCCACGCTTTGGTGTGGACATCGATGTTGCGCACATCGAGCTGGTCGCCCGACACTCGCCCGGCCACATCCACTGATGGGAGATCGCGCTGCAGATAGGTGATCGAGACACCGGGCGTGACAAACGTCTCTTGCAGCAAGCCGAGTCGCCCTCCAAAACCCAACTTGAGCGAACCGTCAGGGAGACTGACAGATACGTTGGGTTGTTTGACGTTCGGAATGTAGGCGACGTTCACCAGCGCATCGAGCGCCAATGCGTTCGTGCCGGCGACGGGGAAGCCACGAAAGATGCCGATTGCGCCGTCGATGGTTGGCACCGGCACATAGTGATTCTCCACGCCGTACGAGCTCGACGTCGCGCCCGTTAAGGCGGGGGTGTGGTCGCCGACGCGCGGGACCGCGGCATTGATGACGTTGGCTCGAATACCTAACGAGAAGTGACCAACCCCCCGCAGCGCGGAGTGCTCGCCTAACACGGCATTGCCGCCAGCCAGTGTCGCGCCGAGCTGAGGTGCAAGGAACTGAAAGAGATCAAGCGACTTCTGACAGGCATCCTGTGTGACGCGTGCGTCCACGGTGGCGTTAGGGCATTGCGGCGAGATCGTCCCACCCTGCGCGCGGAGCGCGGCAGGTACGAGCAATGCGGCAGCAACCGCGACACGCGTCCAGCGACTCATGCATTCTCTCCCAGCAGTTGCACCTCTCCGCGACCGGGAACCACTTTTCCGAGACGCCAGGCGCGTACGGACGCGGCTTGAGCGGCCTCGAGAACCGCGCTCGCGTCAGCAGCGTCACACGCAACCACCAGGCCGACACCCATGTTGAAGGCGCGGAACATCTCGTCGCGCTCAACGCCTCCGCTTTCCTGCAGCACGCGAAAGACGTTAGGCACCCGCCAGGTTTCGCACTCCACCGCCGCGTCGAGCGTAGCCGGGAGCGCCCGATTGAGGTTGCCGGGAAGGCCGCCGCCGGTGATGTGCGCCAGCGCATGAACGCGCTTCAGGACGGGACGAACCGCGGCCAGGTACGAGCGGTGAATGCGCAAGAGGGTTTGCGCTACCGTCGCGCCGTCTTCGCCGGGGAACGGTTCGTTGACGCCCAGGCGGAGGCGCTCTTGCACGATGCGCCGGGCGAGGGAATAGCCGTTGGTGTGAAGTCCCGAACTTTCGTAGGCGATGAGTACATCGCCCTCACGCACGCGTTCGGCGCCTAACGATTCGCCTTCCTGCACGGTCCCGACGATGAAGCCGGCCAGATCATAGTCAGGGGGCGTGTACAGCCCCGGCATCTCAGCCGTTTCGCCGCCAATGAGCGCACACTGATTCTCGCGGCATCCGGCGGCAACTCCGGCGACCACGCCCTCGACCACGAGCGGATCGAGCGCACCAAATGCGACGTAGTCGAGAAAGAAGAGGGGTGTCGCGCCCTGTGCGAGAATGTCGTTGGTGCAATGGTTCACCAGGCAGTGACCGACGGTGTCGTGAATCCCCGCGTCGATCGCGACCTTGATCTTTGTCCCAACGCCGTCGGCGCTGGCCACGAGCACCGCGCCGCCGCCACCTGGCGACCGAAACATGCCGCCGAAAGAACCAAACTCTCCTAAGCAGCCCGCCGTGCGCGTCGACTCTACCAGCTTCTTGATGCGCCACTTCGCGTCATCAGCGGCTTCGATATCGACGCCCGCCGAGCGGTACGAGAGCCCTCCCTGTTGATTCGATGCGCTCACGTGGGAAGTTCCTCCTGAAAGGCGACAAGACGACGGAAGTCATCGAGGCGCGCGCTTATCTCTGACGTGGTCACGTCGAGCAGGCGTTCGATCGAGAACTTTTCAACCGCAAACGAACCCATCGTCGATCCATAGACGACAGCGCGACGCATGTGCTCTTCGTCCAGCGATCCGGTGCGGGCGAGATAGCCGATGAACCCACCGGCAAACGAATCACCGGCGCCTGTCGGATCGAAAACGTCTTCGAGCGGATAAGCCGGCGCGAAAAAGACCGAGTGCGGCGTGAACATGAACGCGCCGTGTTCTCCCTTCTTGATGATGACCACTTTGGGACCGCGCGCCAGAATCCACTTCGCACCCTTTACCAGGTTGGACTGCTCGGTGAGCTGACGCGCTTCGGCGTCATTGAGCAGGAGGACGTCGACGTGATTGAGCAGTTCGAGCAAGTCGCTCCGACGACTTTCGATCCAGAAGTTCATCGTGTCGCACGCGACGAGTTTCGGCCGCTCCACCTGCTTCAGGACGTCCAGCTGCAATCGCGGGTCGATATTGGCAAGAAAGACAAACGGCGCGTCGCGAAACTGCGCCGGAATCTTGGGGCGAAAGTGCGAAAAGACGCCGAGCCGCGTCTCAAGCGTCTCGGCCGAATTGAGATCGTGCCGATATCGTCCCCGCCAGCGGAACGATTCGCCTTCCATGTGCTCGAGGCCCGCCAGATCGACGCCGCGATGTGCGAGTGTCGTTAGGCGACCCACGGGATAGTCGCTGCCAACGACGCCGACCAGTTGCACTTTGGTGAAATGGCTGGCAGACGCGGAGAAGAAGGTCCCCGAGCCGCCGAGTACTTCGTCGGCTTTGCCGAAAGGGGTTTCGACGGAATCGAGAGCGACAGAGCCTACGACGAGAACGGTCATGGACGCGGGACGAGGGCCGAACAAGGAAAGTGAGAGTGCGTGGCGCGCTTCGCGCGCGCCCTACATGCGACTCGGTGCGGTAATGCCGAGAATACCGAGCCCGTTCGCCAGCACGATTTGTGAGGCCCGTGCGAGCACCAACCGCGCGCTCCGAATCGGCTCGGGCTCACCGAGCACGTGATGTTTGTGGTACCACGTGTGCACCTGGCGCGCGGTCTCGAGGAGATAGCTGGCAATCAGGTGCGGTTGGCGGGTGCGCGCCGCGAGAGAGACTAAAGCCGGAAAGCCCAACAGCGACTTGACGAGTTCGCGCTCATCGTCGGAATCGAGCACCGAGTAGTCGACGCCCACGCCAGTAATCGTTGCGGCATCAATTTCCCCTACCCGGAAAATGCCGCACAGCCGCGCGTGCGCCATCTGGATGTAATAAACGGGATTCTCCTCACTTTGCGAACGGGCGACGTCAACGTCAAAGACGAGTTGCGAGTCGGACTTTCGCATGAGGAAGAAATAGCGCACGGCGTCTCGGCCAACCTCGTCGATGAGGTCGCGCACGGTGACGTAACTGCCGGCGCGCTTGGATATCTTCACCTCTTCGCCCCCGCGCATCACCGTCACCATCTGGTGCAACTCGTACTCGGGGTACATCGGCGGGACACCGACGCCTAACGCTTGCAAGCCGGCGCGAACTCGCGTGACCGTGCTGTGGTGGTCAGCACCCTGCACGTCGATCGAGCGCGTGAAGCCGCGACGCCATTTCGTGAGGTGGTACGCGACGTCGGGGACGAAGTACGTGTACGTCCCGTCGGATTTCCGCATCACACGATCTTTGTCATCGCCGTAATCCGTGGTACGCAACCAGAGCGCGCCGTCTTTTTCGAACGTGTGGCCAGCCTCGCGCAGCATGCGAACAGTCTCGTCGACCTTTCCATCGGTATAGAGCGACGATTCGAGATAGTACACATCGAAGCGCACACCAAAGGCCTGGAGATCGAGATCCTGTTCGCGGCGGAGCGCGGCGACGGCGAAGGCGCGCACCTGCTCGAAGTTGTCGGCGTGCCCGTCGTCGGCGTGCGCGGCGACGTAATCGCGCGCAATGTCCTTGATGTATTCGCCGTGGTATCCACCCTCGGGAATTTCGAGGACGCCATCCGACAACTCGCGCACGCGCGCCTGCACGGAACGCGCGAGGTTCGTGATCTGCACGCCGCCATCATTGTAGTAGAATTCGCGCGTCACCTTCCAGCCGGTGCGCTCGAGGAGCGTTGAGATCGCGTCGCCTAACGCGGCTTGTCGTCCGTGGCCAACGTGCAGCGGTCCGGTGGGGTTCGCCGACACGAACTCCACGTTCACGACTTTCCCTTCGCCTTCAGTGTTGAATCCGTACGTGGCGGGGGCGTTGAGGATTGCGGCGAGTCCCGTCGCTTCCGCGCCGGCGGCGAGGCGGAAGTTGATGAACCCCGCGCCAGCGACGTATGCCTCGCTCACTCCGGCGCGCGCGACATCGAGCTTCGCCACGAGGTCGTTCGCGATGTCTGCAGGCTTGCGGCGAAGCGACTTCGCCAGCGCCATGGCGGCATTGGTCGCCCAATCACCGAATGACGGATCGCGCGGGCGCTCGAGCTTGGGTTCGAAGTCGTTAGGCGCGCCGAGCGCGCGCGCAGCATCGGCAATCGCAACACGCAGCAGTTCTTCAGGCGTCATTCGCTGGAACTCGGCTTGGAAGGCGTCGAGGGTGACGACGTCGACGGAGCGGGCGGAGGCGCGGACGTCTTCTCGCCCGACTTCGTCTCACTCTTGCTCTCGGACTTCGACTCGGTGCTCGCCCCACCGGTGTCGCTCTTGGATGACGCGCCCTCGGCGCCTGACGAACGTTGATCCTTCTTGCCGTCCTTGCCGTAGTCGGTGATGTAGAAGCCCGAGCCTTTGAAGATCAGCCCCGCGCCCCCCGAAATGATGCGCACGGCCATGCCAGATCCATCGGGCGCGGGTATCTCATTCGGTACCTCGCTAATCTTGAAGACGCGTTCGATGATTGTGCCGTCGGGGCAGCGGAATTCGTAGGTAGGCATGCGTCGATGACTGTGTGCAAGCGATATAGACTCAACAACTTAGCGAAACGACGCCCACCACTCAACTGCATGGAGACGTGACGTGATCGCTCTTTTTGGCGCACAGATGCTGCGGTCGACTCGAACGGCGATGACTCGCCTCCTCGTCACCGTCTGCTGCGCGGTCGCTGTGCTCGCCCCCGCGCGCGTCGAGGCGCAAGGAGCGGGACGCAAGGACTCGCTCCGCGTGCTGTTCATCGGCAACAGCTACACCTATTTCAACAATCTCCCCCGCCAGGTGCAAGCGATGGCCGAGTTGGACTCGGCGGCTCGCCCGATCGCGTTCCGAATGGTTGCACCTGGCGGCATGACGCTCAAAGGGCACCTCGCGGGAAACGATGCGGTCCCAGCCATCAAGTCGCAGAAGTGGGACGTCGTCGTCCTGCAGGAGCAGAGCGCGCTCGCGAATCCTGTGATGCGAGCCGGAGTCCCCGAGCCCGGCGCTCCGGACGTCTTCTTCGCGGCCGCCCGCGCGCTGGACTCCATCATCAAGCAGGTCAAAGCGCGCACCGTGCTCTACGAGACCTGGTCGCGCGTCGGTCAGCCGCAGCAGACCGAAACGATCGCGTTGGCGTACGAGAAAATCGCCAAGGAACTGGGGGCAACACTCGCCCCCGTCGGTCGTGCCTTCGCGACGGTGCGGAGCGAACGCCCGGCGATCGCCCTCAACATCGAGGATAAGAGCCATCCCACCGCGGCCGGCTCATACCTCGCAGCGTGTGTGCTCTACGAGACGATCAGCGGACGCGCGGCACCGGCAGCGTCCTCACGACTGGTCGGGCGGGCCATTGCCCAGGACGGTGCGCTGGCGCTTGGCGACACCGCGGTGCTGGTCTCGCTGTCGGGCGCGGACGCGCGCTACCTGCAATCGGTGGCGCGCCGCGCGGTCGCGCGCGTGCACGGGCCGGTGCCCTAGCCTCATCGCCTTAGCCAGCGCGGCAATGCCTGACTCGCACTCGTTAGGCAGGATGGTGCGCCCCCCACACTCCCTCCAGCGCGTCGCTGATTTCCCCAACCGAGGCACGCGCACGAACTGCATCGATGATCACGGGCATCAACGGCTCGGGCGCATCGACGCTGCGTCCGACGTAGCCGTGCGCCGCGTGAACGAGTTTCGTTAGGCACGCCTGCACCGCAGCTCCATCGCGACTGGCGCGCACACCGTGCAAGCGTTGCACCTGCTCGCGCTCCAGGCGCGAGAAATCCGGCGACGCGATGATCGGAGGCTCGACACCATCGGCAAATCTGTTCACGCCCACCACGACGGTATCACCCGCTTCCACGCGCAACTGGAATGCGTAGGCGCTTCTGGCGATCTCCTCCTGCACGAAGCCGGCGGCGATTGCCCGCTCCGCACCACCTAGCGCTTCGACTGCCTCCATCAAGGCCAACGCTCGTCGCTCCAGCTCGTCGGTGAGCGCCTCGACGTAATACGAGCCGGCGAGGGGATCGACGGTATTTGCCACACCGGACTCATAGGCAATTACCTGTTGCGTGCGGAGCGCAAGCGTCGCCGCTTCAGCGGTCGGCAGGGCGAGCGCTTCGTCGTAGCCGTTCGTGTGCAGCGACTGCGTTCCGCCTAACGTGGCGGCTAGCGCCTGGACGGTAACGCGCACCACATTGTTGAGCGGCTGCTGCGCCGTAAGCGTGACGCCGCCCGTCTGCGTGTGGAAGCGCAGGCGCGCGCTTGCATCACTCGCGTGAAAGCGGTCGCGCAAGATGCGGGCGTAGATGCGGCGGGCCGCGCGGAACTTTGCGACTTCCTCGAACAGATCGTTGTGCGCGGCAAAAAAGAACGAGAGTCGCGGTGCGAAGTCATCGATCGCGAGGCCGGCGGCGAGGGCGCACTCGACGTATTCGATCGTGTTCGCGAAGGTAAACGCCAACTCCTGAACCGCGGTTGCACCTGCTTCGCGAATGTGATAGCCGGAGATCGAGATCGGATTCCAGTTCGGCACCTCGCTCGCGCAGAACCGAAAGATTTCCGCGATCAGCCGGAGCGACGGCGCTGGCGGATAGATGTACGTTCCGCGCGCGATGTATTCCTTCAGTAGGTCGTTTTGAATCGTGCCGCTGATCTGCGCGCGCGAGACGCCGCGCTCCTCCGCGACCACGATATACATCGCGAGCAGCGTGGCCGCGGTCGCGTTGATCGTCATCGACGTCGAGACGGATTGCAGCGGCAATTCCGCCAGCAGCGTGTGCATGTCTTCGACCGTATCGATGGCAACGCCGACGCGTCCGACTTCGCCTAACGCACGCCGACTGTCGGAATCGATCCCCATCTGTGTCGGGAGATCGAAGGCAACGGAGAGCCCCGTCTGTCCCGCCGCGAGGAGATGCCGAAAGCGCGCATTGGTCTCCGCCGCGGTGCCAAACCCGGCGTACTGGCGCATGGTCCACAACCGTCCGCGATACATGGACGGTTGCACGCCGCGAGTATACGGGAACCGTCCCGGATCGCCTAACGAGTCGTCATAGGTGCCGGCCGCATCGCTCGGACGATACACGGTCTTGAGGGGGACTCCCGACGGGGAGAGTTTTTCGTCGCGCGTTGTGTCGCTCATACGCGGAAAATAGAGAGCGAGGGGAGTGCGCGAGAAGAGACGAAAACGAAGAGGGCGCGGCACTCGGCCACGCCCTCCCTTCCCTCAGGTTACGAAAGCGGCACCCTTACGCACCAACTTCCACGAGTTGCCGGGCCAGGATCTCCCGCGCGGTCTCGATGTCGTCTGCGCTACCGAAGAAGATCGGCGAGCGTTGATGCAGTTCACTCGGAAGTACCTCGAGAATGTCGAGCGCGCCATCGATTGCCTGCCCACCCGCTTCTTTCACGATGAACGCCAGCGGATTGCACTCGTACAGGAGCCGAAGCTTCCCCTTGGGCGAGTTGGTGTTGGCTGGATACGCGAACACGCCGCCACCCAGGAGATTGCGATGGAAATCGGCGACGAGGGACCCAACGTAGCGAACGCTCATCGCTTTCTGCTTTCCATCGAGTCCGCGATAGCGCCGCATGAGCGCCTTCACGTTCTCATCCCAGTACTGCTCGTACGAATCGTTGACCGAGAGATAGCGCCCACGACGCGGGATGTGGATGTTCGGATGCGACAGAAGGAACTCACCGATGGATGGATCGAGCGTGAAGCCATGCACGCCCTGCCCCGTCGTATACACGAGCATCGTGCTCGAGCCGTAGATCACGTAGCCCGCTGCGACCTGGCGGCGTCCGGGCTGCAGCATGTCTTCCATCTCACCGCGCGCGCCACGCGTGATCTTCCGCATCACGGAGAAGATCGTGCCCACGGGGACGTTGACATCGATGTTCGATGAACCATCGAGCGGGTCGAACAACAACACGTACGATCCACATTTGAACTGCGGTGGAATCGGGATGATGTCTGGTTCTTCTTCAGACGCCATCGCGCACAGGCGACCGGTATGGTCCATCGCCTTGATGATCGTTTCGTTTGCGAAGACGTCGAGCTTCTGTTGTATCTCGCCCTGAACGTTCTCGCTCTCCATCGATCCGATGATGTCGACCAGTCCAGCGCGACGCACTTTACTGGCAATCATCTTCGCGGCGAGCGCAATGTCATAGAGAATCGCGGAGAGTTGCCCCGTTGCTTCTGGGAACATCTTCTCCTGCTCGATGATGAAGCGCTCGATCGTTACGACGGAGGTGGCGGTGTGCTTAACCACGTCTACACGCCCTCGCTCGTTAGCGTTTCGGAAGCAGCAAGTAGGCGCTCATGTGCAAAGCGCCGCGCATCTACTTCGAAACGGTTGTGATGGTATCCACGCCGCAGTGATTCCCATACATAGCGCAGCGGGAACGCGGGAACGGCCTGAAACTGGTGAACGTGGCGGACCTCGTGCAAGAGTAATTCCGCCGACGGGCGAATTCCCTTTCCGAGCCACACCGTGCGACCGAGCGTAATTCCTGCCACTGTCGAGCAGCCCAGGCACCATCCGCCGATGCGCGGAAAGAGTCCGCCGCGGCGCAAGCGCGCCGCGCGCAATTCGGGGAATAGCTGCGCGAGTTCGGGCGGCAACGATTCCGCATGGCCGAAGATTGCCGCTAGTGCGCTGCGGAATATTGCCATTTCGCTCCATTCGCCTTCACGAGTAGCGTCACTCCGTCGGTGGACACCACGATTGTTCCCTCGTCGTCAGTTCGCAACACATGTGCTCCCTGCGCCTCGATCCGTCGCAACACGTCTGCCGACGGATGGCCGTACGTGTTACTCGCGCCGACAGACACGAGTGCCACACGCGGATGAACAGCTTCGAGAAAAGGTTCGGTCGACGACGTTGCACTGCCGTGATGACCAACCTTGAGTACATCCGCATCCAGTCGCTCGCGCTGATGCTGCAACACCCACTCCTCCTCCCCCGCTTCCGCATCACCGGTGAGGAGAAACGCAGCCGATCCGAACGACACGCGCAGGATCAGCGATGCCGCGTTAGGGTCGCGCAGCGATTGCATCCACGTTGAATCCGGTGCGAGCACGACGAACGAGACGCCGTCGATGCTGACGCTGTCGCCGACCGACACGTGGCGCCACGGCGTGTGCTCGCTGCGCGCCGCGTCGAGCACATCGTGATAGAAGGTAGACGGCGCGACATATCCGCCGTCCCACACCGCGCCAACATGTTCACTTCGCAACAGGCGTGGCGCGCCACCGATGTGATCGGCGTGCGGATGCGAGGTTGCCAGCAGAACGATTTCGCCGCCGCGTTGTCGCAGGTACGGCAAGACCACGCTCTTTGCAGCATCTCCGCCATTCCACGCTCCTCCGGCATCAACAATCACCCATCGGCCGAGTGGCGTTCGTAGTGCAATCGCGTCGCCTTGCCCAACGTCGAGCATGTGCAACTCCAGACGTCCGTTGCCATGCATGATCGCCGGCCACCAGCACGCGGCCGCGAGGGCGCCTAACGCGACGAGTAGCGGGCGCCGAGGCCAACGACCCGCTGCAGCCACAACGAGTGCCGTGGCCGATATCGCCAGCAAGATCGTCGTGGGGAGCGACGGTTGAACGGCCACGACGCCCATCGGCACCGCCGCGCCCGCGCGAGCGACGAGGTCGATGAACCAGAGCGAACTGCGCGCTGCGTCGGCGAGCAGACGCGCAATGAAGCTCACGGGGGACGCGACGACGGCAGCAAAGAGGAGCGGTTGCGCGACTTCAAAGAGCGGCGCGGCAAGCAAGTTGGTGGCGAGCGCAACGAGACTGACGCGCCCAAAGACCCATGCAACGAGTGGAGCGGTCGCGAGCGATGCCACCGTTGTCGCCAGGACTCCCTCCGCGATGGTGCGGCGCCATCCGCGGAGGGGCGCGCACCATCGCTTGGAGAGTGGAGCGCTCGCCAGCAGCCCGGCCATCCCGGTCACACTCAGCTGCCACCCTAAATCCAGAATGACGCGCGGATCGACCAACGACGCGGCACTGCTGACGCCCCAGACTCCCCACACGGCGGTCGGACGCTGCGCGCGTCGTCCGACGGCAATCAGCACCAGCATCACCACCGATCGAACGGCGGGAGGGGGCGCCCCGATGAAGCCGACAAACACGATGGCCGTGCCTAACGCGATGGATTCGGCGGTAACCATCGACGCGCCGAGGGCGAGCACGAGGGCTCGCAGCGCGTTGGCGACGATCGCGACATGCAGGCCGGACACCGAGAGCATGTGCACAATGCCGGCATCGGCGAAACGGTCGCGTAATGCGCGGTCAACATCGTTCATGTCCGCCAGCAGCAACGCGCGCGCGAGCGGCGCGTCGGGGCCAAAGAGCGCATCGATGCGAAGCGCGACGACATGGCGCCAGCGTGCCAGCGCGTCAGGCGGACGGATGCGGGTCACGTGCGTGGCACGCACGTCGAGTGCATCTCCGCTCCGTGCGATGATTCCGTCCACGGCGACGACGGTGCCGGTTTCAAACACTCCACGCGCGCCGCGTATGCGTGCAGATACGCGACATGAGCGCTCGGCGTATTCGGCCCTGGCGGTCCTGCCTAACGACAGCGGTGTAAGCAAGGTGAGCTCGAGGCGGCGCTGGCTACGAAGGCGCTCGAGGCATTGGGCGTCGGCGCGAGCGGCGGCGTTCGCTGCCCAAGCACCGGCGATAGCCGTGAGCGCGAGGAGTGGCCAGGGATGGCGGCGCGCCGCGAGGGCGGCAGCGCCCACGGCGAACAAAGCGGCGCTCGCCCAGACGAAGGCGCCGCCGAACCCTAACGCGAGGCCGGCGGCGTAGCTCAGAAAGGCAAGTGCGGCGAGGGGCATCAATCCCCTCCAAGGCGAAAGGGCTAGCCCGTAGCGCTCCCCTTCGCGAAAGCGCCACGCTTGTGTCGCGGATTGGCGGAGACGAGGCGCATCGCCTCGAGCACCAACACCGAGATCTCGGCGCGGGCCTGCCCGTGCGACAGCGCTACGCGCGTCACCGCCGATCCGATCAGCGATCCACTCATGTAGCGCGGACGAGCATTGTTCAGCGTGTGCGTAATCACGTCATCGTGGCATTGCGCACAGGGGCAAAATTCGGCGTCGTGGACGCACAGCTTCTCGAAGACCTCATCGACAATCTCTTCGAGCGCGTTCTTCATGACCCCGGCAGGAATAGGAACGAATGCCCGCGCGTCGCGCCTGCGGGCGGACACACGGATGGCTACACCCATCTGACGATTGGAATATCGGTGCGGGTCACAACCGCGCCGAAGCGCTTCCGGATTCGTGGCATCCGTTGACGACAGACGAACGTCACGGTGACGAATGACACAACCCGTACTCCCTTCTCGCGTTTTGCGAGACGGGGTCGGAGCGGAGTTATGCGATCGGGAGCGCCTTTCGTTCGGAAACGAACGTCCCGGTGAACGTCGAGCCAGTAGTCCCGGTGATTTCGACGGTGTGGTACTGCCCGATCATCGACTCGTCGCCCGCCACCAGAATCGTCTTGTAGTCGCGCGAACGCCCCTGCAACAAATCGCCTCGGCGTGCCGGCTTCTCGAGGAGGACCTCTCGCCGCGCGCCTAACAACGCGAGGTTGCGCGCGCGCGCGCCGCTTCGGACGACATCGATGAGGCGCGCCAAACGATCCGAAGCAACTTCGTCAGAGATCGTCCACTCGGGAGGCATGCGCGTGGCTGGGGTACCGTCGCGAAGCGAGAACTTGAACGTGAACGCGTCGTCGAAACCGACTGCACGTACCGCGCTCAACGTCTCCTCGAACTCGTCGTCCGTCTCGCCAGGGAAACCGACGATGATGTCCGTGGTGATGCCGATGTCGGGAATGCTCGCACGCAACTTGTCGACGCATCCCAGGTAGTCTTCGCGCGAGTAGCGACGGAGCATGCGTTTGAGCATCGCCGTCGACCCGCTTTGCATCGGTAGGTGTACGTGCTCACATACCGCGTCGACTTCGGCCATTGCCGCGATGACATCGTCACTGAAATCGTTGGGGTGCGGTGACGTGAAGCGAAGGCGCTTCAGTCCGCGGACTGCTCCAACTCTCCGCAGCAGTTCGCCAAATCGATGTTCGCCGTCGAAGTACGAATTGACGGTCTGGCCGAGCAGTGTGACCTCGGCGATTCCCTCGGCGACGACTTGTTCCGTCTCGCGCACGACGTCCGCGAGTTTACGTGAGCGCTCGGGGCCGCGCGTGTAGGGAACGATGCAGTACGTGCAGCGGTAATCGCAGCCGCGCTGCACCGGAATCCACGCCTTCACGCGGTCGAAGCGGCGCGGCGTAAAATCCTCGTAGTGTTCTTCCAGATCGAATGACGCGTGAACCGTGCGTTCACCATCGCGCGCTTTCGCCACCAACTCGGGCAACGCGCGATACCCATCGGGGCCGATGACAAGGCTCACGTGCCGTGCCTTCTCCAGCAACTGCGGTCCGAGTCGCTGTGCCATGCAACCGGTGACGCCCACGACACTCCCCGGGCGCATCGCGCGCTTCAACTCACCCAGGCGACCGATGACACGCTGCTCCGCGTGATCTCGAATGGCGCACGTGTTGAGGAGAATGACGTCGGCGTCGTCTGGGCGCTCAACAGTCGAATAGCCTTCGGCGGCCAGTTTGCCAGCCATCAGCTCCGAATCGCTGACGTTCATCTGGCAACCGTACGTTTCGATGTAGACTGTGCCGCGCGATTCGTCGGTCATACCGTTGCTGCCTGCTCTACTGGCGTCGCCCACAACCGGTCCGCGTCGCCGTCGAGTCGCACGCGAAGTCGCTCGCCACGCGGCGGCGCTGGATCCTGAAGGGTGACCGTAAGATAATCTTCCGTCATCCCCTCACGGACGTCGCCACGGATCACGACGACATCCGCCTCGCTACCGACGCGACGCGCGCGATAGGCCCGCGCCTTTCGCTCCGACACGTCGCGCAACTCGCGCGCTCGTCGCTGCACGACATCGCCCGAGAGGTGACCGCGTAGCTTTTCCGCCGCTGTGCTGGGGCGAAGGGAATACGGAAAGACGTGAAGGTACGTGAAGGGGAGCGCCTCGACGATTTCGAGTGTCGCCGCGTGATCCGCTTCGGTTTCGCCCGGAAAGCCAGCGATGACGTCCGCGCCCAACCCGAAGGACTCATGGGGCGCCACGATGCGCTC
The DNA here is from genome assembly GCA_044224185.1 of Gemmatimonadaceae bacterium. GTDB lineage: Bacteria > Gemmatimonadota > Gemmatimonadetes > Gemmatimonadales > Gemmatimonadaceae > SCN-70-22. The sequence continues at coordinate 130,187 of JBGAKW010000013.1, read as the reverse complement.
AATCGCCTCGGCGTACGTGCGCGTGGTATACCAGTGACGCCCCATGCGCTTGAGTACCGCATCGCTGCCCGACTGGAGCGGGGCGTGCAGGTGCGGCACGAGATGCTCCGGTTCCCTAAATAACTCTTGCAGCCGAGCGTCGACTTCCGTTGCTTCGACCGATGAGAGGCGAATGCGGGTGTGCGGCACGGCGCGGACGAGAGACTCGACCAGCTCGCCTAACGAGCTTCCGACGTCCGCGCCGTACGTGCCGATGTGAATTCCGGTCAGCACAATCTCACGATGCCGGTCGGCGAGTCGTTCGGCCTCGTCGACGAGCGATTGGACGGTGCGTGATCGATTGGCGCCGCGCGCCATCGTCGTTGCACAGAAGGTGCAATGTTCGTCGCACCCGTCCTGAATGCGAAGCAGCGCGCGCGTTCCCGATTGTTCCGCCGCGATTCCGACCAGGCTCTCCGCGGAGAGCGACAGCGCGTCAGCGATCGCCGTGAAGTCCGCTCCCGCCACGACGTGCTCGACCGTCGGCAGCGCGCGCAATTGTCCGCGGTCGAGCGACGACGCGCACCCCATGACCAGCGTGGAGAGCGACGGACGTTCGCGCGCCGCGCGCCGAATGCTCTTGCGAAGCTCGACCTCGGCCTCGGAGGTCACGGCGCAGGAATTGAAAATGGCGACGTCTGCGTCGTTAGGCGTCTCGACGATCGCGCCGCCCGAGCGTTCGACCATCGCCCGCACCGCCTCGGAGTCGTACTGGTTGGCCCGGCACCCGAAGGTGCGCAGGTACACCTTCACGGCGTCACTCCGACGGGGCGCTTCGACGAGTCGGGGGCGAGCGGGAGCACAAAGTGGAAGGAACTCCCCTTCCCCTCTTCGCTCTGCACCCAGATGCGCCCGCCGTGCGTCTCCACGACGAGCCGGCAGAACGTGAGACCTAAACCAGAAGTGCGGACGCGTGGCGCATTGGCCGCGTGCACCTGCTCGAACTTCTGGAAGATGATGTCATGATATTCGGGAGGGATGCCCGGACCCGTATCGGTCACGGTGAAGCGCACACCCTTGGGATCTTTGCGCGCAACAAGCGAGAGCTCGATTGGGTGCGCCGAGTGCACCAACGCGTTCTGAATCAAGTTTCCAAAGACTCGCTTCAGCATTCCGCGATCACCTTGAAACGACGGCGTGTCGTCGGCGACATTGACCGACGCCTGCGTCTTTTCCTGGGTGAAGCGGAGCGACCACTCGCGGAGCAACTCCTCCAGCATCGCGCGCGGCTCGATCTCTTCGACATTGAGCGTCATCGACGTTTCCTCGATCCGACGCACTTCGAGCAGGTCGTCGATGAGCGAAAGCAGTTCCTCGGCCTTTCCTTGTGTGTCGATGACGGCGCTTCGTTGGCGCTCGCCGATGGGTCCCAAGTCGCCATCGGCGAGCAATTCGAGTGTCGCGAGAATGCTCGTCAGGGGCGTCTTGAGGTCGTGCACGATCATCTTCATCAGATCGTCACGCACGCGCTCTAACTCGCGAGAGCGACGATACGAATCTTCGAGCGCGTCGGTCGCGCCCTTCAGCTTGAGCAACGACCGGACGCGCGCGCCTAACAACAACCGGTTATGCGGTTTGGCCAGGAAGTCGTCGCCACCTGCCTCAATCGCCTTGACCCGATCGGTCGTGTCGTTGAGCGCGGTGATGAAGATGACCGGAGTGCGGGAGGTGCGCGAATCGCGCTTCAGGCGCCGGCACACTTCGAAGCCGGTGACGCGATCATCGACATCGAGCGTTCCCGCCGGCATCGCAACGTCGAGAATCACCAGCTGGGGGCGATGAAAGACCGTCGCCTCCAGCACCGCCGGGCCATCGTGCGCCGCAACGCTACGGAAGCCTAACGACGCGAGCTGCTCGCGCAGCAACTCGCAATTTGCCTCCGAATCGTCACCGACGAGGATGAGTGGGGCGTCAGCAGGAGGAGCAACAGTCATGGACACTACGGACGAACGGTGACACCAACGCTCAGGAGCCACGCCTTCTCCTTCACATTTCCGGTCGCATCGCGAAGTGCTCGCTGCAGCGCGACGTCCATGTTGGCGCGCCCGCCGGCCAGCGGAATGGACGTTCCTCCCGAATAGATCTTCTCCGAGACAATCGACCCCGCTGCGCGGAAAGGCAAGTCGCGCTGGCGGAATCCCAACGCGTAGCTCCACGAGGCGCCACGCGCTTTTTGTCCGGCGAACTCCATCCCCCCCGCGTACTCCCACGCGTCGGTCGCGTTGACGCTGACCGAGCCTAACGAGTTCATGCGAGACCATGCCGTGTGGTCGGCGCTGCCGTACAGCGTGAGCCCGGGAATGAAATCCATCCGAACTGCCGCGCCGTAGCGGCTCGGGACCTTCGCCTGGGTCCGAACGGTATCCTCAATGCGAAGTCGCATGGTCCCGCCCTCACGGATCGAGGCGCCCAGCGAGAGTCCGCGCACCGGCGTGTACACGACTCCCCCCGAGATACCTGAGCCGGTATACGACAACGTCAGCTTCCGATCGAGTGTTCCGAACGCGGTGCTGTCGTCGAACTTGCGGCTGAGGGTCAAACGATTCTCTCCCGTGAACACGTGCAGACCGACGCCCAGTGCCAAGGTGCGGTGCACGAAGTACGAAGCGCCGAGGCGCGAGTCACCGATAGCGCCTGACGATCGGAATTTCTCCGTGTACAGCACACTGTCGGCGCCCAGGCGCTCGAACGATCGAATCGTGGTGGCAAAGGAGCGATCGAGAAACGAGTTGCTCGACACGCCGATGACGAGACGCTGTCCGACGACAAAGCCAGCGGCAATCGCGCCGAAGCGTGGCGTGACTTGCTTGTCATTCGCCGACCCCACGCTCACGGTGCGGAATTCGGGATCGTACTGGACGTAGAGTCCGCTACGCATCCATGCAGCGAGTCCCGCGGGATTGCGGCTCGAAAGGGGGTCGAACTCAGCGCTGGCACCGCCGGCCATCGCCGCTCGTGTGCTGAGGCCGCCTAACGGGTAGCCAAAGCCCTGCGTGCTCAACGTTCCTTGCGCTTGCGCAAGTTGAGCCGTTAGGCAGATCGCTACCGTCGACGCGGCGGCAAGGAGAGTACGACGCATCATGGAATCCCGAAGCTGCTGCTGCGCGCGTAGTTCACGCGTAGCCGCGGACGAAGGCCGTTGCCAGCCTCCGTCGAATAAAAGAGAAGCTCGAATGGAGACACCCCTTCGCGCGTCGAACGCAGCACGATGGCACGCTGCGGCTGGAATGTGGTCGTGCTCTTCCACTGCCGGACCGCGTTCGCCAACTCAATGAGGCGCACACCGCTGTCGCCTGGTGCCACTCGCAGCGTGTCGAACGCGAATGCGTTCACCAACAGCGACGAGCGATATAGATCGTTGATGGCGACGCCCGCAGTCACGATCTGCGGAACGATTGCCACGGTGTCGCGCGCCCCCACGACGGGATTGCTTCGCTGCGTCAGCTGCAATGTCGCGCGAAGTACCGTCGCAGAGTCGAGAATGTGCGAGGGGATGTTGAACCGCATGTAGGTGCGGCGCGCTGGAAGTCCGCCGACTGCGAGCAGCCCGGCGGCAGGAGGCGGCGGAGCAGCGAAGACGACGGCATAATCGGCGAAATCCGTTGCGAGCTGAGAGTCCTCGGCCGGCGTCTTCGAGAGCGGGCTGACTGTGAGCTCCTTGATCGACGTGTCCGATGGCGCAGGATCGAAGCGCAGGAACGGACTCTGCCCGCCGTCGAGTGAACCGAGATCAAGGGTGACCGCTTTCTCGGCCACGACGCTACTGACCCGGAAGCCGACGCGAAGCCGCAGCTTGTTGTAGACCTTGCGCAGAACCACCGCGTTGTTGAGCGGCACCTTGATCGAGTCCTTCACCTGCGCCGAGTCAAACGTCGCGCCGCCGATGAGGCGGTCGGGGCGGAAGAGTGCGCGCATTGCAGCTGTCGACGAATCGGCGGCCGTGGTATCGACGTCGTACGCGTCGACGCGAATTTGTCCCCGCACCGACGTCAGCGTGTCGCGCACCACGAAAATGACGTACGAACTGTCGAGCGTCGTGATCGTTGAATCGCCGTTGTTCTTCGTGAACTTCGACGGGAGCGAGTCGAAGCGGACGACACCGCGCACATCGACCGTATCACCGCGAGCGATGAGCGTCAGCGAGGGATCGAGCCCTAACGCAGGAAAGCCAACAATCGTCGTGTCGAGTGAGACTGCTTCGAACGTCGTATCCTGCACCGTGACATCTTGTCCCGGGCAGAGCGAGGGACAGGCCGCGCCCCCTTCGAGATCTTCACCACACGCCACCACCCCCGCCCCAATAACGACGGCGAGAGCGAGCACGCGAAGGCGACTTTGCCAGCTTCGTTGCACGTCCATCTATCTCGAGTCTGACTCTAAAACCGTAATGACGGCGCTCAACAGCCGGCCCGAAGTGACCGCTGCAAAACGTGTCGCAATACCGGACGCACCACGCGCGCCCGTCACCTGACTCACCGCACGCGCCGTCGCCCAACACGGGCGCGCCGCGTCGCATCGCGACGCCGTCGAATACCTCGACACGTCGTTCACGAGTGTTGAAGCGATCGCGGGGTAAATGGCGCCGGGAGGAGTTCCGACAATCGCCAGTTCGCTCGCGCACCCGCCGCGGTGACGCTCACGATCTCGAGCGCCGGGGAGAATTCGACCAATACCTGACGACAGATGCCGCACGGTGGCGTCGGCTCATCGGCTTCCGATGCAACGACCAGGTGCGTGAATTGGCGGACGCCCCGCATGACCGCTGCGGCGACCGCGGAACGCTCCGCGCAGATACCCGCCGGATACGATGCGTTCTCGACGTTGCACCCCGTTGTTGTGCTGCCGTCGACGCCGCGAATCGCCGCCCCGACGCGAAAGCTCGAGTACGGCGCATAGGCGCGCGACATGGCATCCAGCGCCAGTGCTTCGAGCGACTGCTCGCTCGGCGGCGCGCCGTTCAGCGTTTCGCTCATGCGGAGCTCACGACGCAAACTCGCGCACGAACGACGTCCCACGCCCGCGAAAATCGATTCCCAGCCACTCGGCCACGCTCGCGCCGAGGTCAGAAAAGGTCGATCGCTCGCCCAGGAAGACCGGTCGCACCCGCGCTCCAGCGACGAGGAGCGGAACGCGCTCCCGTGCATGATCGGTCGAGGGTGTGGTCGGGTCGTTGCCGTGGTCAGCGGTTATGGCCAGCAGATCGTCCTCGCGAAGGGCGGAGAGAAGCGACGGTAGGGCATGATCAAACTGCTGCAGCGCTCCGTAGAACCCCGCCGCATCATTTCGGTGCCCAAACTGTTGGTCGAAATCTACAAGGTTGGCGAAGAGGAACCCAAGCTGATCGCCTTCGATCCACTGGCGAATTCGTTCGATCCCCTCGGCGTTACCAGAAGTGTGATGCGAAGTGATCCCGCGTCCGGCGAACAGGTCATCGACCTTTCCGACCCCGTGTCGGTCTATCCCAGCCCGCGCCAGCGCATCGAGGAGTGTCTCTCCCGTCGGTTCGATGGAGAAGTCACGTCGGTTCGCCGTACGCGTGTAGTTCCCCGTGCGACCAACGAACGGGCGCGCGATCACGCGAGAGACGTTATGTGGTGGGGCGAGCAGGCGACGAGCCACCGCGCACGCGTCGTATAGCTCCTGCAACGGAATGACCTGTTCGTTCGCCGCGATCTGAAAGACCGAGTCTGCCGACGTGTAGACAATCCAGCTTCCCGTCTTCTCTTGCGCCGCACCGTATGCCTCGAGGACGGCCGTACCGCTCCCGACCACGTTCCCGATGACGGAGCGCCGCGTTAGGCGCTCGAACTCGGCGATGAGTTCCCGGGGAAAGCCGTGGGGATACGTGGGAAAGGGGCGATCGAGGTGCACACCGGCAATCTCCCAATGTCCCGTCGTGCTGTCCTTGCCCTGCGACGCGGGGTGCATGGTTCCGCGCGCCGCCGTCGGTGCGATGTCGACGCGCACTCCCACGAGGGGTGCGAGCGTTCCGATGCCTAACGACTCGAGCGCCGGGAGGTCGAACCCGCCAACGGCGCGCGACAAGTTGCCGAGTGTATCGCTCCCGACGTCGCCGTAGTCAGCGGCATCGCGCGCGGCGCCAATTCCGACGCCGTCGAGAACGATGATCGCAGCGCGACGCGTCACGCGATGTCACCCACGTCGACGCCGTGGTAGCGGCGCGGCACTCGGAGCTTCAATCCGACCAGCATCTCGTACGGTGACATCTCGGCGATTTGGGCGACTTCCTGAACGTCGAGGGATTCGTCACCATCGCGCCCGATGAGCGTTGCCACGTCGCCGACGGCACAGGCGACGTCGGTGACGTCGAGCATTGTCATGTCCATCGTGACGTTTCCAGCCACCTGGACGCGACGCCCGCCAACCAGCGCGACGCCGCGATTGCTCAGGATGCGGCGGAATCCGTCGGCGTAGCCGACGGCGATTGTCGCGATGCGGGAGTCGCGTTTGGCGACCCATGTCGAGTTGTAGCTCACGCCGTCGCCACGCAATACGTCGCGAATTTCGACGATGCGGGCGCGAAAGTGCGCGACCTGTTCGGGCTTCACGATCGCCCCTTCTCCACCGCCGACACCGTACAAGAAGACTCCCGGGCGTGCCAGGTTCCACGGAGAAGGCGTGCGACGTTCGACCGCCGGACTGTTTTCCGCGTGTAGGTATTCGGGGCGTACCGGGAGCTGCGCAACGGCGTCACGAAAGCGCCGCTCCTGTTCGGCGACGCTGCTGTCGTTGCACTCGGCGGAGTGAAAGTGCGTGAAGGCGCCCTCAGGTGTGTGCCGCCTAACGAGGTCGAGCACGTCGGCTACGCGTCGCCATGGAATGCCGGCGCGATTCATTCCGGTGTCGATCGACAGGTGCCACGCGCCGCCTCCCTCGATCCAACGCGCGATCGACGCAGGGTCGCCTAACGTGGGAGTGAGATCGAGCCTGCGGACATCGCCGAATTCTTCAGCGAGAATCGGTGAGAAGACGAGAATGCGTTCGTGGATGCCCGCTCGCCGCAGCGCCTCGCCTTCAGCGACAGCGGCAACACCAAAGCCCCAGACCCCAACCGCACGCAGCGCACGTGCGGCGGCCACGGCGCCGAGGCCATACGCATCGGCCTTGATCATCGGAATCATCGGGACTCGCGCATTGTCGGCGAGCTTGGCGGCGTTGCGTTGCAGCGCGCCCAGATCGACGTCGACCCAGGCGCGTCGGGTAGCTACTTCCATTGACCGAGGACTTGCGGGGCGGATAGAATAGAAATCAGGAGGACGTATGCAAGATAAAGCCAGGCTTGAAGATACGCTCGCGCTCATGCGCGATCTACGCGCCAGGTGCGAGTGGGACGCGGCGCAGACGCATGCATCGCTGCGCCCCTATCTCATTGAGGAAGCCCACGAGCTGGACGATGCGCTTCGCGACGAAGATGATCGCCAAATCCGAGAAGAGCTTGGGGACGTGCTCCTCCAGGTGCTGTTTCATTCCGTGGTTGCTGAGCAGCGTGGCGCTTTTGACATCGAGGATGTCGCGGCGGGTTTGATCGCGAAGATGCATGCGCGGCATCCGCACTTGTACGGCGACGGCGAGCGAGTGGCCTGGGAAGCGCTCAAGGCGCGAAAGCGACGTTCCATCGAGGAGGGACTCCCGGCGGGTCTCCCATCCCTTCATCGAGCGCATCGCCTGCAGGACCGGGCTGCCGGCGTCGGATTCGATTGGGACGACGTCAACGGTCCTGCCGACAAGGTCGACGAGGAATTGCGCGAAGTGCGCGAGCAACTCGTCGCGGCTCCAGTCAATCGCTCACCGCATGGCGCGCCGCAACACGATGAGGCGCACGCCGCGCTGGAAGAAGAACTGGGGGATTTGCTCTTTGCCGTCGTGAATCTGTGTCGCAAGGCGGGGGTGCACGCGTCACTCGCACTCGACCGCGCCAACGCCAAGTTCGCGCGGCGTTTTGGCGCCATCGAAGAACTGGCAGCCGCCCGCGGAATCGACGTGCGAACGGCAGGACTCACGGTTCTCGATGGATTGTGGGATGAGGTGAAGCGAGGCGAAGCGAACGCCTAACGATACTCTCGCCGACTCAATCGACGTCAGACCGCGCGTCGCCAAGGAAGGTGGGACGCGCGAGTCCGCCCGCATCCTCGTAGAACGAGATGGCGCCCGGGGCAAAGATCTTCGCGAGCAGTATGACCTGCCCCGTATGTGTCGAGAAATGCTCGACGACGTGATAGACGGCGGCGAACACCGTCGTGCGCCGCCCTTGAATGTCGCGACTTTCGCCTAACGACTTCGGCGTCAGCGTGGCCAATACGGCGTCCACTTCGCTCAACGTCTTCTCGAGCGTTTCCAGAAGCTCCGGCGCGTTTGCGCCCTCGCGCGCGGCGAACTCCTCGTCACGGTTCCGCGTGTCGGCCGCGCCACCGACGCCGCTCACGATCCACTGGCGAACGTTGCCCGTCAGATGCAACACGAGGTTTCCGGCGCTGTTCGCGTGCTCGTTCGGGCGCCACCACAAGCGGTCCGACGGCAAGGCCAACAACGCGTGCCGCAGCTTGGCCGGATATTCGACGCCGAGGTAGTACCGCGAGCGCTCGAGAAATCTCGTCGAGATGTCGAAGGTCATTGGCGCTCCACCGATGAGAAGTGCTCGCCGCGCAGCGTAAGCGAAGCGCCAACGCCACGCGTCAGGGTCGCAGCCGGTGCATCATCCTCGGAAAGGCGATACACTCGCGAATGTGCGGTGTACCGCAGATCCACGCGATCGTTCGCTCGAGTCCGATTCCGAAGCCAGAATGCACAAACGTCCCATACTTCCGAAGATCGAGATACCATCCGTACGCATCGACGGGGAGACCTTCTTCCTGGATGCGCGCCAGAAGCCGATCGTAATCGTCTTCGCGCTGTGAGCCACCGATGATCTCGCCGTAGCCTTCAGGTGCAAGGCAATCGTCGCACAACACGGTGCGCGGATCATCGGGGTTCTCTTTCATGTAGAACGCCTTGGCCCCTTTCGGATAGTTGCAGACGAAGACGGGCGTCGCGTAGTCGGCGACAAGGAGCGTTTCATCTTCCGCGCCCAAGTCGTCGCCCCACTGAATGGCGCTTCCCTTGGCCTGCAGAGTCTTGACCGCGTCGCCGTAATCAATGCGCGGAAACGGAGCTTTTACTTTTTCGAGCGCCGTCACATCGCGTTCGACCTCCTTCAGCTCAGCTTGTCTGTGTTCAAGGACTCGCCGAACGATGTAGGAGACGAGATCTTCCTGCAGCCTCATGTTGTCGTGCGTGTCGTAGAACGCCATCTCCGGCTCGATCATCCAGAACTCGGTGAGATGTCGACGAGTCTTCGACTTTTCCGCGCGAAAAGTGGGGCCAAAAGTGTAAATACAGCCGAGGGCTGCAGCGGCAGCTTCTCCGTACAACTGCCCCGTCTGTGCGAGGTAGGCGTTGCCTTCGTCGAAATATTCCGTGGAGAACAAACCGGACCGTTCGCCGATGGCCGCCGTCAGAATGGGCGTGTCGACGTGGACAAAACCGCGCTCGTCAAAGAAATCGTGAATGGCTTTCTCGACCTCGTGTCGAATGCGCATGATCGCGACTTGCCGAGGCGAACGCAGCCAGAGATGGCGGTTGTCCAGAAGGAAATCGATGCCATGTTCCTTAGGCTGGATCGGATAATCGAGCGGCGAGTGGCCGATGACTGTGAGGTCGGTCACTCCCAACTCATGGCCGCCCGTCGCCCGAGGTTCGGCGCGCACATCGCCCGTGACCTCGATGGATGTCTCGAGCGTCAGGGTGGCGTAGCGCTCCCAGACCTCGGGGGAGAGCTGATTCTTGACGAGAACGCATTGCAAAACTCCGGTACCGTCGCGCATGACGATGAATGCGATCTTGCCGGACGAACGAAGATGAGTGACCCAGCCGCGCACGGTGACACGAGCACCGACGTGATCGGGAAGTCGCGAAATAGTGGAATAAGTCTTCGACACGAGCCGAGAGATAGGAGAACGGTGAGGCGCGAAAAGTACGAATGCTCCAAAGAGCGGGCAACGGAGTTGTGCCTCTGTGGAGCGAGGCACGGCACGCCAAGTGAGTCTCGCGCATGATGCTGCGCACACGACTCACGTTGGGAATCGGAAGCATCGTGCTTCTCATGATGATTCCGATTCTTCTGTCGTTGCGTTCGATGGAGCAGTTGCGCAACACGGCCGAGATCATTCGCGACAAGGATCTCGGCGACGCCGTCACGATTGGCCAGATCCGTTCGATCCTGAAGGAGATGGATCAAACGCGGGATTACGTCGCGCTCTTTCCCACGGAACAGAATCGCGCGAAGGTCACCGATCGTGTTAAACAGGTTACCGGGCATCTGCAGTCGTTGTCGCGGAGCGATGACAGTCCGTGGATCCCGAGACTCCGCCAACAGTTCGAATCGATGGATGATTGGTCGGGGCAAGCCTACGATGCGGCAGTCGCAAAACGACCGGCGTACGCCGACACGCTGGTCGACAAGCGCATCGTTCCACTCATCGAAGACGCCACGAACACGCTGAACAGTCTCGAAGAGGCGCTAAAGGAGCGCACGCGACGGCGCGTGAACGAGATTGCCGCCGAGTCGATCGCGTCGCGCCAGACCAACATGATTCTGCTCACTGGTGCGGCGCTGCTGGCGATCCTCATCGGGCTCTGGCTCACGCAGTCGGTGAGCCGCCCGATTGACGAATTGGATGCCGGGATGCGCGCGGTGTCGGAGGGCGACTTCGGGCACCCGTTGCAGCTGGCGCCGCAGCGCCGCGACGAATTCGGGCGACTGGCGAAATCGTTCAATTCGATGGCCACGCAGTTGCGCGAGCTCGATCGCCTCAAGGCCGAGTTCATCTCGGTCGCGTCGCACGAACTCAAGACGCCGATCAACGTCGTGATGGGGTACCTGCAGCTGCTGACGGAGAGTGTCTACGGCGACCTGAACACGCGGCAACGAGAGATCGTGGCCACGCTCACCGCGCAGACCAAGTCGCTCTCTCGTCTCGTTAGGCAGCTGCTCGATGTGTCGCGCTTCGAGGCGGGAGGCGGCAAGGTCGAGCCACGCTCCATTCCGCTTCCCGCCTTCCTCGGAGACCTGGAGCGCACCTTCCGCGTCCTCGCCATCCAGCGAAACGTGGAATTTGGGGTCACTCGAGGCGAGAATCTCCCCGCCGAAGTGCTGTGGGATCCGGAACGCATCAACGAAGTGTTGGGGAACCTGCTCTCCAACGCGTTTAAGTTCACACCGTCGGGCGGACGCGTCGAACTCCTCGTGCATCGGGATGCCGACAGCATCCGCATGCGCGTGCGTGACACGGGCGCGGGGATTCCGGCCACTGAACTGGGCTACGTGTTCGAAAAATTCTATCAAGCCAACAACCAAACGACCGGCATCAAGGGGACGGGATTGGGGCTCGCGATTGCGAAAGGAATCGTGACCGCGCACGGGGGCAATATCGGGGTGGAGAGCACCGTCGGCGTTGGGACAACCTTTACGTTGCATCTTCCCATCCGTTCGAATGCGACGCGCCTGGCCGCGTTGCGCTCCCAGGAGGCACCGGCTGCATGACTTTCGCAGCAATGGCGACGCGCGCTGGCAAGCGCGCCGTCGGTTCCGTCTGCCTAACGACGTTGGCCCTTGTCGTTACCGGCTGTCGTTCGCAACAACCACCACCGGTTCGGACGAGAGTCGTCGAGCCGCCGCATCCGGTGCCACAGATCTCGCCGTGGCCCGGAACGCTCGCGAGTGCGTTGCGCGCCGCCGAAACGTCGAAGTACGACGAGGCCGATCGCATCCTCCTCGACTTCAGCGTCAAGCACGTCAACACACCCGAAGGCGCGGAGAGCGACTTCTGGCGCGCACTCCTCAAACTCGATCCGTCCAATGAAAAGGTGACGTATCGCGAGCAGCGCGCGCTCCTCGACGGCTACCTCGACATCGGATCGGCAGCGCCACGTCATGCCGAGGTGCAGATTCTGCGGCGCATGGTCGAGGCCTCGGACTCCACGCGTTATCTCCTCACCTCGTCCAAACAAAACGCCGAGGCACGCGAAAAACGCCTGGAAGAAGAGATTCGGCGCTTGACCGAAGTCAATGAACGCACCGCGGCCGAGTTGGAACGCATCAAACGTCGCCTGGCGCCAAAGCCGTAAGCGCCTAACGCGGCCGGACGCCGTCCGACGCAGCTAGCCGACGCGGAATAACTCCAGCGCTCGCGCGTATCGGCCAAAGAGGATGCGCCGCACGCCGGCATTCTCGGGTTTGGTCAGTTCCGGGTCGGCGGCAAGCAGGTCGTGCGCGACGGCGCGCGCGCGCTCGTTCAATGCCTCATCTCGAATCGGATCGGCAACGCGGAAGCTCGGATCACCACTCTGCTTCTGGCCGAACAGATCGCCCATGCCTCGCAGCCGCAGGTCGGCGCGTGCGATCTCGAACCCGTCTTCGGTGGACGCGAATACCGACAGGCGCTCGTGCGCATCCTGCCCGACATCGCCTAACAAGATGCAGTATGACTCCTCGCCACCGCGTCCGACGCGGCCGCGTAGCTGGTGCAACTGCGAGAGCCCAAAGCGTTCTGGATGTTCGATGAGCATCACCGTTGCGTTGGCAACGTCGATTCCCACCTCGATGACAGTCGTGGCAACGAGTACGTCGATTGCACCATCGCGAAAGGCGCGCATCGTCGCGTCGCGTTCGTCGGTCGAGAGACGGCCGTGCAAGAGCGCGACGCGCCGTGATGCAAACGCCCCAGCAGCCAATGCGGCATGCATCGTCGTCGCGGCCTTGAGGTCGGTCTTCTCCGACTCTTCGATGACCGGATAGACGACATACGCCTGTCGTCCCTTCGCCACCTGCGAGTCGATGAATTGCAGCACGCGTTCGCGTCCGGACTCCGGGCGAAGGGCCGTCGTGACGGGCTTTCGCCCCGGCGGTCGCTCGTCGAGCACAGAAACATCGAGATCGCCGTATAGCGTGAGCGCCAGCGATCGCGGAATCGGCGTGGCGCTCATCAGCAGCACATCAGGGTCATTTCCCTTGGCGCCCAATGCAGCCCGCTGTTCGACGCCAAAGCGATGCTGCTCATCGATCGCGGCGAAGCCTAACTTTCCGAAGCGTGTGCTTTCCTGCACCAGCGCGTGGGTGCCGACCACCACGAGCGGTTCGCCGGACGAGAGCCGAGCGTCGGCATCGCGTCGTGCAGACGCGCTCAAACTTCCCGTGACCAGGAGCGGCTGCATGCCTAACGGCGCAAGGAGATGCGAGAGTGTGCGGAAATGTTGCTCGGCCAGCAACTCGGTCGGCGCCATGATTGCTGCTTGGTAGCCATTCTCGACGGCAAGCAGCGCCGCAAAGAGCGCAACGATCGTCTTGCCGCTCCCGACATCGCCCTGCAGCAGTCGATGCATGCGCTGAGGTGAACACATGTCGCCGATGATCTCTCGGAGCGCGCGCGTCTGCGCGCCGGTGAGCGCGAACGGCAGCGTTTCCCGAAGCTTCGTCGTGAGCGTACGGTGCGGTGTGAAGACGATGCCGGCGCGCGGGGTGCGCGCCAACATGTTCCTACGGCGATGCAGCAGCTGCAGGAAAAGGAGCTCGTCGAACGCCAGGCGGTCGCGCCCCTGCTCTGCTTCTTGGATCGAAGTCGGATGGTGTACGTGGCGCAGGGCGTCGCGAATTCCCTGCACGTGCGCCTTGGCCAGGACATTCGACGGGAGGTGTTCTTCGACAAGCGGAAGCAGCGCATCGAGATGCAGCTCGAGGATGGCGCGGATCTGCTTGGCGGTAATCCCTTCGGTGGCCGGATATACGGACAACACACGCCCTGCAGCGCTCCCCGAGTCCTCGCTCCCCAGGTTGACGTACTCGCGGGGTTGCAGCTGCCGGCCGTGATAGAAACGACACGGACCGGCCAGGAGCAGCACGTCACCTTTCTCGATCGTGCGATCGAGGAAGGGCTGACCCGGCCACGACACCTCGAGCATCCCCGTCGCATCCTTCACGACGGCCTGAAAGATCCGGAGCCCTTTGCGTGTGGGAAGCACTCCCTTTGAGATGACGCGCCCCATGATCGTCACGTCCATGCCTGGTTCGACGTCGGCGATGTGGGCGATGGTGCTCGCATCCTCGTAACGATGCGGCACGTGGTAGAGGAGATCACCGGCGGTGGCGATGCCGAGCCGGCGCAGAAGCTGCGCGCGACGCTCTCCGACACCCCGCAGAAATTGCACGGGCATGTCAAGCGCTGCGGGCGGCTTGATGGCGCTGCGTCGATCGCGCGGTGTACTCACGGCGCTCTCCCCATCGTGAGAGGTGCGATCAGTCTTCGAGCAGTTCCTTCGAGAATTGGGCGGCGTCGAACAACTCCAGATCTGTCGCTTTCTCGCCAACGCCGATGAACTTCATCGGTACGTCGATGGCTTCGTGCACCGCAACGACAATTCCTCCGCGTGCCGTGCCATCCACCTTTGTGACCACGAGCCCCGTCACGGGCACCGCGCCGGCGAACGTGCGCGCTTGCGCCACCGCGTTTTGCCCGATGGTTCCATCGAGCACCAGCAACGTTTCGTGCGGCGCATCCGGCATTCGGCGTTTGATGACGCGCACGACTTTCTTGAGCTCCTCCATGAGCGCGTCGCTGGTGTGGAGTCGTCCGGCGGTGTCGACGATGACCACGTCGGCCTTTCGTGTTACGCCAGCGTCAATCGCATCGAAGGCGACGGCCGCAGGGTCACCCCCTGCCTTACCGCCGACGAATTCAGCGCCGGTACGCTCGGCCCATACGCGCAACTGATCGATGGCGCCGGCGCGAAAGGTGTCGCCAGCTGCAACGATGACCCGTTTTCCTTCTCCCCGGAAGCGCGCAGCCAGCTTGCCGATGAACGTCGTCTTCCCCGCCCCGTTGACGCCAATGACGAGAATGACGGTCGGCGCTGCCGGCGCGAGGCGAAGTGCCGGATCGGAATTGCCCGCACGAAGCGCATCTTCAACACCGCGCTGCAGCGCGGCGATGAACTGCTCGTGCGTCTTGATATGCCCGCGCTGGGCAAGACGGTCGACGTCAGCCACGAGCCGGAGCGTCGTCGGTACGCCAAAATCAGCTTCGAGCAGGAGTTCTTCGAGTTGCTCGAGCGACCCTTCTTTCGCCAGCGGTCGGGCGAGAACGTTGACATCGGTGAGCGCGATGTCCTTGATGCGCTGCCACAGCGAGCGTTTCGGGACGTCGCCGTCGCGTCTGAATAGCCTAGCCATGTCTGAAAACTAGCAGGCGCTCGCCCGCGGCGCGGCATCGTGACTTCGCGACTGTTTCGTGCGAACGCGCACTGCGATCGGCGTGCGCGACGCGAGAATCCCGTTAGCGGAGTCCGAGTCGCCGGCGCAGCAGCCACTCGCAGCAGAACCCAACGACCGCGAGCGCAAAGAGCCAGGAGAAGTCACGCATATGCGGCGCGTCGCCTAAAGCCGAGGCGCTGCCAAGCGGGCCGTCGGTAACCGTTGGGCGGCGCGGGAGAAGTTCGGCCGACGGATTCACGGCGAGGAGCGACGCGCCTCCGGCGGTTTGCACGTCGTATACGCCGGGCTGTAGTGCCGATGACTCCGCAGTCGAGTTCTCCGCGCCGAAGCGCAGATCGAGCGTGTCGACGTGTCCATCGCTTCGGCGTGTGAGCACAGCACGAATCGCTGAGTCTTTGGATGTGCCGCGTCGCCACGCAACGGCATCGCCGGCGCGCACCGACGCAGCCGCGGGATACGCGGCGCGCACGTCGGTGTGCTCTCCTGCGAGCCAGTCGAACAGCGAACCCCACACCGCAGTGAACGCGTCGGTCCCCGCGCCGCCTCGGAAGCGCCAGCGCCAGAAGCCGGACGCGCCAGCGACGACGATCCGGCGTTGCCGTTCCCACCCGACGATCGCGACACGACGATCGAGGCGTCGGGCGCGGCGGGTTTCGAGAATGTCGAATTCGGCGTTAGGCGGCATCGTGGCGGCGACATCCAGCGGCGGAAGCGAATCCCACGGCGTCCCGCTGAGCGAGGTGCTGACCGGGGAGGCAGGCGCGCCGGTGGCAAACCATTCGCCCTGCGTTGCAGCTGGCGGAGCGATGAGGGCGAGGGAGCCGCGCGTCGTCGCACGCGGATCGCCAAACAGCGTCGTGTCGCCGTGGAGCACCACCATCGGAGATTCACGCACCGCGCGGCGCACCGCTTCCTCGGAGACTGGCGAGAGCGAGACGTCCTCGCGCCATTGCCCCGGCGCGACGCGCACGTACGCTCGCGTCGGAAGCGAGACCGTTCCGCGCAGCAGCGCCGCAAGCTCGCGCGAGTCAAGGTCGGGCGACGTCGACACCAGCACCGCCGCCGCGGTGCTCGCCAACTCGAGCACCGACGACGACGAGTTGTTCAGCGCCTCCGCATCACTCGGCGTTTCGATCGTGGCACGCAGTTCGCTGGCACCGGTGACGTTCTGTGGCGCGACGAAGCGAACGGTGACGGTCCGCTCGCCGTGCGCGGCCAGCGAATCGAACGAGAGTGACGCGACACGACGCGTGCCCAGCTCCAGCTGCAACGTTCCGCGCCCCGCTCCACCGCCGGCAGCGGCAACGGTCACGCGCACGTCGACCGTATCTCCCGGTGCGGCGACGCGCGGTGCGGCGAGATCGGTCACGGCAGCATCACGCTGCGTATCGCGCCCGCGAATCACCACTCGCGACCCACTCGGCAGCGCCTGCAGGGCTTGCGGGTCGTCGATTTCTCCGTCGGTATAAATGACCAGCGGACGCCCGGCGGCCATGGCTCGTTCGGCGGCGGGACGAATGCGCGAGGCGCGGTCGTTAGGCAGTACTTTGCTGTCGCCGCGCCGGACAGAATCTCCAAAGACGAGCAGCGAATCATGCGCGGCCTTTGACGCTTCGGCTCTGGCCGAATCGAAGGCCAGAGAATCGCGGCCGCGACGCCAGCTGGCGGATACGTCGAGGGCGACGAGTGACGGCGGAGTACGACGCGCGCCAACGACGGCGTTGAGCGCGAGCGCGACGACGAGAGCGACCGAGACGCCGCGCAGCGTCGCGGCGACCGCGTGCATCGCGGTCGTCCGGCGTTGACCACCGTAGGTGACGTACGCAGCCGCCGCGCCAGCGAGGGCGGCAATGAGCCAGTAGAGCATGTCGGGAATCTACGCCGTGAGCACTACGTGCGTTGGAGCGGTGAGATCAATCGAATCCACCGGCGGCGGTAGTTGCGCGCTGCAGCATCGCGAGGTAATGCGACCGCATTTCGTCGAACGCCGCGCGGCGCGAAGGCGGGAGTGGCTCTCCTCCTTTTGCGGCGAGCGCGACGCGCGGGTTCTGCTGCACGCCACCGACGAGCACTTCGAAGTGAAGATGTGGCGCCGTGGCGAGCCCGGTCATCCCGACGAAGCCGATGGTCTGGGCGATGTCCACGCGCGCGCCGCGCCGGATTCCCGAGGCGAAGCCGCGTAGGTGTCCATATCGCGAGACAAAACCATTGGGGTGCCTAACGTCAATCACGTTGCCGTAGCCACGCATGCGACCGGCGTGTACGACAATCCCGTTGCCAATGGCGCGGACCGGCGTCCCCGACGACGCGGCGTAGTCGGTGCCCTTGTGCGCACGCCAAATGCCGAGGATGGGATGTTTGCGAAGACCGAAGATCGACGAGATGCGCCGAAACTCGAGCGGAGCACGGAGAAACATCGCCTGCATCGACTTCCCTTCCTGGTCGAAGAAGCGCTCCTTCTCACTCGCATCAGTGAAGCGCGTGGCGTCGATGACTGAATTTCCTGAGCGATACTCGGCGACGAAGATGTGCCCAATTCGAACCGTTGCTTCCGGGCCACGCTGACGTTCGAAGAGCACCTGGAAGCGATCGCCGGGCTGGAGGTCGCGCGTCATGTCGAGTCGATACTCGAAGACGTCGGCGACATCCCACGCCAGTTCGGCGCGCGCGGCTGAGGGGAGGACGCCTCCGCCGTGATCGAATGCGTCGTAGAGCGTCGAGTTGATCTCTCCACTGATGGCGACGGTGTCGGTAATCCAGGGGAGTCGCTCTTCACGCTGGCTCCAGCCCGAGTCGGTTCTCGTTAGGTGGAGGAGGCGATCGACGGCGAGACGAAGTGTGATGCGTGACGATCGCTGCGCGCTGTCGCCACCCACCGTGACGCGCATGCCAGCGGGGAGGCGCCGAGGATCGAGTTTGGAGGCGGCACCGATGGCGTTCCGCGCGTCGGGTTCAGTGAGTCCGGCGCGCCCGAGCAATGTGAAGAGATTCTCGCCCTTGCCTAACGAGTCGACGTATTCGAGGAATGGCGGTGGACGCACCTTGCCGAGGACACTCCCTGGGTGACGCGGCGGGATCGGACGAACGACAACGGTGGCGCCCCACGCGAGGAGCGCCACCGCTACGAACACCGCCAGCCGCGTGCGCCAGGGCGTCAATCCATCTGTCTCCGGATAAATGTCGGAATGTCGAGGGAGTTCACCTCTTCATTCTTGACCGGAGGACGGACCTGCTGGCGATCGAATTTGCGATTCGGATCGTTAGGCTGCGCTTCCTTGCGGAATGGCGTGGCGCCTCCGGGATTGACGGTCCGCGTTCCGTTGGGGCGACGCTCGTCAATCGGAATCACCTTCTGCGAGTTGTTAGGCGATTGCGGGAAGACGCGAATACCGCTCTGGCTCGGACCACCCGCCGCGACCGGAACGCGATCGATTGGAGCGGAGGCAATGTCCTTGGGAGCTGACGCGCCCAGCATCGCGTGCTGCCCGAGCGCCTTATCGAAACCCGTGGCGATGACCGTCACGCGGATCTCGCCCTGCATGGCCGGCTCGGAGACGGCGCCGAAAATGATCTCCGCGTCATCCCCTGCGGCGTCATGCACGATCTCGGAGATCTGCGTGACCTCACCTAACGTGAGATCGCCACCACCGGTGATGTTGAGGAGAACGCCCGTCGAGCCGCTGATGGAAATGTTGTCGAGCAGCGGCGATGAGATGGCCTGCTGCGCCGCTTCCATCGCGCGATTCTCGCCGCGCCCGATGCCGGTGCCCATGAGCGCCGAGCCACCGTTCTGCATGACCGTGCGGACGTCGGCAAAGTCGACGTTTACGAGGCCGGTCTTGGAGATGAGGGTGGAGATGCCCTGCGTTGCGTGGAGGAGGACTTCGTCGGCTTTCTTGAGTGCGTCCTGGAAGGGGATTCCCTTGCCGACAACCGCGAGGAGTCGCTCGTTAGGCACGATGATCATCGTGTCGACGTGCTTGCGCATCTCGGCGATGCCCTGCTCCGCCTGACGCATGCGCTTGCGTCCCTCGAAGAGGAACGGCTTCGTCACGATGCCGACCGTGAGTGCTCCCGCCTCCTTCGCCAACTCGGCGACGACGGGCGCCGCACCAGTTCCGGTTCCACCGCCCATGCCGCACGTGACAAAGACGAGGTCCGCGTTCTGCAGCACCCTCCCCACTTCATCGCGGTTCTCCTCGACCGCCTGACGACCGATCTCCGGGCGAGCTCCGGCGCCAAGCCCACGAGTGAGCTTCTTTCCGATCTGAATCTTCACATCCGACTTGGACGCAAGCAGCGCCTGCGCGTCGGTGTTGATCGAAATGAACTCGACACTCTCGAGATGTTCCTCGATCATGCGATTGACCGCGTTTCCACCACCACCCCCGATGCCCACCACTTTCATGCGGGCGTTCTGCGAAGCGTTCTCCTCGAATTCGAATATCATTGCGCGCGGCACTCCTCTATGTACGAGGGCTCAAACGAGGACTCATCATTACGCCGGCTTCGATGGTCCATGGATGCGATGTTGGAGATACGATGCGGTGAAACAACCAACTGCTGCAGCGACCACAACGCGGAGCGACGGCAGTCGAACATTGCTCCGTTCTCTCGAGGCGCGGGCAATATAATGCCTTTACTCAATCGAGCCACGTGTGTGCGTAAGCAAAGTATTGCGCCGCATGCGCGACGAGAGAGCGACCAATGTTTCTCCACATGACGCGACATATGGATCAGCTTTGTAGCACGACATCGTCTCGCTGCCTGACGACAATTCGGTCCTGCCTAACGAGACGACGGACTGCATAACGCGCAACGATAAAAGCGACGCGGGCCGGCAAGCAATCATGCTCGCCGACCCGCGCATCTCCGCAACGTTCGCGCCGACTCCGCGAACACCCTCGCGTTCTCGCGCACTCAGAAGAAATCCTGCAGCCACGTCTTCACGCGCTGCGCCAACTTATCAACATTGGGTGCACTGATAGGTCCTTTCTTCCCACCAAAGGCTTGCGACTGTGCGCCGAGTGCCACACGACTCGATGCATACAGCGCGAGACCTACCGCGGTTGCATAACGCGGCGCCTCAACCTGCTCCAGCAATCCGCTGAGATTTTCAGACGGGACGCCGACGCGCACGCCGGTGCCGAAAACTTCGGCCGCAAGTTCGGCGACGCCAGGCAATTCCGCCGCGCCGCCCGTGAGGACGATACCGGCACTCAACTTCCCCGCGTAGCCGGCACCTTCGATGTCGCGCATAACGAGATCATAGATCTCGTCGGTGCGCTGATGGATGATGTGGGCGAGCAACTCTCGCGGAATCTGCCGATCGCCCTGCGCGACCGTACTCGGCAACGTGATGACTTCCGAGGGATCGACCATCGGCTCATACGCACACCCGTAACGTTCTTTCAGGCGTTCAGCGTCCGCCTGAGTAACCCCCAATCCGTGCACAATGTCGGCGGTGACATTGTTTCCACCAAATGGAACGGTTCCTAGATGTCGGATCTTTGCTTCATGAAAAACGGCAATATCGGTGGTCCCCGCTCCCATCTCGATGAGCGCGACACCTAACTCCTTCTCATCTTCAGTGAGCACCGCAAGCGCCGAGGCCAGAGGCTCGAGGACAAATTGGTGCGTGCGATAGCCCGCCTTCTCTACTGCTTTCCTGAGGTTGAGTGCCGGTGAGCTTCCGATGGTGACGAGGTACATCTCGGTCTCCAGGCGCGTCCCGACCATTCCGACCGGATCGCGAATGCCATCGTTGCGATCGACGGTGTACTCCTGGGGAATCGCGTGGAGCAACTCACGTTCGGGGGGCATTGGCTGTGCGCGCGCGACATCGTTGGCGCGATCGACATCCGCACGCGAGATCTCATCACCGCTCACCGCGACGATCCCCTTCGAGATCATCGCCTTTACATGTTCGCCTGCAATGCCGACGTAGCACGCATCGACCTTTGCGCCGGCCATTTGCTCTGCGTCAGAGACGGCACGACGAATCGACTGTGTTGTCTCTTCTATGTCGGCGACGACGCCGCGACGCAGCCCCGTCGTACGCGCTTGTCCGACGCCCAGAATCTTGATGCCAGGGTGTCGCGGCAACTCGCCCACGACTTCGGCGATGATCGCGGTTGTCTTCGCGGACCCGATATCGAGCCCTGCCACCAATCGTTCGGGGTTCATAGCGAGTTAGGGGAGTCGCGCGATGACTTGATCTCTGAATCGCAGATCGAGTTCGACTGGACGAATGTGTCGTTTGTCGAGGTCTGCCTCTACCGAAGATAGCTCCAAGAAGCGGTCCATGCTCACATCTGTCATCACGCGCACGGGAATATCGAGGAGTTGCAATACGGCTTCGTCCTTCGCCGTGCGCCTCACTTCGCTGATACGTGCGAAGAGTGTCGGCTGTTCGGCTTTGATGTCGCCCAACAATCTGAAGATCGCGGTATCGGGGCGAGCGACGATCGGGAGATCGACGACAATGCGACTCGGATCAAGCGGAAGAATCCGTCCGCTTTCGTCGTACGCACGAAATCCCTTGGGCGACGGCACGAGCGCGATGGGGAGGTTTTCCTCTACTTCCACGACCAGCGTGCTCGGAAGTCGCCGGCTGATGTGCGCGCGATGCACCTGCGGATGTCGTTGCACCCGCAGCTCCAGTGAGTCGGTCGGGCGCCAAATGGAATACGTGGTATCTATCCCGAGTTTGGCGGCAACATCGGCAGGACGCGCAAAGCGGGTTCCACGCACTTCTACTTTTTGCACGCGAAAGAGCGCAAGATTTCGGCCCCACCAAGGTGTCGTGAGCACGACCATGGCGATGACGAGCGCTCCCACAACCCACCATCCGATCTTTCGACGCGGTCGCGGTGCGGCGTCAGCGAGCGGCTGGTCGGGCATCGCCGTCCTCCAGCGTTAGGCGACGCAACAACTCAGGACCAGTTAACGTGATATCTCCGGCGCCAAGTGTAAGAACGACATCCCCTTCCCTAACGAAGGAAGACAGCGCACTACTCAACGCCGTACGTTCGCCCACCCACTGTGGAGAGCGCCCGTCACGCGTCATCTGGTCGGCGATCAGTGCACTCGTCACCCCGTCTATCGGGCGTTCACGCGAAGGATAGATGGAGGTGAGGAAGACGACATCGGCGAGCTGCAGCGCGTTCGCGAATTCGCCAGCGAAGTCGCGCGTCCGGGAGAAGAGGTGCGGCTGAAATGCCGCGATGACTCGACGCTGTGGAAATGCGCCGCGCGCGGCTGACAGCGTCGCCGCCAGTTCAGTCGGGTGATGCGCGTAGTCGTCAACGATTTCCACGCCGCGTGCAGCACCCAATCGCTGAAAACGGCGCTCCACTCCCCCGAATGCTTCGATCCCCGCGCGCATGGCGTCGAGCGTCGCACCTAACGCGAGCCCGCTCGAAATCGCGGCGAGTGCGTTGCGAACGTTATGCGTGCCCGGGACCCGCAGCACGACGTCGCCCAGGCATTCGTCGTCGAAGGTGACGGCGACGACTGTGCGCCCATCGTGCAGAATGCTCGCCTCGCCTCGAACGCGCGCGTCCTTCGACTCCGTGCCATATCGAAGGACCTGCGCGCCGGTAGTCACGTCGAGCGACTTCGCGCCAGCATCGTCATCGCAGAGCACGATGTGGTGCGCGGGCGCGAGAAATTGCTCGAACGCGGAGCGGATATCAGCAAGATCCGCATAGATATCGAGGTGATCAGCTTCAACGTTGGTTACGACGGCGACCGACGGCGTCAAAGCAAGAAAGGAGCGGTCGTATTCGTCGGCTTCGACAACGAAGAGCGACTCTCCGCCGAAGCGCAGGTTACCGCCCCAGCTCCCAACGCGCCCACCGACAACTCCCGTTGGAGCGAGGCCAGCCGCCGTTAGGCACTCGGTGGTCATCACGGTGGTCGTCGTCTTTCCGTGTGTCCCGGCAACGGCGACGAGCGTTCCCCCGCTCACCGCCTCGCCTAACGCTTCAGCGCGCCGCACCACCGGAAGACCGCGCACGCGCGCCGCCTCGAGCTCTGGATGATGCGCCGGCATCGCCGACGTGACGACCAACGCACGTGCACCGTCGACGTGCGCGGCATCATGCCCGTGAGCGATTTCCACGCCCAGCGCGCGAAGATCGTCGCACGCCGACCCACTCGCGGACGCGTCGCAACCCGTGACACGCACTCCCCGCCTGACAAAGAGCTCCGCTAGCGCGCTCATTCCCGCGCCAGCGATTCCGACAAAATGGACGGGGCGACCGTCGGACGAATCGATCAACGACATGCGGCGCAATCTAGAGTCAGGCGAAATCGCGACTCAAGCTCGACGCGATTCGCGCTCGAGAATCGCGACGATGCGAGCGGCGATTTGTGCTGAGGATTCCGGTCGCCCGCGTGAACGCGCCGCAGACGCCAGGTTGGACAACGCGTCTGGCTGCCCCAGAACTTCGCGCACGACCTCGTCGAGCGAGTCGACCGTCGCCTGCGACTGCGGAAGCCATCGCGCCGCTCCTGCGGCCGCAAGCGCCTTGGCGTTGGCCGTCTGGTGGTCGGCAGCAGCGGTAGGGAGCGGAATCAGAAACATCGGAATCCCCCACGCCAACAACTCGGCGGTCGTCATCGCGCCCGCTCTCGCGATGGCGAAATCGGAGACAGCGTACGCGTCGGCAATCGGCGCGAGATATGGACGCACCGCCACGACTCCACTCGCGCGCGATTGAAAGCGCGCGAAGTGATCGCGCCCCGTCCCCCAAATGAGGCCCACGCCCGGCGGCAGTCCTCGCGCGACCCAACCATCGACAAGTGCGTTGAGTGCCGCCGAGCCTTGGCTACCGCCAAAGGCCAGCACGACGATACGAATGCCTGGATCCAAACCCCAATGTCGTCGCGCCGCCTCGCGATCGGCGACGGGTGCACGTGGAGGTTCGATCGGATTCCCCGTGTCGAACGCGCGCGAACGCACGCCTGCGGGGAGAAGCGAGGCGGCTTCGGGAAAGCCGAGGTAGATCTCGCGTGCCCAGCGTGCAAAGGCACGCACCGTCTTACCCGGAAACGAATTCTGTTCCTGCAGGACGTAGGGTACGCGCGAAAGCAGTGACCATGTAAGCGCGGCGCCCGACGCGTATCCGCCAGTTGCAACAACGAGCGAAGGGCGCTGATCGCGCGCCAGCCGCGATATCGTCCGCCACCCGCTCGTTAGGCCCACCATCGTGCGCCAGTTGCGCCAGGGCGTCGAACGGTAGAGCGGGTGCAAGTCGAGCAGGGTGTGCGGAAACTCCGTTGTCGGAAGGATCTCCCGCTCAATACCGCGCAATGCCCCGATGAAGTGTGGTTGCGCGTCCGGGCGTTCGTGCACGAGCGCTCGCGCAATGGCGAGCGCTGGATAGAGATGTCCTCCCGTTCCTCCACCCGTGAAAAAGACGCGCACTAGGCAACGCCGATCGACGGATCGGTGGCCGACACGCCGTACACGCGCTCTTTCACGCTCGCGATGTTCACCAGGATTCCAGTCATCACGAGGCTCAGGAGAAGATTGCTGCGGCCGTACGAGACGAAGGGGAGCGTAAGGCCGGTCGTGGGAAGGAGTCCGAGGACGACGCCGATATGCAGATACGCGGTGATGATCATCGTCGCCGTCAGGCCAATGGCGACGAGATGCAGAAAGGGCGTGCGCGCCTGCTTGGCGATGCGAAAGCCTAACCATCCGTAGAGCGCGAAGGCGAAGACGAGAAGCACGACTCCGACAAATCCCCACTCCTCGCCCACATTGCTCGCGATGAAGTCGTTGATTCCCATGGGAACCCACCCATACTGCTGCATGCCGTTGGCGAATCCCTTGCCTAACGCCCCGCCAGAACCGACGGCAATGAGTGACTGCTTTAGCTGGTCGTTCACCGCAGCGGGGGCATCGCCTGATCCCATGAATGAGAGCATACGCGCCAGGGCGTATTGCTTTCGCAGCACGATCTGATACAGGAACGGCGTCCCGAGCATTCCCAACATCACGAAGTGCCCGATACGGACGCCGGCGGCGAAGAGCACGATCCCCATGAGCAGGGTGTACATCATCGCCACCGAAAGGTCAGGCTGAAAAAAAGCCAACAAGTCCAGGACGCCAATCACCACGAGGAACGGCAGAAGCCCTTTCGTTAGGCGGCGCATCTGCTCTCCCTTCTTCAAGACAAGCATGGCGCACCACACCACCACCGCGATTTTCCCGAACTCCGACGGCTGCAACGAGGCGCCAAACAAGAAGCGCCGCGAGCCGTTGATCGACGGAGCGATAACGCGCGTGAACGGGAGCACGGTGATGAGCATGAGCCCGATGGTGATCCAGACCATCGGCCACGCCCAGCGCTCCAACTTTCCGGCATCGAACTTGGCGGCGAGGGCGAAGAAAATTCCGCCGACGACAAACCCTTCGAACTGCCGCAACAGGTAGTAGTAGTTCGCGTGATCTTCCTTCATCGCCACGATCGAGGACGCGCTATACAGCGTCGCCAACCCAAAGGCGGAAATGACCGCGGTCACGAGGATGAGCGCTCGCCCTTCGGCGGTGATGAACCATCGCTCGCGCACGTGCGTCGCATCTGCCACTGCTCTCTCCTCCGACTAGGCGCGCGCAGCGGAAGCGAACACGCGCCCCCGCTCTTCGTAGTTAGCAAACATGTCATAGCTGGAGCACGCCGGCGAAAGGAGTATGGCGTCTCCCGGACGGGCCGCGTCTCTGGCGTGTGTCATCACGTCGTCGAATCCTCCCGAGACGTGTTCCAACGTCACGCCGCCGAGGTTTCCCTTGAGATCGGAGACAACGGTGTCCCCTGCCTCGCCGTACGCGATGACGTGGCGGCAGTGCGCTACGATTGCTGGCGTGAGGGAAGAATACGGCTCACCCTTGTGTCGTCCGCCTAACAAGAGTACCGTCGGCCGCGTCATGCTCTCGATCGCGACGCGCGCCGACGAAACGTTGGTCGCCTTGGAGTCGTTGATCCACAGCACGCCCTCGCGCTCTCCCACGGGCTCCAGTCGATGCGGCAACGCGTGAAACGAGCGCAGCGCCTCGGCCAGACGGTGCCGGTCGTTGTACGACTCGTGCGCCTCGTCGCTGACCATCACGGCAAGCGCGGCGCACAATGCATTGGCGACGTTGTGCAAACCAAGCAGCGGAAGCTCCGAACGCTGCATCAGGATCTCGTCGCGCAAAATCAATTGCTGTTTTCCCTTTCCACCCAGGAACGCATCACAGAGCCGGCCTTCGGCGGAAAATCGGAAGTCGGTTCCAGCCACACCGCGCGCCATTTCCATGACCGCGGCATCATCGGCGTTGAGCACCCAGCGCGATGTGCGCGCGGCATTGCGAAAGAGGAGCGCCTTGTCCGCGAAGTACTCCTCGACGCCCGCATAACGATCGAGATGATCGGGAGCGAGGTTCGTCAGGACGCCAACTGTCGGTGCTATCGACGGCGTGTCATGCAGCTGAAACGACGACACTTCGATCGCGAGCCACCGAGGCTTGTCGTTCCGCAGCGCAATGTCGCTGAGTGGAGTGCCGATGTTGCCCGCCACCTCGGCGTTGATACCGACGCCGCGCAGCAGGTGCGCCACCAACGCCGTGACGGTGGATTTTCCGTTCGTCCCCGTCACCGCGATGTAGCGCACGGCCGGCATCGCATCGAGTGCTACTTCGAGTTCGCTCACGACTGGGACGCCAGCAGCGCGTGCCGCTACGAGGGGTGCCGCGTTAGGCGAGATGCCTGGACTAGTGACGACGATCGAGGCGCGCGCGACACGTGCGACGTCGTGCGGCCCAGCATCCGCTTCAGCGCCAGCGGCACGCGCGCGTTTGGCGCCCTCGCGCACCCCTTCGGAATCTCCGGCGTCCGATGCATACACCCTGGCACCCATCGACCGCAGGAGGAGCGTTGCGGCCACTCCACTCCGGCCGAGCCCCAGCACCGCCACTTCACCCGACTGCCACGCGTAGCGTTCGCTCATCGCAGTTTGAGAGTCGTTAGGGCCACGAACGCGCACAGGATTCCAAGAATCCAGAAGCGCACGACGACCTGTGATTCCTTCCAGCCTTTCAACTCAAAGTGATGGTGCAGCGGCGCGCGAAGGAAGACACGATGTTCCTTCGCGTATTCGAGTCCGTGTCGTCGTCGACGCCACTTGAATGCCGTGCGCTGCACGATCACCGAGAGCGTCTCGGTCACGAACACGCCGCCGATGAAGACCAGCAGAAACTCGCTCTTGAGCAGGATGGCCACCGCGCCAAGCGCTCCGCCTAACGCGAGCGAGCCGGTGTCACCCATGAACACCTGCGCGGGATACGTGTTGTACCAGAGAAACCCGATGCACGCGCCGGCGAGCGCGAGGCAGAAGACCGTGAGTTCTCCCGCGCCGCGGAGATAGAACAGCTGCAAGTATGCGCTCGCATCGACGCGCCCCATGACGTACGCGAACAGCGCAAAGGTAACGACGGCAATTGCCGCCAATCCTGCCGCCAACCCGTCGAGGCCATCGGTGAGATTCACCGAGTTGCTCGTCCCCGTGAGAATGAAGGTGGTGAATGGGACATAGAGCCACGCCAGGCCGGCGGTGAGCGGTACGACAAGGACATACTTGAAGAACGGCATCGTCGTCGATGCCCCGGGGAGCGTCGAGACGGGATACTTCCACAGAATGAATCCGAAGATCAGGCCGATCGAGATCTGGCCCGCGAGTTTGTATCGCTCCACCAACCCTTCGTTCTTCTTTCCCTCGCGTTTCTGTTTGAGCTTGAGGTAGTCGTCGAGAAAGCCGATACCACCCATCCACATCGTCACCAGCATGGCGAGCAGGACATAGCGATTGTCGAGACGCATCCAGAGCAGCGTGGCGAGCAGCGACGAGGCGAGAATGATCAAACCTCCCATCGTGGGCGTCGTCGCCTTTTCCTGATGCGAATCTGGGGTTCCTTCGCGAATGACCTGGCGCACCCGCATGGCGCGCAGCCGCCTAACGATAGCCGGCCCAACGAGGAAGGAGAACAGGAGCGCCGTCACCGCTGCCGCCGCCGCGCGGAACGAGATGTAGTTGATGAGGCGGAGCGTTGGGAGATCGCCGATGAAGCGACTGAGCAGGAGCTGAAGCAATTCCGTTCGGGGTGAAGGCGTGAGTGATCGTTGTTGGCGTGAACGCTAATGATGATCGGCCGAACCGACGACCGGTGCGACACCAGCCAGTTCTCTCAAACGTGGTATGAGGCGTTCCAGCCGTGTTCCTCGCGAACCCTTCAGCAGCACCACCGCATTCGGAGGAATGTGGTCGCGCAAGACGGGCCACAACGCGTCGGCGTCCGCGGCGACCAAGACGCGATCGTCGTTAGGCGCCAGCGTGCGCAACGGGCGCTGAAACTCGCCCACGCCTGCAACCAGGTGCGCCGGCGATGCGAGCGCGAGCGACGCGATTTCATCATGGTATCGATCACTGGAGTTCCCCAACTCGAGCATCGATCCCAGCACCACGACACGCGGACGGTCGCCACTGACTGAGTCAAGCGTGGCCAAGGCCTCGCGCGTGGATGCAGGGTTCGAGTTGTAGCAATCGCTGAGGAGCAGGAGCTCACCTAACGGTTCAAGCGTGCTGCGCATGGAGAGTTGCGGGAGCGACGCGAGCGCGCGCGCCGCCGATTCATCCGGCACCCCAGCCGCACGCGCGACAGCGACAGCGAGCACCGCGTTCCGCAGATTGTGGGCGCCAACCCACGGCAACTCGAAGCGCACATCGCCGAACGTCATCCAGCCCTTGCCGTCGCGTGCCACGCCCCACGCCGATGGATGGACGCTGCCGCTGTCGAGCCCTGCGACGACGATGTTGGCGGCGAGCGAACGGGCGAGCGACACGACCTCGGGGTGGGCGGCGGGCGCGATGCCTAACGAGACACCCACGTACACCGCACACTCCTCGCGCAAGACGCCAGCGAGATCCCCAAACCCTTCGAGATGCTCCTCGCCGATCGACGTCACCAGTGCGATGTCTGGTTCGGCAAAGGCGCGCAGCGCTGCCACTTCTCCCGGGTGATTGGTGCCAATCTCCACAACGGCAATGTCGGCATCATCGGGAATCGAAAGGAGCGTGAGCGGTACGCCGACGTGATTGTTGAGGTTTCCGGTGGTGGCGTGCACCGAATAACAGGCGCCTAACGCCGCGCTCACCAGTGTTTTCGTCCCCGTCTTTCCGTTCGATCCCGCGATCGCGACGACCGGTTTTCCCCAGGCGCGGCGACGAAAGCGACCGAGCAAGCCAAGCGCTTGCGCCGTATCGGGCACGACAAAGACCGGCGCACCAACGTGAGCCGCTTTGGCCACGTCGTGGACGACCAACGCCGCGGCCCCCTTGGCGACCGCTTCATCGAGGAAGTCGTGGGCGTCAAATCGTTCGCCCGTGAGCGCGACAAAAACGTCGCCAGCTGCAATGCTTCGCGTATCGGTCGTGACGCCGCGCAAGCGCGCGCTCCCGCCAATCCGCGCCCCGATGAGCACATCGCTCAGCGCGTCCGTCACGCGGTCAAGTGTCCAGAAGCTCATGTGCTTCCCACGCGAGAACCACCGCGCGCTGCCGCCAACTCCTGCACGATCGCCCGTTCGTCAAACGGAAGC
The DNA here is from genome assembly GCA_044224185.1 of Gemmatimonadaceae bacterium. Classification (GTDB taxonomy): domain Bacteria; phylum Gemmatimonadota; class Gemmatimonadetes; order Gemmatimonadales; family Gemmatimonadaceae; genus SCN-70-22. The sequence continues at coordinate 100,181 of JBGAKW010000013.1, read as the reverse complement.
GTCGTCGTCCCTCGAATCTGATACGTCTCGTGCCCCTTGCCGGCGAGGACGACCAGATCGCCATCGCGCGCAACGTCCATCGCCCGCGCGATGGCCTGTCGGCGATCTTCGATCCGTTCGTGTGCCACGCCCTTCATCCCCACCTCGATCTCATCGAGAATGCGCTCCGGATCTTCGGTGCGAGGATTGTCGCTCGTGAGGATGACGACATCGGCGAGCCGCCCGGCAATTTCACCCATGATCGGCCGCTTGCCGCGATCGCGATCGCCGCCGCAGCCGAAGACAACGATGATGCGCCCGGGGACAAATGCGCGCACCGCCGCGAGCGCCCGCTCCAACGCATCGGGCTTATGCGCGTAGTCACGCAACACCGCCGGCACATCGAGAATGCGTTCGAGGCGCCCTGGGACTTGTGGCAGCGTCGAGAGGCGAGCAGCGACATCCGGCAGCGAGACGCCTAACGCCAAGGCTCCGCCCGCGGCGCCTAACGCGTTGGAGACGTTGAAGTCGCCGATGAGCGGGAGCGACACGTCGCGCGCCTCGTCGTGGGTCGCCAACCGCCAGCGCGAACCGTCAGGTGAAAACACGATACCCCGAGCGGTGAGATCAGCATCGTCGCGCTCGATTCCGTATCGCAGACGACGCGGTGCATCGGGGAGTGCGTTCCAGCTCTCGTCGTCGGCGTTGACCACCGCCGTTCCCGTAGGCGAGAGGTGCGAAATCAGGCGCGCCTTGGCCTCGAGGTACTTCTCCATGGTGCCGTGATAATCGAGATGATCGCGCGAGAGGTTCGTGAAAACCCCCGCCGCAAACTCGATCCCCTCCACGCGCCCCTGATCAAGCGCGTGCGACGACACTTCCATCGCCACGCTCCGGACGCCCCCGTCGACCAGCGCGCGCAACAATCGTTGCAGCTCCACGCCGCCGGGTGTCGTCAACCCCGCTCCGCCCGGGAAGGGATTCCCCTCGCTTCCCACTAGCACGCCTAACGTGCCGACGGATGCGGCGCGCGCCTCCTGGTTGTCGAGCAGGTGCCGAAGCATCGAAACCGTCGTCGACTTCCCACTCGTCCCGGTGACTGCCACCATCGTTAGGGAGCGTGCGGGATGACCGTAGAACGCGGCGGCGGCGACGGCTGCCGCGCGTCGCCCGTCGCTGACGCGTAGCGACGGCAACGTCGTGCGTCCAGGCGTCTCGACGATCGCCAGCGTCACGCCCCGCCCCGCAACATTCTCCAGGTATTCGTGTCCATCACGCGCCGAGCCACGAACCGCGACGAACGCTCCTCCCCGTTGCACCTGGCGAGAATCGTCCGTCAGCGCTTCGATCGTGTGGGGCAGATCGCCTGACGTTTCGCGCAGCAATCCCGCGTCGCGCAGGGCATCGACGATCGATTGCGTCGGTCGCGAAGCCGTCACTGATGCGCGAGCCTCACCACCGAGCCCGTTCGGAGCGCCGCGCCCGCTGGAGGCGTCGTACCGCCGTTGCCATCCGTCAGCTGCACGCGGAATCCCGCCCGATGCAGCTCGCGTACGGCCACGCGCAACGGCAGCCCCCCAACGTCCGGGACATTGACCACCTTGGTCACGACCGCTGACTCCTTGGGAGGGCGCGAAAGCTGAAAGCTGGATGGCGGCGCCGGCTCGGGCTCAGGCGTGGAGTCGATCAGCGGAACGCGCGTCGCCACTGCCGTGGAATCGACACTCACCGTCCCCGACGCCACTTCGATCGCGCTCGGTGCCGGCGCCAACGCCTTCTTCGGCGTCGCCGGTGCACCGTCTCCTGCTGGGGGCCTGTAGGCGACGCGCTGCGATGTGAGTTCTCCCCACTCGAGTGAGGCATCGCGCGCCGCGAGTGCAGTCTCGATGACAGCCTTCGTTACCGGCGCCGCTGTCTTTCCACCGTAGTAGGAGCCCCGAGGATTGTCGAGCTTCACCAGTACGACCCACTGGGGCTTCTTTGCCGGAAAGAGACCGACAAACGACGAAGTGTATGTGACAGTGCCCCCCTTACCGTAACGTCCAGCGGTCGCGCGACGCGCCGTGCCACTCTTTCCGGCGAGCGTGAATGAGGCGAGTCCAGCATCCTTTGCCGTTCCGCTATCGACGACGCTCTCAAGCATCGTCATCACCTTCTTGGTCGTCGCCTCGTCGTAGACACGTCGCACCTCGCGAGGACGATGGCGATAGATCACCTCGCCGTCGGCGTTGCGAATTTCCTGCACCAGTCCAGGCGCCATGAGAGTTCCACCGTTCGCAATCGCCCCGTAGGCCAGCGCCAGCTGCAACGGTGTCACCGTCACTTCGTACCCGATGGCAAGCGACGCATGTGATTGCGCGCTCCACGTGCGAGGATCGTATAAACGCCCCGCCGCTTCGATCGGGAACGCGATGCCGGTTGGCGTGCCAAATCCTATGTCGCGATACAGCTCGTACAGTTCGCGATCCGAAACACGTTCACTCAAACGAGCAATGCCGACGTTGCTCGAATACTGGATGATGCCCGACACCGTGAGCCACGGCGCCTTATGCACGTCGGTGATGCGGCGCCCGTGCACTGTATATGCGCCGTTGTACGTCTCCACGCGCTCGTCAGGTCGTACCTTGTGCTCCTCAAGCAATCGCCCGACGAGAAACGGCTTGAGCGTCGATCCGGGCTCGAACGGCTCGAGAATGGTCGCCGCACCTCCAGCCACCACGTTGCGTCGGTGACTCGCCAAGCAACGAATGGCGCCACTGAACGGATCGAGAATGACGATATCTCCCCCGTCCGCGTCGAGCCTGCGCGTCGCATCGCTGATCGCCTGGTCGCAGATGTCCTGCAATGCCTGATTGATCGTTAGGCGCACCGAGTGTCCGCGCCGCGGAGCGTCCGTGAGCATGTCGGGCGAATCAAAGCGCCGGCCGTCACCCGTCTTGAGCGTGCGCGCCGACCCCGCCTCACCGCGCAACAACGAGTCGGCCAGCAACTCGATTCCGTCGGTCCCCTGCCCATTCGAGTTTACGTGGCCGAGGAGTTTACGCGTGCCTTCGGACGTCACGTAGGTGCGCTCACCGGCGGGAAATTGCCGCACACCCTTGAGCGCGAACACACGCTGCACTGCGTTAGGCTGGAAATTCTGGCGGAGCTCGTACCACTTGCGCGACCGGTCGAGTACCGGCTTGGCGCGCGACGACGGAACGCCCGTCTTGAGCAGGAGATTGTAGAGCGTCTTCCGACTCTCGACGACGTCGAGCGCAAAGCCAAGTCGTACGAGTTCGCGACTGTGCGCGAGCGTACGTCCCGTCGCATCCTCGATGTCTCCACGCGGCGCGGGGAGCGTCGACGATACGGTGTGCTGATTGTCGGCCGCCGTCTCCCAACGCGCGTGCTGAAAGAGTTGCACCTGCGCGGCCTTGGCCACCAGTGCTGTCGCGAACACCACCAGGACCGCGTGAATGATCTGATGACGCTGTGGCGCACGCATGACTCAGCGCTCCTCCCGCGGCAGTGGACGAGGGAGTGTAAGCACCATCGAAGGATCGGGGAGTTTCATCCCCAATCGTGTACCGGCCACCGCCCCCATCCGTCCAATGCTCACCATGCTGGCGATGTCGTTGACGAGTTTGGCGCGCTCCGACTCGAGTTCAACGCGTTGCCGATCGAGCGCGCGAATCTCGACCGAGCGAGAGAAGCCATATGACTTGCGCCACACCATGACCATGGCGATGAGGAGGAAGAATCCCAAGGCCATGGCAACCTGCACGCGCCCTTTCCGGTTTACGCGGCGCTTCGCCATGCCCGGAGTCGCGCACTGCGAGCGCGCGGGTTGGAGTTGATCTCGTCCGGCGACGCCGTGATGGCGCGCTTCGTCACCAGGGTGCCTAACGCGACGCCGCCGCAGGTGCAGACGGGCTGGCGTGGCGGACACGTACACGCGGTGCTCCAATCACGGAAGGCGTGCTTCACCACACGATCTTCGCCGGAGTGATACGCGATGACCGCGATCGTTCCCCCTGGCGTTAGGCGGTCGCGCAACATCGGAAGGGCACGCTCCAGCCCCTTCAACTCGTCATTGACGGCAATGCGAAGCGCCTGAAAGAGCCGCGCGAAATCGGCGGGCCCCGATTGGGGTCCGAGGGCGCCGCGAATGGCGCCAACCAGGTCATCGCTCGTTGCAAATGGACGCGTTTCGCGACGCCTAACGATTTCGCGCCCGAGGCGGTGCGCACGACGTTCATCGCCGTATTCGCGGAGGACCCAGACGATCTCTCCTTCCGGCGCCTCGTTCAGAAAGTCGGCGGCAGTCTGTGTCGCGTCGCTTCCCATACGCATGTCCAGCGTCGCGCCCGGCCTGAATGTGAAGCCTCGTCCCTCATCGTCCAATTGATGCGATGAAACGCCAAGGTCGAGCAGAATGCCGTCGAAATGGCGATCAGCGAGTTGCGCGACGCGATCGATGTCGGCGTAGTTCGCCTGCACAGCGTGGAAGCGGCCATCGTTCGCGTATGTGGCAAGTCGAGCACTCGCTTCGCGAATAGCCTCCGCGTCGCGGTCGACGCCTGTGACGCGCACACCCCGTTCGAGGAGTGCGAGCGAGTGCCCCCCTCCTCCGAGCGTTCCGTCGAGTACATCCCGTGCGTGGCCTAACAACTCTGCAACCTCGCGCGCGAGTACCGGCGCATGGTATTCGCTCACCCAAGTCATGTCGCCGGTGCAAAGACGCGTCATACTAGCGGACTCGTGCAAGATGCGTCAAGTCTTTGTCGCTCTAAGAGTTATGCACATCGCGTGCATTGGGTTCGTAACACGAGCCTCGCACCGCAATCGTCCCCATTTCACCGCCTAACGGTACCGGCGAACTCGTGAGTTACCTAAAGCGCAAAGCCCGCCGCCGAAACTCGGCAGCGGGCTTTGTTCGCTACTGGAGCGCCCTGATTACTTGCAGAGCGCCTTCTGCGCCTTGTCGCCGTACGGCGCCAACTGCGTCAACCCTTCCATGGCCGCGCGCGCCTGATCGGGGAATGCCTTTCCGCCAGGGGGAATCTGGATCTGCGCATTGGTGAAGGCTTCGTTCGCCGCTTTTGCCTTGTCGCAGCTCTTTTCCGCGCTCGCCTCGGTCAGGAGCTGCTGCCCCATCGTGAGGTTGATGATTCCCTGCAAGAACTTCGCGTTATCGGTCGGGTTCACCTTGTCCGAGTAGGCAAGAACCTTGAGCGCCGCCTGCGCGTCTTCGACCTTCTTCGACTGGGAGAAGGTTGTGCGCATGCGGTTTCCAACCGTTAGTGCCATGCCGCCGATGAGCGCCTTGTCATCGCCAGCCGCTTCAGCACGTTGCAACGCAGCAATCACGCTATCGGGCTGGTTCAACTCCATGTAGATCTGCGCGACCATGACGTTGGCGCGATCGGTCTTCGGGTTGATCGCCAGCGCCTTCTTCACCGCCTCAAGTGCCTGAGGTGCCTGCCCTGCCTGACGGGCTAGCTGCGCGTTCAGCATCCAAAGGTTGGCGTTCTGCGGGAACTTCGACGTTCCGCGCGCGGCCCACTCGGCCCCCTTTGCGTAGTTGGAGTCCGCCGAGTACGCGGCGACGATACGCGTGAAGAAGTTCGTGTCAGCGGCAGCCGTATCGGTCTTGATCATCTCTTCGCCGATCGTGACGGCCTGCTTGTACTCCTTGAGCGCCAGGTAAATGCGCCACTGGAGACGGATCAACGACGGATCGCCCGGGTTCTGCTTGACCGCTTCGTCGATGATCGGACGGGCGACTTCGGGCTTGCCGCTCGCCGCGATGATGTTGACGACGGTCTCGGTGAGACGCGCGTTGGTCGGGTCGAGCGCGAGAAGCGTGGTGAGCGCGCGAATCTGCTGCTCATCCATCTTCTTTTCGCCATACGCATCGGCGACGAGCGCCAGGGCGCGGCGGTTCTGCGAGTGCAGCTTCAGAATATCTTCGGAATACTTGATGATCGAGTCGGGCCCCTGCTTTTGGGAGTTTGCCAACTCGAGCAAGCAGACGCGGGACATCACCGAGTTCGGATAGTCCTGCATGCCGCTGCGCGCATCCTTGGCCGCCTCGGCGTATTTGTTGAGGCGCCAATTGGTCGTGCACTTCTTGACGTCATCGAGTGGCTTGCGTGCCCCCTCGATGGCCCCGGCAACGCCCTTGGCGATGTCGCCAATCTTGGCACCCGTGACTTTCGGCAGTGGCTGGACCATACCGTCGCCACGCACGAGGAGCAGCGCGCCATCGAACTCGAATCCCGCCGCCGTCTTGTTCAGCGTCCCTTCGACGTATTCTTCGGCGCGAATCAGGTTCGCGAGCTGCTTTGCGTCGTTGGAGTTGAGCGGCTCAGTCTTCGAGTAGCCCGACTGCTCCAATGCATTGTCGATGTCGCTCTTTGGGATGATCCACAAAGTGCGCATCATGAAATCGCCACCCATGCGCTCACGGAGTGCATCTGCGACCTGCGCGCCGAGTCCACGCTCGGCCCCGCCGCTGGTGCGGAACACCGGAACCATGAAGCGCGGGCCAGGAGTCTGGCCACGCTGCAACGTTTGCTGCTGCGCTTCGAGCGGCGAGATCACGCCCTGAAGCGTTATCCCAACCAGTACGGCCGCAATAAGGCGACCATAGCGCTGCCGAGCCTTCACTCTGATTTCCTCCGACTGGTTGTTCGATGCGGTCATTTCCAACGTACACTCCCCTGCGAGTCAGGGTCCGAGGTTCCAACGTGCAGCGAGAAGAATGGGCGAAGAGGGACTCGAACCCCCGACATCCTGCGTGTAAGGCAGGCGCTCTAACCAACTGAGCTATTCGCCCGCCGGCGAAGTCCTACTTCAGAATCGCAATCGGAACCAAGACGCAATAACCGATCACGAGGAGCAACGGAGCAAGCGTTTCGCCACCGCGCCAGAGGTCTGCAAATCCGGCGAGGATGGTGAGAAGCGCGATACCCCAAAACAAAAGAGGCCGCGAGCGCGGCGTCGGGCTTGTCGGTGCCATAGGGTGCGAAGGATACCGGCGATTGGACATGGGTGTCAAGCGCGCATCACACCGTGTTTTACGACGTGTTCTCCGGTGGCGCTGAACCCGCGCTCGGCACGTCCCTCCCCGAATGCAGGAGCGCCTCCAGCACCGTTTCGCGGTCGCGGCGGTCTTGTTCCTCGTCCGCTCTGCGCAAAGCGTCCATTCGCAAGCGATCGCGACGGCGTCGCAGGACGTAAAACGGGGTGACCAGGAACAGGAAAACGAGAGCCGCGATCGTCGCATCGGCAAAAAACGCGATCCCCCCATACCGCCGACGGGTGTGGTCGCGCCACTGCTTCTCAAAGGCGAACGTGGTGAGACCAAAGGCCTGTCGGAGAGCGATCTCGAAACTCCCTGATGCTTTCCAGTAGGAGAAAAAGAGCGACAATCCTCTCGTGGAATCGATCTCCGCCAACTCGGCCACGGCGCGATATGCGAGTGCGTAGCTCGCGTCGGCGCGCTGCGCTCCCATATAGAAGCCGGAGTCGAGCGTCGTGAGCGACGGCATGCCCTTGAGCGCGAGCGCGACGTTAGTCGCGATGACCTGATCACGCGCCCACTCGCCAGCTGCAAAGCTGGCGTATCCTTCGTCGAACCAGCGCGGTGCGAGATCTCCCAGGTATTCGTGCAACGCAAGATGAGCGAGTTCGTGCCGGAGCACTTCGATCGGGTCGCCCGCGTCCGATGGCGCCCAGCGCCCCTGCATCACAATGCGTCGTTCCGCTGGAAAGGCGAATGCGGCGCCCCATTCGGGAACGCTCGGGCCGATGAGTTGATGAAACGTGTCACGATCGCGGGCGATCTCGATGCGTACGGCGTCGCGCGGCCGCGGAAGACCGGGAAAGGTGTCGTTGCGCGATGCTGCGGCGAGGAGGGCGCGCGCCAGCGTTGCAGCTGACGGATCGGCGATCACCGTGAACCGCCCGCTCACGTACGCCGAATCACCGGAACCAGCGGCGAACGCCGGAAGTGGAACGAGCGCCCCGACTATAAAGAGCGCGGCTATTCGCCGGGCCATGAGTTGCGCGGCTATTCGCCGCGCTATGACGAACGCGGCGGCTCGCCCCCTTCGGCTACATGCTGCAACAACTCGGCGCAGCGTTTCCCCCATGGATTGAACTTGTTCGCCGACGCGCCGTCTCGCCACGCCTGTTCGGCGCCGTCGCGGTCGCCGGCAAACCAGATCGCGCGCCCGAGTTCGTAGTACGCCTCGATCAGGTTCGGGCCCAAGGCAATCGCCTTGCGGAGAAATACCTGCGCGTCTTCATACATCTCGCGCTCGAAGTACAGCAAGCCCAAATAGTAGTGAGCGTACAGCGTCGCCTTGCGATCATTGTCGAGCCGAATGGCCTTCGACAGGTGCTCGATGGCCTCGCCAAAGATCTTCTTCTTGAGACAGATGTAGCCGACGTTGATGCGCGCAAGTGAGTTCTGGGGTTCGCGCATCAGGACGCGCTGGAACGCGAGCAGCGCTTCGTCGTGTTTCTCCTGCAGCATCTGCGCCCAGCCAAGGAGCGACTCGGCGTTCGGGTCGCCGGGCGCGAGTTCCAATGCGCGATGCAGCGCTGCCTCGGCACCGGCATGATCGCCTAACGAGATCAGGCTCCATCCCTTCTCGACGTACGTCGACGCGTTGAGATGGTCAGACCGTGTCGGCGACGATGCGCTCGGAGGCGGCGACACCAGCTCACTCGCGGCACCGGCGGGGGCATCAAGACCTTTCCACAGTGCGACGAGTCCCTTCACCTCCTCCTTGAGCGCGGAGAGATCGGTGATCTCGCGATCGACCGCGCGGAACAGGGCGATGATCTCTTCCTTTAGGGCATCTCGGCGGTCGGCCGCACCGGGTGCGCCCAGTGCATGACGGAGCGTGAGAAGCTCGCCGCGTAATGATGCGACGGTGACCACATCAGACATCTATTGCACCTTCGGGGAGGGCGGCCGCGGCGACGGCCGCGCCTAACGAGATCTGTTCAGTGGACGCGAGAATTCGATCGATGTCGAGGACGACCACCAACGCGTCTCCTCGCCGCACCACCCCCCGCAAATAATCGCCAGCAATGCCGCGCACGATGGCCGGCGGCGGCGTGATTTCGCCAGGCACCACCGGCCGAATATCGAGCACCTGGTCGACCACCGCCGCCATCCACTCCCCGTTGACGGAGAGAACAAGGATGCGCGCCTGCGCACCGGGGAGGGGTGCCGCCACGTTGAAGCGCTTGCGCAGATCGACGACAGGAACGACACGTCCGTTCTGCTCGAGCACTCCGTCCATCCAGGGCGGGAGTTGCGGCATCGCGCGCGCGGGTTCGTATCGCAACACGCGTTCGACCGAGAAGATGTCGGCGGCATACAGGTCGCTGCCGACGCGAAAGGTGACGAGTCGCGAGATGGTACCGTTATCGGTCACGCGATCCTGACTCCCTGCGACGCAGCAGCGTTGCACGCGCCAATAAGCGCGCGGGCGTCGATGATCGACGTGAGGATGCCATCACGCCACACCACGCCTAACAACAGTTCGTCGCCCGATTCGAAGGGAGGCTCGGACAGTCTCGCCAGCTGCAATGACTCGACGTCGTCGACGTCGTCGACGAGCAGTCCAATGCGTCGATCGCCACTGCGCATCACGAGTATCGTCCCGCCCACGTCATGCGATGCACCGAGAAATGTGCCGGGCTCGAAGACGGCAAGGGCACGTCCTTTGAACGTCGTGACGCCTAACAAGACAGGCGGCGCCTCGGGAATCGGGTGCAGCGTGGCGGCGTCGAGCACTTCATCGATCGCGCGAATGTCAAAGGCAAAGCGCTCGTCGCCGATCCTAAAGGTGAGCAGCTCCGCCGATCCTTCGCGCGAACGCACGCGATCGCGAAAACGGACGAAACTCGGCTCGCCCGCGGTCAGCGGGCTTTCGTCAGCGGTGCTCGTCGCTGGCTCGGGGCGTCTCTCGGGGCTCGTCATCTCACTGGAGAAGACACTTTCCGGACCGTGGACGTCACGCCAGAGCACCGATTTGCAGGGATCGGGAGCGCGGTCTTCACGCGCGATAGTCGGATGGCACGTTCGCGCCGCGTTGCCCCAAAGCCGCCACGATGGCATGGGGGATGTCGCGCAACGCGGCGACACAGTCCGCTCCCGCTCGCGCCAGCGCGGACTGCGGCATCCCCGAAACAACGGCTGTTTCGCGATTCTGGACGATTCCGTAGCCTCCCGCTTCGCGAATCGAGGCGAGACCGGTTGCCCCGTCGCTTCCCATTCCCGTCAGTACGACCCCAATCGCATGTGCTCCGAAGGTATTCGCCGCGGAGGTCATGAGAGGATCGGCCGCTGGGCGTACGCCGTGCACCGGCGTGCCGGCGATGATGGACAGGGCGAACGAGTCGCCGTCGCGCCTAACGAGCATGTGACGCCCGCCGGGTGCAACGTAGACGGTTCCTCCTTCGAGCCGCTCGCCGTCGCGTCCCTCGCGCACCGGCATCGAGGCCCGTGCGTCGAGACGTGTGGCGAGGCTCTCGGTGAACCCCGAGGGCATGTGCTGAACGACGAGCACCGCGACGTGTGCGAGCGGTGGCAACGCGGGAATGACCTCCGCGAGCGCACGCGGTCCCCCGGTGGAGGCAGCGAGCACCACGACGTGGCTGACGGCACCAGGAGGCAACGCGCTTTTCGGCAACGGCGGGGACGGTCGCACGAGCATGGGGACGCGACGACAGTGCGACTCACGCGCCGCGCGCAGGGCGGAGAGCAGTCGGAGACGCAGCGTGGGCAGATCGATTGCGTCCTGTCGTGCAGGCTTGCGCACGAAGTCGACGGCGCCGAGTTCGAGCGCGCGAAGCGTGGTGCCACCGTCGGTGTGCGCATCCACCGACGAGAGCATCACGACGGGGCGTGGCGCCTCGCTCATGAGGTAGCCTAACGTCTGAATCCCGTCGAGCGCCGGCATCTCGACGTCGAGCGTGACGAGATCGGGCGCCAGCGCGTGCACCTGCTGGATGGCATCGTATCCGTCGCTCGCCTCGCCCACGACCATGAAATCCGGAGAAGTATCGATGACGTCGCGGACAACCTGCCTAACGAATGGCGAGTCGTCGACGACGAGGACGGTGGCGCGATCAGAGGTAGCGCGTGCCATTGCGAATCGAGACGATGCGCACCTCGCCGGTGGCGACGTCGAAGTAGACCGAGCGTCCGTAGTCGCCACCGACGTCGTGGGCGATGAGCGGGATGCCGGCGAGGGCGAGCGCCTCGCGCGTGGCGGCAATGTTGCGCTCGCCCATGTTGATGCCTCCCCCGCCAGCCAGGAGGGCGCCGAACATGCTCGCCCCACCGGCGATCTTCGCGACGGGACGCCCAAAGCCGCCCGCCAGCCGCAACTCATTCAATAGAAGTGGAACGGCGGTCGACGCGAATTTGGCCGGATGCCCGCGCTCTCGCGACAGCGACTCATGCGGGAGCAGCACGTGGGCCATCGCCCCCAGTTGCACGCCTGCATCCCATAACATGATCGCGATGCACGATCCCATGCCGAGGCTCGACAGAATACCCGTTTCACGCGCCACGGCAAATTCGGCGACGTTGACGGGGGTATCGATCGCGGCTCCCTCGACGAAGTTGGACATGCGTCGTTAGGCGAGACGACGCGCGGTTTCCAGATTGCTTCGCGCCATCGGATTGTGCGGCGCCAGCGCCAGCGAACGTTCCCAACAGCGGATCGCCTCCTCCCGCTCGCGCCGCCTGAAGCGGATGTTGCCAATCTTGAGCCAGACGTCGCCGCCGAGATCTGGGGCGAGGCGAACGCAGCGCCCGTAACATTCGAGCGCTTCATCGTATCGTCCGGCGCGATAGTGCAAGTCGCCCGCGTTCTTGTGGAGTTGCGGAAGCGACGCGTCTTCGAGCATGCCCTTTTCGAGCGCTGCCACGGCCGCGGCGTGATCGCCACGCCGTTCGAGCGCGGCGGCAAGGTTGTTACAGAGAATTGCTGCCCGCGGATGCGCGGTGCACCCCTCGCTCAGGAGCGTAATCGAGCGCTCGACATCGCCTAACGCGGCAGCGGTCAGGCCGGCGTAGTGAAACCAGGTCGCCGGGCGCGCGCGTGTCCCCCACAGCGCCGCCGCCTCCTGCAGGAGTGCATCGGCGGTTGGTACGTCGCCGCGGCGCAGCGCGAGGATCGCTCCGGCGACGCGCACGGTCGGCTCGTTAGGCAGCATCTGCTCGGCCCGGGCCAGCGCCAGACGCGCCTCGTCGAGCCGCCCTGCACTTTCCAGGGCACGTGCCAGGTTCAGGTGCAACGCGCCCTTGGCCCCCGGTCGCGCCGCGGCGACGCGCAACGTGCGCACGGCGTCGTCAACACGCCCCTGCCGCAGTGCCAGTAACCCCAAATAGAACTCCGCGAACTCGTCCGACGCGTCGAGCTCGAGGACGCGCTTGAATTCCCGGACTGCTTCGTCCAGCATCTTGGACCGGTAAAACGCGACGCCAAGGTTGCGGTGCTCTTGCACGCGCGCATCGGTGGATGGCTGCTCGGGCGGGCGCGAGCGCCCGACACGATGCAAGAAACCGGCGGTCGCCAACTCGAAAAGCGCCTTGGCGACCTCGAACTCGCCCATCCCCGACTCGTCGACGAGCGTCGCGATGTCACGCTCCCCGTCGATCAGTGATACCAGAGCCTCCTGCGTTTCGCTGAGTCCGACACCGCTACTCGTTAGGTGCGCGCGGTCGAGCGAGAAGATCAGGTCGAAGCTGGGAATGCGTTTCTCGATGAGCGACCACTCGTCGACGCGCCGTGCCCCCTCCAGCAGGAGCGACTCGGGGTTGATCGACACGAGGATGTCCTGCGCATCAGGATGCACATCGGCTTCGAACGAGAACGTCCCCTGGGTCCACGTGAAAAGATAGTAGACCGCTTCTTCGATCTGATGCTTGATGTACTGATGCAGCTCTTCGCGTGCCAGGATCCGCTTCTCGACGAGGATCTCGCCGATGCGCCGATCCGGATCTTTTGCCTGCTCTGCCACCGCGATCTCGAGTTCACGCGCCGTGATCAACCCGTTCTTCACGAGAAGATCGCCGAGTCGGTCACGACGATTGACGATGGACGCGTAGCAGATGCGTCCGCGATCGAAGAAGATGTTTCCGAACGCTTGTCGATGGGTGACGCTCAAGCAGCCGGTCTTGCGCCCCATGGCGAGGAGCTGCAACACGTCAGGAAGCGACGCTTCTCGAAGCGAGCCGCGAATGGCCATCAGCGCAGCTCCTCCAGCACGCGTCCATCCAGCTCCGGCCACTCGGCAACGACCTTCTCTGCATCGAAGAAGAACGAGTCGAGCGCGCGACGCCCTGACGAGTCGTCCTCCGCCTCACCAAACGACTCCGCTTCCGGGTCATCGGGCGAGAGCGCGGCGTCGAGCATTCGGTCGATGTTGGGCGCGGCGGCTTCGTCTCCCTCAGGGACGGGAGTGTGTCGCCCCCAACGATCGATCACTTCTGCCACGCCCATCTCGACCACGAGCCCACCTTCAAATCGCGTCGCGAGGCGGGCCTGCAGCTCAGAAAGCTCACGCACCGGGCGATCGGCGGTAATCACTACCTGCTTCCCCTGCTCCTGCAAGACGTTGAAGATGTGGAAGAACTCTTCCTGGGAGCGTTCGGTGCCGCCTAACGCTTCGACGCCGTCGAGGATGAGCGCGTCCACCGCACGGTAGCGCGCGCGCCAACGCTCCACCCGACCTTCTTGCAACGCGACAATGAACTCGTCGACGAACGATGCGCCCGTTAGGCACGCCACGATGTAGTCGTCGCCGTTTCGGGCGCGAAGCGCGTTGCCGACAGCGTGCGCGAGATGCGTCTTCCCTGCTCCGTGCACCCCGTGCACGAACAGCGGATTGTAACGGGCGCCGGGCGCTTCGATCACGACAGTCGCCGATTGCAGCGCGACCTCGTTGCGCGGGCAGCGCACGAGATCGATCAGTCGGAAACCGGCCTTGGGCGCGGGAGGCGGGTCGCGTCGCGCCACCATCGTGGCAAGGAGAAGCTCGGCTTCGCTCAAGCGCTCCGGATCCCTAAAGACCGGAAGCGCCGCCGCGGACGCGTCGAGTCGAACGGCCTCTCGCTCGAGTGCACGCAATCGTTCGGCTGCGGCGCCAAAGCGCGCTTCCACCGCTTCGAGGTCAGGAACGTCGTCTCCCTCGAGGAGAGCTTCGAGTGCCGATGTGCGGAACCCTTCACCCGACCATCTGGCAATCGACGCTCCCAATCGGAGCCGCCACGTATCGACGGTTTCCGCCACGGTGAGCGCGACATCGTTGAGGAAGGTGTCGAATTCATCCGGCTGCGCGTCGGGGCCGGTCGTTTCCGTCCCTGCCACGTGCCACACGTCGGCAACCGAGACGGGCGCGTCGAGGATGGCCTGATGCGCGACCAAACGATTGAGTGCGCCTTGCAGCTCACGAACGCTGGCCGTCGGGATGCGTGAGAGCTCCTCGATGATGCCCGCGGCAAACTGCAATCCTCGTTCATTGCAGTTCTGCCGCAGGATGGCAACGCGCGTCTCGTAGTCGGGTGCGCCGATGTCGACGATGAGACCGCCCTGCAGCCGAGAGACGAGACGCTCGTCGACGTCGGCGATCTCACTGGGGGCGCGATCGCACGCCATGACGATTTGGCGTCCGTTTCCCTGGAGGACGTTAAAGACCCGCAGCATCTCGCTCTGCGTCTCGACGCGCCCCGTGAGGAATTGAACGTCGTCGAGGAGGAGGAGGTCGACGTCCTGATAGCGTCGTTTGAACGCGTCGGCTCGCCCCGAGGCGATGGCCTGATGGAGCTGCTCGACGAATTCATCGAGCGTCAGGTATTCGGTGCGGAGATCGGGATGGAGCTTGCGCGCCGCGTGGCCTAACGCGCAGAGGAGATGCGTCTTCCCGAGGCCGGAGTGCGAGTAGATGAACAGCGGGTTGTAGACGGCGCCAGGCGACTCGGCGACAGCACGAACCGCGGACGCCGCCAAACGATTGGCAGCGCCGACGACGTAGTTGTCGAATCGATATCGCCCGTCCAGCACGATTATCTCCCTGCGACCGAGTGCGCCGGCGGCGCCAAGCGACGGAGCACGAGCTCCGACGAGCGCCGCAACGTCTCGAAGACGCCCACACCCGATAGCGCGTCCGCAGCGAAGCTGGGGGCGTTCCGGAAGTTCAGGGCGTCGTCGAGCTCCCCCGGCGTGTGAATGAGCTCACGCGGGAGGTCTTGCTTGTTGTATTGGAGGACGATCGGGAAGGCGCGTGGGTCAACCCCCTGCTCGGCGAGGAGTTCATGCAGGTCGCGCAGGCTCTCGATGTTCTCGTCCAGTGATCGACGCTGTGAGTCGGCGACGAAGACGACGCCGTCAGCGCCCTGCAGGACGAGTTTGCGCGTGGACCGATAGTACACCTGTCCGGGGACGGTGTAGAGCTGAAAACGTGTCGCGAATCCCGAGATCTTTCCCAGGTCGAGTGGGAGGAAATCGAAGAAGAGGGTGCGCTCATTCTGCGTCGCAAGCGAGACCATCGATCCCCGCCGCGATTCCGGAATGCGCCCGTAGATGTAGTGGAGATTCGTCGTCTTCCCCGATCGTCCCGGCCCGCAATAGACGATTTTGCACGTCAGCTCGCGCGCGGCGTAGTTGATGATCGGCATCGCCCGAGTCGTTAGGCGCCGGCGCGGCGGTGCGCGAGGACGGCGCGCCTCATGCGACACCTGCCAGGCATCGCTGCAGCGTGACCCGCACCAATCCGGCGGGGGCGTCACGTTCCGCCAGCGCCACAACGAGAAGGTCATCGCGGCGCGCGGTGAAGACGCGGCCACGCGATGCATCCAGTGAGACGAAGTGGACGCTCCCGAGTCGCGACGTCTCGGCGGCTTGTCGCACGCGCCGCATCAGCGATGTCGCGAACGCCGCAAGCGCCTCGACATCTACATCGACATGCGCGACGGACTCGATGGGCAGCGCGTCCTGCATCGATGTGAGAATTGCCGCGCGCACTCCGCGCACGCGACTTACGTTCGACAAGGCCTCCGCGATCGGTCGCATCAGAGCGCCTCGAGCCAGGTGGCCGCCCGTCGCGAGGCACGCGCCAGCAGGACCTTGGCCATGCCGATTGGCGTGGCCGAATCCGTCTCCACCAGGACGATGGTCTCGTCGGCAGCGGGTGCAATGGAGAGCACGGTAGCGCCGCACTCCACCGTTAGGCTCTCCCAAGTCCCAAGGCCGAGCTGCGCGAGGGCGCGTCCCGATTCCTCCCCTAGGCCGCAAAGCTCGGCGCCCAGGTCGGTCGAGACGTCGTGTTGCTCCGCGTCGCACGCAGCACCGGCGACGACGTGTCCGTCGGCGTCGACGAGGAGCACGCCTAACGCGCCGTCACTCTTGATCGCGTCAAAGAGCGTGCGTGGCGATAGCGGCAATTGCGCCGAGGGCGTCGCGATGTCGTTAGGCGCCGAATCAGCGGTGCATGGCGTCGCAGGCGCTTGCGCAAACTGCGCCAGCAGCGAGGTCGCACGACTCACTCCCGCGTCATTCGGCGCGAGCGCACGTGCGACCCCGAGCCGCCTCGCGGCTTCGGCGAGGTCGGACTGTCGATACGCGAGAAAGGCGAGCCCGAGGTGCGACGGCAGGTGCGAGGCGTCGAGTTGCACTGCCATCTCCCATTCATCGCGCGCGCGCTGGTCGTCCCCCGCATCCGCCGCAATACGGGCAAGGACGTCGTGCGCGTCGGCGTCATAGGGGTGGCGCGACAACGCGCGCTCGGCTGCAGTCGCAGCCGCCGTTAGGCGCCGGGCGCGGCGAAGCGCCTCGGCCAATGCAATGGACGAACGCCCCGAAGGATTCCGCGCTACCTCGGCGCTCAAGCGCGTGATCTCGTCAGGCATCAGCCCCCTCGAGCACGGCGTTGAGCTCTGCGGCATGGGCGATGGCCTGGCGCGCCTGTTCGGCGACGCGACTGTTGGGGGCAGCCACCACGACCCGCTGCCAGAACGAGATCGCGTGCGCGAAATCGCCGCGACGCGTGGCGGCGCGCGCCGACTCCATGAGCGCGCCGACATTGCGCGGCTCCAGCTGCAAGGCCCGCCGCAGCGCTTCGCCACCTTCGGCCTCGCGTCCTGCCTGCATCAGCGCACGGGCCAGCAGGACGTGCCCTTCCGCATCGTTAGGCGCAACGCTCGTCGCGGTGGCGGCGAATGAGAGTGCATCGTCGGGCCGCCCCTCTCGCAATGCCTCGCGGGCATCGTTGAGCAGCGTCGCCAGCTCGGCTGCAACCTGTGAGACGGGAGTGCACTGCGGCGGTTCGCGGACGACGATCACACCCGTCGACACCAAGCCGAACGCCACCTTGGCCACGTCGAACTCACTGCGGCCGAGCGTCGATGCGACGGCGCGCAGGTCGGAGAGGCCGTCCACGGCGGCCAGCACCTCCCATTCGTTGGGTCGCAAATCGAGGATCGATGGATGCTCCGCATCGACGTCGGCCAGCGACGCGATAACGCCTAAATGTGGAATGCGCTGCTGAATTCGCTCCCACTCGTCAATTCGGCGCGCCCCCTCCATCAGGAGTGCTTCGGTGGTCACGCTCGTCATCGCGTCGACCGGTGTCGCCGCAAGATCGAGTTCAGCAAACGAGAAATATCCCTCTTGCCACGAAATGAGCTCGAAGACGACGACCTCGATCTGCTGACGCACGTGCCGCTCGAGTTCACGCGCGCTGATCGCGCCGAAGCCGACGAGGATTTCCCCGAGTTTGCGCGTTTCGCCCGGAGTGCCTTGCATCGCCCGCGCGCGCTCGAGGTCACCCTCGGTGATCCGCCCCGCTTTGATCAACATCCCGCCTAGCGGGTGCGGATTCGAGCGGATCGTGGCCGAGACGACGCGTCCGTCCTTGAAGAAGACGGTGCCCTCGTTATCGCGCAGCGCCGACGATACGCGCAAACACCCCGTTTTCCGGCTCAGATCAAGGAGCTGGAAGACATCGTGAATCCCGAGTTCGCGGAGCGGTCCTTCGATCGCCATCAGGATGCTCCATCGGTGGCGATGTCACGTTGGAGCTGCAACGCATCGTTGGCCGTACGCGCATCGCGGCGCGCGCGGCGCGCAAAGTCGCCGGCGGGCTCCAACTCCTCGACATGTCGCCAGCGCGCGATGGCCGCTGCGTACTCGTGCCGCTGCGCGAGAAACACACCGTCGAAGTACAGCGCCGCGACGTGCTCCGGGTCGAAACGCCGCACGCGCGCGATGGCAAAATGCGCGTCTTCGGCGCGGCCCGCGAGGAAGAGCGATTCGCCTAACGAGGCGAGCGCGTCGAGGTGAAACGGATTCCCCTCGAGAATCGGAATCAGGACGTCGATCGACTCTGCCGGACGTCCCAACTCGCGGCGCAGCCCGGCTAACGCGAGCGCCGCATCGGCAAACGTTGGAACAGTCTCCAGGGCCGCAACGAGTTGCTGCTCGCCTTCCTCGTGTCGCCCTTCGCCGCGCAAGAGCGCCGCCAGCTGCACGCGCACCGCTGCGAGGCCAGCGTCAGCCTGGACGGCATCGGCGTACGCATCGATCGCTCCCGCCGTGTCGCCCATTGCGCGTGCAAGATCGCCGAGTCGCTGCAGCGATTCGGGGGTGAGCGTGGCGCTTGCGCGCACGCGATCGCGGAGACGCGTCGCAGCATCGATGGCGTCACACTCGGCATACACCGTCGCCGCCAGCAGGAGCGCCTCTGACGTCGCGTTAGGCGTTGCTTCGACAGCCATCGCCGATTCTCGTGCATCGCGAAAACGGCGCAGCGTGACGAGAGCGCGCAACTCGCCCTCACGCGCCGCGAAGAGGGTCGGTGAAAGCGAAAGCGCCTCTCGATAGCGCTCCACGGCCTCCCCCGCCGCCCCTTGTGCGAGAAAGACGTCGCCTAACGCCAGCATTCCTTCGAGACGCGGCGCGCCGGCGGCGAGTTGCGCGTTGACGATCGCCCGAGCGCGGTCCCACTCCCCGCGCGCCGCCGCAGCCTGCGCGAGTGCGTACACGCTCGCGTCGACCGGTGTTGCGCGCGCCGCGTCTTCCGTGGGCGCCGCAGCGGGATCGCCCAGTCCTTCAAACAGGGCGTCCAGCGCCCGCTCCTCGAAGGTGAAGCCGTCCATGGTCGGCTCACGGCGCTCCCCCGTGAGGTCCGACGACACGTCGAATCGCGGATCCTCGAACTCGAGATCCACCGCCAATTCAAATTTCTGCGGCGCGTAGTATGGGTCCAACTCCAGCGCGCGCTTCGTCTCGCGCAACGATCCGGCGTAGTCGCCTAACGTCGAGAGCGCAAACCCGAGATTGTAGTGCGCCTCGGCGTAGTTGGCGTGTGCCTCGATCGCGCGCGAGAAGGCATTGCGCGCTTCTTCCACACGTCCGAGCTGCACCAACACAAGTCCGACGCCGTTCCATGCCACCGCATGTTCTGGCGACAGGTGCAACGTGTGCCGGTACGCTTCCAAGGCTTGCTCCAGCGCTCCCTGCCTGAACAGGAGCAGTGCCAGGTTCAGTCGCCCTTTGAGAAACGACGGCTCCTGCAGCAACGCATCGCGCAACGCGCCTAACGCAAGCTCGCTTCGTCCTTCGTGGAAGTAGACGACCGCGAGATTATTTCGCGCCAGCGCGTAGTGCGCATCGCTGTCGATTGCGCGACGGTAACTCTCGCGCGCCTCGGTATACTTTCCTTCCTGATGCAGCGCGACACCGCGTTCGTTCCAGAGTTTCGGGCTCTGCGGTGCATCGGCCAGCAGGCGATCGTACAACAACACCGCCGAGTCGGATTCCCTGCGCAACAGGTGCACCTCGGCCATCGCCTGCAGCACAAGCGTACGATCCTCCCCGCGGTCGAGCGCCAGGCGATACTCGCGCAGCGCTTCCGCCAGGTAGCCTTTCTGCCGGAACGCGAGCCCCAGGTTGAAGTGCGCCAGTTGCCCTTCTTCAGCCACTTCCAATGCACCCGAGAGTCCACGTGCTTCGCGCACTTCACGTGCCCGCGCGTAGGACTGCACATCAAAGCGTTCCAGCGAGAGGTTGGCGTGCGCCTTGCCTAACGACGGGTTGAGCTGAAAGGCGCGTTTGGTATGCGCGCGCGCCTCTTCGTGCTTTCCCATGTCGCCGAGCACGAAGCCGAGGAGGTATTGCGCATCCGCGTCCTCCGGCGACAGCTCGACCGCGCGCTGAAGATGCATCAACGCCTGATCGTTGAGTCCGCGGTGATACGCCGTTTCTCCGAGATGAAAATGCAGCGCCGCGTTGTCCGGGTCGATTTCAAGCGCGTGCTGCAGCCATCTCGCCGCCGACTCCTGCTCACCTCCTTTCGACTCCGCCAGCGCCAGCTGCAACATGGCGCGCACATTGGTCGGATCCTCACGCACCAGCGCCGCGAAGCAGTGAAGCGCCGCTGCGGAGTCATCGAGCAGCGCGTACGTGCGTCCAAGCTCCCACAGCGCGTCCGCGTCGTCGGGATGCGCATCAAGCTGCGCGCGCAGGACGGCGACGCGCTCATCGTAGTAGCCACTGGTGAAGTACGCGATCTCGAGGTTGCGCTGCGCAATCGTCATGCGCGGATCGAGATCGAGGGCGCGCGTGAATTCGGCGACAGCTTCGGCCGCCATCCCCTTGTTGAAGTAGAGAACGCCCAGGTTGTTATGCGCCCCCGCATCGCCGCGATCGATGCGCGACGAGAATGACCGCAACACCGCGCGATCACGCTCGGAGCTCAGGGAAGTCGGCACAGTCGTCGTTAGGCTCGCGCCGCGTCAGGCGCTTACGCGACGCCGATGGCGCGGAGGATGGCGCGCAGCGACGGCAGGTCTGGCAACAGGAGAAAGACGCCGCGCAGCGTCTCGTTCGCATCCGTCATCATGAATTCGGTCTCGACGCAGAACACCAGATCACGATCGGCGCCGAACTGCAGATACGCCGTCGTCATGACGGCGCGCGCCATGTCGATCGCCAGACTCGGTGGCGAGGGAAGGAGCAGGAGGTGCATGAAGTCGCTCAACGCGTTCATGTACGCTCCACTCAGAATATTTCCCGCCTCTTTGATGGCCGATTCTTCCAGCGCCGAGAGCTCGCCTCCTCCGGCGTGTTTGCGCTTGATCATCAGCTCACTCAAGCAAATCGCGGTCTGCTTCGGGAAGACGAGGAGCGTGCGTCCCGTGAGGTCGCCGACCATGTTCATCAGCACCGCCACCACCGGATCGTCAGGCGCGCCAATGGTCGGCGGCACCTCTTCCAGTGGAGTGATGTTGATGGTGGGGACGGCGATCATGATCGTCTGACCCGTCATCTGCGAAAGCGCGGTCGCGGCATGCCCGGCGCCGATGTTGGCCACCTCACGCAGGGCATCCAGTTGAACCGGCTTGAGACTAAGCAGATCGTGCATGCCTACTCCTGAAGGAGACCGCTCACTTCGAGAATGAGCGCGGGAGACCCGTCGCCCATGATCGTCGCGCCATTGAAGCACGCCAACGCACCACGCACGGCGTCAAAAGGCTTCACGACGATTTCCTGCTGTCCCAACAACTGATCCACCACGAGTGCCGCGCGACGATCCGCCACTTCGAGTACCACCACCTGATTCGCCGTACGGGCACACTCTCCCGCCCCCACCACCTCGTCGAGGCGAAGGAGAGGGAGTACCTCATCTCTCAGGACGATTACCTCGCGCCCGCGTACCGTTCTCACCACCCCGCGCCGCAGCTGCAGCGTTTCTGTGACGTGCGTCAATGGGAGGGCGTACGTCTCGTCGCCCGCACGCGCCAGGAGCGCAGGAATCACCGCCAAGGTGACCGGTAATCGGAGGGCGAACGAAGTCCCGTCGCCACTGGAAGAACGCAGTTCGACCACCCCACCCAGGGCGCGCACCCGCGAGATCACGGCGTCGATTCCCACACCGCGTCCCGAGAGTTCGGTGACGCGATCGGCGGTTGAAAATCCCGGGCGTGCAATCAAGCGCAGGATGTCGTCATCGGAGAGCTCTTCGCGTTCGGCGTCCACGAGCCCCGCGCGCTTGGCTTTCTCCAGCACGCGCGCGCGATCGACCCCGCGTCCGTCGTCGCTGACGCGAATGACCACCGCGCTGCGCTCACGCGTAGCACTCAGCGTTAGGCGCCCGGTCTCCTTCTTTCCGCTGGTCGCGCGCTGCGCGGGCGTTTCGATGCCGTGATCGACGGCGTTTCGCAGCAGGTGCACCAACGGATCGGCGATCTGCTCGAGGAGCGAGCGATCGAGTTCGATCTCGCGCCCGTCGATCACGAATTCCACGTCCTTGCCTAACGTGCGCGCGGCGTCTCGCACCACACGTGGAAATCGATCGAAGACCTGCCAGACCGGAACCATCCGCCCGCCCAACACGCCGTCCTGCACTTCGCTGATCAGGCGCGATGTCTCGGCGATTGCTTCGTCGAGCGCTGGATCGGCGTAGGGAGCGGCCACCTGGGCCAGTCGTCCGCGCGCAATCATCAACTCGCCGACGAGGTTCATCAGTTCATCCAGACGTCGCAGGTCGATGCGCACGTAGCGCTGGAGGGGCGCGGTGAGCTGCCCGGCTCCCCACGCCGCATCGAATCGCGCGCTTTCCTCGGGCGCGGTCGGCACCTCGATGGGCACCGCCTCGTCCGCCGACGTAGCGCGCTCCACGCGCACCGTCGCGACGAAGCCAGCGCCGCGCAACACGCGGACGATTTCATCATCACCGGCGTCCGTCTCGATGCGCATCGCAAAGCGTCCATCAAATTCGTCGCTCATCAGCGACTGCTCGTCAGGCGCAACAGTACCGATGTTGCCTAACGAGCGCGCCCGTCCGATCACGAGCTGCGCGCGCGCTCCGGGGAGAATCGTCCCTTCGTCCAGTTCGAGATAGACCGCAACGCCGTCGCCGGCAGGAAGGGCACCACTCGGCCGCGCACGCCGCGGCTGCTCCGCGACGCCACGTTCTCCCAATCGCGCCACCAGCGCCGTGATGTCCAGCGCTGAGGCCTCGCGGTCTCCCGCATGCTCGATCGCATGCTCGAGCGCATCGGCAGCGTCGAAGAGCAGCATCACGTCGTCGCCGCTCAGTCGTTCTGTTCCCGCGCGCACACGGGCGAGCAGCGTTTCCATCGCGTGCGACAACGACCCGACGCCGGCGTACCCCATCACGCCGCTCATCCCCTTCACCGTGTGCACCGCACGAAAAATCGCGTCGACGGGCTCGCGCTCGTTAGGCGCCTGCTCCAGTTCGATCAGCGCTTGGTTGATCGCGGTGAGATGGTCGCGAGCCTCGGTGAGGAAGAGCTCAGCGTAGCGCGAAGAGTCCATGTCGGCTCAGCGGCACTCGGCCGCTGCATTCGGCACTTAGCCGAGGACTCGCTGAACGGCCTCCAGCACGCGCGACGGCTGGAACGGCTTCACCACGAAGTCCTTCGCCCCCGCCTGGATCGCCTCCACGACGAGTGCCTGCTGCCCCATCGCGGAGCACATCAACACCTTGGCGCCCGGGTCGCGTTTCGTGATTTCACGAACGGCGTCGATTCCGCCCATGTCCGGCATCACGATATCCATCGTCACCAGGTCGGGTCGGAGCGATCCGTATTTCTCCACCGCCTGGGCTCCCGTCTCCGCTTCACCCACCACGTCGAATCCCGCCTGAGAGAGAATGTCTCCCAGCATGGTGCGCATGAAGATGGCGTCGTCGCAGATCAGAACTGTATGGCTCACGTGCGCTCTCCCTGACGCCGCCCTCCGGGCGCGCGCCACCTCTAGGCGAGCGTCTGCCGGACGAGCTCCTCTACGTCAATCACTAGGACGACTCGCTCGTCAAAATGTCCCAACGCGCGCACCAGTCCCGCCTCACTTCTCCCTCCCGCAACCGGTGACGGTGAAAGCGCTGCGTCATCCGTGAGCTCCTGCACATCCAAGACATCGTCCACAAGCAATCCGAGAAGTCGCGAACCGGAATGGACGATTGCCACCGACGGATCAGCCGCCGTTCCCGACGAGCGCCCCAGCCGCTGCGCGAGATCGACGACGGTCACTAGCGTTCCGCGCAGGTTGAGGAGTCCGCGCACGTACGGTGGCGCACCGGGGATGCGTGTCGTCGCCTTGGCTGGTACAACCTCCCGCACACGCTCGGTGTCGACGCCGAAATAGGCGTCACCCCCCTGCAGGACGAGCAGACGAGTAACGCTCACTTCACCCGTCCGTCACTTGATAGAATCCAAGGAGTGCGAGCGGATCGCTTGCCGAAGTGATCGACGGCTCGTTGGCGATCGCCACCAGCGAGGCGCGCAGATCGGGTGGGAGGGGCGATCGGAGATCCATCACTTCGCCCGTAGATGGATGACGGAATCGCAGCCACGCCGCGTGTAGAAAGTGACGGCGCGGAGGAAGCGCAACCAATTTGCGCCCGCCCCCACCACCATACGTGTCGTCACCCAGCACGGGGTGGCCAATCGCGTTCAGGTGCACGCGAATCTGATGCGTGCGCCCGGTGTGGAGGTGCGCGCGCAGCAGATCACCGGCATCAAAACGCGCCAGGCGGGTGAACGTGGTTTTCGCCGGTTTTCCGCTCGCCACGACGGCCATGCGTTGTCGGTCGTTCGGATCGCGCGCCAGCGGCTTGTCGACGACGAGCGTTTCGACATCGAGGTGCCCCCAGCACATCACGGCGTACCGCCTAACGACTCGCCGCTCGGCCAGTGCGGCCGAGAGAATGCGGTGCGCCCGGTCGTTCTTGGCGACGAGCAGCAACCCTGATGTGTCTTTGTCCAATCGGTGAATGAGCCCCGGCCGCTCCTCCCCGCCGCCAGCTGCAAGTTCACCGCCGCGCCCCACCAGCGCGTTCACCAGCGTCCCGCTCCAGTTGCCGGGCGCGGGGTGCACCACCATCCCGGCGGGCTTGTCGACGACCAACAGGTCGTCGTCTTCGTAGACAACATCCAGCGCGATCTGCTCCCCCACGACATCGCGGCCGACCGGGGGAGGAATGACAATCGCAACGCGCTCCCCCGCTTCGGGCTTGTACGACGCCTTCTCCGCGCGCCCATTCACCGTAACGCAACCCGTCGCGATGAGCGTCGCGGCCTGTGTGCGCGAGATCGACGCCTCGGCGGCCACCAACAAATCGAGGCGAACATCACTGTCCGCCTCGAGCACCATTTCGATCCGCCGGTCGCCGGACGGACTCGTCATCGGTGCAGGCGTTCGCCGACCATTGAGCTCGTCTCCTCGACGTTCGATGCGGCGCGTGCTTCCGCCGCTTTGTCTTCACCCCAAAGCACCCACGCCAGCAGGACGGCGCCGGTGCTCACCGCCACATCGGCCACGTTGAATGTGGGCCAACGCGAGTCGCCGATGCCGATGTCGATGAAGTCAACGACACCACGCGGCGAGACGATGCGGTCGATCAGATTGCCGCACGCGCCGGCCGTCACCAGGCCTAACGCGAGTGTGCGGACGCGATCGCCATCGGCCGTCGCGCGATACAAGCGAAACAGAATGACCAGCGCGCCTAACGTGAGCGCAAGGAAGATCCACCGTGAATACGGACCCAGGTGCAACCCAAAGGCTGCACCCGGGTTGTAGACCAGAGTCCAGCGGAACCAATCGTCGAATACGATGCGTGGAACGTTTCGCGGCCACAGCACCTGTTCAGCGACGTACTTGCTCACCCGATCAGCAATGATGATCAGGATGGCCAACGGCCAGAACAGGAACGCCTTACTTCTTGGCATCTTCCTCACGCTGTTTGCACTTGATGCAGTAGCGTGCATGCGGAAGTGCATCGAGACGCTCGAAGGCAATTTCTTCGCCGCAGTTGTGGCACTTTCCGAAGGTTTCGGGCGACTTGTACAACCGGCGCAGCGCCTGATCGATGTGCCATAGGAATCGACCTTCTTGCGAGGCGAAGAGGAACGCCTTTTCTCGCTCCATGGCATCGGTCCCCTGATCGGCCATATGGAACGAGTATGAGGAGAGATCGCCATCCGACGACTGATCGGTGGCGTTGAACACGTCGTCGTAGTGGCCGAGCTCTTTGAGCACGCGCCGACGCTCTTCCATGAGCCGTTTCTCGAAGTGCTGAAGATTCTTCTTGCTCATGGGCTTCGGCTTCTTTGCGCCGGTGGTGCCACTCGTACCGCTGGTGGGTGCCATCGTGTCTTAGTCCGTAGTCAAGGCGACGTGAAACGCGAGATCATCAATCTCGCCTTCGTGCGTCGCACGTTCAGCCACCGCGCCACCACGACCGATCGTGATGTCTCGGCCCAACACTTCGCCGGCGATCCAGTCCTTATACTCTGCGACCGCCGATTCGATTTCCTCCGCGCCCCACACCGATAGCTGGATGCGGTCGGACACAGCGAGCCCTGCCTCCTTCCGTAATCGCTGCACGCGGCTCACGAACTCGCGCGCCAACCCTTCGCGCTTGAGCTCTGGCGTCACGTGCGGATCGATTGCCGCAAAGCGCCCCTCGGCCTCCTTTACGACGAGTTGCCCCACGGCTCGCCGAACAATAGTCAAGTCGTCGGAATCGAGCGTGTGTGTCTCACCATCCACCGTCAGCGCCAATGCTTCGCCGTGCTCAAATGCTCGCAAATGCGCGCTCGCGAGCGCCTGAACGGCCTTGGCCGCCAACGGTGTCGCCTTTCCGAACTTCTTGCCTAACGAGCGGAAGTTCGGTTTCGCCTCCAACGTCACGAGATCGTCTGCAGTCGTAGCCAGTACGACATCTTTCACATTCAGTTCCGCTTTCAGCAGGCCGAGTAGCGGCTCCGTGTGCGACGCCAATTCTCGCGGCACCACACAGACGACGCGACTCAGCGGCTTTCGAACGTTGATCCCAGCTTCTTCGCGGGCTGCGCGACCGAGCGTCGCCAGCTCACGAATCTCCGCCATTCCCCGCTCCAGTCCGGTGTCGACCGAGACGTTCTCACCGGACTCCCGCACAAAGGATGCGAGGTGTACGGAGGTTCCCGTCAGCTCTCGGTGCAACCAATCGCTGACGAACGGCGCAATAGGCGCAAGGAGACGCGACGTCACGACCAGACACTCGTGCAGCGTCGCAAACGCGGCGCGATTGTCGTCGCTTGTCACGTCATAGAAGCGTGAACGATTGAGCCGGACGTACCAGTTGGAGAGATCGTCGACGACGAAACCGATGATCCGGCGAGTCGCCGTCGTCGCGTCGAATGATTCGAGCGCCGCATTGACCTCCCGTTCCACCGTCGCCAGACGCGAGAGGACCCAGCGATCGATGACCGGGCGATCTGCGATGGTCGGATCAGCGCTCGACGGCTCCCACCCAAAATTTGCATACAGGGCGAAGATGCCGCTGTAGACGTTCTTCAGCGTTACCAAAAACCTCGCCGCCGTATCGCGAATTGCCGACGAGTCAAAGAGCTTCGGTGTTCCCAGCTGGCTCGAGGCGACGAGGAAGAGTCGGACTGCGTCGGCGCCGTGTGCCTCGAGCACTTCCCACGGATTGACGACGTTTCCCTTCGACTTCGACATCTTCACGCCGTTGGCATCGAGCACGAGGTCGTTGACGACGACGGCGCGATACGGTGCCGTGTCTTTCGTCGTACGCACGCTGTTGTTAGGCAGGGCGTCGCCGAGCCCGGTCGCGATGGCGAGCAGCGAATAGAACCATCCCCGCGTCTGATCGAGTCCCTCAGCGATGAAATCAGCCGGGTACTGCTGCGCGGTAATGTCCTGGTTCTCGAAGGGAAAGTGCCACTGCGCGAATGGCATCGAACCAGAGTCGAACCACGCGTCGATCACCTCGGGGACGCGACGCATCGTCCCCTTCCCTGACTTTGCCGGCCAGGTGTAGCGGTCGATGAATGGCTTGTGCGGATCGAAATCCGACGGAAGTTCGGTTCCCGTCTTTTCCGCCAATTCAGCGAACGAGCCAACGACTTCGATCTCGTTCGGATCTTCGTCGTTGACCCACACGGGCAGTGGAGTTCCCCAGTAACGATCGCGCGAGACAGCCCAGTCGATGTTGTTCTTGAGCCACTCGCCAAATCGTCCTTCGCCGACTTCTGGTGGATTCCACTGCATGCGACCGTTACGGAGCAGCATCTCGTCCTTGAACTGCGTCGTGCGGACAAACCACGAGATGCGTGCGTAATAGAGCAACGGCGTTTTGCAGCGCCAGCAATGCGGGTACGCGTGCAGAAGTTTCCCTGCTTTCCACAGGACTTCCGTCTTGCGAAGCTCTTCGAGGATGACGGCGTCGGCGTCCTTGACCCACATCCCCCCTACAACAGGAATGCCGTCGTCGAATCGGCCGCGCCCGTTGACCGGCTGCAGCATCACGAGGCCGTGCTTCTGCCCGGTTGCGTAGTCGTCGGCGCCGAAGGCGGGCGCCATGTGCACGATGCCGCTGCCGTCCTCGGCGGAGACAAAGTCCGCGGTGACGATGATCTCGTGGTCCCCCGTTCCTTCGCCGTAGGGAACCCAGTCAAGCGGGCGACGATAACGTTTGCCGGCAAGATCTTTTCCCGTTAGGCGCTGCACGACGTCCCAGCGGTCGGTGTAGTCATCACCTAACACCGCCATCGCGCGTCCGGCCGCGAGGATGATCGTCCAGTCCTCGACCGTCTTCTTTTTCAGCTCGACGTACTCGAGATCTTCGTGTACGGCGAGTGCAACGTTGGACACGAGCGTCCACGGTGTCGTCGTCCAGACGATGACGCGCCGGCGCACGTTGCGTGCACCGCTCTCGTTGACGAGATCGAGCGCCACATAGGTCGAAGGATCTTCGACATCCTCGTACCCCTGTGCGACTTCGTGCGAGGAAAGCGCCGTCCCGCAACGTGGGCAATACGGCAGGATCTTGTGACCGCGATAGAGCAGCCCTTTTTCGAACAACGTCTTGAGCGCCCACCACTCGCTCTCGATGTAGTCGTTCGTGTAGGTGACGTACGGGCGCTCGTAGTCCATCCAGTGCGCAACGCGTTCAACGAGCCGCTCCCACTCCTCGCGGTACTTCCACACACTCTCGCGGCAACGCTGGTTGAATGCCTCGACCCCGAATGCCTCGATGTCGGGTTTCCCGCTCAACCCCAGCGCCTTCTCGACTTCGATCTCGACCGGGAGCCCATGCGTATCCCATCCCGCCTTTCTCGGGACGAGGTATCCGCGCATGGTGCGGTGACGGCAGAAGAGGTCCTTCACCGTGCGCGCAAAGACGTGATGGATTCCGGGCCGGCCGTTGGCCGTCGGCGGTCCGTCGTAGAAGATCCACGTCGGGGCGTTGGCGCGCGCGGCGAGCGTCTGCTCGAACGTGCGCTCCGTGCGCCAACGTTCGAGCACTTCCTGCTCTAGATCGTTAGCCGCACGGTCGGACGGAAGAAGTCGAAAACGTTCGTTGCTCACAACTTCTCCACGACGCCAGTGACGAGTGAGGTAAGGTGTGGTTCAGCGCGCGCCGCCACCGCGAGAATCTTGTCGAGCGACGCCGGTTCGAGAGCGTCGGGTAGGCATGAGTCGGTGATGATCGAGATACCGAGAACGCGCATGCCACCGTGAATTGCGACGATCACCTCCGGTACGGTCGACATCCCCACGACATCGGCGCCGACGCCGCGCAGGAACCGGTACTCTGCGCGCGTCTCGAGGTTGGGCCCCTGCACCGCGACGTATGTCCCTTCGCGCAGCGTGATTCCGCGAGCGATCGCCTCCGCTCGCGCCACGACGCGCAGCTGGGCGTCGTACGGCTCCGACATGTCCGGAAAGCGCACGCCTAACCGATCGTCGTTAGGTCCGATGAGCGGATTGTCGCCTAACAAGTTGATATGATCGGCAATCAGCATCAGGTCGCCGGCTGCCCACAGCGGATGCATCCCCCCGCACGCGTTCGACACGATGAGCGTCCTGGCGCCTAACGCGCGCAGCACCCGCACCGGAAACGTCACCTGCTGCAGCGAGTAGCCTTCGTAGCGGTGAAAGCGCCCCTGCATCGCCACGACGGTCTTTCCCCCCAAACGCCCGCAGAGGAGGCGTCCCGCATGCGACTCGACGGTCGACAGCGGAAAGTGCGGGATATCGCCGTATTCGACCGTCGCCTCGACGTCGATGGCGCGCGCCAGCCCGCCCAGCCCCGTGCCGAGGATGATCGCGACATCGGGCGTGCGCGCAAAGCGCGCCCGCACCACGGCGGCCGCTTGCTCGATCGTTTCGACGTTATGCAGCGAAGGGATGCTCACGCGCGGTCGGCGATGCAGTGCTTACTCTTTCACGAGAGAGTCGAGCCATTCCGGCGTCCCGTTGCTTCCCGATTCATTGGAGGACGCGCGGTTCCCTTCGCGCTGGATTGCCGCCAGGGACGCAGGACTCGATTCGGCCGCCTCGATTTCGGACAGATGTCGTTCAACCAGTGTGCGCAATTGCGCCAGGTACGCGCGACGCTGCCTAACGAGTGTGTCCAGGTCTGCTTCAATCTTGCGCGTCTCATTACGGGACTCAGCAATGAGTCGCTCCGCCTCGACTTTCGCCTCGCGCACGATGAGCTGCGCTTCGCGTTCTGCCTGCTCGCGCGTTTCGCTTCGCAGTTGCTGCGCCGAGACGAGCGCTTCATTCAGCGCCTTGTCCCGCTCGCGAAATGCGCGCAACTGCTCATGAAATCCCTGCGCCTTTGCTTCAAGCGTCTGACACTGCTTGAGGAGACGTTCGACTTCCGCAGCCGCTTGTTCGCGAAACTGGTCGACGCGCGCGCGATCGTACCCGCGCAACGCGCTCCCGAAGTCGAAGCGACGGATGTCGAGCGGCGTTAGGTGGAATGACTCATCGGTCATGGCTCGCGTTCTCCAAACAGGATCGTTCCCAACCGGACCATCGTCGCCCCTTCCTCCACCGCAATTTCGAAATCGTTCGACATCCCCATCGATATTTCGCGCGCTGGATGCCCGGCCTGCTTCAGTATCGACAGCGCCGATCGAGCGCCGGCAAACGTCGTGCGGAGAACGCGCTCTTCAGCGTCGAGCGGCGCCATCGTCATTACTCCGACCACCTCGATGCCGCTCATGTCACGCCAGCGTTCCGCCTCGGCCGGTAGTGTCTCAAGCGACAGCCCACCTTTTGACTCTTCGCCGGAGATGTTCACCTGCGCTAAGACGCGCACAGGTGAACCACGTTCCGCTCCCACCTCGTGCAGTGCACCTGCGAGTCGCCCACTGTCCATCGAGTGCACGAGCGCGAATCGCGCGGCATGCTTGGCTTTGTTTCGCTGCAGATGTCCGATCAGATGCCACTCTACCGGTACACCTGCCTCCTCCATCTTCGGGAGCGCTTCCTGGATGCG
Source organism: Gemmatimonadaceae bacterium (assembly GCA_044224185.1). Taxonomy (GTDB): domain Bacteria; phylum Gemmatimonadota; class Gemmatimonadetes; order Gemmatimonadales; family Gemmatimonadaceae; genus SCN-70-22. The sequence goes on along the minus strand of JBGAKW010000013.1, from coordinate 68,858 downwards.
GTTTTCTCCGACCATGGTCAGTCCCGCGTCCCACGCTGCGCGAACTGCATCGACGCCGTGAGTCTTGGTCACGGCGACAATTTGGACCTGCTGATCGTGCCCCCCACGAGCGACGGCAGCAGCGATCCTCTGTCGAATGGCTTGCAGGCGTTCAGAGAGCCCAGAAAAAGGCATAACACCTGAACTTATCGGTAGTTACACGTCGATTCAAGTAACGCTGCACTCGCGTTGACCGCCCGACGTACAGCCATCGAAGGACATTTCAGCAGCGTCTCGATGTATCTCGCCGTCCATTCCTCGGCTCGCGTTGAATCGCGCCGAGTTCGCAGCCAGAGAGAATCGATAAATCGGGCAGATTGAAGGGTGGCCGCCGTGTCTGTCGAAAGCGCGGATCCCCCCTCGCGCTCGTCCGCGAGGTAGACCATGCCTCGCAACGTCCACGCGGGGGCGAGGACTTGTCGATCGCTCGGGAGAACAGACACGGCTGCGGTCAGCGCACGGCGACTAGCGCGCGCTCGTGTGGCGATCTCACGAAGCGTGGCGTCGAGCCCAAGCCACTCGACGACAGCCTGTTCGCCGAGCAAGGAGTCGCGACGCGCCAACTCCGCCCGATACCAGCCAGCCGCGAGCAGGGGAATGGTGACAGGAGCCACGTCGGCACGTTGCCCGAGCACGCGCTGCGCGAACCACACGGGATACGAATCGTTGTCACCGCTCATGACCAGCACCGCGCGCGTCGGCGCCGACTGGAGCAACGCTTCGCCGACAATTTCGGCGAGGCGCGCCTCGGGCATGCGCGTGCGATCGAGCGCCCGCCAATTGAGGACAAGCGGGACACAGGCGAGTGCGATGAACGCGCGCCCTCGCATCGCAACGAGCGCTCCGACACCGCACCCGCACCACACGCCCCACACAGCGAAGGCGAGGGCAAAGAAGTAGTCCCGTTCCCTTGCTTCGCGAATGGCGCCTTCGGGAAGGACGCCAAATCCATACGAGGGTCCAGCGCGCAGGTTGAGCACGACCACCACGCCTAACGATGCAGCCGCCAGCAGCAACGCAATCCCATTCCACGAGCGACGGTCCCGGCGACGGTGCCAGACACTGCCGATAGTGCCAAGGGCGAGAAACGCGATTGTGAAGGGTGTACGGCGCCACGAGCCGCCAGGCCAATCACTCAACGCCGACGCCGCCTGCCAATCGGCGTACTGAATCATGTTTCCAACCTGCAGCCAGAACGGGGCTCGACGCGGCCAGAGCGGTGGGACGTCGTATTGCCGTCGTCCAACGACTTCCAGTAGCGCGTTCCATGTCGACGGATTCCCCTGATTGACGCCCGGGTCGAACGGCGCGCGCACCAGCATGAACAACACAGCAGTCGCTCCAAGCATGACGAGCATCGACATCGACACCCCGGCTCGCACACCCTGGAATCCCACTCCGTGATCGCCTAACGAGCCCACCAACACGAGGATCACGCCGACGGCAATCAGCATGATCGACACCGTACCCAACCCAGCGGCGAGACAGAACGCGCCTAACGGCGACAATGCCCTTCGCACGGAAAGACGTGCGCCGGTGTCGGTGGCGGCGAGATACACGATGCCCGGCGCGGCGACGAGCGCCGAGATGTGCAGCGCGACCGCCAGTCCAAACAGGTAGGCGACCAGCAGTCGATGGCGGTCGCTCCACCTGTCTCCGGCTCGCTCAGCAACCGCGAGCATCGTGGCAACCAGGAGCAACGAGTAGGCGTAGACCTCTGTCTCGGTGGCGCTTTGCCAGACGGCAGCCATCGTACCGGCAAGGAGCGCCGCCGCGAAGCCGGCGGCGCTGCTCGACGTCCAGCGCGCAGCAAGTGATCCGAAGATGGTGCATGCAGTCGCCGTGGCCAAAGCCGACGCGGCGTTGATCACCAGCGCGAACGAATCGAGTGGAACGAGTGAGCGCCATGCGTGCGCGATGAGCACGAACAGCGGCGTTCCCGGCGGATGCGGGATGCCTAACGTGTGAATGGCGGAGAGAAACTCGCCTGAATCCCACAACGTCACGCTCGGTGCCAGCGTGATGAGATACGCGATGAGGAGCAGGGCGCCGCCTAACCACGCGCCTCGCTCGACCCGTTCGGCGCCCAGTGCGCGCGTGCTCACGCCTTTGACGCGTCTCGCACGGCTTCGTCCGACCGCACCACCGCCCACGCCGCGTCCAGCGCCTCCCGATGCGCGCGAACGTCGTGGACGCGGAAAATCCGCGCGCCTAACGCGAGCGCGCTGACGTGCACGCCCAAGGTTCCGAACAAGCGAGACGCGGCATCGCCATCAACCCCCGTAAGGCTGGCGATCACCCGTTTGCGCGACGCTCCCACCAGCACCGGAAAGCCCAATCCGGCCAACCGCGGTAGCCCGCGCAACACTTCTACGGAGTGCTCGCTCCGTTTCGCGAAGCCAACACCAGGATCAATCACAACGGATTCATTGTGCACGCCGCGTTCGGTCGCGCGCGCCACGCTCTCGAGCAGCTCGCGCTCGACCGCTCCCACGACATCACTGTCGTATTCTGCGTGTTCGTACGATGCGATCTCGCCGGCCCTACCACGGGAATGCATGATCACCAACCCACACTGGTACTCGGCGCATACATCGGCGACGGCGCTGTCGAAGCGCAAACCTGAAACGTCGTTGATGATATTCGCACCCACGTCGAGTGCTTGGCGCGCGACCTCCGACTTGCTCGTGTCGACAGAAATCAGGAGGTCACTCTCTTTCCGGCGGATGGCGGCGACGACAGGGATGACACGTCGCAACTCCTCTTCCTCGTCGATGATTCGCGCGCCAGGGCGCGTCGACTCGCCGCCCACGTCGACGATATCGACGCCCTCGCGGCGCATCTCACCAACGCGCCACAGTGCGCTCTCAATCGTTTGGTATTCACCGCCGTCCGAAAACGAATCTGGGGTTACGTTGACGATCCCCATGACGATCGGGCGATCGAGCACGATCGTGCCGGCGCGCACGCGCCACTGCGCCCGCGGTTGCGCCGAACTTGAACTCGTGTCCGATGAATTGATGGAGTGCATCGCGTGGCCGGGGAAACGAACCGCGCAAAGCTAGCGAGTCAGACAAGAAAAGCCCGCCGGAAAACCGACGGGCTCTTCGTTGCTTCGCGCTATGGCTACGCGGGTGAAACTTCCGGTCCACCGAGAAGCGGCGGAATGGCGGGCTTCGATGACGCGACCGGCGCACTCGGAGCTTGAATGGCCGGCGTAGACGACGGTGGAAGCGGAGGACGTGGCGGCAAGGCCTCGCCACGCTGGAGAATTTCGAAGTCCTCTCGCGTTAGCGTCTCGCGCTCGAGGAGCATCTTGGCGACCGAGTGCAGTAATTCCAGATGCGTGGTGAGCGTTGCCACGGCGCGAGCGAATGCCGAATCGATGACCTTCTTCACTTCCGCGTCCACGAGCTGCGCCGTCTGCTCAGAGACTTCGCGGCGGCTTGTGATCTGTTGGCCGAGGAAGACTTCCTGCTCGTTGTCGCCAACGAGGATCGGGCCGATTGCTTCCGAGAGACCCCACTGCGTGACGTAACGACGGGCAATGGCGGTGGCCTGTTGGATATCGCTCGCAGCACCCGTCGTCACACGGTCGCGTCCGAAGATGATCTCCTCGGCCGCACGCCCGCCGTATGCCATGACGAGACGCGCTTCGAGCTGCTCGCGCGTCACCGAGACGCGGTCGTCTTCGGGAAGCGTGAAGGCAACGCCTAACGCGCGACCACGAGGGACGATCGTGACCTTGTGAAGCGGATCGTTGCCTTTGACCATTACGGCGCAGACCGCGTGGCCCGCTTCGTGATACGCCGTTAGGCGGCGCTCCTCGTCCTTCATAACGAGCGACTTGCGCTCGGCGCCGAGCATGACTTTGTCTTTTGCTTCTTCGAAGTCATTCATGTAGATGCGCTCGTGCCCGCGGCGTGCGGCGAGGAGTGCACCTTCGTTGACGAGATTGGCGAGGTCGGCGCCAGCCATGCCCGGCGTACCGCGCGCCAGGCGATTCACGTCGACGTCGTCGGCGATCGGCTTGTTGCGCAGGTGCACGCGCAGGATTCCTTCGCGACCACGAAGGTCCGGCGCATCAACGACAATCTGCCGGTCAAAGCGACCGGGGCGCAGAAGGGCCGGGTCGAGGACGTCAGGGCGGTTGGTCGCGGCAATGAGGATGACGCCATCGTTCGACTCGAATCCGTCCATCTCGACGAGCAACTGGTTCAGCGTCTGCTCGCGTTCATCGTGACCGCCGCCAAGTCCGGCACCGCGGTGACGACCGACGGCGTCGATTTCGTCGATGAAGATGATGCACGGCGCGTGGGCCTTACCCTGCTCGAACAGGTCGCGAACGCGCGACGCACCGACGCCGACGAACATCTCGACGAAGTCTGAGCCCGACATGGAGAAGAACGGACGCCCGGCTTCGCCAGCAACTGCCTTGGCGAGCAGCGTCTTGCCCGTGCCCGGCGGCCCGATGAGCAATGCGCCTTTAGGCAGCCGCCCACCAAGCTTGGTGAACTTCTGCGGATCCTTCAGGAATTCGATGATCTCCTGCAGTTCCGTTTTAGCCTCGTCGCAACCGGAGACGTCAGCAAACGTCACCTTCGGCGTATCGCCCGTGAGGAGCTTCGCCTTCGACTTGCCGAACGAGAACGCCTTCGCTCCGCCGGCCTGGATCTGACGGAAGAGGAAGATCCAGATACCGAAGAGAATGACGTACGGGAGGAAGGTGACGAGGATCGAGCCGAAGGACGGTTTCGCGCCCTGGGCATCGATGGCCACGTTCTTCTCGCGCAACGCCGAGACTTCTTCCGCCGAATTTTCGACGGGGAGCCTAACGTTGAACTTTCTCACGTCGCGCCCGCCGACGGAGATTTTTTGCTTGAAGTCGCCGGTGATCTCGCTTCCCGCCTGGACGGTTGCTTTCGCGATGTTGTCTCGCGCCAGCTCCATGCGGTATTGCGTGTACGTCACCTGAGTGGTCGCGTCGCCGCGCCCCTGCGAGAACTGGATGACCGCGACGGGAATCAGGATCACGAGGATCCAGAATGAGAGTCCCTTCGAGAACCGGCTCCAGTTGAACTGCTTTTTCGGAGGAATAGGAGGCATTTGCCCTGTCCGCGTTACTGCAGACTTGCGATGTATGGCAGGTGCCGAAAGCGTTCGGCGTGGTCCAGTCCGTAGCCTACGAGGAATTCGTGTGGTGCGTCGAACCCCGTGAACTTCGGCGGATGCGTGAGGTGCGTAGCGACACGTTTGTCGAGCAGCGCGCAGATCTCCAACGAGCGCGGGTTTCGCGCCTTTAGAAGCTCCGCCACCTTGGCGAGCGTGCGTCCCGAGTCGACGATGTCTTCTACCAGTAAAATGTCTTTCCCCTCGAGTTCCGTTTCCGGATCATACACCAGTCGAACGTTTCCGCTCGAGACGATGTCGTTCCCGTACGAACTAGCGACAAGAAAATCTACTTGAAGTGGGCGGTTAATCTGCCGCACCAGGTCGCTCAGGAAGATAAAACTTCCCTTCAATAGCCCAAGGACGAGGAGATCGCCGTCGGGATACGAGGCCGTAATGGCGGCACCAAGTTCCCGAACGCGCCCCGCAAGCTGCTCCGCGCTGAATGCGATGCGTTTGACCGATCTGCCCTCGAGCCGCGGGTCAGTCATCAAGCCGTTCACAGAGAATGCACACTCCCTTCCCCGGTCGACCGGACCGATCGGTTGCCGCAGGCGTACGGCGAATTCCTGGAATCCAGATGATCTCGTCGTCGAGGAGCACCACTGGCCACCCCGCGCGCTCGAACGACGGTACTCGAAAATCAGAAAAGAAACGCTTCACTCGTCGGCGCTCGCGCGTTGTGCTGTTCGTCGCAATGCGGTCACCATTCTGCCAGGCACGTAACGCGAGCTCAGCATTTTCGGGCAACCAGGCGAACCACGCGTTTGGTTGACCCCTTCCTCGCGCCGACGGAGTGCCCCCCTCTTCACGTTGTTTAATAGTAGCCTCGGTGACCGGCGAAAATCGCCACGCGCCAAAGCGAGTGACGCGCGAAAGACTCAACGACGAAAGTTCGCGCCTTTGTGTTTCGACACCTGGCGAACGCCGAAAGGTGAACGTGGTGTCGTCGGCAACAAGCTCGAATCCCCCCGAAAGCGGAATCCGCCCCCCTGATTTCAGCGAGGGAGTCGTCTCGGTCAGCCGCAACGTGCCGCGCCTATCGAGTACCACACCTGCGCGCCCCGCGAGCGCCTGCCAGACCAATGGCTGTGTCTCGTTCGGGATGCCGTTCATGGTTTGTCTCGCGATGCGCACGGAGCGAGCGCCGATTTCAGCGATCTCCAGAAGCTGTGCATCGAGTTGACGGCGAACCGTCGCCGCGCGCACCGAGAGATCGAGCAACTCGTTCGCGAAGTCGGGGCGCACGGCGGCGATGGCCGGCAGGAGATCGTGACGAACGCGATTGCGGAGGTATCTGCGTGAAGCGTTCGAGGGGTCCTCGATCCACGCGAGATCATGCGTGCGTGCGTATTCGAGAATTTCCGCGCGGCGACGAGCGAGGAGCGGGCGAAGGATGGCCGAATCGGCGAAGAGAGCTGCAAGTCCACGAGCGCCAGCGCCGCGAATGATGCGCATGGCAACGGTCTCGATCTGGTCATCGCGTGAATGCGCCGTGGCGACAGGCGCGTCGTACCGGGCGGCGACTTCGTGCAGGAAGCGCCACCGTTCGCGGCGCCACGATGCCTCATCGCTGTCGACGATCGGGTGGCGCGCGCTTTCGAACCGACATCCCAACGTGGTGGCCACGCGCCTAACGAGTTGGACACCAGCGCGCGCTGCCTTGCCCGTGCCGTGATCAAAAGTCGCCACGACAATCTCGCATTCGGGGGCGACTCGGGACGCGGCATGTAGCAGCACCATCGAATCGACGCCGCCGGAGACGGCCAACACGACGCGCCGAAGCACGGCGAGGTGTGTCCGAACGTCAGTTTCCAGCAACGTCTCGGTGCGCATTTGTGGAAGGTGTCGGCGCGTCGCGAGGAGTGGCAGTGGAGAAGGTGGATTGTGCCTGCGTCATTCGCTCGTGTAGGCGGCGCGGCGCCGCTTCCGTCGCGCAGCGCCGATTACTACCTTCCCCGTCGGTTCGTACGCACCCTCTGCACGAGGAAACATCGTGGAGCATTCATCACCGCTTGGCACGCTCTGGGCTGGACTCGGCCTCGGCGCTTTCTATCTCGCCCTCACGTGGGTGAACCTCCTGTTGGGGCACTTTCTGACGCCGCTCTTCCTCATTCCGCTCACCTGGCTGCAGGATGCCTTTCAGGGACCGGGACGGAAGTAGGGCGACACAAGCGCGACCGGTTTGACGTAGTATTTGTGTGGGACGGAGGCGGCGGCCTTCGTCCCACTTTTCGATCGCCGAACTCCCCTCCTCCATCGGAGAGTGTCATGGCTTTCATCATTCTGCTCGTAATCATCGTCGGCCTGATCTTCTGGCTCGTCGGCGCGTACAACGGACTCATCGCGCTCAAGAATCAAGTCGCCAACGGCTGGAAGCAGATCGATGTGCAGCTCAAGCGCCGGCACGACCTCATTCCCAACTTGATCAACACGGTCAAGGGGGCGATGAACTTCGAGCGCGAGACCATGGAAGCGGTGATCGCCGCGCGTAACAAGGCCATTCAGGTGCAGAGCGCCGGGGGCGGAGTGGCGGCGACAGCCGCTGCCGAGACGCAGCTCGGGGGCGCGTTAGGCAGGTTGATGGCGGTCGTCGAGGCATATCCCGACCTCAAGGCGACGGGCAACATCTCGCAGCTGCAAGAAGAACTGACGTCGACGGAGAACAAGATCGCCTTCGCACGCCAGCTCTACAACGACGTGGCTACCAACTACAACACCAAGCAGCGCCAGATTCCGACGGTGTTCGTCGCCGGGATGGCGGGTGCCGCACCGGTCGAGCTCTGGGAGATCACGGACGCAGGCGAACGCGCCGTGCCTAACGTCCAGCTGTGAGCGCGGCCGGGGCGCGACCGCGCCTCGATCTCTTTTCCCAGCAGGCGCGCAACCGAACGCTCTCCCGCCGCGTCGTGTTCGCCTTCATCGCCTTCTTTGCCTGGTTAGGCTTTGGAGGCGACTACATCGCGTATCTCTACACGCGGAACGCGCCGGCGGGCGCTACACACTACGCGTTTCCATTCCTGGGGATCGTGCTCATCGTTGTCGCCTCCTGCATTGCCGGGTATTCCTGGAAAGCGGGTGCCAAGCAAGTCCTGTGGTCGACGAACGCACGAGAAGTGATCGATCCCGCCGACGACGATGAACGCCGACTCGTGAACGTGGTCGACGAAATGTCGATCGCCAGCGGCATCCCTCGACCGCGACTGTGGATCGTCCCGGACGACGACCCCAACGCCTTTGCGACTGGTACCGACACCGACCGTGCGCACATCGCGGTGACCGAAGGATTGCTGCGGACACTCGATCGCGATGAACTGCAGGGCGTCATTGCCCACGAAATGGGGCATATCGCCAATCTCGATGTGCGACTCATGACGATCCTCGCCGCGCTCGTCGGCACCATCGCTTTAGTGACGGACGGGGTTGGTCGCACCCTAAACATCGGTGGCAGGAGCGCGATGTATCGTGGCGGCGGACGCTCGCGAGATAGCCGCGACAAAGGTGGCTCCGGCGCGCTCGTCGTGGTGCTTTTGGTTGTTTGGGCCGTGAGTTGGATCCTGGCGCCGTTCGTCACGCGTCTGCTCGCGATGAACGTCAGCCGTCAACGCGAGTTCCTCGCCGACGCGATGAGTGCGCAGTACACCCGCAATCCCGTTGCGCTCGCGTCGGCACTGGCAAAGATCGAACGGGCCGATAAGCCGACGCTGGCCATCAAGCAGGGGAGCGCTCACCTCTGCATCGCCGATCCGACCGGACACCGTTCGGTATCGATGGGTGCGGGGCGCGTGGCGGCGTGGATGGCCACGCATCCCCCCATGGCGGAGCGCATCGCACGTCTCGAGGAGATGGCGTACACTCGAAACACGTAGGAGGGTTGGGTCGTGATGTTCGACATCACGTGGAATCCGTGCGGTACATTCCGTCGAACGCCACGGCCCAGGCGTTACCGTTGAGTCGGCTGCAATCGCTCCGGTCACGTTCGTTCTCACTACGCAACTCAAACGATTTGATGCGACGCATCTTCTCTCGCGCGGCGGCGGCTGGTCTGGCGCTCGCCGCGCTTTTCGCACCCGCACAGGTGCCGGCGCAGTACCTCACACGTCCCGCCACGGCGTGGCAAACCATCGAAACCAGGAGCTTTCGATTTCACTTCCCCGCCGAGATGCGCACGTGGGTAACGCCCATCGCGCAGCGCATGGAGGCGTACGCGGACGCAGTCAACGCGTTGGTGGGAAATACCCCGGCGGCTCGCACCACGGTGATGGTCGAAGATCCGTCGAACGTTTCGAACGGCTTTGCCCTCCCCTTTCTCGAAGGACCAGTCGTCTTTCTCTGGCCTACGCCGCCGACACCCTCGCCGTCATTCGGCATTCATCGCGGATGGGGCGAGGTGCTCGCGGTCCACGAATATGGGCACATCGCGCACCTGACGTTCCCGTCGCGCAACCCTAACGAGCGATTGCTTTGGCGGCTGATGCCGACACGCATCGGTCCCATCGCGCGGAAGTCGCCCTCGTGGGTCATCGAGGGATACGCGACGTACATCGAGGGTCGCCTCACGGGCAGTGGGCGGCCACACTCCGTGGGGCGCGCGGCGGTATTGCGCGCGTGGGCGTTGGCCGGGCGCCTGCCGACGTATCGTGAGCTCGACGCGAGCGGCAGTTACCTCGGTGGCTCCATGCGGTACCTGGTCGGGTCGGCCTTTCTCGAGTGGCTCGCGCAGCGCAAAGGAGAGGAGAGCCTCAATCATCTCTGGCGCCGCATGAGTGCGCGCGAGCGACGTTCGTTTAGCGACGCCTTTCGCGGGGTGTACGGCGCGAGTCCCGACGAGATGTACGGTGCGTTTTATACCGACGTCATGGAGAAGTCGCTGGAGTCACGCCGCCAGCTGCAAAGCGCCGCCGGTGGAATCGTGGAAGGAGAGCTGGTCCAGCATCTGGCGTGGAACACGGGCGATCCCGCGGTGTCGCGCGATGGGTCGCGCGTTGCCGTCGTGTTGCGCAGCCAGCTGGCGCCGTCGCGTCTGGTTGTGTGGCGCTCAGCCGACGAAGGTCTTGACTCCGCGACCATTCGCCATCGGCGCGCCGTCCTCGAGCGCGACCCACAGGACGTCGCACCCTTCGATTCGTTTCCTCCGACGAAGCGCGCGCAGAAAACGCTTCGCGCCTCGGCCGGGCGAGGACACGATGCCCCACGCTGGTTCGCCGACGGCGAACGGTTGCTGGTCAGTCGCGATGAACCGTTAGGCGACGGCGCGACTCGTCCGGATTTGTTCATCTGGAACACGAGAGCAGGTGGCGTGCATCGCGTCACCCACGGTGCGGGCATCCGATCGGCCGATCCATCACCCGATGGCAAAAGCGCCGCAGCGGTACGCTGCGCTGACGGCATTTGCGACCTCGTACGCGTCGACCTCGAATCGGGACGCTGGACGACGATCGCGGCGGGCTCACCGTTCGTGGTGTGGGCGCGTCCACGCTGGTCACCCGACGGAAAGCGCATCGCCGCCAGTGTACAGCGCGATGGCAAGTGGTGGATCTTCGTCGTCGATGCCGCCACCGGACGCGCGCAGCCTGTCGATCCAGGAGACGGCGCCAATCGCTACTCACCGGCATGGACGCGAGCGGGCGATCTGGTGGTTGTCAGTGAACGCGGCGGTGTCGCGAATCTCGAGTTGCTGAACCCCGAGACCGCCGCCCCGCGCGAGCTGACGCGTGTTGTGAGCGGGGTCGCCTCGCCCGATGTCTCTAACGACGGAAAGATCTGGTATCTCTCCCTGCACTCGAAAGGCTACGACGTGCGCCGCCTAACGATTACGGCAGCGGTGGCGTCGGGAGCTGACCGTGTGACACCGCTCGATCAGCGATTCTTTCCCGCCGCGGCGCGCCCCGTGGTGCGCGCCGACACCTTTCGCGTGGGTCCCATCAACGGCCCCCATGAATACGGAACCGGACCGCGTGGCTGGCGCGTGTTGCCTGGCGTGAGTTTCGGTCCCGATGGCGACATGGCCTCGCTCATGATCGCGAACATGGATCCCGTCGGTCGTCTCAATGTCATTGCCCAAGGTGGCTACGGCAATCGAGGGTCGTGGCACGGTGGGTCGCTGGCTGCGGCGCTTCGTGGCTCGCCCATCGAAGTCGAGACGACTGGTTGGTACTCCGAGAATGCACCATCGAAGCAAGTCTCGGGGAGCTTTGCCTCCCTCGACATCGACTCACGCTACATCGGTGGCGACGTGACCGCCCGCTACGCCCGCGACCACGGCACGTGGGGCTACGCGCTACGCCTTGGCGGGAGCCTGGGTGAGGTCAATGGCAACCAGCTCGATGGTGCGGGGCGGGTGTTTGGGCATGCCGATCTGCGCGCACGGTTTCAGTGGAGCATTTTCGGCTTTGGTTTCTCTCCCGCGATCTATGCACAAGGAGCACGTGGGAGCACGGGCGGCGACTCCTGGGACCGCACGCTTGTGAGCGGCGCGCTCACCCTCGGCAACGCGCGGCGAGGACTCCGCGCGGAGGCGATGATGGGGCATGTGACGAGTGCTGGCGCGGGGGACTTTGGTCGAGCATTCGAGCAATTCGCGGTTGGCGGTTCGGCGCCGCCGTTCTTTGACAACGCTGTCTTGTCGCAGCGTGTGGCAATTCCGTCGGTGCCCGTCGGGTACACCGCCGGCCGCAATCTCGAGATGTATCGGGTGTCGATCCCGCTCTTCGGAGTGCGACCGTTTGCTACCTGGGTGGCGGCTGGCGATGAGATTCATCGCTACAAGCGCCTCTTTGGTGCCGACAAGACCGTGGATATCGGGGCGATTGGTTTCGCGCGCGTACCCGCCACGACGCTGCGCGGAGGGATCGGCTACTCCATCGACGAACCGTACAAAGAGAAAATGCGCGCGTACCTAAGCGTCGTGTATCGCCCGTGAGTTCATGCTTGCACTCGGCTTGCAAGATTGAGTGGCGGCGGCGTAGCTTCTCGCGCTGATCTTCCTGCCGGCGATGGGATCGCGGTACTCCGTTCAAGGAGCGCCGCGCCATCTTGCCTTCACGTGCGAAGCCGGGAGTTGGTGGGTGGCAAGCGATCTTCTGAGCAGCCTCGAAGGTACGGGACGTGGAGGTGATGTCCCTCCGCTCACTCTGATTACCCTTGGTGGCGCGCGTCTTGTCAGCCCAGCGCTCACGACGTCGGAACGTGGACTCCTGGAAGTCGGAAAACCGCTCGCGCTCATTGCGTTCGTGTGCGCGTGTCCGGGGCGTCAGGCGCGTCGCGACCTGCTCCTCGATTTGTTGTGGGCCGATCTCGAGCCGGATGCGGCGAAGCACGCGCTCAGGCAGACGCTCTGGTACATCAAGAAGCGGGTTGGCGAGGGAATCATTACCGCGACCAGCGACATCGTCACTGTATCGGACGTCATCGACGTGGACCGCGACGCGTTGCTCGCCGCTTCCGACGGCAGCGATCACGCGCGTGTCGTTGGGCTGTATGCGGGCGAGTATCTCCCAAACTTTGCCACGCCGGGTGGCGCAGAGTTCGAGAAATGGGCGGAGATCGAACGACGCCGGCTGCGCCTCATTTTCCTCCGGTCGGCCGAAGCGCGGGTCCACGAGCTGCTCGGCAAAGGGCGCCCGCGTGACGCGTTAGGCATTGCGCGGCAGGCGAGGGATGCCGATTCCCTCGCACAAGCGGGGTGGCGGCTCGTACTCGAGGTGCTGACGGCAGCGCGCGACTGGCCCAATGCGCGCCTGGAGGCCGATGCATTCGAAGGGCTCCTGGCACGCGAGGAATTGGAGTTCGAGCCTGCGTCGCGCGCGCTCCTCCGCGTTGCACGTGGCGGCGAGCAGATCGAGATCACGGGCGAGCACCCGCCACCCAGCCCGTCGGCGGAGTTGGTCGGGCGTGAGCGGGAGTTCGCGCTCCTGTTGGAAGGGGTGGAGGCGGCGCAACGCGGACGTGGGCGCCATATCCACCTGCGCGCGTCAGCGGGCATCGGCAAATCGCGTCTTCTCCTCGATCTGCACGCGCGGTTGCGCGGCGCGCGCACGCGCACTGCGCTCGTGCGCTGCGACATGGGGGCGCGCGAGATTCCCTATGCGGCGGCCAGCGAGATTGCGCTCGCGTTAGGCGTGCTGCCGGGGGCGCGCGGCATCTCGCCGGAAAGCGCGTCGGCACTCGTGGCCATGGCGCCGTCGCTGTCCACGTGGTTCGCGGTGCCTAACGATTTGTCGTCCGGGCAGGAGGCGTTGCGCCGTCGCACCCTGGCGTTGAGCGAGCTCGTTTCTGCCGTGTCGGACGAACAGGCGCTGGTGCTCATCGTCGATGACGTGCACTGGATGGACGCGAGCTCGCGCATCATCCTCGGCCAGTTGGCATCGCGCGTTTCGCAGCAACGCACGCTTGTCGTCACGGCGGGGCGCCCCTCGGCGGAGGGGCGCGTCGATGCGGGAATGGCGCAGATCATCGAGCTGCATCCGCTCACCGAGGCGCAGTGCGCGGAGCTGGTGGCGAGCATCGCGGCAACGGGCGCCAACTCGCTTCCCCGCCGCTTCATCCCCGAACTGTGGCGCGCCACGTTAGGCTCTCCCCTCCACGTGCTGGAGATGTTGCAGCTCCTGCGCGAGCGTAATCTGCTCTGGATCGACGACGGCGAATGGCGCACCTCATCGGGTGAGCAACTCCTGCAAGTGCTGCGCGATGGCGGGGCGCTGCAGCGCCGATTCGAATCACTTCCGCGTGAAGAGCGCGCGATGCTCGTCCTGCTCGCGGTTGCCGGTGTGCCGAGTTCCATGCAGATGCTCGCGGCGGCAAGCGGCGGTGGCGAAGAGCGCACAGGCGAATGGTTGCGGAATCTCGAGCAGCGCGGCCTCGTCTCCCGCAGCAACGACGTCTGGGAATTGGCGCACGACGAAATCGGCGAGGCGGCCTTCGAGCACACGAGCGCGGAGAATGTCCGCGCCGCGCACGCGGCGCTGGGGCGTTGGCTCTGGCACGAGTCGGCGAATGACGCGCGGAGTATGCGGCTCGCGGCGCAACACCTGGCGCAAGGGGGCGAGACCGCGCCACTCCACGCCCTCTTTCACCGATTCGTTAGGCTGCTCCGCTCGTTAGGCGACTCGCGTCCGTTGCTGACGCTGGCCGACGATATGCTCGGGCGCCACGCCTCGGCCGAATTGGCGCGCGGGTTGGTGCGTTCGCTTCCGCTCCATGTGCGCGTCGGATTGACGTCGTCGCGACGCCTCGCCGCCGTGAGTGTTGCGGCGATCGTCATTCCCCTCTTCGCCATTCTTGCGTTCCTGGCGTGGACCAACGACGCGCCGCGCACTCCCGATGCGGAATTGGAAGCGTATATCACGGATTCGCTCGGCAGCACGCGACGGGTTTCTGTTCCGATCGTCGGCGATAGGCTGGCCAGTGGGGGCGACGTGTCCATCGACGTGCGGAAAGGATCGTCATGGCACGTGGATATCGGACGGATGCCGGTCGCACCCGCCGAAGCGATGGATGGGCGCGGTGTGGCCGTCTCACTCGCCGTTGCGGACTCGGGCACGAATGACTTGTTCTATCTGACCCCGAACGGCAAAAAGGAGCGCTTGACCTTTGCGCGCGGCGACGATCAAGGCCCTGCGTGGTCGCCAAACGACGAGTACATCGCATTTGAAACGGCGCGGTGGCGTGACGATTCGCACTACGATCTCGCCCTGCTCGAACGACGCACCAGTACGGTGCGGCCACTCACCTCGGGCCCGGCATCCGACGCGTCTCCGATCTTCAGCCCGCGCGGGCATCGTCTCGCATTCCTGCGCCGCTACTGGGACGGCGCACCGACCGCGCTCTGTACTGTCGGCTTTGATGGAAGTGACAGCTCGTGTGTGGCGCCTAAAGGTGCAAAGCTTGCCGGCTTGCTGGCGTGGAGCGACGATGCGACAGCGCTCGCCGTACTCGATGTCGACGGCGCAGGTGCAATCGCCTATCTGCGAATTGCTGATGGCCGGTTTGATATCATCGAGCGCTTTGCCTCGCCCTCGATGTTCGCCCGTGGATCGTCCGATGGACGTTGGGTCGTCTGTCATTGCCGACGTATCGGCTATGACCCCGATTCGTGGTTCCTCATTCCGACGGACCGCCCCGCGCTGCTGCGCGCCATCAACGTTGAAGGAATGAGCGCCGGGGAAAGCATCACCTTCGCGCTCGCTCCGCGTGACCAGCGCCGCCTCATCGACTCGGTGACTATCCTGACATCGCCGGCCCCCGTGCTCGCAGGAGTTCCTCACCGCCTAACGCTGGTGGCGCAATCGGCCTTGGAAAAGCAACTGCGTATCGGGCCGGTACACTGGTCCATTGTCGATACGTCGATGGGCTCGATCGATCGCGCGACGGGAGTCTTCGTCGCTCGACGTCCCGGACGAGTGCGTGTGAACGCGTCGCTCGCCGGATGGCGTACGGCGAGCGCGTTACTCGATGTGCAGCGCAGCGACACCGCGCGCGTGCTCGACGAGAGCTGGCTGCACGGTATCGGTCGCGCATGGGTCTCCTTTGGCACTCCCGCGCCGACGACGAAGGTCGAGGAAAACAAGGGCTATCTCCTGAACAACGGCGACGGGAGCTACGTCAGCGGCGTCTTCACACGTGAGGCAGTTCCCTCTAACGAGGGTGTGCTTGTGGAGACGTCGTTCTCCACGCCCATCACCTTGCTCCAGTGGCAGTACATCTCCGTTGCAATGCAACCCGAATTTCGCGTGCCGCCCACTGCGGAGGAGATCAATCGAGGAACGGTGACGCCAAGCGATGGCGCTTCATGCTCCATCAATTACCCGGGCGACGCCGAGGGAAAAGGGTACGGAAGCTCCTTGCGCGCTTCGGGGCGAATCGAGGGGGCGAATGTGGCGGCGACGGCTGAGATGCGAAATGGCACCCCTCAGCAAATCGCCTTGGGTGTCTTGCCCGATGGACGCTGCTTTGCGCTCTTGAACGACTCGCTCGTCTGGACCGCATCGGAGCCTATGAACTTCGAAGGTCGCGTGCATGTGCTGCTCTCTGGAAGCAGCACGCAAACCTCGGTTCGTTTTGGAGCTGCGCACATCATGCGCGGTATTCCGCAGCGAATCATCGACAAACTTTCGTCGAGCGCCTTTGATACGCGTGCCAGCGTGGCCGCACCGCACTGACGTACGCCTAACGTGGCGCGCCGCGCGCGCCCCCGCACTTACATTGTTCGCCTTCCCCTCGCGAGCGTAAAGCCATGCGAATTCTTTCAATCGTCGGCGCGCTGATCCTCGTCGCGTTTCCCCTCGCCGCGCAGCAACCGGCGAATGCTCGCCCTCCTTCCGTCGACAGCACACCCCGCCCCACGGCCAAACCCTCGGACGTCGAATCGGTGGACGCCATTCTCAAAGCGCTGTACGACGTGATCTCGGGCCCCGCCGGACAAAAACGCGATTGGGATCGATTTCGGTCGCTCTTCCTCCCAATGCGCGCCTGATCCCGACGCGCGCTCGCCCCGATGGTGGCCTTCGCGCGCGGTATCAATTCGATTCAGCTCATGAAGGATGGCAATCGGTGGTGGGTGGTGACGATTTTCTGGGACAGCGAACGTCCGGGAAATGAAATCCCGGCGAAGTACCTCGAAGGAAAGCGTTAACCCTTTTCCGACAAACGGCGCGAGTGCTATCCGTGATTCCCTGCTTGCCCTCACGCGAGCATTCGCGCAGACTCCCCGCACTTTCCCCATAGGAAGCAGGCATGCGAATTGGTGTTCCGCGGGAGACAGCTCCGGGTGAACGACGCGTGGCGCTCGTTCCCGACAGTGTCTCTCGTCTCCGAAAAGCTGGCATCGATGTACGCGTCGAGCGCGGCGCGGGACACTCGGCGTTTTTTCCAGATGATGCCTACGTGGCAGCGGGAGCGGAGTTGGTCGATGGGTTCTCCGCTGCCGTCGGCGACAGTGATGTGATCGTGAAGGTCCAGCGCCCCTCTCCATCCGAAGGGGCGCTCGTGCGAGAAGGAGCAGTACTCCTCTCATTATTGCAGCCGTCGAGCAGCGCCGAGACGATCGCGGCGCTGAACGGACGCCGCGTGACGGCGCTGGCGTTGGAGCGCGTCCCTCGCATCACGCGCGCGCAGTCGATGGACATCCTCTCGTCGCAAGCGACGGTTGCCGGATACAAGGCGGTGCTGGATGGCGCGACGCACATGGTCAAGCTGATGCCGATGCTGACCACGGCGGCGGGGAATATTCCGCCGGCCAAGGCCTTCGTGGTCGGCGCCGGCGTGGCGGGATTGATGGCCATCGCGACGGCACGCCGACTCGGCGCGGTCGTCTCCGGCTACGATGTGCGTGCCGCCGCGCGCGAGCAGGTTCTCTCGTTAGGCGCAACGTTCATCGGCCCGGAACCGCAGAAGGACGCCGAGGTTGCCGGCGGCTACGCACGCGAGCAAACCGAGGAAGAGAAGCGCAAGACTCTCGAGGCGCTGGCGGCACACGTGAAGGATCAGGACCTCGTCGTCACGACCGCGCAGATTCCGGGGCGACAGGCGCCGCGCGTGATCACTGCGGCCATGGTGCGCAGCATGCGTCCTGGGGCGGTCGTCGTTGACCTCGCCGCCGAAACGGGCGGCAACTGCGAGCTGACGCGCGCAGGTGAAGTGCTCGACATCGATGGCGTCACGATCGTCGGCGCCATCAACGTTCCGAGCTCCGTCCCGTATCACGCCAGCTTCATGTTCAGCAAGAACATCTTCACCCTGCTGCAGCACATCACTAAGGACGGCGCGCTTACGCTCGACCTTGACGATGAAATCGTGAAGCCGATGTGCGTGGCGCACGACGGGCGCGCCCTCGCCTGAGCGCCGCGGCATCGATCTGCCTAACTATTCCGAGCGATTCGATATGAACCTCACGATGCTCCTGTCGGTGTACGTGTTCGTGCTCGCCGGCTTCGTCGGCGTGCTCGTCATTACGCGAGTCCCGCCCCTGCTCCACACCCCGCTCATGTCGGCGACCAACGCCATCTCCGGTATTTCGCTGGTCGGCGCCATTGTTGCGGCTGGCGGACAATATGGACGGCTGGCGACGATCATGGGATTCGTCGCCGTCATCTGCGCGTCGACCAACGTCTTCGCCGGGTTCCTCATCACCGACCGCATGCTGGCCATGTTCGGTCGACCGAAGACGAAAGAAGGTGAGTCCAACGCACCGACCACGGGCGGAGGCGCCACGTGAGCGGAGCACACCTAACGATGTTGAACGCCGCGCTCCTTCACGTCTCGCCCCTGTTGGTCGCTTCCCAGGAGCCATCCGCCACGACGGGATCGTCGGGCATCGAGTTGATCATCCAACTCAGCTATCTCGCCGCATCCGTCATGTTCATCCTCGGCCTCCGCTCGCTCACGCGTCCGGACAAGGCCCGGTTGGGGATGCAGCAAGCGGCCGTCGGTATGTTGTTGGCGGTCGTTGGGACGCTCCTCCATCAAGGAATTGTCACGTACGGCTGGATTCTCGCGGGACTCGCGATCGGCGCCGCCATCGGCACGCCGATGGCCACGCGAGTCCCGATGACGGCGATGCCGCAGTTCATCGCCTTCTCGCACGCCTTCGGCGCCATCGCCGCCACGCTCGTCGGAGTGGTCGAGTATCGCCACGGCTCCGAGAACTCCGCTGACGGTATTTCGCATGCGCTGGCAGGAGCGTTGGGCCTCGAAGTGTTCTTCGGCGCCCTAACGATCACCGGCTCGTTCATGGCGTTCGCGAAACTGCAGGAGCTGATCACCGGGCGCCCCATCACGTTCAAGGGACAAAATTTCGTCAACGCCATCATCGGCATTGGCGCTTTAGGCTCGTTCGTGATGCTTGTGGTCGCACCGGCGACCCCGTGGGCGTTCTACGCGTTGCTGGCGATTGCGCTCTTCCTCGGCGTCTCGTTGGTGTTGCCCATCGGCGGTGGCGACATGCCAGTCGTCGTCTCGTTGCTCAACTCGTACGCGGGACTGGCCGCCAGCGCGACCGGTTTCGCCATCGGAAACAACGTGCTGATCATCGCGGGCGCGCTGGAGGGCGCGGGCGGGTTCATCCTTTCGATCCTCATGTCGAAGGCAATGAATCGTTCGTTCTCCAACGTGCTCTTCGGTGCCTTCGGCGCAGCCGACACGACGTCGCCAACCGGGAAGTCGTCCGAAGGCCTAACGGTAAAGAGCATGTCGCCCGAGGACGCGGCGATGCAACTCGCCTACGCCCGTTCGGTCATCGTCATTCCAGGGTACGGCCTTGCGGTGGCACAGGCGCAGCACCAGGTGCGGGAACTCGCGGAGTTGATCGAGAAGAAAGGAGGCGAGGTGCGCTTCGCGATTCATCCGGTTGCGGGGCGGATGCCGGGCCACATGAACGTCCTCCTCGCCGAGTCGAACCTCCCGTATTCGAAGCTGCTCGACATGGACGAAATCAACAGCGACTTCGTGAACACCGACGTTGCACTCGTCATCGGCGCGAACGACGTCGTGAATCCGGCGGCGCGTCACGACAAGGCGAGTCCGATCTACGGGATGCCGATCCTCGACGCCGACAAGGCAAAGACGGTCATGGTGCTCAAGCGATCGATGGCCGCGGGATTCGCCGGCATCGAGAACGAGCTCTTCTACGATCCGAAAACGTTCATGGTCTTCGGCGACGCCAAGGCGAGCCTCAACAAGATTGTCGCCGAGATCAAGCAGCTCTAGGCAAGCGTCGTTAGGCGCTCGAGAACGAGAATGCGAGGCGTGCCGTACGACGCCTCGCTTTTCTTTGCACCGCGCTGCGCTATTCGTTAGGCAGTGGCGGCTGCGCGCCGCTCGCATGGAGGGAGTACTCACGCCCTCGCCACTCGTTGGGCCGGCGCACCGTCGATAACAGAATGCGCCACGCTGCCAGCGGATCGGCGAATGGCGAAAGCCAGAATGTTGCGCCCGGCGACGCATAGGCACCACGAAGCGCAAAGAGCATCAGCACATGCACGAGCAGAAGCGCCGCGTTCACACCGACGAGTGCCTGAGCAGCGGGACGTGTGAGGTCGATCGCCCCCGCCAACGCGGCGAGGAGCACCAACACCGGCGCTCCTTGAGCCAGCGCGAGAAACAGCACGTCACTCCATTGCCGCCGGCGAGACGTGGCATCCTGCAGATCGAGCGAACGCCCCCACTCGCCCCACATCTGCGACATCGACTCATATGCACGCACCACATAGAGGCGGGAACCGTCGAGGAATCCGACTTTTGCTCCACGCGACGCGAGGTATCGCGCAAGCGTGACATCGTCGCAGAACGAACGTCGCGCTACTTCGTAGCCTCCATTCGCGAGCAGGACTCCGCGCCGCGCGAGAAAACACTGGCCGTTGGCCATCACGCGACCGGGTGGCGGCGTCTCACGACCTGCTGCACCGAATCGGTAGACCAGCGTGAGGAGCATCGCCGGCTGCAACCATTGCTCCGCCGCCGTCTGACCGGCGAAACGCGGCGAAAACGAAACGACGTCGTAACCCCCATCGAGTGCCGCACGCACGACGCCACCCACCATCCCCAGCTGCGGCTCTGTGTCCGCGTCCACACCGAGAATCCACTTTCCGCGGGCCTCACGTAGCCCGTGCTGCAGCGCCCAGACCTTTCCGATCCAGTCTGGTGGAAGCGGCGGATCGTTGACGAGACGAAAGCGTGGGTCACGAGATGCCATTTCCTGCACTAACTCTGGAGTGCCGTCGCTCGATCGTGAGTCGACGACGATCACTTCGAGCATTGGCCCACTCTCACCCTGCGCGTGCAGCCCCTCCAGGCACGGTGTGATGCGCTGCGCTTCGTTGAGCGATGTCACGACCACGCTCACCGTTTCATTGCTCAATGGTTCGCCGTCGGCCACAGGCGCTACCGGTGGCCGCCGGTGACGCCCCGGAACGAGACGCACCAGCAGGACACAGAACGCGACGACCTGCGCGGCGAGAAGGAAAGTGATGATCACAAGGAGTAAATGCACGACGCGGCGCGAGAAGTTTCGCGCCGCGTCTCAAATCTGTTTACCGGCGTCTCCTCAAGCGAGACGATGGTGCAAGCCGCAATCAGTTGTGGTCCGACGTGGCTCGTGCCGACGCGCTCGAATCGATGAGCCAGTATGAGAACCACTGACGCAACCGTCCGAGACGATCGACGAGCAGCCACGGCTCTCCCGTTCTCGACAGATCATGCGTCGACCGCGGATACCTAACGAGTTCCACCGGCGTCCCCTGCTTCTTGAGTCCGATGTACCACTGCTCCGCGTCGGTCATGGGCGTGCGGTGGTCTTCTTCGGATTGCACCATCAGCGTCGGTGTCTTCACGCGACGGATGTAGCGAATCGGTGACAGCGAGTCATACATCGTCGGATTGTCCCACGGTTTTCCGTAGAACTCGAACTCCGTGAGTCCCTGCGCGTCGGACGTGCCGTACCACGACCACCAATTGGAAATCATGCGGTCGGTTTCCGCCGCCTTGAAGCGATTCGTCTTCGCCGTCACCCACGCGGTCATGACGCCGCCGTACGACCCTCCGGTGACACCCATCTTCGTCGAATCGACATCCGGACGCGCCGCGGCGATGTCGACACCCTTCATCAGATCCTGATAGTCCTCGGCGAACCACCGCCCCCGCGTGGCATAGGTGAAGTCGCCGCCATACCCCGACGAGCCGCGCGGATTCGTGAACAGGACCCACATTCCGGCAGCTGCAAGATTCTGGAATTCGTCGAACCACCCTTCTCCATACTGAGAGTGCGGGCCGCCGTGGATGTACAGCGCAAGCGGGTATTTCTTGCCCGGCTGATAGCCATACGGCTTCATCAGCCACCCTTCGATTTCCAGGTTGCCGACGCTCTTGTACGTGAACCGCTCGGCGTCACTAAAGGCCACTTGCTGCAACAGCGCGTCGTTGAAGCCCGTGAGCTTCTTTTCCCCCGATCCATCGGCGTTGGCGATGAAGAGTTCGGTCGGTTTGTCCATCGACGTCGCGACGTAGGCGATGCGCGTAGCCTTCGCGTCGACACTAAAGCCCCGCAGCTGCCGCCGTCCGCCGATGAGTTCTTTCACCTGTTTCGTTGCCGGGTCGAGCGTGAACACTGCGCTCCGTCCCCCTACAGCGGCGGAGAACATGATGCGACCGTCGGACGTCCACTCGTAGTCATCCGGCTCGTATTGCCACGTACCGAGCAGGTTGGCAGGCGTCCCGCCCGCCGCGTCGACGACGTAGATGCGTCGCGAGGCAACCCGCGTCGTCTGACTCATGAACGAAATCCACTTGCCGTCCGGCGACCACGCGAGCGCTCCTTCATTTCCTGACATCGTGGCCACCCGTCGCGGCGTGCCGCCACCAACAGGAATGACAAAGATGTCTGCGTCGTTTCGCGCTGCTTCGTCTCGTTTGGCATTGTATGGAAGGCGAGCGACCGAGTCGCGTTCTGCTTCGGCGACGGAGTCGGGCCGCAGCTGCGCGTCAGCGGTGAACGCGATCCACTTTCCATCCGGCGACACCACCGCGTCGCGGCGCGAGTACGCGGTGGAGTCGACGAGCTTCTTCTTCGAGCCATCGAGTTTCTGAATCCAGATCTGTGTGGGGCGATAAATGCGCTTCTCGCGCGGGCCCGGAAGGAATCCTGGTCCGTTGGATTTGTAGCGCATCTCGGTGATGTGGCGACCGTCGAAGCGCTTGAGGTCGAGCGGCTTGGTGATTGCGCCGAATGGCGGTCGCGCCATCGGCGGCATGGACGCGTAGGCATCGCGCTTGGCGGAGTCGGCGGCCGACGAGTCAGCGGACGTCGCTTCGCTCCACACGATGAAACTCTTGTCGTTAGGCACCGTCCCTGCAGGATAGCGATCGGTCTCCACCGCCTCGCCACCGGGTTGGTCCATGCGGAGCCCCCACGTGCGACCGCGTACCCCGGGGCGCTGCGAGGTAAAGAGGAGCCACTTACCGTCGGGCGACCATCGCGGATTGGATGACTCATACCCCTGCGACGTGAAGCGCTGCGCTTCACCACCTGCGGTGCTCACGACCCACACTTCATTATGTCGTTTGTTCTCTGCCTCGCGCACAGTCATCACCGTGAACGCCACCCACTTCGCATCGGGCGACATCGCGGGCGCGCTCAGCGTCGTCACTTTGTACCAATCGCCGGGTGCGAATGCGCGGGGCGCGTTCGCCGGTGCCGATGGCTGCTGTGCGGCGAGTGGCGAAGTGACAGCGACGAGCGAAAGTATTGCGAATGGCCGGTAACGCATTGAGTATGCTCCACCCATGGTGAGTCGAAGCCGGAAAGTTGATAGAGACGCTCCGGCGCGCCAGTCCCTAAGCGGCGGCGCGCCTGTCCTTCTGCGTTCACTCGCGGTTCGCGCCGGTGCGCGCGAGGACAAGGACCGCTTTCCATGGTCCATTCCAGCGGTACGAACTCTGGAGACGCTCACGTTTCGATCGCCCGTCACCTTTCTCGTCGGCGAAAACGGTTCGGGAAAGTCCACAATCCTTGAGGCGATCGCGGCCGCGACCTCGCTCCCCGCCATTGGCGCCGAGTTGCGTGTCGATGCCGACCACTCCCTCGAAGCGCAGCGGCAATTGGGCGCGTCGTTCAAGCTGGTGTGGGAGCGGCGCGCGACGCGCGGCTTCTTCTTGCGCGCCGAGGATTTCTTCGGATTCACGAAGACGCTCGCACTGATGCGCGCCGAATTTCTGCGTGAGCTGGACGAGGTCGATGCGGAGTACGAGGAGCGCTCCGCGTGGGCCCGGACGCTACGCGCGGGACCGATCCGCGCATCGTTGAGCGAAATGGAAAGTCGTTACGGCGTCGATCTCGATGCGAACTCGCATGGTCAGAGCTTCTTGCGACTCTTTCAATCGCGCTTCGTTCCGCAGGGATTGTATCTACTCGACGAGCCCGAAGCGCCGCTCTCTCCGCAGAGCCAACTCGGACTGCTCGCGATGCTCAAGGATATGGTGGCGCAGGAGGCCCAATTCATCATCGCCACACATTCCCCGATGCTCCTCGCCTTTCCCGGAGCGACCATCTATTCGTTCGACAAACTACCCATTGCATCCGTGGCATTTGACGAGCTGGAACATGTCGCGTTGACGCGGGAGTTTCTAGCCGACCCCGATCGCTTTCTCCGCCGGCTGTGATGACGACGGCGATCACCACCGCGATCACCACCGCGATCACCACCGCGCTCACGAAGCACGGCGGCATTCGCGTGCCGATCATCTGCGGCGCGATGTACCCCTGTTCCAACCCGGAGCTCGTTGGCGCGGTCTCGGCGGCGGGCGCGTTAGGCGTCTACCAGCCCATCGCGCTCACGTACGTACACGGTCACGACTATCGCGAAGGCGTGCGCCTGATGCGACGTCTCGCCAACGGGCGTCCGATCGGGATGAACGCGTTGATCGAATCCAGTTCACGTACCTACCACGAACGCATGGTCGGGTGGGTAGACGTCGCCCTGGAAGAAGGGGTGCGATTCTTCGTCACGTCGTTAGGCAACCCGCGGTGGGTCGTGGACCGTGTGCACGCCGCGGGAGGCGTCGTCTACCACGACGTGACCGAAGCCAAGTGGGCGCGCAAAGGTGCGGACGCTGGCTGCGATGGGCTCATTGCCGTGAACGCGCGCGCTGGCGGCCACACTGGCTCGCGCTCCGCCGAAGCGCTCTTTGACGCACTACGTGACTTCGGACTTCCCATTGTATGCGCAGGAGGGATCGGGGCTCCTCGCGACTTCGTGCACGCGCTCTCATTGGGCTACGCCGGCGTGCAGATGGGGACGCGCTTCATCGCCACCAACGAGTGCACCGCCCACGCCAGATATAAGCAGGGCATCATCGACGCCAGTGAATCGGACATAGTACTGACGGAACGCCTAACGGGCGTGCCGGTCGCCGTCATCAACACGCCATACATTCAGCAAATCGGGTTGCGTGCCGGGGGCGTCGCACGCTTCCTCCTTCGCGGGCGGCGCACCAAACGTTGGATGCGTACCCTCTACGCCGCGCGCTCGCTCCTGGCACTCAAGCGGTCCAACGCCCGCGGCGACATGACACGCGACTATTGGCAGGCAGGGCGCAGCGTTGCGTCGGTTGACCGCGTACTCCCCGTCGAGGAAATCATTCACACTTTCGAACAATGCGCCGTGCAGGCGCAACACGGCGCCGAGCAGGCGCGAGACGTTGCCGCTGCGCCGTCCACGCTGCAGTAAATAGTTAGTCTCCCACGTTCCATTCCCATCGAAATGACTTCATTCTTTTCCATCGCGCGCCGGCGAGTGATGCTCGCGATCTATGCCAGTGCAGGTGCGGCAGTTGCGATGTCATCGGGTGTCGCGGTCGCGCAATCCGCGCGCGTGACGCTCGCCGTCGTCGGCGGTCGCATCATCGATGGATACGGCGGCCCACCGATCGAAAACGGTGTCATCCTCGTCTCCGGAGAACGCATCACCGCCGTCGGCCGGCAGGGTGAACTCACCATTCCGTCAGGTGCACAGGTCATTGATGCCAATGGCCACACGGTCCTTCCCGGCATCATCGACATGCATGTGCACCTGCAGCTTGTCGGACATGGCGACTACAAGCGGTGGAATGATCTCTATGGGCAGCGCGAGGGATCGCTCGTTATGCCGATCGCCGCCAAGCAGCTCCTCATGGCCGGCGTCACCACCGCGCGCGACCTCGGCGCACCGCTCGACGACATCCTTTCTGTAAAGCGCCGCATTGCGAAAGGCGAGATTCCTGGTCCGCGACTCTTTGTGAGTGGCCCGTTCATTCAGCACGCACCGTACGAAGCGTACGAAAAGGATTTTCGCTGGGGAGTGAATGGCGCGGACGATGCGAGACAAAAGGTCCAGCGCATCATCGACGCCGGAGTCGACTTCATCAAGCTGATCGACCAGGATCAGATGACAGACGCAGAAGTTGCGGCGGTCGTGGAAACCGCGCACAAGAATCACAAGGTCGTCGTCGCTCATGCGCATCGGATGGAGGAAATCCGAGTTGGACTGAAGCACGGCGTCGACGATTTCGAGCACACGGGGCTTGGCACCGCGCCCGGCTATCCCGAGGACATTCTCCAGAAGCTTCGCGAGCGAAACTCAGCGCTCTATTGGACGCCGACCATCTCGCCGCTCTACACGCTGTATACCACGGGGACGCTCTTCCCCGAGCGACTCGATGACGCGGCGTGGCGCGAGTTCATGCCGGCTGACATGGCGAACGAGATTCGCACGTCGCTCGAGCACATTCCTCACCTGTCGTACTACGCGCTCTTTCCGTCTCGCATTCCTCTCCTCCCGTCCAAGTTTCGCCAACTGCGTGAGACGGGCGTGCGCATGATGATCGGGACCGATGCGGGCATTCCCGCGATGTTTCACAACGACGCGACGTGGCGCGAGATGGTGAAGTGGGTCGAACTCGGAGTCTCGCCGATGGAAACCATTCAGTCAGCCACGCTATGGCCGGCGCGTTTTCTTCGAGCAGAGCAGGACATCGGCGTGCTGGCACCAGGACGCTATGCCGACCTCATTCTCGTGCGCGGTGATCCGCTCACGGACATGACCGTCATGCGCGACGTGAAGGCCGTCGTGCAAGGGGGGCGCCGCATCCGGTGATGCGCGTCAACGATGTTGCGGCTGGCGGGTGCGCGTTACGATGCCGCGCGGCGCCCGCCCACGTCCGCGCCAACAATCTCGCGCTTGAACGAGTGCATGACGCACCGTACCCCGCCATTCTCGCGCACTTCGCCAGGCCTGAGGCCGGTGTAGCGCTTCATCATATTCCGCATCGAGGTCCCCGAAGGGAAATCGAGGAGGAGCGCAACTTGCTCGACCGAGCGCCCGGGGTCCTCGAGCAGTCGCGCGGCAATGAGGAGACGGCACCACGATATGATCGCGCTCGGCGTCGGAAGGCCGGCTGTGCTCACGCGATCGACGAGTGTTTTGCGATGTACTCCGAGCGCCTCTGCGACCTGTTCGACGGTGAGCGCCCGCCGCGAGTTCTCAAGACAATAGCGAATCATCGGAACGATGGTCGCTGGCACAACCGGCTCGAGTTCCTTCAGCAGCGATAACGCCGAGCAATGATCGGCGGCGACGGTGAGCGCAGTACGCAGGCTGATACGAATGTCATCGACGCCTTTGAGGACAAGCTCATTCACACCGGCGCGAGCAAACTCGAGCACGTCGCGAGACGTGTCGGGCGACAGTGAGCAGTACAGCACTACGGGAACAGACGGGAAGAACTCACGAATGTGACGCACTGCTCCGATCGTGGAATTTCCCTCTTGATCGCGCATATCGAGAACGACCACACCCGCAAGATCATTCTCAAGCAGCGTAATCAGCTCTTGCTGACGCGCGCAAAACCTCGCCGTTGCCTGACCTCGCAGCGCGTCTTGAAGCCGCGCGCGCGACGAAGGATCCCAAACGAGAGCGCCGACCATCATGTGCGAAGCGGCGGGCGAGGGTTACACCATGTATGGGCAGTGCCCATACGGTGTCGGTGCAATGCATCAGGACGTCGCAGATTCAGCCCATCACTTCCGCCCAGGGGATTCTCATGAGCCGTACCACTCGCATCGTCGCTTTTTCTCTCATCGCTTCCACCCTCGCTGCTTGCTCTTCGAGCCCAGTGGGCCCGAGCGCGGCTCGGTGCGATGCACGCACGGGAAAGTGCGCTAACGCCGACTATGTGAATCCCAACGTCGACTACGTGAATCCCAATATCGACTACATCAATCCGAACGTCGACTACGTCAATCCGAACATTTGACGGTAAACGCGAGTTCTTCGGCGTATGGTTCGAAGGACTCGAGGGATTCCACAACTTCGCGCGAGGTGTGATCGAGCTCACGCTGCGCCGCCTGAGCGGCAGCACGCGTGAGTTCGTCACGCTCGGTCTGATGCATGAGTTCGAAGTACCCGCGCGATTTCGCAATCTTCTGTACTTCCTGACGGTGACGTTCCGCCGAGATATCGTCGCCGATGGCGAGGAATCCGGCAGAGACGTGATAGAGCGCGGTCGCGTTTTCGTATGGAAGCGACGAACGCTCGACCGTCTGCGTGATCTCGTACGCAAGTCGGCTGAGCAAGGTGCGATCGTGCAGCTGCCCCGCTGCCAACGCCGCACCGCCTAACGCGGCCAAGCGAACTCGCAAGATATCGGTACGCGAGAGTGCCGCGAGGAATCCGCGCAACGCGGCGCGCGGATAGCCGCAATCGACGCACGTCTGCGCGAGGTTGACCAACGTTTCCGACTCACGCACCGAGTCGCCCGAACCGAGGCGAAACGCTTCCCAACCGTGCGTGATACCTTCGGAGAACTGCCCCGTGACGTTGCAAACGATCGTGAGACCTTGGTGCGCAAAGAACTCCAGTTCGCGCGACCGGGAAGTCACGGCGAGGTCGAGTCCGTGCTTGAATAGCGTGCGCGCCCGCGGGTAATTGCCTCGCACGCGAGCCACGACTCCCCGACCGAGCATGGAGCGCGAGAGCAGTTCATTGTCAGACGCGCGCTCGCCGATGGCGGCAGCAGTCCGATAAAGTTCTTCGGCCGTGTCCAGCTCACCCAATTGGCGAGCGATGCGCGCCTGATCGGCGGCCAGGAGCCCACGCTCACGATCCGACGCGTCGCATGCGACGCTGCGCGCATAAGCAACGACCGAATACGCAACGGTCAGCGCACCTGCCTCCGCCATGCGCGCCGCGAACCCGCGACAAGCGCGTGAGACTGCGTTCGCGCCTGCTTGGGTCTCGATTGCAGACAAGCCAGCGACCATCAGGCGAAGATCAGAGAGGTGCGCTTCGTCTTCGATCGGAAGTCCGTCGGCACTGTCCGCGAGATCGCGAAGCGCGTTGGCCGACTGCAGCGCGATCTGGTCGCGAACCGCTTCGCCAATCCTGCTTAACCGTCCCAGACAATGTGCGAGCAGCAGCCACACCGTGTCGGCATTCCCGAACTCGCTCCGACGGTGGTGACGATCGAGATCGGTGCGATACGCTTCGAGAGGACTCAGCGGAGCGATCATGTAATCTCCGAGGCAGACAGAATGGGCAGCTAACTTCCGACTAATGACGCTTTTACACAAGACCGTCTTTACACTACCGAGCAGAGTGTGTGCCTCATCTGTTCACGTGTACCCTCTGCTTTAGATAAGGCTACATAAGTCGTTATGTCGCAAAAGCATAAGTCGCAACACCTAAAGTCGAATCCATCTGAACTCGTCAAGGCAGCGAGCGACGATGTGAGCAAAATGCGCTACACCTCATGCTCGTTGTAACCGACAAGCCACTCTCGTCCGTACTCTCCGTCACGTTTCGAACCGGGACGTTTCAAGCGTCGAGCGGATTCCGTAGGATTAGCTCCTATTATCGACCACTCGCGAGCGAAGGTGGAATGCATGAGTGAACACATCGATCCTCGAACCGAATTTCAGCGGTTGGCGCTCTGGATCTTCGCGCGGCAGAAGGCCCAAGGTGAAAAGGCGATGGCGCAGCTCAGCGACGAGCAGCTCTTTGCCAAACTCGATCCGGAGTCCAATTCCATCGCGATTCTCGTACGCCACCTCTACGGCAACATGCGCTCGCGGTGGACGGACCTGCTCACGACCGACGGCGAGAAGAGCGACCGAAAACGAGACGACGAGTTTATCGAGCCCGCCCAACACACTCGTCACCAGGTGATGAGCTGGTGGGAAGATGGCTGGCGATTCGTCTTTGACGCCATCAAACCACTGCGGCCGGACGATATCGATGCAATCGTGACCATCCGACGAGAGCCGCTCTCCGTGATGGCAGCGATCTTACGGCAGATCGATCACTACGGACATCACGTCGGGCAGATCGTGCTGCTCGCGAAGCACCTTCGCGGCGACGATTGGGAAACTCTCAGTATTCCGCGAGGAAAGAGCGAGGAGTACCTGCGTTCTTAAGCGGCAGCGGTCTCTGCGCGCTCGACACGCGGTCGCCACCGGCGGAGAAGAGTCTCCGAATGCGAACAGTGCGTTCCAGCTCGTCCGATGACTGGAGGATCTTGCTGCGCAGATCGGCAGGAAGATCAGGGTGATCGGTGAGGAACTGGCGTACAGTGTTGAGCGCCTCTTCGGACGTTTGCCCTTCGACAAACGACGAAATCCATCCGCCCAGGAAAAAGATGCGTCGGTTCTTCTGGATCCAACGAAGCGAATCGAGCGCTGGCGCGAGGTACGGGCGTGAGAGCGACTGCGCTTCGAGCTCGTTGAACCCTTCGAGCGAAGCCGTTACCCAGTCTTCGTTGAGAGAGGCGTCGCTGAAGTAACGGGTGAAAAGCTCACGCCTCACCTGCGAGTCTGGGGTGGCCGCGTGCGCAACAAACGCCCGCCTGGCGCCTTCGGGGGTGCGATCTCTCGCGATTTCGGACGCCAGGCGCTCGTTGGCACGTGGCGCACCTAACGCGACAAGTCGCGTGACGATCGCCCAGCGTGTTGGCGGTCGGAGTGGCTCGCCTGCTACCTGCGCGCTGTCGAGCGTGGCGTCGAGCCGGTCGATCGCGCCATTGGTCGCCGCCACGCGAATCCACGCATCGAGGTGAGCCTTTCGCACACCGTACGTGCGTTCGGCGTCGTTTGCACCATCGAGAAGCGCTCGCTCCACACTTGGTAGGATCGCCGCGCGCTGCGTGTCCGAGAGGTAAGCCGTGGTCGCCCTCGTTAGGCGACCGATGATGCCGGCGACAATCTGCTCATCACCCTCGCGCGGCAAGTTGGATACGGCGAGTCGCACGAAGCGATCGGGGCTCAGCATCCCCTCGCGAACCAGGTCCCACATCGCCCCCCAGAGCATCGACCGCAGAAAGCCATCGTGCACGCCGCCGATCTCGCGCTCCACCCATGTGACGCTCGCCTGGTCGAGGAGCACGAGCGCGTACGCAAGATCGCGCGAATTCGCGAAGACGAGCGCGGGATCGCCCTTCCCTGTCAGCTCCTCGATGACGGCGGTGTCTCCAGTCATCGTGACAGGGATGCGCTGCATTTCTCCCTTGTCCGACAACGCGAGAAGCTCGAGACGAATGGGCCACGGACGCCCCCCCGACAACGCCCGCGCTGGACGTTGCGTGAGAAAGAAGCGCACGATGCGTCCGTCCTTCACTTCGCGATGCTGCTCGATGACGGGCATACCGGGGCGAAGGATGTAGTCGTCGCCCCACGAGCGAAGCGAGCGCCCGCTCGCACTTCCAACGGCATCGAGCAGATCGCGCCATGTCGCATTGGCGTATCGATGCGCGGCAACGAATCGCCGGAGACCGGCGCGGAATGCGTCGTCACCGACGAGGTAATTCAGCTGCTTGAGGATGCCGGGCGCCTTGTTGTATACGATCGCGCCGTAGTTGCTCTTGGCCTGATCGAGATTGCCGAGACGCTGCCAGACCGACGTCGTTCCCTCGGTGACATCCACCGCGTACGCACTCGGCTTGTTGCGCAAGTAGAACGTCTTCCACGCTTCGGCTTGCGGATCGAGCGCGTCCTGCATCTTTGCCGCCATGTACGTGGCAAAGCCCTCCTTGAGCCAGAGATCGTCGAACCAGCGCATCGTGACGAGATCTCCGAACCACTGGTGCGCAACCTCGTGGTAGACCGTGGCTGTCCTGCCTAACAACTGATTGAGTGTGGGACGCTCGCGATAGACAAAGCGCTCCTCGCTATAGAAAATCGCTCCCGGATGCTCCATGCCCCCAAACGGAAAGACCGGAGCAAGA
Organism: Gemmatimonadaceae bacterium; assembly: GCA_044224185.1. Taxonomy (GTDB): domain Bacteria; phylum Gemmatimonadota; class Gemmatimonadetes; order Gemmatimonadales; family Gemmatimonadaceae; genus SCN-70-22. The sequence goes on along the minus strand of JBGAKW010000013.1, from coordinate 36,911 downwards.
ACGACGTCCAGCTTCTGAAAAGGGAACTTCGTCCCGAAGTAATTCTCGAGCCACGTAGCCGCGCGATCGTTCGCGACGATGATCGAGTCGGCGTCGACGTCAGCCGCACGCGACCGCCGCGCAAAGAGCGTTATCGGTTTTCGCGAGTTCCGCGAGGTGAACTCCACCCACGGACCGGCGGCGAACGCGATGAGGTACGTGCTGATCTTCTCTGTCTCGCGAAACGTGTGAACCATGCCGCGCGATGTTGAATCGCTGCGCAGCCGCACACCATTCGAGACAGCTTTCCATCCAAAAGGCGTCGTCAACGTCAGCGTGACTTTGGCCTTCAGATCGGGTTGATCAAAACATGGAAAAAGCTGATTCGCGTCCGAAGGGACGAGCAGCGTGTAGAGATACGTCGCGGAATCCGACGGATCTTTCACGCGAATGATGCTCGCTCCGGCTGCGGCGACGAGCGCGGAGAATTCGAATTCGACGCGATTGCTACCCGCGCGGAGTGCAGCGGCGGGAAGACGCACATGAGCTCCGTTGAACTCGGGCGACGCGAGCACACGACCGTTGACGCGCGTGCGCCGGAGCGCAGGACCGCGAAAGTCTATGATGACGTCGGAGGGTCGCCGCAATTGAAAACGAATGGCGACGCGTCCGCGCGCTGTGTCTGCTGGCGACACCTCGAGCACCAGATCATACGACACGGCGCTGATCTGTTCGGCTCGTCGACGCGCAAGTGCGAGCGGAATGCCAGGCGCCATGAACGAGTCGGGCGCCACGGACGGCGCCGGAGTCGACGTGGGCGCGACTGCGATCCACAAAGCGGTTACGAGCGCTGGGAGCGAGAGCATGCGTGGAGCGTAGTCAGCGAACAAGGTACGTGGTAGAGGTGAATTGCGAGAGCAACACGTGCGATGCACAAGGAGGTTGTAATCACGCTGCGTCCACGTTCGCGCGTGCCGGCGCCACTACCGTCACCCCTCGTCACGTGGGATTTTCCCCTCGCACTCAACTAGCCGAGTAAAAGGGACATGCGCATTGCGAAGGTTGGAGTGGTGGGAGCCGGCTCCATGGGGAGCGGCATCGCGGCACTCGCCGCGTCGGCGGGAATTCCTGTCGTACTCCTCGATGTGCCGGGGACGCCCGATCGTAACAGCGTCGTGCGTGGCGCCATGCAACGCGCGCTCAAGGCGAAGCCAGCTCCGTTCATGGATGTGGCGCGCAGCGCGCTGGTCACGCTCGGAAATACGGAAGACGATTTCGCACTCCTTGGCGAGTGCGATTGGATCGTCGAGGCGATTGTCGAGCAGCCGGGACCGAAGCGCGTTCTCTTTGAACGTTTAGAGTCCGTGCGCAAGCCTAACGCGATCGTGGCGTCGAATACATCCGGCATTCCCATGCGCGTACTCGCGGAAGGGAGAAGTGAGTCCTTTCGCCAGCACTTCGTCGGAACGCACTTCTTCAATCCGCCGCGTTACTTGCACCTGCTCGAGCTCATACCCACCGACGAGACGTCGCCCGACGTGGTTTCGGCAATTCGGGAGTTCGCCGAGCGTGTGTTAGGCAAGGGCGTTGTCATTGCGCGCGACGTTCCGGGATTCATTGCCAATCGGCTCGGCCTGTATGGCATGGTGCAGACGCTGCGCCTGATGCAGAAGTTCGACCTTTCCATCGACGAGGTTGATGCACTGACGGGGACGCTGATCGGGCGTCCGAAGTCCGCGACGTTTCGCACGGGGGACATCTCCGGTATCGACATTCTGGTGCACGTTGCCGGTGGCACCGGTGCCGCAACGGGAGAAGACTTCTCGCTCCCGCCGTGGGTCCAGCAGCTTGTCGGCTCTGGGCGCTTAGGGGAGAAAACGGGCGCGGGGTTTTACAAGCGAGAGAAGAAGGACATCCTGACGCTCGATTGGAAGACGCTGGAGTATCAACCGCAGCGTATTCCGGAAATGCCCGAACTCGCATTTCTGCAGAAGATGCCGTTGGAAGGACGGCTGCGCGCGCTGACGACCGCCGGGGGAAAACACGCCGAGTTTCTCCGCAGTGTGTTGCTTTCAACGTTTAGGTATACGATCGAGAAGACCCCCGAACTGGCGACGGACATCGTATCGGTAGATCGCGCGCTGGAGTGGGGATATGGTTGGGAGATCGGGCCCTATCGGCAGATGGACACGGTAGGACTCGATTTCCTGCGCGCCGGCTTTGCTCAGCACGGGTGGGAAGAACCACCGCTGCTGGAGAAAGCGCGCGAGTCGTTCTATCGCGACCTGAACAGCGGACCGCGCCACCTCACGTTCGCGGGAGACTACGCACCGATCGAGGCGATCCCGAATAGCATCGACATTCCGCTGGTGATGCTGCGGAATGGCGCCGTCGATTCCAACGACCAGGCACGACTGCTCGATCTCGGGGACGGCGTGTTGCTGCTCGAGTTCCGTGGCAAGATGAACACGTTGGGGGCGGGCGTGCTCACGATGCTCGAGAACGCCGAGCGTCGCATTGCAACTGGCGGATTGGCCGGGCTCGTGATCGGGAACACGGATGCACGCACCTTCTCGGCCGGCGCCGATCTTGGAAGTGTAGTGCAAGGAGTAAGCACCGGCGCGTGGAAAGAACTCGAACAGGCGGTGAACACGTTCCAACAGAGCGTGATGTCGCTCCGACGCGTCCCCTTTCCCATTGTGGTCGCGCCATTCGGACTCACGTTAGGCGGCGGGTGCGAATTTTCGCTGCACGCCGCGCGCGTGCAGGCCCACGCAGAGCTGTATATGGGGCTGGTGGAGGTCGGCGTTGGTCTGATACCAGGCGGTGGTGGAACCAAGGAGCTGCTGTTCCGATTCACTCGGGAGCTGTCGGCCTACGACGAAACCGATCCGTTCGAAGGAGTGAAGCGCGCCTTCAAGCTGATCACGATGGCGACGACCAGCACCAGTGCGTTGGAGGCGCGGTCGTTTGGCTTCCTGCGTGATGCCGACCGGATCTCGATGAACCGCGACCGGCTGCTGGCCGATGCCAAGGCGCGGGTGCTGGACCTGGCGCCCGACTACGTCGCACCGGCTCCGATGCGCATTCGCGCGTTAGGGCGCGAGGCGTTAGGCAATCTCGAGTACGGCGTGTGGGCAATGCGCGAAGCGGGGTACATCACCGACCACGAAGTGAAGATCGGGAAACACGTGGCCTACGTGCTCTCGGGAGGCGATGGCCCGCCGCGCGACGTGTCGGAGCAGGACATTCTCGATCTCGAGCGTGAGGCGTTTCTCTCGCTGTTGGGCACGAAGGAAACGCAGGAGCGCATCGTCCATACCCTCAAAACCGGCAAACCGCTCCGCAACTGAGCGACGGTTGCGTGCGACGCGCCTAACGAGCGCGGCGCCGATATTCCACGGAGAAACGACATGTCAGATGCAGTGATCGTGAGCGCCGTTCGGACGGCGGTGGGACGCGGGAAGCGCGATGGGTCGCTCGCCAACGTGCACCCCATCGACCTTTCAGCGCTCGTCCTGCAGGAAGTCATCAAGCGCGCCAACATCGACCCCAGCACCGTCGACGATGTCATCTGGGGGTGCGCAATGCCCGAAGGTTCACAGGGACTCAACGTCGCGCGCCTCGCGGTGCTGCGCGCCAAGCTCCCCGTCGAAGTGCCGGCGGTCACCGTCAATCGCTTTTGCTCGTCAGGCTTGCAGACCATCGCCATGGCGGCTCAGGCGGTGATGAGCGGGATGTCGGATATCGTCATCGCAGGGGGCGTCGAGATGATGTCGCAGGTGCCGATGTCGGGCTACCACACGCGGCTCCTCGAGGGAATGACCGAAGAAATGATCGCGATGGGTCTCACTGCCGAACGTGTGGCCGACCGATGGAAGGTGAGTCGTGCCGATCAGGACGCATACGCATACCAAAGTCACGCCAAGGCAGCGCGCGCCTTGCAGCAGAACGCCTTCGCCCAACAGGTGGTGCCTGTTCCCGTACAGCGCGTGAGCTGGAACGGCGCGAAGAAGGAGACGGAGGATGCGTTCTTCTCTCAGGACGAGCTAGTGCGAAGCGACACCACGATCGAACGACTGGCCAAGCTCCCCGCCGCATTCAAGATGGGCGGTTCGGTCACGGCGGGGAATTCCTCGCCCTACTCCGATGGTGCCGCGGGAGTCGTGGTCATGAGCATCGATCGCGCGCGCTCGTTAGGCCTCCGACCACTGGCTCGCGTCGTGTCGTACGCCGTCGCCGGCGTGGAGCCCGACGTGATGGGCGTGGGACCCATCAAGGCGGTGCCGAAAGCGCTGGGCAAGGCCGGACTCACGATGAAGGACATCTCGCTCATCGAGTTCAACGAAGCGTTCGCGGCCCAAGCGCTCGCCGTGGCGCGTGACCTCGAAATGCCGGAGGACAGGCTCAACGTCAATGGCGGCGCGATTGCGCTTGGACACCCGTTAGGCGCGACCGGCGCCAAGCTCACGACACAACTCGTGCATGAGTTGGGACAGCGCGGCGGGGGAATGGGGCTCGTGACCATGTGCATCGGCGGCGGGATGGGCGCTGCCGGCATTTTTGAAGTCTATCCGAACTAAAGGTCGAAAGCTGCCCACGGCCTCGCGATGGTCAGCGTTCGACGATCAGAATCCCCGTCGCTTGGAGGTGCACGCTTGAGCGACGGGGATTCTTGCGCCGGCGACCAGCGGTTCCGTCGCTACGCGCTCGGTCCCCATGACCGCTTCAACGTCGCGCCACGCATCATGGCGCGAACGCCCGGCCGCGATAGAGCGGCGCCATAGCGTTAGGCGATCGAGCGTTGCCCCCAGCTCCTGATCCGACAGCAGCCGCGCGCCCCAAAGTTTGGTCACGATTCTCGCCTGTCGCTGCGCACCGGATGATGCAAGGAGTAGTTTGTTCGGATGTCGAGGAGCCGGGAGTACCGACGCGAGAATCACCGCTTGCGTCGGTGTGAGCTTGTCGGGAGAAACACCGAAGTACAAGCGGCTGCCTCGCTCGATCCCCCAATCAAGATCGCCCCACTCCACGAGGTTGAGATACAACTCAAGTTGCCGAGTCTTGCTGAGCGTGTGGACGGCTGCGTACGCCAGCACGTATTCCTTCGCTTTCCGTCGCGGAGAACGTACGTCGCTCAAGAAGAGATTCTTCACCAACTGCTGCGAAATCCCACTGGAACCGCGAGAGAAGTCACCACGCGAAAGGCGCTTGGCGAGCGCGGTCTGCATCGTCCAGTCGAAGCTTCCGTACTCGAAGTATCGTTCGTCTTCAGCAAAGACAACGGCACAGCCAACAATCGGCGAGATTCCATCTACTGGTGTCCAGACGCTGCGCCTGACGACGCGACCGTCGCGCTCGGCACGGTCCATGAACGACGTACTACGGGGGGCAATTGTCGCCATCGACCGCAATTCTCCCTCGACACCATGTGGCGTGAGGACGACATCCAGCATGAAGACCAGTAAGGCGATGAGCGATAGCCGCACAACGAACACCACCAGCATCTTCCACCGCGTCGCACGCCACAGGCGAAGGCGCGCTGGCGCTCGCACTGCGCGCACATCGCTCGTCGTTTCACTCGCCATGGCTGGCGTCAGCTGCAACGAACCTCGAAAAGACTCTCGCATTCCGATGCGTGACGGTCCGTTGAAAATGGAGCTGCGCTATCCGGCGAACGGCGTGCAGATGGCAGGAGATTCCATCGCCGCGTGGGGGACTTTGGGCACAGGGCGTGCCATACTCACGATAAACGGCGTGCGCGTTCAAGTGGAGCCGAATGGCGCATTCGCATCTTACGTCGCGACGCCAAAAGATGCGGAGAGATCACTGGTATTCGTTGCGCGCCGAGGGAGCGATTCGGTCCGACATGTGGTCCAACTGGCAAAAGTAGCAGGCGGCGAAGCCAAATCATCGGCAGCAATCGGAGTCCGTCCCCTTACCACCTGGGTGCGCATGCAGCGCCTGCCGAGCGACACGGCCGACAGCGCGACCCAGGCTCGCCCCATCTACACGCGGTGGCGCCCAGACGGTCAAGTTGCTCTCGGGCTGATGCAGGGAATGCGCGTGCACGCCGACGCGGAGACGGACGACGCGTTGCGACTCGATATTTCGAAAGATGTCAGTGTATGGGTTCCGCGCGTGGACGCACTCCCCGCCCCTGCGCGCGCTCGCACGCTTCGCGCCGGACGCCTAACGATCAACCCCGATGTCGACAGTGGTGTCGTGTTGCGCATTCCGCTCTCGGAGCCGGTGCCCACGAGCGTGGAGTTGAGCGGCGACCGCCTTATTTGGACGATCCACGGCGCGGAGTGGGCCACTCCTCCCGCGCCCGCGGATGTCCATTCGAGCATGGTGCGCCGAGTGGTGCCACAAACAGCGCGAGGAGGGCGCGTCGTCGTTGACCTTGGACTCTCGGCAATGCCAATCGGTTGGAGAAGCGAGTGGACGAACGGCGAACTGCGCTTGCGCGTGCGACGTCCGCATGCGGTTGGAGAAAGTTTGAAGGGGATGCGTATTCTGCTCGATCCCGGACATCCACCCGACGGGAGCATGGGTGCGGCGGGACTCGCCGAGGACTCCGTGACGCTGGCCGTCGCGTTAGCCGCTGAGCGCCAGCTCCGCTCGTTAGGCGCGGACGTCGCGCTCACCCGCCGTGACTCGAAGCGACTTTCGCTCGAAGCGCGGGCGGCGACGATCGAACAGCGCTCCCCGGAAGTCTTCGTGTCGATTCACGCCAATTCGCCGGGTCCGGGTCGTCCCCCGATCGCCGTGGATCGGACGTTCGTCTATTGGATGGATCCGCATGCCATCCAACTCGCCCGAAACGTCGCCGAGAATGTGGCCGAGTCGTTAGGCCAGCCGCTGTATGGCCAATCGCAGGGTGAATACGCCGTGCTGCGATCGTCGTGGGCTACGTCCGTGTTGGTCGAGGGGTTTGGCCTGGTCCTTCCGGAGCGCGAAGCATTCATGCGGAGCGGCGATGGCGTCGAAGCGTATGCCACCGGAATCGTCAAAGGGATACAGAAATGGAGCCGCTCGCCGCGATCGCGGGCGCTTCCGCCGATCGGCCCTCGTTAGGCAGCGGAGATGCGACCTGAGTCGACGGCTGCCACGGCCGCCGCGCCTAACGCGGCCACCGCGCGGTCCAGGTGCGCAAACCGGGCGTCGCGCGTGAAGCCGCGAACGAATCGCGCGTGAATCTGCTGGGCGATGACCGCGACCTTGAACAGTCCGAACGCGAAGTAGAAGACCACATCGTCGACACCACGCCCGCTTGACGCCGCGTAGCGCTCGACCACCTGCGCGCGCGAGAGAGCGCCCGGTGAGGCGGTCACGCCGAGCCCGAGCGCACGGATCGCGGGTGCATCGTTAGGCTCCACCCAGTACGCGAGTGTTGTCCCGAGATCCATGAGGGGATCGCCCACCGTCACCATCTCCCAATCGAGAACGGCACGGACGCGGTCCGGATTGCCTTGATCGAGCACCAGGTTGTCGAACTTGAAGTCATTGTGAACGAGCGTTGCGCCGCGCTCGGTCGGTCGGTGACCAGCCAGCCAGACCGACACGCTGTCGATATCGGGTTGCGCGATCGTGGCCGCCGCGCCGTATCGCTTGGTCCACCCGCTCACCTGACGCTCGACGTAGCCAACGGGGTTTCCCAACGACGCGAGACCGGCGGCGTTCCAATCGATGGCGTGAATCTCCGCCAACGTATCGACGACCGCCGCCGAGACGTTGTGCAACGATTCCGCGCCTAACGACAGTGCCGACGGGATGCGGTCGCGCAAGATGATGCCTCGCACCCGCTCCATGAGGTAAAACGGAGCGCCAAGGAGCGCCGGATCGTCCTGAATCGCGATGATGCGCGGGACTTTCTCATACACACGGCCGATGGCCTCGAGTACCCGCGCTTCGCGGACCACGTCGTGCGCGCTTCCCTTCCCGACTCCGAACGGCGGGCGTCGCAGAATGCACTCGCGCTCACCCGCTCGAATGAGATACGTGAGGTTGGAGAAGCCGCGCGGAAACTGGGTGATCTCCAGCGCCTCGTTAGGCGAGAATCCGACCGTCTTCAGAAAGCCGGCGAGCGCCTCGGCGTCGAGTTCCTCTCCCTGCCGCACCGTGGATGCGGCGTCGGCCACGTCGACGTTGGGCGGCGCCGATGGTGAGGCGTCGTGACCGGCATCGCCTGCGTCACTCACGAATGGAAACGCCGTAACGCTTGAGGATCCGGCGCGCCACGACCGACTTGTGCACTTCATCCGCGCCATCGTAAATGCGCGCCGCTCGCTCATGCCGGTACCAGTACGCGAGCGGCGTATCGTCGGTCATGCCTAACGCGCCATGCACCTGAATGGCGCGATCGAGCACGCGTTGCAGTACGCCGGCGGCAAAGAACTTGATGGCCGACACCGATTCGCGCGCGGCTGATGCCCCCGCCGCATCGATCTGCGACGCACAGTCGAGAATCAGCAGGCGCGCCGCGTCGATCTCGGCGCGCGACTCGGCGATCATGTGCTGCACACTTTGCTTAGTGCCCAGTACGACGCCGGGCGCAATTTCGCGCGACGCGGCCCGGCGACAGGTGAGGTCGAGCGCGCGTTCGCAGATCCCCATCCAACGCATGCAATGGTGAATGCGCCCAGGTCCGAGGCGTTCCTGCGCGAGTGCAAATCCCTCCCCTTCTTCACCGATGAGGTTGGCGACACTGACGCGGCACGCTTCGAAGCGTACCTCGCCGTGCGTTGCATACCCTTCGCCCGCGTCGCCCATGACCTTGATGTTTCGCACGAGCGAGAACCCGGGCGTGGACGTGGGGACAATGATCTGGCTGGCGCGCTTGTGGGGGGCAGCGTTGGGATCCGTGACTGCCATCACCACCGCGAAGGCGGCGCCGTCAGCTGCAGATGTGAACCACTTGTGCCCGACGATGACATACTCGTCGCCTTCGCGCGCCGCCGTCGCATCGAGCCAGACTGGATTGGAGCCCGCGCGCTCCGGCTCCGTCATCGCAAAGCATGAGCGGATTTCGCCACGAGCGAGCGGCGCGAGCCAGCGCTCGTGCTGCTCGTGGCTCCCATGCGCATGGAGCAACTCCATGTTCCCGATGTCGGGAGCCTGGCAATTGAGCGCGTAATGCCCGATGGGCGTGCGCCCCAACTCGAGACTGACGCCCGCAAACTCGTGCAACGATAACCCCAAACCACCGAGTGCAGGCGGAAGATGCGGTGTCCACAGCGCGCGGCGCTTGGCTTCCGCGCGCGCCGCTTCGAGCGCAGGAAAAACGTCGCGCCACGCCTCGTTGAGGAAACGATGCTCCAGGGGAAGGAGCACTTCGTCGACAAACGCGCGCGTGCGTTCGCGTACCGCAGAGTCGTTAGGCATTGTTACTGGGGCGAATCCGCTAGACGGTATAGCCGCCGTCGACCATGTAGACGCCGCCCGTGCAGAACGACGCTTCATTGGAGACGAGGAATAGTGCGAGCGACGCGACATCCTGAGGTTCGCCAATGCGCGCAATCGGCTGCGAGCCTATCACCTGCGACATGATGGCGTCATTCGACCAGAGCACCTGCGAAAAGTCGGTCTTGATGAAGCCGGGGCAAATGGCGTTGGCGCGCACGCCATACTTCCCCCACTCGCGCGCCATCACCTGCGTGAGGCTGATGAGTGCCGCCTTACTCACGCTGTAAATGCCGAGGCCGCGCTCCGGAGAGACGCCGCCGATTGACGAGATGTTGACGATGGCTCCCCCGCCGCGCGCCGTGAACGACGGCAGCGCGAGCTTCGCAATCTCGAACGGCGCGCGAAGATTGACTTCGATGATCTTGTTGAACGCTTCGATGCTGGTGTTTTCAACGGGGCCAAAGACAGGATTCACTGCCGCATTGTTCACGAGGATGTCGACGCCGCCCCATTCGTCGATGGTGCGGGTCACGAGAGCGTGCGCCTCGTCTGGCCGCCCCACGTTCGCCGCGATCCCGAACGCCTTCCCTCCTCGCCCAACAATCGAGGCGACGGTCGACGTTACCGCACCCTCCTTGCGGGAACTGACGATGACAGTCGCGCCGTTGGCAGCGAGGTCGTGTGCGATTGCGTGGCCAATGCCGCGCGTCGCGCCCGTGACCAGAGCAATTTTCCCGGAGAGGTCGTGCGTCATTGCGAGGTGGCTGAGTGAGAAGAGATGCGAGCGACGAGCAATTTGTTGAGCGCTCGGGATGTACGCGAGGGAGAGATGCGACAGCCGTGTCGGCGATTGGACGGCGCAGCGTTGCCCACTAGCTTTCGCGCGCGCCGTGCTGTGATGGCCGCGGCGACTTCACCTTCGTCCCATACGAGCGCACCCATGTCGAGCGCCCCGAGTTATTCCACACTCACGCCTCCCAGCGGCGATACGATCACGATGAATGCGGGAACGCTCAGCGTTCCAGATCGCCCCATCATTCCGTTTATCGAAGGTGATGGAACAGGACCCGACATCTGGCGCGCGTCGCAACTTGTCTTCGACGCGGCGGTGGCCAAGGCGTATGGTGGCAAGCGAGCAATCGCCTGGTTCGAAGTCTTCGCCGGCGAAAAGTCGAAAGCGAAATTCGACTCGTATCTCCCCGACGACACGCTGGCCGCGATTCAGCATCATCTCGTCGCGATCAAAGGCCCGCTGGGCACACCCGTGGGTGGCGGCATTCGCTCGCTCAACGTCGCACTTCGTCAGCAACTCGACCTGTATGCCTGCGTGCGACCGGTGGTGTACTTCCCCGGCGTGCCGTCGCCGGTGAAGCGTCCGGAAGACGTGAACATGACAATCTTCCGCGAGAATACCGAGGACATCTACGCCGGAATCGAGTGGTTCGCGAAAACGCCCGAAGCGCAGAAGGTCATCGCCTTTTTGCAGAAGGAAATGGGAGTCAAGAAGATCCGCTTTCCCGAGACGAGTGGTATCGGCATCAAACCGATCTCGGAAGAAGGCACCAAGCGTCTCGTTCGCTCGGCGATTGCCTACGCAATTCAGTACGGGTTCACGAGCGTGACGCTGGTGCACAAGGGCAACATCATGAAGTTCACCGAAGGCGCATTCCGCGATTGGGGTTACGAACTGGCCAAGCAGGAGTACAGCGCCGTTGAGATCGATGGTGGCCCGTGGTGCAAGCTGCCTAACGGGATCGTCATCAAGGACGTGATTGCCGACGCGTTCCTGCAGCAGATCCTCACCCGGCCCAAGGAGTACGGCGTGATCGCGACGCCAAACCTCAATGGTGACTACATCTCTGATGCATTGGCGGCGCAGGTCGGGGGCATTGGCATCGCGCCGGGCGCCAACATCAACTACATCACCGGCCACGCCGTCTTCGAGGCAACGCACGGCACGGCGCCCAAGTACGCCGATCAGGACAAGGTGAACCCCGGATCCGTGATCCTCTCCGGCGAGATGATGTTCCGCTACATGGGGTGGACGGAGGCCGCGGAGTTGATCATCACCTCGCTTGAGAAGACGATCGCGCAGAAGCGCGTCACCTATGACTTCGAGCGCATGATGCCCGGAGCGACGCTGGTGTCGTGCTCCGGCTTCGCGAAGGCAATGGTACGCCCCCCCCCCCCTTCTCTTTGCGTTGTGACCACACGGTTGCGACGATGGCTTACGGGACGACTTTCGGCGTCACCACCGGAAGCACGATCTTCGACGGGAGCGTCTTGGAGCGATAGACACGCTGCGTCGCGATCTTGAAGTCGCTCTCCTTCGCCTCGAAGATGTTCGGGACAAAGGTCTGTGGATTGCGATCGATCAACGGGAACCAGGTGCTCTGCACCTGGATCATCACCTTGTGCCCTTTCTTGAACGTGTAGGCCTGCGTGTGCAGGTCGATCGTCACCTGGTCTGGCTGGTTAGGCACCATGGGCACCGATTTCGTATCTCCCTTGCGATAGCGCCCGCGGAAGACGTCGTTGGCAACCATGAACTGATAGCCGTTCATCTTGATGTCGCTCAGCCCGGTGTCGGGGTACACGTCGATGAGCTTCACGATCCAGTCGGCGTCTGTGCCGGACGTCGCCACGTGCAACGTCACCGGCAAGTCGCCCGCAATCGTTAGGTCTTCGGTGAGTGTGGGAAGCTCCCAGCTCGCGACATCGGGGCGATTATGGACAAATCGCTGGTCTTCCGTGAGCCAGCGCGACCATGTGGACCCCGGCCCGTAGGTCATCTGCACGGGACGCTGGCGATAGGGAACGGGATGCGCGGGATCGGACACATATGAATCGTACGCGTTGGGCCCCGTGCTGGTGGGAGGCTCCCAGCCGAGTGCTCCGCCCTCGCGCATGTAGAGCGCGCGTGCCGAAACATTGGTCTTGGGGGGCCACGCATCGTAGCGCTTCCACACATTCGCGCCAGCCTCGAAGACGAGTGCCTCGGGGAGCGAGATCTTGCCGCGATCGTGGAGATAGAAGTTGAAGAACGGCCCCATCACCGAATCGCGGAAGAACTGCGCCGTCGGCTGGCCGAACTGAATGTTGCCTAACGACGATCCCTCGCCGCCCATCCACCCCCCGTGGTTCCACGGCCCAACGACGAGGAAGTTCTGGTTGTTCGTGTCGTGTTTCTCCAACTCACGATAGATGGTGACGGGGCCATAGAAGTCCTCCTGGTCCCACCACCCCGCCACATTCAGCGTCGGGACGTTGACCTTCGTCAGATACCCTTTCATCGCCTGGCGCTGCCAGAACTCGTCGTAGTCCGGACGCTTTGAGAAATCGTTCCAGGTCGGGATCTTCCCGTTCAGCAGCTTCTTGTTGACGTTGGCGAGCGAGCCAAGCTTGAGATACCACTCGTACGTATCGTAGTTGTCCATCTTGAACGGCTGCACGTCCTTTCCCGACTCCATCATCGTCGCGTACTCGAAGCCGTAACTCAGGCGGAATGCGCCATTGTGGTGGAAGTCGTCGCCTTTCCACATGTCGGCGGGCGATGCTTGCGGCGATACCGCGCGCAACGCCGGATGCGGGTCGAGCATCGCCATCGCGGCAAGCCACCCTGGATATGAGACGCCGGTCATCCCCACGCGCCCGTTGTTATTCGGCACGTTCTTGATGAGCCACTCGATGGTGTCGTACGCGTCGGTGCTCTCGTCGATCGCCTTGGGGTCGGCGCGATTGCGCCTAGGTGCGCGTTGCATCACGAACTCGCCTTCGGATTTGAACTTTCCGCGCGCATCCTGTGCGACGAAGATGTAGCCGTCCTTGACCAGGAAGGCGAGCGTCCGTTCAATGTTCGGCGACGAATATCCATCGATGCCGTAGGGCGTCCGAATCAACATGAATGGAAGCGCTTCGCCCGCGGTCTTGGGCGTGAAGATCTTCGTGAAGAGTTTGACCCCGTCGCGCATTGGGATCATCACTTCCTGCTTGTCAAATGCAGAGTCGACGTATGCCCTCGCCGTCGCTGACGAAGGCGAAGCGGAAGGCGAAGGTGCCGCGCTTGCGATCGCGAGGCTGGTCACCAACGCCGCAGACGAGAAGAGTGTTACGATGGTCATGGCAGCAATTTCCCCGTTAGGCGTTCAACTCACCGCAGCAATCGCTTGAATTTCCACCTGATACCCGAAGTGGAGATCTTTCACCGGGACGACGGCGCGAGCAGGGCGATGTTCGCCCATGACGCGCGTGTACGTCTCGTTCACCTCGCCCCACAACGAGATGTCGCTGACGTATATCGTCATCTGCAACACCCGATCGAGACCACTTCCGGCTGCAACGAGCACCGCTTCGACGTTGCGCAGCGTTTGCTCCACTTGTTCGCTCATTGTCCCGACGTGATGCTCTTTGACACCGGGCACCATGGGCAATTGACCAGCGACGTACACGACGCCGTTGTGCACCATTCCCTGCGAGTAGTGCCCTCCTGGGCGTGGCGCCTTCTCCGTATAGATGGCCTGCATGCAATCTCCTTTTGTCGTTAGGCGCCGAGCACAACGCCTCGGCAACTTCCCAATCCAATGCGGCGAAAACCCGAGCGCTCACAGAATGCGCGCAACTCGACCTCGTCGCCGTCTTCCAGGAACCGGCGCTCCTCGCCATTCGACAGCGTGAGCGGTTCGCTCCCGCGCCACGTCAGCTCAAGCAAACATCCACGCGATTCCCTGGTTGCCCCAGAAAGTGTTCCACTCCCCAGCACATCGCCGGCGTTCAGGTTGCAACCGTTGCTGGCATGGTGCGCAACAAGCTGTGCGGGCGTCCAGTACATGTCGCTGAGGTTTCCCGACGAGACGCACGTCCCGGTGATTCCGGCATCGCGCATCCTCGCGCTTCGAATCAGGACTTCGATCGTGGCGTCGATGCCCCCTTCTCGCTGATCCACGTCGCTGCTGAGATACGGCAGCGGCGACGGATCTCCACTGGGGCGGGCAAACGCTGGCGACCGAAATGGGGCCAGCGCTTCCATCGTTACCACCCAGGGCGACAACGACGTGGCGAAGTTCTTGGCGAGAAACGGTCCCAGCGGTTGATACTCCCATGCTTGGATATCGCGCGCCGACCAGTCGTTGAGGAGCACAATGCCGAAGAGATGGCGCGCCGCCTCTTCGATCGGTATCGGCGTGCCTAACGAATTTCCGCCACCGATCACGAAACCAACTTCCGCTTCGTAGTCGAGCCGGCGTGAAGGGCCGACGACGGGAGGAGTGGTGGCATCCGTTCCCACCTGCCCCAGCGGCCGCCTAACGGGAGTTCCGCTCACCACGAGCGATGACGCGCGCCCGTGATAACCGATGGGGACCCACTTGTAGTTTGGGAGGAGTGGCGCGTCGGGACGGAACATCGAACCGACATTGGTCGCGTGATAGATCGACGCGTAGAAATCCGTGTAATCGCCCACCGTCATCGGAATGCGAGATTCGATGTCGCGCTGCGACACCAGGATCGTCTCTCCTACGGCGGCGGCGCGCGCTCCTTCGTCCGTGTCTTCGCGGAGCATGCGCGAGAGCGCCAGCCGCAGCACGGCCCACTCTTCCGGCGTCCGCGCCATCAGCCCGTTGAGCGACGATTCACGGCACGAGTCGGCGATGACTAACGACTCGTTGCCGAACAGCTTCGCATCGAGTGCGGCGGCGACGTCGAGCACCATCTCACCGATCGCCACACCCACTCGCCAGCGCCCATAGTGTCCCACGCGAAAGACGCCGTACGGAAGGTTCTGAACCGGAAAGTCGGTTGCCGCGTCGTTGGCGCTTGCGACCCAGGAGCGGAGTGACGCGTCGTGCGTCTCGTTGATCATTACGCGCGCCCCAGGTTCAGAAGCTCATCCACCGGCTCGCGGAAGGAGCATGATCCGAACGAGACGACCTGGCCGCGCCGCGCATCGGTGATGGCCGTGATGGGGATCCGCTCCCCCGCGAGCTGCAACGCATCGGAATGCAGCAACGGACGATCGGTCGCGCGTGCCTCAAGGAGCCTAACGACTGTCGCCTCATCGGCACCTTGGACGGCCGCGGCCGTTGCGGAGAAGACGTTCACGAATCCGTACATCATTCCGCGCACGCTGTCGGGCGCGTATGTCAGCGGATATTCGCCGCGAATGGGGTGGTGCAGTCCTGCTGTCGCCTTGAACGGAACGCCGAGGCGCACGCACTCCAGGATGAAGCGCGCGACGCTGGACGACGATGGAAACGCCTCGGGGACGACACCGCCCGTACGGATCTTCGCGCGCAACCCGGCGTCTCCAATGGCGGAGAGCATATCGGGAAGAGCGTCATCGAGCGCGACTTCCACATACACCTGGAAATCGCGAAACGCATCGTGAATCGCCGCCACATCGCCTAACGACTGCGCCCGAGTCTCAATCACGTCGACGAGCATCGCCGAATGCGGCGCGCGGTTGAATGCCTGGACCCGCTGCGCATCGGCCGCGACGTCAGCGCCAGCCAGCGCGCAGATCCGCCACGCCCTCGGGCCATGCGCAACGTCGGCAGCCGCCGTCTCCAGTTCCTGCAACCGCGCCACCGGAACGACAAAGCGCCCCAGCGCCCACGCATCTTGCCCTGCCAGGTAGTGCGCGTAGTTCTGGACAGCGGCGACCATCGAAAGCGCAGCCGGAGGAAACAACCCCGCGTAGTCGACCGCCTGCGCGAGGAGCGCATGCATCATCGCATTCCCGTCGGCCAACTCGCGTTCGTTGGGAGCACTCACCATCATTTGGACGAGCGCTTCTTGCTTCGCGCGCGCGACGCGTCGCTCTGTTTCTTGTTAGACCTGGAACGCTTCTTCTTGGCCGCGCCGCGCGTCGTGACCTCGTGCTCGTGCGGATGCCGCGCCGCCGAGTGGTGTGCGGGGAGCTGCTGCGTCTTTTTAGGCGCCTCGAGAATCGTTCCTCGGCACTTCGCCGATCCACACAAACAGACGTACAGCTTCTCGTCTTCCTCCGTCGTGTCCTTGTCGCGCGCGTAGGCGTAGTCGTAGAACAACTCGTGGCCCGCCGGGATGTCACGAATCGCTTCGATGAAGATTCGCCCGTGATCGTCGATCGCTTCGCAGTTCGGATCGCACGAGTGATTGATGAATCGCGCGTCGTTGCCTCCGACGGCTGCGTCAATCACAGTGCGTCCAGTGACCGAAAAGAGAAACGTGTGGTGTCGCTTCATGTGGGTGTCGTCGTAGCGCGCATCGGCCGTCTTCCAGCTGATGCGTTCGCCGACATACTCGGCGACACGTTCTCCACTCGCGATGTCACGCGTGGCGAACGCCCCCTTTCCCTGCACGCCCGACCGACGGATGACGAACGGCTGCGGTGAGGCCACTTCCTTTTTCGCCATGCCTAACGACCTCCCGCTGCAGCGAGTTGGGCCCGCAACCGCGCCCGGAACCGGTCGGCAAGCCGACGCCCCAGATCGGTCTGCGTCGCCACCCACTCCGCATTGCGAAACCCCATCGGAAAGCCGGCCGCGCGATACTGCTCGAGATACGGCTCCACGCGCGTGAACAGGAGCATTCCTTCCCCGTTGCTCTCAAGCATGAACTCGGCGTGTATCACACCGTGCTTTGCCATGCCGTAGACCATCTCCCAATAACTCCCAACCTGCCGGAAGGGAGTGTTGAGCGGATGATCCGATTTGACGACGGCCATCAGTTCGTCAAACGATTTCGGAAGAAATTCGCGAACGATTGCGGCACGAGACTCGCGCATTGTCACTTCGCGACGAAGTTCGTACAGCTTGATGACGAGTTCGGCGTCGTGATGATCGGGATAGTCTTTTTGAACCATCTTGTGAGGTATCGGGGGGGGGGGAAACGCGGTTCGCTCTCAGTGAGTTCGTGATGCGGAGGCGAGCGCAATCTGCCCCGAGATCACATGCTCACGCCAGTGAGATGCGTCCCGACTCGCTCGAAGTATCGCCGAACGATCAGCCGACGAGCAGCGTCGATCCCCACTCTTTGGAGTCAGTCATATGCACCATACCAGACGGCACTTTGTCATCGCCTCCTTTGCTCTGGCGCTGACCGCGTGCGGTGGCGCGCGTGCGAGGCCCGAGACCTCGCCCAATGCACAGACGACGTTGCGCGTGGTCAATCAGGGATTTCTCGATCGGGATATTTACCTCCTCGTGAGTTCGCAGCGTATCCGACTGGGAACGGTCACCGGCAACTCCACGGCAGTGCTGCGCATCCCGAAGCAGTACGTCTTCGGAGCATCGTCGCTGCGCTTCATTGCGGATCCCATTGGGAGCAACGGCGTCGCCGTCTCGGAGGAGATCACCGTTTCGCCGGGAGACCAGGTGACACTCACCATCCCGCCGAGTTGACCGAACCAACTGGTAGCAGCTGCAAGGCAAACAAAAAGCGGGAGTGCGTTAGGCACTCCCGCTTCGGCGATCGGTTTGTTCAACCAACTTACGGATTGATCCAAGGATGACGTCCGCGCCGAGGACGGGGGTCGCAGTGGTCAACGCCAACGCCGCCACCACGAATTACGACGCCGATGATTCCGCCAATCCCCTCACCGCGTCCCTCCCCACGATCGCCAACTCCGCCACCTGAGCCGTAGCCACCCGATCCGCCGCTGCTCGCGACAGGCATGTCCACTGGCATAGGCGCTGGGCGAGGTGCGACGATCGGAACCGACGGCACGTCAGTGGACGGTGCGGGTGACTCTGCTTGCGGCGCAGGTGCTTGCGCCACCTGCGTATCTTCGCGCGGCTCCGGCGTAGGCGACCTCTTTTCCTCAGGTGCGGGGCCGGCCGACTTCGCAGCGACACGCCTGGGAACGCGCGAGGCTACGACCGGCTCGGCGCCATTTGACTGTTCGATCTCCGAGACAAAACGCATCGGCTTGTAGCCGTTCTGTCCCGCAAGCTCGAGCTTTGAGGCCGATGCCGCCTGCAGATCCTTCTGGAGATCGTCGCTGACCGTCGCCGGCGACGACGCTCCCTTGGCGCACGCCATCGCGATCGCCGCGACCGGAACGATTAGTCTCGCAATCGTAGTCCGCATCTGTGCCTCGAAGGGAATGGAATGGCTGAAAGGTGTAGCCGTAGCAACTACCGAATAAGCATGGAGTGGGCCAAATCACCCTCCCAGTGAATAACACAAAACCTGGCGCGATTGTCCACGACCGCCGACATCTCGTGTCCTCCGTGCGGGACACGTCCAGTACGTCGGGGGCCAGCCAAGCGGATACGTGTACACTGTGCTGGAGAGGATCGCTCCGACAATGGCAAAACACCTCAACCGGGCCTTCCCCTCTTCTTGCACTTTGAAGCTGGCTCAAGACTTATCCACGCGAAGTCCATCCGCACGTTCGGCCAATCCCGATCCCATGATCTCCCGCCTGATCAGCACCCGCCTGGCAGCACTTGCTCTGCTTCTACTCTACTCGGCAGCGTGCGCTGCGGATGGGGCGCCCGCCGTCGGCGCACTTTCGGCCGCCGATTCCACAGCCATCGCCGACTCCCTGCGCTCGCTCGTTAGGGGGGCGTACGACCTCTCAAAAGGTGACGTCGTCTCGCACATGATGTCGCTCTATCCGTCGAACGGGCGTGTGATTTCGACGACGGCCGGGAGAATCACCACGACCCGCGATTCACTGCTGTCGGCGGTCTCGTCCTTCTGGGAGAATGTGGGGCGCAACATGGTGCGGGCGACCTGGACGTGGGGAACAATGCACGTCGACGTCCTGAGTCCTTCGAGCGCTGCCATGAGCGTCCAATACACGGTTCCTCACTGGACGGAGTTCGGGACACCACACGTGATCGGCGGCGCGTGGACGAGTATCTGGCAACGACGCCAGGGGCGCTGGGTGATCATCCACGAACATCTCTCCGACATGCCGCGCGCGTTGGCCGAGCGGTTGGAATCGGGGATGTCGCACATCGACTCGACGGCAGAAGCAAAGGCGCGCGCCGCCGAGGATGCACACAAGCATTAGGCGAAGGGCACGCTTACTTCGCCATCGCCGCGCACTTGTCTGACAGGACGCTGGGCGATCCGTAGCGGGACTTGATCACACGCGTATTGCCACTCGCCGGTACCACGACAGTGAACAGTGCGTCGTACTCATCGTCGCAAAGGTCGGGCGACGGTGGGCCGCCGAGGGCGGCGACGATGGCCGGCACCGTATTACTGTGCCCAACGACGAGCACCGTCTGGCCGGCGAAGCGCGCGCGAATCGTATCAGCGATGGCCTTCGCGTGATCGGCCGTCGACGCGGTCGCGCCGATGACAACGGGCGTGATGCCTAACGACTGGGCGGCCGGGGCGCCGGTCTGCTTGGTGCGCAGAAATTGCGTGGTGATGACACCCCTGACGCCCGCCGTCTTCGCGATGGGGACCAGCGCTCGCGCGCGATCTTCGCCGGCACCCGACAGCGGGACATCACCCGACGAGCCGGCCTTCTCAGCGTGACGGACGACGAGGACAACCGTGTCGGCGATGGGCGGGGCGCTGCGCATGGCGAGCGTCAGCACGAGAGCAAGCGGCAGCAACCACACAAGTCGGCGCATGGGCAATCCCTGAGTCGTTAGGCGGACGAACGCGAAGAATCGTTAGGTGTGTCGAATCGGACCTTCACGAGGCGCGCGCCGACGGGCCTGCGTCGTCGACTCGCGCCACGGAATTACCACTGCATCCGCGCTCTGAGCCCGGTAATGTGCGCCACGTGATGTGCGCCGTGCCATGCATACTGCCCGAGCAGGTAATTGAGATCGTGCGCTCCCGACTCGGGATGGACGTAACGGCGTGCGAAGTCTTCGGGTTTCATCGCGCGAAAAACGTTCAAGAGACGAGCGTGCACCGCCTCGAGAAGCGTGAGAGAGGTCTCGATTGGTGTCGTGCGTACGTCATCGAGCTTCGACCATTCGTTTTCGTCGTACGGGCGCACCGTCGGCATGTGCTCGGTGAGCGCAAGTTTCACGCGCGTATAGGCGTTGAGGTGCGAATCGGGGACGTGGTGCACCACCTGACGGACGCTCCAACCGCCGGGGCGATAGGGCGTATCAAGCTGCAAATCGTCGAGCCCCTGCACCGCGAGGCGCAGTGCCTGCGGCGCAGACGCCCACGCATCGATGGCTTCACTACGCCACGCGTCGGTGTATTCACTCGGCGGCGTAAACTTCCCAATCGGGAAACTCAGATCGACAGGAGTTGTTGTCATTCTCGCGTGATGTGTGAGGGGGAATAACGCGGCGCCGCGAAAGCTACGTCGTGCAGCATCGCGAGCAACGTGTCGCGCGCGCTGCCAGAACACACGCTGAGGTTGTGCGCACGCCGTTTACGATGCACGATTCGCGATCCGTCACCCTTCATCACACCATCATGACTCGCGTGGCTCGCTTCATCCCTGCTCTCTTCGTTTCATCCATTCTGGCGCTGCCACTCTCCGCGCAGCGTCCAATGAAGGTTTACATCTCCGTGGACATGGAGGGGATTGCCGGAGTCGTGTCGCCCGACCAGCTCAGCCCGGGCGCGTTTGAGTACGAGCGCGCGCGACAGTTCATGACGGGCGAGGCGCTTGCCGCGATTCGTGGTGCCCGCGCCGCCGGCGCAACGGAGATTGTCGTCTCCGACTCGCATGGCAACGGGCAGAACCTGCTGATCGATCAGTTTCCCGAAGATGTGACGATCATTCGTTCGTGGCCTCGCCCGCTGATGATGATGGAAGGCATCGACTCATCATTCGCGGCGGCCGTGTTCATCGGCTATCACGCATCGACGGCGAACCAGAACGGCGTTCGCGCACATACGATGTCGAGCGCGACGCTCACCAGCGTGCAGTTGAATGGCGTGGAGGTACCCGAAGGCGGAGTGAACGCGGCGATTGCCGGCTATTTTGGCGTCCCGATTGTCGCGATCAGCGGTGACGACGCGGCCGTCGAAGAAGTACGCAAATTCACCGGACCCGTCGAGGGCGCGGTGGTGAAGCGGGCCATCTCATTCCACAGCGCCGCGACGATGACCCCTAAAGCTGCGCAACTCCTCATCGAGCAGCGAGTGAAAGCCGGCGTCGAAAAGCGCGCCCAGGCCAAGCCGTACGGGCTCCGCGGCAACGTCACGCTCGATCTCGCCTTCAAGCACTACCGAGTACCGGAAATTCTCGCGTACCTGTCGATTGTGAAGCGCACGACGTCACACAGCATCCGCTTTGTCGGTCGCGATATTCTGGAAGTTTCCCGCTTTCTCGAGTTTGTCGAACAGTATCAATCGGATCTCACGCCGTAGATGCCGGCAACGCGCGTTCCGCTGCCACCGTGCGGCTGAGCCGTTGAGGAATACCTGTGTGGACCGCGACGCGCACGATCTCCTCGGTCCCTGAAACCACGCGCTAACTTATCGCCCGGTCTCGTGCAGGCGAGACTCAGACACCACACCGCAGGAGCCGTTTCGCATGGATTGGATTTCCGACCCACAGGCATGGATTGGGCTGTTGACGCTGACGGTGCTCGAGATCGTCCTCGGCATCGACAACATCATCTTCATTTCCATCCTGTCGTCTCGGTTGGTCGCCAACGAGCAGGCCAGGGCGAGACGCCTCGGCCTCCTCGGCGCGTTCTTCACGCGCGTGCTTCTCCTGCTCTCGATCTCGTGGATCGTTAGGCTGACCGCCCCTCTCTTTACGGTGGCCGAGATCGACGTCAGTGGCCGATCGCTCATTCTGCTCATTGGCGGATTGTTCCTGATCGGAAAAGCGACGTACGAGATTCACGACAAGCTCGAAGGTGACGAGCACGACGCCGCCGGCGCGAAAAAGGGGAATTCGCTCACCGCCGTCGTCGTGCAGATCATGCTCATCGACATCGTGTTCTCGCTCGACTCGGTCATTACCGCCGTCGGGATGGTCGATCAGGTGTCGATCATGATTGGCGCGAACGTCATCGCGCTGGTGATCATGCTGATGGCGTCAACGCCGATCGCGACGTTCGTGGACCGTCATCCGACGATCAAGATCCTCGCCCTCGCCTTTCTTGTGCTCATCGGGACGAACCTCGTCGCCGAGGGATTGGGGCGTCATATCCCGAAGGGATACACGTACTTCGCGATGGCCTTCTCGTTCCTGGTCGAGATGATCAACCTTCGCGTGCGTTCGAAGCCTAACGAGGCCGTGCGCCTGCACGATACCCCGCGCGAAGCGACCGCCTCGTTAGGCCCGGAGCGTGCGCCATCGGTGCAGCACGCAGCGTCACCGCGCGGCCGTGGTGGGCGAAACCGCCGCAAGCGCCGCTGATCGCCCTCCGCTACCAGTTGAACTGCAGGCCGCTCGTGAAAATGCGATCGCTCTTCTGCTTGCCGGGCTCCGGGAGATTATCGAACCGAACGACGTACGAGAGCTTCATCGCCACGTGCGTCGACAACGGCGCCACGAGCGCCGACTCGGTATTCAACCGATAGTCCTGCGATACCTTGAAGGACGGCAGGAACTCGGCTGACTGCAGGAAATACGCGGACTTCGTGAAGTCGTGCTTGAACGTCGTCGCGCTATGGAGCGAGGCAAAGTTCGTCTTCACGTCGGCGGTGGAGAGCTGCTGGTTGAGGGAGACACCCATCTCCATGTCCCAGTGATCCGCAGGACGTTGCAGGAGCTTCGCCGCCAGACCCGCCGACTCTTCGAAGCGTCGCGAAATGCCGGAGAACGGATTTCGGTCGAACGCAGCGAGCCCGTAGACGGCGAGCACCTTGTTCAGCGCGATGTCGGAGCGCCAATTCGCAAAGAGCAGGTTCGAACTCTCCTTGCCGTCGATGCTTCCGTAGATCGACCCGAACTTCTGGTGATGCTCCCAGATGCCCGAGCGGAGCACCAACAGCTCCTGCAGACTGAATGTTGTCACCTTCGAGTTACCCGCGGTATTCACAAAGCCGACGTCGGTGCTGAATTCGCGTGGTTTGGGCTTGGCATCCTGCGCCGCGAGCGCCGTTGCAAACGTGCAGGTGGCAATGATGCCGGCGACCAACGGCGAAAGAAGAGAACGGACGAACATGAAGAGCCTCCGGGACGAGTGAGCGCCTTCGCGCTATGGGCACGAAGCGACTGCAATCTAGCGTCCGCCGCACCGATGAGGCGTGAGGAAATCGCAACAGCTTTTTGTGGTTTGTCTGACGCCGTTATACCTCCACGATCCAGAAGCCGGATCCAGCGTTAGGCAAGCCCGCGCGCGGCCAGTACGATGCGCGTTGTCGTGGCGATTTGCCCGGCGTGACGCTGCGAGTGCTCGGCGGCGTGGAAGAGCAGCCCAATCACCGTCGACGGGAGACGTTGTCGCCCTACCTCGCGCGCCGCGAACAACTCGCCGGTGCGCTGGGACCACGCGCGTACTTCCAGCAGCGCGCTGTCCAATGCCGCGAGCGTCGCCGCTACAAGGTCGTCACGCCCTGCGTCCGTGACCTTTGGCTCGTCGCGGAGCTGCTGCAGCTGCAATTCGTTCAGCGACTCTCCGCGCGCATACGTGAGCAGGCGACCAAGACTCCCCGCCATGTGTCGGAGATGGAACGCGAGACTTGCAGCGCCGAATGGCTTCTGATGCAACTCCGCCGAAGTCAGCGTGCGATCGAGCGCATCGACCTCCTCTCGCACCTGCATCAGGGAGTGCGCGACCGGCTGCAATTGCGGGGCGATCCCTTCGATCGCCCCACGCATCCACACTTCAGGCGACATGTGGGAGATAACGGGTTCGCAGAAGCTCGCGGTGGTGTAGCTCGTGTCCCGCGCACACCCATGCGTACGCGCGCACACTCATCGCCGCGTTGTTGGCGGCGCCAAGTCGCATCCATTCGTCTGCGTCGAGTGATGCGAAGAGAAGCACGGAGGCGCGTCTGACGGCTTCGTATTCATCGCATAACGAGCGTAGCGAACGGGCGTCGAGATGCGAGCGAGTCACGAACGCATTTTCGTCGAAGCCGGGGAGCGGGGTCTCGTCTCCGCGAGCGAAACGAAGTGCGCGATACGTGAAAATCCGTTCGCAATCGGCGAGATGTCCAACCACTTCGCGCACGCTCCACTTCCCTGGCGCGTAGCGGATCCCACCCTGGTCTTCCGGCAGATCGCGCAGCATTGCCAGCGTAATGTCCTGCTGCGATGAAAGCGTCTCGACCACGTCACCACTTGGGACGAGCGAGATGTACGTCCCGTAGTACGGCAGGTACTCCGACTGATCGGGGCGCGACGTGCGAATCACGTGAACGTGCGACATGACGGGGGGATGAGAGTTGTCGATCAGTTCTTCGGCTTGCGAGAGAGCGAACGAAAATACTCGCTGACTAAATCGCGATAGCCGGCGGGGACGTCATCGCTCCCGCCAAGTACCGGTCCGTCGCGCTCCTTCTCCCCAAGTTGGCGTCGAAGTGCGAACTCGAACTCCTTGAAGCCATCGAGCACCGCACCGCGCAGCCGATTCAGTTCCTCGGGATCGTCAAATGAGCGTCCCGACTCCAAGTCGCGCAAGCGCGCGATGAGGCGATCAAGATCGGCGCTCGTGCGTCCCCCTCCCCCCTTCCGGAGTTCCCGACGCAAGGCTTCGGCGGCCTCGCGCTGCGCCCGCAACTCTCGGCTGAACTGCCGTCCTTCTTCTGAGGAAAATCGTCCCGAGGGAGCTCCTTGTCCCGAGCCACTCATCTCGCCGGAGGGTGCGGGGAGCATCCCCCCTCCCTGCCCTGGGCGTTCGCCTCGAGCACCACTTCCCTGTCCGGGCTGATCACCTTGTCCGCCTCGTGCGCCACCACTCTGCGCTCCCGCGCTTCCCTGGCCGCTTTGCCCTGATTGCCCGTTCTGCGCGCCATTGGCGCCCTTCTGATTCGCCCCGCGGGCGCCCCCCGATTGCTGGCTGCCTAACGATCCCTGGGCGCCGGCTCGCTCGCCGGAATTTGCGCTTTTGTTGGACAGCGAGTCGCCTTGTCCGCCCAAGCGGGGGTCGAGACCACGGCGTCCATTCGCCTGCTGCCGCTCGCGCATGCGGTCATCGATCGACGAAAGGCCGCGCACGAGGTCGCGCGCTTGCGCGAGCGCACGTGATGCGCGCTGGCTGCTGTCGCTGGCGGCAACGTTCGCCGCGCTCGCGATTCGCGACCGCAGGGAGTCGAGATCTTCACCGATCTGAGCTTCGAGCGACTTCGCGTATTCGGGCGATCCGCCGCGCATGGTGCGAGTCGAGAAACGAATCTTGTCCTCGATGCGCCCTTCACGGATCGAACGCGATGCTTCCTGGAGGCGGCGTGCGGACTCCGCACGCTCGCGCCGTGACTCGCGCGCCATCCGGTCGAGGTCTTCTTCAAGTCGTTTCACGTCGCCGGCCATCGCGTTTTTCTGCGACTCGAGCTTGCGCTCACGCTCCTCGCGGTTGGCGCCTTCACCGAGCTTGGCGACGTCGCGCTGCACTTCACGCTGCTGCTCGGCGAGCCGTCGAGCGCGCTCGGTCGCGTCTTCCATCCCTTTGGCGAGTCCTCCCTCTTTGCCTTCTTCGAGCAGTCGCCGAGCATTTTCAATACGATCGAGCGCCGCGGAGCCCGATCCCGAGCCCTGCTTTCCATCGTTTGCCGCGGACTTGCGCATTTGGTCCGCGGCCTCCTGGAGCGAACGTGCCGTCTGCTGCATCTCGGCCGAGTTCTGTTCGCGCGCGAGCCGCTCCAGACGACGTGCGAGCTGCTCCGCTTCTTCCGCGAGCTGGCGCTGCGACCCACCGCCACTACCACCCTGCTGCCCCGGCATCCCGCGCTGGCGTGCCCGCTCGTTCTCTTGCTGCTGACGGCTCGCGAGGCGCTTCAGACGTTCCAGTGTTTCGTCGACTTCCTTGCTGGCCTGCTCCTGTGCGCCGCGTTGTACCTGTTCGTACTGATTCCGCATCTTATCGGTCTCGAGTTCGAACAGGTCGGCGAGATCGCTTGCCTGCGAGGCATTGCCACCACCGCCGCCGCCACCGTTCTGCATGCTGACCTGCACTTCCTTGAAGACGGCTTCGGCGCGCTCGAGGTACTGCAGCGCGCGCTGCTCGGGAGGAAGCGCATCATCGAGCTTGCGGCCAACCAGTTGCTCCTCAGCCTTCCGCATCTCCTCCACGGCTTTGGGCAGGAGCTGGGCGATGACCTTGAAGCCGGTGTCGGCCGCCTGCACGGCCGGACGTTGCAGCTGGTTGCCTAACGCGATGACCTGCTCGCGAACGCGCCCCTGTGCGAGGTGAATGGTCGTCACGTTCTCACGGAACTGCTGCGCTGGCGTCGTCGCCTTGTCGCGATTGGATTTGAATGTCGCCGCGATGATTTCCCGCTGCTGCGCAATCAATTCGCTGGGGCTCTGCTGCTGCTGACCACCCCCACCGCCGCCGGCCTGCTGATTCTGCTTGTACTCGCGATCGAACGGACGGATGGTGATGAAGTACATGTCGCTCGCCGCGGACTTGGGGCCGCTGACGGCGTCGGCATCCCATGCCTCGACGTAGTACGAGATCACGTCTCCGGGTTGCAGCGCCAACTCTTCGAGAAAGAGCGTGTGTCCGGCGGTCATTTCTTTCGGGTGGCGCCCGGTTCCGTCTGCGAGCGAGATCGTTTTCTTCTCGCCACCGTTGACCGAGTACACCAACTGCATCCGCCCAACGCCGTAGTCGTCGCTCGCTTCGCCTTCAATGAAGATCTCTTCGACGTTTGACGGACGGATGTCGCGCCCCGGCTTGCGTATCGTGACCTGGGGTGCGTGATCTTCGAGGGCGTCAATGTTGTAGTCGACGTTTCCGGCGACGACCGTTCCGTCTTCGGCGGTGAGTTCGACGCGATAGAAACCATCTTTGCGAATGCGAACGGTTGCCGAGAGCGTCGAGTCGTCGAGTCGCGTGAGTGCAAGCGGCGACACACCGTCGACCATCAACCGCCCGCCACGCACAGCGCGCGTCGCCCGCACGCTGATCGTCGCGTTCGTTCCCTTCACCGCGACGATATCGCCGCCGTCCTCCTGCTTCTCGGGCGCAAGCCCCGTGTAGGCCGGGAACTTCAGTTCGACATCGAGCCGCCTAACTGCCGGCAGATCTCGCACCGTGACTTTGAAAACTCCCGACCGCACGCCGTTCGACTCCACGAAGTATTCGGCGTTGTCGGCCACATCAAAGACGCGGGCGATGAAGTGCACCGAATCATTCGATACTCCCATCGGAATGCGATCCCACTGGCCGGTGCTACCGCGACGAAGCGAGAGTTCGACGACGTCGCTGGTGAATCCCTGGAGCGCGGCGCTGATCTGAAGGTCGCCTCCTCGCGGGACGACCACGTTTCCTGGAGTCACCGCGATGGCGTAGACGGGCTCCGCTGCCGCTTCGCTGAAGGGGAGGAGCACGAGGCGTGCTGTTTGGCGTAAATACGCTGGTCCCAGCGAAAAGAGCGCGGCTGCTGACGCAAGGAGTACGGCGATCAGGGCCAAGCCACGACGCATTCCGTCGCGCTCGAGCGCGGGAACGGCGGCAGCGTGCGACAAGCGTCGTGCTGCATCAGCGATCAGACCGCGCATCAGGAGCGGTGAGCGCGTCTCCTCCGTTGCGTGCGCCCGATCCACCTCGACCGCGCTGAGCACCGCGCCGCCTAACGATGGTATGCGCTCCTCGAGATACAGCGCGAGTCGCGCGTCGGATACTGAGCGAAGGAGGGGCCAGATCAGCCATCGCACGGCGGCCAGCGCCGTCACCAACGCGACGCTCCATCGCGCGGCGCGAATACTGGCTGGCGTAAATCGCACTTGCTCCAGGACGACGGCGGCGACCCACAGGGCCACGAGGAGCGTCGCGAGTGTGATGGCGGCACCCACGATGGCGTGACGGGTTCGCCAACGCCGACGCGCACGAACAAGCTGCAAGGCGAGCACGTTCGGAGAGTCCGCGACAGTTCGTTCTGCGACGCTGGCCATGGTCGACTCCTAGCTGAGCTGCGTGCGTCGAAGCGTCACTCTTCGCGCGAGGATCGTCTCGGCGAGAAGAAGGAGCGCTACTGCCACCACGATGTACCACCACAAGGATTGTTCCCGTTCGTGCTCGGCGATCGCCGCGGCTGGATCGATGGCCGCCGCGCTCTCCGCGTTCGCTGCCGCTCCCGTCGGCCCGAGCGCCGTCGTTAGGCGAAGCGGGTCGAACGTTGCGAATTCCATCTCTGGCGTCGCCACATTCACGGCGACGATGCGCGCCCGCTCGTTAGGCTTTCCGGATGGGCGGACCTCGTAGAATCCGGCTTCGCGTCCCTCGAGTGCTCCCGGATTCTCCGTGCCCCCAATGGACATCCGCCCTCCTTTGGGAGTGATCACCGCGAAGCGCGCGGTTGAATCCGTTCGACTCGCGCGTTCGCCGCGCGCCCCCCCTGCGGTCGCCTCGCGCAGGTCGATGGCCTCGGCCACCCGCCACGCATCGCGCCGTTCATGGTACGACGCTGCATACTGCGCCAGCTGATGGAGAAATGGAAGGAAGACCGCCTGACGCGGAAGATCGTTCCAATATCCGTCGAACCCGCTTGTCCAGATGAGGATTCGGCCGCCGCCGAGTCGCTTCTCGACCAGCGCCGGGGCACCATCATCAAAGCGCGCCATCACGCCCTCGGCCGCTTGCAGCTGGCGGTATCGGAAGAAGCGCGCCACCGACAGGTCGCCGCTGCGTGACGCTCCAAAGACCGAGAGCGCCGGATGCGCTCGGTCGAGATAGCCCAACACAGCGCCCTGCGCGCCAAGTCGATCGACCGCGTTGCCGATGTCGCCGGGAAGCAATTCCTTCCCCGCTGCCGGCCACTCTCGGGCGGAGGTATGTTCGCCTAACGCGACCAGCAGCCCGCCCCCGGCTCGCACGAACGTGCTGAGCGCTGCCGAACCGAGTCCTCGCGGCAGTCCCGCATCATTGAGCACGACCAGCGATCGCCCCTCAAGATCGCGCGCGGTCACACGATCGCTGCGCACGGCCCGTATATCGAAGGCCGGATGATCGCCGATGCCTAACGCACGTGCTACAAAGAGTCCCCGATCGGCGGGGGAATCAACGTGGTCGATGAGAAGCACTCCGACCGTCGGCGAGCGCTCCAGGATGAAGTAGTGTGCGTCGTCGCCAGGCAGGGTGTCGGCATCGAGCACCACGCGCGCCGGTGCGCCGCCAGCAACCACGGGGACCGGGGCAAAGGCGACGGTCGAACCTCCGTCTGCCGGAAGATCGACACGTTTGCGCTCAACCTCGCGTCCGTTGATCTCGAGCGCGATTCCTACGCCTTTCGCTGCCGGGCCGACGTTGACGACGCGCGCGGCAACCACCACACGATCGTCAGCAGTGGGCGCCTTTCCCACCACGGCTTCGCGCCGCGTTTCGACCGCGCGCACGGACCTGTCGCGTACTTCGCCCCCGGAGACATCAACCGTCGAAAGCGTTGTTCCCACAGGCATCTCCACATCATCTCCCAAGTCCCACGAGGAGCGCTGAAAATCGCTAACGATCAGCAACTCTTTGTGCGGGAGCGTGCTGGCGCCCAGGATTCGTCGCGCGAGCGCCACCGCTGGTGCCAGGCGAGTCCCTGCATCCGTGGTGGTCACGGAATCGAGCGCCGCGCGCCGCGACGCGCGGTCACCGGTGGCGTCGTTCACCAGCGACGCCCGCGTGTCGAACGGGATGAGGTTCCAGTGATCGCGTTCGCCCGTAGCGCCTAACGACTTCATGGCCGCCTCGCGCGCGGCTTGCCAGCGACTACCGTATCGCATGCTGAACGACCGATCGAGCAACACCACGACTTCGCGCGCACCGCCCAGCGCAGCCCCTACCTGACTTCGAGCCGCGAAATACGGGCGTGCGAACGCCGCCGCCAACAGGATGATGGCGAACGCCCTAACGAGAAAGAGAATCCAGTCGCGAATGCGCTGGCGGCGCGAGTGCTGGTAGGGCGCCTTCTCCACGAACATCAGCGACGGAAAGGCGATTGCCTCCTTTCGCTCCTTGTGCACGAGATGCACGATGAGCGGAACGGCGACGCCTAGAACCCCAAGGGCGAAGAGTGGTGCGAGGAATCCGAAGCTCATCGCAAGGCCTCAGCGTACCGTGCGGAGCCGTTCGCGCCGCAGCAGATAGTCAAAGAGCGTGGCGTCGATGGGCTGCGTCGTTTCCACGAGCGTGTAGTCCACGCGCGCCTCACCCATTCGGCGCGCCATCTCATCCAAATGGTCGCTCACTCGCTTCTGAAAACCTGCGCGCATGCGCGACGGAACCACCGGCACTCGGCTCCCCGTCTCTGAGTCTTCGAAGGTTGCGGCATCATCAAACGGGAACGTTCGTTCGGCAGGATCGAGAACGTGCATCACGACGACGTCGTGTCCCGCATCGCGGAGCGGCGCGAGCGCCCGAACGACGTGCTCGGGCGTTTCGTACAAGTCGGAGATCACGAGCACGAAGCCGCGCCGGCGCTGCGACTCGGCCAACTTCGCGAGCGGACGCCCTAACTCTCCCTTGCCGAGTGCCTGTGCGCGGTCGAGCGAGTGCAGGACCTGCTGCAGGTGCTTGGCGGAGGGCGGAACGATGTCACGCACGTCGTCATCGAACGACATGAAGCCGACGCGATCGCGTTGCTGGCTGGAAAAATACGTGAGGCATGCCGCCAGGTACTTCGCGTATTCCAGCTTGGTGAGCGCCCCGGAGCCGTATCCCATCGACGTGGAGACATCGAGGGCGACCGTAAAATTCGTGTTCGTGTCGGCCTCGAACTCTTTCAAGAAGTAGCGTTCGGTCCGCGCGAACACGCGCCAGTCGATGTGCCGAATGTCATCGCCCGGCACATACTGGCGATGTTCGGCGAAGTCCGTGGAATAACCTAAATGAGGAGAGCGATGGAGTCCGGAGATGAACCCCTCGACCACCCAGCGCGCCACCAGCTCGAGATCCTTGATTCGCGCCAGTGCCGCGGGATCGATGAAACGCGCGCCCGGTACGGCGCCGCTGGAGGCCGCGTCGCTCGTGGTGCTGGGACGTCCGGGCGCCGTCATCGCTACAGCCTCGCCTTGGGTAGCGGCACCGCCTCGACCAACTTCGCGATGATCTGATCCGTCGTCACGCGTTCGGACTGCGCGTGAAAGTTGGTGAGAATGCGATGCCTGAGGACCGGGAGCGCGAGCGCCTTGATATCGTCGAAGGAAACGTGATATCGCCCATTCATGAGCGCACGCGCCTTTCCGCCCAGGACGAGGTACTGAGCCGCGCGAGTCGACGCGCCATACGACACCCACTTCTTGATGAAGTCAGGCGCGGTCGGCGAGGTGGGGCGGCTTGCCCGGGCAAGATGCACGGCAAAGCGCGCGACCGAGTCCGCGACTGGCACACGCCTAACGAGACGCTGGAACGCGACGATATCCGGACCAGTGATAGCGTGCTTGAACTGGTGATTCTGGATCGACGTCGTGGTCTGCACCACTTTGAGTTCTTCGTCTTCTCCCAGGTAGTCGATGATGACCTGGAACATGAAGCGGTCGAGCTGTGCTTCCGGGAGTGGATACGTCCCTTCGAGTTCGATCGGATTCTGCGTCGCGAAGACGAAGAATGGTTCATCGAGCTTGTACGTTCTCCCTTGCACCGTCACGCGATGCTCCTGCATCGCTTCAAGCAGCGCCGACTGCGTCTTGGGCGGCGTGCGATTGATCTCGTCGGCCAGCACGATGTTGGCAAAGACGGGTCCGGGGACGAAGGCCATTCGCCGTCGCCCCGTCTCCGGATCTTCCTGAATGATGTCCGTGCCGGTGATGTCCGACGGCATCAGGTCCGGCGTGAACTGGATGCGATTGAACTTGAGGTCGAGGACCTGCGCCAGGGTGTAGATGAGGAGCGTCTTCGCGAGCCCCGGCACACCGACGATGAGGCAGTTGCCCCCGGCGAAGAGTGCGGTGAGCGCTTGGTCGATGACGTCCTCCTGCCCAACGATGAGCTTGCGGAGTTCCGTCATGATCTGCGCGCGCCCGTCGCGCAAACGGTTGGCCAATGCGAGGTCGTCGGCCGCTGCGAGCGCGACGCCGTCAGGTGCTGTGATGGTCACGCGAGTCCTTGGGTCTGTGCGTCGAAATGTGAAGTGCGAAATTCGTTAGGCACGGGAACGAGTTCATGGCGCCGCCGATCAGTGCGTCATCGCGTACACGACGTAGTTCACCGCCAGCTTGTACGCCTCGTTGGAGAGCGAGATGGAGAAGAATCCTTCATCCGACCACTCCATGTAGTCACCGATATCGTTGTTGTAGTTCGCGATCATCACCAGTCGCTTGGCGGGATCGTTGTCTTCGTAGGCGCCCCAGAACTCCGACTTCAAGCCGTAGTATGGATGCGACATCTCGATGGACTCGATGTGAAAAAACGAGTCGAAGATGGGATGCGACCTGTCGAGCTTCACCAGACGGAGGTTCGGAAAGGCCTGCATCCACCGCGCTTGGAAGTTGTACCAGTGGTTCTGCGCGAAATCATCAAACATCACGAAGCCGCCCTTCTTCACGTACGCCTGCAACCCGGCCAGCTCCTTGTCATCCATCGTCCAGAAGCCGGGCTCCGACACGTACGCGAATGGGTATCTGAAGATCTCCGGATCCGAAAAACTCAGGATGTTGCTCCCATCCATGTGCGGATGCATGGTGGTCAGCTCATCGAGAATCTTCATGAAGTGATTCTCGGAACGCGGATAGTCGTGATCCCACTTGAGGTCCCATCCGCCGTTTGACGGCTCGAACTTCACCCGCACGAACGCGAAGCGTCCGTCGTACGTGACGTTGGCGTTCGGGGCGCGTCCGGGCGAATTGCGCCGGCCGAATCCCTGCGCCGCCAGCGTGAGCGCGGGAACTGCGCCGAGTACGAGCAACCACTTGATGGGCTTGTTCATGGCCGCGCCTCCCTCAGCGATAAGAGAAGGGTCTGCGCTTTCTCGAAGTTCGGTGCGAGATCGAGCGTGCGGAGCACTTCGCGCCGCGCCGATGTCTTGTCGCCGGCGTCGGCATACGCCTGCGCCAACTGGTACATCGCCTCCACGCGGTCCGATGGGGCCAACGCCAGCACCGCGCGCCGTTCACGAATCGTCGTCGCGTGGTCGCCGTTGCGGCTGGCGGCGTCGGCGAGCTTGGAGTGCACGGTCGCATCGAAAGGCGAGACGTAGAGCGCGCGTTCGAGCGAAACCGCGGCACCACGCGTGTCCCCACGCGCGCGCTGCAGCTCTGCCAATTCGAGGTTCGCCTCATACGCGGACTCATTGCGCGCCGTCATCTCTGCAAGCTCCCGCTCAGCTCCATTCTTGTCTCCGCGCGTTGCCCGGATCTTGGACAATGTGCGATACGGCGAGTCCTCTCCAGCATACGACGGAAAGAGGGACTTTGCCTTCTCCAACTCGCTGATCGCCGCATCCCATTGCTGCCGTTCGGCCGCCGCCGTCGCGGCGCGCATCGCGTCGGCAAACGTCCCGCTCCACTCGATTCCGTCTGACACCTCATCAGAGGACTTAGCTGCATTCGATGATTTGTCCAGCTCCACCGACGTGAATTCGCGGGCGAATCGATCACGCACGAAAACGTCAAACTTCTGGTCGAGCGTCGACAGGTCGTAGCCCAGCACGTCGCGCACCGCGGACTCCGTCGTTGCTCCGCGACCGTACGCCGTGAGGAGCGCGCGAATTCCGGCAATGCCCTTCTCGCGCTCGATCATCTCGCACACCAGCGACGCCTGGTAATACGACAGCACGACCTCTTCACCGAAGCGCGGGCGCATGAACCCATCGTTCATCCGCGACGGCGGACGCAGCAGCTTCCCCTCGTAAGCGGCGATGAACGCAGGAGTCACGTCGGTCCCCCACCCCTTCCGCGCCCGACGCTCTTCGTAGACCGACAATCCCTCCGAAACCCAGCGCGGTACCTTGTTGCCGCTCATGCCTAACGTGAACGTATGCGCGAGCTCGTGCCAGAGCGTCGACCCCCAGTTGAACTCGCCAACCTTTCGCGCTGCCGGCGAGTCCATGGCGACGACGTTGCCGAAACTCACGCCTAGCGCGCCGAGTCCTGCCAAGCCGACCGTCCGAACTGAAAAGTCCGCATGCGAGCGAAAGAGCTCGACGCGCACTGGCGTTTGTGGCTTGAAGCCATAACGCGCCGCCAATGAATCGTACGCCTGTTCTGCCAACGGCCCAACGTACAGCTCAAGGAGCGGCGCGTCTTTCTTCTCCGCGGCAATGACGAATCGCGGTGTCGTGACCTCGCTGTAATCCTTGAACGTATCGAGCAGGTCCAGCGTGTTTTTCGCCCAGACGTCATACGGATCCTGCACGAAGGCGCTGTCGAGGTGCCGCTTTCCTTCCGCGATCTGTCCGATGCGCAGCTGGTTGATTCCGAGCAACGCCAGGGCGCGTGACGCGCGCGCGTCGCGGGCAACACCCTGTGCGGCGAAGTCGGCGGCCTGCCGATACAAACGATTGCGTGCAGCTACGTCGGCGAGGACGATTTCGGCGTCGGCCGATCCTACCAGGCGCGAGTGCGCGCGCGCGAGCGCCCGCGCAAAGTTCGACGTATCGCCCGAAAGGAATCGAGCCGCGGCCAGCGCAACCAATGGCGCCGGCGCCGAGGTATCGGCGGCAAGCCCTCGAATCGCCTCGTTGGCGGCATCCGCATATCGCTCCACGTCGATCAGGAGCTGTGCCGAGAAGGCACGCGCTTCCGCGTCACTGGGATTGACCTCCAGTGAGCGTTTCACGAACTCCGATGCGTCGCCTTGTCCATCGAAGTAACGCACCCGCGCCATGCCGAGGAGTGCGCGCGGATGTCGCGGATTGCGCTGCAGCACGCTCTCGAACGTCTTTCGAGCCTCAGAACTATTGAACTTGTCCAGGAAGAGGGCACCGAGTTCGACTTTCGGCTCCAAGTCGTTAGGGTCCGCGCTGATGGCCTCGTCGAACGCGCGCAGCGCATCTTTGAAGAGCTGCGGATCGTTGCGTCCCAAATAACGAACCGCCACGGCGACCGCGCGCAGGTCGCGCGCCGACATTGTGCGACGCTGGCGGTTATAGATGTCGATAAACTGATCGAAGGTACGGCTGGCCACGTCGCGATCGCCACGATCGAACGCCAACCGCGCAAGATTGAGTTTCGCCGTCAGCGAATCTCGCCCGAGCAGAGACCGTTCGTACGCACGCTGCGCGTCGCCTAACGACCCGCGTGCCCGAAAGGCGTCGCCTAACGCGTTGCCAATCGACGCGCTTTGTTTTCCCGCCAGCGCTTCACCCTTCGTCACAGCTTCGGCATACTTGCCGACGTCAGTCAGCGACCGCAGGAGGATCTCACCGGCCGCAGCATTCGCGCTGTCGCTGCGCAGTGTTCGCTCGGCCGCTGCAATCGCGTCATCGTATTTCCCGGTGCGATACGCCTCGACAGCGTTGTCCGCAGGCGCCGTGGCCCGACGGTCCTGCGCACACGCCATTGGCGCGATGCCTAACAACGCACAGACGAGACCGATGCACGCGCCAATTCTCACGGCTTCTTCCCTTCGAGCGCCTTGAGCGCCCGCGTCTTCTCGGCGAGGTCGAGCATCAATGGCTCCAGCGCTCTCTGGTAGTCACCCTCGGACATGCTCGCGCGGCGCGCGCGTAGTGAATCGATCCGTGCTTCGAGCATACGTCGTTCATCCAGGAGGCGCGACGCACGCGGATCGCTCGACGCGACGGCGCTCAGACCGCCTAACGGTTCGAGAAAGAACGATCGGGCGCGCACACCGTCGGGTCCTTTGTCGCTCGCCTCGCCATGCGCGATGCCGTCTCCATCATCGTCGAGAATGGCGTGCTCCGTGGCGATGCGATTTCCCTGTTCGAATGTCTTCTCGACCTCGCGCCGCGCATACGTAAACGCCTCGAGCACGCTCACTCGCCCGTCCTTGTCAGTATCGCCGAGGTTCGAGGTCAGCGCCCCAACGAAGAATTGCGGGAACGTCGTCTCATTCTGCTCGCGCGCCGAGCGCGTGGCTGTGACGACGATACGATTCGGCGCACTTAGCTGCTTCACGAAGTCGCCGCTCGCGCTCGCCGTGTTCACAAAAAGTATGGACAGCGCATCGCTCCCCCGGAGCGCCGTCGCGAATTCCGCAGCAGTCACGTCGGGACCAGGGAGATTGAGTTTGGGCGTGTCGTCTTGCGAGTTGCCGTGGCCGAAGAGGATGATGGCGATACGATCGCCCGCGCGCGACGCATGGACCGCGGCGGCCACGGCGCCCAGCACGTTTTCGCGGGAGCTTCGCCCCGTGATGCGCAGACCGGCGCGCGTCGGGTCTTCGCTCAGCACGGTGACGAGCGAATCTGCCATCCCGAAGCGCGTTGTTGCAGCTGACGAGACCGCGCCGGCCCACGCGGCGTAGAGGTCGGCGTACCGCTTTTCGCCGCTGACGCCGGTGACGATGATGAGGCGGGTGAGCGGGACGCGGGATGTTGCCTGGGGGCCAGCAGCGCCGCCGCCGCCCCCGCTCGCCTGCGCGGGCGAGCGGGGGGCC
>JBGAKW010000012.1:0-237921 GCA_044224185.1 Gemmatimonadaceae bacterium | reverse complement strand
GAGTCGCGCCGGGATGAGCTGCTGCGGACAGTTGGAGGTAAGGCGGAGCGCGCCGCCGTTTTTCTGAGCCGCACAGGGAAACGTCTTTCCGTGCGTGGCGTGCAGCTCGTTGTCACCAAGTTTCTCAACCAGATCGACGAGGATGCGGGGCTTTCGACGCACTCGTTGCGCCACACCTTCGCCACCCATCTCCTCGACGCCGGCGCTGATTTGCGAGCGGTTCAGGAGCTACTCGGACACGCCTCGATCTCAACGACCCAGATCTACACGCATACCAGCGTTGAGCGTCTCAAGCAGGTGTATCGAAAAGCGCATCCGCGTGCCTAACGGAACAAGCTCTACAGCCGATCTGCGATCAATTAACCCGCCACTCCTAGTCGCCTATGGTCAAGCTTGATCAGCGTATGGCAGACGCCGCAAACGGATACGTGCAATCGCCGCTGTCGACATCGTCATCCCATAAAGCAGGTGAGTGTCGGCGCGAGTCGAGCCGTCACACGCGCACGATGTGACGACTTTCATAGCAGCGACGCCTGAAATGGAGAGTCCTGACGCCGCAATCGCGTGGTCGTTAAGTCACCTCCAAGCCTCTCCATGCAGTCCCTGCCTACCGCGGCCATGGAACGATTCGTGAACTTCAGCGAACTCTCGCGCGAGGCTACTCGAGCGGAGTCAAGCAGGCATCGAAAGGGATTTCTCTCCACCGACGGGAGAACCGTGTCACAAATCACGACGGTGGCGGTTCGTTGGTACGTGCTCGCTCAGGGCGAAGATGAACGTTGCTTCGCAGACGTTTCTTCCCGAGACCCTCGGGCTGCATGGACACCAGCCTAGCAGACGAAACCGATCACAGTCGCGCCGAGATCCCGATGCCAAGGCCGCCGAGCGTTATTGTGCTACCTCGGTATCGAGGAATGAATGAACTTCTTGCTACCAGAGACCCAACAAGCGGCCCCCACAGTCGAGTTCCTTGCTGAATTCGAAGCGATATCCCGGCCACGCTGCCGCCCCCATCAGCATGTAACACCGACGGGCCCGCCGAGATTGTTCCAAAGGCACGCTGGCGATTTCCCCACTGGCGTCCTACGCGCAAACTGAGGGCGTAAAAAATTGGGAAGTCGGCCCTACACGCACCCTGCGGCGTTAGCTCGCAATCGTCTCCACCGCTTGGGAAACCCTGCGCCCCGGCGTCTATCGCGAAGACCCATGGGGCATGTGGAGTTCCAAACCTCTCAACCATAGCGTTCGCGAATACGCCCTCGCGAGCGCGATAGTCTCCTCCCCCCAGTCCAGCCGCGACCCCCACATCGAGCGACGCGACGAGAATGTCGGTTCGCTGGCCGTGCGCTGCTACCGGCACCAAGAGAAGTGCAATCAGCGACGGGAGAACGCCGATAAGAGTGACCAGGGCAATCGGCATGGTATTTCACCTCTGACTACGATTTAGCGCACCTGACGGGAAAACCAAACCGGGCGCACGACGACGGGGATAATACGAGGAGCGTCAACGGTCCGCGCTCGACAAGACTTGCGACGAGGTGCGAAAACGTCCGCCGAGCGCGCCCTCGCGGTGCCGTTGCAGCTAGTAGCCGAACATTACTGGTGAAAGTAGACGCTCGCTCCTCGAGCGGAGATTTGCGTGTTTGACTCGGCAATCACCCAGTACTCCCACTCTGCTTGGACGCCGCCGCTGTACGACGTTACCACTGCAGCAGAATGAGTGAAGTTTGTTCCCGTGGTCTGCCCCACAGGACTCGTCTGCTGGGCGGTCCACTCGCACCCCCATTGTCCGTTACAGATGTATTGCCAATACGTCGCGTAGACCTGATACCGAGTGGCCCCAGCGACAGCGTTCCACTGAAGATACGGGTGCGAGTTTGCGCCCATACTACCGCTCACGGTCGGAGTCGAAAGAGAGTATCCTCTCTGAACTGTCCACGTCCCTCCAAGATCCGATTTGATGCGAGTCAGTTTGCTAAACACTGCCTGGTCGTTACCTGGTTGTTCCCTCCCACTGTGAATGCCGACCAGTTTCACACAGGACGAGCACACCCAATCAAGGATCTGGAATACGGGACCCCCGCTATCGCCCTTGTCGGCAACGTACCAAGCTTCATAGCCACATCTCAGCAAGTAGTTGTTGCGAGGGTAGTAGTCGACGCAAGTTGCTTTAATGGCACCATGAGTCCAGCCGGTAGTGATGCCAACTTTTTGCACCTCAGATCCAACGTAGAGGTCGTTGTTTTCCTCGGCGGTCACCATCCAATAGGGCTTTGCTTGGTCAATCAGTCGGGAGCCATTTCCGCCACTCAAACCGCCGCCGTTGGAGAACGTCGTACGTGCGATTAGTCCCACCGCCATGCCGATAGCATTGTTGCTGGGGGCGAAGAATGCGTCTGCACCTCGGCATTCGCTCAGGAATCCACAGGTATACCCGTACGCATCCACCGTCTCGGTTGCAACCCGTCGCCCCGCGGTTTGATGAACCGGATTGTTGTCTGGTCCATACATTCCGCTCGTGCAATGGGACGCGGAGACAAGTCCAAGAGTCGAGTTACGCTGAGCTACGAAACCGAGCGTGCACGCATGGTAGTCCGTAG
Source organism: Gemmatimonadaceae bacterium (assembly GCA_044224185.1). Taxonomy (GTDB): domain Bacteria; phylum Gemmatimonadota; class Gemmatimonadetes; order Gemmatimonadales; family Gemmatimonadaceae; genus SCN-70-22. The sequence goes on along the minus strand of JBGAKW010000012.1, from coordinate 235,321 downwards.
CTGACCACTCGAGGGCAATGGCAAGTCCGCCGAATAAGGGATCGGAGCTTTGGTTAGTGATCGAGTCCGGAGGCACTACGAGCATATCTTCACGAAAGGCGCCGACCGAATCAAACGCGAGCGCCGACGTGTCACCTCCTGCTGCGAGAACTCGAGGGATTACCTGCGCACGCGCGGACGCGAAGGTTTTCGAATCTAATCCCAGCGTGACTCGATTTCGTCTTTCATCCAAATCCAGACTATTTACTCCTCGCACCCTTCCAAGCACGTTGTCGAATGCCAAATCACGGAGGGTTGCCAACTGCTTAAACGTGAAGCGTGCGTTAAGCACGCGAACTTGGGAGATAGGAACTCCGCGCTCGCGAGGTGCTATCCGGCCCGATACAAGCTGTCGGCGGATATTCGCTTGGGCGGCCGCACCATCAAGTGAATTGCGTACCCAAACGGAGACGGTTCCAGCTGAATCCAGGAAGAACCCAGCGGAACTCGGCGCCGACCGCGCCAGGTCTGCGAAGCTCGATTCATCGTCACGCACAAGGGTAGGAAGCCCGTCGTCCGACGAAAGGATTCGCGTGACTTCCGGAGCATTCTTTGACACGGGCGACGGCGGCAGCTCTTGACAGCCGAGCATCAGCCCAAGGAGCGCGAGCGCGCATGGAAGAAGACGATTCCTGCGGGAAACGATGTCCGCGCGACGACGACAGGAGGAGCTGGCCAAATCGTGCGCGGACGCACGAAGGACGGGGCGACCAACTGCGCGAGTGTTCATGAATGCAGTTTCTCCGTGAAAAGGGATGCTCTGGCTGCATTCGGAAGTTGGACTCACGCTATTGGCTAAGACACTAGTGGATCTCCTAGTGCGGTGTGTGCGTACAGTCCGTGACGAGTCTCCTGAGCTGCTTCTGATCTTCCCTCGAATTCGTGGGCAGCTCTGACGCCCCGACCAAGCTTCGGGAGGAAATGTGGGACGACGAAAGACCGACGGCACTTCACGACGGAGTTTGAGCGGGAAGCGGTTCGACGAGTGAAGGGGAGCCGGAGCCCGAATACCATTGCCCGGCAACTGCGGTCCGTACTGTCCTGCTGCGATGGTGGGGGCGTCTGTTCACCAGTCCCACACTACCGAGTCTGGGAATCGCTCGCCGCGCCCGGTCGATGAGCCAGGAGGAAAAGCTCCGTCAGGTGCGTCGCGACGTCCCGCAACTCTAGGAGGAGCGCGGGATCCTAAGAGAAGCGCGAGCCTTCTTCGCCAACGGATCCCGATGAGACACGCATTCATCGCACGTTTGTCGAACGTCAGCGCCAATGGCACACGATCGTGACGCTGAACAGAGTGCTCTAGGCGTCGGAAGCCGGCTACTGTGCGTCGCGCGGACACGTGCCGAGTGTCCGATCCGTCAACGTGCAGCTGGCGGTGCGCATCCGCGCGATTCACCGTCGCAGTCGGCAGACGTAAAGCCGTGCGCGCATGCACGAACTATTTATCCTAAGATCTGTGCGCGCGACATTCGCTGCAGCGAGAAATGCGTCGCAACGATGTTGCAGTTTGATCGGCTGGGCGTGAAAGGCGACGCCGCTCTCGCACCACGACCTATGCGCGGCATGCGCATGCGATCGTGCCGAATTTGCGCGACCGCCAGTTCGCCATCGGCCTGATTCCTGCGCGACATCGCGTGTGAGCGAGCGCCATCATGTACAGCGCACATACATCGCGCGCGGGGTGGTTCCACCGTGTCGTGGTGCGCGATCTCGCCGCGCGCCGCGTGATCGGCTCGGCGATGCACCACCACACTCGAACGGGCGCCTATAGTCGAGGCGTTGTGCATGGCGCTCGCGCAGCGGCGCCCCGCAGCGCATTATTTGAGAATATCGAGATGTGGTGGAATCGGCAGCGCCGACATTCGTCGTCCACCCGTCGCAGTCCCGCGCCGAAGGAATGCGAGATGCTAAGAGAAGCCTAACCCTGGAGTCCTTCAAAGTGGAGGAAGATCACTGCGCGTATACGGTCAGGCGCCAGCGGATACCGCCCTGTCCCGTGGCGTGTTGGTGATGATTCTGGGGCGGCATTGGGGACCCCTCGTTCGCCGCGATCTCTTTGCCGCAACCCTCGCAACGGTAGATGCCCGAGTGTGGCGTCGCGTGTCCTGGGCTGGTGACCGTGTCGAAGGCTTGGTGATCGCTCGTGTTCAGCTACTGCGGATACTTGTACAAGGCCATGTCACGCCTCAGGAAGGGGAGACAATCGAATCTACGATGATCGGCGCGCCCCGATTAACATCAGCAAGTGATCCAGGAACTTTAGAAAATGTGGCCGAGAAGCAGCGGCCTACAAAACGTGACCGTCAGCACCAAAACTCGTTAGGCAGGGGCGCACCTCAGGCGCTTCAGCCGTCTCCGCGAGCCCGCCAGCAGTCAAGCGAGAGGTAGGGTGCAATCACCTACGTCGAGACTCCCGGAGTTTCTGTAGGGTTGGTTGAGAACGCGAAAGGAGTCTCGCATTTATTGCATAGCGGCTTAGTTACTCCCACCCTCGGTCTCTTGTATCGCGCACTCCCGCACTGACAGCGGAAGAGGCTTCTGAAGTTCTTGAACTCCTCCCAGCGCTTTTGCTCATCTCCAACTGAAGCGCTCGCGTTCGGATTGTCTTGAAAATGGCTCCCGAAGTTTTCCACCTCTCCTGCTTGTAGACTGGTCCATAGAGGGTTAGCGAACCCGGGCAAAACCGGTGTCTCGACCTTGATGTTCTTCAAGAACGAGGCGAGTCCCGCAGCGACCTCACTGCGTTCGAACGAGTAGGGCTTATCGACATCGCGAATCCGAAGACTGACGCCGAACTCTCGAGCCTTCGCCAGAAGCCACTCCTCCTCCGCTTGTCGGATCTCGTTTGCAGCGTGTTCTCCTTTCGCCAACTTTGATTCGATGACTTCGTCTGCCACTTTATGATCGATGTATCTCGGACCGAACTCCTTCTCGATTGCAGTAATTTGCCGGAAGATCCAGTCCGCCGCTGGCATCTGGTCCTTCAAGTACCGAAAGAAGCGTTCATCGTGCGTGACAAGGATGAATTGGAAGCCTGCAAAGTCCTCGGCCATCATTGATGCAAGTGCCTTCCGATGTTCGGCATCATATGACGTGACGATGTCGTCTAAAACAACGAATGGGAACGAGGGGTTGAAAAGTTTGATGGCGGCAAGTCGAAGGCTCAATGCGATTGTGTGCACCTGAGAATCGCTCAGATAGCCCGACGGATTGACATTTTTTCGGTTGTCCGCAAAGTCGATCACCAGGCCAAGCTTTAGCTTCCCCTTCGCCTCTGGATCCGGAGGTTCAAGTCCAACCGTAACCGCCACGCCAGACGGACCCTGAATTTTTGCGAACACATTGTTGATCTCATCCCGCAGCCCGCCTAGGAGTGTCGCGACGTGGGCAGCGATGTATTCGTCGATCCGTTGGACAGTGCCCTCGAGTCCTTCGCTGATCTTAAGGAGTTCCTCGCGTTCCAGCTTTGCTTGACGAATGCTGTTCGCAATGCGTCGCAGTTCATTGAGTTTCACGACGGCGCCCGCGAAGGTGGCTTCACCCTGGCGCTGTCGAATTGCTCGCGCCGTATCCGCCACCTTGTCAGCCAAGGCCTTCAGTATCCGGACCGCAGCCGCGTCATCAGGAAAAGCATCTCCAATCTTCCAACTGTCGATGGTCGAGAGGTAAGGCTGAAGGTCGACCAACACTTCGTCATACTTGCCGGCCTTAAGCAGACCGCGCAATGACTGTGTCGCGGTTTTCAGCTGAACATGCGCCTCCTGAGCCACCTTCCGAGACCGCGCGAGCGCCGTCAGCGCATCCTTGTAGGCTGCGACAAGTTTGAGGTTGGCACCAACGAAGATAGCGAGGTCGCTGCGCGTGCCGTGCCTCGTACTCCCAAAGGACGTGTCGCAAACCGGGCATTGATCTAGCTCTAACTTCTCATTTAGGAGGATCTTCTCAGCTTCGGTCCACACGTTCGCAAACACGCTTTTCTCAGCGGCAGCCCGTTCTTTACTCTCCAGCTGCTGAGAGGTCTTGAGCGCGCGTAGGGCGGCACTGAAAACCGACGCATGGCCGATGACCTGTCCATCCTTTTCTTCCGCGACAGACCTGATTGCCGTCAGTAGTTCATCTAGCGCGGTTACTCCAAGTGCGTCGTCCTCGATCTTCTTCTGCTCCTTGATCCGCAGATAGCTTGGGTCAACCTCCGACAGGGAATCCAACGTGATCGTCTTGTCGAGAGCCGGAAGCAATACGCTGTTGACCCACTTCAGGATGTCCGATTCTGAAAGGCTAGTTACCGCACCACCTGTTGCCTTAGAGATGTCCGTGGCTCGAGCCTGCAGCACTCGTTGATCATTGGTCAGCTCCGTGACCTTCCTCCGCAACGTACGAAGACATTTCTGCGAAGTGACAAGTGGAGTCAGCCCGAACCACTTGGACACCTCCACGTAGCGCTCCTCTGGTGTCTGTATTTCGACGAAAGAGCGCAACTCGTGTCCTCGGATGACAAAGTCGTGCTTGCACCTACTCCAGATGTCGGTTGCAATCTTGCAGCGCGGTGCCGAAGGGCGTCGGATCGGTCGTTCGTCACCGAACTCGGCGGCCGGTGGATCACGGAACACGAGTTGGACCGTCGGCGTGATCTTCTTCTTGTCGGCGAGAACGTGTTCAAGAGCCTCCGGCCCCGCCTTCGTATCCGACTTCTTCGCGCCTAGTTTGACGAGGCTTCCACTCTCCGAGAAGAACACCTCGATTGCATCGACAAGGCTCGACTTTCCCTTCGCATTCGGCGCGAACACTGCGAGGCTTTTTCCAGGTCGTAAGTCGAAGTTCTGCTGGACCAGGTACGCGCGGAATCCTTGAAGTCGAATTGCTTGAAGCTTGATTGTCATGGCGTCATCATCCGCAACTCAGCGCGCGAAGTCGCGAGCTTTCCTATCGCTTCGGCGGCCTTCTCCCAAGCATTGTCCGCGGCGTCGACTCGGAGCACGGTCGATTCCAGTATTTCAAGTAGTCCGAGGTCTGTCGACTTTCTCGCCTTCTCCTTCACGACGGAGGCAGCGAGCACTGTGGTGGCATCTAGGATTTCGGAGCGGACCTCCCGCGCCGAATCGTTTTCGACAGCGTCATTCTTGGTCATCGTACCTTTTCGTGCCCATTTAAGGATGAGTCCCAGATCTAGTTGAAAAATCAGGTGGTGCCTCGATCTTCGAGCGTCGATCCCTAGCCAGGATTTCCGCTGCTCACACCGAGGACACCACCCATGCCAAGAGTACGAGGACGAGACCAGAAGAGCCAGTCGCAGGAACCGGCGCACCGTGCCGTGCCGGGCGACGCGATCGATCCGGATGCGGTGACCGTCGCGATGATTCAAGCATTGATCCCGTTAGGCTTGCGCGCCGTGGAGGACGCGTTGACGCAGGAGGTGCGCACGCTGGCGGGGACGCGCTATGCGCGCGACGACGCCCATCCCGGGATCGTGCGGTGGGGACAGCAGGCGGGCTCCGTCTACCTCGCCGATCAGAAACTCCCGATCCGAGTGCCGCGGGTGCGTGATCAGACGGCCGGGCGCGAGCTGCCGCTGGCGACGTATGCGCAGTTGCAAACGCCGCGCGCCGTCGACGCGGGCCTCTTCCGCCGGATCGTTGGCGGGCTGTCGACGCGGGCGTACGCGCAGGCCGCCGAGGCGGTGCCCGACGCGTTCGGCCTGGCGCGGGCGAGCGTGTCGCGCCGCTTCGTGCGCGCCAGCGCCCGCGAGCTGCAACGGCTGCAGGAGCGCCGGCTGGATGATGCGACGTGGCTGGTCCTCGTGGTGGATGGCAAGACGTTCGCCGCCGATCAACTGGTGATTGCGTTAGGCGTCACGACGACCGGGGAGAAGCGGATCCTGGGCCTCGTGCAGACGGCGACGGAGAACAAGGCCGTGTGCGCGCAGTTCCTGCAGGCGCTGGTCGAGCGCGGCGTCGCACCGACGGGCCGCCTACTCGTCGTGCTGGATGGCGCGAAGGGCTTGCGCGCAGCGGTCGCCGAGGTCTTCGGCGCGCGCGCCGACGTACAACGCTGCCAGTGGCACAAACGGGAGAACGTGGTGCGCTATCTGCCGAAGCGCGAACAGGGCGTGTGGCGCCGCAAGCTGCAGACGGCCTACGCGCAGCGGGCGTATGCGACCGCGAAGCGCGCGCTCGAACGCCTGCACCGGGAACTCCGCGTCCGCAACGTGTCGGCTGCGGCGAGTTTGGCCGAAGGCCTCGAGGAAACGCTGACGCTGCACCGGCTCGGCGTGTTTCCGGCGCTGGGCGTCAGTTTCAAGACGACGAACCTGATCGAAAGTGTGATGGCGCGGGTGGAGGCCCGCACCGCCCGGGTGGATCACTGGCGGACGAGCGAGCAGAAACTGCGCTGGTGCGCCGCCGCGCTCTGGGCGGCCGAAGCCAACTTCCGCCGCGTGAAAGGCTGCGACCAGTTGCCCTTGCTGATCGCGGCGCTCGACGCGAACATCACGCCTGCGCGGCGAGAGGCTGCGTGAACACATGCCCCCGAGCCATCGCCTGATTCTCAACTAGCTCCGGGAGTGCGCTGGTGAAACTGATGGAAGCCTGCGGGTGAAAGTCCCGTCCGGCCAACGCCGTAGCGGGCAGGCCGGTACCGAGTCTTGCGAGCGCCGCGGTAACGCGGGGTTCGAAGCGTGGACAGGGGTCATGTGGGGTGCCGTGTATACAGCCTCGATAATTAGAATATTCCGAAGGCCGAGGTGCTTCCCGACACTAAAGGCAGCATGTGGGCGACCGTTATGCGAGGTCGTCTCGCTTCGGCGGGGTGGGTGGCGGCATCACGTATGAAGAGCTTTCGTCGGGAACCAGGAGATCCGACCGGGGCCATCGATCGGTCATCGATGGGGGCGCGGCGCGAGGGGCGACCGGAGCGCGGCGCTGAGCTGAGGTCGGAAGTCGGACCAGCCCGTAGTACCCGTGAAGCAGCCGAAGGCGCGGCGATGGCCGAGGGTGTGGAGGGAAGGGGCTGGCGTGAAGGGAATCCGCGGAAGGGGGCCAGAGTCCGGACACAGAGCCGGATCACCCTGTTGCCACATCTTCAGCGGGTACGTGAGGCAGCGCAGCATGACAAGCGCGCTCGATTTACGGCGCTGCTGCATCATGTCGATGTCGCAGCCTTGGCGCGCGCATTCCGGCGGCTGAAGCGGAAGGCGAGCGCAGGAATCGATGGGATCACGGTGGCGATGTATGAGCGAGAGCTGACGAGCAATCTCCAATCGCTCTGCGATCGGGTCCACACGCGACGCTACCGACCAACCCCGGTGCGGCGCGTGTTCATTCCAAAGTCAGATGGCGGCCAGCGACCGCTCGGTGTCCCTGCGTTGGAGGATAAGCTCGTGCAGGGGGCGGTGGCCGAAGTCCTCAACGCCATCTACGAAGTCGACTTCCTCGGATTCTCCTATGGGTTTCGTCCCAAACGGAATCCGCACCAAGCGCTGACGGCGTTGCACACGGCACTGATGACGCAGCACGTGAACTGGGTGCTCGACGCAGACCTTCGCAAGTTCTTTGACTCCGTCGACCACGGATGGCTGTTGCGAATGGTCTCGCACCGGATCGCCGACCCGCGAGTCCTGCGGCTGATTGCGCAGTGGTTGCGGGCCGGTGTGATGGCGGGTGTTGAGTGGCACGAGACGACAGTTGGAACGCCGCAAGGAGCGGGGATCAGCCCGCTGCTCGCGAACGTCGTGCTGCACTACGTGCTGGATCTGTGGGTTCATCGCTGGCGGCGACGCGTGGCGCGAGGGCGGGTCAGCATCGTGCGATACGCCGACGACTTCGTGATGAGTTTTCAGACGGCGCGGGATGCACAGCAGATGCGCGTTGATCTGCAGGAGCGGCTGGCACACTTCGGCCTCCAGCTCCACGACGAGAAGACGCGGGTGATTGAGTTCGGTCGTCTACCGGCGTTGGCTGGCAAGCAACGCGGTGCGCGTCGGCTCGGCACGTTCGCGTTTCTCGGATTCACCCATTTTTGCGGGTGGACGCGAGACGGTCGCTTTGTCGTAAAACGGAAGACGCAACGACAACGTGTGACACGAAAACTCTCGGCGCTGAACGACGAAGCGAAGCGTCGAAGGCATGAACCGGTCCGCGATCAGCATCGATGGCTGTGTCAGGTGTTGCGCGGTCACTATGCCTATTTCGGGTTGCCGAGCAACTTCCGGGCGCTTCAGGCATTCGCGCATCACGTGCGTCGGATCTGGTTTCGCGCGCTGTACCGGCGGAGTCAGCGACGGCTCACAGGTGTTGCGTTCGACGCGCTACTCGACCGATTTCCGTTACCGACGCCCCGAATCACTCATCCGTGTTTGCCATGACTTGCTCAGCGCCACGTCGACCTTCGCGAGGAGCCGTATGCGGGTAAGCCGCACGTACGGATCTGTGAGGGCGAAGCCGGATGGCCTAGCTACTCGACCACATCCCGCCGACGTCGGCACTCGAACTTAATGGCTGCTCGAACGTCCTTCGTCGTTAGGCGAGGATACTCTTCCACGATCGCCGTCGCCGTATATCCAGCCTCGTGATAATTCCAAATCGCCGTCGTCGTAATGCGCGTTCCGGCCACAATCCAAGCGTTGTGCACCACATAGCGATTTCGCGCGATCCGTCCGACTTCATCCGTGGTGCGCTGTCGCAGCTGCTCTGCCGCTCCGCGCATCTCATGTGCGATTGGTTCTAGCGCGATGTTAAACAGCTTTTGACCATGACCCTTCGGCTCAACGGCAGTGCTGGTCCCGGGTTCGAAGAACACGACCTTGCGGCCCGCAAGGGCAAAGCACAGAGACGACCACGGTTCAGAGTGGCGAAGATGGAGCCAGTTCCCCACTCTGCGAAGTTCTTGGAGGGGGATCTTGTGGCGCATCCGCAAGATCGCGATGGTGCGGAGCCCTACCACGTCACGGAAAGAATAGATGCGGCCGAATGCCCTTCGCTTGTACTCATCGAGGAAGGTGGGGCTGAAGAACCCGGTGGCGTCCCAATATCGAAGCTGCCGGGAGGAGAGCCCGGTGAGTCGACAAACATGATCTGCGGTAAACGCCGCGAGTTCAGTCACTCGAGTGCTCGGCCTGGTGGGGCAGTTCGAAGAAGCTGCGGACCTTACCCTAGGATTGCAGATTACCGCGTCGCTAGACGAAGTCTTCGCACGATTTCAGCACGCGAATGACTGGAGCGATACGTCACTCCGAAGCAGCCGTTGAATCATCGATCGCGTGTCCTCAGAATGAAGCCACACACGTGTGCGCAGCAATCTCGCGCTCTCCTCGCGCCGCGCGTATCGCACGCGCAACGAGCGGCACTCGCCATGGAGCGCCTAACGAGCAATGCACGGCGCAACCGCCCTACTGCACCCGAAACCGGTACGTCCCTTTGATCACGTGGCTGTCGCGAGACGTCGTCGCCCACGTCACCGTGTAGCTCCCAGTCGGGAGCGACCCCTTGAGCCCGGCGACGACCGCCGTATCGCCCGCATCCATCGCTTGCGGCGCGTTCAATAAAATCGCCGTCCCGCCGCCATCCGCGAGCTGCACTCGCGTCAACTTCGGCTGTACCGCCTTGGTAAACCAGAGCGTCACCGCTGTCGGCGACTCCCGCAGCGTCGCATCCGCTTGAGGAGACGAATGCAACAACTTCGTATGCCGGACTTCGGCGCTCGCGATCGACGGCGAGAAGTGACCTATCGAAAACGGTGCGACGCCCAGCATGGCGAGCACCGCAGTGCGCTGCATTATCGAGCGAAAAAGCATTGCCAGCTATGACCTGCGACCTGGAGTGAATACGTTCTCGCGCTCGCTCGTGAGTGCCAAGGGAGCGGCGCGCGGTAAGCTATTCTACCCCTCAATACGCCAACAGTCGCGCGTCGCATCGCACCTTCGACCGACTCCGCCCTCCGATCGACGCGGCTATCTTCTCGCCACGATCTTAAGAACATGATCTCCAGAATATGAACTCACGATTCCCGAATTTTCACGCGACCACCATCCTCGCCGTGCGTCGCGATGGCAAGCTCGCACTCGGCGGCGACGGCCAGGTGACGCAAGGCGAAACGGTAATGAAGTCGAAGGCGCAGAAGGTTCGCCCTCTCGCCGGCGGGCGCATCCTCGCTGGCTTCGCTGGCGCCACCGCCGATGCCTTCACTCTCTTCGACAAGTTCGAGGAGAAGCTCGAGCGCTACTCCGGGAATCTCCCGCGCGCTGCCGTTGAGCTGGCGAAGGAATGGCGCAGCGACCGCGTCCTTCGTCGCCTCGAAGCGCTTCTCATCGTCGCCGACGTCAACCACGGTTTCCTGCTCTCGGGGACGGGTGACGTGATCGAGCCGGACGACGGTATTCTCGCCATCGGTTCCGGTGGGTCGTACGCGCTCGCTGCGGCGCGCGCGCTGGTTGCCAATACAACGCTCCCCCCCGCCGATGTTGTGCGACGCTCTCTCCAGATCGCCGGCGAGATCTGCGTGTACACCAACACCAACATCACCATCCTCGAGCCGACAAGTTAGCGGATCCACTCGCCATCTTCGTTAGGCGTTAGGCGGATGCACCGCCGATCCGCTCTCATACTTCGTTAGGCAACTCAATCCCGCATGCCGTCGTCCCGCACGCAACAGGCACTCGCCCGCCTCGCCGATCTCACTCCACGTCAAATCGTCGCCGAGCTCGATCGGTATATCGTTGGACAAAGCGATGCAAAGAAGGCGGTCGCTATCGCTCTGCGAAATCGCTGGCGTCGCCAGCGCGCTCCTGAATCCATTCGCAACGAAATCTCGCCGAACAACATCATCCTCATCGGCCCCACGGGCGTCGGAAAGACGGAGATTGCACGCCGGCTCGCCAAGCTCTCCGGCGCGCCCTTCGTGAAGGTCGAAGCATCGAAGTTCACCGAAGTCGGTTACGTCGGTCGCGACGTAGAAGCGATGGTGCGCGACCTGGTCGAAAGCGCCATCGACATGGTACGCACCGAACGCGAAGCGGAAATCGAAGATCTTGCGCACGAACACGTCAACGAGCGCCTTCTCGATCTTCTCCTCCCCGTTCCCGCCGAAGCCAAGGGACAGTCGCCAGCTGCAACTCCAGCTGAGTCCTTCGCCAACTCCTCCTCGACGGTCAGCTCGAGTCGCGGGAAATTGAGATCGAAGTCTCGCAGTCGGCATCGCCGATGCTCGACGTCATGACGCCACAAGGTGCGCCCGAGGGAATGGAGTCCTTCTCAGAAATGCTGAAGGACATGCTCCCCAAACGCACCAAAAAGAGAAAAGCAAAAGTCTCTGAAGCGCGGCGAATTCTTCTCGACCAGGAACTCGAGAAACTCATCGACAAGGACGACCTGATTGCCGACGCCCTCGAACGCGTCGAGACCATGGGCATTGTCTTCCTCGACGAGATCGACAAGATCGCCGGCGCACGCGGTGAATCGCATGGCCCCGACGTCTCGCGCGAAGGCGTGCAGCGCGACCTCCTCCCCATCGTTGAGGGGAGTAACGTGCAGACTAAACACGGAATGGTGAAGACGGATCACGTCCTCTTCGTTGCCGCTGGCGCCTTTCACGTCTCCAAGCCCAGCGACCTCATTCCCGAGTTGCAGGGGCGCTTTCCGATTCGCGTCGAGCTCAAGCCGCTCACCGAGAGCGACTTCGTGCGCATCATGACCGAACCGGAGAACGCTCTCACGAAGCAATATGCCGCACTCGTCGAAGCCGACGGCGGATCACTCGTTTTCACCGACGATGGAATCGCCGAGATCGCGCGCCTTGCTGCGCAAGCCAATCAGCGCATGGAGAACATCGGCGCGCGCCGCTTGCACACTGTCATGACAACGCTGCTCGAAGAGAGCCTCTTCTCACTTCCCGATCCGGCGATGGAAAAGGTGACGGTTAATCGCGCACTCGTGCAGGAGCGCCTCAAGGCGGTGCTCGAAGATGAAGACCTGCGGAAATACATCTTGTGACTACTTTATCTCCCTTCCGTTTTCCGCTTCGCTTTCATCGATCGCTGTAACGCCAGCCGCAATGTCCACGCATGTCTAAGCGCGACTTTCTCGAGATCCCCGACTTCAGCACCGCCGAACTCGACTCCCTCTTCTTACTCGCTGAGCGCATGCGCGCCGGTAACTACACCGCGCGCCCGATGGCGGGAAAGTCGCTCGCCATGATCTTCATGAAGTCATCGACGCGGACGCGCGTCTCGTTCGAAGTCGGCGCCTGGCAACTCGGCGGACACGCGTGGTTTCTCTCCCCGCGTGATGTGCAGATCGGCCGCGGTGAACCGATTGGCGACACGGCGCGCGTTCTCTCGCGCTATGTCGACGGCATCATGATTCGCACCTTCGCGCACCAGGACGTTATCGACCTCGCGCGCGATGCCACCGTTCCGATCATCAACGGACTCACCGACCTCACCCACCCCTGTCAGGTCCTCGCTGACCTCCTCACCGTTAGGCAGGCACTCGGGACGCACGTCGACCAGACGATCGCGTGGGTCGGCGACGGCAACAACATGGCCAACTCCTGGCTCAACGCTGCGTGGCGCCTTCCGATCAAACTACGGATTGCATGTCCCGAAGGGTACGACCCCGACGCCGCAATCTTCCAACGAGCGATTGCCACAGGACGCGTTACTCTTGTACGGGATCCCCGAGAGGCGGTGCAGGGGGCGAACGTCGTTACCACGGATGTGTGGGCGTCCATGGGGCAGGAGGAGAGCCAAGCGCAACGTGAACGCGCTTTCGCCGGCTTCACGGTCGACAACGCACTCATGAAGCTCGCCGACCCCTCAGCGATATTCTTGCACTGCCTCCCAGCGCATCGTGGCGAGGAAGTCGCCGCCGAAGTGATCGACGGCCCGCAGAGCCGAGTGTGGGACGAGGCCGAGAATCGCCTGCACATTCAGAAGGCGATCATGGCCGTGCTCATTGGCGGCGAGAAGCTGTGATGCCTAAAGCAGGACAGAAGGCGCCAGACTTCAAACTCTTGAGCGATGAAGGAACCGAAGTCTCGCTGAAGGCGCTCAAGGGAACGCCCGTCGTGCTCTATTTCTATCCGAAGGACGACACCGAGTCGTGCACCAAAGAGGCGTGCGAGTTCCGCGAGCTCTTTCCGAGATTCAAGAAGAGCGGGGGAGTGGTGTTAGGCATCTCTCCCGATGACGTAAAGTCCCACGCCAAGTTCAAGAAGAAATACGCCCTCCCGTTCACCCTCCTCGCCGACACCGACACAACAGTCGCGCAGGCCTACGGCGTATGGGGGGAGAAGACGCTCTTTGGGCACAAGTACATGGGCGTCGTGCGCACGACTTTTGTCATCGACGCCAAGGGAAAAATCGCCCGCGTCTTCGAGGTCAAGAAGGTGGCCGGGCATACCGCCGACGTCGAGAAGGCGCTCGCTGAACTGACCTAACGATCAACAACGCCACATCCCGGATGCACGAAGGGCCCGCCTCTGCCAAGACGGACCCCTCGTGTCCTGCTTCGCCCGCTCGTGTGCCGCTGCTGTGGTGCTACTGAAGTTGCGACCAGTGCCGTTCCTTCACTCGGACGAGGATCGACGATCCGCGCAACGCGCTTTCCACCGCGCACTTCGAATAAAAGACGTCCTGGTTTCCGGCGATGAAGTTCTGTGGATCGGCGAGGTTCAAGTTGGCCGAGTAGACCGCGCCCTGGATCTTGGCCGTTCCGTTTCCCTTGGTGATGTCGTCGCGCACGATGATCAATCCGTACCACTCAAACTTCCCGTTGATCTCGAAGTCACCATTCACCAGCAGAACACCTTGTCCGTATCCGTTGCCATTGAGCTTTAGGCTCGACGCGGAGTAGATGATCGGGAAGTAATTTCGGCACGACGCAACCGTCCCGGGGCGATACGGGTCACCCCAGTTCATGACGTTGGTCTTGTCGCAGCTCGTCGCGGTCCCGGTCGGACCGACAGCGCTATTGTAGATCCCACCCGGAAGCGTGATATCGGCGTTCGAAACCAGCGACTTCCACGATTCAGTTCCGTAGCGCACGTACGTGTTGGAATCCACGGCCGCGGCGTCGCGAAGGAGCGCCGGTGTCGACGTGATGTTCTGCGCCTTGTACGAAACGGATGCTGCGGGACCCGCGACCACCGCCGGGACAGTTTGCCCAGGAAGCTGCGCGCACTGTGTCCATCCCGCCGGGTCGTGGTTCGTTCCGTCCACGACGGCACTTCCGGTAATCGATACGTCACCGGCCGTCGTGATTGCTCCTTTTGGTGCGATGGACGGATACGCGAGTCGAACGTACGCACTCGTTGCGCGTTTCGACTCAAGCTTTGCACTCCCGATATTCGCGCTACCCTCCGATACGACCCAGTAGGACTTGTCTGTCAGTCGCGTTATGCGGACGCGCGCCGTATCGCTGGACGCGACATACACGTGAGACGAATCGATCGCCCCGACCGCCATATTGCCCGGCAGGTTACGCGCTCGATCCCAATTGCTGATCTCAGAATTCAACCCGTACTCGGCGACCGCGAACGCGCGCTGCTCGATGAGCTGATTGCGTCCACCGCGATACTCCTGCGTCGACGAGAAGAACGCCCCGCTGACAATCACAGCAATGACAACAACGCCCAGGAGCGCGGTCACCATCGCCACGCCTCGGCGCGACGAAGGCGAAGGCAGTGACTCGGCGTTAGGCATCTCTGGCATCGTCTCTTCCTGATGTGGGATCATTTGAAATTCCTCAAGCCAATGCGGAACAACGACGAGTCAGCGAGGGTGGCGCCCTTCCGCTCAGTCACGGCCGCGCGCCCGCCAGAGGCACGCGTGTAGATATCCACGCGCGACAGGCTCAGCGGGTTCGACGTACTCGTTAGGCGCGTTCCGGTGCTGTCGTAGTAACGGAACTGCAACCCGCTGGGATTAGCGTCGCCCGAAACAAATGAACGGAACGGGCCGGCCACTGGCTCACGCGCGCTCCATGCACCATTCGTGTACTCCGAGTACGCGAGGTACCACCTTCCGCTCGTGGCCGAGTAGAGCTCGTAACGCATGGGACGCGTGAAGCGGATGACGGCGCCCACCTTCACCGAGTCGCCGATCTTTGTACTCGGCGCGGGATACGCGACCTGAATGCGATAGCGCGGTTTCGACGCTGGTGGATCCAGCGCTGCATCTGTGTAGGGAGCACCGATGCACGTGGCGGTGTTTTGCGAGAACGACGAAATCACCAGCTTCTGCCACACGTCATCTTCGGAGCCGCCGCTCAAACTGTCGTTGTAGACGAAGATCGTGTCGCCAACCTTCGGCGTCGACGTCCACGCCGAGAGTTCGTGACGCGCCAAGTTGAGCGGTGGAATGTCCAGCACTCCGGGGGCTGGGCGACTGCAGACGATCGAACTCCCGTATGTCCCATTGAACTTCATGCGCCCTTCACCCATCTCCTGCACGTCGCCTCCGGCGCTCGAGATCGAACGCAGGTCCTGCGTCATCAGGACTCCCGACAGCCGCAACTCGCGCCGCATCGTCGCCGTCGACGTCAGGTCCTTGTAGACCTGCTGCTGCTTGGTCAGCGTCCGAATGATCGCCGTGCCGACGATGCTCAGGAGCAGGAAGGTGATCATCAATTCTGGCAGCGTGAAGCCGCGCCGCCGGCGCATGGTGGACTCGTTAGGCATCGTTAGTCGCGGCACGGGATGATGCTGGTGTAGCCCAGCTTCTTCGCACGCCCCTTGAAGCTCACCGTATCGACGATCGTCTTGATGTCGTTCCCGTCGGAGATGCTCCACTTCTCCGTGATCCCGCGCGTCACCGTCGTCCCGGTCACCGTCCCCGACGGCGCCAGGGTCTGGCACGCCACCGTCGACAGCGAATCAATCCTGGATTGCACCACGAGCGCCGCATCGGCCTGACGCGCCGCGGTTCCGAACTGGGTCGTCACGCGAAAGGACAGTCCGGCCATGCCTAACAAGCCGACGCCGAGGATGACGATCGCCACCAGTAACTCGATCAATGTCATCCCTTTTCGTGGCGCCACGCGCGCTTCCGTGTGATTGCAGCTGACGGGTCTGGTCATTGTTGGCATGCCTGTCCCAGAATGTGGCCAATGGTCGAGATGCACGTCGAATCCGACTTGCTCCCCATCGTCAAGCGATAAATCACGGTCCCCCCTAACCGAGGACTGGCGTAGCCGCGCGACGAAAAGACGATCGCCGTATCCGCGCTCCCGCCTAACGTGAGCTTCATCCCCTTATGTATGGAGTCCAGCCGAATCGGCGCGATCAGGTTCGTCGTCGTCCCCGCATCGTCAATCACCGCGCGCACGCCCATCTGCTGCCCATTCACCCAGAACGTCGCATTGCGCCCCTTCTGGATCGCGCCGGCTCGCGCCGTCGCAATCATTGACTCAATCGTCTGTCGCG
This sequence comes from Gemmatimonadaceae bacterium, assembly GCA_044224185.1. Taxonomy (GTDB): domain Bacteria; phylum Gemmatimonadota; class Gemmatimonadetes; order Gemmatimonadales; family Gemmatimonadaceae; genus SCN-70-22. The sequence goes on along the minus strand of JBGAKW010000012.1, from coordinate 218,869 downwards.
ACGAACGCAGCGATGACCGTTGCATCAACGTCGTAAAGCGCGGCGCGGTCATCATCGCCAGCAACGCCGTCAATGAGACCACAATCAACATCTCGATCAGCGTGAAGCCTCCACGCGATCTCACCATCCTGTGCATCTCGACTCCTGAGTGGCCGCTGAGGAATCCCCCCACTGCACGCGTGAGGATCTGATTACCGGACGAGCCGCACTGACAGCCGCAACACCACTTTTTTCTAACTCACTGGGAGGCAATAACTTCCGCCAAGAAATCACGCCACAACTGTGCGGCAGCTCGCATCGCCGCATCCGCCGAACACTTCCTCACTCACGCTCCCACCCCCATATTCCCACCACCGCTTTCTGCCAAATCGGCATCGAACTCGGCCATCCCTGTCCGTTTTCTCATCACGCGCACGCGACATGAGCCAATCCACCGACGCCGCCCAAACCGCCCCCACCGCCCCCACCCCCCCACCCTCAAGCGCACACCCTTCCACGACCTTCACCTCGCACTCGGCGCTAAAATGGTACCGTTTGCCGGGTTCGAGATGCCCGTCCAATACCCATCCGGCATCACCGCCGAACACAAAGCCGTCCGCGAGCGCTGTGGCTTGTTCGACGTCTCCCACATGGGCGAGTTCATCATCCGCGGACCCGGCGCCGCCGACTTCGTCAACTTCGTCACGACCAACAACGTCAACGCCCTCGCCGTGGGCCAGGTCCAGTACTCCGGCATCCTCAACGATCGCGGCACCTTCGAAGACGACTGCCTCGTGTATCGCGAAGCCGATCGCATCCTCATGGTCGTCAACGCGTCCAACGCCGCCAAAGATTTTGCCCACATCTCGCGACATCTCGATCGCTTCGACTGCACCCTCACCGACATCAGCGACGACGTCGCGTTGCTGGCGCTGCAAGGCCCTAAAGCCGCGGAGATCCTCCAGCCGCTGACCGACGTACAACTCGCCGACATCAAGTACTACCACTTCACCCGCGGCGCGGTCGCTGGTGTGCCAGACGTCTACGTCTCCCGGACCGGATATACAGGCGAAGATGGCTTTGAGCTCTATTTCCACCCTCGTTATGCAGAACAGATGTGGAAGGCACTCATCGCTGATTCGCGCGTGACGCCCACCGGACTCGGTTGCCGAGATTCGCTGCGCCTCGAAATGGGAATGGCGCTCTACGGCAACGACATCGACGACACCGTCACGCCACTCGAAGCAAACCTCGGCTGGATCGTCAAGCTGCCCAAGGGCGATTTTGTCGGACGCGACGCGCTCGTTAGGCAGAAGGAGAATGGCATCCCCCGCAAGCTCGTTGGCTTCGTCTTCGATGATCGCGCCATTCCGCGACACGGCTATCCCGTCACCTGCAACGATCAGCCCTCCGGCACCGTGTGCAGCGGCACCATGAGCCCATCCGTCGGTGTCGGCATCGGGACCTGCTACCTCCCAACCGCCTCGGCCAAAGAAGGAACGCTCTTTTCCGTTGAGATTCGCGGAAAGCCAGTCGCCGCACGCGTCGTCAAAATGCCGTTCTACAAGAACGGCACGCATCTCTAGACACCATCTCAGAAATGGTCGCCGAAGCGCCGGCGCCCCGCGCCGGCCACGAGCCGTCGATCATTGATGAGGTGGCCGGTTCACTCAGCTGCAACGCCGGCGCGTCGCGCGAAGTCTCGCCGCGACGCGCGTCACCAGCCGCGCATCCAGCTGCAACTCACGAAGGAGGAGAGATGCGCATCGCGATTCTGACCGTATCCGACGCGGGCGCCTCGGGTCATCGCGCCGACACGTCCGGCGATGCTATCGTGGAGTGGTGCGCCGCAAACGATGCACCCGTCGCGACCCGCACGATTGTGCCTGACGAGAGTGTGGAAATCGTGCGCACCCTCCTTGCATGGTGCGACGGCGACCTCGCGGACGTGGTCTTCACCACCGGCGGCACTGGGTTAAGCCCAAGGGACAACACACCTGAAGCAACGCGCGCCGTACTCGAGCGCGAGGCGCCAGGAATCGTCGAACACATTCGTGGCGTGGCACGCGAGCGCTTTCCGCGCACTGCACTCTCACGCGCTATAGCAGGATCGCGTGCCCGAACACTCATCATAAATCTGCCTGGATCGCCGAGTGGTGTGCGCGATTCGCTGACGGCCCTGGAATCGATTCTGGAGCATGCCGTCGCAATCGTTCGCCACCGCCCGACCGACCATTCCCCGGGGGGGAGGGAGTGACGCAATGACCGTTTTGATCACACTCACCGACGTCGAGCCCGCGGTTCGCCTCAACGCGATGCTCGAAGAAGAAGGAATAGCGACCGCCGTCGTTTCTCCGCTCGACGACATGCGCGCCGCAGTTGCGCGCGCGAAACCCTCCATCGTCGTCTTTACCGGCGGTCTGCTCGATCCGCAGCACGTACAACTGGTTCGGCAACTCCTCTGGGAAGACGTCGCCGTCATCGGCTTTGCCGACGTACGAGATTCCTCCATCGACGAACGCCTCCGCATCGTCGGCTATCTCGAGGTCTATGCCAAACCAGTCCTCATCGAAGAAGCGGCATCGGGCATCCGACGAATCCTCGAACGTCAGCGCATCTCCTCCGAAACCGGGTTGATCGGAGAATCCGCCGCCATTCGCGAAATCCTCGTTCAAGTCGAGCAAATCGCTCCGGTCTCGAGCACGGTCCTGATCGAAGGCGAAAGCGGAACAGGTAAGGAATTAGTCGCTCGCGCCATTCATTATCTGAGTCCTCGGCGAAACAAACCGTTCATTGCTGTAAACGTTGGTGCACTCCCGGAGACATTGCTGGAGAGCGAGCTCTTTGGTCACGAAAAAGGCGCCTTCACAGGCGCCGCGGAGCGACGTCTCGGTCGATTCGAGCTCGCCAATAGCGGGACGATTTTTCTGGACGAAATCGGCGAGATCCCCGCGTCCACACAGGTGAAGCTCCTGCGTGTTCTCGAAGAGCGCGAAGTCACGCGCGTCGGCGGCACAACGGTCATCCCGGTTGATGTGCGGGTCGTCGCTGCGACTAACGCTCCGCTGCGTGAGGCGGTGGAGCAGGGGACGTTTCGCGCCGACTTGTTCTATCGACTGAACGTGTTGCGCATGTATCTCCCGCCGCTCCGCGAGCGGCGCTCCGACATCCCGATGCTTGTGCGCCGTTTCGTCCGCGCACTTGCCAAGGAGCATGATCGCTCATTCATGGGAATTAGTCCCGAGGCGATGCAGCTCCTGGTCGACTATCCGTGGCCGGGCAACGTTCGCGAACTCCGTAACCTTGTCGAGAGCATGGTTGTTCTCGCGCACGGTCGGGAGATCGGGCCTAACGACATTCCGCCACAGATTCGGCAGGGTGGTTCGCGCCTCCTCCCCGTCCCGATCGGGCCCGTGATGCGCGGCCATGCGGGTGCCGAGGGGCGGGAACTCGAGTTCATTTTGCGTAGCCTGGTGGAGCTGAAGCTGCAGGTCGAAGAGTTGCGCCGTCGTTTGGACGAGGCGAGCAATGTGGCTGCGCCCAATTGGATTGGCGAAGGGCGCGCGACTCCCGCGCTTTCGAGCTATGTGGCGGGAATTGAACCCCCGGCGCCGCCGCCGGAAAACACCGTCACGCTACGTCCAGGAATGACGATGGCGGATATCGAGCGTGCGGCGATCGAAGCGGCGCTGCGTGAGACGCGCGGTAACCGCAGGAAGGCGGCGGAGGTGTTGCAGATTGGCGAGCGTACGCTGTATCGGAAGCTTCGCGAGTATCAGTTTGCGATCGAGGATTTTGCGCCTGACGAGTAGCGCGACGGATTATTAGCGAATGCTCACTCGTCAGGCAGAAACGATCGTCATCGTGCGAAGTGCAACGGTGAGACGATCGTGCGTTCTGAGGAGGCGATGTCTCCTGCTTGAATAAACGTGAGGGTGCGTACAGAATATGCATGGGTTTGTTCGCAATTCTGCGCGCACACTTCGCCGCGCTCGAAAAAAGTGCATGGCTTCTACGTGGTGAAGCCCAACTTGTTGGAGGCTGATGGTTCCGCATCCCCAGTCATCGCCCTTGATCGCGGGCAGCGTCTTACCGATCAAGAGAGCCGAAGAACTGTTGCAGACGCTCCCGGGCGTCATTGCAGCGAGAATCATCGCCGGCGAGTCGGGATCAGTGGATGAGATCCACGTTCTGACGACGTCAGAAGTCACGCCGAAGCAAACGGTGCGTAACATCGAGAGTGCGTTGATCGCGCATCTCGGGATGCGCGTGGACCATCGGAAGATTTCCGTCGCGACCAGTTTGGAGTCGCGACGTCCGCGTGAGGAAAAGCGGGAGGAAAGCGCGAGCGCACCGCCGGCGTCCCCAGCGTCGGCTGCAACACCTGTCGCATCTGTTCCCGTGTCGCCGACGCCAGTTGCAACGCCCCCCGTTTCGCCAACGCCGAACGCCAACGAGGGCATTGCGAGGCGCTGGTTTTATTTCGACGATGTGGAGGTGCGCCGATCGCGCGCGAGCGGCATCATGTGCCGTGTTACGCTAACGAAAGGTGATAAGTCTCTCGTTGGCGAGGCCGAGGGGTTGGAGAACGAGCGTTCGCGAATGGAATTAGCGGCGCGAGCGACCCTCCGGGCGATATCGGCTGGTGAGCCGGAGATGCGGCCGATGGCGTTGGACGGCGTAAAGCTTATTGATGCATTCGACCGAGAATTCGTGTTTGTGGGAGTAACCGCGCCGCTGGCCCGCGAGAGTGTGTTATTGACCGGGAGCTGCGAGATGAAGGAGAGCGCGGAGATCGCGAGCGTGTTGGCCGTGCTAGATGCGACGAATCGCTGGATTGCGCGTCTGAAGTAAGGACGCTTCGCGGTGGGCGGCGGATGTGGGCGGTGACGCTGTTCGACCGACGATCAACGGAGCACGACGAGACGACGACAACCAAAAAAACTGAGGCCCCCGTTCCCGTAATCAGCGAAGTAGAGCGGGAACACTAGTACTACGAGCGGAGCCCACCATGAAATCGCACGTTCAGAGCATCGAGCGTGACGTTTGAAGGGAGGTGACGCTTTATGGCATTTATTGAGTGGCTGGCGGCGTTAGCAAGCGTCATTAGCTGGCACTAAACCCGGGGGCGGGGCCTCACCTTACACCACGACGGCGATTTCGAAAGATCGACTCGTAGTTTCCTAAAAGTGCGAAGCAGAGATGATCAAAGTTGCTCTTCGCGCAATTGCTAACGGTTGAACCACTTGAGCGCAAACGTAAGCGAGGCGCGGCTGAAGCCTAGGCCGTGGAGCCGATTGACAGAGCGCGTAGGAGCGAGCACCACGAATCGCGATGAGATTCGTCGCGCGGCTCCTGTCGTTCTGGTCACCGTGGTTATCGCAGGCGCCGCGGTCGCGGCGCATTTCGCGTTTCTTTCCGTCGTTGTCGGCTCGAACCTTCAGGTAGCTTGCCTGCTCGCTGCACTCAGCGTTGCCGCCGACTTCCTTGCTTTTTATCAGCAACAGCGAGAAGCAGTGGGGTCGGTGGCACTCATTCCGTTGGGTGCAACCGTACTTGTCCTGCCCGACTGGCGAGCGCTGGTAGCGATCGCGATCGCACAATCGATTTTGCAGGTATTGAATCGTCGCTCATTGATGAAGGGCGCGTTCAACATCGCCCAGATCGTACTTGCCTTCGCTGTGGGAACCGCGGCCTATCGTTCGCTAGGGGGAACGAGTTTCTCGCTTCTAAGCGACAAGTCATTCTTAGCTGCGCTCTTTCAGCTGTTTCTCCCGACCGTTGCCTTGATAGCGTCTTTCATCTTCGTGAATACGCTCTCAATAAGCGCGGTTCTGGGAGCAGTATCTCAGCAAAGTGTTTGGCAAATTTGGATCAGCACTAATCGCGGCGCGCTAATTCTCCCCGTGATGCACGTCATGCTCGCGTTTTACTTAGCGTGGCTCAGTGTAAACCTTGGTTTTTTTGGAGCCGCGGGACTGATTCTGCCGATAGTTGCGGTGCGACAACTAACGCGCACCACCATTGAGCTCACGAGTGTCACCGAAGAGCTTCTAGACCTGATGGTGGCAGCCATCGAGGCGCGCGATCCGTATACTTCGGGTCACTCGAAACGCGTCGCGCGTGCGTCGAAGACGATCGCAAAGGCGATCGGCCTCAAGCCTGAACAAGTAGAGCGCGTTGCAGTCGCGGCACTTCTGCATGACGTCGGAAAAATCGACGAGCAGTTTGCGCGGATTCTGGCGAAAGAGGGTCGATTAACGCCAGAGGAGTGGTCAACGATGAAGCGACATCCCATCAGAAGTGCAGAACTGGTGGGTATGCTCTCGAGCCTCAAGGATATCGTCCCCTCGGTCCGCCATCATCACGAAAACTATGACGGAACGGGCTATCCTGATGGCCTAAAAGGAGAAAACATCCCGCTCGCGAGTCGAATCATCATGTTCGCTGATACCTTGGATGCTATCACGACGGACCGTCCGTATCGAAAGGCCTTGAGCGTCGAAGACGCGCGAAGCGAGTTCTTGAAATTTCGAGGTAAACAGTTTGACCCGATGATTTGCGACCGAGTTGTTTCCGCGGACGTTTGGGCCGAGATCTATGCAGCCGTTGAAAAGGAGAAGGACGAGGCAGCGGCGGAGAATACAAACTTGCGATCTCGAGCGTCGTAACTTCGCTACCTAGTTCGTTGTCGGTTGAACCCTATCCGCAGCGTTTCGAAGCAGTGTCGGGTAGGGAAGTACGTCGCGGCGACGCTCCGCGATATACGAGTTCAGCGTTTCTTGAGCGGCCCCCAGATCGCCAATTGACCGCAGCGCCCCGACGACCACCGACGTTGCGAGATCTTGATGACCAAATCCCGCGCCCAATTCGTGGAGCTGCACAAGTCGCCGGACTTCCTGCTCTGAGCGAACGACGCCGTGCGCGACCAGCTGCATAGCGATCTTTGATGCAAGGACCGCCTGCTCCGATTTGTACATTCCAGGCGTGGCGAATGCGTCGGCTTCATCAAGAAGTTCTTTTGCCCTTTTCGGATCATTCTTGATCCAAACACTAGTCGCTTCTGAGATGTTCGCCTGTGCCCTCGCGACCTCCATCTCTGGATTAGCAAGTCTGCGTATTTCTCGAGCGTACAACTCGGCGCTCGTAAAGTCGTCCATAGAGATCGCCAGATTGAAAAGGGTTTCGAAGCAGGAAATCTCGTGAAGAGGCAGTCTGAGGTGGGTTGACAACTGTAGAGAGCAGGTAGTTGCGTGACTCGCTTCGGTAGTGGCGCCAACGCGCATGAATGCCTGTCCCGCACGACGTAAACCGTGTATTCGCACAGAATAGTCCGCCGACCCTTCCGCCGCGCGCCTTAGATCCTCTGCTCGCTCTCGGGCGATGTCTCTGTCGCCGATCACTATGTGATAGACAATCTGTAGTAAGAGCGCGTGAGTATCTGCATCGTTAGGCACGTCTAGATCGCGTACAGCGCGGATTGCGTCCTCTATTGCTTCTCGCTCGAACGCGTTGTCTCCCCAAATAGCGAGAATTGACGCCGCGCGCATTCTCAGCGACTTCGGACGATTTCGATCACTCGCAACCGAATGTAGGTCTCTTCGATTTGGTGAAAAGAAGACGGCATACACTGCTGCTTCTGCCACCAACAAATCGTTTTGTGGAAGCGTATGCAGACCTCCTAATGACGACTTGGAGATCGCGATTCTCCTGCTATCAATTGTTTGGGCTTTGCGCCAATTTGCGGACAAGTGGCACGCCGCAATGCTGCTCTCAAGCGCGGCTATTTCGTCAGACGGGGATTGGGCAGATCTCGCGGCGCGTTCGAATGCCGATTCCGCTTCGGTCCCGAGCCCAATCTGTAGTAGTCGATTCCCCAACTTCATCGACGCCAGATAAGCGCGCTGTGACACAACCGCCCGCTCCCAATGCGCCACTGCATCGCCCAACAACTCGATCGACCCAGTCTCATCTGCTTCTGTCTCAAGCTGCTCAGCAATTCTCACCCGCACGAAGGATCGGACACTCTCCATCGCTACATTCGCCGCTGTTTCTGCGACAAACTCGTGCTTGCAGCGCAAGTGACCCTCAACCACGGCGATCAATCCGGCTTGCTCGAGCTCTTCCAGCACTGCTATAAACTGATCCGACTGATAGCCAAGGTTTGCACTGATACGCGGTATGGTCGCTCGTCCCTCGAACAATGCGATGACAAGCAGCACGCGCTGCGCCTCTTTCGTCAACGCCACACATTGCACCTCGATCAACTCGCGAATCGACTTCGGCCCCGCATGCATGTCGCCGCCACGAGCGGCGTGCGCGGTCAATTCTCCCAGATAAAACGGATTGCCAGCCGCCTCCTCGGCAAAGGACACGACATCGTGAGGCACCAAGTCCACGCCGTTCTTCGCCGACCAGCGCCTAACGAAGTCGAGGGAGTTCTCTCGCGAGAATGGCTCAACGCGAATGTGCTGGGTCAGCTGCCCGCATGAATCGCGACACACGGAACCGAACCACTCCGGCAGGCGTCGGGTAGCGAGAAGCAATAAAAAGCGCGCACCCGCCGTCCGATCCAACACATCGAACAACACCCGCCACGTCGTCTGGTGCAAGCGCTGAGCGTCATCGATCAGCAAGACAAGTGGCTCCTCGTCGGCAAGCGCACGCACGAGCTCCGCGAGCGAGTGCACCAACTGAGCGTAGGCGATATCCGCGGCGATTCCAGAGGCGCTCCACACATTCACCGTGTCCGGCGTCCCAAGGCGACGCACGTACTGCAGGTGCTCGTGCGCACACCCTAATGCGCCGGGAAGCGAGAGAAGAATCTGCCCGACCGACACGAGCGTCGAAATCGGCGTGAACGTATCACCAGCGGACGCGGAGTAGCTCGCCGTTGTCGCGCCATCCAGCGCGGAGTGTCTCATCAACTCAGTCGCGATGCGCGACTTGCCGATCCCCGCTTCGCCAGTGAGCACGACGCATCGCGCACTGCCGTTTCGCATGTCTGCTAACGCACCGCGCAACTCCGCGAACTCCCGCTCACGCCCGACAAACGGAATCTCGAATCGGCGCGGAAGCAGAGAATCGTCAATACGCTCCGATACTCGGCGCCGCAAAAGTCGCGGCGCCACGCGAAGAGCCTCATTCAACGGACCCACCTCAGCCTCATAGTCATCGAGTATTCGCAGGGCTTCGACCTTGCTCCCCTCGAATACCAGGGATTCAACGAGACCCATCGTGCCAATCTCGTTCAGCGGGTCCTGCGAGAGCAGCGCCCGCGCCATGCGCCCTAACTCATGAAAGCGACCGGCTGCTCGCGCTGACACAGCCTCATGAGCCAACGCTTGCCGCAAACGCCCGGCGACATCATTCCGCAACTCATCAACCCAACGGCGAAATGCATCCCCCAGCCTGGGCGAATATCCGGGCAAAAACTTCAGCAGCCCGAGGCGCACGAGCTCGTCGCGGTCCAAGCTGCCGTGCAGCACCTGATGCACGTCGCAGTTAGTATCGGGATCGGCGAGTGCAATCTTATTGGGCCCCGATCGCAACAAGATGCCGAGCGTACGCAGTCGATACAGCGTCTGCCGCAGGCAGTGGCGGCCGGCGTCCCCTTCGTCGGGCCATAGGATCTCCACCAAGTCATCACGCGAGATGCCATCGGAGGGAGCAGCCGCCAAGAGCAGTAGCACAGCGAAGTGCACATCCGCGTCGCTTTCGACACGGGTGATCGCGCTGTGAAACGTGCACTGGCCGAAGCAAATCCCTCGCAGCATGCAAAGGCTCCCTTGCGGACGAGAACGACGCCGACTTCGCTCCCAACTTGGCTGGTGGTGTCGCAAGCGTCACTAGCACGCACAAAAATTCGCCGCCCGCGTCACATCAGCGTCACGCGGGCGGCGAAATGGTACGATCGTCGAACTTCTGCTACGTGGGCACGCCCACGGAAATGCTACTTCTTCACCACCTGCGACACGAGACTGTCCGCCGATACACCCTCGGCCTCCGACTGGAAATTCATGACGATGCGGTGCGCCAGCACGGTGTGGGCCACGGCGCGGATGTCATCGAGATCAGGAACGGGACGGCCGTCCATCGCAGCGCGCGCTTTGGCGCCGAGTATGAGGTATTGGGAGGCGCGAGGGCCGGTACCGTAGGAGATGTACTTCTTGACGTCCGGAAGAGCACCCGGCTCGCCAGGACGCGTTGAGCGCGCGAGCGCCACCGCGAACTTCACAAGCGACGGCGGTGACGGCATCCGTCGCACGAGTTGTTGCAGCTCGATGACTTCCTGGCCCGAAAGCACCGGTTGGATCGTCACGTCGCCAGCGCCCGTCGTCGACGTGACGATGCGCTCTTCCTCCTCAAACGACGGATAGCCGACGTTGAGTTGGAACATGAAGCGGTCGAGCTGTGCTTCGGGGAGCGGATACGTCGCTTCTTGTTCGATAGGGTTCTGCGTGGCGAGCACGAAGAATGGCGGCAGCAGTTTGTGCGTCTGCCCCGCGACCGTCACGGTGCGCTCCTGCATGGCCTGCAACAGCGCCGACTGCGTCTTTGGCGGGGCGCGGTTGATTTCGTCGGCAAGGACGACGTTCGCGAAGATCGGTCCCTTCACGAACTTGAAGATGCGTCGTCCGGTGGCGTGATCTTCTTCGAGGAGCTCAGTGCCGGTGATATCGCCCGGCATGAGGTCCGGCGTGAACTGCACGCGCGAGAAGGTCAGGTCCATCGCCTCGGAGACGGTCTGCACGAGGAGCGTCTTCGCCAGTCCGGGAACACCGACGATGAGCACGTGCCCACCGGCGAGGATTGCGGCGACGAGATTTTCGACGATTTCCTGCTGGCCGACGATCTTGCGGCCGATTTGCTGAAGGAGCGCTTTCCGCGCCTGACTCAGTTTCTTGAGCAGCTCGAGGTCACGCGCGTCGTCGAGTGCCTTCGGTTGCGTCGTTGTTGGAGTGTCGGTCGCCACGCCATTCCCTGGTGAGAAGTCGCCGGAAGGTAATGTGCGCGTTGCCTGACGATAAGGTCGATGACGCCGTGCACGAGCGAGCTCTCCGGGCGGAGCTGGCCCGTTCAAAACGCAAACGTCCGCTGTCGCGTTGGAGCGAAAGCGGACGAGGCAACGTGGAGCTAGTGTGATGCGCGAACCGATGTCGTGCGCGCGCGTTGTGTCGCGCGACGATTACGGGAGTGTGAACTGGACGCGCTGCTCGACGGGATGATTCTCGCTGCGCAGCGAGGCGACGGCGGTGAAGGTGCCGTGCGCATTCGCGGAGTCCCAATCCCCTTCGTACGACACCGTCTCACTATGCGCGAGCACGCGATTCTGCAGGCTTTGCGTGAACATGCGTCCCTGCGACCAGCGCCACACTTCTTTGCCTGCGGGGTCGAGGACGACGATGTCGTGCGTCTGTCCGTCGGGGAACGTGAGCTCGATGCTTTTGGAGGCGTCGTTGGTAACGTGCAGCGTGAAGGAGACGCCATCGCTGACGCGGACATCGAGGGAAGAGACCACAGGCTGACCAGGCGTTCCTTTGGCGTGCGCGGATGCTTCGTTGGAGCGTGCACGGGGGCCGCACGCGAAGGCGAGCGCGGCAGTGAGAGCGACGGCGGGGATGACGCGGAGATGCATTAGGAGCGGGGCGCCGGCGGAGCCGAGCGGAGGAGCGTGGGGGTTGGCAGGCGCAACTTATCAAGACCTAACGAGCGAGTCAAGCACGATTTTTTCGTAAATTCAGCAATTGCAGAGGTTTCAGTAAGGTCGTCTCATGTGAAATTTCGCGGAGTGGGGGGCTCGTCCTTCGCTTGCGAAAAATTTCACAAAGTCCTAAATTCCCCGCCCGAATGACCCCCACCCCGGAATCCGGTAGTCCGGGCGCAAACCCCGGAGACGAGTCCGAAGATCGGCGCGAATCGCGCGCCGCGGCCAAGTACGCCGGGGTCGGGCTGCAGTTCGCGGTCTCGGTACTCCTCTTTCTCTACCTGGGGCAGTGGCTCGACCGACGCTACGGCACGGGGCCGTGGGGAGTACTCGGAGGAGTGCTCGTCGGAGCATCGGCTGCCTTCTACAGCATGTATCGACGTTTGATGACGGATCTTGAACGAGCCGAGCAGGCAAAGCGCGATGCGCGTGCGCGTTCGACTCGCGAGGACGCCACCAAACGATGAAATCACCGGGGATGTTTTTCGTAGTTGGCGCGATCATCATCGCGGCTGCGGCTGGGGTCCTGGTTTTGATCTATCATGGCGCCGATGAAAGACGAGCAGTCCTGCTCAGCGCAATCGCGGCGTTCGTGACGCAGGGGATCGCGTTCGGAGTGGTGCAGTCGATGGCGAAGAAGAACATGATCGCCGGGTGGGGGCTGGGGGCGATCTTTCGGTTCGTGATGTTTGGAGTTTGGGCGTTGGTGCTCGCGAAGTCATTGGGCCTCCCGTCGACGGCGGCGATGGTCAGCATGGCGGTCTTTCTGTTCTCGTCCACGTTAGTCGAACCCCTGTTTCTGAAGACATGAGAGCGCTCCGATCGCTCCTGATTGCTGCCTCGCTCCTCGCCGCCCCGTTAGGCGCGCAGGAAGGGCATGGCGCCGCGCCCGCGGAAGACGCCAAGGTCGACATCATCACGCCGCACATCACCGACTCGCACTTCATGGAAGTGCCGTCGTTCTTCCCGCCGTTTGCCACGGAAGTCTGCATTGGCCACCGCGTGAGTGAGCACGAGTGTGAAGCGCTCTGGAAGCCGGTAAAAATCGGCGGCATGGAGATCGATCTCTCCCCCACCAAGCACGTCGTGATGATGCTGTTCGCGGCGACGTTGGTCTCGCTCATCCTCATCGGGACGGCGCGCGCGCACGAGAAGCACACGCACCAGGTGGGACATCCGAAGGGGTTTGCCGCGGGACTCGAGGCGATGGTGCTGTACATGCGCAACGAGGTCATCCTGCCTAACGTGGGACATCACGGCAACGGATTCGTCCCGTTCCTCCTGACGACCTTCTTCTTCATCCTGACGTCGAACCTGCTCGGACTCATTCCGTTCGGTGCGACGGCGACGGGAAACATTGCGGTCACGGCGACGCTGGCGATCATCACGTTCTTCGTCGTGGAAATCGCCGGGATGCGGGCGCAGGGCATGGGGTATCTCTCGACGCTCTTCTACTGGAACAAGGATCTGCCGATGTACATGCGGATCCCGATGTTCATCATCATGTCGCCGGTCGAGATGATCGGGAAACTGACCAAGCCGTTCGCGCTGGCGATTCGTCTCTTCGCCAACATGACAGCGGGTCACATCGTCTTGCTCGCCTTCCTCGGCTTGATCTTCACGTTCGCGGGCCCGCTGTCGACGGCGCCGTTCCTGATGGCGGTGGCGATCTCGATGCTCGAACTCTTCGTCGCCTTCCTGCAAGCGTTCATCTTCACGCTCCTGGCGAGTGTCTTCATCGGACAGATCCGCGAGGCGCACCACTAGCTTTCCTTACCGACACGCGCGCCTGACGCGAGTGGCGGTTTTCAATCGTTAGGTAGGACGCTGGCGAGGGCGCTCACCTCGCCGGCGATGTACCCGGCCGGATGGTTGGGGAAGCCCGTTGGGCCCCGGGGCCTAGTGACGGGCAGCGGCAGCAGCAACGCCGCGGAGCAGCGTGCAACTGACTTTCTTGAACGAGATACTTCCATGACGTTCTTCCCGCTCCTCCAGGCTGCCACGCAGGCGGTCGGCAACAACACGGGTCTGGCGCTGATCGGTGCTGGCCTTGGCGCTGGCCTCGCCGTCATCGGCGCCGGCATCGGCATCGGTAACATCGGTGCACACGCCGTCGAAGGCATGGCGCGTCAGCCGGAAGCCGCTGGCCGCATCCAGACGGCAGCGCTCATTCTCGCCGCCCTCATCGAAGGCGCCGCGCTCTTCGGCGTCGTCATCGCGTTCCAGATCCAGGGCAAGTTCTAAGCTCCGGTGTGGCCGGTTTCCCCGGGGAGACCGGCCAAGCCACTCCCGATTCGACACCTACGGTTCTCGCCGCCTAACGATATGCGCTCAATTCTTCTCTCTGCTCTCGTCGCGCTCCTTCCCTTATCGCCCACCGCGGCGTTCGCGCAGGAAGGGGGTAAGCCGAGTTTTCTTACGCCGAACGGCGGGGTGATGATCTGGACGCTCGCGATCTTCATCGTCCTCCTCTTTGTCCTCTCCCGCTTCGCGTTCAAGCCGCTCCTGGCCGCGGTCGAAGCGCGCGAGCAAGCACTCGAAGACGCCATTCAGCGCGCCGCGGCTGACCGCGCAGCAGCGGCGAAGCTGCTCGAGGAGCAGCGCCTCGCGCTCGAGGCGGCACGCGGTGATGCGCAGCGTTTCATCGCGGACTCACGCGCGACGGCGGAGAAGCTCCGCTCCTCGATGTTGGAAGAAACGCAGGCGCAGCAGGCGGAGTTGCTCGATCGTGCGCGCCGTGACATCGACAACGAAAAGGGGCGCGCGATCGCCGAATTGCGTCGTGAGGCCGTCGATCTCGCGCTCGCGGGTGCGGGACGTCTCATCCAGCGCAACCTCGACGACGCAAGCAATCGCAAGTTAGTCGAAGACTTCTTGAACTCGATCCCGTCGGCGGGCACCCGCTAATGCGCGATACGTCCATCGCCCGCAACTACGCCGAGGCGCTGCTGGAGTTGGCGCGACGTGCGGAGTCGCTCGATCAGTGGGGGGCACTGCTCATCGCGGTGAGCAACGCGATCACTAACGAGCCAAAGCTGCAAAACTTCCTCGCCGCTCCGCAGGTGTCGGCGGCGCAGAAGAAAGCGGTGCTCAATAAAGCGTTCGCCGACTCGCTCCCGCGCCCCATGCTTCGCTTCCTGCAGAAGCTCGTCGACAATCGCCGTCAGCTGCTCATTCCGGAAATCGCTGTCCAGTACGCGAACCTGGTCGACGAGGCCGAGGGGCGTGTGCACGCGCAAGTGACTGTCGCGCGCACCACGAGCGACAGCGAGCGCGATGCAATTGGCGCGCAGCTCTCGAAGAAGCTCGGCAAGTCGGTGGTGCCGCACCTCGTGGTCAATCCGGCGATTCTCGGTGGGGTGATCGTTCGCATCGGCGACACCGTCATGGACGGCTCGGTACGTCGCCGTCTCACCACCTTGCGCACTCGGCTCGCAAACGCTGGACGATAAGAAGCGCTCGGTACGTCGCACAGCGACGCGTTGTGAACGACGTGAAGCGCAAGGCCATCGATGCGGAGTCGATGGCCTTTTGCGTTGTAGAGGCCATCTCATAAGCGCTCGCCGGCTTCTGGCCGGCGCTGCGCGCCGCCGACCATTTATGAGATGGCCTGGAGAGTGCGATTCGTCTTGCGTGAGCGTAGCGGGCACGCTGGTTGCCGTGGTTCGCCGTGCGGTCGATATTGCCGCACGCTCGGTCGAGGGCATGGTCACGCTGCCTGACGAGTCTTTCTTCTCTCTAGAAATCATATGGAAAATCGGATGATCGCGTCTACGCTCATCGTGCGCGGGAGGGCGTCATGAGTGGACGTAGCGCAGTGAAGCACGTGCCGAAACCGTGGGGACACGAGACGATTTGGGCGCACACGGATCGCTACGTCGGGAAGATTCTTCACATCACGGCGGGGCATGCGCTTTCGGTCCAGTATCACAATGTGAAAGACGAGACGGTGTATCTCCTTTCCGGGGAGATGAAGTACTGGGTGAAGCTCGAAGGGAGTGAGGAGCTGCAAGACATGCGGCTCAGGACTGGCGATGCGTTTCGCATTACACCGGGCACCGTGCACTACATGGAAGCAGTCACCGATTGTGACGTGCTTGAGGCGTCGACTCCGGAGTTGGATGATGTCGTTAGGCTGAAGGATCGTTACGGTCGCGAAGGAACGAGTACGCCATGACACGCTTGGGGGAGAGCATGAAGGTGATCATCCCGTTGGCCGGGAAGGGGACACGACTCCGGCCGCACACGCACATCACCCCGAAGCCGATGTTGAAGGTGGCGGGGAAGCCGGTGATGGACTACGTGATGGACGACGTCGCCAAACTCGGAAATGTAGATCAGGTCATCTACATCACCGGCCACTTGAAGGAAAAGGTCGAAGAACACGCGCGCACCGCGTACAAGATTCCTGGCGTATTCATCGAGCAGGAAGTGCAGGACGGCACCGCCGGCGCGGTGGCGCTCGCAAAGCCGTACGTGGACGCGCCGGTGTTGATCATCTTCGTCGACACGATCTTTGACGCCGATCTCTCGGTGATCAATTCCACCGACGCCGACGGAATTATCTGGACGAAAGAAGTCGAGGACTATCAGCGCTTTGGCGTTGTTGTCACCGATGCCGCCGGCAACATGACGCAGATTGTCGAGAAGCCGAAGACGCCGATTTCAAAGCGGGCGAACATCGGCTTGTACTACATGAAGAACTGGAAGCTGTTGTACGAGGGAATCGACCACGTCCTCAAGTCGCCGAAGAATCAGGGCGAGTATTTCCTCACCGATGCGTTCCAGTACATGATCGATCACGGTGCCAAGATCCGGGTGATCGATGTGCAAGGGTGGTATGATGCGGGAAAGATCGACACGCTGCTCGAGACTAACCGTACAATGCTGGAGAAGGGGCGTTCGCGCGTTCCGGCTGGGATCGACCGTTCGCAGATCGAGGAGCCAGTGTACATCGAAGACGGTGTGACACTCACCGGATCGCGCGTCGGGCCCAACGTTTCGCTTGGTGCTGGAAGCGTCGTGGAGCATTCAACGATTCGCGACGCGGTTGTCGGTACAAAATCCACGATCGTACGTTCCGACATCCGCAACTCGATCATCGGTGATGCAGTCGTCTTGGAAGGGGTGAAGGGTGAAGTGACGATCGGCGATCATAGCGAGGTTCGCCAGCAAGGGTAGATCTCGCGGAATTGCGAATTCGCGACTGGCGTACCGGTGGTGCGCCAGTCTTCTTTTTGGCCGATGACAGACGTGATACTTCCCATTCTGATCGTGGGCGCCGGACCGGCGGGACTCGCGACGAGCGCCGAGTTGTCGCGCCGCGGCATTGCACATCGCGTGTTGGAGCGCGGGGTCTCGTTAGGCCAGACGTGGGTCGACTTGTACGAGTCGCTCGTGTTGCATACGGGGCGTCACATGTCGACGCTTCCCGGCATGAAGTTCCCGCGCGGGACGCCACTCTTCCCAAGCCGGGGTGATTTCGTTTCGTACCTGCGTGCGTATGCGTCGCGCCACGCCGTCGCGGTGGAGAGCGGGAAAGATGTGCAGTCGATCGTCCGCGATGGGGCGATCTGGCGGGCGGTGTTGCACGGCGGCGAGACGATAGCCGCGAGCGGTGTGGTGATGGCAACGGGGATTGTTTCGAATCCTCGCGTGCCACGCTTCGCAGGGGCAACGGACTTCCGCGGACGACTGATGCACTCGGTCGAATATCGTCGTCCGGACGAGTTCATCGGCAAGCGCGTGTTAGTCGTGGGCATTGGGAATTCGGGGGGTGAGATCGGGAGTGAGTTGGGTGAAGCTGGCGCGCATGTCACGGCGCTGGTGCGATCGGGTGCTCACGTCGTGCCGCGAGAGATTGCCGGCGTTCCGATTCAATATTTGGCGCGAGCGGTGCGGACGCTGCCGCAGGGCGTGCAGCGAGTCGTGCTTCGTCAGGTGCAACGCGTGACGGCGCGAAAGCGTGGGGCGCCGGTCATTCCGCCAAAGCCCGGATCGCCGCTTGAGGCTATCCCGATCATCGGTTTCAACTTGGTGGATGCAATCAAGGCGGGGCGTGTGGCACTCAAGCTGGGCACCATTGACCGCTTCCTCGAGCGTGGTGTGCAGTTTTCGGATGGGAGCGAGGAAGAGTTCGACGTGGTGTTGCTGGCGACGGGTTTCGATGCCGCGCTGGCCCCGTTAGGCGACCTGGTGCGCCGCGATGCGAAGGGTTTCGCCGCACGGAACGGCCGAGTGGCGAGTGCGGACCAACCGGCGCTCTGGTTTGTCGGCCACAATTACGATTCCACCGGAGGCATCGCCAACATCCGCCGCGATGCGGGACTGGTGGCGGATGAGATTATGCGATCCACGCGGCGCAGCGCCTAACGAGTCGTCTGAGCTAACGCACCAAGAAAAGCGTTAGGCAAGACCGGCGGCGGCGACCATGACCGTCATGGCCCGGGCGAGACCCACGCTCCCCTGGCGATTTTCGAACCATTCGCGAACGGTATGCGTGTCTCCGCCCGCCCCGCCCGCGCCCAAGGCCACTGCGGGAATGCCAAGGGAGAGCGGGATGTTGGCGTCGGTCGAGGCAATCGCTTCTTCCGGATTGCGATTGATTAGCCGAGTGGCGTCGAACGCAGCGCCGACGACGAAGGCATCGGCGGGGGCAACCCCTGCTGGCCGGTCGCCGATGATGTCAACCGCCAGCTGCAACGGTGGCGAAGAGGCGCGACGCCTGACGTTTTCTCCTTCCACCGACGCACGCGCCGCATGGCGGATCTCGCGCTCGAGGCGATCGAGCTCGAACGAAGATGACGAACGCACATCGATCTCCAACCACGCATCGCTCGGAATTGCATTGATGGCGGTTCCCCCACCCATGCGACTGACCGTCAGCGCGGAGCGAGGCGAGTGGGGAAGTCGCCACGACGCCAGCTCAGCGGCGACCGCCGCTGCCGCGTGCAGCGCGTTGGCGACACCATACGAGGCCCAACTATGCCCGCCGGGACCGCTGATGCGAATACGAAATCGCCGGATGCCTAACGCGTGTGTGACGATGCGCTGATCTCCGGCGCCATCGAGTGCGATCGCGGCCACCGCGTCGCTCGCGCGCTGTGCAAAGAGATGGCGTGCTCCGCGCAAATCTCCGCCCCCTTCTTCACCGGTCGTCGCCGCAAAGAGGATGGGGCGTCGCGTGCGGAGCTGTGCGAGCTGAAGTGCGCCGGCGATCGCGAGCATCCCGGCAAGGCCACGCGCGTTGTCGCCGATCCCAGGTCCGACAAGGCGCTCGCTACGCAGCTCGCGCTGCACCTGAACTGGCGTCGAGGCATCGAACACCGTGTCCATGTGTGCGCAGACGACAACCGGTGCGTCGTCTGATACGCCGGCTCGTTGTGCGACAACGTTCCCTGCCGAATCGATGTCGGTGGCAAGTCCCATGCGGCGAAACGCCGAGTCCAGGTGCACGGCGCGCAGCTTCTCGCTTCCGGTGGGCGCGGGAATCTCAGCGAGCGTAATCTGCGAATGCAGCGTCGCCGCGTCGGCATGTTCGAGTCGGCGTCGTGCAGCCTCGAGCGAGTGCCAGATATGCTGCACGCTGGTGCTTACGGAGCTCGCGAATGACGACCGCGGCGACTCTGGGGATGGAGACGAGGCCGACATGCTTACTAATTGCGACGCCGCGTGCTGTTAGGCAAGTCGCCGAAGGACAAGTGACGTAGATTGTCGAAATGGATCGCCTGAGACTCTCGCGCAATGTTCTCGCGCTCTCACTCGTTTCGCTTCTGAACGACGTCTCGAGCGAGATGATCTATCCGCTCATTCCCACCTTCCTGGCGACCGTACTCGGCGCAGGGGCACTGTCGGTTGGAGCCGTGGAGGGGACGGCCGAGAGTCTCTCGGCGTTGCTCAAGTATTTTGCTGGCGCCTGGTCGGACCGAGTTGCCCGGCGTAAGCCAATCGTCGTAGTGGGGTACGCGTTGGCGTCCGTGGCGCGTCCCGTGATCGGAGTGGCGGCCAGTGTGTGGCAGGTGCTTGCCGTCCGAATGGTCGACCGCGTGGGGAAAGGGATTCGGACGGCACCACGCGACGCGCTGATTGCCGATTCGGTGGCGCCGTCTGATCGAGGGACGGCGTTCGGCTTTCATCGGAGTGCGGATCACCTCGGTGCGGTCGTTGGGCCGCTCATGGCGTTCCTGCTGCTTGGGACCTTTGGGCTCTCGCTTCGGACCGTCTTTCTGCTGGCGGCGATTCCGGGACTTCTGGCCGTTGTCGCCCTCGTGCTGGGTGTGCGCGAGGACACGCGGTCGGTGGCGACGAGGGTGTCGCGACAGAAACAGGATGCAGCTGGCGGCGCTGGCGTTCCGCTCGGGCGCGTGTTCTACGCGTACCTCGGCGTGCTGCTTCTTTTCACGTTAGGCAATTCGACGGATGCGTTCCTGCTCCTCCGTGCAAGGGACCTGGGCGTATCGACGGCGGCCGTTCCGCTGTTGTGGGCGGCGTTGCACGTCGTCAAATCGGCATCGTCGGTTCCTGGCGGGTGGCTTTCTGATTCGTTAGGCAGGCGGCCGCTGATCGTGGGAGGGTGGCTCGTGTTCGCGCTTGTGTACGTGGGTTTCGGGCGCGCGACGCTGACGTGGCACGCATGGGCACTCTTCCTGTGCTACGGTCTTTACTTCGGGATGACGGAGGGGGTGGAGAAAGCGCTCGTCGCCGACCTCGTGCCGCCGACCGCGAGGGGGCGGGCATTTGGTTGGTACAACCTGGCGATTGCCGCCGGCGCGCTTCCGTCCTCACTCCTGTTCGGATTCGTGTGGGAGCGTTGGGGTGCGAGCACCGCGTTCGCGTTAGGCGCGTCGGTTGCCGGGTGCGCTGCCGTGCTGCTGCTTTTTCTTGTGCCGGCGCCTCGCGCGAGAGCATGACCGAGATTCTCGAGACGGAGCGGCTCGTGCTCCGTCAGCTCGTGCCGGACGATCTCGATTTTGTGGCGCTCATGCTCGCCGACGCGCAGGTCATGCGTCATTATCCGCGTCGTTACACGCGTGAAGAATCAGCGGAGTGGATCGAACGTCAGCTCACTCGTTATGCACGCGATGGACACGGGCTTTGGCTCGCGCTCGATCGCGCGGCTGGCGTACCGGTAGGGCAGGTGGGACTCTGCATGCAGTGTGTCGATGGTGCATGGATTCCGGAGATCGGCTATCTCCTGCACCATCGCTACTGGGGGAAGGGCTATGCGACCGAGGGGGCAATCGCGGTGCGCGATTGGGCGTTCACGCGGGGGGCGCGCGATTACTCACAGGTGATTTCGTTGATTCGCCGAGCGAACGCGCCTTCGCGGCGCGTGGCGCAGCGTGTGGGGATGATCTTCTGGAGGGAGACGATGCACGCCGGATTGGAGCACGATGTGTATCGCACGGTTCGCGCCGACAGCGAAGTGGGATGACGTGGCGGCGTACCGGCGCCGAGTCGATTCGGGGCTCGGCGCTCTGGTCTCCGAAGGCAATGCGTGGCCCGTGGTGCGGCAGCATTGCTGCTAGCAGCAGCGCGAGCCGGGGCGCGAGTATTTGTCTTCGAGGCGTTGCCTAACGAATTCGTCGCGCGTGAGGATTGGTCGATCGGGGTGTGCCTGACGCGCGTGGGCGACGTAGCCGTCGTAGTCGGGGGCGCCGATGATGCGATGAAGGATCGAGAGGGCGCGTCGGAGTCGCGCGTGGAGGGAGGGTGGTTCGGCGAGGCTGGCTGAGTCAGCGGGGCGCGCTGAGGCGGTACAGGCGGTTGCGGGGTTGGAGGGATGCCCGGCCGCCGGCGCGGGGGCCCCCCCCCGATTCTCAAAATACCTTTCCCGTGCGCATCGCTCGTCATCATGCGCACGCACCACCACCCGTTCCGCGGCAACGCTCATTTCGAACCTCCGGCCCGCGAGTTCCACTTGGCCACGAGATTGGTCTCGAACAAGTCGAAGATGCGCCGGTATTCGTCA
Source organism: Gemmatimonadaceae bacterium (assembly GCA_044224185.1). Lineage (GTDB taxonomy): Bacteria > Gemmatimonadota > Gemmatimonadetes > Gemmatimonadales > Gemmatimonadaceae > SCN-70-22. Next base: position 197,213 of record JBGAKW010000012.1, on the reverse strand, counting down.
GTCCACGAACTCGGGCGAACGAAGCCGTGATCCTCGACGGGATAGACGGCGAGCTCCCACCCGGTCTTACCTAACTCGATAAAGCGCTCGGTCAGCCTAACGATATCCTGGAAGTTGACATTCGTATCGACCATCCCGTGCGCCATCAGCAACGGATCTTCCAATCCTTGCGCGAAGAAGATGGGAGACGATCTCCGGTACGACAGCGAGTCCTGTTGCGGCTGGTTGAGGATGCGCGCGGTGTATCCGTGATTGTAGTGCGCCCAGTCGGTGACACTGCGAAGCGCCGCACCAGCGCCAAAGTCCTTCGGCGCATTGAACAACGCCATCAGCGTCATGAAGCCGCCATAGCTCCCGCCGTAGATCCCAATTCGCTCCGCGGGGATCTGCATTTCCTTCTGAAGCCAACGGCTTGCATCGACTTCGTCCTGCAGGTCGCGCCCACCCATCCAGCGATAAATCGCGGTGCGCCAGTCGCGCCCGTAGCCGGCCGAGGCGCGGTAGTCGACATCGAGGACGACGTACCCTTTCGACGCGAGGAACTGATTGAACATGTACTCGCGCGAATAGCTCGACCAATAGTTGTGCACGTTGTGCATGTAGCCCGCGCCGTGCACGAAGATCACCGCGGCGCCGTTAGGCGACGCCTTCATGTCCTTCGGGCGATAGATGCGGGCCGGAACGTCGATGCCGTCGGACGCCTTGATGTGCACGATCTCCGGGACGATCCACGGCTGCGCCAGCCATTCACGCGTCGGAGACGTCGTCAATTGCGCCAGCGTTGCACCTGCGCGCGCCGGACCGACGAAGAGTTCGGGGGGGCGATTCGGCGTCGAGAAGACATCGGCCATGGTGCGCCGGTCCTGCGACATCGTAACGTTGTGCCCCCCGGGGAGTGTCGTTAGGCGCTCCATGGCGCCGCCGGTAACGGGCAGGCGATAGAAGTGCCGCTCGAAGGGCGAGACCGCGCTGGCGTGTAGCTCGAAGAACTTGCCGTCGGGCGAAAGTTCAGCGTCGAGCACTTCCCACTTTCCTGACGTCAGCTGCCGGCGGTCGCTGCCGTCGGGGTTGACCGTGTAGAGGTGGGCGTAGCCGTCGGCTTCAGAGACGAACCAGGTGCGCGTACCGCCGGGGAGCCAACCACCACAGGGGTAACACGGTCCCCCGACCCACGCCGAGTCGCGCAGAACGTCGATTGTCGTTAGGCGACCCGAGTCAGCGTCGACGCGATGAATGTATCGCGCCTTGAAGTCTCGCTGCTCGGCGAAGACGAGTCCCGCGGTACCGGCGTCGTTCCATCCGAGCAGCGCCGTAATGGACGGAGCCTGCGTCGTATCGCTCGGAATCGGATGGAGCCAGCGTACGTTGCCCGACGGAAGCGACATGAAGGCGATGCGCCCCGCGGACTGGGCGTCACCGACCTTTGTTCGCCCGATGATGTCCTCGGTATAGCCCGACTTGGTGACATAGTTCGGCACCGCAACCTGCCGGGCCGACGGATTCTGGATAGCCGTGGCGAAGAGCAATGCTCGGCCGTTTGGGCTTACCGAGAGCTGCGTGATGCGTTCGTTAGGCAGGAGATACAGCGTCTTGGGATGCTTGGCGTCATTTGCCTCGCGCTCCGCCTTCACGATCGAGTCGCGTGTCCACTGGTCGCGGATCACCTCGAACAGCTCTTTCTGGCGTTCCTCCAGCTGCGAGCGCTGGGCGTCGGCCTTGGGCGGCGTCGGAGGAGCGGGTGACGGGCGTATATCCGTCAGTTGTTCAATACGAGGCGCATCGAGATCGAGCGACATGATGTTTGACCCGTCGCGCACGAAGTAGATACGCTTTCCATCGGCGGAGAACGCTGGGTTGCGCTCCTCGTTGGTGGTTAGCGTTAGGCGCCGGGCAACGGAGCGCGTGAGGTCGATGAGAAAGAGGTCGGCCTCGTACGACACCACCCGCCACTTCTTGTCGGGGGAGAGCACGCCCTCCTCGAGGAGTGGGCCCACCGAGTCCATCTGTGCAACGGTGACCGCTTCCGGCGCGCTCCCCGCGACTGCCTTCACCCGATAGGGCTTGGGCGTTGCGCGCCAATCGGTGCCCGGCGGGAGCCACTGGAAGTAGATCCACTGCGCGTCGGGCGTGAAGCGCACGCGTTGGGGTTCGCGGCCATACAATTCCGGCCCGCGCATGATCCAGGGAATTGTGAGCGGTGCCTGCGGCGTCTGCTGCGCCGCGGCGTCGGAGGCGCCGCCGAGGACGACGAGCGACACAAGCACGGCGAGCGCTCGTCCAAGGCGCCGCATGCCTAACGATACTCGCAAATCGCGATCGGAACTCCCAATCACTGTCAGTCTCCCGCCATCGCCACGCGTGGCTCGAAAGGAATTTCCGTGCTCATCGCCGGCTTCCGCCCATTGACGACGGCGAGCCACTCGCGCGCCGACGCCGCGAGAATCACCACGACGGAGATGAGGAAGAAGGCGGTCACCGCCGTGTCGAGACGGTCATTGAACACCAGTCGCGACGCATCGGCGGCCGACTTGATGTTGGCAGGGAGCGTCCCGCTGGCAATCGCGTCCTCGAGAAAGTTGGCGTGCGCAAGGAAGCCGAGCTTCGGATCGCTGGAGAACATCTTCAGCCATCCCGCGCTCATCGTCACAATCGTCAGCCAGGCGAGCGGAAGGAGCGTGATGAACGAATAGCGCGCTTTCCCCATCTTGATGATGACCGTCGTTCCCACACAGAGCGCGACGGCCGCGAGCAGCTGATTGGCGATCCCAAAGAGCGGCCAGAGAGAGTTGATGCCGCCTAACGGGTCAACCACACCCTGATAGAGGAAGTAGCCCCACAGCGAGACGAACAGCGCGCTGGAGAAGAAGACCGCGGGGTACCACGAGACGCGGCCCAGCGGATCCCAGGCATGTTTGAGGAGATCTTGCAGCATGAAGCGCCCCACACGTGTGCCGGCGTCGAGCGTGGTGAGAATGAAGAGCGCTTCGAACATGATGGCGAAGTGGTACCAGAGCCCCAAGGCCGTCGTCCCGCCTAACACACGTGAGAAGAGGTGCGCCATTCCGACGGCGAGCGACGGCGCGCCACCGGTGCGTGAGAGGAGTTTTGTTTCGCCGACGGAGGCGGTGAGCGCCTTGAACTCGTCGGGGTTGAGCGTGAAGCCCCACTTCTGGATCGCCACCGCCGCTGATTCGGGAGTCGTCCCGATTGCAGCTGCCGGAGCATTGATGGCGAAGTACGTCCCCGGTGTCAGCACGCAGGCGGCGATGAGCGCAAGCGTCGCCACGAGTGACTCCGTCAGCATCGCGCCGTAGCCGATGAAGCGCGCGTCCGGTTCTCGCTCCAACAGCTTCGGCGTTGTTCCAGACGAGATGAGCGCATGGAATCCGGATATCGCGCCGCAGGCGATCGTAATGAAACAGAAGGGGAAGACCTTGCCGGCGAAGACCGGTCCCGTGCCGTCGATGAACGGCGTAATTGCCGGCATCTGGAGCGGCGGGAGGACGATGATGATGCCTAACGCGAGCGCCCCCACGACGCCGATCTTCACAAACGCCGACAGGTAATCGCGCGGCGCCAATAGGAGCCACACCGGGAGCACGCTGGCGGCGAAGCCGTAGGCCATGATCGTGAGCGCCAGTGCCTTGCGTGACAACGTGAACATCGGCGCCAACGACGGATTCTCGGCGACTGCTCTCCCGATGTAGAGTGCACCGATCAGCAGGAAGAGTCCGGCGACGGTCGCCTCCAACACCTTGTGCGGGCGAATCCACCGCATATACGCGCCCATCAGCAGCGCGATCGGAATCGTTAGGCCGACAGTCACGATGCCCCACGGACTCTCGCCTAACGCATTGACCACGATGAGCGCCAGGACGGCGATAAGCACAATCATGATGCCGAGCACCGCCACTAACGCAGTAAAGCCGGCGACCGTCCCGATCTCTTCCTTCGCCATCTGTCCTAACGACTTTCCGTTGCGCCGGACCGAGGCAGCCAAAATCACAAAGTCTTGCACCGCTCCCCCCAGTGCGACGCCAACGACGATCCAGATGGCGCCCGGGAGGAAGCCGAATTGCGCGGCCAAGGTGGGACCGACCAACGGCCCCGGCCCCGCGATGGCGGCAAAGTGGTGACCGAAGACGACCCACCGATTCGTCGGGACGAAGTCGCGTCCGTCGTTCAATCGCTCGGCGGGCGTGCGCCGGTTGGCGTTGAGCCCGAAGACATCGAGCGCGATCATCCGCGAGTAGAAGCGATACGCGACGGAGTAGAAGCAGAGCGCTGCGGTGACGAGCCACGCTGCATTCACTGTCTCTCCTCTCGAGAGGGCGAGCCAGCCGAATGCTGCGGCGCCAACGAGGGCGACGAGAATCCACCCGGCGATGGAAGCGATGCGTTGCATGGATTCGGAGTTGAGGCGGATGAGGCGGGGCGAGCGACGAAGAAGCGCGCAGAAATTGACTCGCGTGACTGGACGGGTCAACGCGCGAGGACGCTAAAGCGTGGTGCCGACGCCCGGTGGGCGGAATTACCTTTCGTCGGCATTCTCGCTGCTCTCAATAGGACGTCATTGGACGTCATCGACCATCACGGGACGTGAAACGACGCACGCTTCGCACTTCCGCCACGGTGTTTGCCGCGCTCGCCTCGATTTCGGGTGCGAGCATCGCGTGCGCACAAACTGGGACCGCCGTCGCGCCGGCCCAGATTGCGACGGCGGGCGCGCTCCGGCGTTATGCGGCGCTCAAGGTGATGCTGCTCCCCGTGCAAGGCGTGCGGACCGATGCCTATCCAGCATGGCGCGTGAATCCGAAGCGCGATACGGTCGTGACGCGCAGCGTCGACCGCGCCATCGAGATGGCGCTGGGCGAGCGCGGACTCGCGAAGCAGTGGGTCTTTCTCTCGGAGATGCAGCGTGCGGCGCGACGCAATCCGACGTACATCACCGATCCCTATGACGTGCGTGCCGCTGACGTGCTCCGTTTTGCGATGCGCAAACCGTCGGAACCGCTCGGCGAGCCGCTCGTCTCGCAACTCCGCGCGCTCGCTGGTGTGAGTGATTCTCGTTATGCACTCATTCCGATCGAGTTGCGCTTTGAGCCAGGTGCCGATTCGACCGGACATGCTGTGCTGCGAATCGCCGCCGTGGATGCACGTGCGGCACAACTCCTTTGGGTTGGAGATGTGATTGGCAACGACGTGGCGACTTTTTCTCCTGCGGTGATCAGCGAACTCGCGCAGCGGGTCGCCGATCTCGTGGTTCCCCGATAAGACACTTTCGAGACATGACCATTCATTGCACGCTGATTCCTGGCGACGGAATCGGACCCGACATCACCGAGGCCACACTTCGCATTCTTGATGCGGTGGGATCACCCTTTGTGTGGGATCGTCAGACCGCGGGGATGAGCGCGGTGCACGCGCACGGAAATCCGATGCCCGATGCAACGCTGGAGTCGATCAAGCGCACGCGTTTGGCGCTCAAGGGGCCGCTCGAGACTCCCGTTGGCGAGGGCTTTCGCTCCGTGAACGTCGCATTGCGAAAGACGTTCGACTTGTACGCCAACGTTAGGCCGGCGCAGGTGATTCTCGCGGGCGGTCGATTTGAAAAGGTCGACATTGTGCTCGTGCGCGAGAACACCGAAGGGCTGTACGCAGGACTCGAGCACTACATCAAGATTGGCGAAGACGAAAAGGCCGCCGCCGAATCGATCGCGCTCATCACGCGACTCGGTTCCGAGCGGGTGATTCGTTATGCGTTCGAGTATGCGTTGGCGCATGGACGGAAGAAGATCACGCTCGTGCACAAGGCGAACATCCTCAAGTATTCACAGGGGCTGTTTCGTTCGGTGGGGCAACAGATCGCCAAGGAATACGAAGGGAGAATTGCGTTCGACGAGCGCATCGTCGATGCGTGTGCGATGCAGTTGGTGATCAAACCCGAGCAGTTCGACGTCATCGTCACGACGAACCTGTTCGGCGACATCCTTTCCGATTTAGTCTCAGGACTCGTGGGTGGATTGGGGCTCGCGCCGGGCGCGAATATTGGGGAGCACGCCGCGATCTTCGAGGCGGTGCACGGCACGGCGCCGGATATCGCGGGGCAGGGGATTGCCAACCCCACGGCGCTCACGTTCGCGGCATGCCTGATGCTCGAGCACGTGGGAGATCGCGAATCGGCGCAGCGCATTCGGCGCGCGGTCGAGAGCGTCTTGCGGGAGGGGAAGACCGTGACGCGTGACCTCGGCGGCTCCGCGTCGACCATGCAATTCGCCGACGCAGTCGTCGCGCGAATGAAGGGATGAGCAGGGCGAGCGCGACGCAGTGACGCACCTAACGATTCTGCACGTGTCGGATCTGCATTTCGGCTTTAGCGCCGTTCCCGAGCAGATCGATGCCATCGAAGAGATGATCGCGCGGGAGGCGTACAGCGTGGTCGCCATTTCGGGCGACCTGTCGCAACGCTCGCGCGCCGGCGAGTTCCAGCGTGCGCGCGCCTTCATCCGCGACGCGGCCAAGGTCTCGCGTGTGATCACGGTGCCGGGAAACCACGATGTGGCGTGGTGGAAGTCGCCGCTGCACGTGCGCGGATCGGCGCGCATGTATTCCAACTATCGGCGCTTCGTCGATCCCGTCCTGGAGCCGACACTGCGGGTTCCCGGTGCGACCTTCGTCGGACTCAATACGGCGCATGGGGTGAGCACGCGGACGCTCACGTGGAACGTCCGCGACATCTCGATCATCGGTGACCTGCGACGTTCGCAGATACTGCACGCCGAGTCGGAGTTCGAGGCGTCTCCGCGCATGGACGCGCGCGTGATCGTCATGCACCACAACCTCGTGAAAGGAGAGCTCTCGCAACGCCACGGGCTCAAGGACACGCGGAAAGTGCTTGGAGCCTTCGCCGAGATTGGCGTCGATCTGGTGATGTGCGGCCATGATCATCAGGAGTCGGTGCACTTCATCGAGCACACCAGGAAAGGGACGGTGATCTCGACGGCGGGCACCGTCTCGTCACGTTCGCGTGGTGGTCGCCCGTCGTCGGTCAACGTGATCACCGTGACCAACGATGCGATTGATGTCGAGACGCACGTCTGGTCGTCGTCCCACCACATGTTCACGCTTGGACCCTCGCGGTGCTTCGCGCGTTCCTTGCACGAATTGGATTAGGGCGTTCATCGCCCGATCAGCTCGAGCTGGGCTTGGGCGCCGCCGCGCCGGTGTCCGAGCACCCTAACTCGCAATTGCGCGAACGCGACGTGTCGAGTGGCAAACGAGCGACAGCGAGCAGGCGCGAACGCGAGGGGCGTGGACGCGAGCTGCTGGCGCGACTCCAGAGCTACGGCATGCGCGATATCGACGCGCTCCGCCTAACGCAGAATCGCGCGACGATGGTGTCGTTCCGCGGACGCACCTTACGCGTGCACGAGGCCTTTACGCACGCGTCCGAAGAGGTGCAACGGGCCATCGCGGTGTTTGTATCAGGTCGAGGCGCGGCACGGCGCGCGGCGAAGCAGGTGATCCTCGGCCATCGCATCGAGCGCGCGCCACAGGGTGCGCGGCGTCCGCCGGCGCAACATCCGGACGACGCCGCCCTCGCTGCGCGCCTAACGGCGGAGCATGCCCGCCTCAATGCGGCGCACTTTGGTGGAACGCTCCGCCCGGTGCATGTGCGCGTGTCGCGCCGGATGAAGACGCGACTGGGGCATTTTGCACCTGGCGGCGCGCACGCCGGGGACATCGTCATTTCACGCCGGCACATTCGCCGGCATGGGTGGAGTGAAGCCTTCGCGACGCTCCTGCACGAGATGGTGCATCAGTGGCAGGAGGAGAGTGCCCTCCCGCTCGACCACGGCCCCGCGTTTCGCCGGAAGGCGCGCGAAGTGGGCGTGACACCGAGCGCGAAACGGATCTTGCGATGAGCGAAGTGATTACAACGTATGGCCGCGCACGGTAGCTTCCGCGGCATGAGACTTCGACCAATTGCCGTCGTATTCGCCGCCGTGGCGCTCGGCGGGGTGCTCTACGTGGGTGCGCGTGGGGTCGGTCCACTCCCACCACTCGGTGCGTTCCTCGATCCTGTTCGCGGCGTCTGGGCAAGCGCGGCATACGCCTCACTTCCGGCCAAGCTCGACGCCGAGATTCCCAATCTCAGCGCGCCGGTCGAGATCCGGTACGATGCGCGTAGCGTTCCACACATCTTCGCTGCAACCGAAGACGACGCCATTCGCGCGTTAGGCTTTGTGGTCGCGCGCGATCGGCTCTTTCAGATGGAGCTGCAGTGGCGCGCCGGGGCCGGGCGACTCACAGAGCTCGTGGGGCGTCGCGCCCTGGCCGCTGACAGCGAGCCGCGGCGGCTGGGGATGGCGAGGGGGGCCGAACGCACGCTCGCGTCGCTCGCAAAAGATTCGCAAGGGCGACGCCTCCTCGATGCCTACGCCGACGGCGTGAACGCGTGGATCGACAACGCGTCGCCGGCGGAGTGGCCGATCGAGTACAAGTTGTTAGGCACGCACCCCGCGCATTGGGAGGCAATCAACTCGTTGTATCTGACGGCGCGCATGGGGTGGACGCTGGCGCATCTCGACGGTGAACGCGATCGCGTGGCCGCGGCAGCAGCGGTGGGAAAGGCGGCCGCCGACGCACTATTTCCGTTGCACGCGGTGCTGCAGGAACCCATTCAGCCTAACGGGGGCAACGCGACGCGCGCGGACTTCTCCCCCATTCCGCCACCAAGTGGCGGCGACTCGACCGCGAGTGCGATCGTTGCACTGCTCCCCGACGCCCGCTATCGCAGCGACGACGGCGACTCGCGCATTTTTGCGTCAAACAATTGGGCCGTTGGGCCGGCGCGTTCAAAGTCGGGCCACGCGCTCCTCGCGGGAGATCCGCACCTCGAGCTAACGCTCCCAAGCATCTGGTATGAGGTGCACGTCGTCGTGCCGGGAAAGCTCGACGTGTATGGCGTCACCATCCCTGGTTCTCCCGGCGTCGTGATCGGATTCACGCCCAACCTTGCGTGGTCGCTCACCAACACGGGTGCCGATGTGCTCGACTACTATCGAGAGAGCGTGGATGACGCTAAGCATCCGCAGCGTTACTCACTCGATGGAGAGTGGAAGGACCTCGAGATGCGCGAGGAGCGCTATCGCGATCCAAAAGGGGCAACGATTCGCATCGACACCGTGCGCTTCACCCATCGCGGCCCCCTCATGCGCATGGGGAGCGACTGGGTCTCGATGCGCTGGACGGTGAACGAGCCAAGCAATCTCGTGGCGGCATTTGCCAACGCCTCGCACGCGACGACGGCGCCGGAATTTCTCGATGCGTTCGCGCGCGACTATTTCGCTCCAGCGCAGAACGTGATCGTTGCCGACAAAGGGGGGAACATCGCCATCCGATCGACCGGTCACTATCCGATTCGGGCCGGCGATGGGAGCGGCCTCGAGATTCGTGATGGCAGCACGAGTGAGTCGGACTGGAAAGGGTATTGGCCGGTTGAACGGTATCCGCAGGCGCTCAACCCGCAGCAAGGCTATCTCGCATCAGCCAACCAGGAGCCGATCGATCCGCGCCAAGGTCCGCTCTACATCGGATTCGAAAGCGCGTTTGAACCATGGCGCGCGATGCGCATCAACGCGTTGCTGCGTGCGAATTCGTCGGTGACCCTCGACGATATGCGCCGCTTTCAGACCGATCCCGGGAGTGAGCGCGCCAACCTCTTTACGCCGTACTTTTTGGAAGCCGTTGCAGCTGCACAGGGAACACCGAAATTGACGCCGTCGTTGACGGCCGCGGACTCGGTGTTGCGCGCGTGGGACAAACGCTACACGCGCGAGAGCGTCGGAACAATTCTCTTTGAGCGATCGCTCGCGCAGCTCACACGGCGCACCTTCGACGAACTGATTCGCCCCGGTGACTCGACGCGCGTGGCGACACCGAGCACTGAGATTCTACTGGAGTTGCTCAGTGACTCGAGCAGTGCCTGGTGGGATGACCGGCGCACCAGGGATGTCGTCGAATCTCGTGGCGACATCTTGCGCGCCTCACTGACCAGCGCGTTCGATTCGTTGGTGAAGGAGTACGGTCCGCCATCATCCAAGACGTGGGCATGGTCGACGGTGGCGCCGCGACGCATCGATCACCTGTTGAGACTCCCGGGGTTTGCGGTGTCGGGCATTCCCGTCCAGGGAGGACGCGGTACGCTCAATCCATCCACAGGTGGTGGCGCGTTTGGGTCGAGTTGGCGGATGGTGGTCGAACTTGGGTCTCACGTGCGCGCCATGGGAACGTATCCCGGAGGGCAGAGCGGCAATCCGGTGAGTGAGCGCTATGCGGATCGCGTTAGGCTGTGGAGCGAAGGAAACCTCGAGCTTCTCATCGCGCCGCCATCGCTCGACTCGCTTCCTGAGGCGCAGGTGCGATCGCGCGCCACCCTAAAACCAAAGAGGAGCCGCTGATGTTTGCCCTTCGCCTGGTAATTGCCGCGGTATGCATCGCGTTAGGCACGGTCCTCGTGGGGTGGTGGAGCGTGGCGATCGTCGCCGTCATCTACGGTGTCGTGGCGCGGGGGACGAAGACACCGGGCCTTTCCGCGGCCTTGGCGGCCGCGCTCGCCTGGGGAGGTTATCTCGGGATCACTGCGATCGGGGGCGCCCCCGTCGCCACGCTGGCAACGCGTCTTGCCCTCTCCATGCAACTCCCCACATGGGGACCGTGGGTCGCGACACTGACATTTCCCGCATTAATCGCGGGATTTGCGTCCTATTTGGGAGCGCGTGCGGGCTCGCACTATCTTACCACCCCATGACTAACGACCTGTTCAACATCGAGAGCGCGTTTTCCGAAGAAGAGCGCGCCGTTCGCGACAGCGTTCGCCGGTTCGTCGACGAGCGCGTGCTTCCCATTATTGGTTCGTGCTACGTCGAGGGGCGCTTCCCTCGTGAACTCATTCCGGAGATGGCCGACCTCGGCGTACTCGGCGCGAATCTACCCGAGCAGTATGGATGCGCGGGACTGAACAACGTCTCCTACGGGCTCATCATGCAAGAGCTCGAGCGTGGCGACTCCGGCATTCGATCGTTTGCCTCCGTGCAGGGGGCGCTGGTGATGTATCCCATCTATGCCTTTGGCAGCGAGGAGCAGAAGTCGCGCCTTCTCCCCAAACTCGCCAAAGGTGAGATGATCGGTTGCTTCGGACTCACCGAGCCCGATTACGGATCGAATCCATCGGGGATGATCACGATGGCAATGGAGCAGCCCGACGGGAGTTGGATCCTGAACGGCGGCAAGATGTGGATCACGAATGGATCGCAGGCGCACGTGTCGGTGGTGTGGGCCAAGACGAATGGTGACAAGGACGCGCAGTCGATTCGTGGATTTGTTGTCCCGACGGACTCGAAGGGTTTCAAGGCGAAGGATCAGAAGGGGAAGCTCTCGTTGCGCGCGTCGGACACGAGTGAGCTGACGTTCGACAACGTGCACCTCCCGGCGGATGCGATTCTTCCCAAGTCCGGCGGGCTCAAGTCGCCGTTGATGTGCCTAACGCAAGCCCGCTATGGCATTTCGTGGGGGGTGATCGGCGCGGCGATGGCATGCTATGAAGAGGCGCTCGGGTATGCGAAGAATCGCATCATGTTCGACAAGCCGATCGGTGGCTTCCAGCTGCAACAGGCGCGATTGGCGGACATGGTGACGGAGATCGTCAAGGCGCAACTCGTGTCGTTGCACCTGGGGCGCCTCAAGGATGCCGGGACGTTCACGCCGCAGCAGGTGTCGCTGGCCAAGCGGAACAACGTCAACATGGCGACGAACATCGCGCGCGAGGCGCGCCGCTTGTTAGGCGCCAACGGAATTCTCGCCGAGTATTCGGCAATGCGTCACATGGCCAACCTGGAAAGCGTGTACACGTATGAAGGGACACACGACGTGCACTCGCTGATTCTGGGGCAGGCGGTGACTGGTCTGAACGCGTTCAATTGAGACGCGTGTCGGACCGGTGCGGGGGGGCGGGGGGCAGGTGCGTTTGCGTGGGACTTCCGCGCGCACCGAGAGCCCTTCGCCCTCTCGCATTCATTCTGGTCGCGCTTGCGCTCGCACCGATTCCGACCGCGCGCGCGATCGCCCAAGCCTCCAACGCGCACGGTACCAACGCAGTCGCGCGCCCCGACTCGCAGCTCCCGGCGCCTTCGGCACGCCGAGCACCCGAGCGTCCGAGGCCGTACGTCCCCGCCTCGCGCTGGCTGCCGCGACTCACGCTCCAGAACGACGCCTACAATTTCTGGCTGCGTCCCGGACGACGTGGCGACGAGCAGTTTACCAACGGCGTGACCGCCACGCTCGAATCGTTAGGTGCGCCGTGGTGGGGGACGCACCTGGGGGGCGGACATCTGCCGTGCGCGCTTGCCGCCGACTCGGCGCGCGCCTGCCTAACGACGTCGTTCACGCTGACGCAGGACATCTACACGCCCAACCTGCACCGTCCTCCGTTCTACGCTGACAGCTGGCGCAACGAGCGACCATATGCGGCGTGGCTTGGGGTCGGAACCGAAGGGCGGCGGGTGTCGTCGCGCGCGTTGCGTGCCGTTTCCCTCATGGCTGGCGTCACCGGCAAGCCATCGTTAGGCGAGGCGATGCAGGACCTTGCCCATCACATCACGGCGCGCTGGACGACCGAGGCGCATGGCTGGGAAACGCAGGTCGGCTTCCAACCAGGCGTCGTGGCGGGATTTCGGCAGCACTTCATTGCTGCGCGCGTCGCGCCCGGCGGACGGGGAATCTTCGACGTCGCGCCCTTCGTGGCCGCCAACGCCGGCAATATCCTCACCGACGCCGAAGTCGGCGGCAAGGCGCGACTCGGCATCAACCTGTCTCACCCGTGGGATCCGCGGAGTTGGCGGCAGCGTGCCGCATGGGAGTTCGCGCTGACGGCCGGCGGCCGCCTCGATTATGTGGCGCACAACTTCTCCCTCGATGGGACGCTACTGCATCCCGACCGTCGCGTCGAACGAACGCCCGGTGTCTCGCAGTACGAATTTGGCGCCGAGCTGCGCGTGCTCCACCTCTCCATGGCGTACCGCGCCATGACGCGAAGCCGCGAATATACCACTGGCCCGTCACATTTCACCTGGAGCTCGATGAGTGCCGGCGTCGAATTCTATCGTTAGGCTGCGTTCACCGCTAACGATTGGCAGCGTGGGGCACCATCCATGGGGCAAGCCGGATCGCGCCGACCACTAACTTGTACGGCCACCCCGGTACGACGACTGGACCCTTGCCGCGTCGCATCGCCTCCAACGATGACTCCACGACCTCGTCGGCGTTCATCCACAGCCACGTGGGAACGTGGCGCATCTTTACCTGCGCGCGCTCGTGGAATTCGGTCCGTGTATAGCCCGGACAAAGTGCCTGCACATACACGCCGCTTCCTCGCACTTCGCGCCACAACGACTGCATCGCGCTGCGCTGGTACGCCTTGGTGGCGCAGTAGTTGACGTTGCTTGCACTCGTTAGGTACGACGCGACGGACGACACGGTGATGATGGCGCCCCGCTTGCGCGCGAGCATCGCCGGGAGCACGGCTCGCGTCAGCCGAGAGACGGCGACGACGTGCACCATCGTCATGGCGTGCTGACCGGCAGCGTCCGTCGCCGCCAGCGTCCCCCGCGTCCCAAATCCCGCATTGTTCACCAGGAGATCGATGCCCTTCGCCTGTTCGAGAAAACTCTCGACCCGTGCGATTCCCTCGTCTCGTGCGAGATCGGCGGCGAGCACACGCACTTCCACGCCGTGCGCACGCATCAGCGACTCGCGCGCCGCCTGCAATCGCGACTCGTCTCGCGCCACCAGCACGAGATCGTTACCCCAGCGTGCCAGCGCTCGCGCGTAGGCGGCGCCAATTCCGGCGGTAGCCCCAGTCACGACGGCGACTGGTGGAGTGGCGGGCGAATCCGTGTCTGCGGTGGCCGAATCCATGTCGCTTTCTGCGGGACTTGAGGGCGACGTCCGAGCGTCGTTCGGGTGCAACAACCGCGGTGAAATCTGAAGGCTGCGGTCCTTGGCGCTACGGGGGAACGCGTCTCCATTCGCCCTCGACCAATCGCTAGATTATGCCCCGACTTCCCTTACTCCTGGAGACGAAACGGTGAAAATCGCCGTTTGCATCAAACGCGTCCCCGAGATGGACGTGAATTTCAAAATCGCCGCGTCGGGCAAGACTGTCGACGAAAGTGGTCTCAAATGGGACATGTCGGACTTTGATGGTTATGCCGTCGAGGCCGCGCTCCAAATAACCGAGAAGGCCGGCGCCGGCGAAGTGCACGTCATCTCCGTTGGTGGCGATGTCGTGCAGGAAACGCTGCGGAAGGCGCTGAGCATGGGTGTTGCGAAAGCGACGCTCCTCAAGGCCGACGCCGTCCCGTTCGATCCCTTCGCGATTGCCAGCGCACTTGCCGCCGAGCTGCGGGGTGGCGGCTACGACCTGATCATGTTCGGCAAGATGTCCATCGACGCCGCCAATGGCGCCGTCGGCCTCATGGTCGCCGACTTGTTAGGCATGCCGATGGTTCAGGCGTGTTCCAAACTCGATGTTGCCGGTGGCAAGGGGACGGCCCGTCGTGAAATCGAGGGCGGTGGTGAGCTCGTCAGCTTTCCGCTTCCCGCCGTTGTGTCGATTGACGAGGGCATTGCGCGTCCGCGCTATCCGTCGCTCAAGGGGATCATGGCGGCAAAGAAAAAGCCGCTGGAGGTGAAGCCAGCGCAACTCGGCGCTGCCAGCCTAACGGTGGAAAAGGTCGAACTTCCGCCGGCGCGTCCCGCGGGGCGCATCATCGGTGAGGGAGCGGCCGCCGTTCCTACACTTGTGCAGCTCCTTCAGAATGAGGCCAAGGTTCTCTGATGCCTAACGTATTGGCGTTTGCCGAAGCGCGTGGCGGAGAGTTGCGCAAAGTGGCGTTCGAAGCGGTTACCGCGGCGCGACAGATCGCTGACCAGATTGGCGGTGAAGTGCACGCCGTCCTCGTCGGCGCACCTGGCGTTGCCGCACATGCGGCGCAACTCGGCGCGCATGGTGCCGACGTGGTATTCGTCGCGGAGAACGCGGCGTACGCGAACTACGCGCCCGAATCGACGGCCGCACTCGTCGCCGATCGCGTGAAAGGTGGTGCGTATCGTGCCGTCGTTTTCAGTGCGTCGCAGCAGGGGAAGGATCTTGCCCCGCGAACCGCAGCCAAGTTGCGCACGACACTCGCGAGTGACGTGACGTCGTTCCGCATCGACAGCGATGCCTTCGTCTTCACGCATCCCGGATATACCGGCAAGGTGATCCACACGCTCCGCCTAACGGGAGCAACGGCGCTGTTCTCGCTGCGACCAGGTGCCATTGCCGTCGCGCAGGCGGCCAAGAGTGGTCGCGTCGAGAATGTCGTTTCGTCCGAAGATCCGTCGTCGGCGCGCGTCGTCACGACGGAAACGCTCTCCGGCACTACGAAAGCGCTCGATCTGGGTGAGGCGCCGATCATCATTTCTGGTGGACGCGGTCTCAAAGCGCCCGAGAACTTCAAGCTCGTCGAGGATCTCGCCGCGGCGTTTGGCAATGCTGCTGTAGGTGCGACTCGCGCGGTGACCGACGAAGGATGGCGTCCGCACAGCGATCAAATCGGGCAAACGGGACGCCTCGTGTCGCCGGATTTGTACGTTGCCGTGGGCATTTCGGGCGCAATCCAGCATCTCGCCGGCATGCGCACCAGCAAGTGCATCGTCGCCATCAACAAGGATAAAGAAGCACCGATCTTCAAAATCGCGGACTACGGCATCGTCGGAGACGTCTTTGAAGTCGTGCCGGCACTGACAGCGGCAGTCAAGGCGGCGCGACATACCTGATCACCGTCGCTGCGCACGCTGCGCGGCGTTTCGTCTTTTCAGCTTTAGGGAGCCCGATGGCGACCGGTAACGTCTTATTCATCGTGGTCCTGGCACTGGCGCTGGCGTTCTTTTCCTACAACGCCCAGCGCCTGGTGCGATACCTCTCGCTCGGTGCGCCGGACGCTCGCCTGAGCGATGTGCCGCGCCGCCTCTGGAATCTGCTCCGCATCGGCATCGCGCAGACCAAGATCCTGCGCGATCCGCTCGCCGGCCCGCTGCATGCGCTCGTCTTCTGGGGTTTTCTCGTCCTGCAGGTTGGGGCGATCGAGATCCTGATACGCGGCGTCTTTCCATCGTTTGGCTACGCGCAGATTCTCCCGCAACCGCTCTACTATTTGTTTCTGCTCTCGCAGGAGCTGACGGCCGCCGCGGTGCTCGTGGCCGTCGTGTTCCTGCTGTATCGCCGCATCGTCGTGAAGCCGCGACGGCTGCAAGGCGACGGCGTCCACTCGGGCGACGCGATCTTCATCCTGTCGGTCATCGGCGGGTTGATGATCACGCTGCTCATCGTCTCGGCGACCGAGCACGCGTTAGGCAGCGGCCATCCCATCGGCGTGCAGCCACTGTCGTCGGCACTGGCAGTGCCGTTAGGCGCCTTCGCACCCTCGGCGCTGCATGTGTTGCACGACTGGGCGTGGTGGCTCCACGCGCTGCTCATCCTGACGTTCCTGAACTATCTGCCGTACTCCAAGCATCTCCACGTCATCGTGTCCCTCCCCAACACGTTCCTGAGTAACACGTCGGGGCCCGGGACCATCGGCGCCATGAAGCCGATGGATCTGGAGACGGAATCGGAAGTCTTCGGAGCATCGGACGTCACGCACCTCACGTGGAAGAATCTGTTGGATGGTTACGCGTGCACCGAGTGCGGGCGATGCACGTCGGTGTGTCCCGCCAACCTCACGGGGAAGCCACTCTCACCTCGGAAGATTGTCGTCAACACGCGGCAACGCCTGATGGAAGTCGCGCCGGCCATCGTCGGCGGGAGCGACGTCTTTGGCCTCCCGCTCATTGGCGACAGCGTTGCAACTGACGGCGACCGCACTGCGCTGCTGGAGCACCGCCTGCTCGACAATTTCATCACGGAGGAGGAGCTCTGGGCGTGCACGTCGTGCCGGGCGTGTGTGTACGAATGTCCCGTCTCGATCGACCAGCTAGGCATCATCAATGAGATGCGCCGGAATCTCGTCCTCACGGAGTCGCGATTCCCGGAGGAGATTCTCCCCGCGTTCGAGTCGATGGAGCGCAACGGTTCGCCGTGGGCGTTCCAGCCAGCAGAGCGTGAGAAGTGGGCAGAGGGCATGGACATTCCCACGATGGCCGAGCTGTTCGAGCGTGGCGATCGGCCGGAGGTCCTCTTCTGGGTTGGCTGCATGGGATCGTTTGACGATCGCGCCAAGCGGACAACGGTGGCCTTCGCGCGCATCATGAAGGCATCGGGGATTCGCTTTGCCATTCTCGGGCAGGAGGAAACGTGCAATGGCGATCCTGCTCGCCGCATGGGGAACGAGTATCTCTACCAGATGCTCGCGAAGCAGGCCATCGAGACGCTCGACCGATACGCGGTCACCACCATCGTCACGTCGTGCCCACACTGCTTCCATCAGATCGGAAACGAGTTTCCGCAGTTGGGCGGTCACTACGATGTGGTGCACCACTCCACGTACATCCACGCGCTCCTCGAACAGGGACGCGTCCCGTTAGGCGACGGTGACGGGGAAGCGGCGGTCATTGCGTACCACGACTCCTGCTACCTCGGGCGTTACAACGACGTGTACGATGCGCCGCGTGAAACGCTCAAGCGCGCGCTCCCGGTGGTCAAGCTCGTCGAGGCGGAACGTTCGCGCGATCGCGGCTTGTGCTGCGGCGCAGGGGGCGGGCGCATGTGGATGGAAGAGCGCGTCGGGCAACGGATCAACGTCGAACGCAAACAGGAGCTCCTGGCGACGGGTGCAGACGCGATCGCGGTGGCGTGTCCGTTCTGCATGACCATGTTGTCCGACGCTGGCGCGAAACTCGGCTCGTCCGTCCCCGTCTACGATATCGCCGAAGTCGTGGCACAGCGCCTAACGACCAACTAAGGCATGCGCCGAGCGCTGCTGGTAGTGGTCGTCGCGAGCGCCTGCGCGGGGAGTGAAGGGAAGGGGGCCGCGACCGGTGACTCGGTTCCGGGTCGCGCACGTGTCGACAGCCTGGCCGCTGGCCCGGACACAAGCGACGAAGCGAGTGCGATCATCTCGCCTAACGACACGGGACCCGGCGCGTTCGATCCGCGTTCGCCTGAGGCTATCGGGACGTGGCGCGTCGCTGGCACGGAGCCATTCTGGGGCGTGCGCATCGACACCTCCGGCTTTGTCTTCAGCACGCCAGACATGCCGGACGGAATGCACTTCGGTCTCTCCGTCCCGGTGCTCGTCGACAGCACGCTCAGGTTCAGTTCCATCACCACCACTGGCGCCGCGCACGAGATCGAGATCTCGCTCACCCGTCAGCGCTGCTCCGATGGCATGTCGGACAAGGAGTGGCCGTATGCGGCGCTCGTTAGGCTCGACCGCAAGGAATATCGAGGGTGCGGAGAGCGGCTCGACATGGGGAAAACGCCTAACGCACGGTGACGGCGAATATCTGAATCGTCTGCCGCTGCGTCTCGAACGACCATGGCACGTCCCACTTCTCGTCAACCGCGAGTCCTCGCTCGTCGATCTCGTCCAGGAACGCCGCCAACGAGAGGCGTCCGGGATCGGCAATCAGCGCATACCCGTTTGGTGACAGCGCGGCGGCCAGCGCGTCGGCCACTAACTCGCCGTGGCTCGGTTCGTACAACACATCGGCCGCCACGACGAGGTCGTATTCTCCCAGATCGTGGGGAAGTGCGCGCCAGTCAACGTTCCGCGTTGTGATCCATCGGTCGCAGTTCCGTGCCACATTGACGCGCGTGAAGCGCAGGGCGTCATCGTAGTAATCCGTCGCTGTCACGCGATAGCCGGCGTGCGCGAGTGCGCATGAGACCAAGCCACTGCCGCATCCAAGCTCCAGCGCTACGCGTCCTCCCCCTTTGTGGCGCACGATGTGGTCTGCCAACACGCGCGCAGAGGGCCACAAGTCCGCCCAGTAGGGAAGGCGTTCGTCCTTCTCGAAGTCCGCTTCATTGATCAGCACCTCACCATCGCGCGGCAGCGCGATGACGAATTCATGCGAGGCGCACGTGACAGTTGTTTCGATGACGTCGAACGAGTGACGGAGTTTCTCGAGCTCGCGATCTCCTTCTCTCCGTACGAGGTCCCCGTCGGCGGATTTCACAGCGCGAAGTGTTCGGCGAGTGGGGCCGTGTCGGCGATGATGAGTGCGTTGAGGCGCGAGCCGACGGCGACGTCACGCTGATCTTCGGGTACCACGAGCAGTGCGTTCGCCCGCGCCATGGACGTCAGGATTCCCGAGCCCTGCGGGCCTGTGAGTCGCGCGTGCAGCGTTCCATCCTCGTGCGTCGAAACCACGGCGCGGAGAAAGTGCGTCAACTTCGCGCCTAACGACACGGGTTCATCGAGCATGACCTCGACCGGGCGCCGAAAGAGTCGCGTGTGTCCAAGCATGCGACGAATCACCGGGCGAACGAACAGCTCGTAGGTCACCATGGCCGAGACGGGGTTGCCGGGGAGCGCGATCCACGGTGTCTTGCCTAACGTGCCAAAGCCGATCGGGGCACCGGGACGCATTCGCACTCGCCAAAAGCCCAGCGTTCCGCCTAACGACGCGATCACCTCGCGCGTGTAGTCGAACTCTCCTACCGACGCCCCCGCCGACGTCACGATCAAGTCCGCGCCGTCGGTTCGCTGCAGCAACTCCCGGAGCGACGCCGGAGAATCAGCGGCGTTGCCCAGTTGGATTGGAATACCGCCACTATCGCGAACGAGTGCGGCGAGTGTGTATGAATTGGACGAGACGATTCTTTTCCCGGCGAGCACTTCGTGGAAGCGATCGAGATCGACCAACTCGTCGCCCGACCCCAGGATCGCCACGACCGGCCGCCGGATCACGTCCACGGCGGACTTGCCTAACGTGGCGAGCACGCCGAGTTGTGCCGGCGCGAGCGGAGTCCCGGCGGGAATGACAACGCTCCCCTCACGAAAATCCTCGCCGCGGGGACGCACGTTCTTCCCAACGTCGCGTGCATCGCGAATTTCGACGCGCTCGGTACCGCCGTCGGTGTCCTCAACGCGGATGACGCAATCGGCGCCCGCTGGAATCGGTGCACCGGTCATGATGCGCGTGGCGTCGCCGGCGCCGACGGCGACGGTCGCAAACCCGCCAGCCGCAACGGTCTCCAGGACGCGCAGCACCACTGGACGCGCCGCCGTCGCCGACGCGACATCCGCGCCGCGAACGGCATAACCGTCCATCGCCGAGTTGTCCCAATGCGGGAAGGTGTACGAGGCAATAGCGTCGGTCGCGAGCACTCGCCCCATTGCGTCGAGCAGCGAGACGCGCTCCACGCTGCGTGCGCGGATCCCCTCAAGAATGCGAGCGCTCGCCTCCGGTACGCTCAGCATCACCGCCCTCCACCCAACGCGAGCTGCGAGAGGCGAACGGCAATCGCGTCCTGCACCGCCTCGATCTCGCGCACTGGAACCGTCCAGTTGTTCGCCAACACGCTGAAGATCAACTGCTCCTTGTTAGGCGTGGTTACGTAGCCAGATAGCGAACGCACCATGTCGAGCGTGCCGGTCTTCGCATGCACGTTGCCCTGTGCCGTTGTCCCCTTCATGCGATTCGAAATCGTTCCGTCCACGCCCGCGATGGGAAGTGCGTCATAAAACGCGCTGAACGCGGTGTCTGACCGAATCGCCGCCAGTGCCTTGACCAGCGTTTCGGGCGAAACCACGTCGTGGCGCGAGAGGCCGCTCCCGTCGCGAACGACGAAGCCATCGTCAGGTGCGCCCCAGGCCAGGAGCTGCGCGCGCACCGCCACCGCGCCGCTGTCCGCGCGGCCGACTCCCGTGCGCTGTCGCCCAATCGTCTTGAGGAGAATCTCTCCGATCTGATTCTGTGACGGCTTTTCAAACGCCGGCAGAATCTCCCGAAGCGTGGGCGACATCACCGTGAAGAGCGGATACGTCATCGGCGACGGAACGCGCGACGCGACGTTTCCTTCAACCGTGATCCCCCGATCGGCGAGCGCTTCGCGCAACGCCCTCAGGTACGCAACGTTGGGATCGCGATGGGCGATGCTGAGCACGACGCTGTCGCCAGCTGCAATGTTCCCTTCGATGATGACGCCTCCCACATCACTGGAGTCCTGACGCACGCGAACGGCATCGGGAGAGCGCCGAGTGACCGTACCGGCGTCGACGGTACGGGCGAGGTTCACTACCGTGGGAAACGAGTGCGCGGGCAGCGTGCGCACACCAACGGGAGCTCCCGCGACATTTCCGCCGCGTACCACGATGCGCGCGAACCCTTCGTTCAAGTAGAGCTCCTGGACGCCCGCGGAGTATGGATAATCGAGATCGTCCCACTCCCATCCGAATCCGTACGACGCGTCGGAGAAATAATCCGCGCCGCGCGCCAGTGAACCCCGAATGGTCTTCACTCCTCGCGCCGCGAGTGAGTCAGCGATCGCGCGCAGGGGCGCCATCGCATCGTGCGCCATGGCATCGCTCACGCTGGGATCGCCGCTTCCTGACACCACGAGGTCACCGGCGATGGCACCATCATTGAGGGCGCCGGTACTCCCCACCGTCGTCGCGAACCGAAAAGCGCCGCCTAACAAGTGCAGCGCGACCGTCCCCGTCAGGATCTTCTGGTTCGATGCCGGCATGAAGAGCTTTCCGGCGTTATGCGCGTAGAGCGTGTCACCACGCGCAGGATCGACGACGAGGATTCCCCACTGCATCGAGCGGAACTTGGGCTCCGCGACCATCGAGTCGATGCTCCGCCGCAAGGACGCGACGTCGTTTCGCGCGCTCGCGGGCGACGTGGTTGGGCGGGCGCCTCCGCTGGCGCACGCACTCTGCAGGATCATCGTTAGGCACGCGGTCAACGCGCCCCACCGTCGTATCATCATGCCACCCTCGTTAGGTCTGTGAGCGCCGCGTCACACGCATCACGCCTGCATGCACACGCACGCGAGCGATGTACACCGTCAATCAACTCGACATCCCGCAGTCGCGTTGGCGCCAAGCGCGCTAACACGCTGCGATTCGTGGTCGTTCAAATGTCTGGAGCGCGCCACTTCATCGCCACTCCATCGAACCAACCAATGGCCGTCGCAATCGCGGGGGGGGCTCAATCGACAGCATTGCCACCGGCGATTCGCCGGGCCTCCAGCAACTCCTCGTTCGTATTCACGTTCATGAAGAGCGCGCGTGGATCGCCGAAGCGGGAGACCTCCGCGTGTGGGAGACATTGCGTGTCCAGCTCGCGGAGCAACTCCATCATGCGGTGGTCGCCATCCCGTAACCGGCGCTCGATGACCGCCAGTGCTCGCGGCGAGTACCAGGCGCACAGCGGTTCACACCGAGTCGGACCGTCGTTGCTGACGGAGCTCGTTGGCGCGGCCGCGTCACCACGCGCGGATGTTTCGCCTAACGTTCGCAACGCCGAGAGCAACCGCGTGCTGACAAATGGCATGTCCCACGCGACAACGAGCACCGGAGTCGCTGCGTGCACCAGCGCGGCGTGTACACCGCTCAAGCTCCCATGCCCCGGCACCACGTCCGCCGTCACTCGAACGCCGGGGAGCCACTCGGTTGCATCGGGCGCGTTCGCCACCAGGAGGAGTTCGTCGGTGCACGAGCGCAACGCATCGGCGACGCGGTCGATAATGCGTCGCTGTCCGATCACTTCCAGCCCCTTGGCGCGCCCGCCGAATCGCGACGCTTGTCCTCCCGCCAGAATGACACCGGTGCAGCGCATCGCTCGCTCGGGTAGTGAATGCTCGTTAGGCGCGCATCGATGCCCCGCGGTACGACGCGTGCCGCGTCAGCGCGGCCGCCGGCATGCTAACGACCGAATGCGTACGTGAGGCCGACGGTCAGCGCAAGATTCCGCTTCCAGACGTTCTGTGCATCGCCCACCGTCAGCACTGTCGGATCCGCCGTCGTCTTCGTGAAGTACGTCTGCGGGTATCGGATGCGCTGGAAGTAGTTCGTCGCGTCGATGCGCCCCTGCCACCGCCCGTGCGGCGCAAACTTGATCCCCGGGCGCGCGACGAGAAGGAACGGGTAGCCGTACTTGAACTTTCCAACGTCCGGCGAGTCGAATCCCAATCCGAGTCCCGCCCCGCCGCCTAACGTCGGTACCAGCCCGTGCCAGCTCTTGAAGCCGGTGAGGTTGAGCGCGAATCCGACGTCGACAGCCATCATGTTCAGCGAGACGTTCCCCTTGAATCGATTGACGATGAGCTGCGAGGGATCGATCACCCGGCGCTCTGACTTGATTCCCGCCACCGTCGCCGTGAAGTAGGCGGGCCCCGCCATTCGCAACTCGTAATGCAGGCCTGCCGTCACACCGCTTTTAGGGCCGACGTCGGCGGGATCTTTCGTCGTCTGGTACCAGCCAGCGTACCAGGTGAATTCCTGACGGTGCTCGAGATCGCGGAACGGCGAGTTGCGGGGTGTGTAACCGACTTGCGCAGCTGCAAGCGAAGGGAAGGTGAGCATGGCGAGCGAAAGCGCCCCCACCAACGTCCGTGTTAGCATCACGTAGTCTACCTGACGTCGTTCAGGAAATGGCGCGCAAGTCGCGCCCAGTCATCTCGATGGGCTGCTCGATGCCGAGCATCGAGAGAATCGTTGGTCCCACATCACAGAGCGCGCCACCACCGCGCAGCCCGCGATCACCGTCCGGATCCAGTACGACGAACGGTACCGGATTCGTCGTGTGCGCCGTATGCGGACCTCCGGTGGCGGGGTCAATCATCACTTCGCAATTCCCATGATCGGCCGTAATGAGCAACCGTGCCCCCGCCGACTCGGCGGCCTTGATCACCCTCGTTAGGCACGCGTCGACGCACTCCAACGCCTTGATCACCGCCGGAATCGATCCGGTGTGCCCAACCATGTCGGCGTTGGCATAGTTACACAGCGTGAAGTCGTACGATCCGCTCGCGATGGCATTCACCAGCACGTCGGTGACACCCGCCGCCGACATCTCCGGTTGCAGGTCATACGTCGGAACCTTCGGGCTCGGCACAAGATTGCGCTCTTCTCCGGCGAATGGCTTCTCGATTCCACCGTTGAAGAAGTAAGTCACGTGTGGATACTTCTCGGTTTCCGCCGTCCGAAACATCGTGAGCCCGCGTTCCGATACCACCTCGGCGACGATCCGCGCCATCGAGAACGGCGCAAAGGCAACCGGAAAGGAGAACTTCTCGTCATACGACGTCATCGTCGCGATGTGCAGATCGCGCGGACGCCCACTCACGTCGAATCCGTCAAAGCTCGGGTCGGTCAGCACGCGCAGCATCTGGCGCATTCGGTCCGAGCGATAGTTGAAGCAGATGAGCGCGTCGCCGTCGCGCATTGGCGCGACGGGCTTCCCGTTTTCGACCACGAACATCGGCGTGAGAAACTCGTCGGTCTCTCCGCGATCGTACGCGGCCTTGATTGCGCCTAACGGGTCATCGGTCGACGGGCCGACGCCCAGCACCGCTGAATCGTACCATTTCTTCACGCGCTCCCAGCGCCTGTCGCGATCCATGCCGAAGTAGCGACCGCCTAACGAGGCAATCCTGGCGCGCCCCTTCGCACGTTCGAGCGTCTCGCGCATGTAGCCCAAGCCCGACGTCGGCAGCGTGTCACGACCGTCCATCAGGGCGTGAATGGCCACGTTCGGTACGCGCTGGCGTTCGACCAGGTCGAGGAGCGCAAAGAGGTGCTGATCCTGTGCGTGCACGCCGCCGTCGCCTAACAAGCCGAGCAAGTGGAGTGTCCCACCTGTCTTCTTCACGTGCGTGCACGCATCGACAAAGGCCGGCTTTGAAAAGAACGACGCGTCTTCGATCGCCTCGGCGATTCGCACGAGGTCCTGCTTGACCACGCGCCCCGCCCCGAGGTTGAGGTGACCGACCTCACTGTTCCCCATCTGCCCAGTCGGCAACCCCACCGCCCGCCCCGAGGCCTCGAGCAGGGTGCGAGGTGCACGTCCCCAGAGTCCTTTCCACGTGGGCATCGAGGCCATCGCGACGGCATTGCCGTCGCTCGCTTCACGATGACCGAAGCCGTCGACGACGACCAGAACGACGGGGCGGACCTTGGCTGGCATCTTTGTGGGGAGACGGCGAGGTGATTAACGTCGTTGGGCAGTGAACGCCGGAATGTATCACCCTCACTCGCCGGAATGAGCCTTCGCGCCCCATGGAACAGTGACATGAACCTGCGCCGAAGCCGCCCTCGGGCAACCGCGTTCACTCTCATCGTCATCCTGCTCTTCATCGTCGCCGACGGCGTCCTGGCGTGGCGCTGGTATCACTACTCCCAAGAGACCGCTCGCCTCCGTGCCAACATGTCGGACGCCGAGCGACAGAGAACGGACATGGTTCTCTCGTCGGAGGCGAACAAGGTGAGCGTGATGCTGGAGCTCATTCGTCGCCAAGCTGCGCGAGACCAAGAGCTTCACCTGGCGGTCTCGGTCGACAGCGGAACGATGATCCTCGAGCGCGATGGAGCGAAGCTGCGCGAAATGCACATCGAGGTCGGGGCGGAGAAGGCCGTGGGAACACCTCCCGACACCATTCGGATCGCACGCCCGCGTGGCGCCCGCTCGATTGAGCGGGTGATGGGCGGCAACGATGCGTGGGACGTTCCCGCATGGGTCTTTGCGGATCGCGCGATTCCTGCTCCTGCCGATCGCAAGATGCGGGGCGCGCTCGGACGAAACGCGCTCGTGCTGAATGGCGGCACTGTGATTTACGCCACGCCGGACTCGGGCGTCCTCGCTGACAGCAGCTACATCCTCCCAGGTTCGATTCGCGTGAAGCGCGCCGATCTTCGCGCCATCGCGCCGAACCTTTCGCCCGGTGCCACGGTGTATCTCTACGAATGACTACTCCAGTGCACTCGCCAGCACCGCGCTCGTCGGTTTGGCGCTTGGTCATCCCCGTGGTCGTGGCCGCTCTCGCTACGGCCGCGCTCACCGCCGTCACGCTGAAAGCCCGCTACAAGCGTGACCTCACGCGCATGGTGTTCAACGACAACCTTCAGCTCTTGGAGGATGTCAAACGCAAGGTCGGCGAGGTCACCGACTCGCTGCAGACCGTGGTGAACGAGCAGGTCGATTCGGTTGGCAGCAAGCCGTACATCGTCGTCAGCATCGCCGATCGTCGCCTCTGGTACAAGCAGGGGAATGAGGTGCTGTTCTCGACTCGCGTGGCGACAGGGACGGGAAAGATTCTGGCGAAGGAAGGCGGGAATCAATGGAAGTTCGAGACGCCGCGCGGGCGCCTTGTCGTACTAAATAAGGAAAGCGAGCCCTCGTGGATTCCCCCCGATTGGCACTACGTCGAAGTCGCGTCAAAGAAGAAGCTGAAGCTGATCCGCCTGACGCGGGACAAGGCGATTCCGCTCTCGGACGGGAACACGATCGCGGTCGACGGCAACAATGTGGTGCGACGGACTCCGGATGGTGCGGAGGAGGCCCTCGAGGCTGGCGAGGGGCGGGACATCATCGTCGGCGGCGCGCTCATCGTACCTCCGTTCGGCACCAATCAGCGCAAGTTCCCGGGAGTCGTCGGCACCCATCGCCTCAACCTCGGCGACGGCTATGCGCTGCACGGCACCGATGTTCCATCGTCGATCGGGACCGCCGCCAGTCACGGATGCGTGCGACTGCGGAACGAAGATATCGAAACACTGTACACCATCGTGCAAGTTGGGACGCCGGTCTACATTTACTGACCGATCGGTTTAATCTTCTGCGCTTCGGCGCGGTGCGGCGGTTACCCACCCTTACCTGCCGCGTCAAGTTTCTGGGTCGGTTGATGCCTCTCCCCTCGAGCGTCGCCGCCCTGCTCGAAATCGTCGCGTGCGTCTCCGCGTGCAAGGTCCCGCGGTCGGCGTCGCAGTTCACGCTCCGATAGGGAGACGCCATATCGTGGTATCGAAGGGATACGCGCGTTGCGTGCGCGCTGGAGCTTTAGGTTTGGCCGGAGTGGGCGCTGCGCTCTTTCTGGCCGTCGCGGGCTCCTCGACAGCGAACGCTCAGGCCGTCCGGCCGTTTCAACCTCAGGCAACACGCGCAGCGATTGCTGCGCTCGATCCGTCCAACGATGACTCGTTAGGCGGGAAGAGCGGAAAGCTGCTCGCGCGCATCTTTGGTCCCAAGCGCGACGGTGGCATTCGTGTGCTCGAGCGCCTCTTTGGCGACTCGGCGGCACGTCGCCCGGGCGTGTACGCGGCGCATGACTCGATGTCGGGACGTCCGTTCTCCTTCATCACGCTCATCCCCTTCGGCGCTCGCGAGCGCGGACGACTTGGCGACTACCGCATCGGGTTCTGGCCGGGCGAACGCACCCGCACACTTTCCGACGACAAGGCGCCTGAAGGTTTCATCGAAGTCACGTCGAACAACCAGGACACGCCGCTCTCCGAGAATTTCCGTCTTCGTGATTTCCTCACGCACGACCAGCAGGACGTGTGGCCGAAGTACCTCGTGATTCGCGAGTCTCTCATCGACAAGCTCGAACTCCTCATTGACGACCTGCGCACACGCGGTGTCGCCGTTAGGCATCTGAGCGTGATGTCGGGATTCCGCACGCCGCAGTACAACGTGCGCGGCGTGGGGCGCGGAGGGCGTGCCAGGGATTCGCGTCACCAATACGGTGACGCCGCCGACGTCTTTGTCGATAACGACGGTGATGGTCGCATGGACGACCTCAATCACGATGGGCGTGTGGATACTCGTGACGCCAAGTTTCTGCTCGAGTCGGTCGAGCGTGTGGAGATGCAGCATCCCGACCTGATCGGCGGGGCCGGGGTGTATCGCGCGACGCGCGCGCACGGTCCGTTCGTTCACGTCGATACGCGCGGCTCCCGAGCGCGCTGGGGTCGCGGTTAACCGATGCCGATCGCTGAACAGCGCTCGCGCCGCGTTAGGCCGGCGCGAGGAGTGCCGGCGGTTCTCTTTGGGATCCTCGCGCTCATCTCGATTCTCGGGTTGCGGCGGGCCGACGTTTCGCTCGCGTCTGAACCGGTGCGCGCGGCGCATCGCCTTCCGCCCGATGCACGCGCTGGCACCACCGCGTTAGGCAGGAGCGGAGGCGTCCGGATGCGCTTTGCGCTCGCTGGTACGCGAATCGACTATCCGTTGCAGCTCACGGAATCGCCCGATTCGCTCAAGTACCGCTGGTTGCCGTTAGGCAATCGCGAGGTGAGTGACTCTGCGCGCCCGTTGGGCGGGGCGCTCGTGGCTCCACAGCGCGCGGGATTCTATCACTTGGGAATTCTCGGTCCAGGCGGTGAGCGGGTCCTCAACGACATCACGCTCGCCGTTCTCGTCCCCTTCTCGGCCAAACGCGGGTCGTCGCTCAACGGCTATCGCATCGGGATGTATCGCGGTGAACGCCGTGGCCAGGCGCAGGCGCCGACGGGATTTCTCGAAGTGTCCGAAGGCGACGTCGATCTGCCCGTCAGCGAGCATCTCTCCGTGGCCGATTTCCTGACGCGCGACGACCAGACGGTGTGGCCTCGTTATGCGGCGCTCGACGCGCGACTGCTCGACAAGCTGGAACTCGTATTCGCCGAGATCGCGAGCTGGAACGGTGGCACCAAGAAAGCACCCGTGCAGGTCGACGTGCACTCGGGATATCGCACGCCACTTCACAATCGCGGCGTACCGCGAGCAGCGAATGACTCTCGCCACCAATTCGGCGATGCCGCCGATGTAATCGTCGATGCCAATCGCGACGGTAAAATCACGTCCAAAGATGTGAAGCTCATTGCGCTCGCTGTCGAAATTGTGGAGCGCGAGCACCCCGATCTGGTCGGCGGCCTGGGCGAGTATACGCACAATGGCTCGCCGTACGCCCACATCGACACGCGCGGGAATCGGGCACGCTGGCGCGGCTGACTCTTGCCTAGGCACGCCGACGGCGCCAGCGCATCGCCGAGCGCCAGTGAAACGATCGGCGCGCGTTGGAAGTAGTAAGTTGAGAGGGGTGCGGTGCTCATGGAGCGCCGCACCCCGTGCCATTGAAGACGCTATTGCCACGTGGCGCGCTTGTCGCACCGAAGTTGTCGGCGATGTCAGTGTCCACGAAACCAGCACGAAACACGCACTAAACACGCCCTGCTGCCATCATGCCTCTCTCGCCGCACCTCCGCGATCGCATCCTGCGCCAACTCGACCAACTCAACGACGAGAAAGGGTATGTCGTCCTCGACTACGTTGAGTACGTGGCGACGAAGTACGGAACGCCGCCCTCAGCGACAGCGAACATCTTCGCCCGCTTCACCGAGGGGATCGAAGACACGATGCGTGCGGGGCGCATCTCGACGAGCGCGATCTCGCAAACGATGGGGTTTCTAAACCAGGCCGTCGGTGTACTAAATGGCGTCGCTGCGGCGGGGAAATCTGTCGCCAGCGACATCGTGACAACCGCAACGGATGTTGCCAAGTCGGTGACGAAGCCGAGCGGCGATCCGAGCGGCACCACGAGTACCGACGCCTCGGCTGCTTCGCCGGAGCAGCCGTCGGGAGGGTCCTCGAATCCCAACGCTACGCCGCCGAGCGCCCAGTAACGGGGGCAGCGTGCAGGTCGGCATGTGTTGCTCTGTAACAAAGAGATGTAATCCATCGTTTGGTTTGCACTTACTCTGATACGCACATGGCCAAGCTTGCTCTGAACGCCGAGAACGAACGAACCACCGATTCATCGCGAGGTCGCGCGCGGAAATCGCTCCTGCGTTCGATCCGACAGATCCCGGAGTATTTGCGGCTCTTTGTCGGCATGATGCGTGATTCGCGAGTCTCCACGCTCGATCGCGCTCTCGTCGTCGGTGCGATTCTGTATGTGCTCTCGCCCATCGACGTCATACCCGACGTGATCCCATTTCTGGGGCAGGTCGACGACGTCTTCCTCGTCGTCCTCACGCTCACGCGCTTGTTCGAACGCGCACGCCGCGAAGTGATTCTCGATCACTGGCTGGGCGATCCGCGGGACTTGTCTCCGCGTTCACTCCGGCGCCTGCTGCGCGCTGCCGCCTTCTTCTTGCCCACAAGAACTCGGCGAAGACTGCGCGCGCTGGCTGACGGTTAGGCGACGCCAGCGTAGGCTGGCCGCTTGAAGTCGTCTCGCGGCGAGTCTAGTTTCCGCCATGGCGACATCAACTCGATCTTCCGAAGGGCCCGCGACTCCGACCACGTCGGACCGCGGGCCTTCGCGCATGGGGACCAACGGTTCCTCACCTGCGCCTCGAATTCGCGAGGACATCGCGCTCACGTTCGACGACGTCCTCCTCGCTCCGCGTCACTCACTCACGCACCCCAAGGACGTCGACACGTCGTCCTGGTTCACGCGCGGTATTCGGCTCAACGTCCCGCTGGTTTCTGCGGCGATGGACACCGTCACCGAGTCGGAAATGGCAATCGCCATGGCGCGCGCCGGTGGCATCGGAGTGATCCACAAGAACATGTCGATCGACCGGCAAGCTGCTGAAGTCGATCGGGTGAAGCGCTCCGAAAGCGGAATGATCTTGAATCCGATCACGCTCTCGCCCGATGCGCTCCTTCGCGAAGCCGTCGCCTTGATGAATCGCTTCAAGATCAGCGGCGTCCCCATCGTCGATCCCGACGGAAAGCTCGTCGGAATTTTGACAAACCGTGACTTGCAGTTCGAGCGCAACCTGCAGCGCCCAATTCGCGAGGCGATGACGGCGAAGGGGCTCGTGACGGCGCCAGAGGGCACGACGCTCGATGATGCCGAGCGAATTCTCGCCGAGCATCGCATCGAGAAGCTCCCGGTTGTCGACGGCTCGGGGCATCTGCGAGGGCTCATCACCGTCAAGGACATTCACAAGCGCCGGCAGTACCCTAACGCGAACAAAGATCAACACGGACGCTTGCGGTGCGCCGCCGCGTTAGGCGCCGGCAAAGATCTCCGTGATCGCGCCAAAGCGCTCGTTGACGCAGGCGTCGACGTTCTGATCATCGACACCGCGCATGGGCACAGTCAGGGGGTACTCGATGCCACGAGCCTCGTTCGCGAGGCTTTCCCGAACGTTCAACTGGTGGCCGGAAACGTTGCGTCGCGTGAAGGGACCGCGGCCCTCGTCGAGCGTGGAGTAGATGCGGTGAAGGTCGGCGTTGGGCCGGGCTCCATCTGCACCACGCGTGTCGTCACCGGCGTCGGCGTTCCGCAACTCACCGCCATCATGGACGCTGTCGACGGGGCCGATGGCATCCCGGTCATTGCCGACGGCGGCATCAAATACTCGGGCGATATCGTGAAGGCGCTCGCCGCAGGCGCGTCGAGTGTGATGATGGGATCGATGCTCGCCGGTACCGAGGAGAGCCCGGGAGAGTCGTTCCTGCTCGAGGGGCGTCGCTTCAAGATGATTCGCGGCATGGGGTCGCTCTCCGCGATGCAGGATGGCTCGGCCGATCGCTACTTCCAAGAGGGCGAGATGTCAGCCAAGAAGCTCGTCCCGGAGGGGATCGAAGGGCGCGTTCCGTACAAAGGTCCCGTTGGCGACGTCCTTTTCCAGATGGTGGGTGGCCTGCGAAGCGGAATGGGATACACAGGATGTGCTAACATCGCCGAGCTTCGCACAGACGCGTATTTCGTGCGAATCACGGCGGCGGGCCTACGCGAATCGCATCCGCACGACGTTGCGATTACGCGAGAGGCTCCGAACTATTCCGTGTAGTCGACTCGTTGCAAATGGGGCGCTCCCCCCGCCCGCGTGTTGTTCCACGTCGATGCAGGTTGTTCGCCCGGAATTCTGAACGTTGTTCAGAGTTTCTTGACAATGTTGTTGAGCGCCCCTCACTTTCCGCGCGGCATTTTGTCCGATTCCTACCGTGCGGGCGATCGCGATGCGGTCGCCCATTTCAATTCACCCGTTGGAGATTCCCGCTATGGGACTTTGGTCGAGAAAAAGCCTTGATGTGCTGATGCGTGAGGCGGAGGGGAGTACAGCCGGCGAGCCGACGCTCAAGCGGACGCTCGGTGCCCTGAACCTCACGTTGCTCGGCGTCGGGGCGATCATCGGCGCAGGAATCTTCACCCTCACGGGGACGGCTGCGGCGCGTTACGCCGGACCAGCCATCGTGTTGGCCTTCGTGCTCGCGGGGGCCGGATGTTTATTCGCGGGCCTCTGCTACGCAGAGTTTGCCTCCATGATTCCGATTGCCGGTTCCGCGTACACCTACGGTTATGCGACGTTAGGCGAATTGATCGCATGGATCATCGGGTGGGACCTAATTCTCGAATACCTCTTTGCCGCTTCGACGGTCGCGGTGGGGTGGTCCGGCTACTTTGTCTCGTTCATGCGAGACATAGTCGGAATAACGCTTCCACCGGCGCTGTCGAGCGCGCCGTACAACGTCGAGGGAACACACACGCTGGTGCCGAGCGGTGCGATCATCAACCTCCCCGCGGTCTTGATCATTGCATTTCTTACAACTCTGCTCGTTATCGGCATTCAGGAATCGACGCGCTTCAACAACGTCATCGTCTTCGTCAAAGTCCTGATTGTCTTCCTGGTCATCGGCTTTGGCTTCATGTACGTCACGCCGTCCAACTGGCAGCCGTTCATTCCGCCTAACACGGGGACCTACGGCGAATACGGCTGGAGCGGCATTCTTCGCGCATCGGGCGTCATCTTCTTCGCGTACATCGGATTCGACGCTGTGTCGACCGCTGCACAAGAGGCTAAAAATCCGCAGCGAGACCTTCCGATTGGCATTCTCGGATCGCTCACGATCTGCACGATTCTGTACATCTTGATGGCGCGCGTCATGACGGGCGTCGCCAACTACAAAGAGTTGAACGTTCCCGATCCGGTGTACGTCGCGATCGCGAAGGCCGGGCCTGGTCTCGAATGGCTCAAGCCTCTCGTTTCGATCGGCGCTATCGCGGGGCTCGCCACCGTTGTGCTGGTAATGTTGCTCGGCCAGCCGCGCATTTTCTACGCGATGTCGAAGGACGGCCTCCTTCCGCCGATCTTTTCGAAGATTCATCCGAAGTTCCAGACGCCGTATATCTCGACGATCATCACTGGCTGCGTGGCCGGCGTCGTCGCAGCGCTCTTCCCCATCGGGCTGTTGGGAGAGCTCGTTTCGATTGGAACGCTCCTGGCCTTCATCATCGTGAGCGCGGGCGTCCTCGTGCTTCGCTATCGCCAGCCGAACCTGCACCGTCCATTCCGCACACCGCTCGTTCCGATCGTCCCAATTCTGTCGATCCTCATTTGTGGGTACATGATGAGCGGATTGCCGAGTGATACGTGGATTCGATTGCTTATCTGGCTCGTGATCGGTTTGGCGACGTATTTCTTCTACGGGCGCCACAATTCCGTGGTGGGACGAGCTGAGGCACGCGCGGGGCGGTAACAACGCTTGCACCAAGCTGTTATCTTGAACGCGGCGCTCGGATTCGAGCGCCGCTTTCGCTTTAGTCCCCCCGTACTCCCTCCGTGCCACTATCCGGACTGCTGTCGGTCTCGCCTGCGAGGCGAGACGCCATTGAGCGAATTGCGCAGACGCTCTCCACGACACCGCTCGTCGCCATAACGACGCACATCAACGCCGACGGCGATGCGGCGGGCTCAGTCTCTGCGCTGGCGAGACTCTTACCGCAGTTAGGGGTCAAGGCGCGCGTTGTGAATCCGACTCCGTGGCCGTCAATCTTCAACTATCTCCTTGGGCCGGACATCGAGAATCGGACGGCGAAGGGGAGTGCCGCGCTCAAAGGCGTAGACGGCATCGTGGCGCTCGATGTGAGTGACATGAAGCGCATCGGCGTCCTCGCCGATACGGTGCGCGCCATGCGCGTGCCGCGCATGGTGATAGATCATCACGTGCCGACGGACGAGCCAGCGGGTGAGATCATGCTCGACGACACCGATGCGTGCGCCACGGCGGAGTTGCTCTTCGATTTCGCCTCGGTCCTGAACCTCGAGATCACGCCGGCGATCGCCGAGGCGCTGTATACCGCGATTCTGACCGATACCGGTGGGTTTCGGTACTCGAATACGACGCCGCGCTGTCACGCCATTGCGGCGGCGTTGCTCTCGCGCGGCGTCGATCCGGAAGAGATGTACCGCCGCATTTATGCATCGGTGACCACCGGGCGCCTCTTTCTCCTGCGTGACGCGCTGCACTCGTTAGGCCACGATGCCGAACACGGCATTTCGTGGATCAGCGTGACAGCCGATGCGCTGGAGCGTTACGAAGTGAGTCCGGAGGATCTCGATGGGATCGTCGAGCATCCCCGGTCGATTGCCGGGACGCGCCTTGCGCTCTTCTTTCGCGATTTAGGGCACGGGAAAGTGAAGGTCTCGTTCCGGAGCACGGGCGACGTGGACGTGAACCGATTCGCGCGGGAGTTCGGCGGCGGAGGGCACGCCAAGGCGTCGGGGGCATTGATTACCGGCTCGCTCGACGCCGTGCGCGAGCGGGTGGTGGGGGCAGCACGCAGCTACGTAGGCACGGTCGAGGCGAGCACCGCGCTTGCCTAACGACTCGGCGGATTGCTCGGGTGAACGCACGACAACCCGCCTGATATCGCACTTAACTCTTTGAAGGCTTCTGGTTCAATGATGGCGACGACACTTCAGGCCCGCATCGGGCTTGCTCTCTCGGCCCTGCGCAATCCGCGCACGGGTGAAGACCTCTTGAGCTCGCAGATGGTTCGCGACATCGGGACGACGCTCGACGGAAAGGTGCAGGCGACGGTCGTGCTGACTCCGCAGGATGATGCGACGATCGTGCGTGACGTGCGGCAGGCGCTCGAGCGCGTGGAAGGTGTGACGCATGTGAAGGTCGAGGTGCGGGACGCCGCTCAGTCGGGGCGCGCCGCGTCGGGCGCGAGCGGCGCTGCGGGCGCGAGCGCGGGGGCGAGTGTGGGGGCGAGCGGTGCTCCCAGGGCGCTTCCCGTCATGGACGATCGGCCGCCAGCCGCAACGCGGCCGTCAGCGCCAACGCCAGTGGCCTACCCACACCTGGGGCGCATCATCGCCGTGTCGTCGGGGAAGGGTGGCGTCGGGAAGTCGACGATCGCCGTGAATCTCGCGGTCGCTCTCGCACAGCGCGGGGCCAAGGTCGGCTTGATGGATGCCGACATCTACGGTCCGAATATTCCACGCATGATGGGTGTAACGGGCGCTCCGCTCGTGGAGAACGAGAAGATCATTCCGCACGAAGCGCATGGCGTGAAGCTGATCTCCATCGGTCTCCTCATCGAGCGGGATCAGCCGGCGATCTGGCGCGGCCCGATCGTCATGAAGATCACGACCCAATTTCTTCGCGATGTCGCGTGGGGAAATCTCGACTTTTTCATCGTCGATATGCCACCCGGGACGGGCGATGCGCAGCTCTCACTCGTTCAGGCGACACAGGTGAGCGGGGCGATCATCGTCACGACACCTCAGGAGGTTGCCGTCGGTGATGCACTGCGCGGCGTGCGGATGTTCGAGCGCGTAAATGTCCCGGTGCACGGCATCGTGGAAAACATGTCGTGGTTCGAATGCCCGCACTGCGGAAAGCCGACGGCGCTCTTCGGGTCGGGCGGTGGTCAGAAACTCGCCGACGAGTGCGGGCTTGAGCTGCTGGCGCAGGTGCCGATGTATCCGCGCATCATGGAGGGCGGAGATAGCGGGCGCCCGATTGTCGTGGCCGATCCCTCGTCGCCGGCGGCGCAGGCACTCCTGCGTTTGGCTGACACCATTGGTGCCGGTTTGGGCGCGCCGGTGCGGTGACGGCGCAAAACGCCGAGCGGATAGAGACGCTGCGGCCGCCTCCCCTTTCGGAGGCGGCCGTTGCTGCATTCGATGGTTTGGATGACATCACGCGTGGCGCGCTCGTTGACGATAGCCTGCCGCGTGTCATTCGCCGCGTCGCCATCCCGGCGGTCATCGGCAACCTGCTGATGACGCTATTCACGTCGATGGACGCGTACTGGGTTGGTACGCGTTTGGGTCCGCGGGGGTTGGCCGCGGTGTCGACGTCGATCTTCTGGATCTGGCTTGCCGTCTCCATCGCCGAAGGGATTGCCATCGGGCTCATTGCCGTTGCCGCACGGCGCCACGGTGAGGGAAATCCGCGCGCCGCCGCCAAGGTTGTGGGGGCGGCGGTGGCATTTGCGTTCGCGTTAGGCCTGGTGCTTGGTTCGTTAGGCGCTTGGCGTGTCGATGCGCTCTTCACGATGATGCACACGCCGGAGGAGGTGAGCGTACTTGGGCGCGCATATCTCCGAACCTGCTTGCTGGGCCTTCCCTTTGTCTTTGCCTTTTTCTCGATCGACGCGGCATTTCGCGCGTCGGGTGATACGCGAACACCGCTGGTCCTCCTGCTGGTGTCGGTGGCTTGCACCTTGGTGCTCGACCCGGTGCTCATTCTGGGACTGGGGCCAGCGCCCGCGTTAGGCATCTCGGGAGCCGCCGTTGCGCTCATGGCGACACGCGGATCGGCGTTCGTGGTGGGCGCGCTCATCCTGCGCCACCGACAGATGATCGCATGGGAGTCAGGGGTCGTGCGCGAGGCACTGCGGCGAATCATCCGCGTCGGACTCCCGACCGCGACGACGGGCGTCATCTTCTCGTTCATCTACATCGCGCTCACGCGAACGACGACCAAGTTCGGAACCCCGGCACTCGCCGCGTTAGGCGTCGGGCATCGCGTCGAGAGCTGGCTGTACATGATCGGCGTTGGCTTCGGCGCTGCCGCCGCTGCAATCGTTGGCCAGAATATCGGAGCCAGGCAGTTGGCGCGCGCCGAACGCGCCGGGTGGCTCACGATGGCCTTCGGGCTCCTGCCAGCACTTGCCATGTGCATCGTGTCGCTGGCGATTCCTGAGCAGCTGGCGGGAATCTTCACGCACGATTCTGTCGTTGCAGCGGAGACGGCGAGTTATCTCCGCGTGAACGCAGTCGCGCAGCTTTTTCTCCCCATGGAAGTGGTTCTCGAGGCGGCTCTCGGCGGTGCGGGGGACACCGTTCCTCCAATGATCTCGTCCACCGTGCTCTCGGCGGCACGCATTCCGCTCGCCGCCATCCTCTCGTCGATGTGGGGGCCGATCGGGATCTGGTGGGCGATCTCCGTCACGTCCATCGGACGCGGCGTCGTGATGAGTTTCCTCTGGCGCAGCGGGCGCTGGAAGCGCAAATCCCTGTGATGCCGCCGCTCATCACCCTGCTGACCGACTTTGGCACCCGAGACGGCTACGTCGCGGAGCTCAAGGGAATTCTGTATTCGCAGCTTCCCGGCGCGCATGTCGTGGATCTCTCGCACGACATCCCCCCGCAGGACATCGAGCTCGCCCGCCTAACGGTTGCGCGCTATTGGCGTCGTTTTCCCGTGGCAACGGTCCATGTCGTCGTTGTCGATCCCGGTGTGGGAACGTCGAGAGCGGCAATGGCTGTTTGGAGTGAGGGGCGTTTTCTCGTTGGCCCCGACAACGGCGTCTTGTCACCGGCGCTCCTGCCGACCGGTGCGCGGGCGGTCACCTTGGCAGTTCCGCCGACGGCCTCGCGCACCTTTCAGGGACGCGATGTGTTTGTCCCCGCGGCGGTGGCGCTCGCATCGGGGACTGCGCTCGACGCGATCGGGGCCGTGCACGAGACTCCAATCGTTAGGCGAACGAAGGAAGCGGTGCGCCGCGAAGATGGGGCCGTGATCGGCGAGATCATCGCCATCGACCAGTTCGGGAACGCCATCACCAACCTCTTGGGTGCGCGGAGTGGGGTCGTTGCGGCTGGCGGGCGTCCGATCCCGATTCGCACGACGTATGCGGATGTCGCACCGGGGGCATCGGTGGCGCTGACGGGTTCCAACGGGCTGCTGGAGATCGCCGTGCGCGATGGGAATGCGTCGACGGCGTTGGGCTTGGCGCGCGGTGCGACGGTGGTGTGGTACCGCGGGAGCTAACGCCTCGTTAGGCGCGCCGTTACTTCGTCGTCTCCGCCTTGCGCGCCGTGGGGCGCCTCGCCGCTACCACCCCAGTCACCGGGGTCGGCGTCTGCCACGCCGCCGAATCCATCGCCGGCGCCGGCGCGGCGATCAGCGCGCCATCGCGACGCGTTCCTGCACGGGAGAGAATCGCGGCACCAAAGCCGGCGGTCAGCGCGACGTAGGTGACGAGCACACCGAGGATGCGGAGCGACACACCGACGGCTGGTACGCCGCCCACCGCCGCGGCAATGATCCAAATGCCCATGTACACGGTCACGCCGACGACAACAGCGCGCAGCGCCCCGCCGCGGGCCGTTAGGCGTCGCGCAGCCGGCGAGGAGAATCCTTCACCCGTCACGCGTGCAACGGCGATGAAGCCTAACGTCGCCAATCCGGCAACCGCGAGCACAAACGCGACGACGGCAAACGGAATCAACAACACTCCGATAATCGTGACGGCGAGTGCGATGACCAACAGAAGAATCGCCGGCAGTACACCGAGTTCTCCGGCGATGCCTACGAGGAACGAACGCCAAAAGGACTCCTGCAGCACATCGACGACGCCGTCGAGGTAGTTACTGGCGAAGACAAGTACGCCGAGTCCAATCAGGAGCATCACGCAGAACCAGCCGAAGGCGAGGCTCAGCGGACTGCGCTTTGTCGGCACGATGCCGTCGCCCCGCATTCCAGAGCGCAGGTTGTCGCCCCACGTTCCCGTCATCGAGCGCGCGACGCCACCGATCGTCCCGCCTTCGCGCCTAACGTCGCCAAACGCTGCGATCGCGTCGCCCGAAATCGAGCCGCTGTCCTTCACGATGACGTCGCCGGCGATCGCGATGGCACTCCCGAGTACGGTGCCGCGCACCACGAGGTCGCCGCCAGCTACAACGATCGGGCCCTCGACGCGCTCGCCCGCCTTGATGACGCGCCCGCCTAACGTGAGCGAATCGCGCTCGGGAGCGCGCGCCTGCGCTACGGGTGGCGCTGCTGTCGCCTTCGCCGTCGTGCTGTCGGCGCGCGACACGCCTGCGGTTTGCACAAGCGCCATCGCGAAGGTGTTGGTGGCCTTTTGCGCCCCCACGACACGCGGCGTCGTGGTCGCAATCGCTCCAGCGAGCGTTGCGACCACCGCGAAAACGAGCGCGCGCATGTCAGGCTCTCCGGCTGCGAGCGACCGAAGCCAGACTCTTGAGACCGTAGGCGGTCCCGAAAATGGCGAGCGCCACTGCTCCGAGGATGGCCGCCAGACCGGCTAGGCCGTTCGCCGTGAACAGACCCGCCCCAGCCGGGCCGATCAGGCTCACCAGGAGCGAGTGCCCCGACTCAAATAGCGCGCCCCGAGTGCGCTGCGCCGCCAGGTTTCCGACGAAGAGAACGGCGTCGGCGCGCTGGGCCAACCAGATGGTAAGAAGAGTCATCGTGACCGCCATCACACCGCCGGTCCCGAAGACGAGCGTCCGCCCCATCTGAGTGCGGGGGAACCATCCACGCACGGTATTCCGCCAGGCGACGTGCCACGGCTCAAAGATCTCCACCTTCCGCATCACCCGTTCGGCGAACCGAGATGAGGGAACGAGGTGCGGAAGCCCCTCGAGCGCCAGCACGACCTCGCGCTGTGCCTCGAATTCCGTACGGCATCCCGCGCACTCCGACAGGTGGGCCTTCAGCGGTTGCACGCCAAAGCCCTCCTCGCCGTCGAGGAGCAGGTCAATTTCTTCAGGGAGAAGATGCCGATGATTCACGAGTGAGCCTCCGTCGCCTTGTACGATCCTGACCCCGCTCCGGTTTCAGGAAATTCCCGTGAGAAAGGGTTCATTTATTCGCGCGTGTGTTCGAGCGCGTCGCGCAGCTGGTGACGTGCCCGGTGGATGTAGGTTTTCACTGTCCCCAGGGGGAGATCGAGCGTGGCCGCGATCTCTTCATACGATCGCCCCTCGACGTGTCGCAGCATGATGCACGCGCGATACTCGGGGCGTAGCGAATGGATGGCTCGTTCGATGGCCGACCCGAGCTCGCGCGCCTCCATCTCCTCCAGCGCCGACTCTTGGCGAGCTGCAACGTCGATGGAGGTGGCCTCGACCTCTGCGGCAGTCGCCGCGTGCGGTGAACCGTCGATCGAGATGGTGTCGAGCTGACGCTTGCGCAGGAAATCGATCGCGACGTTGTTCGCGATCTTGAAGAGCCAGCTCGAGAGCTTGAACTCCGGCCGGTATTTGTCGATGTGGTTCAGGACCTTGATGAACGTGTCCTGGGCGAGGTCTTCGGCCACCTCGCGGTCGCGGACCATCCGGAAAATCAGCGAGAAGACGGGACGCTCGTAACGTCGCACCAACTCGCGATACGCCGCTTCGCGCCCTTCTTGGGCGAGTGCGACGAGATCGGCGTCAGGAAGGTTCCGGAGATCGAGAAGAGGGGCCATTCGAGATCGACGCCGAGCCCCGAGGAGGCGAGAGGATATCGCCTCCGGTACTCGCGAAGATCGAAACGTATCAAGTGCGTGTAGGACGGGCTAGCAGCCCGCCCAGGTATGGCGAGGGAGAGCACGGGGCGGCTGCACGTCGTATGTATCCGCTTGCCGCACTGTGTGTGCGCGGCGAACTTTCGCGAAATGACCTCAACCGACACGGATGCGGTCGAGGCGCGTGCCGCAGCACAAGGCGGCGCCGTCAAGCGTGAGTATGTCCGCCGCATCTTTTCAGAGATCGCTCCGCGATACGATCTCCTTAATCACCTCCTGAGCTTCAACATCGACAAGCGATGGCGCCAGCGCGCTCTCGCTCAGTTGGGTTGGGAGCGCGCGCCCAACGGCACCTACGTCGACCTCTGTGCAGGAACACTTGACGTGGGAACGCAGTTGGTTCGGCAGAAAGGCTTCGGTGGCCTCGTACTCGGCACCGATTTCGCCGAGCCCATGTTGCGCGCGGGGTTGGGAAAGGCTCCGCGCGAGCGACTTACTCCGGTCAACGCTGATGCTCTGGCGCTTCCGTTGAGAGACAGCGTCGCTGACGGTGCGATCGTTGCCTTTGGAATTCGTAACCTTGCTGATTTGTCATCCGGACTCCGCGAGGTGCACCGAGTGCTGCGACCCGGGGCGCGCTTCGTGATTCTTGAATTCTCGACGCCGAAGAGTGCGATCGTGCGCGCAGGCTACCATGCGTATTTCCACAACTTGCTTCCGTGGATTGGCGGCGTGGTGAGCGGGCATGCGACGGCGTACCGGTACTTACCAGAGTCGGTGGCAAACTTTCCGGTGCAGGAGGAGTTGGCGGGGCGTATGCGTGAGGCGGGCTTTTCCGACGTGCGATATCGCGCTCTGACGTTTGGAGTGGCGGCGATTCATGTGGGGAGTAAGGGAGTGTGAGGAGGGTG
Organism: Gemmatimonadaceae bacterium; assembly: GCA_044224185.1. Taxonomy (GTDB): domain Bacteria; phylum Gemmatimonadota; class Gemmatimonadetes; order Gemmatimonadales; family Gemmatimonadaceae; genus SCN-70-22. Next base: position 155,816 of record JBGAKW010000012.1, on the reverse strand, counting down.
TCTAGATAGGGACTTTGAAATGCGGGGGGGCGCAGAAAAAGATTTTGAACCACGGAGGACGCGGAGGACGCGGAGGAACACAAGCAAGTGCGCACACGGCTTGGAAGGGAGTGAAGTTTCTTCTCTTTTTTGGTTCGTTTTTGTCTTCCTCGCGGTCTCCTGTGGGAATGTGTCGATGTTTTTTGTCTTTAGGCAATACATCTTCCCAGCACGTCTCTTCTGTGACCCGTAACGCAGTCCCCCTCCGCGTCCTCCGCGCCCTCCGTGGTTCAATGTTTTGTAGTTGCTCGTCTTTAGAAACTGACTCTTGCCAGCACGTCTCTTCTTTGACCAATAACGCACTCCCCCGCCGCAGTTCAATCGCTTTCGGACACCAACAACCCCACCCCCAAGAACCCGAAGCATGCCGTTCGACGATCTCCAAAGCTTCATAAGTGCCCTCGATAGTGCCGGCGAGCTTCTGCGCGTGCGCGAGCCGGTCTCCGTGCACCTCGAGCTCTGCGAAATCGCCGATCGTGTGAGCAAAATGCCCGGCGGAGGAAAAGCGCTCCTGTTTGAGCACCCGATTCTCCGGGACGGTACTCGGTCCAAGTACCCAGTCGCGATCAACTTGTTTGGTTCATACCGCCGCATGGCAATGTCGTTAGGCGTCGACGACATGGACGCCATTGGCAACCGCATCACGCAGATGATGGACCTCAAGGTCCCCGATGGCATGCTGGCGAAGCTCTCCCTTCTCCCGCGCCTCCTGGAAATCGCGAAGTTTCCGCCGCGCGTGAAAAGCGGTAAGGCGCCGTCACAGGAAATCGTCTGGACGGGTGATCAGATCGATCTCAACAAGCTCCCCATCATTACGTGCTGGCCGGAGGACGGCGGCCCGTACGTCACCCTGACGATGGTGACGTCTAAAGATCCGAAGCGTGGGATTCGCAACGTCGGGATGTACCGCGTGCAGTTGTTAGGCAGGGATTCGGTCGCGATGCATTGGCAACGCCACAAAGTGGGTGCCGCACATTGGCGCGAGATGGCCGAGCGAGGCGAGAAGATGCCGGTATGCATCATCGTCGGCGCTGACCCCGCCTCCGTGTACTCCGCTTCTGCACCCCTTCCCCCCACCATCGATGAGTTCATCTTCGCCGGCTTCTTGAGAAAAGAGCCGGTCAAACTCGTGAAAGCGGTCACCTGCGATCTCGACGTCCCGTGGGATGCGGAGATCGTCATCGAAGGCGAGATCGATCCGCGTGAAGCGCTGGTCACCGAAGGGCCGTTCGGCGATCACACGGGCTTCTACTCGGAGGCCGATCTCTATCCGCGCGTGCAGGTGAAAGCGGTCACGATGCGCGCCAATCCGGTGTACGCCACAACAATCGTTGGACGCCCGCCCATGGAGGATTTCTATCTCGGGCACGCGACCGAGCGAATCTTCCTCCCTCTCCTCAAGCTCACGACGCCCGAAATTGTCGATTATCACATGCCGGCCGAGGGAATCTTTCACAACCTCGTGTTCGTGAGCATCGACAAGCAGTATCCAGGGCAGGCGTACAAAGTGATGAATGCACTCTGGGGCGCAGGGCTCATGTCGCTCGCGAAAGTGCTGGTCGTTGTCGACAAGGATGTGAACGTGCGCAATCCGCAGGAGGCGTGGTGGATTGCGCTCAACAACATCGACCCCGAGCGCGACACGCGCTTCACCATGGGGCCAGTCGACGTGCTCGACCATGCGTCGCGTGCGTTCACGTACGGGAGCAAGATGGGGATCGACGCGACGCGCAAATGGCCGGAAGAAGGCTTCACGCGCAACTGGCCCAAGCTCATCGAGATGGACGCGGAGACGAAGCGAAAGGTCGATGCCAAGTGGTCGAAGCTCGGCCTCGAGCCTAACGACGCGGGGCGCAGGCGATGACGGCGCACGCGCCGCTTCCCGCGCGCGAGGGACAGACCTTTGGCGGTACCTCGCGGCTCATTCGGTACGCGAACCTCGTCAAGTTTCCGCACACGATCTTCGCACTTCCGTTCGCACTTGTGGGCGTCGTGCTGGCGTCGTATCGCGCACCGGTGACGTGGCCGCTACTCGGCTGGGTCGTGCTGGCGTTCACCAGTGCGCGATTCGTCGGCATGGGCTTCAACCGGATTGCCGACCGTCACATCGATGGCCGCAATCCTCGCACGTCGATGCGTGAGTTGCCGAGTGGAACGATGACGGTGATGGAGGCGTCGGTGGCCGTTGCAGCTGCCGGTGCACTCTTTGTGTACGCGTCGTACAAGTTGAATCCGCTGTGCGCGATGCTGTCGCCGCTCGCGTTGGCGTGGGTCTGCTTCTACAGTTTCACGAAACGCTTCACGCGGTGGTCGCACATCGTGTTAGGCATCGGCATGTCGATCGCGCCGGTGGGCGGATACCTCGCCGTCACTGGCGCATGGCCCCGGCTCTGGTGGATGCCGCTCGTGCTTTCGCTGGCGGTGACCACGTGGGGCGGTGGATTCGACATGCTCTACGCGCTTCAGGATGAAGAGTTCGATCGCGCGCACGGCTTGTACTCGGTCCCGGCCGCGTTGGGGCAAGCGGGAGCGATTCGCTTCGCGCGCTTCATGCACATCACAACGATCGTGGCGCTTTCGATCGTTGGTCTCGCGACGCGTGGCGGCGCCGTGTACTTCCTTGGCGTTGGGGTCGCCGCGCTCCTCCTCCTCTACGAGCATTCGTTGGTGAAAGTCGGCGATCTATCCAAACTTGACGCTGCATTCTTCACGATGAACGGCGTCATCAGCATCCTCTTTTTCTTGTTTGTCTTGACCGAGCGGGTGCTCCGCGGGTGGCAGGCGATCCTGTGAAGCTTCCGATCGTCTTTGCCATCACGGGTGCATCGGGCGCGCCCTACGCGGTGCGTCTGCTGGAGTCGCTCGTTGCCGCTGAACGAGCGGTCTGGCTCATCGTCTCCGGCCATGGCCTTCGCCTGCTGCAAACCGAAGTTGGAATTGCGGACGTGGCGCAACTCCGGGAGCACATCGGCGCCACGCGCTTCGACGCGCATGTGCGCCTCTACGACGATGGCGACCGCGGCGCGGCGCCGGCGTCAGGGTCGACGCGTTCGGCGGGAATGGTGATATGTCCCTGCTCGATGGGGACGATCTCCGCAATCTCGCAGGGAACATCGCGTTCGCTCGTCGAACGGGCGGCCGACGTGGCGCTCAAGGAGCGGCGCAAGCTGATCGTCGTGCCGCGCGAGACCCCGTACTCGCGCATTCACCTCGAGAACATGTTGCGGCTGACGGAAGCGGGCGGGCTTGTGATGCCCGCATCCCCCGGCTTTTATCATCAGCCGCAGGGGATCTCCGACCTCGTCGATTTCGTCGTCGCGCGCATCCTCGATCACCTCGACGTCGAACACACGCTCGTTAGGCGGTGGGGCGGGGAGTCCGACGCCCTCAACGCATGAATGACGCGACGCCTCCGTCCGACATCGTCATTGGGTTGATTTCCGACACGCACGGACAGCTTCGGGCCGATGTGCATCGCGCCCTCGCCGGCGTGACACTCATTCTCCACGCGGGTGACGTATGCGGCGACGAGATCCTGGACGAACTCGCGCTCATCGCGCCGACCTTTGCCGTGTTCGGCAACTGCGACGATCCATGGAATCCACGCCTCACGAATGAGATTGTGCGCGATGCCGGCGGCGTCCGCATCCACGTCAGTCATGGGCACGAACTTGGCGCGCCAACCGTTCCTCGCCTCCTCGCCGCGTACAAGGCGGATGTCATCGTCTACGGCCACACGCACCGCCCGCTCATCGCGCGCGAGGGTGACACCCTCGTCGTGAATCCTGGGGCGGCGGGACCACGCCGCTTCGATATCAAGCCGAGTGTGGCGCGCCTGACCATTCGCGATGGCACGGCGGATGTCGAATTGGTGAATCTGGCCGAGTAGCGCGGGTGCGCCTGTGTGCGCGAACGCGCGGCGCTCCGTGCGCCGGCGCCTAACGATCCCACAGCGTATGGAGCGCGTCAACCGGAATCGTGCTCTGCAACTCGCCCGGACGCGTCGCGAACCACGACGTCAGGAGCAGCAGTTCGTCCACTTCGTGCGACGGCACCGTGGCGACCGCCCCCTCGCTCGTGCGCCCAAAGATGCGCGTGCACGCCAGCCGCAACGTATCCCACTCGTCGGTCGTGCGCGGGGCGGCGACGATCTCACGAACGACACCGCGCCTAACGAGATAAAAGAGATCTTCGCCGTCGTGCCCGGGAACGATGTAGGCGAACGACAGCGACTCGACCGCGAAGCGTAACCGCGCAAATTGCTCGCGCAGTGCCTCGAGCCGAAGGAGCTTATCGCGCAGCACACCGGCGCGCTCATACTCGAGCGCCTCGCTCGCCTCGCGCATCGCCTCTTCGAGCTTGGCGAGTGGCACGTCGTCGCTCCCCTCCAGAAACGCGCGCGCCTGTTGCACGCGTTCGGAGTACACATCGGCCGTGACGGCCGCGACGCAAGGGCCGAGGCACTTTCCAATCTCGTGCCGAATACATCCCGGCGTGCGCGGCGGCAGCGGCATGAGATCGGGCTGATCGGCGAAACGCATCCGGTTGTCGAGGGTGCAGTCGCGCAAGCCTAACGCATCGGCCAACTCGCGCAGCGCCTCGCCGACACGACCCGCGCCGACAAACGGTCCGTAGTAGACGCCTCCGCGCTCTCCAGCGCCCGATCCGCGCACAACCGTTAGGCGCGGCGCGACTCCGCCGCTCACGCGCACAAACGCATAGTGTCGTGCGTCGCGCTTCATGGCGACGTTGAAGCGTGGACGCAACTTCTTGATCAGGCGCAGTTCCTCCAGCAGCGCAGCGAATTCACTCGGGTGATAGTTCCACTCGATCGTGCTCGCCTCGCGCACAATGCGCGCCCCTTTTTCCTTCGGATACTCAGCGCGGAAATACGACAGCAAGCGTGTACGGAGTTTCTTACTCTTTCCCACGTAGACCACTTCGCCCATGTCGCTCAGCATGCGATACACACCCGGACGATCGGTCGCACCACCGCGCACATGTTCTCGCAGCGTCTCGAGACGATCCTCCTGCTCGCGCCGTTGCGTGGCCGTCAGCCTTGGCATCGGTAGCAGAAGACCGTCGAACGGCCGTCGATGGCGTTGGTTTCGATGAGCGTCGCACCGCAGCGTGCGCAGGGTTCGCCGCCTCGCCCGTACGCAAGGAGTCGCGCCGCGTATCCTCCAGGACGATTGGCGGGGTCTCGGTAATCGCGAAAGGTCGTTCCTCGCTCGGCAATAGACGCCTGGAGGATTTCGGTCAGCGCGGAATGCAAGCGTTCTACCTCGTTAGGCACGACCGAACGTGCCGGGCGCGATGGGTCGATCCCCGCTCGCCAGAGCGCCTCGTTAGCGTAGATATTCCCCACGCCTGCCAACACCCGCTGATCCATGAGCACCTTCTTCACCGCCTGCGACGACACCCGAAGAATTCCCGATAATCGCTGGGAGTCGAAGCTTGGGTCAAGGGGTTCCGGGCCGATGCGCGCGCTGTAGTTCGCGAATCCGGCGTCGTCCAACAGGGTCACGGTGCCCAGCCGCCTAACGTCGCGGTAAACGAAGCGCCCACCGTCGGCCAACGCCCAGGTGACCGTGACGTACGCGTGCTCCGGCTCGGCCTCAGCGGCATCATCGACGAGCACCGCGCCGGTGAAGCGAGGCTGGATGACGAGGTAGCGCGCATCGGCGAGTTCGATGACGACGGATTTGGCGCGTCGCCAGACCCTAACGATGCTTCGTCCTTCGGAATGAAGTTGGAGCGCCCGTTCGTCGCCGCCGCGCAGGACGTCGGGACGATGGACCGTGACCTGCGCGATGGTGCGACCGGCGAGCAACCGCTGCAGGTCGCGCGCGATCGTTTCGGTCTCAGGTAGCTCCGGCACGCCGAGCCAACTCGCGCCACCCGATATCGCGCCGATAGTGACGGTCGGGGAAGTGCACCCCCTCGGCGAACGCGCTGCTTTCGCGCTGCGCCTCTTCGAACGTGGCGGCAACGGCCGTGACGGCGAGCACCCTACCACCGGAGGTGCGAAGCACGTTGGCGGCATCGCATTTGGTGCCGGCGTGAAAGACCGTCACGTTAGGCACGCCGGCGGGGAGCATGATCTCGTCGCCGACGCGCGGTGTTTGTGGATAGCCCGGCGCCGCCACGACGGTGGTTACCGCATATGCATCGCGCCAACGCGGCGCAGCGACCTCGGCCAGCCCACCAGCGCGCGAAGCACCGACCATCAGGTCTGCGAGGGAACTCTCGAGCAACGGGAGAATCGCCTGCGTTTCAGGATCGCCGAAACGCGCGTTGAACTCCACCACCTTCACGCCTTCGTTCGTCAGCATCAGCCCCGCGTAGAGGAGCCCGCGAAAGGGTGTCCCGCGCTCGCGCATCACACGCAGCGTGGGCGTGAAGACCAGTTCGGCCGCGTCTTTCGAAACGTTAGGCGTTGCGATACTGACAGGCGCATACGCGCCCATACCACCTGTGTTCGGTCCTTCGTCGCCCTCGTTCAATCGCTTGTGGTCTTGAACCGGGAGGAGAAGGACGAAGTTGTCGCCATCCGTCACTCCAAAGATCGAAAGCTCCTCTCCCTCCATGAAGGCTTCGACCAGGATTTCGCCGCCGGCGTCGCCGAAGATATGGCGCTCCAGCATTTCTTCGATGGCGAGGTCGGCTTCTTCGATGGTCGTTGCGACGACGACTCCTTTGCCGGCAGCCAACCCGCTCGCCTTGACGACCACCGGCGCGCCTAACGAGCGAACGGCGAGTTTTGCCGACGCAACGTCGGTGTGCCACGATGCGGCTGCCGTCGGAACGCCGGCGTCGAACATCACTTCCTTTGCAAACCGCTTCGACGCTTCGAGCTGCGCGGCGTCCTGCGAAGGACCGAAGACGCGAAAGCCGTCCTTCTCCAGCACGTCGGTGACACCAGCGGCGAGCGGGCCTTCGGGGCCGATGACCACGAGGTCAGGACGTTCTTCGCGTGCCACTGCGAGCACCGCCGCTGGATCGACTGGGTTGCCAGCGCGACAGCGACCGATGGCGGCGATGCCCGGATTCCCTGGAAGGGCGACGAGTTCGAGCGACGGATCGTCTTGCGCGAGTTTCCACGCGATGGCGTGCTCGCGTCCACCACTACCAAGGAGAAGAATCTTCACGTCCCAGACGATCCCTTGAATGCATTGTTGAAGGCATCACGCGCGCGATCGAAGACCGTGTTGATCTGGTCCATCGCGCCACGTGCCTGCTCACCATAATAGCCGACGGCATCTTCCACATCCGACGAAAGCGGCGGTGCCGATGCGTCCGAGCGCCGGCGATAGTCACCGTTGATGATGCGATCGTAGTCGCCGCTCTGCACCCAGCGCTGCAGCTCGGCTGCGCGCACTGTAGCAAACGGGTGCGAGCGGAACGCGGTGTTGATCACCTGCCAGATGCGATCAGCAAAATCACCCTGCGTTTCGTAGGTCGCGGCCTGCTCGAGAAATGCATCGACGCTGATGTCATCGTCGAGTTTTTTCCCGCCGGCCATCTTGAGGAAGGTGCTCGCCGTGACGCGCAGATCCTGCGTCGTCAGCAACCCCGCGCGGTCTGCTGAGAACTCCGCTTTGCGGAACCACTCCATGAGTGCGAGTTGGAACGGGAGCAGCGCGATCCCCGCGAGGAACGGGAGATTCTGCAGTCCGATGGTCATGATGATGACTGCAATCGTCGTGTAGGTCGTGTGGCCACTCATGATGTGGCCCAGCTCGTGACCCAGGATGTCGCGACGTTCTTCTTCCTCGAGTAGTTCCACCAACCCCGAGTTGAGAATGATGAACGGCTTGTTGAAGCCGACAGCCGCGGCGTTCACAATCGGCGTCTGCGTGACGTAGAGCTCCGGCACTTCTGGCCAGTCGAGCGTCGCGATCACTTCCTGATATTGCGCCCACATCTTGGGGCGCTGCGTCGGTCCGATGCGTACGGCGTTGGCGAGAAAGAGTTGGCGCACGCCACGCTCGCCGAAATACGACGCGACCTTTCTCACCACCTGATCGAAGCCGGGGATGGCCCGCAGCGCATTGAGCGCTGCGCGGTCGGCCGGGTGTTCCCACGCTGCGGACGAAATGTCGGTCAGGATGCGACGCTCGGGCATGGCAACCTCGAAAGGCAAACGGAAGATGGACGACACGAAGCGCGAGCCGAGGACATTTGAGGCGCGCGCCAGGTTGTGCGGGTGCTTCTCAGTACGGCGCGCGCCCGGAAAGGTGTCGCGCTAAGAGTTGAAGGCCTGCTCGATATCGCTCATTAGGTCGCCGACATCCTCGATTCCCACGGAGAAACGCACCAAACCATCAGTGAGCCCGATCTTCGCGCGACGTTCTGGTGGCACCGACGCGTGCGTCATCGATGCGGGGTGGCACACGAGGCTCTCCACACCCCCTAACGACTCGGCGAGCGTGAAGACCTTGAGACGATTCACCACGCACTCGGCGCGTTCGCGAGAGCCCAGGTCAATCGACACCATGCCGCCGAAGCCCTTCATCTGGCGGCACGCCAACTCGTGCTGTGGATGCGAGGGGAGGCCGGGATAGAAGACGTTTTCGTGTCCGTTGCGTTCGGCGAGCCACTTTGCGACTTCGCGCCCATTCGCGTCGTGGGCCGCCATGCGCAGATGCAGCGTCTTGGTGCCGCGTAGGACGAGCCACGCGTCGAACGGTCCGGGGACTGCGCCCGCGGCGTTCAGGATGAATTGCAGCCGAGTGGCGAGATCGTCGTCGCGGACGATGGCGGCTCCACCGACCATATCGCTGTGGCCGTTGAGGTACTTCGTGGTCGAGTGAAAGACGATGTCGGCGCCGAACTCGAAGGGGCGCTGCAGGACCGGCGTCGCGAAGGTGTTGTCGACGATGAAGAGTGCACTATGTCGCTTGGCGATTTCGCCGACGGCCGCGAGATCAGTCAGGCGCATCAGCGGGTTAGTCGGCGTCTCGGCGATGATGGCGCGAACGTCCGGCGTCATCGCGTCTTCGACCTGCTGAGGGTCGCGCGTGTCGACGTAGGTGAAGCTCAGCCCGAAGTTGACGAGAATTCTATCGAAGAGTCGCGGCGTTCCACCGTACATGTTTTCGGCGCAGACAATTCGATCGCCGGATTTGAACAGCTTCATGATCGAGTCGAGCGTTCCCATGCCGCTGCCAAAGGCGAAGCCATGCGTTCCGCCTTCGAGCGATGCGAGGTTCCGTTCGAGTGCTTCGCGCGTTGGATTCTTTCCGCGAGCGTACTCGTAACCTTTGTTTCGGCCTAACGCTTCTTGGGCATAGGTCGATGTTTGTACTATGGGCGTCATGATGGCGCCCGAAGTTGGGTCCGGACGTTGCCCGGCGTGAACGGCACGTGTGCCGAATGCGTAACCGAGGTCGTCGTCGAAAATTCGCGACATGCGAGCGTAGGGCAGAGGGAAGTGCGAGAAGATAATGCGCGTTCTGGAGGTAGGTCGATGGCAGCTATAACGCCGCGCGGAGTGGAAGCGGGCGAGCCGTTACGATGTCTCGTTGTTGATGATGAGCCCCACCTGCGACGTGTGCTCGTGCGTCTGATGCAGGGTGATGGATTTGTATGCGAGGAGGCAGGATCGGGGGTGCAGGCGTTGGATGCGCTCGCTCGGCAGCCAACGAGCCTGGTCCTGACCGATTTACACATGCCGGAGTTGGACGGCATCGGTCTCTTGAAGGAAATCCGGGCGCGCCATCCCGATACGGCGGTCATGTTGATCACGGCGGTGGCCGACGTGAGCACGGCGGTGAACTGTCTCGCGGTGGGTGCGATGGACTACCTGACCAAGCCGTTTCACCTCGAGGAGGTTCGAGCTCGCGTTAGGCAGGCACTCGATCGGCGGCGCCTGGTGCTCGAGAATCGCGACTATCAGGAGCGACTCGAGGAGAAGGTCGCGGTGCAGGCGCGACGGCTCGAGGAACTCTTTCTCGCCTCGGTTCAGTCACTCGCCGAAGCACTCGAAGTCAAGGACCCGTACACGCATGGTCACTCGCTGCGGGTCTCGAAGTACTCGGTCGTCATCGCGCGCACGTTAGGCTTGGGGCAAGACGTCGTTCGCCAGATCGAACTCGGTGGAAAGGTGCACGACATCGGGAAGATCGGGGTGCGCGAAGCCGTGTTGAACAAGGCGGGTCCGCTCACCGACGACGAATATCAGCACATCATGACGCACCCCGTCGTTGGCTGGCGCATTCTCGGACCGCTGCTCGGCGACATGCCGATGTCGCTCAGCATCGTTAGGTCGCATCACGAGCGCTTCGATGGGCGCGGCATTCCCGATGGGCTGGCGGGTGACGACATTCCACTCGAGGCGCGTATCGCCGCCGTCGCCGACACGTTCGACGCCATGACGAGCGTGCGTCCCTATCGTCCCGGCGTCCCGCTGCAGGCCACGCTCAACGAGTTGCGGCGCTGCGCGGGCGCGCAGTTCGACCCGGTCGTCGTCGATGCCTTCTTGAGCGCGATCGATTCCGGAGTCATCGATCGCTCGGCGCTCGCCTAACGATTCGGCGCGCCTGACGAGTCGGGCGCGCCTGACGCCCTCACCTTCTCCCGCCGCGAAATGAATGCGGTGCTGACGCGTCATACGCGGGTGGGATGAACGTCGCCTTGTGTGGCAGCGCGGCGACAGTGAGCGGGCGACTGTAGCGTTTCGATTGTCGTTAGATCACACCGTGTTCTCAGCCTTTTTCCGAGGCCTCCCGCCCCGTACAGCGTACCCGTTCGTAGTGGATTGGAGTGATCTAACTCACAACGTAAGTGTCTTGCAGACAAGCAGTTCGCCGCTAGCTTTGACCAGTCTTTTTCCTCGGGGAGCGAGAGAAACGCATGGCGTTTGACGGGTTGATGGTCGGTGTCTCTGGCGTGCGCGGGCGCGTCGGCGAAGCGCTGACTCCGGAGGTCGTGACTCACTTTGCCGCCGCTTTCGGGGCGTGGGCGATTTCGCGTTCGCCCAATCGAAGCGTCGTCTTGGGGCGCGATAGCCGCGTTTCGGGGCCGATGTTCCATCGCGCCGTTACCGCCGCGCTACAGTCGGTCGGCGCTCAAATCATCGACATCGGCATGGCTCCGACGCCCACGGTGCAGCTGGCCGTCGAACACCATCACGCTGCCGGGGGGCTCGCGATTACCGCCAGCCATAATTCCGTCGAGTGGAACGCACTCAAGTTCATCGCGCCTACCGGGCTCTTTCTCGATGCGAACGAGGGCGCAGAGATGCGCTCCTGGCTGGAGCGCGACATCCCGCGTGCGACGTGGGATGCCCTTGGTGCATTCACGTCCGACGATCGCGCCATCGCCCGACATATCGAAGCAATTCTTGCGCTTCCGTACATCGATGTCGAAGGGATTCGCCGGCGTCATTTTCGCGTGGCGCTCGACACTTGCCACGGTGCAGGCGTCACGATTATGCCTCCGCTTCTTGAGGCCCTCGGCTGCGAGGTACACGCAATAAACCTCGAGCCGCACGGACGCTTTCATCGTCCCCCCGAGCCGGTCGCGGAGAACCTGGGCGAACTCGAGAACCTAGTGAAGAAAAGCGGTGCCGTGGTTGGCTTTGCCACCGATCCCGATGTCGATCGCCTGGCGCTGGTGTCGAACGAGGGGAAGGCGATCGGCGAGGACTACACGCTCGCCCTGGCCGCACGCGTCGTGCTCAGCCGGCGCCCCGGAACTGTTGTCACGAATCTGTCTACATCAAGGATCGTGGAGGACGTCGCGACGTCGTGCGGCGGTTCGGTTGTGCGCGCTCCCGTCGGTGAGGTGAATGTGGCCGTTAAGATGCGGGAACGTGGCGCAGTCGTCGGCGGAGAAGGGAACGGAGGCGTAATCCTCCCGGAGCTGCACCTCGGCCGCGACGCCCCGCTCGCGGTCGCGCTGACGCTCCAACTATTGCATGAGTGCGGCGGCACACTCTCTGCAGTTGTGGCGCAATATCCTCGCTATTTCATAGTGAAGGACAAGCTGGATCGTCCATCGGCGCCGCTCGACACTGTTTACGCCGCACTGCGTGAGTCGTTTTCCCAAGCGGAGTTCGACACGCAGGATGGCTTGCGCGTTTCGTGGTCGGATCGATGGGTTCATGTGCGTCCATCGGGCACCGAGCCGATTGTTCGTGTGATCGCAGAGGCGCCGACGGAAGCGGGAGCGCTTGAATTGGTTAGTCAATGCCGCGCGCCGCTGGATGCGTTGGCTACCGTCTCTACCTGAAATCCCCCATGTGCGGAATCGTTGGTTACGTAGGTCCTAAGGTCGCAACACCGATGCTTGTCGATGGTCTCAAGCGTCTGGAGTATCGCGGATATGATTCCGCGGGCGTTGCGGTCATGAACGGTGCGGGCGTCGAACTGGTGAAGGAGTCGGGGAAGATCGCGAAGCTCGAATCGCTCCTCGGCGCGAACCCGGTGGTCGGCACCACGGGGATTGCTCACACGCGTTGGGCAACCCACGGACCGCCAAACCAGATCAACGCGCATCCCCACATGTCGCAGGACGGGACCATCGCCGTCGTGCACAACGGGATCATCGAAAACGCCACGCCGCTCAAGAAGATGCTCGAGAGCCGTGGATATGCCTTCCGCTCCGACACCGATACCGAGGTGCTCGCGCACCTAATCGAGGAATGCTTCGACGGTAATCTCGAAGAAGCCGTGCTCGAAGCATTGTGGCAGGTCGAAGGGACGTACGGTATCGCCGTCATCTCGAGCGTTGACTCGCACAAGATCGTCGCGGCACGCAAGGGAAGTCCGTTGCTGGTCGGCCTGGGCGAAGACGAATACTTCATCGCCAGCGACGTATCGGCGATTCTCGCGCATACGCGACAAGTCGTGTACCTCGAAGACGGTGAGATGGCGGTGCTCGATCGCTCGGGCTATCGCATCATCGACATGACGGCGACGGAGCTCGACAAGAAGGTCTCGCATATCGATTGGGACTTGGGGCAGATCGAGCGCGGTGGTTTTGCGCACTTCATGATCAAGGAGATCTTCGAGCAACCCCAAACGGTCGAAAACACCATGCGTGGTCGTCTCCTCGCCGACGAGGGGACATCAAAGCTCGGTGGACTGAACCTGACCGACGAAGAACTGCTCTCGTTCACCAACATCGTCATCACTGCCTGCGGAACAAGCTGGCACTCGGCGTTGATCGGCGAGCACATGATCGAAGAGCTGGCGCGCATTCCGGTCGAAGTCGAGTACGCGTCCGAGTTCCGATATCGAAACCCGATTGTGGACGAACGCACGCTCTGCATCGTCATCTCGCAATCGGGCGAAACGGCCGATACGCTGGCCGCGATGCGCGAAGCCAAGCGGCGTGGCGCCCGCACGTTAGGCATCGTGAACGTCGTCGGTTCGACGATTGCACGCGAAGCGGATGGCGGCATTTACATCCACGCCGGACCAGAAATCGGGGTTGCGTCGACCAAGGCATTCACCAGCCAGGTCATTGCGCTTCTTCTCTTCACGCTGAAGCTCGGACGCCTGCGCGACATGTCGATTCTGCGCGGGCGCGAGATCATCGAAGGGATGAAGGCGCTGCCGAAGCAGATCCAATCGATCCTCGATCGCGCTGAGGACGTCGAAGCGGTCGCCGAGGAATTCAAGCGCGCCAGCAACTTCCTGTACCTTGGGCGTGGCTACAATTTCCCGGTCGCCCTCGAAGGTGCCCTAAAGCTCAAAGAGATCAGCTACATCCATGCGGAAGGCTATCCGGCCGCGGAGATGAAGCATGGTCCGATCGCGCTCATCGATGAGATGATGCCCGTGGTCTTCATCGCCCCGCACGATTCCGTATTCGACAAGATCACGTCGAACGTGCAGGAGGTCAAAGCGCGAAAAGGGACGGTTATCGCCATCACCTCGCGCGAGGAGCCGGCGCTCGCTGGCAAGATCGACTACGAGTTCCGCATTCCGGAGACGATCGATCTGCTGATGCCGGTGCTGGCATCGGTGCCGTTGCAGCTTCTCTCGTACTACGTGGCGGTGAAACGCGGTGCGAACGTCGACCAGCCGCGTAACCTTGCCAAGTCGGTGACGGTGGAGTAGCTCGAAACGTACCTAAACGCCCGATGCGCCCGGCAACCTGCGTTGCCGGGCGCTTTGCCTTTTCAGGCGCACTGGTCGCGAACGGTCGTTCTTGCATCGACCAGCGACCAAAACACTTTCCGGCGGCGGTTCTACAGATCAACGGTGGCGGCGTGATGCATTCGGGCGCGAAGTGGGGGAAGATCATGCGGCGTGGGTCGCGCCGATTGCCGGGATGGTCGTTCCCGCATTCGCTGATCGGTTCGTGCGGCGCGCGTCGTAGTGCACCGTTCATACGCACGTCGGTAGTTTCCGCGTCATGCGAGTACTCGTTCAACGCATCTCTCGCGGTGAGGTGCGCATTCGTGCAGGTGACGCGGCCCGTGTGAGTGGCGCGATTGGGCGCGGCTTCCTTCTCCTTGTCGGATTCACGCACACCGACACCGACGCGCAGGTCGACTGGATGGCGGACAAGGTGACGGGTTTGCGCCTGTTCACCGACGCCGACGACAAGATGAATCTCGCGCTCGACGATATTGGCGGCGCGCTCCTCGTCGTCTCCCAGTTCACGTTGTACGGCGACGCCGTGAAGGGGCGGCGCCCGTCGTTCATCGACGCCGCCCGCCCCGAAGTCGCGATTCCACTCTACGAGCGATTCATCGAGAAGTTGCGCGCCAAGGGCCTCACCGTCGCGACCGGAGAATTTGGCGCATCGATGGAAGTCGACTTCGTCAACGATGGCCCGGTGACGCTCTGGTTGGAGCGATGACTTCATCGCCTAACGAGTCGCAACCCCGAGCAGCTGATGGCACATCGCCGAGGGTGATTCTCGCCTCGCAGTCGCCACGACGGACGGAGCTGCTGCGTGTCATTGGCCTGGCGCACGAGGTGCGCCCCGCCGACGTCGACGAAACGCAGTTTCCAGCGGAGGATCCGGTCGCGCACGCCGTACGACTCGCGCGTGCGAAAGCGGCAAAGTTGGCGCTCGAGTTTCGCGACGCCGTCGTGATCGGCGCCGATACGATCGTCGTGCTCGATGGCGAGATACTCGGCAAACCGGCCACCGAAGCCGAAGCACGTGAGACGCTCGCGCGTCTGAGCGGGCGGACACACGCGGTGCACACCGCAATCGCAGTAGCACGCGGAGCAGATGTGCGGTCGGCTGTCGAGAGCGTCGACGTGACGTTTCTTCCAATCGACGCCGCCGGCATCGAGGCCTACGTGGCAACGAAGGAGCCGATGGACAAGGCCGGCGCCTACGGCATTCAGGGGCACGGCGCCATCCTCGTCGAACGGATTGATGGCGACTACTTCGCCGTCATGGGGCTCCCCCTGTCGCGACTCGTTAGGCTCCTGCGCGAGGTGGGCGTCGAGCACCAGTTCGGCGTGACACGCGCCCGCGATACCTTCTAAAACGACAGCCCCGGAGCAGATGACTCCGGGGCCGCGTGGCGTGCTGCTGGTGCCTAACGATTGCGCGAAGGATCTAGTGGCGCCCGGGTCCGCCAGGACCGCGTCTCCCCATGCGATCGCGCATCTCAGCCATGTTCTTGTCGAACGTCTTCTGCTGATCGGGGGTAAGGACAGCACGGATTTCTTCCTGCTCCTTCATCATGTGCTCGCGGCGGGCGGCGCGCGTCGCGGAGTCGGGCATCTGCCCTTGCGCCATCGGCGGCATCATCGCCTGGTGCTTGGCCATGATCGAGTCGACTTTCGCTTTTTGTGCTGCATCGAGCGTGATGTCCTTCATCATCATTTCCATCATGCGCCCGCCGCGACCGCCTTGCGGTGGACCGCCCTGCGCGTGAACAGTCGGAGCTGCGACGGCGAGCACCAACACGGCTGCCATTGCTTTCAGTGATGCTTTCACGATTCCTCCAGAAGGGATAAGACGGCGAAAGGGGGGGGAGGGGGGGACCCGTCCATCGCTGCCTGATTGGACGTAGGCAGCGCGTGAACGTTACTGACTGGCGTCGCTCGCATGAGGTCGCGAACCGTCCCGGATGCGTATTCTACCGTGATTCGGTGCTGTAGGTCCGCTGCCAATAATCGATCTTGGCAACGACGTCATCGACGGAGATTCGGGGCATCCGACCCGAACGATGTTTCATCGAGATCCCATAGTCTTCGCCGGGATCCCCGTACGCGTCAATGATAAGATCGTGAAACCGACGCCATGGCCCGGTGCGCTTCGGATTGGTGTATCCGATAAGCGAGATAACCGGACGATTCAGGGCGACCGAGATATGAAGCGGACCGGTATCCGGAGCGAGTACAAGTGCCGCCCCATCGAGTATTCCCACCAGATTGCGCAGGCCGCTGCCTAACGCGGAGATCGGCTTGTTCCGCGCCTGCTCCATGATGACGCGCTCGGCGGCCAGCTCGCGCGGCGATCGTCCGCCGACCAACACCGGCTGCATGCCGTACTCGTTATGCAGCACGTCGACGACCTGCGCCCATCGCTCCGGAGGCCAGTCCTTCTCCGGCTTTGACGTCGCCACCACAATGGCCGCCACCGGGCGCTCGATCCGGGAATAAAACTCCTGCTGCCACGCCCGCTCGTGTTCCCACGGTCCCAAGTGCCACGCAACCGGCTCCACGTCAACGCCTAACGCGAGAAGGAATTCGAAATACTGGTCCTGCACGTGTTGCCCTAACGCGTGGGGCGGAATGCGATGCGTGGTGAATAGCCAGTTCAGGTCGCGCGCACGACGCTTGTCAAAACCAAGCTTGATCGGAGCGCGTGTAAACGAGGTGACGATCCCTGCCTTGAAATAGACCTGGAGATTCAGCACGAGGTCGAACGGGCGTGTCGCAAGCTGGCGCTTGATGTCGGTAAAGGCGCGTCGCCCGCGCGCTCGATCGAACAGGATGATCTCGTCAACCTGCGGATGGCCGCGCACCAGCGTCGCGGGTCCCGGCTGCAGCACCCACGAAATGTGCGACGAGGGTGAATGGCGCTTGAGCGCATTCAACACGGGGAGCACGTGGACCGCGTCTCCCACGGCACTCATCATCACGATGCCGATACGATCAAAGCGCGCGTCTGCAAGTGGGATGCTCATGGCATGTACTCTTCGAGTGCCAGCGCCCGGTGTGCTGCATGGACGGCCTCGTCTCTCGTTAGGCGGTCGTGCAAGTCACGCAGTTCGTCGTCGGTGAAGCCGACGTTGTAGCGCGCGCGCCATTTGTCGTTGGAGCGCTGCAGTCGCTGAAAGTTCGCCTCGCGCAGATTCGGATCGCCCGGCGGAACGAATGTCACCCGATCGACATCGAGCACCGCGCCCTGTGGAGGATCGTCGCCGTCGCTCACCAGAAAAATGTTCTTCACGTTTAGGTCAGGATGCCACGCGCCCGCCTGCGTGAGCGCACCTAACAACTCCGCCACGACGCCGATCAGTGCCTGACGAGTCTCCGGCGTGCTCTCGCGCGAGAGCGCCGCTCCCAAGTCCTCGCCCGGCAACTCGACGGTCGCCACATCGGTGCGGCGAAGCAGTGGCCCGGCAGGATAGATGGCATACGCGGCGATCGGTGGCGTAGGCACCCCGGATTGCCGCAAGAGGGTCGAGACAGAAAGCTCGAGCAATGCTCGCGTGGGCGGCGCGAACAAGTCGCGGAGGACGGGCGCGAGAAGCCCGCCGTGCTGCGAGTGTCGGACCACGATGCGGGCACTCTGATCGGGAAGGGGAACCGCGTAGGCGGCAACCCGCCCCTGCAATTCCCGTCGATCGGGGTGCGACGACGCCCACTCGTACAAGCTCGCCGAACCCATCGCCGCCACCACGGCATCGACGACACGATGGTGCGCCACGACTTCGCCCTGAGGGAGGCGACGCTGCTCGTACCCCGCTGGAATGGCGCGAATCACGGGAGCGCGCGAAATACCGTCACGGGCTCCGGCTTCCCTCGCAGCCTCAACGGCGCATGATCGCCTAACGAGTGCGACCGCGTGAGCGCCTCGCGCAGCGGAGCCGAGACCAGGATCTCGCCCCCTTCGGCCCAATCGCAGATGCGGCGTCCGGTATTCACTGCGTCACCGATGACGGTGTACTCGAGTCGTCGTTCCGAGCCGAGGTAGCCGGCGAAAGCTTCGCCATAGTTGAGGCCTATTCCGATCTGGATCTCCTGTCGCCCTTGGCGGCGCCACCGTGCATTGAGCTTTTCCGTCGCGCGCATCATGTCGATCGCGGCTTCAAGCGCACGATCGGCATCATCCGAAGACGCGATCGGCGCGCCCCACTGCGCCATTACAGCATCGCCGATGAATTTGTCGAGTGTCCCAACGTGCCTGAAGACGCACTCCACCATCTCGGTGAAGTATTCCGTGAGGAGTCGGGCGGTGGCGTCGGGCGCCATTTGTGCCGCGAGTTCGGTGAAACCGCGAATATCCGCAAAGAGCACAGCGACAGGGCGTCGCTCGCCTCCCACGCCTAACGCGTCAGGCGTCGATGCGATGCGCTCCGCCAGGTGCGGCGTGAAGAAGCGTTCGAAATTCCCGCGAATGAGCGCTTCCTGCTGAATGCGTTCTCCGAAACGAATGTTGTCGAGCGCGACCGCACCAATCCCGGCGAAGGACACCAGAAAGTCCAGGTCCTCATCGTTCACGCGCGACGACGCATCGACGCTGTCGACGTACAGCACGCCAAGGACGCGTCCCTCGCTGGCGATGAGTGGTGCGCACGCTGCGCTCCGGAGCGACGCGTTCGACGCCGCGCTGGGCGTCGCGTTAGGCACGGCCGTGGGAGCACCCGCGTCGCCCGCTTGAGACAAACCATTGGCAGCAAGCGTCGCATCGCTGGCGCGATAGGGCTCTCTGGGCGTGAGCGCGCGCTCGGAGCCCGAAATCGGTGTCGGCCGCTGTGCGTCGGCACCGCTGTCCGAGAGCACCGCCACTTTCTGCGCCACCACCGTTTCGACCAGTGTGGGCGAGAGGTCGCGCGCCACCGAACGCCCGTCACGGTCTCGTCCAACACGCGGCGTTAGGCGTCCCGCCTCGTCAAAGAGGAGAATCGAGACGTGGTCGACGTCGATGAGGCGAAATGTGAAGCTCACCATCTTGTCCAGCAGCGAATCGACATTCGCCGTACGCGTCAACGCCTTCGAAATCTCCAGCAGGAGCGTGAGCTTGAGGCGGTCGCGCTCCTGCTGCGAGACGATCGGGCGACTATCGTCCACGGCGCGCTGGACGCCACTCGCACGAAAGGCCCGTTCCAACGATTGATCGGCGTCGGGAACAGGGACTTGCCGGATGATGGTCGTTCCGGCACGCGCCGCGCGGCGAACATTTTCGGCCGACGCGTCGTCGATCAACATCGAGCTCAGTTCGCGGATTTCGAACGGCACCTTGCCGAACGTGATGCGTCCGCCAGCTGCAAGGCGTGTCGACGTCACCCGCTCCCCTTCGACAAACGTTCCATTGCTGGAACCCAGGTCGCGTACGCTCACCGCGTTCGACTCGGCCAAGACTTCCGCGTGCCGGCGCGAAATCGTCGGGTCGAGCACCGGCAGGTCCGAGCTCAGCGCGCGACCGAGCACGAGCGGCAAGCCCGTGCGCAGCTCAAACGTGATATCGCCGTCGATGCTAACGAGACGGAACGACATCAATTCGGTTGCGAGAGGAAGTGCGTGTGTCGCATCGCAGAAACTTCCTCGTTGCACGCGTCGCGCGCCACTCCAGTGCTTGCCACATCTGCCTCACTGTGTGGCCGATCGACGACGCTCGAGCTCCGCGTCGGCCGCTCGCGCGCGACCGATCGCCGTGAGCATTGCGCGCGCCTTGTTCTCCGTTTCCTCCCACTCGTGCGCGGGAACCGAGTCGGCAACGATTCCTGCACCCGCTTGCACGTTCGCGACTCCGCCGGCGATGACGCAGGTGCGAATGGTGATCGCCATGTCCATACGTGTATCGCCAGCGGCGATGTAGCCAACGGCGCCAGCATACGGACCACGACGTTCTGGTTCCAACTCGTCGATGATCTCCATCGCCCGAACCTTGGGCGCTCCCGTCATTGTCCCCGCAGGAAAAGTCACGCGAAATGCGTCTAACGCCGACATCCCCTCGCGCAGCGTTCCAGTCACTTCACTCGTCAGGTGGAAGACGTGCGAGAATCGCTCGACGGTCATCAGTTCGGACACACGCACCGTTCCGTACTGCGCAATGCGACCCACGTCGTTGCGGCCGAGGTCCACGAGCATGACGTGTTCGGCCCGCTCCTTGTCGTCGGCGAGCAGTTCTGCGGCGAGCGCGTCGTCTTCGGCGGGCGTTGCACCGCGGGGACGCGTACCAGCAATCGGACGCACCGTGACTTCACCATCGGCGACACGCACCAGAAGCTCGGGCGACGATCCCACCAGCTCCACGCCGTCGAGCACCAGGTGATACATGTACGGCGAGGGATTCAGCGCACGGAGTGCGCGATACAACGTCGTACTGTCGAAATCGAGCGGCACGACGATTCGTCGCGCGAGTAGCGCCTGAAAACAGTCGCCAGCAAAGATGTACTCGCGAATGCGCTCGACACGGCGCTCGTATGCCTCGCGCGAATAGCGAGCAACGCCCTCGGCACGCGGCGCCGTTGGATCAAACGAGACGTGCGGAAGTGTGGAAGGGACACGTAGCCGATCTTCCAACGCATCGAGTTCGCCTAACGCGGCCTCATATTCGCGCCGTAGCAGCGATTCGTCGTTCCGATTGCGTTCGCGCGGAAGGTGCACGCTCGCAACGAGGCGTGCCTGCCCGCGCAGATTGTCGATGATGACGAGCGATCGCGTGAAGACAAAGATTGCGTCGGGCGCGTCGACTCCACGGGGAGGGGGCGCTTTCAATCGCTCGATGTTGCGCACAACATCGTATGCGAAGTATCCGACCGCTCCCCCCCAGAACTCACCAAGTTCCGGAACTTCGGCCGATTTCTCGTCGCGAAGGCGTTGCTGCAAGTCGCCTATAGGGTCCTCCACTTCGCGCGCATCGTGCCAGCCGCGCTCGGCGCTCCAGCTGTCGACGGTACGATCGCGCAGGCGCCAGGCCGACCGCGGCTCGGTCCCAATGAAGGTGTATCGAGACCACGTCTCGCCTCCCGCTGGTGCCGACTCGAGGAGAAATGCGAATGGTCCGCGCCTCAGCTTCGCGAACGCTGAGACCGGTGTGTCGGTATCAAGCAGGATGTCGCGCCACACCGGAACGACATCGGCGCCGTCAGCGCGCTGCACAAATGCTTCAAAACTCAAAGGTCATGCTCCGCTTGCTGGCGCTCTGCGCGCCGACAGATATTCGCTGCATTATGACCGTACGCCGCCCCCATCTGCTCCTCGCGATTCTTTTCGCGCTTTGTTGCGGCGTCTTCGCCATTCCCGCTACGGCGCGGGCGCAGCGCACTTGGAACGATTCGGCGACGCGACTCCTCGTGCAGCGCGCCACCGAGCGCCGCGGGCGCCAGCTCGCCGACTCTGGTCTCGTCGACTATCAAGCAACGGCGCACGGTTATCTCACGTTCCTCGCACAACTCGGCGATGGCTTTCTCCTTCCACCGAAGGTTGTGAAGGCTGACGAACTCGCGCTGGAAGTCTATTGGCGCGCGCCGAACTACAGCAAGCAACTGATCGTCGGCCGGCGAGATACGCTTCTTTTCCCCACCGACATCAACTACCACCGCGATCACCTCGGCATCGTCCAGAACAACTTTCCGCAGATCATTCGCCTGGGAGATGGCGATGAAGTGCGCGACGTGCCGCATCCGCTCTCGGCCTCGGGTCTCGCAACCTACGACTTCGCAATTTCTGATTCGCTTCGATTCGAGATTCCTGGGCGGACGATAGACGTCTACGAAGTGAAAGTGCGGCCACGCGACGATCGCGTCGCCGCCGCGGTTGGTGCGCTCTACATCGCAAAGGACGATGCGCAGGTGGTGCGCATGGCGTTTTCATTCACGCGGAGCGCGTTGCTCGACAAGCAGCTCGAAGATGTTTCGGTCGTGCTGGAGAATTCGCTCACCGAGGGGCGTTTCTGGTTGCCGCGACGACAGGAGATCGAAATTCGTCGCTCGGGTACGTGGATGGACTTTCCCGCACGCGGCATCATTCGTGGGCGCTGGGAGATTCGTGACTACCGCGTGAATCAAGGCGAGATGACGGCGGTCACGCCGGGCCCAGAGATCATGTACGCGCCGCCGGCAAAACGGGCCGCACACAAATGGCCGGCAACATCCATCATCGACTCGCTCCCGAGCGATGTGCGCGTCGCCACCAACGAGGACGTGATGCGCGTGCAGGAAGAGGCGCGCCGACTGGTCCGCGCGCAGGCGCTCTCGCGTTCGCGCTCGACCCTTCCGTCCGCGCGCTCCGTCTCCGATCTCCTGCGCGTCAACCGCGCCGAGGGAATCTCGTTAGGCATGGGCGTGAGGCGGCGCGTCGGACGTGGCTTCGATGCGGCGCTGCAGGGGCGTTTTGGATTCGCCGATCACGAGCCCAAAGCCACCGCGTGGATGGGCTGGGAGCGCGCTGACGGATTGGCCTTGCGTCTGCGTGCGTTTCGCGAGTATCGCGACGCGGGCGACGAGGCCGAGACGTCGCGCATTCGAAACAGCATCGCCGCGCAGGAGTTCGGAAGCGACTACACGCAACCGTTCGATGCGCGTGGCTTCGCCGCGTCGGTGCAATTTGGAGCACCAGCTGGTGGGGGGGGACGAGGACGATGGCGCTTGGAAGGAGGCTATGAATGGCAGGGAGCAGTGTCGGTTGCGGCGACGCCTGCGCATGGGCGTTACGAGCCTACGCTCGCTGCCGCGCGAGTGTCTGGCCCGAGATTCTCGCTTTCCTATGATCGCCCACCGAGTCCTGCCGCCTGGTGGGGTGGAGAGCTCCGCCTTAGAGGCGAGCTGCGGGCGGGATGGTTGCACGCTCGCGACTCTGCACTCAAGTCGATCGAGCCCGACGGGTATTACCGCGCCTTTGCTGTCGCCGAGGGAAACCGTCCGATGGGCGCCGGACGTTTGGTGCTGCGCCTCTCCGCGGGCGCGAGCGAGGCGAAAGGACCTCTCGCGGCGCAGGAGCTCCTGTTCGCCGGTGGTCCCATATCTGGACCGGGCTACGCCTTTCACCAGTTCCGGGCCGAGCTTCTCTCTACGCAGCGTGTCGAATGGCAACTCCCCATCCCATTCGTCGCCATTCCTCTTGGTCGGTGGGGGCGCGTTCCGGCTCAGGCTCGTTTGGCGCCGTTTGCGAGTTCCGTCTGGACATCGCGCGTTGCGCCCGGCCCGTTTTCCGCCGCGCAGCAGACGTCCGGATGGCATCCAGCAGTCGGAGTGGGACTCCTCACTTTCTACGATCTCATCCGGTTCGACGTCGCTCGCGGTCTACGTCGTGGACAATGGACCTTCGGCGTCGACGTCTCGCGAGAATTTTGGCCGATACTGTAGGCAAGATGAACGAATTGGCCGCGTTATCGCCGATACTTTCGGGCGCCGCCAATCGTCCCCGCAGTACCTATACCGCTCAAAGAGACTGTGACCTCCGCAGGTTCGCACGCGAACACGTCAATGCGTTCCACGCGTGACGACTGGCTTCTTCCCACACTGGAAGGGTTGGTCGCCGCCGATGCGTTGGCAGAACTGAAGCAGCTCAAGGGAGAGTCGCTGTGGGACGGGGCGGTGAAGCGCAACTTCGTCTCTGACGACGCGCTCCTCGCGGCGCTGTCTTCGCGCTTCCGCATGAAGGTCGCGGACCTAACGACGACGACGCCGGCCGCCCGCGAGCTCGTTCCCGAAACGCTGGCGCGCCGATATCGCGTCGTTCCGCTCACGTCGACCGATGCTGCGCTCGACATCGCGACGGCCGATCCGCTCGATCTCGATTGTGAACGCACGTTAGGCTTTGCCACCGGGCGTGCCATTCGCATGCACCTCGCGTCGCCGTCGGCCATCGTGGCGCGCATCGACGAGTTGTACCGCCCCGAGAATGCCGTGGAGAAATTTCTCGATGGCATGGGGAGCCAGTACGAAGTCGAGTCCATCAGCGAAGACCTGACGGGAAACGATCTCGATCTTTCGGCCGACAAGGCGGCTGAGCGTCCGATCATTCGCCTCGTCGATCACATCATCGCCGAGGGCATCCAGCAGCGCGCGAGCGACGTTCACCTCGAGGCGTCCGACCGCGGCGTGCAGGTGCACTACCGCATCGACGGTGTGTTGCGCGCGTCGTTGCAGCTGCCGCGCGCGGTCGGTGTGCCGCTCGTATCGCGCATCAAGATCATGTCGGGGCTCGACATCGCCGATCGCCTGCGTCCGCAAGACGGACGCGCGCGCGTCTCGGTGAATGGGAAGCGCGTGGACTTGCGCGTCTCGACACTCCCTGCGTCGCAAGGCGAAAAAGTCGTCATCCGCATTCTCGACTCGAGCTCGAGTGTCCTCTCACTCGACGGGCTGGGACTCAATGCGAGCGACCACGAACGCATTCAGCATTTAGTCAACCTGCGCGAAGGCATCGTCCTCGTCACAGGTCCGACGGGCTCCGGAAAAACGACGACGCTCTACTCGGCGCTCCGCACGATCCAGACACGCGGCGTCAACATCGTCACGGTCGAAGATCCCGTCGAGTACAAACTCGGCGGCATCGTGCAGGTGCAAGTGAACGAGAAGGCGGGGCTCACCTTCGCAGCCGCCCTTCGCTCCATCCTGCGCCAGGATCCTGACGTCGTCCTCGTCGGCGAAATCCGCGATCGCGAAACGGCTGGTATTGCCATCCAGGCGTCGCTGACCGGTCACTTGGTGCTCTCGACGCTGCACACCATCGATGCCGCGTCATCCGTTGCGCGGTTGCTCGACATCGGCATCGAAGCGTACAAGATCGGTGCCGCGCTCAAGGGTGTCATCGCGCAGCGGCTCGTTAGGCGCTTGTGCACCAACTGTCGCACACGTGTCAGCGATGCGATCCCCGATCGCGTGCGCCGCTGGATTCCGGAGAACGCGGTCACCTTCAAGGCCGTCGGCTGCAATGAGTGCGGCAACACCGGATACTCGGGGCGCATGGCAATCATGGAGGTGCTCCTCGTCGACTCCGAAGTCGAGCGTCGCATCTCCGCGTCCGACACGACCGATCGTATCGTCGATGCGGCGCGCGCACGTGGCATGCGTTCGATGTGGGACTCGGCGGTCGACCACGTCCTCGACGGTTCGACCGACATCGAAGAAATCCTCCGTGTCTGCGAAGTCCCGCTCGACCAGCCCAAGGGGCGCGCCGAGGGAGGGGGAGGCGGAGGGGGAGGGGGAGGAGGGCGCACCGAACATCGCTTGTATCAGCAGACGCCGTCGTCCAGCAATGCCATCGCGCCTAACGATGAGTCGTCCCACGCGATCCCGGCGGAGCCGGCGGCACCGCACCGTCCTCAGACGCCGGTGCCGGCGCCTGCGCCCGTCTCATTCGCCGGCGAGTCCTTCGAACTCGTCGACGACCTTCCGCCGGGCTCGAATGCGAAACGCGGGTCGCGTCCGACGATTCTCCTCGTCGAGGACGAAAAGCCGCTGCGCACCGTGATGCGCGATCTGCTGGAGCGCGATGGATTCGCCATCATCGAAGCGGCTGACGGTATCGAAGCGCTCGATGAAATCGATCGGTCGGCACCAGACGCCGTCATCCTCGATCTCAATCTTCCGCGCCTCGATGGGTACGCCGTGCTCGCACGCCTGCGTGCGCGCCCCGGCACGACCAAGCTCCCCGTCGTCGTGCTCACCGCCAAGAGCGACGAGGATAATGAAGTGCGCGTCCTCGAAGGGGGGGCCAACGACTTCCTCACCAAGCCGTTCCGCCCGCGCGCCCTCATCGCACGCTTGCACGCGCTCCTTCGCACACGCTGACGCTCGACTCCATCGGATGAATTGTCGCAGGAGCGCCAGCGCCCTGCGCCGGCCACGAGCCGTCGACCACAAATGCGATGGCCTGTACAATTCACTCATACGTCATTCGGGAGCATCTCACGATGCTCCCGTTTCATTTCGTGGAGTGAAGGATGACAGAGCTCAAAGTGGGCGTCGTCGACGTCTTCGTGATCGACCCGCGCACCGACGGGTGGCGAGTGCTCATCCTCCGTCGCGCACCCGGAGTGCGCTGCACCGGTGCGTGGGAAGTCGTGCACGGGAGCATCGAGCAGGGCGAGCGCCCCGAACAGGGCGCCGTGCGCGAGGTGCATGAAGAGACCGGGCTTCGCGTCGATCGGCTGTACAACGTGACCTGTCACCCCTTCTACCTGCACAAGTTTGGCGTGGTGCAGGTAGCGGTCGTCTTCGCCGCATTTGTCGATAGCGCGTCTCCACTGGCGTTAGGCGAGGAGCACGACCGCGCGCAGTGGGTCTCAATCGACGACGCGCTGCAGCGACTGGTGTGGCCACGCTCACGGCAGTCGCTCCGCGACATTAGTGCGCTGTTGGCCGATGGCGACGCCGGTCCGGTCGAGGATGTACTACGGGTGTTTTAGCACCAGCGCATGAGCGCGCGGGTCGCCTAACGAGTCACTCCCGCGTGCCGCCCGCTCCCGCCGTCGCATCACCCGTATGCGTCAGGCGCCCATCTCCCGCTGTTGCCCCGACGCAGACAGCACGTCGGTCGATGTCGGCGCGTTCGGCTTCACGCGCACGCTCTTGGCCGGAATGCCGACGTTCACGTGGTAGGAGCGGACGTCCTTCGTCGCCAATGCGACCGCGCCCACCATTCCTTCCTTTCGCACCCGCACGCCAGCCAGCACGGTGGCGTGATACGTAATGCGAACGCCGTCCTCGAGCACCGTCACCGCGTTTGTCACGTCGCGCTGTTCAACGATGCTGTGCGTGTGGCTGTAGATGTTCGCGTAGTCGCTGATGGAGACACGGTTCCCCAGCACGATGCCCCCGCGATCGTCGAGGAGCACGTGCCGATGCACCACCACGTCGTCGCCCACCTCCATGTTGTAGCCGAAGCTGAACTCCACATGCTGAAAGCATTTGAAGTTCTCGCCCACGCGTTTGAAGATGTGCGGTGCTAGAATGCGACGCAGCCGCACTCCCAGGTCGACGAACTGTCCGCCTAACGGGAGACGGTCGAACGAGTACCAGAGCCAGAGTAACGGCTTGACGGGCTGAAAGCGCGCATCGTCGCAGTCGGCGTAGTACTCGGGCTCCAGCGTGATATTGCGGGGATCGAGCGTCGACAAGGCGACGCGTTCACCCAACGGAATCTTCTCGTCGTGGAGCGCTTCTTCCCAATGCCCGATGTACTGGGGCGCCGCGAGCTCGAGCAACGTGTCGCGGCACAGCGCTGGGCGGTCGCACTCGGTGTCGGTGAGCGCATCGGCAATGCGTGCGAGCCATGCCTCGTGCAGCGAGGCGGCGGGTACGGCAGGAAGGTGTCGGAGCGGGAGCCAGACCATGGGAGGGGCCCGTGTCTGAGGGGAATCGATGCCCGCGTCTCTCAGGCGTCTGTCGTGCGCAGCGAGAGAAACGGCGTGCCTAACGAGTGGTGCGTGAGCGCGACCGTACCAGCGCCCGCTCACGCTCAATACGCTGCAGAATGGTCGGCCAGTCGCTGTTGCTCACGGTTTCGTACGAGATCACCAGCGGTTGATTCACATCGACCTGGCCGTCAAAGACATACAACCCATGTTGCGCCTCGCGCTGCCGGAGTCGCTGCAACCCAAAACTCGGCGAGAGCGGGATCACGTCCACTGGGCGAAAGTTGCGACCAACGTTAGCGACGATTACTTCCATCGGCGAGAAGCGGGTCTCGCCTTGCTCCACGCCGAAGAAGGAGATGTACCAGAGTGAGAGCGATGCCAGGCCGTTGCGCCTGCGAATCTCCTCGAGTCGCTCGCGCTGTGACGCGACCAGTTCGTGCAACGTGCGATACGAGTCGGGCGAGAGCACGCGTATCACCGACTCGTCGAGCGGAATCGCGCGCACCTGCAGCCCGAACTGCGTCATCCGCAGCGCGATGTCGTCCTGGCGAAGTGTGCCGTAGCCGGGCGAGACGAGGACCTCGCTCGTGTCTCCCTTGGACGCCCCACCAGTCGCCGCGTTGGCTGGCGTTGTGGCTGACGGCGGGGCTCCTGGGCGAGTCGCCGGGCGCGCCGGCGGGCGACACGCGCCCGCCAGGGTGCACACACTAACGATTGAGAACATCATCGCGCGCGTCATTCCACGCTGCCGTCCCGTTGCCACGCCGGTGCCTCGGTTAACGCCGCCACCGCCGCCGCCAATTCGTCGCGTCCAATGTGTGCGTGCGCGCTGATCGGAACCATCTGGTCGGCGTCGATGCCCGTTGCGACCACAATGGCCTGCAGACGCTCCGCGCGCTCCCGCGTGCCGACCTTGTCCACCTTCGTCACCGCCACCATCGTCGGAATCCCCAACTCCGCGAGATAGTCGAGCATCGCCAGGTCTTCATCGTTCGGGTCGCGCCGGATGTCGAGCAGCAAGACGATTCCGCGCAGCTCATGGGTCATGCGCAGGTAGCCGTCGATCAGCGGCTGCCACGAATGGCGCTTCGTCTTCGCCACCCTCGCATATCCGTACCCCGGAAGGTCGACCAGGACCAACTCGTTGTTCACGCCGAAGAAATTGACTTCCTGCGTGCGACCGGGAGTGTTGCTCACGCGCGCGAACGATTTGCGCCGCACGAGAAAATTGAGGAGCGACGACTTCCCGACGTTCGACCGGCCGATGAAGGCAATCTCGGGTAACCCCTCGGGAGGACGCCACCCGCCGGCGACCGCCATCCCCCCCAGAAACGTGACGTCCTTGATCACGAGCGGATCGCGCTCGCTCGACGAAACGCCGCGTCGTGCTGGCGGGCCCGCCGGCGGGTCACCAGCCGGCGCTGCGTCGTTAGGCGTTGCCGCGTTAGGCATTGCCTCGTCACCCACGCCTCTCGTCCGCCCGCGGGCCATCAGTGCGTCGTCCCCAAAGTCGTCGTCGTCGCCGTCGTTGCGGTCTTCGCCACTGGCGCTGCCGCCGCCGGAGTTGCCGCCGGCGCATCGGCGGCCCGCTCCAGTTTCCGGGCATCGAGCATCGGCGACGCCAACGCAATCGCCAACACCTCATCCATCGTCTCCACGGGATGAAAGCGCACCCCCGCCAGCACGTCGGCCGGAAGCTCCTCCAACTCACGTGCGTTCAACGACGGAATGATCACCTCGAGACACTGCGACCGCTGCGCCGCCACCGACTTCTCCTTGAGCCCGCCGATCGGGAGCACGCGCCCGCGCAGCGTGATCTCCCCCGTCATCGCCACCGCGCCACGCACCGGGATCCCGCTCAGCGCACTGACTAACGCGGTGCAGATCGCGATCCCCGCCGACGGACCGTCTTTCGGCGTCGCTCCGGCCGGAATGTGTACGTGAATGTCACGCGACTTGTAGAACTCACGGTCGATGCCTAACGCGGCAGCTCGCGAACGTGCGTAGCTGATTCCCGCCGACGCCGACTCCTTCATCACGTCGCCTAACGCGCCGGTCAACTGCACGCGCCCGCGCCCGGGGAGTACCGAGACCTCGATCTCGAGCACTTCGCCACCGACCGACGTGTACGCCAACCCGGTCGCGACGCCCACCTTGTCCTCGCGCAGCAGATCGTCGGGATCGTACGGTGCGACGCCGAGAAATTCCCGCACGTCGGTGGCCGTCACGGTCACCGGTTCCGCCAACGGCGCCGCGGCAACAAACTCGTCGCCCTCGGCACCCTGCTTGTCGACGTCCCCCGCCCCTCGCTCCACCGCCCGGCGCGCGATCTTGCGCGCGATTCGGGCGACGCGTCGCTCCAACTCGCGCACCCCCGCCTCTCGCGTGTAGCGCCTAACGATTGTCGGGATCACGTCGTCCTCGAGCGTCACGCTCGCGGGAACGATGCCGTTGCGCTCCAACTGCCGCGGAAAGAGAAACTGCCGCGCGATGGCGTTCTTCTCGTTGTCCAAGTAGCCGGGAAGCCGCACGATCTCCATGCGGTCGCGCAGCGGTTCCGGAATCGTGTTCAACGAGTTCGCGGTCGTGATGAACAACACCTGCGAGAGGTCGTAGTCCGCTTCGAGGTAGTGATCGGAGAAAGTCTTGTTCTGCTCGGGGTCCAGCACCTCCAGCAGCGCTGCCGCCGGATCGCCACGATAGTCCTGGCCGAGCTTGTCGATTTCGTCGAGCAGAAGGACTGGGTTGATCACTTCGGCACGACGCATCGCCTGCAGGATGCGCCCCGGCTGTGAGCCGATGTACGTGCGCCGATGTCCGCGGATCTCCGCTTCGTCGCGCACGCCGCCTAACGACATGCGCACGAACTTGCGCCCCATGGCCCGCGCAATCGAGCGGCCTAACGAAGTCTTGCCGACGCCGGGTGGTCCAACAAGACACAAGATCGGCCCCTCAAGTTGACCCACCAATCCCACCACCGCGATGTAGTCGAGAATGCGGTCCTTCACCTCGGCGAGACCAAAATGATCCTCGTCCAGCACCGTCCGCGCGCGCGCAATATCGAGGACTTCGTCGCTCCGCTCCTTCCACGGAAGCGCGAGCAGCCAGTCCAGATAGTTGCGCCCGACCGCTGCTTCGGGCGACATCGCCGCCATTCGCTTGAGCTTCTTCACCTCGCGCAATGCACGCGCATGTATCGCTTCGGGGAGCCCTTTCTTTTCGATTTGCTCCTCGAGCTCCGCCGTCTCATCGCTCTCGTCTTCCCCTAACTCGCGATGAATCGCGCGCAGTTGCTCCTGCAGATAGAACTCGCGCTGATTCCGGAAAATCGATCCGCGCACTTCGTCGTCGATCTTTCGCTCGAGGCGCAGGATCTCGAGCTCGCCATTCACAACGTCATACAATCCGTCGTAGAGCTCAGCGAGGCTCGCCGACTCCAGCAGTCGCTGCCGAATCTCGTGTCGCACGCCAAGGTGCGCGGCCATCACGCACGCGGCGCGCTCGTCGTCGCCCGACGACGCCATCTGCACGACTTCGGGCGGAATGCGCCGATGCAGCGCCACGTATTCTTCAAACCGTTCCAGGACGCGCCGAGTGCGCGCCTTGGCGTCGGTGGGGAGTGGATCGGTGTTCCATGGGGTCGCCGAGAGCGCCGATCGGAGCATCCCCTGATGCGTCGTGATCCTCGTTAGGCGGACGCGGGCGATCCCCTCGGCCAGAATGCGCACCGTCCCGTTAGGCAGTCGCGTCGCCTGCTGCAGTTTGGCCACCACGCCAACGCGATAGAGATCCGCGGCAACCGGTTCCGTCGCATCGACCGCCTTCTGCGCCACGAGCACAAGCATCCGATCGCCCCGCCATGCTTGCTCTACCGCCGCCAACGATGCGGTGCGCCCCACCAGCAGTGGCACCTGGACGTACGGAAAAACGACCACGTCCTTGAGCGGAAGGACAGGGAGTCGGTCGGGGACGTTGAACGTATCGGACGCGCGCGAGATCAGCATTCCCAAAAGCTAAGCAGCGCGCGGAGGCTCCGCGCGCTGCTTGGTGTTTCGCCCATCTCGACGAGGCGCTTACGCCTCTTTCTTCTGCCGCTTCGGCTGAATTTCAAGCAGAGGTGGTGCGCCGTTCGTGATGCACGCTTCCGTCACCTTCACCTCGACCACATCGTCGCGGCTCGGGAGGTCGAACATCACTTCAAGGAGCATCTCCTCGAGAATGGCGCGAAGTCCCCGCGCACCGGTGCCGCGCTTGAGGGCCTTGGTCGCGACAGCGCGCAGCGCCGACTCCTCAAACGTGATCTTCACGTCCTCGAGTTCGAAGAGTTTGTGATACTGCTTCGTCAGTGCGTTCTTCGGCTCTTTGAGAATCGTGACGAGCGCGTCCTCGTCGAGCGCTTCGAGCGGGACGACGACCGGC
The DNA here is from genome assembly GCA_044224185.1 of Gemmatimonadaceae bacterium. Classification (GTDB taxonomy): domain Bacteria; phylum Gemmatimonadota; class Gemmatimonadetes; order Gemmatimonadales; family Gemmatimonadaceae; genus SCN-70-22. Next base: position 123,893 of record JBGAKW010000012.1, on the reverse strand, counting down.
ATACGCCCGACCAACTCGGGAATAAGTCCGTAGCGCAGCAGATCGTCAGGCTCCACTTCCTGGTACGGATTCTTCTTCAGCGATTCAGCTTTGCCCGTGAGCAAATCCTCCTTGCTGAATCCGATCTGTCGGCGTCCCGTGCGCGCCTCGATGATTTTCTCCAGACCGTCGAAGGCTCCGCCGCAGATGAAAAGGATGTCCTTCGTGTTGATCTGGATGTACTCCTGCTGCGGGTGTTTGCGTCCACCCTGGGGCGGAACCGAGGCGACAGTTCCCTCGAGAATCTTCAGAAGGGCCTGCTGCACGCCTTCGCCCGAGACGTCGCGCGTTATGCTCGGGTTCTCGCTCTTTCGCGCGATCTTGTCGATCTCATCGATGTAGACGATTCCGCGCTCGCACTCGGCGACGTTGAAATCGCCCGCTTGCAGCAGGCGGACGAGAATGTTCTCGACGTCTTCGCCGACGTACCCTGCCTCGGTGAGTGTTGTCGCGTCGGCGATGGTGAAGGGGACGTCAAGAATTCGCGCCAGCGTCTGCGCTAACAAAGTCTTGCCGACGCCTGTAGGGCCGATGAGGAGGATGTTCGACTTGTCGAGTTCCACGTCGTTGTCGCGCGACGAGCTCGAGTTGATACGCTTGTAGTGATTATAGACGGCGACGGAGAGCGCTTTTTTCGCTTGCTCCTGACCAATGACGTACTGGTCGAGCACGTCTTTGATTTCGCGCGGCGTCGGGACCTGAGTGATCGCCTCTGCAACTTCTCGCTCCTCGTCCTCAGCAAGAATCTCGTTGCAGAGGGCGATGCACTCGTTGCAGATGTAGACGGAAGGACCGGAAATGAACTTCCGGACCGAGTCCTTCGACTTTCCGCAGAACGAGCAGCGCAGATGTTTGTCGTGCGACATGACGCTCGCGTTTGAGACTGACTGATCGGACTCCGCTCGTGCGGACTGCCGATACGTAATAGACGGTTTTCGGGCAGGTCAAGCAAAAAGCCGGAGGTTGCGACTCACCAACTCCGCAAACCTCCGGCCGAGACGGAATGCTTAGCCGGTCACTCCGGCCGCAACTTTCGCCACTTCAGCCACTTCTGTGCGGTTGGCCACAATGTTATCGACCAATCCATACGCTTTGGCGTCCTCGGCGCTCATCCAACGATCGCGGTCTGTATCCTTTTCGATCTGCTCGATCGGCTGCCCAGTGTGCTTGGCCATGAGCGAGTTCAGCTTTTCGCGAAGATATAAGATCTCCTTCGCCTGAATCTCGATGTCGGACGCCGAGCCGCCACCACCATTTTGCGATGGCTGGTGGATCATCACGCGCGAGTGGGGAAGCGCCGAACGCTTTCCGGGGGCGCCGGCGGCCAGGAGAAAGGCTCCCATCGATGCCGCCATTCCCATGCAGATCGTGCTGACCGGCGACTTCAGAAACTGCATCGTGTCGTAAATGGCCAACCCCGCTGACACACTCCCACCGGGGGAGTTGATGTAGAGGTTGATGTCACGCCCCGGATTGTCGGCATCGAGAAAAAGAAGCTGGGCAATGACGATGTTTGCCACGTCGTCGTTGACCGGCGTTCCCAGAAAGACGATGCGGTCCATCAGGAGGCGGCTGAAGATGTCGTACGACCGCTCGCCGCGGCTGGAGCGCTCGATGACGTAGGGAGGATAGATCGAAGCCATAGGGATTGGTCGGATGGTATGCAATCTCTCGAGAAGAGAGGTGATGGAAGTATCGGTCGATCGATGGACTCGCGATATGACCGCTACTCTACTCCATCACTCTCGTTCGCGTTACTCGATTGTGTTCTTCTCGAACAGCCACGCAAAGACTTTGTCTTCGGTAATTCCGCGCTCCAGTTCTCCCAATCGCTGCGCCTTTTGCAGCGAGGCGTACAGCTGCCCTGGATTCACGCCGCGCTTTGACGCCAGCTCGGTCACCTTGTCGTCGATGTCGGCTTCCGATGCTTTCAAGGTGTTCGTTTCCGCGAGCGTGTCGATCACCATGTCACGACGAACCTGGCGCTCCGCCGTCGGACGGAACTGCTGCGCAAATCGCTCGTGCTCTTCTTCTGGAATCTTGTACGCTTCGGCGTAGCCGTTGACGAGTTGTGCGACCCAGCTCGGCGGCACCTCGAATGGATTGGCTCCGATGATCTCGTCGAGAAGTTTTTGTCGAACGTCGGCGTCCGACTCGCGCTGCGCCGACTCTTCCATGTCTTGACGAACCGTCGTCTTGAATGCGTCGAACGATTCGAAGTCTCCCACTTCGCGCGCGAACGTGTCGTCCAGATCGGGAAGCGACTTGCGCTTCACGTCGTTGAGCGTGACGCGAACGGCTTTCGTCTTGGAACGCTGCGCTTCATCGGGGAAGTCGTCGGGCCACTTCACCGGACGCTCAATGGTGCTGCCCGGAGTTAGTTCCATGATGACTTCTTCGATTCCGGGAATTGCTTGACCGCCGCCTAACACGAGACGGTACTCTTTTCCTTCGGGCACTTCGCCGCTTTCATCGGCCGTCGCGAGAAGGACCGTCACCATGTCGCCTTCCATCGGCTTTTCCGTCAGCGGTGTCCACGACGCGCGTTGTTCGCGAATCTGCTCGATCTGTTCGCGCACGTCTTCGTCGCTTACGGTTTTTTGTGTGCGCGAGACGCGGAAGCCTTCGGTGCGCGCGAGATTGACGTCAGGGCGCACTTCGAGGTGTAGATCGAAGGTGAGTGGTTCCCCTTCTTCGAACTTGAGATCGTGAATGTGCGGTTGCGCAGCAACCTTGATGTTCTCGCGCTCAACGACCTCTTTGTATGCGTCCTGCACGAGCGCCTCGATCACTTCACTCCGAATGGCATCCCCATAACGCTTCATCACCATTCCTGCGGGCGCTTTTCCGGGACGAAAGCCGGGAACCGTGACTTGTGAGGCGATCTTTCGCGCAGCCTTTTGCTTCGCTTCGTTGACGGTATCCGCGGGAATGGTCACCTGAATCAGGCGTTCCGCTCCTTCGGACTTCTTGGATTCGATGGAGAGATTCATCATGGAGTGCGTGACGGCCGGCACGACGCGTGGTTGCGGTCGCCCGGCCGCTGAAATGCGGGTATGTATCGTCTAGGGAAAGCTAACAAGCGGTGCGCTCGGGGCAACGTCGAAGGAACGTTGTGCGACTCGCCGCTCATTTGAGGGAACTTCATGAGCAAGCTTCGTTCGTTGACTCGATTATTCGCGCTCGCGGCCTCATTCCTCGCGCTCCGCACCGGCGTCGCGCACGCGCAAGCGGCCCCAAAAAAGGAAATGGGTTCGCTGATCAGCATTAATCCGCTCGGCTTGCCGTTCCAATACGTCTCTGCCGAGAGCGAAAGCCGCCTCACCAAGATGGTCACGCTCGGGAGTTCGCTGTCATGGCTCTCAGTTGACGACGGCACCTATTTTTCGCTTGAGGCCAAGCTGCGCATCTACCCTAACGAGGAAGCCCCGAAGGGTTTCTCGATCGGAGTCGGCGCGGGAGCCACGCATCTCAACATCAATAATTTCGATGGCGATCACAGCGTGACGCGTCCCGCCGTATCCGCTCTCGCCGACTACAATTGGCTCCTCGGCAAGTCCAAGCGCTTTCTGGTCGGAGCGGGAGTCGGAGCCAAGCGTATCTTCATCGGTGACGTCGATTGTGGCGCACTTAGGTGCGCCTATCCCACCGGTCGCTTTCAGGTCGGCGTGCTCTTTTGAAGACCCGTACGCGTCCGGCGCGCTCGGCGCCGGACGCGTTGCGTTGTCACGACCGCGGCGACCTTCGCCTAAGCGCGCGCTGCTGCCGACTCCGTGCGCGTCACGTTAGGCGCCCCGGCTGCTCCAATCAGGTCGGCCACGATCTTTCCCGACGAGATTACGCCCGGTAAACCCGCGCCAGGGTGAGTCCCCGCTCCCGCGAAATACAGATTCGGAATGTCCTCACTCACGTTGTGCGGGCGCATCCACGCCGACTGCATGAGCGTTGGTTGTATGGCGAACGCGTTGCCGAGGTAGGAGTTCAGGTCGTCGCGGAAGTAGCGCGGGTCGACGATGTGCTCGCTGACGATATGACTCGTTAGGCCAGTCATGTAGTGCGTCTCGAGAAAATGCATGATGCGATCTCGATAGGGTCGTGCCGCGCTCGCCCAATCGATGTCGCCGCCCAAGTGCGGCACGGGGGAGAGCACGTACCAACTGTCGCACCCCGGCGGAGCGAGCGATGGGTCGGTGGCGGTAGGGCGATGCACATAGAGCGAGAAGTCGTCAGCGAGCGTCTTCGCATGAAAAATCTCGTCGAGTAATCCCTTGTAACGCGGCCCCATGATGATCTCATGGTGCGCCATGTTCTCGTAGCGGCGATCGGTGCCGAAGTAGGCCACGAAAAGCGACATCGAATACTTCCGCCCTTTCACGCGCCGGTCGTTGTTGTGTGCGCGATACTTGGGTGCGATGAGCTGCATGTACGTGGTAGCGACGTCGCCATTGCTCACGACGACATCGGCATCGAACCACTCGCCGTTCTTGAGGCGCACGCCTTTCGCGCGTCGCGACGAGTCGTCAATCACGATCTCGTCGACTTCTGCGCCGAGGTGCATCGTGCCGCCCACATCGCTGAACAAACGCGCGAACGCATTCACCAGCGCGCCCGTGCCACCCATCGCAAACCAGACTCCCCACTTCTTCTCGAGATGGTGGATGAGCGCATAGATCGACGTGCTCTGAAACGGGTTGCCTCCCACCAGCAGCGGATGAAACGAAAAGACCTGGCGCAACCGCTCGTCCTTGATGAATCCGTTCACGTACGACGCGACCGACTTGTGCGCGCCTAACGCGGCGATGTCCGGTAGCACGCGGACCATGTCGCTCAGATGCGTGAATGGCTTGTCGATCAGCGCGAATCCCTTGTTGAAGATTCGTTCCGTCGAGGCACTGAAGCGCCGGTACCCGTCGACATCGTCCGGATTGAATGCGCGCACTTGCTCGACGACTGATCGTTGATCGCCGTTGTAGCGAAACACCGAGCCGTCGGTGAATCGCACATTGTAGTACGGGTCGATCGGGACGAGCGACACGTAATCCCTTGTTTGTCTCCCGGCCAGCACGAACAGCTCGTCGATTAACCACGGCGCCGTAATGATCGTCGGACCGGCGTCGAAGGTGAAACCGTCTTGTTCGAAGACGTACGCGCGCCCACCGGGCTTATCGCGCTTTTCGAGGAGCGTGACGTTGTGTCCCTGTGTGCGCAAGCGAATCGCGGCCGCAAGGCCGCCAAAGCCTGCGCCGATGACGACGATCCTCGACATCGGCGTTTTACGCGATCGTCGCGCGCCGGGTGATGACGTCCGGTCTCGTTAGGTGGTCGGCGTCGGGCGCGTGGCGCGTGTGTGCCGCAACGAGCGCGAGCGAAACCGGGACCAGCATGGCAATGGTTCCGAGTATCGCCGCCAGCCACATTCCGTCACGGATACAAATGGCTACTGGCATGACTCCGTTCACCGCGTACAGCACGATCGGGAGCGACGTTGGACTGAGCTTCGCCGCGCATATCGTCGGCGGCATGATTTGCAGCAACAGCCGCGCGATGATCACTCCGGTGAGATACCAGCCGAACCAGTTGGAGAGCGGCATTCCATAGAAAATGTCTTTCGTGAAGAATGCGATGATCGGAGCAGGGAGCGCGTTGCGCGTGAAGAGATCGCCGTCGCCCCAGAGCCAATGCGTGGTCTTCACCATCGCCGGATCCATCGAGACATCCCACGCAACGAGGATGAGACCGGCCACCAGCGCCCATCGCCATCGGGTGGCGTTGTCATCGCGCGCCCGGAGCAGCCTTCCCGTCATCGTTAGGCAGCCGACCAGCATGTAGAACCATGAGATCGGAATGGGGAAGGGAACGAGACCGAAAACGCGATAGCCGAGCAGCGTCGTGTACCGATACTCGCCAAACGGCAGTTGGGTGCTCGTGCCAATCAGCTCCGCGCTGAGCGCGACGCTCGAGCCGATGAGGAACATCGCGATCGCCCGCCGCCATCCGAGTCGCCCCGCCAGATGCAACAACGCGGCGATCGCGCCGAGCACGACGTAGGTCGGGCCGGAATACTTCCACCCCAGGCGCAGCGCCGTGGCGTTAGGCTCCGTCAGGAGCCACGGCGGTGGGGGGCCGTTCAGGAAGGTGGTGAAGGCGACGGTCGAAAACACGATGAGCGCACAGTGCGCGAGCAGGAAGCCCGGAGCGGCGCGCCGAGTCCATGTGAGCGATGGGGACGACGTCTCGTACGGCATGGCTGTCGATTATTAGGCCGATGTCGCCGCAGTTGCCGGTTCGTCGGCGGTCGCGTCGATCGACCCGGCCGCTTGCCCGAGTGAACGCCGCGCTCCTCCGAGCCAGCAGTGCATCAACACCCGGGCCCTCGCCGGCCAACCCAACGAGGCGCGGCGGGTGAACGAATCGAAGTGGTTCCTTTCAAGCACGTCCAGGATGCCAGCGTATCCGACCGCACATGCACTCGCGCAGCGCTGTGAATCGTGCTGGAGAAGCGCGATACCGGGGTACGCCATGCCGTACAGCGCCCGCGCCCGCTCGACCTGAGCGCGCATCATTCCCGACCAGGCGTCGCGCCGGCGAAGCGCCGATCCATCGAGGACGTGTGCTGGCGTCAGGTCGTACGCGGCGAGGTCTTCTTCGGGGAGATAGCAGCGTCCCCGGCGCGCGTCCTCACCTATGTCGCGCAAGATGTTCGTCAGCTGCATCGCCGTGCCGAGCGTACGTGCGTGACTAATCGCCTGCTGCAGCTCGGCCGCGTCACCGTCCACGCCAAAGACATACGTGCACATTTCGCCGACCGAACTCGCCACGCCGGCGCAGTACGCCTCGAGCTCGTCCCACGTGCGATACCGGCATTCGTCGAAATCTTTCGACACCCCCTCGAGGAGCTCCGACAGTGGCGACTGCGGGAGCGAGAAGCGACGCACCGTCCATGCGACTTCGCGAAACACCGGGTCGCCCGACAGGTCGCCAGCGTAGACCGCGTCGAGCGAGCGGGCGTACCCGGTGAGCCGCCGCTTCGTCTCGCGCGATGCTCCGGGCGAGAGCGCTTCGTCGACCGTGTCATCGGCCAGTCGGCAGAACGAGTACAGGGCAAAGGCCCCGCGACGCTTTTCGGGAGGGAGAAAGAGCGCTGCCAGATAAAATGTTCTGGCGTGCGTTCGAGCTATGCGTTCGCAGATCTGGGTGTCAGCGGCGGGCATTCGGGTCAGCGAGTGATGGGCGTCAGGCATCCGATCCTACAACGCACCCCTTCGGGGAGAGTTCCGGCGAATCCGCGTGGTCGCGCCCGACGCGCTCGGCCTTTTCACACTAGCAGGGCGCAATGACCTCGGCGAGAGCGAATGTGATGAGCGGTTGGACCAGTGACCAAACGAGCTCGAAGTGGGGCGTACATACGTATTAGCTCGCCAATCGTTGAAAATTCGCCCCAAATATTTGACAGCCGCGTCCGGAAAGCGTACTTAATGCGCCGTCCGCGACGAGCATAATCGCTGAGAGTTGGGTCGCAGGGTTTTGGGAACGCCAAACGCGGCATTTGTGCGTCTCAAGTCACCTTTCGCCCGAACGCTCAGCCATTGTGTTTGTCGGGGGCACGACGGCCGAGTGCCGTCGGAGTCAATCACTCGGGCAGGAGATCCCTATGTCCAGATTCGTCTGGTGGAGAAGGGCCTTGGCCTCCGCGGCTGTTGCGGGGCTAAGTGTCTCCGCGCCGCCTCTGTTAGCGCAGGGCGGAGTGGGGACGATCGAGGGAACAGTCACAGAGACTGGGACGGGGCGCCCCGTGGAGGGTGCTCAGGTCGGGAGCACCACTGGGGTCGGTGCGGTCACGAACACGCAGGGGAAATACCGCATCACGAACGTCCCCGCTGGAACCATGTCGCTCCGCATTCGCATGGTGGGGTACACGCCAGGTGCAAAGAGCGTCACGGTCACCGCGGGTCAGACGACGACGGTAGACTTCTCGCTGGCACAATCCGCGTTGCAGCTGCAGGCGGTCGTGACCACCGGGACCGCAGGTGCAACGGAAGTCAAGAAGCTCGGTAACTCCGTCGCGACCATCGATCCACCGAAGTTTGCGCCCATCAAGACGGCGTCCGAGTTGCTCCAGGGACGTGAACCGGGTGTCGTCGGCCTCTCTGCCAGCGGTCTCGCCGGCGAGGCGATGAAGATCCGCATCCGCGGAAACGCATCGCTCACGCAGTCCAACGAACCGATCGTCTTCCTGGATGGGATTCGAGTGAGCTCCGGCGGTACGAGCGGCGGTGGTGCCTCGCTCTCGAACCTCGACGCGATCGACCCAAGCACGATCGATCACGTGGAAATCCTGAAGGGCGCGGCTGCCGCCACCCTCTATGGAACGGAAGCGTCCAACGGCGTAATCCAGATCTTCACGAAGAAGGGAACTGCTGGCGCGCCGAAGTGGGACCTCACCATCGGTCAGGACTTCTCCCAGTACCCGACCAACCGCATCGACGACAACTGGGGCGTCCCGACACGCGCCGGACAGCTCGACTCGCTGAAAAAGCTTTGGGGGCGTAGTGATCTCCAGCTCTTCACGCCGTTCAGCCAGCCGTTCCAGCGCCAGTACTTCGAAACCGGTTCGGCTCAGACAGTCAACCTCTCGCTGACCGGCGGTACGAACAACCTGAACTACCTGGTCTCCGGAAACTTCAACAAGGACGATGGTCCGTTCGCCGCGCAGCGTCTCGGAGGTCTCGCCAAAGACCTCGTTCGCCGCACCGGTGGCCGCACCACGGTCGGATTCTTCCCGACTTCCAAGATCCGCATCGGCGCGACGGCGAACTACGTCAACACGTACGCCAATCGCCCGCAGTACGGAAACAACATCTACTCGCCTGTCACGCTTCTCGAGTTCTCGAAGCCCGAACTCGGGCAGTGCAACAACTCCGATCCGACGCACACGGACCCGGATCTCGGCGTCAAGTCGCCGGGCGTCTGCAAAATCGCCGGCAATCCGACCGGTGCGCCGAACGCGTTCGGCACACCGCGCGAAACGGCGAGGAAGCTCAATGAAATCGGCGCCGATCGCTTCATCTCGTCGCTCGACGTTCTCTACACTCCGATCCCCTCGTTGAACCTCACGGGAACGATTGGCGTGGACTACACGAGTCAGACGATCACGAATTTCCAGCCCTTCGGCTACAACGTTGACGGCGTTATCGGCGACGACGTGTTCGGCGACAAGGGGATCTACGACACGAACAACCGCCAGCTCACCCTCGACGTGAAGGGGAACTGGACGCGGGACTTCGGATCATTCAACTCCGCATTTGTCGCAGGTGTTCAGGGCTTCATCACCAAGGCGAAATACCCCGGCAGCTTCGGTTATGACTTCCCGGGCCCTGGTATCGCTCGTACCGACGCCGCCGGCTTCCAGTTCGGCTCCGACGGTATTCTGCAGACGGTTAATGGCGGTTACTTCGCACAGGAGCAGGTGGGTTACAAGAACTTCCTGTACGTGACGGGCGGTGCCCGCTACGACTACTCCAGCGCGTTCGGAAAGACGGCCGCTGGCGTTCTCTACCCGAAGGTCTCGGTCTCCTTCGTTCCGACAGACTTCGTCGGACACGGCATCGGCCCGTTCTCCTCGATGCGCCTCCGCGCCGCCTGGGGACAGTCGGGACGTCAGCCGTCGGCATTCGCGAAGTTCACGACATTCTCCGCTCAAACGGGCCCCGCGGGCGCCGGCTTGCGTCCGGACAACCTCGGTAACCCCGATCTGAAGCCCGAAGTCGCGACCGAAATCGAAGGCGGTGCCGAGTTTGGTCTGTTGAACGATCGCATCGGAATCGAGGCGACGTACTGGAAGCGCCGGGTCAATGACCTGCTCTTCAATCTGCAGTACGCCCCGTCGGGCGGATTCACCAACGCCCAGCTCACCAACGTCGGTATTCTCGATGCACACGGCACCGAGATCGGCCTGAAGGGCTACGTCATTCAGCGCCCGTCGTTGTCGCTCGACCTGTTCGGCAACATCGCCTTCCTCAGCCAGAAGGTCGTGTCGCTCGGCGGCGCCCCGGAGCTCAAGACCGGTGGCTCGTACGCTCGTATTCGTGGTTATATCAAGCCGGGTCTGCCTCCGGGCGAATTCTTCGGCGCCAAGCTGAAGTCAGTGCCGGCCGGTTCTCTGCCTTACGATCTGAATAAGGACGGAGTAGCTGACACCGAAGCGCAGATGCTCGCCTTCCTGTCGCAGCCGCGTGCGTATACAGCGCTGTTCAACGGCTCGGTCATCATGACTGAGAATGGGATCAAGTCCGACCTCGGCAAGCCGACACCTGATTACACTGGGTCGTTCGGCGCCAACCTCACGTTCGCTCGCAACTGGCGCCTCTCCACGCTCTTTGAATACAAGGGCGGGAACTACACCTACTGGTGCCTCATCTGCGGATTCCGCAACGCGTCACCTGTCGGTACGAACTCGAAGGAGTTCGCCCATGTCAGCGCCACGCTGCAGAACCCAGCCAGCACACCACAGCAGCGTCTCGTTGCTGCGAAGCAGTGGATCAACGATCTCGCTTCGCTCACACCGTATCAGGGTCTGAACGAAGTCTCCGACGGCGATTTCCTGCGTTTCCGTGAAGTCAGCCTAACGTATACGGTGCCGCGTGGTCTCACGAATCGCTTCGGCGGTCGCGACATGTCGCTCACGCTCACCGGGCGTAATCTGTTCCTGTGGACCAAGTACCAGGGCGTCGATCCGGAAGTCACCTACACCGGCGGCGGCGGTCAATCCGGAGTTGATGAAAACTTCGTTGAGTCGATCGATGCTTTCGGTTTCCCGCTTCCCCGTCGCTTTGGACTCTCCGTCCGCATTGGCTTCTAATCGAGGCGATCACGCATGAGGCATATGAGAACTCACTCCATGCTCGGCGGTTCGCACGCAATGCGGCGAACCCTGGCGTTGGCAGCTGCCACCGTTTTTCTCGGCGGGTGCAGCAGCCTTCTTGAAGTCGACAACCCCAACAACGTCTCGTCTGAGGCGCTCGACGTACCGACGGCAGCCTCGGCTATCGTGAACGGCGCGATCAACACCAACGCCAACGCGATGTCGTCGCTGCTCAACGCGTACAACATCATCTCCGACGAGACGTTCCAGACCGGATCGCGCGACGACTACCGTCTGCTCGATACGGGCGGCCTCGAGATCAACACGAACGAATACTTGCAGGCCTCGTATCTCGTCGCCATGCGCTCACGTTGGATGTCTGAACAGGCCATCCAGAAGGTCTCGAAGTTCAAGGCCGATGGAACGCTTCTGGATGTTCAGCTCCTCGCACAGGCGTACCTGATGGGAGCGATCATCTACGACGAACTCGCGAACACCTTTGATGATGCCGCGATTTCGGATCGTACCGTTTCCGGCCCGAATCTGGGCGAGCAGAACATGGTGCAGCTCTACGACTCTGCCATGAAGTGGATTGATGCTGGTCTTGCGGTCGCAACGGGCGACAACAAGACCAACCTTCTGGGGATGCGTGCGCGCGTACAGTTTGATCGCGCGGTTTGGCGGAAGCTCAATCCACCGGGAACGACCCCTGCCAATCCGTTAGTCAACGACGCGGGTGCCAACACCGACGCCGCGGCGGCGATCGCCGCAATGTCTGGTGACTATCGTTTCGACTTCCAGGTTGACAACACCAACTCGGGAGATGACGCGAGCGGCGGCGTAGGATTCGAGATGAATTCGCGCGTCGAACACACCCCTGATACGGCGGCGTTCGTGACCATCAATCTCACGAACAAGAAGCCGACGGCCATCATCGCGAAGGACCCGGTGACGGGTCAGTTGGACGCCGCGGCGGTCAAACAGCTCGGACGCTTCATCTTCGCGGAAGACATCAACCATCCACCGATGACGGTGCTGTCGAAGCGCGAGATGTACCTGATTCTCGCCGAGGCAGCGCTCGCATCGGGCAACAACCCAGGTTTTGACACGAACATCAATGCGCTTCGTGCGATCGACGGAATGGCGCCGTACACGGGTGCCGGGCCGTCGCGGTTGGAGCTCCTGCAGTGGTCGCGTCGCGTGAACCTGATCTTCCAGGGGCGTCGCCTGAATGACATGTATCGCTTCGGAATCAAGGATCCGCGCTGGGTTCCTACTTCGATTGCGGTGAAGAAGCCCGGATGCCTCCTTCCGATCCCGCTTATCGAACGTGAGTCGAACAACAAGATCACTTCGGCCCCGGTTTGTCAGTAACACACCGGCGGTCGTAGCTGAGCAAAGATCAAAGGGGCGGTCCAGGTGGACCGCCCCTTTGATCTCTTTGTCGCTGTAAATCGGCGAACGCTGCTATGCCTTCGCTCGCCTAACGCGGCTACGGGGTTGGGATCGGCCGCTCTCCGGTTCCACCGCTCGCGAGACCAGTAGCCTTTGCGATTGCCACCACGAGTCCAACCATCGCCGCTCCGAGCGCGCTCGACGCGATGATTGTCCGGCCCTTTGAGAGCTGACGCTTCTTCACCTCTTGCCTGGAGATCTCCGCGCCGCTTCACAGAGAGAACGGACACGGTGATCCCATTCTCGTCTGCCGATGTCAACTCACCTTCGAGCGAAACGACATTGTCGCCGAGGCGAGGAATGAGATTCACAGCTCCACGCGTGGAGATCTCGACTGCGACGTGAGAGCCGGCGGGGGGTGCATTCGAGGCGACTGGTACATAGTGATAGCACCCGCTGAGCGCGGTTACGGACAGTGCGATGACAGCAGCTTTCCCCTGCACTTTCTCCTCCTGATGCACTGTGCGTGGTTCGCGTCGTTCAGGTGCGCTGCGGTACGTGCGAGAGACAGGAATCGAACCTGCACGGGTTTCCCCACTGGATCCTAAGTCCAGCGCGTCTGCCAGTTCCGCCACTCCCGCGTGCGGTAGAAGCCGAGCGGGGAAGGTAATCGGCAAAAGAGCGTGCGTCAGGTCCGGAAAGGCGACAATCGTGGCGGCAGCGATCGGCGACGCTCGCTACTCCGGTGTGTACTCGGTCCCATTACTCACCGCACTTGTTGACGAGGAAACATCACGGACGCTCTTGCAGCTGACGGCAAGCCAGCCATCGCTGACCGTTGCCGCCCGCTGTTGCGAGCGCATGCCGCTATACGACACGTGCCGGCACGCACCCCCCGCCGCCGCAGGTGCGCGCGATCCGCCGCCGCCGTAGACTTCACGCTGATGACCGACCGGCACTATGAAGACGAAGAAATTCGAGAGATCTTCAGTCTCGCCACGAGGGGCGACCCTCGTGATAAGTCTTTACCGTCGGAGTCGGGCGGCCTAACGCTCGAAGAGCTTCAGCGCATTGGCGCCGAAGCCGGGATCGAACCGGCGCGCGTCGCGGAAGCGGCAAAGGCGCTCGCGGCACGTGCTAAGGCGCCCCCCGTGCGACGTTCGTTCGGGATGCCAGTTGGAGTCTCACGCGTCGTTGATCTGCCTCGCGCTCCGAGTGACCGCGAGTGGGAGCAGATGATTTCGATCTTTCGATCGACGTTTGGCGCGCAGGGACAAGCGGTAACGTCCGGAGGGCTGCGAGACTGGTCGATCGGAAGCCTTCATGTCTCGGTGGAGCCGACAGAGCGGGGCGAGCAACTGCGCCTCAGCACAGTGAAAGAAGATGCAGTCGTGCTTAACGGGCTCGGCGTCACGATGACGGTGATGTCGGTGATCATGAGCGCCGTCGTCATTGCTGCGGGGAAGCCTGAGAAGGCACTCGCCCTGTGGGGCATGTTCGGTGGAATGGCGCTGGCGTCATTCGGCGCGAACGTCCTTCGGCTTCCGCGATGGGCGCGCGAGCGCGAAGCGCAGATGGAGTCTATTGCGGCGCAGGCGGTGAAGATGCTTTCGAAGCCGGTTGCCTAACGATTCTGGTTCGAGCGTGCGCACGCCAAGCCGTCATGATGAGAGACACGGCTCCGTGGGCTCGTAGCTGTCTCTATCCGCACCTATCGGCTGCAATCCAACGTTTGTCACAGATGCCGGTAGACGCGGGCGTTTGGATGTGCGCGGTGACGCAGAACGAGTTCAACGAACGGATGAACAATCCTGACTATTGTCAGATTGAGAGCCGATCAGCGAATCGGAAGCGAAAGTTTGAGAAGAAACCAAAGTCAAAGCGACCAAAGCTTATGAACGACTTGATGAAAGCAATTGCTCGCAAAAATCTGCACGAAGCACTGGAAGCTCTCGCTGGCGGTGCTGATGCGAACCAAACGGAGTTCGACGGCAACACACCGCTGATGGAAGCGGTGATCCTTGGGCAGTGCGATCTAACGGCGATGTTGCTACAACATGGGGCCGTTCCAAACATTCAGAATCCGGAGGGTTGGACGGCGCTTCATTTCGCGGCCGACGGCCACTTCCACGAGATTGCTTCGCAGCTCCTACAGCACGGAGCTATCGTGGACGTGGAGGATCGGCATGGCAACACTCCACTTGCGCGCACGGTTTTTTCGTCGCGAGGTCGCGGCGAGATGATTCTACTGCTTCTCGCGTCCAATGCGGATAGGCACCATGCCAACCGATCTGGAGTAACCCCGCTGAGTTTGGCTTCACGCATTGCGAACTACGATGTGCTGCATTTCCTCAAGTAGGAACTATTCGCCTGACGGATGAGTCCAGATCTAGTTGAAGAGTCAGGTGGTGCCTCGATCTTCGAGCGATCTCATGCCAGGGTTTGCGCTTCTTTCGCCGAGGACACCACTCGTGCCAAGAGTACGAGGACGAAACCAGAAGAGCCAGTCGCAGGAGCCAGTGGCCCGCGCCGTGTCGGGCGAGTTCATCGATCCGCAGGCGGTGACGGTCACGATGATTCAGGCCCTGATCCCGTTAGGCGTGCGCCGTGGAGGACGAGTTGACCCGCGATGTGGCGGCGCTGGCCAGGACGCGGTACGCACGTGACGACGCCCATCCGGGGAGCGTGCGGTGGGGGCGACACGCGAGGGCCGTCTACCTCGCCGACCAGAAGCCGCGCAAAAAGGGGCGACTCCCAATCGAGAGCCGCCCCTTCTCTTGGCTAGACGCACCAAGCGCCTAACGAATATCTAGTCTCCAACGCGAATCGACACCACCCGCGTCCCCTGCTGCTGCGCACTCCACACCAGGAACGTGATCGACTGACCATCTTTCAGCCCAGAGACGGCGCTCTCGAGTTCCTTGGTCGTCGTGATGTTACGACGCGGCGCCGGATAGATCACACCGACGATCACATCGCCCGCCTGCGGGAACAGGCGACCACGCGCATTCCCCTGCATATCGACGTCCGTCACGCGCAGCCCGCGATACTCCGCAGGGATCTTCGCCTGACGAGCAAACTCGGGCGTCACGGCCTCGACGCTGATTCCGAGCCTGGACGACTCCATGCTCTTCGAGTCCGACGCCGTATTGTTGTTGCTGTCGTTGTCATCGGCACTCGCTACCTGTGCCCCCTGTGATGGCGCTTCGGCGAGTTTGATCTTGAAGGTCTTCTCCTGACCGTACCGATACACAACGACGTCGACTGTTTCGCCAGGCTCGTGCGACCTAATGATGCGCTGCAGCGTGCTGACGCGATCAGCGGGCTTGCCGTCGGCCTTGACGATGATGTCGCCCGGCTCAAGGCCGGCTTTCTTCGCGGGGCTGTCGGCGCCGGAGTAACCACCGACCTTCACGCCGCGAATTTCTTTCAGTCCGGCAGCGGCTGCATCCTCGGGTTGGACATCGTTGATGTTCACACCGATCACCGCGCGACGGATGCGACCATGCGTGATGAGATCGTCCATCACGTCCTTGGCGAGCGAAATCGGAATCGCGAAGCCGTACCCCTGGTAATAGCCAGTGCGCGTGGCGATCGCCGAGTTGATGCCGATCACTTCACCGCGAATGTTGACCAGCGGACCACCCGAGTTGCCCGGGTTGATGGCGGCGTCGGTCTGAATGAAGTCGGTGATGGAGTACTGGTCGCGCGACAAGTCGGGGAGCATCGCACTTCCACGTCCCTTCGCGCTCACGATGCCGGCGGTGACGGTGTGATCGAGGCCAAGGGGATTACCGATGGCAAGCACCCACTCGCCGACCTTCGTCTGCTCGTCGCTGCCTAACGTGGCAACAGGAAGGTCAGTCGCGCCATCGATCTTCACGACCGCAACGTCGGTGGTGGGATCGCGCCCGATGAGCTTCGCCTTGAACTCGCGATTGTCCGAGAGCTTGACCGTCACACGGTCGAAGTCGGCGACGACGTGATTGTTGGTGAGGATGTAGCCGTCATTGCGCACGATGAAGCCAGTGCCTGACGAAGCCATGGGCTCGGCGTTCTGGCGCTGGTCAAACTGCTGGAAGAATTCCTCGAGGCCGGGCGGCACCTGCTGCCCCTGGCGACGATTGGGTTGCTGCTGACGGCGAGCGCGCTGCGGCTCGGTCTTCTCGGCTTCAATAGAGACGACGGCGGGCGTGACGCGTTCGGAGATGCCTACGAACGATGCGTTGAGTTCGGCAACACTCGCGGGAGGAGGAACGGCCGGTGTCGTGCTCGCGGTGCGCACAACTCCTTTAGCCTGTTCAGCAGCGTAACCGAAACGAGTGAGATCGAAACCGGAGGCGAAAACGAGACCGCTAGCGAACGCGATCGCGACGGCTCCTCCGAACTTCATGCGGGAGGGAATCGACGACATGGCCTGAATCACCTGTGAGAGATGCTGTTCTGCGAATGTACACGCACTGCGTTGAAACGGTTTCCCTGTTCCTTACACTAGTAGTCACCGTCGGCAATCAAAGAGTTGCTTCACTCTGATCTACGCGCTGTGACGGCGTAAGGATCCAGAAGGTTCGAAAGGTCGGCGCCCGCGTTGGGGCGCCGACCTTCGGGCTCCGGCGGGTCGAGTTCTCTCGACTCCACCAGACAAACTACGGTGCAGTACCTGAATGCAAGGTTACGACTTCTTGCTCTCGTCAACGATCTCGTAATCGGCCTCGACGACATCGTCAGCCTTTGGTGCGCCAGCATTCGCGCCGGCGTTGGCACCAGCGCCATCACCGGCAGGTGCACCTTCGCTCGCCGCAGCTTCCTGCTGAGCATAGAGCGAACGCCCCGCTTCCTGATACGCCGAGGAGAGTTCCTCGAGCGCCGCTTTGATCTCCGTCATGTCGTCGCCGCGATGCGCCTTGCGCGCACGTTCGACAGCCGACTCAAGACGCGTCTTCATTTCAGGCGCAAGACGATCGTTCCACTCCTTCGAATTCTTCTCGACTTCGTACGCAAGCGAGTCGAGGCGATTGCGCGTGTCGATCTCCTCACGCCGCTTCTTGTCGTCGGCCGAGTTCTTCTCTGCATCGCGAACCATGCGATCGATCTCGTCCTTCGAGAGACCGCTCGACGCTTCGATGCGGATCTTCTGTTCCTTACCCGTGGCCTTGTCCTTCGCCGACACATGCAAGATACCGTTAGCGTCGATGTCGAATCCGACTTCGACCTGCGGCATGCCGCGCGGAGCGGGTGGAATTCCGGTGAGCTGGAACTTGCCAACCGTCTTGTTATGGATGGCGAGTTCGCGCTCGCCCTGCAGGACGTGGATCTCGACCGTCGTCTGGTTGTCGTCGGCGGTGGAGAAGACGTCGGTCTTGCGCGTCGGGATGGTCGTGTTGCGCGGGATGAGGACCGTCATGACGCCGCCTAACGTCTCGATGCCTAACGAGAGCGGCGTGACGTCGAGGAGGAGCACATCCTTCTGTTCGCCGGTCAGCACCGCGCCTTGCACCGCGGCTCCGATGGCGACGACTTCGTCAGGGTTGACGCCCTTGTTGGGCTCCTTCCCGAAGAAGTCCTTCACGACCGTCTGGATCTTCGGAATGCGCGTCGATCCACCGACCAGCAACACTTCGTCGATATCCGACGGCTTCATGCCGGCGTCGTTGAGAGCCTTCTTCATCGGCTCCAACGTGCGCTGAATGAGATCGTCGACGAGCTGCTCGAACTTGGCGCGCGTCAACGAATAGTTGAGGTGCTTGGGGCCCGACTGGTCTGCAGTGATGAAGGGGAGATTGATGTCCGTCGACATCGTCGACGACAACTCCATCTTCGCCTTCTCGCCCGCTTCCTTGAGGCGCTGCAGAGCCATCGCGTCCTTGGAGAGGTCGATCCCCTGGTCGCGCTTGAATTCACCGACGAGCCAGTCGATCACGCGCTGGTCGAAGTCATCACCACCCAAGTGTGTGTCGCCATTGGTGGACTTCACTTCGAACTGACGTGTGCCGTCGACATCGTAGAGCTCGAGGACGGAGATGTCGTACGTACCGCCGCCCAAATCGAAGACGGCGACCTTCTCGTCTTTCTTCTTGTCGAGGCCGTAGGCGAGCGCCGCAGCCGTCGGCTCGTTGATGATGCGAAGGACTTCGAGACCCGCGATGCGGCCAGCGTCTTTCGTCGCCTGGCGCTGCGAATCGTTGAAGTACGCAGGCACGGTGATGACCGCCTTGCTCACGGTGTGGCCAAGGTAGTCCTCAGCGGTCTGCCTCATCTTCTGAAGGATCATGGCCGAGATCTCGGGAGGCGTAAAACGCTTTCCGCCTACTTCGACCGAGACCTGATCATTGCTTCCGGAGACGATCGCGTACGGAACGCGCTTGGACTCCTCGGTAACCTCGGAGCTCTTGCGGCCCATGAATCGCTTGATCGAAAAAACAGTATTCTTCGGATTGGTGACGGCTTGGCGCTTCGCGATCTGGCCGACGAGTCGCTCACCATCCTTGGTGAAACCCACCACGGACGGAGTGGTCCGCCCACCCTCCGAGTTGGGGATGACGACGGGGTCGCCTCCCTCCATGACCGCGACGACCGAGTTGGTGGTCCCCAGGTCGATGCCGATTACCTTATCCGCCATTGGATTCCTCGATGTTCTTGAGAGCGTTCTGACGAGTTAGAACTGCGCTTGGAACTGCTGTTGAACTGCTTTTGAACTGCTATTGAATTGTTCTTGAGTTTTTCCTGAACTACCGCTGGACTGACTTGCTTCAGTTCAGATCCGCGAAGCGATAGGGCAAGGCGAGGGCCGCAAATCGCGGTCAGAATGGCAGCGAATGAGCTTTGCAGTTGGATTTTCGGCGTAACTTCGGCAGGAGAATGCGCAGCGCTTCGGCCTCAACAGCCAACCAACCGCTCGAATGATCCCGATCAGCGACGACAATCCAACTCTGCGCACGCCGGTGATGACGTATTTGATCGCCGGGGTAACGCTGGCGACGTGGATCCTCGTGCAGGGCGGAGGCTTTGATGCGACACACCTCGCCGCGACAGTGTGCGACTACGGGCTCGTCCCGGGCGAAGTCACCCATCGAGCGCCGCTCGGAACCACTGTGCCGATTGGTCCGGGACTGGGGTGCCAGGTTGACGATCTCCCCATCAACTACCTCACGCCCCTCACCTCGATGTTCCTCCACGGGAGCTGGGGACACATACTCGGCAACCTTCTCTTCTTCTGGGTCTTCGGAAACAACATCGAAGACAGCATGGGGAAGGGGCGATTCCTCATCTTCTACCTCGTGTGCGGGCTCGCCGCTGCGGCGACGCACGTGATGCTTGATCCAGGATCGCCAGTGCCCACCGTGGGTGCATCGGGAGCTATATCGGGAATCATGGGGGCATACCTGGTGCTTTATCCGCGCGTCCGCGTGAAGATGTTATTCCCGATCGTCATCATTCCCGTCTTCTTTCGAATTCCTGCATGGCTGGTGTTGATCTGGTGGTTCGCCTTGCAGGTGCTGACGGGACTGCCGCAGCTCATGCAGCTCAACCCTGAGGTGAGCGGAGGTGTGGCGGTGTGGGCGCATGTGGGAGGATTCGTCGCTGGGGCACTGCTCATTCGCTTCTTCGAGAGCGATGAAATGGTGCGGCGACGGACGTTAGTGGCGGATGCAAAGGGTGTGTGGAGTTAGTTGGAGCGGTAACGGGTACTGGCGACGCAAACCATGAGGGGAGATTGCGCGATCATCTGCAGGAGTTGAGTGAGGAGATTGAGCGGGTGGTGGGCGTGCGGCTGCCTAACGCGAGTCACACGCCAACGGCTCACGCTCCTCTCGGCGTTCGCTTCATGGACGGCGAAGCCCGTATCGCCGATTTCATCGATCACACGCTGCTCAAAGCCGAAGCAACGGCG
Source organism: Gemmatimonadaceae bacterium (assembly GCA_044224185.1). Lineage (GTDB taxonomy): Bacteria > Gemmatimonadota > Gemmatimonadetes > Gemmatimonadales > Gemmatimonadaceae > SCN-70-22. The sequence continues at coordinate 103,707 of JBGAKW010000012.1, read as the reverse complement.
CGCGAAATTGACACGCTGTGCGACGAGGCCCTGACGCATCGCTTCGCCGCCGTGTGCGTGAATCCGTCATGGGTCGAGCGATGCGCTCGTCACCTGCAAGGGAGCGGCGTGCAAATCGCAACGGTCATCGGCTTCCCGCTAGGTGCAACGTCAACCGACAGCAAGCGACGCGAAACGGAGCTCGCCGCGAGCGCCGGTGCGACTGAGCTCGACATGGTCGTTGCACTCGGCAAGCTGAAGTCGGGCGAGTGGACTTACGTCGCCGACGACATCGCGGGCGTCGTCGAGAGCGCGAACGGAAAGCTCGTGAAAGTCATCATCGAGTCTGCCACGCTGTCGCCCGGCGAGATCGTCCGTGCCTGCGTCATCGCGCGAGCAGTGGGTGCACACTACGTGAAGACGTCAACCGGTTTCCACGCCGCCGGCGGCGCGACGGCTGAAGCGGTCGCCTTGATGCGACTTACGGTCGGCGATGCGCTCGGTGTGAAGGCTTCAGGAGGCGTGCGCGATTGCGAGACGGCGTTGCGCATGATTGCCAGCGGTGCAACGCGCATCGGGACGTCGAGCGGAGTCTCGATGGCCGAGTGTCGTGGCCTTGGGCCGCGCCCCATCCGCGCGCTGTATTCGATTGCGCTGCCGGACGTGCCGTCGGCCGGCGCGCTAGCAGGGAATAACGCGACGTATTGAGGGATTGCAGCGTTTGGCGCGACGCGTGATGAGCAGGTAGCTTTGAAGCCATCTCAAAAATGGTCGTCGGAGCGCCGGCGCTCCGCGCTGGCTCGGAGCCGTCGACCATTTATGAGATGGCCTGTTGTCACGTTTCGATGAAGTAACGGTCACGGCGTGCGGTCCAGAAGACGGCGTCGTTACCCCACCTACCTCCGCCTAACACGTGGCTTTCCGCCTCATACCGCGCGACGAAGGGTTCTTCGATCTCTTCAACAGTTTGGCCACGAAGATGATCGCCGCCGCCGCGCTCCTCCGCGATCTCTTCGCGCAACCGGAACGACTCGACGAACTCGCGGCCGCAATCAAAGACGTCGAACACGAAGCCGACCGCATCACGCACGATGTGAGCACGCGACTCGACAAGAGTTTCATCACCCCGCTCGATCGCGAAGACATTCATTCGTTGGCGCAGGAACTGGACAACGTCGTCGACCTCATCGACGGCACCGCGCGTCGCGCGACGATGTTTCGCATCAGTGAGGGGCGCGATCCGGCGTTGCAGCTGTGTGAACTCCTGATGCAATCCGTGGCCCATCTCCAGACGGCTGTCACGGAGATCAAGAATCCTCGGGCCGTCGCCGGTGAGACGCGCGAAGTAAAGCGGATCGAGGCCGAAGGAGACACGATCTATCACAACGCGATGGGTGCGCTCTTCGCGGGGCGTCCCGATCCGCTCGACGTCATGAAGTGGAAGGAGATCTACGACACGATCGAGGAGACGCTCGACCGCTGCCAGACCGTAGCGATTGTGCTCGAGAGCATCTCGCTCAAGAACTCGTGAGACAGTCGTGACGGTCGTATCGTACGTGCTGGCGATCATCGCGATCGCATTTCTGTTCGACTTCATCAACGGCTTTCACGATTCCGCGAACTCCATCGCGACGGTGGTGGGGACGCGGGTGTTGTCGCCGCTCGCTGCGGTGGCGTGGGCGGCGTTTTTCAACTTTGTGGCCGCGTTCACCGTCGGCACCGCCGTGGCGAAGACGATCGGCAAGGGGATGATCGACATCTCCATCGTGACGCCTAACGTGATCCTCGGCGGCTTGTTAGGCGCGATCATCTGGAACCTGATCACCTGGTACTATGGATTGCCGAGTAGCTCGTCGCATGCGTTGTTAGGCGGGTACGCGGGCGCGGCGGTGGCGAAGGCAGGATTTGGATCGATCATCGTGAGCGGGTGGACGAAGACGATTCTGTTCATCTTCCTGTCGCCGCTCATCGGGATGGTCGCCGGCTTCATCCTCATGACGATGACGTACTGGATTTTCCAGAAGACGCCGCCGCACAAGGTGGATTCGATATTCCGGCGATTGCAGTTACTGAGCGCTGCGCTCTTTTCGCTGTCGCACGGCGCTAACGATGCGCAGAAGACGATGGGAATCATCGTTGGGCTGCTGGTGTCGTCGAGCGCGGCATTTGCGAATGAGACCGGGTTTCTGCATCACCTTCATGTCACCAACGGTGACCACATCCCGCTCTGGGTGGAGATGGGCGCGTATACCGCGATCGCACTCGGCACGCTCTTTGGTGGATGGCGGATCGTGCACACGATGGGGAGTCGCATTACGAAGTTGCGCCCCGTGGGGGGCTTCGCCGCGGAAACGGGTGGCGCGTTCACGATTCTGTTTGCGACGCGATTCGGCATTCCGGTGAGCACGACGCACACGATTACCGGGTCGATTGTCGGCGTGGGCGCGACGAACGGACTTTCGGCAGTGCGCTGGGGAGTGGCCGGGCGCATCGTCTGGGCGTGGATTCTGACGATTCCAGCGGCGGCGGTGATTTCGGCTGTGTGTCTCGTGGTTCTCCAGTGGGCGTTTCCGCTGTAGGCATTTAGGCGTCGCGCCGTGTGGCGTGGTCGCGGAGTACGACTCGTTAGGCCGCGCGGTGCGGCGTGATCATATTTGTGCCGCGCGATTCCGCCGATTGTCAGAACGTCGGCCACCTTGAATACGCCTGACTCGTATCCCGAATCCCCTGAGTGCGAACGGGGCGTGGTTGTTCGAGAGAGGAAGCAAGCGTAACGATCCGGCAAAAGCGCGCGTCAGACATCGGGGTTAGTTTCTACTCAGCGTCGTCCCCCTCCGTCGTGCCACCGATCATGACCGAAGCAGCGCTATCGCCAGCCCTTTTCATCAATCGCGAGCTCAGCTGGCTCGAATTCAACGCGCGCGTGCTGCATGAGGCGTATGATGCGCGGTCGCCGCTCCTCGAGCGCCTAAAGTTTCTGAGCATCTTCAGCACGAACCTCGACGAGTTCTATCAGGTTCGTGTTGCGGGGCTTCGGCGCCAGGTCGCAGCCGGCGTGACGGTTCCGCCGGCCGACGGCATGATGCCGGCCGCACAGCTGGAGGCCATCGAGCGCCGGGTACGCGAGCTCCTGGACGTACAGCGCAAGACGCTGCACGACGACCTGCTTCCCGAACTCGAGCGCCACGGCATCAGGCTCGTGGGCATGTCGGACCTAACGAGTGATGAGCAGCAGACGATCGACGCCTTTTTTGAGCGCGAGGTCTTTCCGATCCTCACACCGCTCGCCGTCGATCCTGGGCATCCATTCCCATACATCTCGAATCTCTCGATTTCGCTGGCGGTGGAGATTCGCGACCCCTCGCGCGGCGGGGATCATTTCGCGCGGGTGAAGGTCCCGCGGTCGTTACCACGATGGATTCCCGTTGGACGCCCTAATCATTTTGTGCCGCTCGAACAGGTCATCGGGGCGCACTTGGACGCACTCTTTCCCGGGATGGAGATCTTCGGGTGGCACACGTTCAAGATCACGCGTTACTCCGACCTCGATGTGCCCGCCGCCGACGAGCCGGAAGATCTGCTGGCGACGATTGAGGAACAGGTCTTCCAGCGCCGCTTCGGCGAAGTCGTGCGCCTGGAGGTGCAAACGGGAATGCCGGAGCAGATTCGCCAACTCCTCCTCGATGAGTTGCGCGAGATCACCGACCCGGACGTGTTGCCGCTGACGGCGGCGGATGTTCACGAACCCGGACCGCTCCTCGAGTTAGGCGACTTGATGTCGCTGGCAACGCTCGACATTCCGGAGCTTCGCGATCAGCCGTTTGCCCCGCTCACACCGCCGGAGTTGCGCGACACGACGCGCACGATCTTCGACGTCATTCGTGAGCGCGACCTCCTGGTGCATCATCCGTTCGAGTCGTTCTCGACGTCAGTCGAGCGGTTCATGGACGCGGCGGCGCACGACGAAAATGTGCTGGCGCTCAAGACGACGCTCTATCGCACGTCAGGCGACGGGATGATCGTGCGCGCGCTGTCTGATGCGGCACAGCAGGGGAAGCAGGTGGCGGTGCTCGTCGAGTTGCAGGCGCGAGGCGACGAAGCCAACAACATCGCGTGGGCGCGCACGCTGGAAAATTTTGGCGTACACGTCGTGTACGGCCTGCCGGGGCTCAAGACGCACGCCAAGATCGCCCTTGTCGTTAGGCGCGAGGCCGACGGGATTCGACGCTACGTGCACATCGGCACGGGGAACTACAACTCGAAGACGGCGCGCCTCTACACCGACATCGGGCTCTTCACCTGCAATGCCGACATCGGCGCAGACCTGACAGACGTCTTCAACCTGCTGACGGGATTCTCGCGGCAACGCGACTACCGAAAGATTCTCGTTGCACCGGGATCGATGAAGGGTGACTTCCTCGAGCTCATCGAACGTGAAGCGCAACATGCGCGCGAAGGGCGGCCGGCCCGTATCATCGCCAAGTTCAACGCGCTCGTCTCGCCGGACATCATCGGCGCGCTCTACGCGGCGTCGCAGGCCGGTGTCGAGATTGATCTCATCGTGCGCGGCATCTGTTGCTTACGCCCAGGCATCGAAGGCGTCAGCGATCACATTCGCGTCATCAGCATCGTCGGGCGATTCCTCGAGCACTCACGGCTCTTCCACTTCGCGAATGGTGGAAAGGACGAGTACTACATCGGATCGGCTGACTGGATGCCGCGAAATCTCGAGCGACGTGTCGAAGTTGCCGTGCCGGTCGAGGACGAGGCGCTGCACCCGCGACTTAGGTCGCTGCTCGCAACTTGCCTTGAAGACAATCGGCAAGCGTGGGACCTGCGCTCCGACGGTACGTACGTGCAGCGCCACGCGGAAAACGATCCGGAAGTCTCGACGCACCGCAAGCTCCTCCGCGACCCGTGGGGACTCGATCGCGCCGACTCGCGGTACACGACGATGGAGAGCCGCGTCATCACGCCGTCTCAGATCGCCGCGTTGAAAGAAGACGAGACTGCGAGCGGGAACGGTCACTCCTCGTCCAAGAAGCCGAAACGCATCAAGCGTCGTTAGGCGCGCATCGCACGGACGCGCGTGACACTTGTTGACTGACTCGCGTTAGGCGTATTTCAGGGAAGGGCCTGCTACTCGCCGTCGCCATCCGAGTCATCCGAAGGCGGCGTCACGACGCGCCCCTCGGGACTCACGATCTCCACCGGAACACCGGCGAGCTCGCTCAAGAGCGCCGACTTCCGGCTTGCGCCCCACAGCTCCAACCGCACGACGTGCGCGCGCGGATTGGGAACGGCGGTGATCCGCAGGGCACGGTCGACCCAGCGCACTTTCACGCGTTCCACCGCGCCGACGTGTCCGCGATCGAACCCGTCGGCCACGCGAAGGAGCGCCGCCAGCCGAACGATGCGCTCGCGCGAATCGGGGTCGAGCGCGCCGAAGTTCGGATGCTTGCGCTTGGGCGCTGAGCCACGGTGGTAACGCGCGACATTCGCGACGATGATCTGCTCCACCGGCGACATGCCTAACAAGTCGGCATGCAGGATCAGGTGGTACGAATGCTTGTGATGCTTGTCGTAATTGATGTGGTAGCCGACGTCGTGCAGGAGCGCCGCGTCGGCGAGCGTGACGCGATCGCGCGCTTCGCACCCGAGACGCGCACCGACAGCATCGAACAGCTGCAACGCCAGGGCGCGAACATGCTGCGAGTGCGGCGCCTCATAGTGGCATCGCTCGGCGAACTCCCGCACTGATCGCTCGCGCGCTTCGCCCCGGACCGCCGGCAACGGATGCACGCGCGCGCTCTCGAGGAGAATCCCCTCGCGCAGGCCGTACGCCGAGACCACCAACTCTCGCGCCTCGACACGCGCCATCACTTCAGCGGCAACGCACAGACCAGCGAGAATGATGTCCGCTCGCCCCGCGTTGAGACCACGAATCTGTGCCCGCTCCTCGGGAGAGGAATACAACAGCAGTTGGATGATGTGCTCCAACTCTTCACGCGCCACGCGCGTCCCCTGCACGCGCCCGGCGGCACTCGTGAAACCCTGCCGGTAAAGCGACATTCCGGCGAGGTTCGTGAAGGTTCCCCCCGAGCAAATGAGTTGCGCCCCGCGCCAGTCACGGAGCGGGAGCGCACGCTCGATGTCTTCACGAATCGCGCTGCGCAGCGATTTGATGTGTTTCTTCTTTGGGGTGCGACCGAGATGCTGCTCGGTCATGCGAATGGCGCCGAACGGCAGCGAGACGAGGCGTTCGACGAGTCCATCGGCACTCATCGCCAGCTCCAGCGAACCGCCGCCGATGTCCATGACGACCGTGCGGCCACGCGCGAGATCGAAGTGCGCGAGCGCCGAACGAAATGCGAGGCGCGCCTCATCTTCGCCCCGAAGGACGCGGATCCTGAGACCGCTTTCGCGTCGCACGTCTTCAAGGAAGGCGCGCCCGTTGACCGCGTCTCGCACCGCCGACGTCGCAACCGCCTCGATGCGCGCAACGTGGTACTGCCGGGCGAGCGTCGCCATGCGCTGCAGCGCCTCGCGCGCATGGCGCATTGGCTCCTCGCCTAACGAGCCTTTCTCGGAAAGTCCCGTGCCGAGTCTCGGCGCTGCCTTCATCTCGTCGATGACGCGAATGCGCCCGTCGGCGGAGACGTCGGCGATTGTCTGGCGAATCGAGTTGGATCCGATGTCGATCGCCGCGAGACGGACCACTGCTCCCGCCCCGGTGCGCTTGCTGGTGCTCTTGCTGCTGCTCTTGCCGCTGCTCTTGCCGCTGCTATTGCCGCTGCTATTGCCGCTGCTATTGAGCTCGAGGACCCTGGTGCGCACCGGATTGGCCATCGTCAGTCGCTTTGCGCTGGTGGCGGGGAGGAGGCTTCGAGGAGCTCGAAGCGATGCTTGATCTGCTTTCCTTCCGCCAAATATACGGCGTCTTCGCCGATATTCGTGGCAAGATCGGCCACACGCTCGAGATTTCGGCTGACCAAGAGGAGCTCGAGCGACGGTGTGATGGTGCGCGGATCGGCCATCATGTGCGTGAGCAGGATGCGAAAGAGCGAGTTGTGCAGGGCATCCACCTGGTCGTCGGCGCGGCAGACCTCGCGCCCAAGCGCTCCGTCGGCGCGAACAAACGCGTCGAGCGCGTCGGATAGCATGCGGCGCGCGCGTCTCGCCATGTCCTCGATTTCCGGGTCGGGGATGATGCGCGAGTTGAGGGCAATAAGGCGCAGTGCTGATTGCGCGATGTTGACGGCGTGATCGCCGACGCGTTCCAGGTCGCTGGAGATCTTGATCGCACTAATGACGAAGCGCAGGTCGCGCGCCATCGGTTGCTGCAGCGCAAGGAGTTCGACCGCGAGCGTTTCAACGTCGATCTCGAGGATGTCGATGTCGCGGTCACCTTGGATGACCGCATCGGCCTTTTCCTTGTCGCGACTGAGCAGCGCATCGACGGCGAGATCAACAAGCTCCTCGGCGCGCACGGACATGTCGAGGAGACGCTGTTTGAGCGTCGCGAGTTGCTCGTGAAAATGACGAAAGCCTGTGACGGTATCGGCGGGGTTCATCCGAACCTCCCGGTGATGTAGGCCTCGGTGCGCTCTTCGCGAGGACTCGTGAAAATGCGATCGGTGGGGCCGGACTCGATGAGCCGCCCGAGATAGAAGAACGCGGTTTGATCGGATACACGCGCTGCCTGTTGCAGGTTGTGCGTGACCATCACGATCGTTAGGTCGGACTTGAGCTCGTACAACAACTCTTCGATGCGTTGCGTGGCGATCGGGTCGAGCGCGGAGCACGGTTCATCCAACAGCAAGACCTCCGGCTGATTCGCCAGCGCGCGCGCAATGCAGAGGCGCTGCTGCTGGCCCCCGGAGAGTCCAAGCGCGCTTTGCCGGAGCCGGTCTTTGACCTCTTCCCACAGCGCGGCCCGCCGCAGTGACGCCTCGACAATTTCGTCGATCTCGTTCCGCGAAGATCCGCCGTTGATGCGAGGGCCGTACGCGACGTTATCGTAGACCGATTTCGGAAACGCATTCCATCGTTGGAAGACCATTCCAACACGCAGGCGCAGCTTCACGACGTCTTGGCCAGGAGCGTGGATGTCGTCGCCGTCGAGCAACAGCGCGCCGCTCTTTTTCGTCCCGGAAATGAGCTCGTTCATCCGGTTCATTGAGCGCAGGAGCGTCGACTTGCCGCAACCGGATGGCCCGATGAAGGCGGTGACGCTGCGCGCGGGCATATGAAGGCTGAGGTTGAAGAGCGCTTGCTTCGCTCCGTACCAGAACGAAAAGTCCTTCGCCTCGAATGCGCCTAACGAGCTTCGCGGCGGCGCGGCCGTTGTTTTCGGTGCGGCTGCGGCTGCGGCTGCGGCTGCGGCGGCGGCGGCGGCGGCTTTCATCCGAAGCGCCCCGTGATGTATGCCTCGGTGCGCGAATCGCGCGGCGTGGTGAAGAGCGACTTGGTCGGGGCCACTTCGACGAGTTCGCCAGCGAGCATGAATGCAGTACGATCGGAGACGCGCGCCGCCTGCTGCATGTTGTGCGTGACGATGACGACGGTCACGGAGCCACGCAGCTCGTAGACCAACTCCTCGACTTTCTGTGCGCTGATCGGGTCGAGCGACGCAGTCGGTTCATCGAGCAGGAGAACCTTGGGCTGCGTTGCCAGCGCGCGCGCGATGCACAATCGCTGTTGCTGGCCACCGGAGAGTCCGACGGCGCTGGCGCCGAGTCGATCGCTCACTTCGTCCCAGAGTGCGGTGCGACGCAAGGCTTGTTCGACGATGGCGTCGCGTTCGCGGCGTGGCGGAGCCTTGCTTCCCATCACCTTGAAGCCGGCGGCGACGTTGTCGCGAATGGACATGGTGGGGAACGGCGTTGGACGCTGGAAGACCATTCCAACATGGCGACGAACCTCGATCGTATTCACGCCGCGAGCGTACACGTCGACACCGTCGAGCATCACTTCGCCTTCAACGCGCGCTGTTGGAACCGTCTCGTGCATGCGATTGAGGCAGCGAAGCAACGTGGACTTTCCGCACCCCGACGGGCCGATGATCGCGGTGACGTGCCCTTCCTGGAAATCGACGTCGATCCCTCGCACGGCGCACGATGCGCCGAAATAGGCGTCGAGCGAGCGCACGGCGAGCCGCGTGCGTACGGCGCTCGCGCCCGCGAGGTGCGGAGCGACCTCGCGTTCGTCAGTCACCGGCACTTCCAAGTTTGTCTCGAGTGGCGAAACGCGCGGCGATGGAGATAACCATGACGAGAACGATGAGGACGAGTGATCCCGCCCAGGCAAGTTTGTGCCATTCATCATAGGGACTGATCGCGAAGGTGAAGATCTGCAACGGGAGCGCGGCGATCGGCTCGTGCAACGACGTTGACCAGAACTGATTGCCGAACGCGGTAAAGAGGAGCGGTGCTGTCTCACCGGCGATGCGCGCGACCGCAACGAGCGCGCCGGTCACGATGCCCGGAAGGGCGGTAGGCAACACGATGGTGAGCGAGGTGCGCCAGGGCGGATACGCCAACGCCAGCGCCGCTTCGCTGAGCGCCGTGGGCATCACGCGAATCATCTCTTCCGTGGTGCGCGTGACCAGCGGAATCATCATCACGCCTAGCGCGATGCCGCCAGCTGCAGCGGAGAAGTGGCCAAGCGGGCGCACGAGGAATTGCCAGGCAAAGATTCCCATCACGATCGACGGGAGGCCATTGAGCACGTCGGACAGGAATCGCACGGCAGTCGCCATGCGCGTCCCCTTGTGCTCGGCGAGGAACAGCCCAGCGCCGATGCCGATCGGGAGTCCGATCATCGAGGCGAGAGCGATCAGGGTGAACGTCCCGACGATTCCATTGGCGAGCCCGCCCCCTGCTTCGCCGACGGGGCGCGGCATCTGGGTGAAGAACGCGAGCGAGAGCGACGACGCGCCCTGGCGGATCAGGTGCCCAACGATGAAAATGAGCGGGAGCGTTGCCAGAAGCGCTGCCGCACCCATCACCCAGAGAAAGGTGATATTCGTTAGGCGCCGCCGCGTCAGCGACCTCGCGGTGCGCGCAACAGCCGCTCGCTGCACATCCGTGCGCGAAGGGCGGCGCGGAGCCGGGGGCGAAGTCTGCGTCGTAGCCGTCACTCCGACACCCTGTGAACCAACCATCGCGCGATCGCGTTCACCACAAGCGTGATGGCCAGCAGCACCGCGCCGCATGCCATCAGCGCCGACGTATGCAGCGTTCCGGTCGCTTCGGCAAACTCGTTGGCGACGACGGAGGCGAGCGTGTAGCCAGGTGCGAACAGCGACGCCGAGATCTCCGGACGATTCCCGATGAGCATCGTGACGGCCATCGTCTCGCCTAACGCACGGGCGAGGCCGAGAATGACACCACCGAGAATTCCACTCCGCGCGAAGGGAACGACGGCATCGCGAATCGCTTCCCAGCGCGTGGCGCCTAACGCCAGCGCCGCCTCACGCTGCGACCGGGGAACCGCCATCAACACCTCGCGCGAGACTGCCGAGATGTAGGGAAGAATCATGATGGCGAGGATGACACCGGCGGCCAACATGCTCGGGCCGTACGCCGGTCCGGAAAAGAAGGGCGTCTCGCCGAGCTTCAGGGTGTCGGCGAGGAACGGCATGACCTTCTCGCGCAGAATCGGCTGGAGGACGAAGACTCCCCACAGACCGTACACGACCGAGGGAATCGCCGCGAGCAAGTCGATAAGAAAGGCAATCGGCTGTCGGAGCCAGAGTGGCGCGAACTCCGACAGAAAGATGGCGACGCCTAACGCGAGCGGAGTTGCCAGGACGAGCGCGATCAGCGACGAGAGGATCGTCCCGAAGATCATCGGAGCGACGCCAAATTCCTCGCGCACTGGATCCCACTCGCTCGAGGTCAGAAACCCTACTCCTGCCTTGGCGAATGCCGGCCATGCGGCAACGCCAATCTCGTACGCAATGAGGAGGAGGAAGAACGGAATCGTCGCCGCACAGACAAACGTTCCAATGCGGTAGATACGATCTCCCACCGACGCGCTGTGGATGGACGTCGCCGATGGGGGAGCAGGGGAGGAGGCGTCGCCGCCCCCGAATATCGCCTGGGAACGAGCCGTCATGGACGGCTGCCCATCTGGATGCTCGTTAGGCGCTTCGTGAGAGCTGTGGCCATCGCCGCTGGAAGCGGTGCGTAGTCGAGCGACGCCGCTTCACCCTGACCCTCGATGTACATCCACTTCATGAAATCGACGAGCTTTTTCCCCTTTGTGGCGTCGCGCTGCGATTCGTACACGAGCAACCAGGTGAACGACGAAATCGGATACGTCGCGGCTCCCGGCGCGTTGACGATGGAGACGCGGTAGTCTGATTCAGGCCCCATCTTGGCCGCGGCGCCTTCCGCGGCCGCCGTGATCGATGCGGTGGACGGTTCAACAAAAGCGCCGCTGGCGTTTCGCACGAACGCGGTAGGCAGGCGATTCTGTTTGGCATATGCCAGCTCGACGTAGCCGATCGCACCCGGCGTCTGCTTCACCGTTCCGGCGACGCCTTCGTTTCCTTTTCCACCCAGTCCGACGCGCCACTTCACATCCTTTCCTTTCCCGGGTCCATCGCGCCATGCGGGACTAACTGAGGAAAGAAAATCAGTGAAGATGTACGTCGTCCCGGAGCCGTCGGTGCGATGGACGACGAGGATGTCCTTCGCTGGAAGCGAGACCCCAGAGTTCACCGCGGCGATTCGTGCGTCGTTCCACCTGGTGATCCTGGCGAGGAAGATGTCGGCGATGATTTCGCCCGTCAGCCGCAAAGGCTGTTGCAGTTCCGCCAGATTGTAGATGATGACGCCGGCGCCGAGGACGGTGGGAAAGTGCAGAACCTTGCCGCCTTTCGCCTTTGACATCTCGTCATCGGACATCGGACCATCAGAAGCGCCAAAGTCCACCGTGTTTTCTGACAACTGTTTGATGCCGCCGCCCGACCCGATGGATTGGTAGTTGATCTTCACGCCCGTCTTCGCGGCGTATTCGCTGAACCAGCGCGAGTAGATCGGATACGGGAAGGTGGCGCCAGCGCCATTGAGGTCGATCGAACCGCTCGACTGCGACGTGGCCGCGTCTTTTCTGGCACCAGACTTCGCATCACCGGCACACGCGGCGGCGAAGCTCAGGGTGACCAGTGCGATAGCTAACGAGAGAATGCGAGCGCGCATGGTGGGAGGCGGGGAGTACGGGCGAAGGTGCGGATGGCGTGCGTTGCGCATCGTCAGAACGAAGCGACGACGTGGACGAAATACGTCTTCAGGTCTTGCGCTCGGCTCCCCTTCTTTGGTTCCTGCGTTTGGTAGTCGAGGGTGATCGACGTCTTCTTGTTGAGCTCCCAACTGATGCCTGCCACGTAGCAACGCTGATACGCGTCGCTCGCTCTGTCCGGCTTCACATCATCTGCCCGAAGAAGGAGCGCGACCGGCCAATTGGGCGCGCTGGTGATGAACGCCAGCGGGTGGAGTTGCGCGTAGAGTGAGTTGACCGAACCCGTGCGCTCGGTGGTCGTCGGCGCGACGTCTTTCGTCGTGTCGGCCGCCTCTATGGCGTCGATGCGACGAGCGAAGTGCGCGCCTAACGACACTCGCGGGTCGTGCACCTGGAGCAGGAAGCCGTAGCGATTGCGCTTCCGCCCCTCGTCGATGCGGGCGACGGTACCGTGCGTGCGGTCGGCAAAGTCGGACGCGCGCTCACCAACGCTGATCCATGGTGAGATGTCGAGTCCCTTGAAATACCCGTGCGTCTTGGCGAGCGGCGTAAGCGTTAGGCGCGCCGCATAGTCCTTGAAGCGGTCGAGCTCACGCGAGGCGTAGCCGGTCCCGTTGGTGATGGTCGCGTAGATCTCGCCGGTCTTGTGCGGCAGCGTGATGGTCGTGGCGAGGCCGTCGTCCGATGACGAGAAGAAGCCGGCTTGCTCGATGGCGACCTGCTGGATGCCGCGAGGCCAGACGCCGTGGTCGGGCGCTTGCTCTTCGTGATCGATGACGACGGTGTGAAGGATGCCGAGTCGAACGTTGGCTCTCAGTTCCTCCCCTAACCCGCGAATGAAGTCGTACTGGACGTAGGCGTATTTCGCGCGGAGTGCCCAACCGCGATAAAAGGCGGAGAGGGTGGTGTCGCGCTGCTGAAAGACGTCGGCGGTGATGCGCCAGCTTACGTGCTCGCCGGCGTCGCCGCGCAGTGTGAGATATGCGCGGTCGAGATCGAAGCGATCCTGCGCCCGCGCCCCCTTGAGGCCACCCTTCTGAAAGTTCGTGTAGATGACGCCCGAGAAGCTGACCGGAAGCGATGGAGCAGCTGCAAGAGTTGGCGGTGGCGCGGCTGCGGTATCCGCCTTTTGAACTTTCGTCGTGTCCTGCGCGCTGGCACTCTGCCACGCGAGGACCATGAAGACGCAACCGAGAGCGAAGCAACGCGATAGCGTCGAAGTGCGCATGTGGGGGGGACTCCTTGCCGCCGTTCCAGGTGAAGACGTGACTGGTGACGGAGCGAAGGGTGCCCGCGGTCTGTAACGGTGCAGTGACCGCTGTGTAACAGTATGACTCGTTAGGCGCGCGCCCGTTCGCCCAACGGGAATTCGGCGCGCACGGTCGTGCCCGCGCCGAGTGTACTCTCCGCCCAGACGCGTCCGCCGTGTCCTTCCACCATGTGCCGCACGATGGCCAGACCGAGCCCCGTGCCACCCTCCTCGCGCGCGCGCGACGCGTCCACGCGATAGAAACGTTCGAAAATGCGCGGCAAATGCTCCGCGGCGATCCCCGATCCCGTGTCGCGAACCCCGAGTACGATCGATGCGACCGTTCGCTGCGCGAAGATGGTGACGGAGCCCGCGCTTGTGTGCCGCAGCGCGTTATCCACCAGATTCGTGAGGATCTGTCGCACGGCTGTCGGGTCACCCCAAATGTGCGTTGCATCGTCGGGGATGCCGGCAATGAGCGCGATCCGTTTGGCGTCGGCGGCAGCGCGCGCAGCGGAGAACACATCGTGCACCAACGCACGTACGTCGAGCGTCGTCGGCATCGGTACCCAACCCCCCGATTCTATTCGCGATAGATCGAGGAGATCATCCACGATGCGCTGCATGCGCTGCGCATTGGTGTGAATGGTCTCAGTGAAGCGGCGTCGCTGCTCGGGGGGCAACGACTCGTCCTGCAGCGTCTCGGCGAACCCGCCGATCACCGTGAGCGGCGTGCGAAGCTCGTGCGATACGTTCGCCACGAAGTCCCGCCTAACGATCTCGAGACGGCGCAGGGGAGTGACATCGAACAGCGCGATAACGGCGCCTCCCGCCAGCAGCGGACGCGCGGTGAGCGTCACGGCGCGTTCGTTGAGCAGCGTCTCGAGGCCATCGGTCGACTGTCCGTTGAGCGCTGCCGTCAGCGCCTCTCGAAAAATGCGGTCGCGCGGAAGCCGATCGGCGGGAAATGGCACGGCGTCGCGCACACCGAGCATGCGCCGCGCTCCTTCATTCACATGCACCACCTGCTGTCGACCGTCGAGCGCGATCACTCCTTCATTGAGCGACTCGGTAAGGGCGCGCAACAGCGCCTCATCTGCCTCGAGCGCGCTTACGCGAGCGCCGAGTTGTTCAGCCAAACGATGGAATGCAGACGCCAATTCACCTACTTCGGCGGGAGCGGAGAGCGAGGGGCGACGCGTGAGGTCGCCAGCCGCAATGGCACGGGCATCGTCACGGAGTTCGAGGATTGGGCGACTCACCGAACGCGCGAAGATCGTCGCCAGCGCGAGTGCGGCGAGCGCCGCCAGCAGCGCCGCCGAGAGCACATCACCCTGAATACTCCGCACGATGACGTTGTGCGAGGCGGTCGACATCGAGACACGCGCGAAGCCTAACGGGCTTCGCGTGGCGGCATAAAGCTCCTCGTCGCCCGCAGACGGTGAGACACGAACCGACGTCCCTTCGCCGGAGTTGCGCGCGGCGATGACTTCAGGGCGATTGGAATGATTCTCGAGATTGGAAAGTGCCGGACCGTCGAACTCCGAGTCACCGATCACGACACCGTCGCTGCGAATCAGCGTGACACGATGCCCTAACGCGGCGCCCGCGGCGTTGGCGAGCGAATCGGCGTTGATGCCATCGCGAAAGTCGGTGCCCACGAATCTCGCTTCGCGCAGCAGCTCGCGCGCTGTCTCTTCACGCAGGCGAAACCGCAGTCTCCGATCGAGAGAAAAAACGACCAGGAGCACGAGCACCGCGATGACGACAAGCGATCCGGCGAGGAGGCGTTGCGAGAGTTTCACGCACTGCGTGGTTGCGCCGCTTTCAATCTATAGCCGAAACCGCGTACGGTCTCGATCAACTCTCCTGCATCGCCTAATTTGGTGCGCAACCGTTGCACGTGCATGTCGACCGTGCGCGTTTGAATGTCAGGCGCGGCCTCCCATACCGTCTCGAGCAGGTGGCCGCGCGCCTGCACACGCCCTCGCCTCTCGGCGAGTGTCAGAAGGAGACGATACTCCGTCGGCGTAAGGTCTACGTCATCCCCGCCAACCGAGACGCGGTGTGCCGCTCGATCGAGAAGGATTGGTCCCACGCGGAGGAGATCACCCCCCTGCTGTTGCTGTCCCTGCTGAATACGGCGCAGGATGGCGCTCACACGAAGGACCAGCTCCTGTGGCGAAAACGGCTTGGTGAGGTAGTCGTCCGCGCCTAACGACAAACCGCGAATGCGATCCGGCTCGTCCTTGCGCGCCGTCAACAGAAGCACGGCAATGTCGCGCGTGGCTTCGTCGGCTCGCAGTTGCTCCAGGACTTCAAAGCCCGACATCCCGGGGAGCATCAGGTCGAGGACGAGTATCGCCGGCCGGTCTCGCTTCGCCTGGACCACCGCATCGGGACCAGACGTCGCGGTGGAGACTCGGTAGCCCGCCTTCACCAAGTGGTACGCGACGAGAGCGACGATGTCCTGCTCATCGTCCACGACAAGAACGCGCTCGGCCTGCAGTGCAGGTGACGTCATCCGACGCGTGCGCCGAGGCGCCGCTGGATGTTGGAGACGATCATGTCGATCGCGACTGTGTTGTGACCGCCGCGTGGGACGATAACATCCGCGTATCGCTTGCTTGGTTCGACAAATTGCAGGTGCATCGGTTGCACGGTCGTGAGGTACTGCTGCAGGATTTCCTCCAGGGGACGTCCCCGCTTGGTCATGTCGCGTTTGATTCGCCGAATGAGCCTGACGTCGGCATCGGCATCAACGAACACCTTCACATCGCACACATCGCGCACGCGTTCGTCGACAAATAGGAGGATGCCATCCACGACGATGACTTGGGCCGGCGGAATCCACTTCGTGGTGTTCGTTCGCGTGTGCGTGACGAAGTCATAGACCGGCTTGTCGATCCCGTCGCCGCGTTGCAGCTGCTCCAGCTGCCTAACGAGCAGGTCGAGATCGAACGCTTCCGGATGATCCCAGTTGATCTGGCGCCGTTCCTCGAGCGGGAGGTGCGCGTAGTTCCGGTAGTAGGCGTCCATGTCGATGAATGCGACCGACGCCGTCGCCAGTGCTTCGGCGACCTTCCGCGCTACCGTTGATTTGCCCGACCCCGAACCGCCCGCGATTCCGATGACGAGCGGATTCACGAGAGGACCTGCACCATTCTCAACGTCTTCGCCACACAGCGAACACGTTCAGCAATCGATGAGCGAAAGAGAAGCGTTACAAGAGTCACGGTATTGTATCGAAGAAAGCTTTGCAGGTCGTCGTGGCGAACGGTGCCGCAACAGAATTCCGAGGCGCCCGCAACCTTGTCGAATCGCGGCGTCGCGTCAATCGAGCATGGGTTCGCCTCCCGCTCGCGAAGTGCGCTATCTACCTTCCTCCCATGCGTTTCCGTCGATCCATCGCCCTTGTCGCCCTCGCTGCGAGCGCCTGCACGCCGACTGGGCGAGGCACCGTTTCCGAGGCCCCGTCCGCGAGTCAAACCCCGGTGCCGGGGACAGCGGTGGATATTGTGGTTGCCGCCACCACAGACGTTCACGGGCGGCTGCGCGGTTGGGATTACTACGATGGTGCGGCCGATCCCATTCGGGGATTAGCGCGAGCAGCGACGATCGTCGACTCCGTGCGATCGGCGAATCCCGGACGTGTCGTGCTGGTTGATGCCGGCGATGCCCTGCAGGGGAATCCGCTCACGTACGTCGCGGCGAGAGTCGACAGCACAGGCCCGCACCCGGTCATCGCCGCGATGAACGCGATGCACTATGACGCGATGGCCGTCGGGAATCACGACTTCAACTACGGATTGCTCTTCCTCGAGCGCGCAGTGGCAAGCGCCCAATTCGGCGTGCTCGCGTCCAACGTGTACGCGCCTAACGGGAGACGCGTCTTCGCGCCGTCACGCATCGTCCAACGCAACGGTGTACGCGTTGCAATCGTCGGCGCCACGACTCCGGGCGCGATGATCTGGGATCAGGTGAACCTCTCCGGGCGAGCGGTCGTGCGCGACATCGTCGAGGACCTGAAAGGGAGCGTCAGCGACGTGCGCAAAGCGTCTGACCTCGTGGTCGTCGTGATGCATTCGGGGCTTGGTGGTCCGTCGAGCTACGACGAAAAGGCAACTGGAGTGCCGCCGGAAGACGTTGCCGCCCGCGTCGCACGCGAAGTTCCCGGCGTCGATCTCATCGTGTACGGACACTCACACCGCGAAGTCGCCGACACGGTGATCAATGGTGTGATGCTCATGCAGCCGCGCAATTGGGCGACATCGGTTGCCGTGGCCAATGTGCGCCTAACGCGAGGGACATCGGGCTGGCAAGTCGCATCCAAGCGCGGCGTCATCGTGCGCTCCGCTGGTCACGCCGAACAAGGAGCGGTGGTTGCGGCGACCGAACGTGCACACCACGCCACGCTCCGGTATGTCGGACAAACGTTAGGCAGCACCGGCGTCGCCTGGAGCTCCGATTCGGCGCGTGTCGCTGACGTTCCGCTCACCGATTTCATCCTCGAAGTGGAACGCCGCGCGGCAGGTGCCGACATTGCATCCACGCCCGCATTCGACCTCGGCGCGCGGCTTGCGCCCGGGGCGATCACGGTCGCGCAAGTCGCACGCCTCTATCCGTACGACAACACGCTGCGCCTCGTTCGCATCGATGGAAAACAGTTGCGTGCGTACATCGAGTACAGCGCGCGCTACTTTCGGCAGTTTGGCAGCGCCACCGCCCAGCAGTCGGTTATCGAGCCGGGCATACCTGGCTACAACTACGACATTCTCTCCGGCGTTGAATACACACTCGACATCTCGCGCCCTGTCGGCCAGCGCCTAACGAGCCTTCGTTTCAAGGGGCGCGACGTCACCGACGGCGACACGTTCACCCTGGCGGTGAACAACTACCGGCAGTCGGGCGGTGGTGGATTCGAGATGCTGCGGGGCGCACCGGTCCTCCGCGATAAGCAAGAAGAGATTCGTGATCTCCTCATCGCCGAAGTGAAGCGACGGGGCGCGATTGCTCCGTCGGACTATGCTACGCGCAATTGGTCGTTGGGGCCGCCGGCCGCCGCGGAACGTGCGTATCGCGACATGCACGCGACGACGTTCGATGCACCAGGAACAACCGCCGCACGTCCGGCGCGCGCTGCGCGTCCCTCCACGACGCGGCTGCAATCGGGGCGGTGGGTCCGCATTATCTCGACCAACGATTTTCACGGTGCGTTGCAGCCGCGAACCGATGCCAACGGGCGTCGTTCGGGTGGTGCCGCATACGTTGCCTCCGCAATCGCCAAAGCGCGGGCCGAATGTCCGCGTCCGACGTGCACAGCCATCTGGCTCGACGGCGGCGACCAGTTTCAGGGCACACCGGCGTCGAATCTCGCCTTTGGTCGTCCGGTCGTGGAACTGTTCAATCGTGGCGGGCTCGCCGCCGCGGCGTTAGGCAACCACGACTTCGACTGGGGAATCGATACGCTCCGCGCCATCATGCGGCGCGCTCGGTACGCGATGTTGGCTGCCAACGTCACCGATGCTGCCGGAAACAAAGTCCCCTGGATTCGCTCCGATACGCTGATCGAGCAGGACGGCGTGAAGATCGGAGTGATTGGCGTGGCAACAGTTCTCACGCCGAAGACCACGAGACCATCGAACGTCGCCACGCTGCGCTTCGTCGCACCGGCGCCCGTGGTCAGTGAACGCGCGCGCGCACTACGTGCACGCGGTGCCGACGTCGTCGTCGTTGCAGCGCACGCGGGCGCATTCTGCAATCGCGGCGAGCCTTGCAAGGGGGAGATCATCGACCTCGCAGACTCCCTCAGCGAGCGCGTAGACGCAATCGTGAGTGGGCATACGCACTCGTACGTCGCAACGAAAGAGAAGGGCATTCCGATTGTGCAGGGACTTTACGCCGGAGGCGCGATCGGCATTATCGACATCCCGTTAGGCGGTGGCGGCGAAAGCGCCGTCGAGGTCCGTACCATCCGGAGTGATTCGATCGCCCCAGACTCCGCGGTCGCGTCGACCGTTTCGCGCCTCGCCATGCACGTCGATTCGATCATGGGTACACCCGTGGCGACGTTGGCCGAGCGGATGGAGAAAGACCTCGGCGGCTCGTTAGGCAACCTGATTGCCGACGCGCAGCGCGTCACTGGCGGGGGAGATGTCGCCGTGATGAACACCGGTGGCGTGCGCGCACCACTCCCCGCCGGTGTCGTCACCCGCGCGATGCTGTTCGAAGCGCAACCCTTCGGAAACTCGCTCCTCCGCATTCAGATGCGCGGCGCTGACTTACGCGACTATCTGGAGCGTCTCGTCGCCCGCGATCGCATCGACTTCTTTTTGTCCGGCGTGAGAGTCACGTACGACAGCGCGCGCGCCAAAGGGTCTCGAATAACCTCGGTCACTCTTTCCAACGGGAAAGCGCTCGATCCGCGAAGCGTCTATCGTTTGATCCTACTCGACTTCCTTGCATCTGGCGGGGACGGCCTGGCGGTCACCGAACGCGCCCTCGCGGTCGAAGACGTCAAGCTCAGCGACCTCGATGCGCTCGAGCAGTATCTTCGCAAAGCTCCATCACCCGTTCGCGCGCCCACCGACGCGCGACTGATTCTCGGAAACAAATGAGTGAAACTGTGCGCGTCTATGTGAACGGAGTGGGGGTCGACGCTCCCTCCAATGGCACCGCGCTTGACGCGGTGCGCATCGCCGATGCTGCCGCTGCCGACCGCGTCCAGTCAGGTGAACGCGCCGTCAGTGATTCGCGCGGACTCCCCATTCCGCACGATTCCGCGCTCTACAACGGCGCCATCTTTCGCATCATCAGCAACCGTGCGCGCCCCGGCACCACCGACGACGCCTAACGCGAATGCCCCCTCTCATTACGCGCTCGCTCCTGGAACGACTGCCGAAAGCTGAACTGCATTGCCATCTCGATGGCTCGCTTCGACCGCAGACCATGCTGGAGTTGGCGCGCGAATACGGAGTCGCCATGCCCGGCGACGACAGCGATGAAATACGCGAGCACATGCTCGTGCGTGACGCGCATTGTCTGGAGGACTATCTCGCGCGCTTCGACATCACCCTCTCCGTCATGCAAACGGCCGATGCGCTCGATCGCATTGCCTATGAACTGGCCGAGGATGCGGCGCGTGAAGGGGTGCGATATCTGGAGGTGCGATATGCGCCTGTGCTCAATACTCGCGGAGGTCTCTCGTTAGGCGAGACGGTCGAAGCGCCGCTGCGGGGGCTGGCGCGCGCACAACGCGAATATGGTATCGTCTCGAAGGTCATCGTCACCGCGCTCCGTCATCTCCCACCCGACGTCTCACTGGAACTTGCGCGCCTGGCCGTCGCCTATCATCCCGATGGCGTCGTCGGCTTCGACCTCGCTGGCGGCGAGGCCGGGAATCCGGCGTCGCGTCACGCGGTGGCGTTCCAATACGCACACGAACACAACCTTCCATGCACGTGCCACGCGGGCGAAGGAGACGGCGCGGGTTCGGTATTCGAAGCCGTACATGCCTGCGGCGCGCAACGTATCGGGCATGGCACACGCCTCATCGAGGATCCGGCGCTCACCGACTACGTCAACGATCGGCGCATCACGCTGGAAATCTGCCTAACGAGCAACGTACAGACGCGGGCCACCGATTCCTACGAATCGCACCCGCTGCGAGAATATTTCGACCGCGGGCTCAACGTCGTCCTCAACACCGACAATCGCTTGATGAGCGGAACCACACTGGTCGACGAATTCGCACACGCCGCGCACAACCTCGATTTCACCTTCGACGAACTTTCGCAAATCGCGCTGAATGGATTCGCTGGTGCGTTTCTTCCGCTCGCGGAGCGCGAGGCCATGATTGCCCGCGCGCGCGCCGAAATCGCCGAGCTCGCGCCTGTTTAGCAAACGCGCCGAGCTCCCACCCGCCTAACGAACGCGAATGACGCTCGCTTCTCTCGTTGCCGAATCGGCCAACGTCGCGCGCCGGGAACTCCCCGTGCACTCGCCTGTGGCCGCCATCATTCTCGGCTCAGGCTTGGGCGGACTCGCGAGGCGCATACAGGGCGCCGCTCGCATCAAGTATGGAGAGCTCCCCGGCTTCGAGGCGCCAACCGTCGAAGGACACGCCGGTGAATTGATCCATGGCACCCTCGGCGGCCGCGAAGTGTTGGCGCTCGCCGGCCGCTTTCATATGTACGAGGGACACGGGGCGGCGCAGTCGTCGCTCCCCGTACGAGTCGTGCACGCGTTAGGCGCGCGAACGCTGATTCTCTCCAACGCCGCCGGCGGCATTCGTCGGACCTTCGCCGCCGGCTCGCTCATGATCGTCGCCGACCACATCAATCTCATGTTTCGGAACCCGCTCATCGGCCCCGTCTTGCGGGGAGATGAGCGCTTTCCCGATATGTCCGATCCGTACGACCCAGGGCTTCGCCGACAACTGCGCTCGTTAGGCGAACGACTCGGCATTCCACTCGAGGAAGGTGTCTACGCGGGGTTGCTCGGCCCCTCGTACGAGACACCAGCCGAAGTGCGCAAGCTGGAGCGCATGGGCGCTGACGCCGTAGGGATGTCCACGGTGCCTGAAGTCGTCGTAGCCCGCGCGATCGGCATGCGGTGCGCCGCCGTCAGCTGCATCACCAACCCAGCCGCCGGCATTTCTCACGAGACAATCGCCCATGCCGACGTCATCGAAGTGACGAAGCGGGCGGCGAATGGATTCGAGCGATTGATTGAAGCGCTGGTCGCCGAACTGTAGCGCTCCGCGCCACCGAATCGCCGCGACAACCAATCCACGGCGGAGAGCGTTCGCTAGCCGGCGCGTGTCCCGTTAGGCACCGGCGATTCCGGAACCGCCAGCACCGGCGTTACACCGTCGGCGTACCCGATGTCGAACAGCATTCCTTCGGACACTTCGCCCATCATCTTGCGCGGAGCGAGGTTGACGACGAACAGCGCCTGACGCCCTTCGATCTCGCGGGGATTTGCGCGCTCCTTCTTCATTCCCGCGAGGATGTTGCGTTGCACGTCGCCGAAGTCGACGACAAGTCGCACCAGCTTGTCCGACTTGGCGACGTCTTCGACCCTAACGATGGTGCCGACGCGCACGTCGAGCTGCTCCAGTAGCTCGTGCGAGATTGTTGGCTTGACGGGGTGCGGCACGATCGAAGTCCTTATTCGTCGTCAGACGGTGGGCGAGTGGCGCCGACTTTCGCCAGCACCTCGCGCGGAATCGCATACGCCTCGACCACAGGCGCGTGGTCGTGGAGGTTAGACATCTCGCGCTGTACGAAATATCGCCAGACCGCTTCGGCACAGCGGTAAACCTGCGCCTCACGCGCTTCTCCTTCGTTAGGAATGGCGCGCAACGCCGCCAGCTCCGCTTCCACCATTTTCCCCGCCTTCCCCAGAGAGATGGCGCCCTCTCCCCGAAGTGCGGCCTCCAGCGGCGAAGCGCCTTGCGATGAACCCTGATGCCGGCGCTTAGCCGGTCTCGATGAGGGGTCTTCCGGCACGACGATGCTCCGGCGAGGGAAAGTGTCACAGCAATTTACTTC
Source organism: Gemmatimonadaceae bacterium (assembly GCA_044224185.1). Classification (GTDB taxonomy): domain Bacteria; phylum Gemmatimonadota; class Gemmatimonadetes; order Gemmatimonadales; family Gemmatimonadaceae; genus SCN-70-22. The sequence goes on along the minus strand of JBGAKW010000012.1, from coordinate 80,676 downwards.
GACGTCCACTTCGATCGCCGCACCCCGAAACTTCGCGTTTCACCCCTTCAAACGACGTTTCCACGACAAGTGTAAAAAAGGAGTAATCCCTGCGCCCTCGAGCGGAGTCTAATTTCCGTTCGGCCACCAGTTCGGGTCGTTCCACGGCCGAGGTGCAGGGCTCCTTACGCTGAACATGCGCTCAAACTCGTCCTTTATTTACTGGCGACATCTCATCAAGCGCGTAGCGCTTTCGCTCCTCGCGCTCGCGGCTCTCACGCTCGCTTCGTCAGTCGTCGCACGCCCGCTTCTAGCACAAACCGTCGACGTGATTCGTGGCCGAGTGACCGGACCTGACAAGCAACCGTTGGAGGGCGTGGCGGTCACCGTGACCACGCTTTCGGGCGCCGTCAGCCGCAATGCCACGACGGACCGCAACGGGCGATACATGGTCACCTTCCCGGGTGGCGATGGCGACTACTTCGTCGCGTTTCGTTCGCTTGGATTCGCGCCGCGCCGCTTCGAGATAAAACGCGTCGCCGACGAAGAAATCCTGGTCGCCGATGCGCAACTCTCGCGCACGACCACGACGCTTGATGAAGTGCGCATCACCGCCAATCGCAATCGCGTCAACCGAAACGACCAGACGCAGGACGTCGCGGGGACAGAGCGCGTCATCAATCAGAGCAATCTTTCGCCAGCGCAGCAGGGCGACATTGCTGCGATGGCGGCCAACGCGCCCGGTGTCCTCTTCGTCCCCGGACAGGACGGCGACCCGTCTGGGTTCTCGGTGTTGGGGCTTGGCTCCGACCAGAATAGCACGACCCTCAATGGGCAGAACTTCTCTGGCTCTGACCTCCCGCGCGACGCGATGATTTCGGGGGCGTTGAACTCCTCACCGTACGACGTTTCTCGTGGAGGATTCAGCGGCGGCAACTTCAATCTTCGCTCGCGCTCTGGCACGAACTTCATTCTGCGCAGCAACTCGCTCAACCTCGATTCGCCCGCGCTCCAGTGGACCGATCCCGCGGCGTCGGCGCTCGGCCAACAGTATTCGAACCTCTCGTTAGGCGGGCTGCTCTCCGGCCCGATCAAATACAACGCCGCGTTCTACAACGTTGCGTACCAACTCGGCCGACGCACGAACGACCTGCAGACGCTGCTCAATACGTCGCCGGTCGGCCTTGCCGCGTCGGGACTCGCGCCCGATTCCGTCGCGCGCTTGTTAGGCGTTCTCGCCAACCTCTCAATCCCCACGACCGCCGCTGGAATCCCATCGAGCCGGCTCTCCGATCAAGGCTCCCTCTTTGGCGGCATCGATCTCTCGCCACCGTCATCGCGCGCCGGCTCGGCGTTTTCGCTCAGCGGCAACATGTCGTGGAACCGCTTCGATCCGGTGAGTGGACAAGTGACCGAACTCCCGGCGCACAGCGGCCAACGCACCAACTTCAACGGCGGTTTACAGGGACGCCATTCGACGTACTTCGGCTTCGGCGCGTTGAGCGAGACGTCGGTCAACCTCACGCTCAATCGGCAGTCGTCGTCACCCTTTGCCGATCTGCCCAGCGGCTCGGTGCGCATCAACTCCGCGCTCGACGACGGCACGAATGGTGTGAAGCTCGTGCAGTTCGGCGGAAGCCCTTTCCTCAGCAGCAAGTCCACGACGTTTGGGGCAGGACTCAACAACCAGATTTCCTTCTTCAGCAACGACAACAAACATCGCATCAAGCTCTCGACCGAACTGCGTCGCGACGCCTTCGACGTTGACCTCAGTAACAATCTCCTCGGCTCGTTCTTCTATAACTCGATCGAGGATCTCGAGGCGGGGCGAGCGACGTCTTTTTCGCGACAACTGGGACGGCGCACACGGACGGGGAATGAGATGACGGGCGCCATCGCGTTAGGCGATTCGTGGCGTGCCTCGCCGGCGTTCCAGCTTCAGTACGGAGTTCGCGTCGACGCCAATAGCTACGGCAGCTCACCCAGGCGCAATCCGCTCGTCGAGCAGCAGTTCGGCGTGCGAAACGATGTAGTGCCTAACGGGGTGTACGTTTCGCCGCGCGTGGGCTTTTCCTGGACGTATGGCCAGGCCGCGCAGGTCGGCGCTTTCGAAGGGGCGTTCCGCGGACCACGTGCGGTCGTCCGCGGCGGAGTGGGTGTCTTTCAGGGAACGCCCGGCGCCCAGCTCATCGGATCGGCGCTCGACAACACGGGGCTCGCGACGGGAGTCCAGCTGGTCAACTGCACCGGAATTGCGGTGCCTAACGCCGCGTGGTCGCAGTATCTGGCAGGACAGGGCGTCATTCCCGCCGAATGCGCCGACGGTACCACGGGGTCGGTGTTCGCCAACAGCGCGCCTAACGTCTCGCTCTTCACCAAGGATTTCCACGCGCCACGCAGCGTGCGCGGCAACCTGCAGTGGAGTGGCCCGGTCGTCCGCAATCGCTTCAACGCGACATTCGAGGGGACGTACTCGCTCAACCTCAACCAGCAGGGCTTCGTCGATCGCAACTTCCAGCCGACACAGCGTTTCACGTTGGGCAGCGAGGGCGGACGTCCGGTGTATGTGCTTCCCACCAGCATCGACCCCTTCACGGGCGCCATCGCCGCTCGCGATGCGCGAGTGACGACCGACTTCAATCGAGTCACGGAGCAACGTTCGGACCTCAGATCGGTGAGCCGTCAGTTGCGCGCTTCATTGTCACCCCTGTCGTTCAATTCGAATTACAGCTGGTCGCTCTCGTACGTCTGGTCGAGCATCCGCGAACGAGTGCGCGGATTCGGGACCAATACGGCGGGGGATCCCTTCGCAGAAGAGTGGGCGCGCGGGAGCTTCGACTCACGGCATCAGATTCAGTACATGCTGTACTGGAATGCTTTCGATTGGGTGCGCATCAACTGGTTCGGCAACGTGCGCTCAGGGACGCCGTTCACGCCCACCGTCGCCGGCGACATCAACGGCGACGGATACGCAAACGATCGCGCCTTCGTGTTCAATCCCGCGTCGGTGAACGACGCAGCCGTCGCAACATCGATGCGTGCCCTTCTCGCGTCGTCGAGTGCACGTGTGCGCGACTGCCTAACGAAGCAGCTGGGCGGCATCGCCGGCCGCAACTCGTGCGAAGGGCCGTGGACCCACTCCGCCAACCTGTCGGTGTCGTTCAATCCGCTCAAGGTGCGCATGCCGCAGCGTGCGACCTTGTCGTTCGCCATCTCCAACCCGTTAGGCGCGGCCGACCTGCTGTTGCACAGCAACGACAAGCTGCGCGGCTGGGGACAAATGGCGATTCCCGACGCCTCGCTCCTGTACGTGCGCGGTTTCGACCCGACCACGCAGAAGTACCGGTACGATGTGAACCAACGCTTCGGCGCGACCAACCCGCAATTCACGCCATTCCGCATGCCGGTGACGGTGACGGCCATGTTGCGCTTCGACATTGGTCCAACGCGCGAGCGCCAGTCACTCACGCAGCAGCTCAATGTCGGTCGTACGACCGATGGCAACAAACTCCCCGAAGGAGTTCTCAAGGCGATCTACGGCAGCGGAGGGTTTGTCAATCCTCTTGCCACGATCCTCCGACAGACCGACACGTTGCAGCTCACCGTACCGCAGGCCGACTCCATCGCCACGCTCAACCGCTGGTACCTGATCCGCGCCGACTCCATCTGGTCGCCAATCGCGAAGATGCTATCGCAGCTTCCGACGAACTACGACCACGACAAAGCCTACGGCGCATATCGTGAAGGGCGCCGGGCAACCATAGACTTATTGCAGAAGGTCGCGGCGAGCGTCCGGGGACTGCTCACGCCGGAACAGAAGCGCAAGCTTCCGACGCTCGTCACCAGCTACCTCGATCCGCGTTATCTCGCTTCCATTCGCTCTGGCACCGCCGGCTCCGGGAGTGCCGGCGGATTCCCCGGCGGCGGCGCCTTCATCACGCAGGGCGATGGCGGCGGGCAGCGAATCACGATTGTTCGTTAGGCGTTCACCGTCGTGCAACTTCAACCTGGTGTCACCATGCGTGCTGCAGTTCTCAGTTTGCTTTGCCTGGCGAGCGCGGCATCGGCGCAAGCGCCAAGCGCCGGTAAACCGCCGGCCGCGCGCCCGTTAGGCGCTGTCGAGGCGAAATCGACGGAGCTCTTAGGCTCAGTCTCAACCGCCCGCGCGCTCTCGGATGGCAAGGTGCTCGTCAACGACGCGCTCGGGCGCCGAGTCCTGCTCTTCGACAAATCGCTGACCTCGTACACTGTCGTCGCCGACACCACGCCAGCCACGGGCAACGCCTACGCCTCGCGCCTGGCCGGACTCATCGCCTACAAGGGCGATACCTCGCTCTTCATCGATCCGCAGTCGATGTCGATGCTCGTTGTCGATCCCGCAGGGAAGATCGGACGTGTGATGAGTGTCCCGCGGCCGCAGGAAGCGAATTCGCTCATCGCCGGTAACGGCGGCATTCCCGGGTTTGACTCGCAGGGACGCCTCGTTTACCGCGCCTTCCCGCAATTCCGCTTTGATCGTCGGGTTGGTGGCCCGGGCGCCACTACCAGCGACGGCCGTCCCGCGCCGCCGCCGATGCCAAGTATCCCCGATACCATGGCCGTCGTCCGCGTCGAACTCGCAACGCGCAAGCTCGATACGCTCGCGTTCGTGAAGACGCCGACGATGAAGATGACGTCGGTCACCGATACCTCGGGTCGCACGATGATGACTCCGGTCATGAATCCGCTCCCGCAAGTGGACGACTGGGCGGTTCTTTCCGATGGATCGGTCGCGATCATTCGCGGTCTCGACTATCACGTCGAGTTCTTCAAGGGCGATGGAAGCAAGGTGGTCTCGGAGCGCCTCCCCTTTGAGTGGCGCCACCTCGACGACTCAGCCAAGCAGCACTTTGTCGATTCGGCAAAGGTTGCCATGGAGAAGCTTCGCGCCGCCGCGCAGGCGAGGATTGCAGCTGGCGGTGGCCCCCCCGGGCCCATGCCAGGGATGGACGGTGGCGCCAATGTCCCCATCATGGTCTTCCGCACCGAAGGCGGTCCCGGCGGCCCGCCACGCGGCAATGACAACGCCATGGCCCGCGATCAAGCGGCGCGCACCAACATCACCATTCCGCCGCTCCAGATGGTGCCGCCTAACGAGCTTCCCGACTACGCGCCACCATTCAACACCGGTGCCGCCCGCGCGGACCTCGACGGCAACCTCTGGGTTCGCACATCGATCGTGGTCGGGGGTGGGCCGGTGTACGACGTGATCAGCGGGAGCGGGAAACTCATCGATCGCGTTGCGCTCCCACCGGGGCGCGTCATCGCCGGCTTCGGCAAGGGCGGTGTGGTCTTTATGGGAGTACGCGAGGAGGGTGGCGTTCGTCTCGAGCAGGCGCGTCGGGGCAACGTGACGCCCTGACCGACGATTTCATCTCGCGCGCCAACCAGGGGCCCGAGCCTAACGAGTTACGTGGTCAGTTGAACGAACGCCGCGCTCTTTTCCTGAAGAGCGCGGCGTTCTCGTTTGCATAAGGGCCTTAGAACAAGATTCCAACAGTGACCGGTATGAACTGGTTCGTTGACTTCACCTTCCCGACTCCTGTCCCACCGTCCGTCGTGAAGCTGAATTGATGGAATCGCGCCTCGACGAACATCCCCGTCGATCGCCCGAACCGGATTCCTGCGCCGCCGTTGAAGCCGAAACCGTTCTCCGACTTCGAGATGGACGTCGACGTCTCGTCGCTCAGTGTCGCTGTCTGTCGATAGAGACCCAATCCGCCGATCAAATACGGCGAGAACCCTCGCTCCCGCTTCGTGCCTAACAAGAGCGCGCTCGCGCCAGCGTACAGCACGCCGTTCGACAAGTTGTCACCGGGCATCGCACCCACCGCGCCGATGAACGAGTCGGTGTACCCCGACCGATGGTACTGCACCTCGCCGCGAACGCCCCAGATGCTGCGATCCGGCTCGTACTGCAGCAGTCCGGTCGCATTCCATCCTGTCTTTACGTCTTGTCCAAAGTCGCCTAACGGGACCGTCACTCCACCGCCTAACCCCACGGTCACCGGACGCCGCGCGCGTTGCGCCTGGGCCGAATCAGCCCACACAACCGTCGAAAGGAGTATTGCAGCGAACGCAGTTGCTCGAGTGCGCACGAATCTCATGGACGAAGGATCAAAGGAAAGCCAAAAACCGATCTACCAGCCTCGGCTAAACGAAAGCGCCCCTCGCGAGAGGAGCGCCGTGATCGATCGCACCAACAATTCGGCTATCGCGTCGCACGCGTGGACGACACCGGCAACGATGCCAAGCGCGCTTTCATGCTTTGGAAGCGACGTGAGTCCTGCGTCAGGCGATTGAGCGTGGACGCTGGAATTCTGGAAATTGTGCGCTCAGTGGCATTCACACGGTCCTCCTCCATCGGGTGCGTGGCGAACCAGGAATTCACTGCACTCGATCCCCGGCTATCACGTTCCTTGATCAGGATACGGAACATCTCGGGGAGTCCGCGAGGATCGATGCCCGCTCGAACGAGATACTGAATTCCAACTTGGTCGGCCTCCGCCTCGTCCTGCCGCGAGAACGACGCGAAGAGTGCTCCGCCGCCAATTTCCACAGCAGCTTGCGTCGCTCCGTATTCACAGACCCGTGTCAGTATGCAGGCGAGCGTTACGCCCACGTTTGCCCCTTGGGCCTTCTGCATCTGTTTCACCGAGTGCCTTTGAATAACGTGCCCGATCTCGTGCCCGATCGCGCCCGCGAGCTGATCCATCTTCGTCGTGCGCTCGATCAATCCGCGATTCACGTACACGAAGCCACCGGGAACGGCGAACGCGTTCACCTCCTTGCTGTCCACCACAAAGAAGTGCCACTGCAGGTTTCGTGTATCCGATAAGGACGCAATCGAATCGCCCAATAGGTTGATGTATCGGACGATCTCCGGATCGTTGACGAGTGGCAGCTGACGGTTGATCTGCGCTGAGTAATTTGTCCCAAGCTCAACTTCCTGCTGCGTCGAAACGGCGCAGCCGGATGTGATTACCAAGAGTGCGGCTAGCGCGGATTTATAGAACGAAAGTCGGCGCATGGTCCTGCTCCCGCGTCGGCGAAACGAACGTTGAATTCTCCCAGTAGGGGGTCTATGCACCCCGGTCTCGCGAGATGATACACCACTACTACACGCTTCGATGCGCCTTCTAACCCAAGCGCGCGACCTCGGCCGTCGCAAAGCGCGAGAGCGCGACGGTCTCTTCGTGGTCGAAGGCGTTCGCGCCGTCGAAGAACTGCTGCGATCACAGATTGAAGTAGTGGGAGTGCTGTGTGCCCCACAGCTCGCGGATTCGGAGCGTGGCAAGAGCCTGCGAGAGCTCGCCAACGCACGCCTCGTGTCGCTGTCGGACGTCAACGATCGCGAGTTTGCGAGTGCCGCATCGACCGAGTCTCCCCAAGGGGTACTCGCCGTCGCTCGAATTCCACAACACGGCTTGTCACAGATTCCTCAAAGCGGCAGCGCTCGGCTCCTCGTGCTCGATGCGGTTCAGGATCCCGGGAACGTCGGGACGATCGTTCGAACCGCCGCCGCCCTAGGTGTTACCGCGACGGTTGCTCTCCCGGGAACGGTTGACCTCTGGAACGCCAAGGTCGTCCGTAGTGCAATGGGATCCCACTTTCATCACAACGCCTTCCACGCCACGTGGGAAGAGCTGGAATCGTATTGTACGTCACATTCGCTGCCACTCTGGGCTGCTGATGCCGGCGGGCGCGACGTGGCCGTCGTAAGTGCTCCCAGCCGTCTCGCGCTCGCTGTCGGCAACGAAGGCGGTGGACTCTCGCCCAACGTTCGTGGCTTCGCGAGCGAAATCGTTTCGCTCCCCATCTCGTCTGAGGTCGAATCCCTGAACGTCGCCGTCGCGACGGGCATCCTCTTGTTTCAGCTTCGCCCGTGACCGACTCCACTTTCTCGCGCAGCGCGATCCTCGCGTGACTTTCGTCCTGACGTTCTTCTTCGTGATCGGAGCGTGCATCGGCTCCTTTCTCAACGTGTGCATCGCGCGTTGGCCGCACGATCAGTCGGTCGTGCATCCGCGATCGCGCTGCCCTAAATGCGGATTGCAGATCGGTTGGTACGACAACATTCCAATCGTGTCGTGGATCCTGTTGCGTGCCAAGTGTCGCGGATGTGGCCTCCCGATCTCCGCCCAGTACCCGGGCGTTGAACTACTCGTCGGTCTCCTCTGGCTCGCTTCCGCCTGGCAATTCGGGTACACCTTTACCGCGCTGCGCGTCGCCCTCTTCATGACGCTCATGCTTGGCATCGCCGTAACCGACGCCAAGCACTATCTCATTCCCGACGGTTTCACCATCAGCGGATTGGTTTTCGTTCTGGTCGCCTCGCTGGTTGCGGGAGTCACCGGCGAGCAGGGGCCGTTCGCGTCTCCCTACGACGCGCTAGTCGGCGCGTGCGCCGGCGCCGGCGCCATTGCCATCGTCGGTTGGTTGGGCGAAGTAATGCTCAAGCGCGAAGCGATGGGCTTTGGCGATGTCACGCTGATGGCGGTGATCGGTGGCGCGGTGGGACCGGGAAGGGCGCTCCTCGTGATCTTCATCGCAGCCGCGATAGGCGCCGCTACTTTCCTGATCGTAGTTTACCCCGTTGTTAGGCTGCGCGGCGCCCCGCGTGGCGAACAAATCGACCTCGAGATTGCGCCCGCGTCGACGGGACTCCCCGAGGTGCCGTTTGGTGTATTTCTAGCACCAGCAGCCGTGGTGACGCTTCTTTGGGGTGACGTGCTCACCAGTTGGTATCTCACTCGGGTCATGGCGGTCACGTGATGGATGATGACATCGGACGTCCGATCACCGGTGTGCTCGGGCGCTTCACGCGCGACCTGACCGCCGACGCACGTGCGGGTCGGCTCGACCCGGTACGTTGCCGTGACGATGAAGTCGCGCGTGTCATCGACATCCTTCTTCGCCAGGGAAAGAGCAACGCAGCGCTCGTTGGTCCTGCCGGCGTCGGCAAAACGGCGATTGCCGAAGCGCTGGCGCAGCGGCTGATTGGCGGAGGCGTGCCGCTCGCCCTCCGTAATACGCGCTTGCTCGCGCTCGACCACGTCAGTCTGCTTGCCGGCACCACCTATCGCGGGCAATACGAAGAGCGAATTCGCGGGTTGGTCGCCGAGACGTCGGCCGATCCCGATGTCGTCCTCTTCATCGACGAGTTGCACAACCTGATTGGGCAGGGGACGGCGATGGGCGTGGCCATGGACGCGGCAAACATGCTCAAGCCGGCGCTCGTGCGGGGCGATTTCCGCGTTATCGGGGCCACCACGAATGACGAGTACGAGCGTTGGGTGTGCGGCGATCCGGCGCTGGAGCGACGTTTTCAGCGCGTCGTTGTTCGTGAACTCACGTCGGAGGAGACGCTCGAAGTCCTGCAAGCGCGCGTCGAGCGGCTGGAGCGCCACCACAACGTGGTCATCACCGAAGAAGCGCTTCGGGCCGCCGTGCAGCTGACGGATGCGCACGTAACCGATCGCCGGCGTCCCGACCGCGCGATCGACGTCCTCGACGAAGCGTGCGCTCATACACAGGCGACGACCCTCTATTCCACGCGTGCAGAGTCACTCGTTATGCAGCGCCGAGGATTGCTGCGCGCGCGAGCGGCCGCACGTCGCGATCGCGAAGGAAACGCCGGCGGTGCGGGCGGTACACCCGAAGACGAAGCGTTTGACGAGATCGCCGGCAACGTCAGCACCTCCTGCCGACCCTCCGCGTCCAGCACCGCCGTCGCTCGCGATGCTCGACGTGCACCTGCGCACCACGCTCATCGAAGATGGCGTCATTGTACGCGGCGTCGATGTCGCCCGCGTCGTAGCTCTGGCAACAGGACAAACGGTACGGTGGAGCGAGTGATCAAAAACACGTTGTACGTCGCGGCGCTTGCCGCATCGACGCTGACCCTCGCTGCGTGCGCCGATCGCAGCCGGAAAAGTGGCTCTCCGTACGCCAGCAAGATCGCCGACGCGATTCCCAAACTCGAAGCAGCGACCGGGCTGAAATTCAAGACGCCACCAAAATTCGAGGCTCGCACGAAAGACGAAGTGCGGCAATTCCTCGAGCGAGCCTTTACGCAGGACACGCCGGCGGAAGAACTGAAGGGGAGTGAACGTGTCTACAAGCGGTTGGGACTGCTCCCCGATACGCTCGACCTGGCGAAGTTCATGCTATCCCTGCTTAGCGAGCAGGTGGTTGGCTACTACGATCCCGGTACCAAGGTCCTCTACATCGTGCAGGGGGCGTCCGACGAAATGGTCGGTGTCACCGTTTCGCACGAGTTGGTGCACGCTCTCCAGGACCAGTACATCAATCTCGATTCGATCCAGAAGGTGCGGGGCCAGAACGACCGCCAGATGGCCACACAAGCCGTCATCGAGGGTGAGGCGACGTACGAGCAACTCTCCAGCATGCTGGGTGGCGCGGCGATGCTCACCAATCTCCCCGGTGGTTGGGACCGCGTTAGGCAGCAGATTCGAGAGAGTAACGCGACCATGCCGGTCTTTTCCGTCGCGCCAACGCTTATTCAGGAAACACTCCTCTTTCCGTACCTGAGTGGTGCGGAATTCATGCGCAACTTCAAGGAGAAGTTTCCCGGCAAGGCACCGTTTGGAAACATGCCGGTCTCCAGTGAGCAGGTCATGCACGACGATCGTTTCTTCGGCGCCAAGGACGATCCGACCAACATCACCCTCCCGCCGCTCAAAACAGGGAAAGCAGTCTACGAAAACAACCTCGGCGAATTCGAAACGCGGCTCTTTCTCTTCCAGCAACTGAAGGACCGCGATGCCGCGTACCGTGGCGCCGCGGGTTGGGACGGCGATCGCTACGTACTCTTCGATCTCCCCAAGGGTGAAGGACTCGCCTGGACGAGCGTCTGGGACACATCGGTCGATGCCGCCGAATTCTTCGACCTCCTCGATACGTCGATCATCAAGCGCTTTGGCAATGTGAAGCCGACGCAGGCATCGCAGGCGCAGCGGCTGTATACGGCCGCCGGACGCACGCTCTCGGTGAGTGTGACCGAAGTGGCTGGCCGCCCGGTCGTGCTCTACGTCGATGTTCCCGCGGGGGCGAGCACCGACGTCTTCGACATGCGCCTCCTCAAACTCGAGGAATAGATGGCGCAGGGAGGGGAAGAGGGCGGGGGAGCGGGACCTCTCCGCCCGGTCCCTAACGAGGGCGCCCTATCGGTTCCGCAGCCGCTTCGCCCCGAAGATGAGGCCGAGCGGCTCGCGCGACTCAATCGCATGAAATCGTGGGCCGCCGCGCTGCTTGTCGCGGCCACCATCATCTTCATCGTCGCGCGTGTGCTGGAGGGTCGCTATCCGTGGTTAGGCATCGTGCGCGCAACCGCCGAAGCGTCGATGATCGGCGGCCTGGCTGACTGGTTTGCCGTCACCGCACTCTTCAAGCACCCGCTCGGCATCCCCATTCCGCACACCGCCATCATCCCGACGCGCAAGGACCGCGTCGGACAGACGTTAGGCGCGTTCGTGCAGAAGAACTTCCTCAACCGCGACGTCGTCATCGCCAAGCTTCGCACCGTTGGCGCTGCGGAGCGTTTGGGGAAGTGGATGGTCGATCCTGAGAACTCGCGCCGTATTTCGCGTCAGGCCGCACGGTCGCTCGCCGCGGCCGTCAATGTCTTACGTGATGAAGACGTCGAGCACCTCATCGGTCGCGCACTGGTCAATCGCGTCAAGAGCACGCAGGTCGCGCCACTCCTCGGCAAGCTCCTCTCGGTCCTGACGGCCGACAACCGTCATCAGGCGCTCCTCGACGACGCCATCCGCCTCATTGCCAAGGGGATCAGCGAAAATCATGACCTCATTCGCGATCGCGTCGAGCAGGAGAGCCCATGGTGGATTCCTGGCGTCGTCGACGACCGAATTGCAAAACGCATCGTCGATGCGCTCGATCGCACGGTGCAGGCGGTGCACAGCGATCCTAACCATCCGCTGCGCCAACGCTTTGACGCCGCGCTCGACGAGTTCATCGTCAAGCTACAGGCATCGCCTCAGGTGATTCTCAAGGCCGAAGCGATCAAGGAAGAAGTGCTCAATGCCGAGGCGGTGCGGTCGTTCTCGTCGTCGTTGTGGAACGATGCCAAGGCGGCGGTGACGCGATACGCGGAGAGTCCTGAGGGGATAAACCCCGAGCTGATCGAGCGCGGCTTGACGGCCTTCGGCAATGCGATTCTCTCTGATCCAGCGCTCATGGAGAAGGTCGACGCCTGGCTCATTGAGGGGGCCGTCGCGGCGGTCGAGCGTTATCAGAACGAAGTCGGCGAGTTGATTGCGGGCACCGTGAAGCGTTGGGACGCCACGGCGACGTCGCGGCGGATCGAACTCGCCATCGGGCGCGACCTGCAATTCATTCGCATCAACGGGACGATCGTTGGCGGGCTCGCCGGCGCTGCGTTGTACCTGCTGCAGCGCCTGATCTGACGCGTTCCCTGAGCCCGCTCGTTAGGCGCGCGCTTCGCTCTCCAACGCGGCTGACCGTACGATCTCCTCTTCCACGACCGCACGGTCAGCAAGCCCCGGCGTCGCCGGCGGCAGCAGTGCGTGCCGGAAGATCTCGTCCATCGTCGTGACGAAGGTGAACGCCATGTTCTTGCGCACTTCTTCGGGGACATCGCGCAGGTCTTTCTGATTCCCTGCCGGGAGAATCACTTCGCGCAAGCCGGCACGGTAGGCGGCCAATGTCTTCTCCTTCACCCCACCGATCTCCAGAATGCGACCGCGCAGCGTCACCTCGCCCGTCATCGCCATGTCGCGGCGCACGGCACGCCGGCTCAGCACCGACGCGATCGCCAGCGTCACCGCGGCGCCCGCGCTCGGCCCATCCTTCGGCACTGCCCCCGCGGGGAAGTGGACGTGAAGGTCCGATTCCTTGAAGTCCTGCGCCGTGACACCTAACAACTCACTGCGTGCCCGCACAAACGACAGCGCGGCATCGACCGACTCGCGCATCACATCTCCCAATTGCCCGGTGACGGTGAGCTTCCCCGTCCCCTGCATCCGTAGCGCTTCGATGTTCATGATGTCGCCGCCTAACGAAGTCCACGCCAGGCCGGTGACGGCGCCCACCTCGGGCTCCTTCTCCGCCTCTTCGGCAGCGTACTTCGGCACGCCGAGGATTTTTTCGACGAGGGCGTTGTCCACGACCCACGCGCCTTCTTCACCTTCAGCCTTGCGGCGCGCGCGCTTGCGCATGATCGACGAGATGTTCCGCTCGAAGTTGCGCAGACCCGCCTCGCGCGAATAGCGCGACGAGATGAATCCCAGCACCTCGTCGGTGAACTGAATGTCGGTGTCGGTGATGCCGTGTTCCTCGAGCATGCGCGGTAGGAGATACCGCCACGCAATCTCGACCTTCTCCTCCACGGTGTAGCCGGCGATCCGAATGACCTCCATGCGGTCGCGCAGCGGGGCAGGGATGTCGAAGACGTTGTTCGCCGTACAGATGAACAGCGTGTTCGACAGGTCGAACGGCAGGTTCAAGTAGTGGTCGACGAAGTCGTGGTTCTGCGACGGGTCGAGCACCTCGAGCATTGCAGCTGTCGGATCGCCCGACGAGCCGCCCCCGGACATCTTGTCGATCTCGTCAATCATCAAGACGGGGTCCTTCACTCCAACTCGGCGCAGCGCCTGCAATAGAAGTCCGGGAAGCGCGCCCACATACGTGCGACGGTGGCCGCGAATCTCGGCCTCGTCGCGCACACCGCCCACGGCGATGCGATAGAACTCCCGGCCAATCGCCTTCGCAATCGCTGCGCCTAACGACGTCTTTCCCGTCCCCGGCGGCCCGGCGAAACAGAGAATCGGCCCGTGCGGATCGCCGCCACGAAGTTTGCGCACCGCGAGAAACTCGATGATCCGCTCCTTCGCCTCACTCAGCCCGTAGTGCCGTCCGTCGAGCGCTTCCTCCACCTTGTTGAGCGCAATCTCTTCATCTCCCGATCGTTTGTGCCACGGGAGCGCCAGTATCCAATCGAGATAGGTCCGAATCACCTGATACTCGCTCGACGCCGGCGAGAGCATCCGCAAACGCTCCGTCTCGCGACGCGCCTCTTGTCCTACGCGTTCGGGAAGGCGCGCATCGTCGATCTTCTTGAGCAGCTCAATCGCTTCCTTCTCGCCAGGATCGGTCTCGCCCAACTCCGATTGAATCGCGCGCAACTGCTGCCGCAGATAGAACTCGCGCTGGTGCTGCTCAATCTTCACCTCGGTCTGCTTCTTCACGTCCTCCATCACGCGCGCGCGCGCCACTTCGCGCTCGAGCCGCGTGAGGATGAAGCGCAGCCGCTGCCCGACATCGAGGCGTTGGAGCACTTCATCCTTGTCGGAGATGCGGAAGTTCATGTTCGTCGCCGCGAGGTCCGCGAAGCGTCCCGGATCCGAGACGTTCATCTTCAGAATCTGCGGCACCTCATCCGGAATGCGATCGACGAGATCGGCCAACGTCTCGGCAGCTGCAACGATGCGTGCAACCAGGTCGTCCAGCTCTCCCGACTCCGCCGGGAGTTCCTTCGCCGCGCGCACCCCGGCAATGACAAAGGGCTCCTCCTGTCCGATCGAATCGATCGTGATCCGGCGAAGCCCTTGCAGCGTGATCTGTACCGTGTCGCCTGGGAGATTGATGCGCTCATGCACGCGAGCTGCCACCCCGACGCGTCCGACAAACTTTCGATTGTCGATAGGATCATCGACGTCCCCCGACGCGACGACCAGCGCCACGATGAGTCCCGGATCTTCGTTCGCTCGCAAGAGCGCCAAGTTTTCTGGTGCGCCCATTTGTACGGCGATCGTTCCCAGCGGGTAAACGATCGTTGACCGCAGGGCCATCAAAGGAAGCGTTGGCGGCAGCTCCGAACCCAGGATCTCGTCGCGACGTTGCGGGCGTGATGACACGAGTGAATGGGGGGTCGTTGGTCAAAGTTCGACAGCGCGACGTGGCATCCGGCGGCGCGGTTCGCTCAATGCGCCGCGCTGTCCGCCACCTCGCCATGCGGTAACCGGATGGGCCCCCTGCACACGTGACCCACCGAGTCGGCTCTAAGGTGAGCGAAACATAAGTATCGCTACCGTTAGGCGATACGCACGCCATGCGCGCTCACGAAATCGCCACAAAAATGCGCGCCGAGCGGCGCGCTATCCCGTTGCCTTGCCTACGCTTGCCCGTTCCGTTAGCCTTAGCCGCTTATGTTTGACGAGCTCTCAGATAAAATCTCCGGCGTCTTCGCGAAACTTCGCGGACGTGGAGTTCTCACCGAATCGGACATCAAGGACGGATTGCGCGAGGTGCGCCGCGTCCTCCTTGAAGCAGACGTCAACTTCCAGCTCACGCGTGAGTTCCTCGAACGTGTTGAGAAGAAGGCCGTCGGCATCACCCAGCTCAAGACCGTTCAGCCGGCACAGCAACTCGTAAAGATCGTTTACGACGAGCTCACGTCGATGCTCGGCGAACGTCGTGAACCGTTGAAGTTGAGCTCCGTTCCGCCCACCGTCGTCATGATGGTCGGCCTGCAAGGCTCCGGAAAGACGACGTCGGCTGGAAAGCTCGCCCGAAAGCTCAAGAGCGAAGGGCGCCCAACGCGACTCGTTGCCGCCGACGTCTATCGCCCAGCGGCCATCGATCAGTTGGAGACGTTAGGCACGCAACTCGATGTTCCCGTCTACGCCGATCGCACGACGAAAGACGTCGTGAAGATCGCCAAGGCTGGCATCGACGAAGCCAAGCGCGGTCGCGATCGCGTCGTCATTCTCGACACCGCCGGACGATTGCAGATCGACGAAGAAATGATGAAGGAACTCGTCCGGGTGAAAGAAGCCGTACGCCCCGACGAAATTCTCTTCGTTGCCGACGGCATGACCGGACAAGACGCGGTCCGAATCGCCGAGGGATTCGACAAGGCGTTAGGCGTTACGGGAATCATCCTCACCAAGATGGACGGTGACGCGCGCGGTGGTGCTGCGCTCTCCGTCTACGGCGTCACGAAGAAGCCGATCAAATACATCGGCGTCGGCGAAAAGTCCGATGCGCTCGAGGAGTTCCACCCCGAGCGCATGGCTGGGCGCATTCTCCAGATGGGCGACGTCGTCTCGCTCGTGGAGAAGGCGCAGGAAGCGTTTGACGCCGCCGAAGCCAAGAAGCTGGAAAAGAAGGTCCGGAAGGAGGGGCTCGACCTCGAGGACTTCCTGACCGCCATGAAGCAGATGCAGAAGCTCGGCCCCATGGAGAGCATCCTCAAAATGCTCCCCGGCGTGAACAGCAAGATGTTGAAGCAGGCCAACATGGATCCGAAACGCCTCAAGCACGTCGAGGCGATCGTTCTCTCCATGACCCGCGAAGAGCGTAAGACGCCGAATCTCATTAACGGTTCGCGTCGCGCCCGCATCTCGAAGGGGAGCGGACGCCCCATCAGCGAGATCAATCGCCTGCTGGAGCAGTTCCGCGACATGCAAAAGATGATGAAAAAAGCTGCCAGTGGCGGTCGCCCGCCGGGGATGCCCCCTGGTATGTTTGGGATGCGCTAACGATTAGCGCGTTTTTGCAGGACGTGGGGTGCGCGCCGGAATCGCCGGTGACGCGATGAGCCCCAGGAGCAGTACGACACTCGTTACTTCGGGAGTTGTTACCAATGGTTCGTATTCGCCTGCGCCGAGAAGGGCGCAAGAAGGATCCTCGTTATCGTATCGTCGTCGCCGACTCGCAGAGCCCGCGCGAAGGGCGTTTCATCGAAATCATCGGGACGTATCAGCCCCGTAAGAGCGAGAATGCCGTGGAGCTGAAGCAAGACCGCGCCAACTACTGGCTCGACGTCGGCGCTCAGCCCAGCGATACGGTGCGTTCCATCCTTCGTCGCGCCGGGATTCTCAAGTCGCGCCATGAGGCCCGCCTGGCCTCCAAGCTTCAGTCCTCGGCGGTCCCCGTCTCCGACGCTGCAGCAGAAGGGGGCGACAAGTAGCCGCCGATGGCGGCTGCCACTTGGCCTAACGATACGCCGTGCGCGATTGTCGGACGCGTCCGTCGCGCGCATGGAATTCGTGGTGAGGTCGTCGTTGAAATCATGACCGATGCGCCGGACGCGGTTTTCGCGTCCGGCGCTCGTCTGTTTGCGGGCACCACTGATGGTGACTTGCGCGCTAACGCTCCGCAGCTTCACGTCGCATCGGCGCGCCCGTTCAAGGATGCGTTGCTGGTCGCGTTTGACGAGATCGCAGATCGCAACGCCGCTGAGCTGTGGCGCGATCGCTATCTCCTCGTTCCGATGAACGAGTTGGAGCCACCCGGCGACGACGAAATCTTCCTGCACGATTTAGTTGGTCTGACGGTAGTGCTGGAGAGTGGCGAGACCGTCGGGGAAGTGATTGCGTTCTACGACCTCCCGCACAGCATCTTGTTGGAAATTCAGCGCCCCAAGGGGACGGCGCTTCTCCCCTACAACGACGAGTTCGTGCAAGAGATCGACATCGAGGGGAAACGCATCACCATCTCTCCGCCCGCTGGGTTGCTCGACTAAAGCGATGCTGCGCATCACCATCGTCACGATCTTTCCGGAGTTCTTCCAGGTTCCGCTCGCGCTGTCCATTCCAGCGAAAGCAGCGGCCGCGGGAAGTGTCGAATATCGCGTCGTCGATCTCCGCGACTACACGCACGATCGCCATCGCACCGTCGACGATTACCCGTATGGTGGCGGTGCGGGAATGGTCATGAAGCCCGAGCCGTTCTTCGAAGCCGTCGAATCGTTAGGCTGCCGCCCTCCGATCGTCCTCCTCTCGCCTCGCGGACGTGTCTTCGAGCAGCGCGATGCGATGCGCTTCGCCGGTGGTGAAGAGCTCACGCTGCTGTGCGGGCACTACAAGGACGTGGACCAGCGTGTGGCCGATCATCTCGCCACGGAGCAGTTGTCGATTGGCGACTTCGTGCTGAGTGGGGGAGAGCCCGCGGCGCTCGCCATCGTCGATGCGGTCGCTCGTCTCCTTCCTGGCGCCATGTCCGACCACGAGAGCGCGCGCACCGATTCGTTTTACGACGGTGGTCTCAGTGCGCCCAGCTATACGCGCCCTCCGGTATATCGCGGATTCCCCGTGCCCGACGTGCTGCTTTCGGGAAATCACGCGAAGATCGCCGAATGGCGTCGTGAGGAAGGGGAGCGCCTGACAGACGAGCGCGCGACAAATACCGACTCTGTTACGTCGGGAGAAACGCTTCCCGAGTCGTAGAATCGCGTGTTCCAGAAGTGTGATGCGCGAGACACTGGAAGTGCGTATGATGTTTGCAGTTCGCTCGGATGAAACCTTCGCGTAGCTCATGTGGTCGTATATGAAAGCCGACTGGACGTTATCGCCGGTCGCTTTCATCTTGCTTCGTCGAAGATCCTCTCGCTCTTTCGCGCGCCTTCTTACACCCCCCAGCACGGTGCGTCGCTTCTCCGCCAAGGCACTTCTAGCGCTACTGCCATGCGCCGGCTGCGCGTCCATCGCGACGACGGTCAATGGTTCGCGCTCCGTTGTACCATTCGGCGAGATAACGCCAACGCTGAGTCGCCGAGTCTTTACCTCGCACCTTCTCGAGGAGCGCGGCGCCGCAAACACTCGAGGGACTTCTCCGGAGCACAAGGGAAGTTGGGGAACGGTGAAGTTGACGGTGAACGACGACGACTCGTTCGAGTACCTCATCACCATCTTCAACCCCAACAGCGAGACGTTTACCGGCGCGCAGCTAATGCATAAGCTCGCGACAGACGGACGCAGCCAGGCGGTGGCAACCCTCTTCTCCGAAGTCGCACTGGGCAATCGGTACGTGCAGCTTCGCGGGACGGTCTCGGTCAATCGCGACCAGAGTGCGGCGACGCTTGCCGAAGAGATCCGCGAGCGCCCAGGAGACTTTCTGGTGAACGTGTTCACCCGGTCCATGCCCCACGGCGCAATCGCCGGACCGGTCGAATAGCCTCGGGGTCAGCCTCCTCTGCTTCGCGTCGCGCAGGGTGAGGTCGAGAGCAGGGACAGACAGTAGCGTAAGCGCCAACGGCTGCTTAGGTTCCGGGTCTCCCGAAAATAGCCTTTAGAACGGGCTCAGCCTGACCGACCCCGAGCGCCATATGCATCAGTTCATCGAGACCCAAAAAGAGTGGCTGCGCACTAACGTGCCGCCCTTCCGCTCCGGAGACACCGTGCGTGTCAACGTGCGCGTGAAAGAAGGTGATAAAGAGCGCCTGCAGGCGTTCGAAGGGATCGTCATCGCACGCCGCGGTAGCGGCGTCAGCGCCACCTTCACCGTCCGCAAGATTTCGAACGGCGTAGGTGTCGAGCGCATCTTCCCGGTGCACTCGCCGATGCTCGCCGAGATTTCGGTGATTCGTCGTGGGCGCGTGCGTCGCGCCAAGCTCTATTACCTCCGTCACCTCGTCGGGAAGGCGACGCGCATCCGCGAAAAGAAGTCGCGCGGCGCGACGCAGGTCCCCGGGGGGGCCAACGCAACGACCGCCTAACGAATTCGAGGGGCGCCGCCTCGCGTGCGTCACTCACCCCGCTGGTCGCGCATCGAGCGCGAGACGCGCACGTTGCACGGAGAATTGATCGCCGGACTGGATGAAGTCGGACGGGGCCCCCTGGCGGGCCCCGTTGTCGCATGTGCCGTGATCATGCCCCCCGATACCCGCGCGATATCGGGTGTCGATGACTCCAAGAAACTCACCCCCGCCGATCGAGAAGTGCTGGCGCAGCGCATTCGCCGACGCGCGCTCGCCATTGGCGTTGGCGCCGCCTCGAGCCGCGAAATCGATCGCCTCAACATCTATCATGCGACAACGCGTGCGATGCAGCGCGCCTTGTCGCGACTCTCGATGGCCCCGCATCACGTCCTCGTGGATGGGCGTCCGATCGCTGCGTTGGGTGTTCCGCACACCGCCGTCGTTGGGGGTGATGGGAAGTGCTATGCGGTGGCGTGCGCTTCGATCATCGCCAAGGTGCTTCGCGATCGGTTGATGCAGCGGCTCGCGACCCGGTACCCGCAGTACGGTTGGGAGCAGAACGTGGGGTACGGAACGCCCATGCACATGGGGGCGCTCGACATCCACGGTGTATCGCCGCATCACCGGCGTTCGTTTTGTGTCCGTCAGCTGCAACTCGACATCTGATCGTCTTGGGGGGCTCCATGTCGTCATCGGTCTTTCAGCCGGCGTTGTTCAAGGGACAAGTTGCGGTCGTCACGGGAGGTGGAAGCGGGATCGGCTTCGGCATCGCGCAGATGCTTGCGTCACTCGGCGCCACCGTTGTCATCGCCAGCCGAAACGCTGAGCGCCTAACGAGCGCGGCCGAGACGATTCGGGGGAATGGGGGCGACGTCCACACCGCGGTGCTGGACGTGCGCGACGTGGAGGGCGTCAAGGCGACCATGCAGCGCATCGCCGACGAGCGCGGCCGCATCGACATCCTCGTCAACAATGCAGCGGGAAACTTCTACGTCCCCAGCGAGAAGATGACGCCTAACGCGTGGCGTGCCGTGCTCGACATCGACCTCAACGGGACGTTCTTCTGCACGCAATCGGTCTTCCCGATCATGCAACGGCAGGGGGGCGGAAGTGTCGTGAGCATCTCGATGACCTTGCACTATCGCGGATGGCCGATGATGGCGCACGCGACAGCTGCAAAGGCCGGCATCGATGCGTTGACCCGTACGCTCGCGGTCGAGTGGGCCTCGCACAACGTGCGCGTGAATGCGGTAGCACCTGGGCCTATCCCCACCGAGGGAGTACGCAAGGCCTTCACCCCGCCTGCCGGTTCTGGCGCGACGGATGTCTTTGCTGTTGAGCGGGCGATGGGAGACTACGCACGAAAAACAATTCCACTGGGTCGCTGGGGAACGCCGGAGGACATCGCAAATGCAATTGTTTTTTTGTGTTCGCCTGCGGCGAGCTGGATCACGGGTGCAATTCTCGTGGTTGACGGCGGAGAGTGGTTGTGGAAACCACAAATGTTGTGATGCAGATGACACGCGGCTGAGATTGCCTGTGTGACTGCAGTCACAGGGGGAAATCGTTGCCGAGAGTATACTTGTCTTGCCGCTGCGCGCTCGCCGTGTCTCCCACCTGAGTGAAGCCGCCGGCCTCTCACTTGAATACTCTCCTGCCAGAGGTATAACGATGAAAAGCATCCGCATTCTCCCCGCGACTGTGTTCGCTGCAGTTGCACTCAGCGCCTGCGCCACGAAGGGATACGTGCGCAAGCAGGTGGACACTGGGATCACCGCCGAGCGTACGTCGCGCACTGCCGCGGATTCCGCGCTTGGCAACGACATCACGGCGGTGAAGGGTGAAGTCGCCGGACTGAAGACAGACGTTGCTGCGCTTCGCAAGGATCTCACGGACCTTCGCACGGAATTCGGCGCGAAGATCACGGCGATGGAAAACGGAATGAAGTTCGCCTTCCCCGTCACGTTCGCGTTTGACGACGCGGCCGTGCGCGATGAAGATCGTGCAGCGCTCGATCGTTTCGTCCAGGTCGTGAACAAGTACTACGGTGGCACGCTGATCACGGTCGAGGGCTTTGCCGATCCGGCTGGCTCGCCGCGCTACAACGAGGCGCTCTCGAAGCGTCGCGCGGAGTCGGTCGCCTCGTACATCACGCAGGCAGGCGTGCAGGGCGTCTCGCTCCGCACCGTTGGTCTCGGCGAATCGCGCCAGGTGGTTCAGGGCGCGCAGAAGGATCAGCCGGGTGCGCAGAGCAACCGTCGCGTCGTCTTCGTCGTCGAGACGAAGGGCGGCGAAGCCACCACCGCTTCGGTCCAGTAAGCGCCAGCACCATCGCTGCTTCGGCGGCGACCGGCACACCACGCGGCCCCGGCGATTCGCCGGGGCCGCGTTGCATCTGTGAGTCGTTAGGCGTCTAGCAGCTCCAGATCGTTAGGCGCGTCCATGAACGCAGCGCGCGCGGCGAATCCGACGGTGCGCTCGTTAGGCCGTGACGTTTGCCGCATGCGACGCCGACGCCTCGGTCGTTTCCGTCGCTGGCACCGGCAACGTCACCCGAAAGTGCGACCCGCCCGCGTCCGACTTCACCAGCGCCAGCTCACCCCCATGGGCCCGTGCGACGTACTGCGCGATCGCCAGCCCAAGCCCGGCCCCGTCAGAATCCTTCCGCGCACGAGCTGCTTCGGAGCGATAGAATCGATCAAAGATCTGCTTCTGTTCACTCTCGGGGATCCCGACGCCCGAGTCGCGCACATCGACGACGTACTGCGCGTCGACCGTCGAGGCACGGAGTTCGATGTGCCCGGCCGACGGCGTGTACTTCACGGCGTTGTCGAGCAGATTCGTGAAGAGGCGACGCAGGAGACCTTCGTCGCCCGTGAGCGGCATATCCGCGTCGTCCAGCGAGATCGTGAAGATCTGATGCTTCGACGTCGCCAAGGGCGTGGCGCTGCGGGCGCACTCCTCGAGGACGTCGTGCAGATACAGCGGCGCCATGCGAAGCGGGCGCTCGCCACCGTCAGCGCGCGCCAGGAGAAAGAGGTCCTCGACGATCCCTCGCATGCGCCGGCCCTCCGCGCGCACCACGCCTAACGCATCACGCAACTCGGCGATCGTTCGATCGTCGCGCCCCAGGGCCAACTCACTCTCGGCGCTGATCACCGCGACCGGTGTGCGCAGCTCGTGCGAGGCATCGGCCATGAAACTTCGCTGTTGCTCGAACGACCGCTCCAGTCGGCTGAGCAGGTCGTTGAGGAGCGCTGCCAGGCGACCGAGTTCGTCGTTGGGATTGCCTAACGGGAGTCGCTCGTGGAGGTTGGACGCGCCGATGGCCGCGGCGCGACTCGACATGTCGATCACCGGTTCGAGCGACTTCCGCGCCAGGAGATAGCCGCCGAGCGAGGCAAAGGCGAGCATCACGGGAAGCCCAAGCGCGAGCGCAATCTCTGCCTCGTGCATTGTGCGTTCTTGCGCCGCGAGCGATTGCGCGACGCCGACCACCAGCAGCCGCTCGCCTAACGAGTACGGAAGCGTGAAGAGACGAATGCCGGCGAGTGCGGCCGGAACCGTGCGCGCAGCCGGCACTGCGGGCGCCTTGTCCAGCAGCGTCACGGCATCGCGGAGGACCGGGGCAACGGAGAAGCGCGTGCCAGGAATGCGGGCTTCGAGCGTGAGCCGCGACGAGAGTGTCACGCCACTCATGCGGTCGAGCACGAGGATGTCGATGTCACGCAGCCGGAATTCCTCGATGACGGCGGCGATCGCCTCTTCGTCGGGGCGTCCCGAGCCGCGCTCAAATTCAATGGCACCGGCCACCGCACCCGCCGTCTCCGCGAGATAATCGTCGACGCTCGAGCGCGTCGTGTAGTCGATGAAGACCCAGATGGCGACCGCGAAGATGCCGAGGAAAAAAGCGAATGCCCCCGCGTACCAAAGCGTGAGGCGCCCGCGAATGGTGCGTGTCACCTAACGAGTACCTGACATCGTGTCGCCGGGTGGAAACGACGCGTTGGCGGAGAGGAGATACCCCGCGCCGCGCCGCGTATGAATGAGTGGCTGCGCTGCACCGTCGTCGATCTTCTTGCGCAGCCGGTTGATATAGACCTCAATCGCATTCGAGAACGGATCGTGGTTCTCATCCCACACGTGCTCACACAGCTCGGCGCGCCCCACCACGCGATCGGCGTTTCGCACCAGGTACTCGAGCATCACGTATTCCTTCGTTGTGAGCGTGATGGGTTTTCCCCCGCGCGTCACCTGTTGGGCCGCCGTGTCCACCTCGAGATCCGCGACATTGAGAGTGGTCGCCATGAGACGTGGCATGCGTCGCAACAAGGCGCGCAGTCGCGCGTGCAGCTCCTCCAGTTCGAACGGCTTGGTGAGATAGTCGTCGGCACCGCTGTCCAAACCCGTCACGCGATCACCCAGTGTGTCGCGCGCGGTGAGCATGAGAATCGGCGTGTGAAGGCCGCGCCGGCGAAGTTCGCGGCTCACCTCAAGTCCGTTCTTCTTCGGAATCCCGATGTCCAAAACGATCGCATCGTAAGGATTCACAACACCCTGCACGATTGCGGAATCACCGTCGGCGGTCAGGTCGACGGCGTATCCCTTTTCGCGTAACGAGCGCGCGAGAAGATCTGCAAGGTGGGCATCATCTTCTACCACGAGTAGACGCATAACCGCTCTGAGG
Source organism: Gemmatimonadaceae bacterium (assembly GCA_044224185.1). Classification (GTDB taxonomy): domain Bacteria; phylum Gemmatimonadota; class Gemmatimonadetes; order Gemmatimonadales; family Gemmatimonadaceae; genus SCN-70-22. Next base: position 56,488 of record JBGAKW010000012.1, on the reverse strand, counting down.
CCGTTAAGGATGCATTTATGCGAACGCTCCTAGCTTCGCGTTCGTGCATGGAGAGCGCCATCCGGTGTTGCTCCATGTCTGCGCACTCCGCGCGATGCGTTGTACCCTCGAACGATGGAGCATTCTCATGAAGACCCGCAACCTCGCCGTTGCACTCGTTGCCACGGCCATCAGCGCGTCGGCGCTGCTGGCGCAAGGAACGCCGGCCAAAGCCGCTGATCAGAAACCAAAGGCGAAGGCCGCCGCTGCTGCACCGGCCGCCGCCAAAGCCGCCGCTCCCGCCGCTTCTGCGCCTGCCACCGCTGCGTCGACCGACACGACGAAGAAGATGAAGAAGGCCAGGAAGCACAAAGCGGCCAAGAAGCCGGCGTAAGGAAATGCAAAAGCCGCTCGCGGACAGGAGCGTGCTCCGCGCGGGCGATGCCGCGATCGAGGGTGCGACGGTAGGGGTAACCGATGCGTCGGTTGCCCCTAGCGCGGCACCCTCGTCGCGCTGGCGCCGATGGATCCCGATCCTCTTCGCCGGGCTTCTCGTCGTCGCGGTCGGGTGGCTCTTACGCCGCGAGGTGGCAGCATTCGACTATCGTGCGCTGCGGCACGCGATCCGCGCCATTCCCACAGAACGTCTCGCGATCGCCATTGCCCTAACTGCGGGCTGCTACATCGCGCTCCTCGGCTATGATGCACTGGCGTTGTATCACGTGGGGCGCAAGCTCCCACTGCAACGCACGGCGTTGGCGTCGTTCATCGCCTACGCGTTCAGTCAATCGTTAGGCGTTTCGGCGCTCACCGGCGCGTCGATTCGGTATCGCTTCTGGTCGTCGTGGGGAGTGCCCGCCGGCGAGATCGCCGCGGGCGTCGCATTTACGACGCTGTCGTTCTGGTTAGGCGTCCTGCTGATCGGCGGTGCGGCGCTCATCGTCGAACCGCTTGCCCCGCACACCATTCCGGGACTCCCGTTCGGCGTACCATCGTGGGTGGGCGTCCTGCTGCTGCTCCCCGTCATTTGGTATCTCGCCTGGGCCGCAGGGGGGCCGGGGCCGCGTTTCCCCGAGAAGTGGAACGTCCGCGCACCATCGTTGCGCGTGGCCACGGCTCAGGTGCTCGTGTCGACGCTCGACTGGACGCTCGCCGCATCAGTACTCATTGCGCTTCTCCCGACTATGAGCGGCGTGGGGCCGATGCGACTGATTGGCTTCTTCGTCATCGCCCAGATTGCGGGACTCGTCAGCCACGTCCCAGGTGGTCTCGGAGTGTTCGAGACCGTGATGCTCGTGCTGCTGCGTCCCTACGCGCCGCCGGCAGAGACATTGGCCGCTCTCCTCGCGTTCCGCGGGGTCTATTATCTCCTGCCGCTGGCACTCGCGACGCTGACGTTCGGTGTGCACGAGACCATGCGAAACAGCGGCGCATTCGGACGCACCGTGCGCGTCTTTGGCCGCGTGATTCCGGCGGCCGCGCCGTACTGGTTGAGTGGCGTGACGTTCCTGGTGGGCGTGATGCTCCTCATCTCCGGATCCACGCCGTCGGTGCACGCTCGCGTTCGGTGGCTCGACTCGATGCTTCCGCTCGCGGTCATCGAAGTCTCGCACTTCTCCGCGAGCCTCGCCGGGATGGTCCTGCTGCTGGTCGCCAACGGACTCCGCAAGCGCCTCGATGCGGCGTACCACATGGCGATTGTCGCGTTAGGCGTCGGCATCGTTGGATCGCTCCTCAAGGGCGTCGACTACGAGGAAGCGATCGCCCTGACGGTCGTGCTGTGCGCGCTGGTCCCGGCTCGGCGCCACTTCTATCGTCGATCGGCGCTCCTCGCGGAGCCGTTGTCGTCAGACTGGATCGGCGCTATCGCCCTGGCACTCGCGGGAACGTTCGCGTTAGGCGTGTTCGCCTACAAACATGTCGACTACACGTCCGACTTGTGGTGGCGCTTTGCAACCATTGCCGACGCGCCTCGATTCCTGCGCGCGACGGTGGGCGTGAGCGCGGTGACGTTGGCGTTTGCCGTGGGGCGGTTGCTGCGCCCGGTGATGGCGCAACATTCATCCCTTTCGATCGAAGAACGGGTAAGGGCACGTGATGTCTTGCGCCGGGCGCGCGAGTCCAACGGTCACCTCGCGCTCGTCGGCGATAAATCGCTCCTCTTCAGCGAGAGTGGCGAGTCGTTCCTCATGTATCGTGAGCATCGCGGCACGCTCGTCGCGTTAGGCGACCCGATCGGATCGGAGCGCGAAGTCCCGGAATTGCTGTGGGCCTTCAAGGAAATGGCCGACAAGCGCGGACGTCGTGTTGCGTTCTACCAGGTGGGGCGCCAGTTCCTTCCGTTCTACATCGATCTGGGAATGACGCTGCGAAAGCTGGGAGAGGAGGCACGCGTCCCTCTCACCTCGTTCACGGTCGAAGGGAATGCCCGCCGCCCCCTGCGCCGAGGGCTGCGCGAGGCGGAAAAGTCAGGGGCGGCGATGGAGATCGTCTCGCCGCAGAGCGTAGACGAAATCCTCCCGGAGTTGCGCCGCGTCTCCGATGATTGGCTGGAGCAGAAAGGTGCGCGTGAGAAGGGATTCTCGTTAGGCTTCTTTGACGAGGAGTATCTTCGCGAGTGCGCCATCGCCGTCGTTAGGCAGCACGGCAAAATCGTTGCCTTCGCCAACCTGTGGTTGAGCGGAGAGCGCGAAGAGATCTCCGTCGACCTGATGCGCTACTCCGTCGACGCGCCCCGCGGAATGATGGATTTTCTGTTCGTCTCCCTGATGCTGTGGGGACGCGAACAAGGGTACGCCTGGTTCAACCTCGGCATGGCGCCGCTCTCCGGCATGCATGGGCGCGCACTCGCCCCCGCGTGGAGTCGAGTGGCCGCACTCGTCTTCGCGCACGGCGAACACTTCTACAACTTCCGCGGCCTTCGGCAGTATAAAGACAAGTTCGACCCGGTCTGGACGCCGCGGTATCTCGCGACTGCAGGCGCGCTGGCAGCGCCGTCGACCATCCTCCATGTCACGGCGCTCGTCTCGGGGGGGGCGCGAGGGGGCGGGGGGGGGGCGCTTCGCAAGTGAAGTGGTGGGGGAAAAACGCATCGCGGCATAGGAGCCATTCGCGCATCTGTTCGCGTGTCCATTCGCGGATCCTTGCGCGCATTCTTGCGAGTGTCCGCGCGCGTGTGTTCGCGAGCGTTGTCGCCAGCATGGTTGCCACGCTCTCGTTAGGCATCGCGCCGCTCTCTGTCGCCCGTGGCCAGGACACCGGCGCCGCGCCGTCCTCGCGCGAGCCCCTTCCCATCACACTCATCCCCTCGACGCAGCAAGGGAGCGAACTGGCGCTGCTCATCACCGGGGACGGCGGATATGTCACCGCTGACCGTCGTCTCGCCGAGGAGCTGTCGAAGTCGGGTGTGAGCGTGGTCGCGCTCAATGTGCGCACATATCTCTCCAAGAAGCGCACTCCCGATCAGGTCGCGAACGACGCGGAGCGAATTCTCTCGCGCTGGCTCGCCGCGTGGAAGCGAACTCGCGTCGTGTTGATTGGCTACTCGCGCGGCGCGGACATCATGCCATTCATCGCCAATCGCCTCCCCGAAGAGATGCGCGCGCGGCTGGACCTCATCGCGATGCTGAGCCCTGCCCGCCGCGCGTCGTTTCACTTCCATTGGCGCGACCTGTTGTTCGACACTGTTCGGCCGACCGACCTTCCCGTCCTTCCCGAACTCGAGCGACTGCGCGGGGAGCAGATGCTCTGCGTGTACGGTGACAAGGAAAAGCAGCCGCTCTGTCCGAGGCTCGATAGCGGACTCGCTCGAGTAGTGGAGCGCGCGGGGGCGCATCGAATTGGTGCAGGGGAGGCCCCCTCGCTGGCGCACCTGATCCTGAAACAGCTCAAGCAGTGAACGTGGTGAGTTGCGGTGCAACAGGAGCGACGGGTTGGCTAGATTGTAGGCTGGACCCGGTAGCTCAGCTGGTAGAGCAACGGACTTTTAATCCGTAGGTCCCGGGTTCGAGCCCCGGCCGGGTCATACAGATCTCCCCATGCGGATGCGGCCGACAAGCTGCATCCGCTTTGTGCGTTCTGGCATCGATACATCGGGCAGCCGAAAAACGGCCGGCTGCGCGTACAGCGAAACACCCCGTGTAGTTCGCCCAAGCTCGCGCCGAGACTTCGAAAGTGAGTGAACCCTCATCTTCTCGGCCCCGACAACTCAACACGCGTGTTTCGATCTCTCCACACGAGAATTCTTACCGGCTTTCTCGTTGTTGCTGCGCTTCCGGTGGCAACGGTCGCTGTCTTGAATCGATGGATTGACGAGCGCGCAACGCTGGAGGATGCGTGCACCGCGCTTGCCGAGGACGCGTTGGTCGTGCGCAACCACGTGGACGACCATCTGCGGTTCCACCGCATTGCCGTATCGGTGCTGGCGCGCTCTGTTGCGCGTGAGGAATTGAACGATAGTGCGTCGGTCACGCGCCTTTTGCGGCTGACGGACGACGTCTACCCGGGACTTTCCGAGCTGAGCGCGTTCGACAGCACGGGGAAGCTGCTGGCGACCACGCGGAAAGGGGCGTGGCTGCCTAACGGCAGCTCATGGGGAGTGTCGCGGGCGAACGAGTCATTTTTTCGCGCGGCGCTCACCTCCGATTCGACGATTGTTACTGGTGTGCATCGCGATGCGGCGTCATCGATTCCGATCGTCACCATCGCGCAACGCGTCCGTGATGGGCACGGCGGCGTGCGCGGCGTTGTGGAAGCGTCGCTCGATCTCGCAGGGTTCAGTGGATTCAGCAGCTCACGCAACTTTTCACGACGCGCGGTCATCGTCGATACGGCGAATCGCGTGGTCTATGCTTCCTTGGGAGTTCCGCTCAACGCCACGGACAGCCTAACGACTTCGTGGATGAACGCGCGCGGGTGGCAATTCGAGACGCAACGGCAGCGCGGTCTGCAGGCCATCCCGTACTTCAATGCGCGCACAACGCTTGCCGCGACCATCGCCGTGCGTGGAGGGTGGAGGGTCTACATCGAACGGCCGCTCGACGCGGTGTTCGTGCAGGTGCAGGCGAGACGCAGCGCAATTCTACTCGCCGTCGCCGTGGCGCTCATACTCGGCATCGTCGTCGCCGTGCTGCTCGCCGAGCAGGTCCGCGCTCCGCTTCGGGAGATGAGCGCATGGCTCCATTCCTTCGACGTGCGGCAAGAGCGCACGGCGCTCCCCGCCGTTTCACCGTCAGCGCCCGAAGAACTCCTTGCCTTGCACGATACGGTGAGCCGCCTCGCCACGCGACTTCACACATCGTACCAAGAATCGCAGCGCGTCGTTGCGGAAAAGGAGACGCTGAATCTCCAGCTCAACGAAGTCTTGAAGGAGCTCGATGCGCGGGTAGCGGCGCGAACGTCGGAATTGCAGGAGGCGCTTCGTCTCGCGCACGAAGCGAGCGTCACGAAATCGCGCTTTCTCGCGAATATGTCACACGAGTTGCGCACGCCCCTTAATTCCGTGATTGGCTTTTCGTCGGTGATGCTCAAGAATCGCAGCGGCAAACTCGGGAAAGCGGAACTGGAGATGCAGGAGCGCGTCCTCGCCAACGGCCGCCACCTGCTCACGCTCATTAACGACATTCTCGACATCTCGAAAATCGAAGCGGGGCATACGGCGCTTGATCTGGAAGAGTGTGATATCGTCGCGCTCATCCAGGACACGTTAGGCCAACTGGAAGGACAGATTGCGGTAAAGCCGATCGCGCTTCGCTATCGTGGCCCTGAGCGCGCCAGGCCGCTGACGACCGACGCGGGAAAGGTCCGGCAGATCCTGATCAACCTTGTCGGGAACGCCATCAAGTTTACCGGCGAGGGCGAAGTGACCGTGGAATTGGAGACGCAGGGCGATGGGAGCGTAAGCCTCATGCGCGTGCGCGACAGCGGTATTGGAATACCGGCTGCGCGGCTCGAAGCGATCTTCCAGCCGTTTGAACAGGCCGACACCAGCACGTCGCGGCGCTTCGGCGGAACCGGGCTGGGTCTCGCGATCTCGCGCTCGCTGAGTGAGATGCTTGGCGCGCAGCTCACCGTGTCGAGTGAACTAGGCGTCGGCTCGACCTTCACGCTCGCCTTCGTCGACGCGGCTCGCGCAGACGTGACGTCCGAGACGCGCAAACGCGCGCGCGAGGCGGTGCGCGGAATCCTGATTGCCTAACGCGAAGCCGGTGAGGCGTTAGGCACCATCGTGCGCCAGGTAAAGCGCGCGATATCCTGAATGATCGCGCGCGCGACCTTTTCGTCGGGAATGGCACGCGTGAGGACAACGAGTACGAAGGGCGTGCCGTGTGGTGGGTAGATAATGGCCGCGTCGTGCAACGTGCCGGTGATCCACCCTGTCTTGTGCGCAACGCGTGTCCCGGGCGGAAGTCCCGCGGGGATCTCCTCATTGAACTCCTGGTGCTCGAGAATCGCGAGCATCTCGCGCGACGATCGCTTGGACGCCGCGCTCCCTCGCTCGATGGCGGCGAGAAGTGCCCCAAGGTCGCGGGGAGTGGTCGTGTTGTTCTTCCCGGCGGCAAACGCCTTGTTGTCCTCGACCCCGCGCAATACGCGGATGTTGCGTGCGCCTAGGGCATGTGCGGTGGAGTCGGCGCGTCGCGGATCGACCAGCGCAATCACCGTGTTGGTCGCCAGGTTGCTGGAGCGGGTGATCATCCGGTCGACGAGTTCTCGCACGCCCACCTCCGAGCCGACTTTCGCGTAGAGCGACGAATCGGAATCGTCGCCGGCATCGAGCGTGTAGGGCGAACCGTCCACGATCGACGCGAAGGAATTCTTGAGAAGCACCGTGGCCTTGGGCGATATGCGCTTCGCGTCGAGATCCCGGAAATACTGAATCATCACCGGGACCTTCATGGTGCTCGCCGCGTGAAACGACGAGTCGGCGTTTACGGCTAATTCCTTCCCGGTCTTGAGGTCGCGAAGGTAGACCCCAACCACGCTGCCCGAGGCTTCGGCGGCGCGCGCCTCGATTTGTGACCTAAGTGCCTGAAACGAGACGTCCTGGCCGCGCTTTCCCTGGGCAAACAAGGGAATCGACGTGGCACAGAGGAGGGCGAAGGCGACGAGAATGCGCGGTTGAACGGCAGTCATGCGGCAAAGGATGAGTGTCGACGTGGGGTAGTGCAGGCGTCTCGCGTTGCCTGACGAGGGGGTGAATCGTGTCACAGGGGACCACCAAAGCCAACTCTTGCTCGGCAATTTTCCTCGACCGATGATAAGTCTCGTGACGGATCCGGACTTCACCTTTACCCCTGGACTCAGTAATCCGCGCGGTACGCCGGGGGTGTCGCGTCGTGAGCGTTTGCGCTTTACGCGATTCATGTTCGAGCGGTCTCGAACGGCGCACTGTCGCGCTGAAGTGGAGTTGGAGTACGAGCCGGGAGATTCGGTGATCGGTGTGGCCGAGGGCATCGCGACCGCACTTGGCGACGTTCGTCTCGCTGCGGAAGCGACACTTCGCGCCATCGAGCAGTTTTCCAAAGGAGAATTGCAGCTGGAGCTGCTCGGCGTGAAGCAGATGCGCGCCTTCGACGCCAATGTGGTCATCGTCAGCGTGCTGTCCAGCCGCGGCGACGGAGAACGCCGCTTGTTAGGCTGCCACCTGGCCGACGAAGACCTATTGCGCGGGACCGTCATCGCGACGCTGCAGGCAACGAATCGAGTGCTGGGGAACTACATCGCGCGCCGCGGAGAAATCTCCTGAGGAGTTAGGCAGGAAACCCGGAGCGGTCATCCGGTGTCCTATGGCGCGTGAGCAGGACGCACGCTGGCGAAAATCGCGTGCATTGGGAGGGTGATGCAGGTGCGCGAGCGGTTCCCATCGCGGCGGTCGCGTGTCAGATTGCGCATCGCGCAGCCGGAAGGAGGTAGCCATTATTTCACGCGCTCGTCCCCGGAACCTAACGACAGTCGTCACATTGGCGGCCGCGCTGGCGTGTACCCCAATCGTACCGCCGCCCGCCAAGAGTCCCGCCCCGGCGCGGACAAATCCCTCGCCTCCAGAGGCTAGCGCCGCGGCGTCTGCCGGCGCGAAGGACGCTCTTCCGAGTGCCGCGGCCGGAGATGTCCTCGTCCCCCAGGGCGCAACCCGCGACAGCATCGACCGGCATCTGGCGGATGCGATATCCCTAACGAGCACCATTTTCGGCGTTCCGGACTCGATCGCGAAAGGATCAGCGCTTGTCGACGTTGACTCGATGTCGATGCCCGACGCGACGACTCGGTGGGACATCGATGTCGAGTCGTACATGACTCAGCAGAACGTCGCGCGATACGTCGATCTCTTTCTAGGGTCGGCGCGCGAACACTTCGTCTCGCGACTTCAGCGTGGCAAGCGATTCGAGCCCATCATTCGCAACATCTTCCGCGCGCAGGGAATTCCCGAGGACATGTACTTCCTGGCGCTGGTGGAAAGTGGCTTCGATGAACACGCCTACTCTCGCGCGGCCGCAGTGGGGATGTGGCAGTTCATGAGTTCCACTGCACGAGGGGTCGGGCTGCGCGTGGACTGGTGGGTCGATGAACGTCGTGACCCCGTGAAGTCGACGCGCGCCGCGGCGCGTTTCATCGCCGACCTGCGCGACCAGTTTGGATCGTTGTATCTCGCGGCCGCTGCCTATAACGGCGGGCCGGGGCGCGTCTCCCGTGGACTCAAGAAGTACGATCAGGAGCTCGAAGAGGTCTCCGGCGAAGACTGTTTCTTCGCGCTCGCCGACCAAGGGTATCTCCGCGCCGAGACGAAGAACTATGTGCCGCAACTCATCGCCGCCGCGCTGATCGGAAAGAGTCCCTCGCGTTATGGGATTCACCTCGATTCGCTCGCACCGCTGGCATATGACTCCGTCTTGGTCCCGGAAGGAACGCCTCTCGCTGCCGTCGCCAAGGCGATCGGAATGACCCTTCGTGATGTCCTCGATCTCAATCCGCAGTATCTTCGCGGACTCACACCGCCAGGTGCAACGAGCTGGGTGCGACTTCCGGTTGGAAAGGAGGCGGGCTTTGCTGCTTCCTTCTCGTCACTGCCACACGAGGACGTCGAGGCGTTCACGCGCCTAACGACCAAGAAAGGGAACACCCTGGCCTCGGTGGCCTCGCAGTTCGGGCTCTCCGCGCGCCAGCTCAGCTGGTACAATCGCGATGCGCGCTCCAACAAGTCCGGGCGACTCGCGCCAGGCCAGGACCTTCTGATTCCGTCGTCGGCGGTCGTCGCAGGGGCGCTCGACATTCCGGATCCGGCCATCGAACGCTATGGATCGTCGTCGGGACGCGATCGCGTCACCCACGTGGTCCGTCGAGGTGAGACGTTAGGCTCGATCGCCAAGAAATACCACACCAGTGTGTCGTCGCTGGCCTCGCTCAACCGCCTGCACAAGCGCGTCATCTACCCGGGGCAGACGATCATCGTACGAGGTGCGAGCCGAGCCTCATCGGCACGCCGACCGAAGGCCGCAACGTCGCGAAGCGCCAAAAGCTCAAAGTCAAAGTCCTCGAAATCACGTGCCGCGACGTCGGGACGTTCCAGCGGTGGAAAGAAAACGGCCGCCTCTGCAAAGAAGGCGGCCGCTTCCTCCAAACGGCGCTAGCGTCGGAGAGGCGCGATCAGTCGAGCGTCCCTTTGCCGCGGTATCCTTTCATCACGATTCGGTCATAACCGTTCGAAACGTCCAAGGCGAGCTCCTTGGCCGCTTCAACCGCAGCCGGACCGCGATTGTAGACGAGCAGTGCCATGCGTACATCGCCGCGCTGCTCACGAATCAAGTCGCGGAGATAACGGAAGCCAATGCGAAGATTGGTGTCGCGATCGTAAAGCTTCTCGCGCGTGATATCCGGATCGTAAAATCTGGCAGTCGAGAGCATCAACTGAGTGAGCCCGATCGCTCCCACGGAGCTACGCGCTGTGTCGCGGAATTCTGATTCCAGACGGACGAGCGGGAATGCCAACTCCGGATCGACGTGCTCCAGAAGAGCGGCGTCGTAGACGGAGGCTGCGAGATCGGCGGCGATACGATACCGGTGAGAGTACTGAAAAATCCGGTTCCACCGTTCAAGCTGGGCCGAGGCCAACTTCAGATCACCGCGCGCTCTCTCGACCTGAGCATTCAACCTGACAATCTCGGCGCGGTCAGCAACCGTGTGTCCTTCGTGCGTCGCGCCAGCAGCGAGTTTCGGCTCCCAGTTTCGCGAAGCGAGGGCGCCGGTCGTCAGCACCCCCAACAGCATCACTGCACCCTGTACTCTGCGCCTGCGTCGCGCTCGGTCTGATCGACGGCGCTGCGTATCGCTGAGATCGTGCATTTTCACCTCTATGTCGAAGGAAGAGGCAAAGCGGCTTCGACGATCCAAAGCGCGATGCTTCTCTCGTTCAATCGGCAGGAATCGAACCCCGAACCCAAACCCCGCTCTTTCCGCCGCGCTTCTCAACGAGAGAAATCTGCCCGATCTCCATTCCCTTATCCACCCCCTTGGCCATGTCATAAATTGTGACCAGGCTCACACTTACGGCCATTATGGCCTCCATTTCAACACCCGTTTGAGCGGTCGTTTTTGCCGTCGCCTCAACCCTAATTCCCGGCAGCGAATCGTCGAGCACGAATTGCAGCTGTAGGTCGGTCAAGGAGATAGGATGGCAGAGCGGGACCAGATCTGAGGTCTTTTTTGCCGCCATGATGCCGGCAATTCTTGCCACTGAAAGCACATCGCCTTTAGCGATCTGATTCGCCCTGATCGCCTCGAGTGTGGCGGCGCGCATTCGAATGACGCCCTCCGCGCGCGCCAGGCGGTCGGTGCTTTGCTTGGCGGAGACATCCACCATCCGGGCCTGACCCGACGCATCAACGTGTGAGAGGTCGCTCATAATGTCGCCGATTACTTGAGGGGACGATGCAACGGTCGCGGGTGCTCGTTGCAGCTGGGTTACTTGTCCGGAAACACGAATGCGTCGCCAGTTGCGGCTGGCGACCGAGACTCGCTCCACGTTAGGCGGAGAGCACCTTGGAGAGCGCGCTCAGGAGTGACGCCGAGATGAGCTGCGGGTTGACGTTGCCACCGGCCATGAGCTTTGACTCCTCCACCAACGCCACTGCGCGAGCTGAATTTCGGGCCGCGGGTTCGTCAGACGCTTGGACAGCAGCGCGTGCTCGTTCGTGGAGCGCGACGGTGAGCGCGTCGAGCGTGTCCGAAAAGCTCCCGCGCGCGCCGGCGGCACCCTGCTTCAGGGCGAACCGAAGCGCCTTTCCTCGATCGCCCGAAAGTGCGACTTCAATGAAGGAACGAGCAGTCTCCGCGGCGGAGGCAGTTGAGACTGACGCGAGCAGTCGTCCCGGCGCTCCAGCGGCCAGCCTAACGCGAGAATCGAGCGAATCGGAAAGCTCGAGTTTTTCGAGCTCCGACTTCACTTCGGCTTGCACCAACCACGCGCGCACCTCGGCCGAGGAAAGCGGGGGGACGCGCAGGGCGACGACTCGTGAGCGAATGGTGGGGAGGAGAGCCCCGGCGGCCGACGTCGTCAAAATGAGGAAGGTGTCCGACGGCGGCTCTTCGAGAAGTTTGAGAAAGGCATTGGCTGCCTGATCGGCTCCTTCTTGCGCGACCATTCGGTCGCAGTCGCCCACCACGAAGACTTTGCGCTTTGCAAGCGCCGGCGTCACGGAGCTCTGCTGCACCAACGATCGAATTATCTGGACGTAGATGCCGTCGCTGCCTGGAGGCGGGGCGTAGAGGCCGTGTTGCGCTGCGCGATCGGCCCCAGCGTTGCCGAGCTCCAAGCGAATCTCGTCAGACGAGGCGTCGGCGTCTTTGGAGCGAGGGCGCGGAAAGACCCAGAGGAGATCGGGGTGTCGGACTTCCAGCACGTATCGGCAGTGCATGCACACGCCGCACGGTGCGCCAGGCGCTTGGCAGAGGAGAAGCTGGGCGAGCCAGAGCGCGAGGCGCTGCTTTCCCACTCCCTCCTCACCGTGCAGGAGAAGGCTTTGCGGGAGCGCCTGTCGGTCGAGCGCCGAACGCAGTCGCTCCTGCAGGTTCTCATGGCCAAAGAGCGGAAGGAGTGGCATACGCAGGAATTTAGCGGTCCGCGGGCGCGCGATAGCCCGCGGGCGATTAGCGGAGCGGAGGAGTGCTCGCCGGCGGACGGCGATGATGCGTGACCTGCTCGTATGCATACGCCAGGCGAAAAAGCGTCCCTTCGGCGTATGGGCGCGCGAAGAGCTGCAGTCCGGCGGGGAGGGTTCCGCGGGAATACCCCATGGGGACGGTGATGGCGGGGAAGCCCGTCGTGGGTGAGAAGAACTGAGAGTTGTCGCCGGCGGGCGTATTCAGGTCTCCAATGAGCCGGGGCGGATTGCTCCATGTTGGATACGCGATGACGTCGATGTGCTCAGCGTCCATGGCGCGCCTAACGAGCTGGCGAACCTGCTCACGGAAATTTTCGCGTGCCTTACACGCAGGGTTTGCCGCGGGCGGCACGGTGTCGTTGCGTGCGGATTCGAGTCGTACCTGAACTGATGGATGATAGCGTCCCGATTTGAGGATATCGCTTACCGACTTCACCGGCGGATGCGACGAAGCGACACTCGTTAGGTACCCTTCGAAGTCGGCGCGAAAGGGAAAACAGACTCCGCTCGCGGGGATGCGCCGAAGCGAATCGAGACCCGGAATCACGAATGGATCGACGATGGTGGCGCCTTGACGCGCCATATCGGCAAGCGCACGCGCAAAGAGTCCCTTGATTTCGCTGTCGAGCGTTGGGGTATCGTATGCGAGATGAACGATTCCGATGCGCGCCCCCTTCAATCCATCGACGCGGAGCGAGTCTGCATAACGAGGAATCGGTCGCCCGTGTGACGCAGCGGTAACCGGATCGCCGGCGTCCTCTCCAGCGACGACTTGAAAAACCGCCGCCGCATCTGCAACCGAGCGCGCCATGGGGCCGGCGATGTCTGAAGAACTGACCAGCGGAACGACGCCCATGCGCGACGTGAATCCCATCGTGGAGCGTATACCGACTAGCGCTTGATGCGACGACGGACCACGTATCGAGTTTCCGGTATCGGTCCCGAGTCCCACAACGCCGAACGACGCGGCGATCGCGGCGGCCGTCCCGCCACTCGAGCCGGCGGTGACACGATCGAGCGAATACGGATTTCTCGTGTAACCCGGGAGCGCGGAGCTGACCGTTTCGTAGGGGGAGAATGCGAGTTCGGCCATGTTCGACTTCGCGAGGACGATTGCGCCGGCCTCACGGATCCGTCGTACCATCGTCGCGTCACGCGTTGGGCGCCACGTGGAGAGCGCGAGATTGCCCGCGGAGGTGGGCATGTCGATCGTCTCGAAGTTGTCCTTCACGATCATCGGGATGCAGTGGAGTGGCCCGATGAGTCCCTCGCGTGCATAACGACGATCGAGCGAGTCAGCGGTGGTAAGCGCTGCGGGATTGATCGTGATAATGGCGTTGATGGCGGGGCCGTTCTTGTCATACGCTTCGATACGGCGCAGATACGCTGAGACTAACGATCGGCAAGTGATCGTGCCCGCACGGAATGCCGCATGCACATCGGCAATCGATGTTTCCTCTGGTGTGAAGGAAAGCGCTTGCGCCGACGCGCTGGAGACGGCGTACGCGAATGCGAGCGGTGCGAGTGCGAGTAGAATGCGCGCGTTAGGCATTTGGCCGGCCGGGATCGAAAGAAGGTGACTGTAAAGCGACTACACTGACCGATGCCAACGATCCGAAAGTGCGTCGCCGAGAAGATTGATCGCGACCACGGTCACCACGATCATCGCACCGGGGTAGATCGCCAGCCACGGGTAGTTGAACATGTAGTTCTGTGCCCCGCTCAACATATTCCCCCACGACGCCGCCGGAGGCTGAACCCCCAGGCCGAGAAAAGAGAGCGCCGACTCGGTGAGAATGGCGGTGCCGACTCCGAGCGTCGCGTTCACCAGGATCGCGGGCCAGAGGTGGGGAAGGAGATGTCGCGCAAACAGCGGAAGTGGACGTTCGCCTAACGCGGCTGCCGCTTCGGTGAACGGAAGCTCGCGAATACTCAGCAGCTCTCCTCGTACGAGCCGCGCGAGTCCCATCCATGAGGTAGCGCCAATTGCCAGCACCAACGTTGGAATCGACGTCCCGATGAACGTCAGGACGCAGATGACGACGAAGATGGTCGGAATCGAGAGTGATGCATCGGTGATGCGCATGATGAAGGTATCGAGCCAGCCGCGACGCATGCCGGCGATCGAGCCGAGCGTCGTGCCGAGGACGACGGAGACGAACATCGCGGCGAAGCCGACGGAGAGCGAGACACGCCCTCCGACCAGGATGCGCGCCAACACGTCGCGTCCTGACTCGTCGGTGCCTAACGGGTGGCCAGCGCTGGGCGAGAGTCCGGCGCTTCCCAAGTCGAGAAGATTGGGATCGAGTCGATGCACGAACGGTCCAACGAGCGCCGCCAGTGCCACGAGCACGAGCACTGCGGCGCCGCTTGACGCGCGCAAATCGCGCCACAGCGGCTGCCCGTCGCTCGACGCCAGGAGCGCTGACTCGTTAGGCACCGTGGCGCCTTCGACGATGGGCGACGCCATCACTCGGGACGGATGCGAGGGTCGATCGCGAAGTACAACAGATCCACGACAATCGAAGTCAGAAGAACGCCGGCGGAGACGATCAGCGTGATGGCCATGACGAGCGGGTAATCGCGCGAGAGAGCAGCTTCGATCCCCAGGCGCCCCATACCAGACCAGGAAAAAACGGTTTCCGTGATTGCTGCCCCCCCCACAAGCCTCGGCAGCTGCAACCCGATGATGGTGACGATGGGGAGGAGAGCATTGCGCATCACATGCCGCCAGCGCACATCCACTTCGCCGACTCCCTTCGCGCGCGCCGTACGCACGAGCGGAAGCGCGTAGATGGTGCGCGCGCTTGAGCGCGCATATCGCAGGAGTTCCGCCGTGCCAGCCGCCGCCAGCACGAGCGTCGGAAGAATGAGATGTCGAATCCGATCTCCGATGCCGTCGTCCCCACCGACAGTTGCGACACCTCCAGCGGGGAATAAGTGCCAACGCACGGCGAATACGAGAATGAGTACGATGCCTAACCAGAATGCGGGCATCGCCATAGTTCCGAATGTCACGACTCCAACGATGCGGTCGAGCCAGCTATTGGGGCGCGCGGCGCACATCGCAGCGAGCGGAAGTGCGACAACGATGGAAAGCAGAAGCGCGGCACTTGCGAGCAGCACGGTGTTTGGAAGGCGTGCAGCAATCGTGGTGATGTTGGGCGTCTGGTATGAGAAGGAATCTCCGAGATCGCCGCGGACGAGATTCGACAGCCAGTACACGTACTGCATTGCGACCGGCCGGTCGAGACCGAGTCGCTGCTCAATCGCCTGTCGCTCGGCGACGGAGAGTTTGGGGTCGGCGAGGAGCGAGGGACCGCCGGGGGCTGCGTGCACGATGCCAAATGTGACCGTGCAAACGACGAGGAGCACGAGCGCGGCGTGTGCGAGACGACGGAAGAGAAACGCCGTCATCGGCCGCTCAGTGCACGCGCATGGCGATCCGCTCGCTGTGGCGTAGCGCGTCGCGAATACCTAATGCGGGAAAGCCGGCGAGGTGCGCCGAGACCGCTTGTATTTCCCGAGGATAGAAGAGGACGAGCACGGGGGGATCGTCGCGCTCGAGGCGCTGAAACGCGCGGTAGATCTCGCGTCGGAGCAGCGTGTCTTGCGTGGACCGGCCGAGTTCGAGCAGAGAATCGGCGACGTGATTCGACCACCGGACGTTATTGTTATCCTGGCCCGTGTGGTAGAAGGCATACTGGTCGGGATCGGGTGGAGTGGTCCACCAAATCAAGTTTGCATCAAATCGACCGGGGAGAATCCGATCGCGCACCAGCGCTGCAAATTCGAGTGTGTGCAGCGTGACATTCATCCCGAGTTGCTGCAAGTCCTGCTGCACGGCGAGGGCGGCTTGCTCGTACGTTGGGTTTCCCTTGCCAACGAGGAGCTCGAACGTGAAGGGTTTGCCTGCTGCATCGTGCAGTTTGCCATCGGCACCGCGCGTCCAGCCCACCGTGGCCAACAGGGCGAGGGCAGAATCCGGCGCATAGGGTACAGGGGCGATGCTGGAATCGTAGTACGACGTGAGCGCGACGGGGATGGTGCCGCGAGCCGTGTCGGCGTAGCCACGCAAAACGCCCTTGATGATGGCGCCGCGGTTGACCGCGTACCCCAGGGCGCGCCTAACGACCGGTGAGGAGAAGAGTGGCGACGTGTTGTTGAAGGCCACGTACGTGTGTTGCACTACGGGCACCTGCAACACCGAGACCCCTTCGACTCCGTTCACACTGGCGAGGTTTGCCGGTTCGATGGTGACGAGATCGAGTTCACCGGCGCGCAACTGCGCGACCTGCGCATTGATGTCGGGAACGATCTTGAAGACGACGCGATCAAGTTTCGGCGCGTGACCGAAGTACTTCGGATTGCGAATCAACGTGAGCGACGCACCGGGCACGATCTCCTCGACCATGAACGGGCCCGTGCCGACGGGATGCGCGCGATTGAAGTCGGTTGCCTGCGTGAGCGGCGCACCGGAGAGTTTGTGCTCCGGGAGGATTCCCGCGTTGTAGCCGAGGAGTGTCAAGAAGGGCGCGAACGGCGCGCGGAGCCGAAAGCGCACCGTGAGCGAATCGACGACATCGACGCCGGCGATGGCGGCAAAGTCCGACCGCAGTCGCGAACCGGAGCGAAGGTCGGTGATCTGGTCGAAGGTGAACTTGACGTCGCGCGCGGTGAACGGCTTGCCGTCGTGCCATTGAACGCCGGGGCGAAGTGCGAAGGTATAGGTGAGTCCGTCGGGACTCTCTTCCCACGAAAGCGCGAGATCTGGTTCTGGGCGCAGTTGTTCGTTAGGGCGAACGAGTCCGGGGAAGAGGACTTTGTTGACGATGACCGATCCCAGGTCGGGCGCAATGACGGGGTCGAGGATTGGATCGTTGATAAGCGGGATGCGGAGGATGCCGCCAGCCGCAACGGAGTCGGCGTTGGCGGTTTGGGAGGAGTTGCGTGCGCGATGGTCCCCGCAGGCGGTGGAGGCGACGGAGGCGACGGAGGCGACGAGGGCGAGCGTGAGGGCGAGGGCGCGGGGGCGGGCGCGGGCGCGGGGGCCCCCCCCGAACAACACGTTCGCACACGGTGCGCGAAACGCCCGCACCAATCCGCCGCGACCGTCATCCTTCCCACGCACCGGCGTCCCCCGCGCCGGCGTCCCCCGCGCCGGCTTCGCACGCTCCGGCTGCCCACGCACCGGCATCGAATCCCCCGGCCCTCCACGCACCGGCCTTCCACGCTCCGGCGGTGCCCACCTCCGGTCGCGTTCCTCCTCCGACCCCGTCACGCCATTGCCTCCTCGACCGCGCGCCGCGCGTCGCGCAGCGCCGCGACAAGACGATTCTCACCACGCATGAGATGCGTCTTCAGAAAGCCGATGTCGCCTGCGTCCATCGACGGTGCACTCAGCGCGACAGCAAGATCCGGAAGCGCCGGCGTGGTCTCGGCCGGATCATGAAAGAACTCGGGTCCGCGCGTGTAGTTCACGGGCACCAGAAGGCGCGCCAGCCGACGAATCACTTCGTTGGTGCGCCGCACGCGCGCGTCGCTCACCGATTGCGCAGCGACCTCGCAGGCGTGAACGCCAAAGCGCTCGAGCGACGCATCGAGCGCGCCAATGGCTTCGCGTGCCGCTGCAAACGTGTACGCGCCGCCGCTCCCCTGTTCGTACTTGTCGAGAGTCTGACTAAAGGTTCGCAGCGTCTTCCGGAAATTGAACGGCGCCACAACGGCATTGGCGACACCCATCACCGCCGCGAGGTAGATCTTGATGTCCTTCTCAAGAATCTCACGATCGGCGATGTGAATCAGGTCCTCTTCGGTGTGCCACGCGATGTTTGCGCCGCACCCCCCGACCGCGTAATAGCCCAACTCCTCGCGATGCGAATCCTTCATCGTCGAGAGCAACATGAAGAACGACGAGATCCCGATGTTATTGAAGGAATAGTCGCCCGCCTGGTGCGGACGTTCGCCCTGCGACTCTTGTCCAGTGACGGCACGAATCACCCCTTGGCAGTACGCCTCGGTCTCGTCCATCCACGAGATGTCCTTGTACTCCGTCGCCCAACGGCACCCTGGCGAATCGCAATTCACCTGCGCGATGCAATTCTCGTATAGGTCAATGGCGAAGCGGTCGGCAAACCACGTGCTGCCAGCATAACGTCCCGTGGAGTGACCGGGCCACCACGCGATTCGCACCGAGCGCTTGAGTGAGGCTCGGTGATTCCACAGGACGCGCGCAACTTCGAGGAGCGTCGCATCACCAACGGCGTTGTCGCCGATTCCAAAATCCCACGAGTCATAGTGCCCGTGCAGAAGGACGAACTTGTCTGGCTCATCGGTGCCGGGGATCGTGACGACGGGAATGGGTGAGTCCCACCATCCCTCAGTTGTTTCGCTCACCAGCGTGATGCTCTCACCTTTCTTCGCCAACTCGATGAGCGCGTTTCCGTCTGGATTGCTCACTGCGACCACGGCGATCTTCGGCTTGCGCGGTAGATCGCGCAGATCAGGCGTTCCCCACACCGTCGTGCAAATGCCCCAGTGCGGATTGGCGCCGGGATTGACGGCAATCATTCCAATCGCGCCGCGCTGTTCGAAGTACGAAACCTTTCCCGGCATTCCAAACCCTTCGCTCAACACGATCTTGCCACGCAGATCCTCTTCCGTATCGCTGACAAACCCTTTGGTGAACATCTCGTCGGCATTTTTTGCATAACGAGCCGGGACGTATGCCAGCGGCGCGGTGACGCCCTTTGGGAATGCGACGGACATTGCCATCGGTTTTGCGCGATACGTCGCGCTTCCCGCCGTCACACTCGCCTTCCCGGGCAACGAGAGAAAGAGCGACGGTGTGTGCACCTCCACCGGGACCCCAAGTCGCTGGAGTCGTGCGACGATTTCGTCAGCGGCGGTGCCGACGTCGGTGGGGTGTTCGCGGCGAAGCGTGGTGAATCGCTCGATCAGGCTCCACGGTTCGACCAGTGAGACGCTGTCGACGGCCGCTTGCTGCGGTGCGGATAGGGATGAAGTCACGGAATTGGACGGTGGTAGCGTGTGTGATGCGTAGTGAACGATCCGCCTAACGACTCGAGCATTACCATGTGCCTAACGACTTGTGCGACGATCGACCACCACCTCGCCCCCCTTCATCACCCATCGCACCCCGCGAGTGACGGATTGGATATCCGCTGTCGGATCACCCTCGACCGCAACGATGTCGGCAAGATATCCAGGCGCGATCGCGCCAAGCTTGTCGGGGAGTCCAAGTAAAAGGGCGCCGTTGGTCGTCGCCGTAGCCAGCGCCTGCGTTGGCGTCATCCCCGCTTTCACGAACCACTCGAGTTCACGAGAATTCTCGCCGAAGCCGGTGAACACCGCGTCGCTCCCCATCGCCATGATGACGCCAGCGCGATATGCCTTCTTCATCGTCTCGAAATTGCGCGCGATGTAATCGGTGAGGCGGGCCACGACGGCATCGTCATATCCGAATTCGGCTCGGTGATCGATGTAGTAGCGATTGTGATCGACTGTCGGGACGTACACGGTGCCACGCTTCGCCATTTCGGCGATCGTCGCGTCATCCATGTCCGTCGCATGTTCGACAGAGTTAGTCCCGGCGCGCACGGCGTCTCGCGCGCCGTCTGGCCCGTATGAATGAATGGCGATCCGCTTGCCGGCCTGGTGAGCCACGTCGGCCGCAGCTTTCATCTCGTCGAACGTGAATGTTTCAAAACCGCTGACGTCCTGATCGCTCCCGGTCGAGCCGTACATCTTGATCCAGTCGGCACCGGCCGCGAGTTGTTGGCGCGCGGCGAACAGCACGCCGTCGACCCCGTCGGCTCGTCCGTTGTCGAAACGCGAGCTTCCCGCGGGAATAGGTGCGTTCGAGATGTGCAATCCGCGCCCAGCGACGTACATGCGCGGACCGAGCATCGCACCGCGATTGATCAACGTGCGCATGGCGATGTCGCCATAATCCACGCCACCGAGGTCGCGAACTGTGGTCACCCCCGCCTCCAACGATCGGCGCGCGTTTTCCTGGGCGAGATAGACCAGAACTGGCGTTGAAAATGCGCCGAGCCTGCTCCACGGCTGCGTTCCTTTAGCGCGATCCCAGTAGTACGTCATGTGGGTATGCGCGTCGATCAACCCGGGAATGGCGGTAAGCGGTCTCAGGTCGATGACTTTCGCGCCGGCCGGAACTCCTGCGTCACCGCGTGCGACGCGTTCGACGCGGTCGCCACGCACGATCACCACACCATCGGGAGTGGGGTTTCCCTTCATGTCGACGACTTTACCGAATCGAAGGGCAGTGACGGTCGCGTTCGACGACGCACTCTCCTGCGCCATCGCGCGCGTGCCTAACGCAAGAGCAATCGTTAGGTGTGTCGCGGCAAGTGCGCGTGCCGAGATCTTGAATCGCGCGGTCCGGCACAAGCTGACCAATCGACGTTGCATGCAGGACATAGGGGGAATGGAGCGCTTGGCGCGCGACAGATGCGCAACGCCGTCTAGCGCGCAATTGTGCCCTCCCGTACCACCTCTGCGCCAGTGAATGCATTCTTCGAAATCGTCGCGACACGCTTGTCGCGACGGCGTGCGCGCCGCAACTTCGCCGCGCGCGCTTGCGCCGTCGTTCCTCGTCACTCTCGCATTGCCTCACGCACTCGAACCACCTGCGACGTATGCCTCGTTTTCTCCGCCTTGCGCTGCTCGCGTCTCTTGTCGTTACCACGCGCGGAATGGCCCAGCGCGCCGCCGCACCGTCGACAGCGCGCGCGGATTCGGTTTTCGCCATCGTGGGCGCAACCCTGATTGATGGAAACGGTGGCACGCCGCTCACCGACGCCTCGATCCTTGTGCGCAGCGGCCGCATCGCCGCGGTTGGCCCGCGCGCTGATGTGCAGGTACCGAAAGGAGCGCGCGTGATCGACGCAAAAGGGAAGTGGGTTACCCCCGGCTTCGTCGACTCCAACGTTCACGTCTCCATCTACAGCGGGCTCGAAAACTTCGCGCGTTACGAAGACCGCTTCGTCGATGTTGTGGTCGAGGCGGCCCAACTGCACCTCAAGAACGGCGTCACGACCATTCGCGATTCGTACGGAATGCTCGGCCCTCTCACCAAGGCGCGCGACATGATTCGCCGCGGCGACGCGATTGGACCCCGGATGTACGTGGCCGGCAACATTGTTGGTTGGGGAGGGCCGTGGTCCTTTTCGTTCACCGGGCGGCAGCCAGAAAATCTCTCGCTGCTTCAAGAGCAGATGAACGATGCGATTACGCAGGGTGCCGGCGAGGAATTGGTGAACATGGGTCCGGACTCGCTCCGAGCCGCCATCGGGCGTTACCTCGATCGTGGACCGGACTTCCTCAAGTACGGCGGCACGTCGCACTTTGGCGATCCGGTGTTCATCGGATTCTCGGAACGCGCGCAGCGCGCAATTGTCGAGACGGTGCACGCTCGCGGAAAGGTGGCCGAGACGCACTCGACGACTCCCGAGGGAATTCTGATGTCGCTGCGCGCGGGGGTCGATCTCGTGCAGCATCCGGAAGTGCTCGATGTCCCGATCTCCGATGAAATCGTGAAGGAGTACGCCGATCGAAAAGTCGTCTGCGCGATGCTCGCCAACACCATGACCGGTGCGCCGTGGAAGGAATACGATCGCAAACGCCGCACCGCCGACTCGACTCGTCAGGCACGCGAAGACTCGGCACGCACTAAAGGAATCGTGCAGCGCGCGCGTACCGAAGCGGAGAAGAAGCGCGATCTGGGCGATCGGGGCATGGAGATTCGCCGCCTGAACGCCCAGCGTCTCATTCGTGGCGGTTGTGTCACGACCATCGGCACCGACAACTACTTGGGGCAGGCGCCGGAGTTTCGTCGAGATCCGAAACCCGCGTGGCAAGATCCCGGGACCGGCTCCATCGCCGCCATCGAAGGTCTCGTCGAACTGGGAATGACGCCGCTTCAGGCCATCACCGCTGGAACGAAGAATGGTGCGCTCTCGAGCCATGCGCTCGACGACTACGGGACGATCGAGCGCGGCAAGTCGGCCGACATGCTCATTCTCACCGCAGATCCAACGCAAGACATCTCCAACATCCGCAAACTGGAGACGGTCATTGCGCGCGGGATCATCGTCGATCGCGATGCCTTACCAACCAAGAAGGTCTGGGTGCGTTAGGCGCTCGTCCACGAACTCCCAGCCCGATTTTCATGTCTATGGTGACTGCGCTCGATCAACTCCGCCGCATGTGGAGACACATGGAGTGGAGCGATGTACTCGTGCTCGAGGCGCTGCGCGTTGCCGGCGAGCGGGTTCCCGATGCCATGCGGGAATACGCCCACGTCATTGGCGCAGAAGAGGTATGGTTGGCGCGCATCGAGCGGCGTCCCTCGCACAGCGCGGTGTGGCCGAGCCTAACGATAGAGCAGGTGGCGGTGTTGGGCGAGCGCGTTAGGCACGAATACGATCAACTCTTGCGTGGGCTCTCGCCCGAATCCCTCACCGAAGAAGTTCGCTATACCAACTCTGCCGGGAAGTCGTTCGTCACGCGAATGGACGACATCCTCGTGCATGTCGCCCTGCATGGGCAGTACCACCGCGGAAAGATCAACCTCCTGCTGCGCTCGGCCGGCGAAGAGCCGGCGCCTGTCGATTTCATTTCCTTTGCCCGCGGGGCTGCAGCTGCAACGCAGCAGGAAGCGGCGGGGCGCGTTCGGACGCTCATCCTTCCAGGCCTCTACGACTCTGGCCCGGAGCACTGGCAGAGCCGATGGGAGCGACTCGATGCAAGTTGTCAGCGCGTGAAGCAGCGCGACTGGGCAGAGCCCGTGTGTGACGAGTGGGTCGCGACGCTCGACGATGTCATTCGCGGCAGTGACACGCCCGTCGTGCTCGTGTCGCATTCGTCATCGTGCATCATGGTCGCGCACTGGGCAAAAGACGCGAGTGCGGAGCAGTTGGCGAAGGTGAGAGGCGCACTGATCGTCGCTCCTTCGGACCCGACCGGGCCGGCGTATCCGCCGGGGCCGTCTGGCTTTGCCCCGGTCCCCATGCACCGACTTTCTTTCCCGAGCATTGTCGTTGCGAGCGCCAACGACGAATACGTCTCACTTGAAACGGCACGTGCGTACGCCGACGCTTGGGGGAGTGAATTTGTGAACATTGGCGACATGGGGCATATCAATGGCGCCAGTGGACTCGGCGATTGGCCGTTCGGCTACGAATTGTTAGGGCGCCTGAGAAGCGGCGTCGCGAATCGTTAGGCACAGCATCGGCCCATGCCTCCTTCTCCTTTCGTTCGCGCGCGAAAACTCGCGCTTGCGCTCCCCGAGGCGCAGGAAGTCGAGGCGTGGGGAGAGCCGACCTTCCGCGTGCGGAAGAAGATGTTCGCTATGTTCGCCAACGGCGCGACCCATCACGGCGACGGCCGCCACGGGATTTGGATCAAGGCTGCGCCTGGAAATCAGGAGCTCATGGTGAAGGCAGCTCCCCATCGGTTTTTCGTTCCCCCATATGTTGGACCGAGTGGATGGGTGGGCGTCTGGCTGGGGAAGGAAACGGACTGGGGAGAACTGGCGATGCTTCTGGAGGACGCGTGGCGACTCGTGGCACCCAAACGACTCGCTGCGAGCACCGCCACACCTCGCTCTTCGCGCGCGAAGAATCGCTAGGGAACGCACAGTTTCTTGGCCGAATGGCCGAAGCTCTCATCGAAGGAACACGTGCCGACGGGCGGACATCGTTTCGTCCTCGCATGGCGACATTCTGAGCTATCGGACGCTGCGCAAAAATGTGTAGATCGCTTATTGGCAATGAGTTAGAGATGTGCCAAGGGCCGGTATCAGATGGCACCGCTCATGCCTCTGTACGAATGCGAGCCTCAGCGCGAGGGCGCTAAGCTCGAACGGAAGTATGTCTTTGGATGGAGGATCTCATGCGTGTGAAGATGTTGGCGCTGGTCGTTGGATCGATGTTGAGTGCAGCCCCGGTGCTTGCTCACGCGCAGTCCACTGGTCCGATCGTCCGCGGTCAGCCTGGCCAGGTGGAGCGCGGCCGGGACCGCGATCGCCGCGATGGGAGCTGGGACTGGCAGCGTGATGACCGCGGGCGCCGCGATCGTGATGATCGATATGACGCACGAAACGATCGCCGTGACGACCGATACGACGACCGAAACGACCGCCGAAACGACCGCCACTGGCAGAAAGAGCAGGCGCGTCGTGAGCGTGAATTGAGCAAGCGCGAGCAGCAGTGCGAACGCGACCTGTGGAGGTCGTCGCGCTACAGCCGCAACGATCGCTACGATCGTTATGATCGCTGGGACGCGCGCGACGTCGCCCGCGAGCGCGAACGGATTTCGCGAGTCTGCCAGCGCCAGGTTTACGGACGCGGGTGGTAGCGCCTAACGAGATAGCAGGTTCGACGAGCTAGCACTGAATCAGATCGCCCCCGCAACTGCTGAAGTTGCGGGGGCGATTTGTTCTTATATCGCAACGCGCGCGCTACTTGATGAGCAGAATACGCTGATTGATCGGATAGACCCACTCGACACCGCGCGCGGTAATCGTCGCGTCGTCTTCCAATGGAATGCGCAACTTCTTGCCTCCCCACTCGGGAATCGGCGTGTACGCGAACAGCTCGATGGAAAAGAGATTCGATGGCCGCATCTCGAACTTGAGGCGCGTCGGATTGAAGAACGCCATCGACGGTCCGATGCCGTGTCCCCAATCGCCGACCGAGTGACATCCAATGATGAATTCGATGGAATCGTCGCTCCGCGGCTGATTGAACCCGCGCATCGGTTGCACGCCGCTTTGGGTGATGGCAGCGTTGACGACGTCGAGCATCGCTTGGGCTGTTTTCCCGGGTTTGGCGGTGCGGCGAATGACATCGCGGACTTTCACCGCGTTGTCGAATGCGCGTTGATACGAGGCGGGGAGGGCGGTCTCGCCATTCTTCAAGACGTAGGCGATGCGCTTCTGATCCGTCCACATGCCGAGGTAGCCGACGCCGAAGTCGATCATGATGATGTCGCCGCGCTGGATGATGCGTTCGTTCGAGGTCGCGACGATTCCATCGGGGCCGGTGACATAGATCGATGGCACCTCGAACGACGTGCCGAGCCCGCGGCGCAGCATTGCGTCCTGAATCCACCACGCGACGTCGGCCAGCGTCGTCACACCAGGCGCGATCACTTCGTTGGACAGTGCGCGCTCGGCGAGTTGTCGCCCGATTTCACCGGCCTCGCCAAACGCGACGATCTCCGACGCCGTTCGCGTCGCGCTGAAATCCGAGACGAGCCTCTCGGCAGATACGATCCGAGACGCGTACGCCGAGCCTAACGAGCGGACGATCTGCTCGTGCAGGGTGTGCGAGAGGCCGTCGGCAAAGCCCATCTCGTCGGACATGTTGAGCGCGATGCGCTTCGGCTTGCGCGCTTCAACAAACTTGAGAAGGTCAGGATCGCCGTCATTGATGTCGTAGGCGCCACACGCTTCACGATGATGATCTTCGATGCCGAGCGCCGCACGTTCGATGCGGTCGCCGCCGCGATCCGAGAAGATGTAGTAGCCGACGCTCCCGACGTACCCGCGTCCCAGCAGATCCCACAACGGATCGTAGTGCCCTTCTTTCATTGCCACGATCCACATGTCGATGCCGTTGTCGCGCATCGCGCCAGGAAGGATCGTGTCGAACTTGTCCTTGCGAATCTGACACATGCGCTCCCAGCGCACGCGCGCTTCTGGGTGCTGCCGCGCTTGTGCGTGCAATGCGCGCGGGGGAGCGAGCAGCAGCACGCAAGGGACGAGGAGTCGTCCCCGCTTGAGCAGCGAAAAAGCCGTGCGGATCATCGAGCAATTTCCAAGTGAATGAAGTGTGAACGCTACGCGCGTTGGCCCTGATCACTGCGCAAGTCTTGGTGCGCGCGTCTTCCCACGCAACGTCGAGTTCAGTCGAGTCACAATAGGCCATCTCATAAGTGGTCGGCGCCTCGTGGCCGGTGCAGGGTGCCGGGGCTTCGGCGATCATTTATGCGAAGGCGTCTACTTCGCGCCGGCGTGCCACGCGCTATTTTCGCAGACGGCTCGCGAGGCTTTCCCCCCAAACGCCCCCGCGGGGAATCATCGTTCACGTTCTGCCACCCTCAGCCCGTTGAGGCGCTCAATGGATCGACCTCTCTTGCCTGTGCAATTCGTTTCGGCGCGCGTGTGGACGCGAGTCGCGTTGCATGCGGTCACACTCTCCTGCCTGACGAGTCCTCTCGTTGCGCAGCGTCCCGCAACGCCGCGTGGCCTCACGCAACGCGCGAGCATTTCGCCGCTGACGCATGTGGACCCGTCGCTTTTCGGCGCGCTCAAGTATCGCAACATCGGCCCCGCTCGCGGCGGGCGCGTGACGACGGTGACGGGCGTCCCGCAGGAGCCGCTCACGTTCTACATGGGGTCGACTGGTGGCGGGGTCTGGAAAACGACGGATGCAGGGCAGAGTTGGAGCAACATCACCGATAAGTATTTCGCTGCCGGGTCGATGGGCGACATCGATGTGGCCAACTCCGATCCCAACATCGTGTACGCGGGGACGGGATCAGACGGTTTGCGATCCAACGTCTCCATCGGGAAGGGAGTCTACAAGTCCACAGATGCGGGGAAGACGTGGACGCACATCGGACTCGAGAAGGTCGGTAACATCGGTGGCGTCGAGATTCACCCGAATAATCCCGACATCGTCTTCGTCGCGGCCATCGGCAATCCGTTCAAGCCGACGCCGGACCGCGGGTTGTATCGCACGCGCGACGGCGGAAAATCGTGGGAGAAGGTGCTCTTCGTCTCCGATTCCACCGGCGCCGTGGACGTCGAATTCCAGCCCGGCAATCCTGATGTAGTCTATGCATCGATGTGGCGTGCCGAGCGGAAGCCGTGGACGATCATTTCCGGGGCACGCGAGGGAGGGTTGTACAAGTCGACGGACGGCGGCACGACGTGGAAAAAGCTCACCAACGGGCTGCCTAACGAGCTTATCG
Organism: Gemmatimonadaceae bacterium; assembly: GCA_044224185.1. Classification (GTDB taxonomy): domain Bacteria; phylum Gemmatimonadota; class Gemmatimonadetes; order Gemmatimonadales; family Gemmatimonadaceae; genus SCN-70-22. The sequence goes on along the minus strand of JBGAKW010000012.1, from coordinate 29,330 downwards.
GCAAGAGCAACATCGCGGTGACGCCGGGAGCGCCGAATACGGTCTACGCGGTCGTCGAGGCCAAACCCGGAAGCGGACTCTATCGCTCCGACGACGCCGGCGAGAGTTGGACACTCGCCAGCAATTACGGGCCGATGCTCACGCGTCCGTTCTATTACACAAACATCGCCGTGCATCCCAAAGACCCGAACACGGTCTGGGTGATGAGCGAAGGCTTCTATAAGACCACCGACGGTGGCAAGACGTGGCGGTCGCAGAATATTCCGCACGGTGACAACCACGATCTGTGGATCAATCCGAACGCGCCCGACATCATGATTCAATCGAATGATGGCGGCGCGACGGTTTCGCTGAACGGTGGAAGGACCTGGTCGACGCTGTACAACCAACCGACGGCAGAGATCTATCAGATCATCGGCGACAATCAGTTTCCCTATCGCGTCTACGGTGCGCAGCAGGATAACTCGACGCTCATCGTGCCGACGTTGCCGCTCACCTCGGGGCGCCCGGACTCTCCGATGCAGGAGTGGATGCAAGGCCCTGGTTGCGAAACGGGACCGATCATGCCGCATCCGACGAATCCAGACACTGTCTTCGGATCGTGCAAAGGGCAGTTCTCGCGGATGTCGATGCGCGCGGGGCAGGAGCAGCCCTATTGGGTTGGCGCGCAGTCGTTGTATGGCAATCCGGGGAAAGACCTGATCTATCGCTTTCAGCGCGTCTCGCCGTTCGAGATCTCACCGCATAACGCGAACGTCGTGTACTACGGCTCGCAGTACATCCATCGCACAAGCGATGGCGGTGTGACGTGGACGAAGATCTCGCCCGACCTAACGCTGAATCCCCCCGAGCGTCAATCGGCACCAAGCGGTGAGCCGATCACGATCGACGTCACCGGCGAGGAGTATTTCTCCGTGGTGTACGCGATTCGCGAGTCGGTGCTCGAGCCGGGAGTGATCTGGGTTGGTGCGAACGATGGTCCCTTCCACATCACGCGCGACAACGGCAAGACGTGGAGCGATATCACGCCGCGCGGAGTCGCGACGTCGACGGACGATTACGCGCGCAATCACTTCAAGGGCACGCCAGATGGTTGCCGAGTGCAGAACATCGAGCCCTCGCCACACCGTCGCGGCTCGGCGTACTACGCCGTTCTCTGCTACCAACTCGGCGATTTCCGTCCGTTTTTGTACAAGACGGATGACTACGGAAAGAGCTGGACGCTTCTCACCGATGGAAGGAACGGAATACCTAACGACGAGCCGACGCGCGTCGTACGCGAAGATCCTGAGCGCGAAGGTCTGCTGTACGCGGGAACCGAGTTCGGGATGTACGTCTCGTTCGACAATGGAAAGAGCTGGTCGCCGTTTCAGCTGAACCTACCGGCGACGCCGGTGACCGACATTCGCGTGCACCGTGGCGACTTGGTGCTTTCGACGCAGGGGCGTGCGTTCTGGGTGCTGGACAACGTCTCCGTCTTGCGTCAGTTGTCCGACGATGCCGCCAAGGGCGCGGCGTATCTCTTCGCTCCGCGCAACAGCGTTAGGCATCGTTATGCGGGTTCGTTTGGCGGCGTGGAGGGGAGCCGCAGCGACCCGGCAGATCCACAGTATCCGCCGATGGGGGCGCAGATCGACTACTGGCTGGCGAGCGGTGGTGCTCCGGTCACGATCGATATCCTCGACGCGCGCGGCGCGGTGATCCGTACGTTCAGCAGCGAAGGGAGCGGCCAGACGACGACCGTGCAGCCGACGATGCGCCAGATGGCGATCGAACGCCTCGGCGCGCCGAAGCTGCCTAACGCGAAGGGGACGAACCGGATGTATTGGGACTTCTCGGTGGCGGGCCCGTGGGATCCGAATCCACGGCGGAGCGGAATGGGGGGACCGCTCGTGGTGCCGGGAACGTATCAGGTGCGCCTAACGAGTGGCGACTTCAAGGCGACGCGCCCGCTCGTGGTGACCATCGACCCGCGTGCCGCCAGAGACGGCGTGACTCTCGCCGACCTGCAGGAGCAGTACGCGCACAACATCAAGACGCGTGACATGGTGAGCGAGGTGAACCAGCTCGCGGCGCAGATTGACGATGCACGCAAACGATTGTCTGCAGCCGCGAGTGCGGCCGACACGCTCAAGGCACTCGAAGCGCTGCGTGCGAAGGTCATCATGCCGGCCATTCGCTACTCAAAGCCGGAGTTGCAGGCGCACATCCAGTATCTGTATTCGATGACGACACAGGCAGACCAGCGCATTGGGCGCGACGCGATCGCTCGCTTCAATGTCCTGCGCAAGGAACTCGATCAGCGAATCGCCGAGCTTCGGAAAATTTTAGGCCCGGGGGCGGTGTCGGACGACTAAGTTGCCCTGACCGAAGGGTGGAGGCTGCCCCAAAAAGGAGCAGCCTTTGTAGCTCAAAGTACTTGACGACGATGGGGCGCCTGGGCAGACTTCTTCGCATGCCCAAGGCGCCCCATCTCCGCATTGAACCTCCCCGCGACCCGGTGCCGCGCGACGCGCACCCCGCACTCTCCGAACGCGCCATCGATAACCTCCGCTTCATTCGCGAGACGATGGAGCGCGCAGGGTCGTTCACCGCCATCTCGGGAAGCGGAATCGTCGGCACCGGCATCGTCGCTCTCGCCGCCACCCTCATCGCCGGAAGCGACCTCCAATCGCCGCGCTGGCTCCTGACCTGGATCGTCGCCGCGGCGGTCGCCGGCATCGTTTCCGTCTCCCTGACCATCTCCAAGTCTCGCGCATCCGGAACGCCCATCACGGCAGGGATCGGACGAAAGCTGGCGCTGGCCTTTTTCCCCTCGCTCGTGGCGGGCGCCATTCTCACCGCGGTCGCGCTTCGTGCGGGGTGGTATCCCGCCGTCCCCGGGATGTGGCTCGTCATGTATGGCGCCGCCGTCATGGCGGGTGGCGCGCTCTCCGTTCCCATCGTCCCCATCATGGGAGCGTGCTTCATGCTCACTGGCGCGTTCGCGCTTTCCGCTCCGTTGATACTCGTCTCGTGGAGCAGCGTCGATCGCGCAGTTCTTCTCAACGCCCTGATGGCGATCGGATTCGGCGGACTGCACGTCGTCTTTGGATACGCGATCGCTCGGAGGTACGGTGGCTAAGCGTAACTCACTCGCGCACGATCGGCACCTCGCCGAGTCGGTCCAAGAGCGGGACGCAGGCGCACCTCCGTCACGCTCGGAACACCCCGCACGTCGACGCACGGGGCGAACCAAGTCGGGCGCTTCCGCTGCGGCGGCTTTGTCCCTCGCGTCCAAGTCGGGAGCTCCGTCGCTCGCCTCTGTGAAGGGCGAGGCCGTGGATGCGACCCCTGCTTCGCTCGATCGTCTCATTCACGAGCGCATTCGACTTGGGATCGTGAGTGCGCTCGCCGTGAATGCGCATCTCTCGTTCAACGAACTCAAGGCGTTAATGGGGACGACCGACGGAAACCTGTCGGTGCATGCCCGCAAGCTCGAGGAAGCAGGGTACGTCAGTTGCACGAAGTCGTTTGAAGGTCGAGTGCCAAAGACCGATTACGCCCTCACGCCGGTTGGGCGACGCGCACTCGAGCAGTACCTCGCACACATGGAAGCAATCATCAAGGCGACGCGGGAACGATAACTCGTGACTTTCACCAGAGATGGACGCCGGGAGACCGGAGAAGCTGCCACTTCGAAGCACTCGCGCGCACGCCGCGAGGTGCAACTCGACACCACACCTGTGGTGCGCACTCCCTACGTTCCGCGACACGTTGCCGTCATCATGGACGGCAATGGTCGCTGGGCGCAGCAACGCGGACGTCCACGCACGTTAGGCCACCTCGAAGGGGCCAAAGCCGTTAGGCGCATCGTCGAACACTCACGGCGCATTGGCGTTGAGTTCCTGACGCTCTATGCATTTTCGTCGGATAACTGGAATCGCCCCGACGACGAGGTCAGCGCGTTGATGTCGCTCTTTCGGCGCAACCTCGCTTCCGAAACCCCGCGCTGCATCGAGAACGACATCCGGTTGAGCGTCGTCGGACGTCGCGATCGTCTCTCGCCCGAACTCTGTCGCGCCATCGAAGCCTCGGAGCGCGCCACGTCCGAATGCGATTCGATGCGCCTTCGCCTGGCCGTCGACTATTCGTCGCGCGACACACTCGTGCGCGCCGCGCAGCTCCTGCGCGTCTCGGGCGATGCGACGCGAGAAGATTTCGCTGAAGCGATGGCGCGTGTGTCGCACGATCCGGGGGGTGTCCCCGATGTCGACCTGCTGGTGCGCACAGGCGGCGAGCAGCGCCTCAGCGACTTCCTGCTTTGGGAGTGCGCCTACGCTGAGTTGGTCTTCTCACGCCGCATGTGGCCCGAGTTCGCAACGTCCGATCTCGACGCCGCAATCGAAGAGTTTCGCGCGCGCGATCGTCGCTTCGGCGGACTCTCCAAAGCGGCGGTCGGGAGTTAGCCGCGCTCGATCACCCCGCAAGCGATTCGCGCTCCGCTGTTCCCGGTCGGATCAGTCATCTCATCGTCTGGCGCAGCATGAATCACGATGGCGGTGCCGTCGGCGTCGAAAATCGCCGCGGCGCCGCCATCGATCGTTACACGCATCGTCTTGGCCACATAGTGCGTCTCCGCGTCGCCGGTCGCGTTAGGCAGGTCGCCAGCGTGCGGGCCGTTCGGATTCTTCGCCCCGTGCCTCGCCCCCGACGGATTGATGTGCGACCCCGCCGACATGAAGGTGGGCCCCTCGCACTTGCCGAACATGTGGAGATGCACGCCATGTGCTCCACTCGTTAGGCCCTTGACGCGCATGTCGATCGTCACGGCTTTGCCGTCGCTCGAGACACGCGCCGTGCCAATCGTCTCCCCCGCGGCATTGCGCATGGTCGCGTGTCCGACGAGTGATCCATCACCGCGCCCCGCGCGTGAGCATGCGGTGATCGAAGCCGTGATTGATGCCGTGAGCAGCACAACGTTTGCCGTCGTGCGCACAAATACGCGATTCGCCTTCGTCATGAGTTCCTCGCTGAATCTGGAGTAAGGCGGCGTCTCGCGTCGAGGACGCGCTCGAGTGCCTCATCGGTCGTTGTCGCAACGGCCGATAAATGCCCCATCTTGCGACCGGGGCGCGCCGACGCCTTGCCGTATAAATGCAAACGCACATCTGGAACTTCGAGTGAGGCGGCGAAATGCGGCTGCTCCCCCTCGATCCACAAGTCGCCGAGCAGATTGGCGATCGCCGCCGGCGCGATGTTTCGGACGTTGCCTAACGGGAGGCCGCAGACGGCGCGAACCAGCTGCTCGAACTGCGACGTCGAATGGCCACGTTCACTATGGTGATACGTATTGTGTGGCCGCGGGGCGAGTTCATTCACCAGGAGCCGCCCGTCCTTCGTCAGGAAGAGCTCGATGGCCAGCAATCCGACGATGCCTAACGTCTCGGCAATCGCGCGCCCGATCTGCTTGGCATGGGCGATGACTGGGTCGGGGAGCGACGTCGGGGTAATCGACCAATCGAGCACCCCATTCACATGGTGATTCACGGCCGGTTCGTAGACGGCACACTCGCCGTCGTCGCGGCGCGCCACCATCACCGATAACTCCACGTCGAGATCGAGGAACTGCTCGACGACAAGGCGGCCGCTGCCTAACGATTTCCACGCGTCACGCGCTTCGCCGGTGGTGCGCACACGGATCTGTCCACGTCCGTCGTAGCCGCCCATCGGTGCCTTGCAAATGGAGTACCCGAGTGCTTCAACCGCGGCGGCGCATTCGTCGGCGGTAGCAACGGCGCGATAGCCGCCGACAGGGAAGCCGTGCGTATCGAGCCACGACCGTTGTCGCAGTCGATCCTGCACGATGACGACCGCCTCGGCGCGTGGACGGAGTGGCGCGAGCGCACTCACCGCTTCGAGTGCGGGGCGCGCAATCTGCTCGATCTCGAGCGTGACCACGTCACAATCGCGGGCGAGGTCGGCGGCGGCGTCGGCATCGTCGAAGCGCGCCGTCACCCCCGGGGGGGCGCCGGCGCGCGCCGGACAATCGGGATCAGGATCCAGCACGTGCACATCGTAGCCTAACGATCGAGCTGCCATCCCCGTCATCCGCCCGAGCTGTCCGCCGCCGAGGATTCCGATGGTCGAGCCGGGAAGAATGACCTTCACGGGAGCTCCTGCTTCGCGACTTCCGCACGCCGTGTTTCACGCCACGCGCGGAGGCGCTCGCGAACCTGTGGATGCTGGTGCGCAACGATTTCTGCCGCGAGAATCGCGGCGTTGATCGCGCCCGGCTTGCCAATCGCGAGGGTTCCAACAGGGACGCCCGCTGGCATCTGCACGATCGACATCAGCGCATCCTGGCCGTTGAGCAGCGTTGCGGGAATGGGAACGCCTAACACGGGGACCAGCGTCTTGGCTGCGACCATACCCGGGAGGTGAGCAGCCCCTCCTGCGCCCGCGATGATCGCGAGTAATCCGCGCCCCTCCGCCGACTCGGCGTACGCAAACATCGCGTCGGGAGTACGATGCGCGGAGACGACGCGCGCCTCGTACGGCACCGCAAGTTCGTCGAGCATCGAGCAGGCGTGCTGCATGTGCTCCCAGTCGGACTTGCTCCCCATGATCACCCCGACAACGGGGTTGAGGCTCGAGGGCATCGCGTATTCGAGTGAGTGAAAAGAACGTCGGCGGGCGACGCATCAAATATGACCGCAGGGTCGACTGAACGAAGGGGGCGCGACCGAAGAGCTTCCGCGGTACAATTCCGTCGCTCCGATCTCCCGAATTCTTCTTACGATCCATTTAAGCGTCATGCAAATGACACCATTCGCAGTCGCGCGCCGCGTCCTGTTTGTCGTCTCCTGTACTCCCGCGCTCGTCGTGGCGCAGAACGCCGGCGGTGTGACGCTCGATCGTCTTCTCGCCGCACCGTTTCCGAGCAGCATGGTGGCCGCGCCGACTGGTGGCGCCGTCGCCTGGGTGCTGAACGAAAAGGGAGCGCGGAATATCTGGGTGGCATCGCCCCCGGCGTATCAGGGGCGTCGGTTGACGAGTTACACGGCGGACGATGGGCAGGAGCTGAGCGAGCTGACGTGGAGTGCGGACGGAGCATCGCTCTTTTTTGCGCGCGGCGGTCCGCCGAATCGCGCGGGCGAGGTCCCCAATCCGTCGCAGGAGCCAAAGGGGGAAAGCAACGCGCTCTGGCGCATTGCCGTCGCCGGGGGCGCACCGGTCAAGATCGGCGACTCGGGGGACTTGCAGCTCTCGCCGCGTGGCGACGTGTTGCTGGTCACGCGGGGAAAGATCTGGTCTATGTCGTTAGGCGGTGCGACGGGTGAGCCTGCGCGCGAGCTGATGATCAACGTGCGCGGGGGACTTGGGAACGTGCGCTGGTCGCCGGATGGGTCAAAGGTGGCCTTCGTGAGCAATCGCGGCGATCACGCCTTCATCGGCGTGTACGAGCTGTCGTCCAAGCGTGTGCGATTCATCGCTCCAACGATCGACAGCGATGGCGCTCCCGTCTGGTCACCCGACTCGAAACGGATTGCGTTCGTCCGTGTCCCGTTCTCGTCGTCAGCTGCAATGTTCACTCCGGAGCGCGCGGCGCGCCCGTGGTCGATTCTGGTGGCCGATGTTGCGAGCGGCCACGCGAAGGCGATTTTCACGGCCGACGAAGGTGTTGGTAGCGTCCCGCACGAAGTCGTCGGCGATGACCAGATCGTCTGGGGTGCTGGCGATCGTATCGTGTTTCCGTGGGAGAAAGACGGATGGCAACATCTCTACTCAGTTAGTGCCGAGGGCGGCAAGCCGGTGCTGCTGACGCCCGGCGCATTCGAGGTAGAAGACGTTGTGCTGAGCCGAGATCGGCGCGAGATCCTGTTCAATTCCAATCAGGGGGACATCGATCGACGGCATCTGTGGCGTGTGAGTGTGGCCAGTGGTCCTCCGGTGGCCATCACCAAAGGCGAAGGGATCGAGTGGAGCCCGACGGAATTGAGCGATGGATCGATCGCATATCTCCGATCGGATGCGAAGACCCCGGCCCATGCGGCGCGCATTGCGCGCGGCGACGCCGATGGGCGCTCGCTCGCCAACGTGATTCCGTCCGACTTTCCGTCGTCGTCGCTCGTGCAACCGACGGCCGTCACCATCAGCGCTAGTGACGGAATGCCGTTCTATGCGCAGCTCTTTCTCCCGCCAGGTGCGAAGCCGGGCGAGAAACATCCCGCCGCCATTTTCTTTCACGGCGGTTCGCGCCGGCAGATGCTCCTGGGCTTCAGCTACATGGACTACTACCACAACGCCTACGCGATGAACCAGTACATGGCGAGTCGCGGCTACGTCGTGCTTGTCGTGAACTATCGCAGTGGCATCGGCTACGGACTCAACTTCCGCGAGGCCGAACGATACGGCGCCGCTGGCGCGAGTGAATTCAATGACGTGGTGGGGGCAGGGCTCTGGCTGCGTGCGCGCAGCGATGTTGACCCGGCGCGCATCGCGGTGTGGGGAGGATCGTACGGCGGATATCTCACGGCGATGGCGCTCGCCCGAGCGCCGGAGCTGTTCGCCACGGGCGTCGACGTACATGGCGTGCACGATTGGAACGTCGGCATTCGCACGTTTGTCCCGACGTACGACACTTTGCGTGTCCCCGATTTCGCGAAGCTTGCGCGCGCCTCGTCGCCGATGGCGTATCTCGACCGGTGGAAGGCGCCCGTGCTCTTCATTCATGGCGACGACGATCGCAACGTGTCGTTTGCGGAGACGGTGACGATGATCGAGCAACTACGTCAACGGAACATCGCGATCGAGCAGCTCGTGCTTCCCGACGAAGTGCATGGATTCCTTCGTCATGCGTCGTGGCTCGCGGTCTATAAGGCGACCAGCGAATTCCTGGACCGGCACCTGAGGTAACGGGCGGCCGGCTGTGTCGTGCGCGCGTCCGTGAGGGCGCGCGCACGGGTAGCGCCGGATATACGTCAACTCCCGTTATGCGCGTCCGATTTCATCATTGACGCTTACGGGAGCAGTCTTTAAGCTCTCGGCTCGTCCTATCCCAACTTCGGCGCGCAGACGAGTGGCCCCGTCCCCCCACCACTTGTCCCGTCGAAGTAGCGTCGTGCCCATGGTGCGCGACGTTGGACGAACGGCGCGGCCCAGCCGCGCACAAGAACCCTATCAACAGGAGTCTACGGAATGAGAACTCACTCGTTCGGACAGATCCTGCGTCGAGCGGGGCTATTACTGGCGTTAGGCACCAGGATGGCGACCGCACAATCGTCGCAAGGATCAATCACCGTGCACGTGACAAACGCGGTGGGTGGCAGGGCTATCGATCAGGCACAGGTCGCGATCGTTGGCACGACACTCGGCGGCATGACCAACAGCGAGGGGCGCTTCACCGTCCGTAGCGTGCCAGCGGGGGCGCACACCATTCGCGTGCTGCGCGTTGGTTTTGCGGAGCAGAAGAAGGCGGTCACCGTTGCCGCGGGCGAAACGGCGACCGTGGAAGTGCAGCTATCGGAACTGGCACTCACGCTGGCACCGGTCGTGACGACCGCGACCGGCGAACAGCGACGCGTTGAAATTGGCAACGCGACGGCGAATATCTCGGCGTCGAGCGTGGTGGAGTCGGGGGCGCCGGTGGGAAGCCTGGGCGACTTGCTCAACTCGCGCGCGTCGGGTGTGCAGGTGACGACCGGTACGCAGACGGGCACTGGTTCGCGTATTCGTGTGCGCGGCATCAACTCGATCTCGCTCAACAACGAGCCGATCTGGGTGATTGACGGCGTGCGCATGACGAGCAACAACTCGTCGTTTTCGACCATCACCGGAAACGGCGCGTCGTCCAACACGGGTGGGAACAATGCGAGCCGCACCGGTGACTTGAATCCTGACGAGATCGAGAGCATCGAGATCGTGAAGGGACCGTCAGCTGCAACGCTGTACGGTACCGACGCCGCCAATGGCGTAATCGTCGTCACGACCAAACGCGGAAAGGCGGGCAAGGCGCAGTGGAACATCTATGGTGAGGGCGGAATCATTCAGGACCTGAATGAGTATCCGACGGCCTACACGCTCTTCGGAACGCGTACCGACGGCGTGTCACCGACCGCTCCCAGCTTCTGCAACCTGCAGCGCGTCGCCTCGGGGTTGTGCACGATCGATTCCATCGGCGCGCTCAACATCTTCAAAGAGAAGGATCTCACCGTCCTCGGCACTGGAAACCGTCGCCAATTTGGCGCTCAGGTGTCGGGCGGCTCGGAGCAGGTGCGCTACTTCGTTTCGGGCGAGAACGAGAGCGAGCTCGGACTGTTGTCGCTCCCGCAGTTCGAGCGCGATCGCTTCAAGGCAACGAACACGCCGATCCGTGATTGGACCGATCGCCCGAACGAAATGTTGCGCAATTCGGTGCGAGTGAACGTGAACTCGGCGATCAATCCGAAACTCGATCTCAGCGCGCAGACAAACTTCATCGATCTCAATCAGCGCTATACGCTCGAATCCAACTCCACGGCGGGCTTGGGATCGCAGATTTTCGGCGGTCCTGGATACCGCGACAATGGCAATGTCTCTGGACTTTCCACGCCGCTCAACGGTTATCGCGCGTGGACTCCGGGCTATAGCTGGCAGGAGAAGACCGGACAGGACGTCTCGCGTTTCATCTGGTCGGGCAAGGCCGATTGGCGTCCCACTTCGTGGTGGCAGAATCGCATGACCGTCGGGCAGGACTTCACGATGCGGTCCGATGAGAACCTCTTGTATCGCGGCGAAGGGCCCCCGCTGACGGCCAACACGCGCCTCGGTTCGCGCGGCGTGAATCGTGTCAATATCAACAACTTCACCGTCGACCTCGGAAGCACGGCGACATTCACGCCCAAGACGTGGCTCAATCTGAAGACGACGGCTGGCGCGCAGTACATCAACTACAAGTTCGCATCCGCAGCGACCGGATCGACGCAGCTCGCGCCTGGGGCGCAAACGGTCAACGCGGGTGCTGTGCAGGCAGTGGACGAAGCGACGGTGCTGACCAAGACGTTCGGTCTTTTCGTCGAACAGTCGGCGGCGCTGAACGACCGGCTCTTCCTCACGGCGGCCGTTCGCTCGGACCAGAATTCGGCCTTCGGAACTGACTTCCAGCGCGTGTTCTATCCCAAGTTCAGCGCGTCGTGGGTGGTGTCGGACGAGTCGTTCTGGAAGGCGCCGAAGTGGATGAACTCGATGCGCCTTCGCCTTGCGTACGGGCAGTCGGGCGTGCAGCCCGGACCTAACGATGCAGAGCTCTACTACTCGGCAGGCACGACGAACATCAACAACGCCGACGTACCGGCGGTCACGTTTGCGTCGCTCGGCAACAGCGAGCTCAAGCCCGAGCGATCGAGCGAGATCGAGGGAGGCTTCGAAACGCAGCTGCTCGCGGGCCGCCTAACGCTGGACGTGACGTATTACAACAAGAAGACGGAAGATGCGCTCATCTCGCGAATCATTCCGCCGTCGTACGGCATCGTGTCACGCCAGCTCTCCAACCTGGGGGCCGTGCGGAACGCGGGTTGGGAGTTCCAGTTCAACGCGATACCGATCGACAAGCGTGCGTTTTCGTGGGACGTTGCGGTGTCGGCGTCGATCAACAGCAATGAAGTGCTCGATCTTGGCAAGACGCCGCCGCAGATCGGAACTGCGACCCAGGTGCGCGTTGGTTACCCGATCGGGGGACTATGGGCGCAGCCGATCACTGGGTGGAGAGACAAGGACGGCAACGGAATTCTCAGCTACAACGCTGACACGTCGAAGAACGAAGTCTTCATTGGGCCGGACGTGATCTTCCGCGGCTACTCGACGCCGCGCTACCTGTCGACGCTCACGAACGGCTTCTCTTTCCTTAACCGGAAGCTGCGTTTGCAGTCGATGTGGGATTACCGCGGTGGCAACAAGTGGTTCAACGATACGGAGCGTATTCGCTGCCAGCGTCCCAACTGCGCCGGCCGCAACAACCCGAAGGCGCCGTTCGAGCTACAGGCGGCGAACATCGCGCGACTTGAGAACCCCATTGCGACGCTCGACGGCTACTTCATGGAGGGTGCCTTCGTCCGTCTGCGCGAGTTGTCGGTGCAGTACTCGCTGTCGAATTCCCTGGCGCAGCGTCTGTTCCGTGCGCGTTCCGCCTCGTTCTCAGCGAGCGGGCGCAACCTGCTCCTGATCACGAACTATCTCGGCACCGATCCTGAGACCGGCTTCAACCTAACGAGTGGTACCGATGCTCCGGCCGACTTCCAGACGCTCGCGCCGCCGTCCTACTTTGTCTTCCGCATCAACCTCGGCTACTAACCGAGAGGAGCATACATGACATTCTTCACGAACGATCGAATTCGCATCGTCTGGTGGCGCGCGGCGACGGCGGTAGCTGTCGTTGCAGCTGCCGGATGCTCCAGCCTGACGGACTCGCTGCTGGAAGCCAACGATCCGGACGTCATCAACAGCAGCGCGACGCAGAGCCCCGAAGGAGCCTTGGGCCTCGCCAACGGCGCACTCGGCTCGTTTCGCGACATCACCGCCGGTAACGAGAGCACGTGGCTGTTCGGCGGATTGCTCGCCGACGAGTGGTCGACCAGTTCGACGTTTCCACAAAACGACGAAACCGACCAGCGTCGCATTCAGTTGAACAACTCGCAGGTGACGTCGATGTTGTATCGCCTCTATCGCTCGCGCACGCGCGCGACTGAGGCTATCACGACGCTGAACAAGTGGAACCCGACGCAGAAGGCGCTGATTGGTGAGTTGTATTTCGCCAAGGGCTTCACCGAGATGCAGCTGGCGCAGGACTTCTGCAACGGAATTCCTCTCAGCGAGGTCGTCGACGGAAAGTTGGAGCCCGGCGAGGCGCAGACAGGCGATCAAGTGCTTATCAGGGCCATCGCCGACTTTGACAGCGCGCTGGTGTATGCCAACGGCACTGACGCGGCGAGCGTGCGCGTTACGCGCGCAGCGTCGATCGCCAAGGCGCGTGCGCTGCTCGGTCGCAACCAGTACGCCGCCGCGGCGGCGCTGGTCGCGGCCATACCGACGTCGTTCTCGTATCAGCACACCTTTCTCGCGACAACCGGGACCAACACGATTTGGGGGCAGGGCTTCTCAGCGGCGCGCTATGCCGTTGGCGACAGCCTCGAAGGGAATTCGCGCAACCTTTACGTCAAGAACGCGCTTCCGTTCGTCGCCGCCAAAGACCCGCGTCTCCCGGTGACGCTCCTCAACAGCAATGGCCAGGACGGTCTGACGCGCGTGCGTCGCACGACACTGTATGGTCAGTTGACGTCTCTCGATGTCGTGAACGGCATCGACGCACGGATGGTCGAAGCCGAGGCTGCCCTTGCGGCTGGCGACGTTACCAAGTTCCTCGCGATTCACAACGCGCTCCGCAGCTCGCCGCCCAAGCTCGGCGAGGTGCAGCCGACGGTGCTCCCGGCGCTCGTCGATCCGGGAACTGCCGAGAAGCGCATCTCGCTCCACTTCCGGGAGAAGGCGTTTTGGACCTTTAGTCGCGGCCAGCGGCTGGGCGACCTGCGTCGGCTCGTGCGTCAGTACAACCGGGCGGTCACCGATGTCTTCCCCGAAGGGATTCACTACAAGGGTGGCGTGTACGGCACCGATGTGAATCTCCCCATCGTCACCGACGAAGTGGGCAACAACCCGAAGTTCAGCGGCTGTCTTGATCGCAAGCCGTAGTCTTGCAAACGCCAGTTTGTGTGTAGAGTGGGGGAGCCTTGCGCAAAGGCTCCCCTGCTTGTTTTAGACGCTGATGTGACGCCTCTTTAGAGTGTTGGAGCACGTCCTGCACGCGCTGGGGCTTCTGCGCGCGAAGGGGAACGCGACGGAGAAAGCGAACGATGATGACGTAGTAAGTGACGCGAACGTGCGTAGAACAGCGCGCGTCTAGCTCTCGTTCGTGTTCGACAGCAACGCGTTAAGCGCCATCGCGACCACACTCACCACCAGCGCGCCCACAAACGCCGGAACAAATCCGTTCACGCGGAAGCCCAGGCCAAGCGTTTCCGACAGCGCGCTCGTGAGCAGCAGCATCATCGCATTGATCACGAAGATGAAGAGCCACAGCGTCAGCAGCAGGATGGGAAATGAGAGGAACTTGAGCACCGGCTTGATCAGCGTATTCACGACCGCAAAGACAAGTGCCACGCCGAGGAGCTGCACCGGTGTCCCGCTGAAATGAATGCCGTCCACGAGGCGTGTGGCGGCATAGAGCGCCGCGGCGTTGATCAGGAGGCGGATGAAGAACGACATGCTCGACGTCTTGGCAGGCGGAGTGGGGTGGGGCGCGCAGACTGCACGCCCCCAATCTGGTACGCGACCGCTAAATGTGCGCTGACGGCATCAGCTGCAAAGCGGCGAAAAAAAGGCGCCGCGCGTATCTGTGCGAGACACGCGCGGCGCCGTAGACTGTATGGAGACAAAGCTCCCGAGGAGGGACTTGAACCCCCGACATGGTGATTAACAGTCACCCGCTCTACCACCTGAGCTACTCGGGAATAAGTGAAAAAACGTAGACAGCAGAATTCACCAAGTCAAGGAAACGCCCCATCTTAGCGTAGCACAACCATTGCAACGGCAGGCTCGGCATGGCCCCCTCGTTGGGACGCGTGGTGACCGAGAATTTGCAAGTCTTTACCCGAGGCGACGGTGAGCGTATCACCTAGTCGCGCCGCGGGCGAGCCGGCGTTGCCCGATATCGGCCTCCTTGCACGCGAGTATGACGTCCTCCACGAATTGGGGCGTGGAGGCATGGGAACGGTCGTGCTTGCGCGGCATCGCATGGCCTCCCACGAGGTCGCAATCAAGATCTCCAACGACGGCGTGGTCGCGAGCCCCGATGCATTTGCGCGGTTGACTCGCGAAGGCAAACTCCTCGCCTCACTTCGCCACCCCAACATCGTACGCCTCTACGACGTCTCCGATATCGGGCGTGGGCGATACGGCATTGTGATGGAGTATGTGCGCGGTGTCAGCCTCGCGCGCATCATCGCCGAAGTCGGCGGAATCCCGTTCGAACGCTGCCACTCGATACTCTGGGACGTGTGCGCTGCGCTCTCACACGCGCATTCTCGCGGTGTCGTCCATCGCGATGTGAAGCCGCAGAACGTCATCATCCGTTCGGATTCGTGGGTCGCGAAATTGTGCGACTTCGGCATCGCGCGCGGGGGAGGAGGGGCCGACGACGCCGACGTGACGGCAAGCGGCTTCGTCGCGGGGACACCCGGCTACATGGCGCCCGAACACATCGACGGCAAGAGGCTCGACGGACGCAGCGATCTCTACAGCCTCGGCGTGCTCGGATGGGAGATGCTGACGGGCGCGCAGCCGTGGAAAGGAATGCCGTTGTTCGACATTCTCTATCACCAGAAGCACACCGAACTCCCTGATCTCGCGTCGCGACGTCCTGGAACGCCGCCGTCAATCATCTACGCACTCGAAGGTGCGCTTTCCAAAGTCCGCCGGCTGCGCTGGAACAATGCCGCGGAAATGATCGCGCAGTTGGAGCTCGATGAGCCGACTGAGCGATTGCTGGCACTCCGTGAAGCCCGACGGCAGTACGCCGAGGGTGTGCAAGCGCTCGTCGACTCCGACGACGCGGCGGTGGAGAGAAAAGGATTGCTCGAGTCCGATTCGTCGGCGGATGCGCGGGGCAACTTTTCAGTGCGTGCCGGCGTCGTTCGCGAGCAGGATACGTCGGAGCTCCTGCTGGAGAGATCGGCGCGCGAGCGCGAGGCACAAGAGCGCCGGCGCGCACCGTTGTCTGACGAAGCGCGAGCGGCGTTGCGCGCAAAACGCCAGCGTTTGTTGCGGCAGCTCCGCACGCGTCGTAACGCGCGCGCCGCAGCCCTCGTGGTCATCGGCGCATTGGCCGGGACTGGTGCGACCCTCGCCATACTTCGGTCCGCGCCGCCGACTTCGACTATCGCGCGCTATGGCGCACCCCTGGCTCCGCTCGATCGCGCGACCAAGCTTCGCCTATTGGCGACAACCGACGGCGAATCAGCGGAGTCGCCGGCTGCGGACGCGAAACGTGATCCGCTGCAAGTCGCGGATTCCGTCGTCGCCGCGGACTCGCTGCCGACACCGATGCCGTACGTCGCCGCGAGCCGAGGCGCGGATCTGATAACGTCCGGCATCGACGGCGCGCCGCCGCGCGTGGCATCGGGCGAAGTGGAGAACACCGAACGGCGATTGTTCGAAGAGACGGTGCGCCGGTCGCATCGACTGGTGCGGAAGAGCGAATTCTCCCAGGCGGAACTGTTGGTCGATTCAGCGCTCACAGAATTTCCACACAAGGGCGCGTTATACGCGTTGCGAGCGCACATTCGCGCCTCGCGCAAGAAGTTTCGCGATGCACTTGCCGACATCGAGACGGCGACACGCGAAGGAGGGAAGTGGGACGTGCTCGCGCTCGATATGCGACTCCGGCTTCAGAGCGAAGGGCGAGCGGCGGCACGCGCGAGTTTGTCTCGCGAGGTGCAAGCGGTCTTCGAGGGCGAGCCGCACATGATCGAGCCGGATCGCGCCTTCGGGCTGGCGCGGGCACTGGTCGTCGTCGGCGACACCACGACGGCGTTGGCTGTTCTCGCCCAGACCACCGCCCCCGATCCGAACGCCGGGCCTCGCTTTGAGGATGCGGCGCTTGCCCCGCTCGCCCGCGATCCCCGTTTCGTCGAAATCCGCCGCCGCGTGCTGGGCAGTCGTTAGGCGGGTCTCCGCTACAGTCCCGCTCATGAATGGTCGACGACCCCGGGCCGTCGCGGGGTGCCTAACGATACCGCGCCCGCAGTTCGTCGATCAAGGCCATGCGCACGTCACGAAGCTCGCGCACGACGTGGATCTCCGGGCTCTTCGTGTTGAAATACGGCAACCCCGTCTCCGCGCCGCTCAGGAGAAACTCCGTCGTCACGATGCGATATTGGCGTGCGGGGTCGAGGGGTGCTTCGTTCACCATCACGCGCTCGCCGGTGGTCTCAGCCCCCGACAGCTGGAGGTATCCGCCGTTGCCCGCGTTGGCGCGCCCTTGTTGAATGACTCGCTGGAGCATCGCCCCACTCACGTCGGCGCGTAGGAGCTTCCCCCCAAATGGGAGAATGCGAATGATGTCGTACTCGGTGATTGGACCGGGGGGAATCACATCGTCGATGCGAATGCTTCCGCCATTGAAGATGGCAACTTCCGCGTCGGGAGCTTCGCGCTTCATGCTGGCGAGAATGACGGCGCTGAGCGAACCGGAGCGCGTCCGCACCACCGACTCGCGTCCGTCGAGTGCCTCGGTTGGTCGTGCGACCACCGACTCCGGTGAGAATCCTAACTCGCGATAGCCTGCAAAAGCGCGTGATAGCCAACGTTGCACTTCGGCATCCACCGCCGAATCGGACCGAAAAGCGCGCGTGATCGGAACGAGACGACTTTCCACACGCGGCGAGGAGCCGGCGCGTCCCATGTGAATCGTGACCACCGAGACGGTGCGCGCGTTCGCGTCACTCTTGATGATGGGCACGAACCGCCGGCCACGTCGGAGTACGTAGTTCTCGTGTTCGTGTCCGCCCAGCACGACGTCGATACCAGGCACCAACTCCACGAGCCGCTGGTCCTCGGCCACCGAGAGATGCGTCAGCGCAATCACAACATCGACAGAGTCGCGAATCTTCGTGACATACGCCCCGATCTGGGCCAATGGGTCGCCAAAGTCGACCCACGGAACATGATTGGAGTGCACCACAGCCCCTACCAGGCCAATGCGCCACTCTCTCCGTGGCGTGCGCATTCGGACGATCGCGTACGGCACCGTTCCGGGAAAAAACCTGCCTGTGGTGTCAGCGACATTCGACACTACATATCGAAAGCGACTCTCGGCGAGTCGCGCCCGGAACGCGCGCTCGGGGATGTCGAACTCGTGATTGCCTAACGTGGCCCAATCGAGGCCTGCGGCATTCAACACGGCGACCATCTGGCGCCCGGCGAGACGTTCTCCGTCCACACGAGAGGTACCGAGTGCCGACGGCGAGAGAAAATCTCCGCCGAGTGTCATGAGAAGGGCGGGGACCGAATCGGCGAGCGCGCGACGATACGCAGCAACACGCGCCAACCCTCCCGCTTCACCTCCTTCGACCGGTGTGATTTCGTAGACGTCGTTGAGATGAAGTATCGTGAGCGAATCGCTGTCCGCGCTTCGTGCCGGTGCAGTGGAGACGCGTGCACCTGGCCCCACGCAGGCGGCGAGTGACAACGTGAGCGCAATGAACAATGATCGGCGCGATGGCATGTCGAATCGGTCGTGAGTGTCAGCGCTCAAGTTATGAGGCGCTCGCGCCTGCGTGATAGCAGATTTCGCCATTGGATTTCGCCGTCATCTTGCCGACCACTCCGCGCATTCTGGCACCGACTCGTATGCCCAAGCCACCATCTCCGGACACCGCCGCTCGCCCGCTCGCGATCATCACCGGCGCCTCCGAAGGGTTAGGACGCGATTTGGCCGACCTGTACGCGGCCGACGGGCACGATCTCGTCCTCGTCGCGCGGCGCGAAGGCATGCTCAACGACGTCGCGCACGATCTGGAGTTGCGGCACAAGATCGTTTGTCAGGTAATTCCCGCCGATCTCGCGCGTCCGGACGAACGGACGTGGCTGTTGCGGCGCATCGAGACGGAGCGCGGGCGAGTCGTTGCCTTGGTGAACAACGCCGGCCTCGGCGCACTCGGCCGCTTCGACGAGATGGAACCGGAGCGCATCCAGCAGCAAATCGACGTCAACATCTCGGCGCTGACACACTTGTCGCGGGTTGTGATTCCGTGGCTTCGTGGGAACGGGCGCGGACATGTGATGAACCTGGCGTCGGTTGCCTCGTTCACTCCTGGTCCGCTGATGGCGGTGTACTACGCCACGAAGGCGTACGTGCTGTCACTCTCGGAAGCCCTGCATAACGAGTGTGAGGGGAGCGGGGTGACGGTGACGGCGGTTTGTCCCGGCCCTACCACGACGGGGTTTCAGCGTGTGGCGGGTGTTGGTCGCGGGAGCGGTGGGGCGCCACCGATGTCGTCGACATCGGTGGCACGTATCGCCTATCGCGGTGCGACGGACGGAAAGCGAGTGGTCGTCACCGGAGTTCGCAACGTGGTGGCGGCGTTGATCGCGCGGCATCTGCCGCGCGGCATCATGCTCGGGGCCGTGCGCCGGTTGCAGGAGCGGCGCCTGACCAATACTCGTTAGGCCTGCGCAGGTGCCGGTGCCCGCCTAACGAGATAACTCGGCGCTCGTGCTACGAGCCTTGGACGCGGTGGCGGCAGCGGGAGGACGCGACGTACGTCCTCCGCTGGGGAGCACCTCCGCGAGGAATCGGCCGGTGTGCGATTCGGCGACCGCGATGATCTCCTCCGGCCGGCCCATGGCCACCACACGTCCTCCGCCGCTCCCGCCTTCGGGGCCCATGTCGATGATCCAGTCGGCCAGCTTGATGACGTCGAGGTTGTGCTCGATGAGGAGGACGGTATGGCCGGCTTCCACGAGGCGGTCGAGGACCTCGACCAGCTTCCGGACATCCTCCAAATGGAGTCCCGTCGTCGGCTCATCGAGAATGTACAGCTTTCTCCCCGCTCCCTTGGCCGCGCCGGCCAGTTCACGGGCGATCTTCACGCGCTGCGCCTCTCCACCCGACAGGGTCGTCGCCGGTTGCCCTAAACGAAGATAGCCGAGTCCGACTTGTTGCAGCTGCCAGAGCGCTTGGCCGAGTTTGTCTTCGTGGGCGAAAAACCGAATCGCCTGGTCAATCGTCAGCTGCAACACGTCGTGGATGTTTCTTCCCGACACAGTGACATCGAGCACCTCCGCCTTGAAGCGTCGTCCGGCGCACTCGTCGCACGGCACAAACACATCGGCCATGAAGACCATCTCCACTTCGAGATAGCCCGCCCCCTCGCACTTCTCACACCGTCCTCCCTTGACGTTGAAGGAGAACGTGCTCGCCGTGTAGTGGCGCTGGCGGGCTAACGGCGTGGACGCGAAGATGCGGCGAATCTCGTCGTAGGCCTTGATATACGTAACGGGATTCGAGCGCGGCGAACGCCCAATCGGCTCCTGGTCGATGAGCACCACGGCATCCAGCGACTCGTAGCCGCTGATCTCACGCACATCGCCGACTTTTTCGCCGAGGTGGATCTTTGCGGAGTGTTCACCCGCGATGCGTACCTCGAGTGCGCGGTAGAGCACATCGTGGACGAGCGTTGATTTCCCCGACCCCGAGACGCCGGTGACGACGGTGAGCGCGCCGAGTGGGAGCTTGACGTCGACGCCTTGCAGGTTGTGTTCGCGCGCACCGTTCAGCGTCAGCCACCGCGTGCCTAACGCGCGCCGTCGCGCGGGGAGTGGGATGGTACGCGCGCCGGTGAGGTACTGCCCCGTGAGGGGGCTTCGCGTCGCGTCGGACACCGGGCCATCGAAGACAACGCGTCCTCCTTGTTCTCCACTCGCCGGCCCCAACTCGATCATGTGGTCGGCCATCCGAATCGCTTCGAGGTCGTGTTCGACGAGCAGGACGGTGTTTCCCCGATCGCGCAGGCGCGCGAGCAACGCCAGGAGTCGGTCCAGATCGCGTGCGTGCAGTCCGATGGATGGTTCGTCGAGGACGTAAAGCGTGTCGACCAGCGACGAGCCTAACGAGTTGGCGAGTGTAATGCGTTGTGACTCGCCCCCGGAGAGCGTACGGGTG
Source organism: Gemmatimonadaceae bacterium (assembly GCA_044224185.1). Lineage (GTDB taxonomy): Bacteria > Gemmatimonadota > Gemmatimonadetes > Gemmatimonadales > Gemmatimonadaceae > SCN-70-22. The sequence continues at coordinate 8,596 of JBGAKW010000012.1, read as the reverse complement.
GCCCGGTTGAGATCGAGATATGTCAGGCCGACATCACACAGGAAACGGACGCGATCGCGCGCCTCGCGGAGAATGTGTTCCGCCACCGCCTGTTCAAACGGCGTGAGTGCGAGCCCCTCGATCCAGTCACGAAGACGGTCGACCGGGAGCGAAGCGACATCGGCGATGGTCATCCCCGCGACGCGAACGTTGAGTGCGTCGCGCTGCAGCTTAGTCCCCTGACACGTGCCGCACGTGCGCGCGGACTGATACTGCCGCAGGAAGACGCGGATGTACTGCTTGTAACGCTTTTCCTCGAGATCGCGCAGGAACGGAAAAATCCCCTTGTAGCCACGCCCCGAATGATGGAGCAACTTCTCTCGATCGCCTAACGAGAGCGCCCGCCATGGTGCATCGGTCGAAATTCCCTCTTTTTTCGCGAACTCGGCGAGAGCGCGCCGCTTGTTCTCATAACGCGGCATCGTCCAGGGGTCGATCGCCCCGTCGCGAAGGGATCGCTCGACATTGGGGACGATGAGCGCTTCGTCGTATTCGAGCACGGCGCCGAATCCGTTGCAGGTCGGGCAAGCACCGCGCGGATTGTTGAACGAAAAGAGCTGAGGGGAGGGAGCAGGGGCGCGTGTCCCGTCGTTCGGACACTCGAAGCGCTCCGTAAAACGCAGCGACGTCGGCCCCGCGTTAGGCATGTTCGCCGACGGGTCGGGAAGATAGACGACCACGTCCCCTTCGCCTTCGCGCATGGCGGTTGCCACGCTCTCCGCGATGCGGCTGCGCGACGATGCCTCGATCGTTAGGCGATCGACGACGACGAGAAGTTCGCCAACCCGTGTCACATCGACCTTCGCGCCGGCAAAGTCGTCGGCGTGCAGGATGCGGCCGTCAGCTACAACGCGCAGAAATCCCTGCGCGCGCAGATTCTCGACGACCACATCGTGCGTCACCTTGTTCGAGAGCTTGAGCGGGAACGTCACCAACACGCGCGTACCGTCGCCGAGTGACAGCGTGGCGTCGGTCACCGATTCGACCGTGTCCGGTGTCATTTCGCGCCCGCACAGCGGGCAGTACGTGCGTCCCACACGCGCCCACAGCAGGCGCAAGTAGTCGTAGATCTCCGTGGCAGTCCCAACCGTCGAGCGCGACGACTTCGTCGGATTCTTTTGTTCGATCGCGACGGCCGGCGAGATACCGTCGATCGAGTCTACGTCGGGCTTCTCCATTCGCTCGAGGAACTGTCGGGCGTACGACGAAAGCGACTCGACGTATCGTCGCTGCCCCTCGGCGTACACCGTATCAAACGCCAACGACGACTTTCCCGAGCCCGACGGTCCGGTGATGACCGTGATCGCGCGGCGGGGAATCGCTACATCGATCCCCTTCAGATTGTGCTGTCTCGCGCCGCGAACGTGGATGGCATCCTTCACCCACGAAAGGTAATTCGTGCAACAACTCGCTCGTGGACGCGGAGTCGAGCGGGATGTGCGTCCGCGGCGCACGCGCGCTACCCTTCTTCGACTCATGGCGACGGCGATTGATCCCCACGAGGAAGAAGTCCTCGGAAAGGCGTACGATTCACGATTGGCTAAGCGACTGCTGCGCTACGCGTGGCCGTATCGCTCGCTGATCGTTTCGTCGTTGGTCCTCCTCATGATCGAGGGAGCGCTGCAGTTGGTGGGGCCGTTGCTCACACGGCGCGTGATTGACGTCGCGCTTCCCGCGCGCGACAGCTCGCTCCTGGTTCAATCGGTCGCGTTGTTCGTGGCCAGTCTCCTGGCACAGTTCGTCTGCACCTACGGCCAGACGATTCTCACGGCACGACTCGGCCAGTGCATCATGCACGACCTTCGCACGCAGATCTTCCAACATCTGCAGCGATTGCCCGTCTCGTTCTTCGATAGAAATCCCGTGGGCCGTTTGGTGACACGCGTGACGTCCGACGTCGAGTCGCTGAACGAGCTCTTTACTTCAGGAGTTGTGGCGGGGCTCGGCGATCTATTCACGCTCCTCGCCATCGCCGTTCTGATGTGGGTCGTCGACTGGCGTTTGGCGATCGCCGCGTTTGCCGTCATCCCATTGGTACTGATTGCGTCGAACGTCTTTCGCGTTCGGGTGCGCGAGGCTTATCGCGCGATAAGGACGCGCATCGCGCGCATCAACGCGTTCCTGCAGGAGCGATTGTCAGGGGTGCGTGTTGTGCAGCTCTTCGGACGCGAGCGCGACGAGTCGAAGCGATTCGATCGTCTGAACGATGATCATCTCGACGCGCATCTGAAATCGATCACGGTGTACGCGTTGTATTTCCCCGTGATCGAGATTCTGACGACGACTGCGATTGCGTCGCTGCTCGTGGCTGGAGGCGGGCGCGTGGGGGCGGGGACGTTGACCGTGGGGACGCTCGCCGCGTTCCTCCAACTCGTTAGGCGATTCTTCGAGCCGCTGCAGGATTTGTCGGACAAGTACAACACCCTGCAGCAGGCCATGGCGTCCAGCGAGCGGATCTTTCGCCTGCTCGACGAAGGCGGAGCGCGCGGTGCGACGGTGGCGGAGATTTCGCCTCCGACGGTCGCGTCGATCGGGCAGCGCGCCGGCGTGCCAATCGAGTTCTCCAACGTCTGGTTCGCCTACGACCTCGCACACACCGCCGCAGGCGCCGATGCCCACGCGGAACCCGAGTGGGTCCTCCGCGACGTCTCCTTCCGTGCGATGCCCGGCGAAACGCTCGCCATCGTCGGGCAGACGGGCTCGGGAAAGACGACGATCATCAGTCTCCTACTCGGCTTCTACACGCCGCAGCGTGGGGTCATACGCGTTGGCGGGACCGACATTCGCGAGCTCGACGTCGGCGAGCTGCGTCGGCTGATCGGCTATGTGCAGCAGGACATCTTCCTTTTCGCGGGCGACATCGCCACCAATATCAGACTCGCGTCTCCGATCAGCGACGAGCAGGTGACGCGCGCGGCAGAACGCGTGGGTGCTGATCGCATCATTCGAAAACTTCCTGGCGGATACACTTACGAGTTAGGTGAGCGCGGGGCGTCGGTAAGCGTGGGCGAGCGCCAGCTTCTTTCGTTTGCTCGAGCCATTGCGGCTGATCCCGCTGTCTTGGTGCTCGACGAGGCGACAAGTGCGGTCGATAGCGAGATTGAGGCGGAGATTCAGGGCGCGTTGGCCGAACTCATGAGGGGGCGAACGACGATTGCGATTGCGCACCGACTGAGTACTGTTCGCGACGCCGACGAAATCCTGGTATTGCATCATGGTGAGGTGAGGGAGCGGGGGACGCACCGGGAATTACTCGCGCATCGGGGACTCTACGAAAGGCTCTACCGCCTTCAGGCAGGAGTGCTGGATGGTGCATAGCCAAGCCACATCACAGCTTGCGGCCCCGACGGTGCCGCGGATAGTTTCCCGCACTCGCTCGTGGGCATGGCGTCTGCAATGGCAGGGCGTGCCGATCGCGCCCTCCCGCCGTCCTCGATCGCAGTAGTATCTGTATGCCCCATCTCCAGCTTCACGATGCGTCATACTCGCTCGCTGTGGGCGAAACGCGTGTGGGCTGGGGCGATGATGCCGACCTTCGACTGCCGGACGTGGACGACGCCCGCTCAGCGATAGCCGTCATCACGCTATCCCCAGAAGGTATCGCCGCAGTACGTTCTGACGCCCACGGGGAGGGGGACGGCGGGGAGGAACGCGTTTTGGTCAATGGCGTCCCGGTGGGAGGGGGACGTGAAGCTGCTCCACTCCTGCACGGAGATCGTCTGACCATACACGGGTGCGAACTACGCTTCGCCGATGAGGCGATGAGTGGCGATACGGGAGAATTTCCCGCGCTCGCTCCCACGCATGTCGCCGTGCCAAGTGTCGGCGTCCTGGATGCCCGCTCGGGTGGCCGACTGATCTCAATGGTCGATGGACGTGAGTATCGCGTTGGCGGCTCGCCGTTAGTCATCGGGCGCGACGCGTCGTGCGACATCGTCATCGCCTCACCGAAAGTTTCGCGTCGTCACGCCGAACTTCGGGCGCTCCCCGATGACGGCGGATACGAGATCATTGACCACAGTCGCATGGGCCTCCTCGTCAACGATGGCCGCGTGAAAGACCGCGTCGCACTCGGCCGCGGCGATATGATACAAATCGGGGACGAGAGCTTTCGTTTTGGCGCCGACAGTGAGCCCTCCGCGCCTCCGCGCGAGCTCTCGGACGTGCCGTCACTGCAGCGCACCGGTGCAACGCCCGTAGCGAAACGTGGCGCCGTCAGCACACTCACGCCGGCCGGCGTTTCCGCGGTGACGCCCACTCGCCCGGGCACACTCGCATCCCTAACGATTCTCAATCCCGGGCCGTCGCGCGGGACTCGATTCGACCTTATCGCGCCGCTCTCCCACGTGGGACGCGGCGCGTATAACGATGTGGCAGTGTTGGACGAGAGTGTGTCGGAGTCGCACGCCAAGATCCAGCGTCGAGATGATGGGTGGTGGGTCGTCGACATGGACTCGACGAACGGCACATACGTGAATGGGAAGCGTGTCGGTGGTGAGGCACTCCTAACGAGCGGGAGCGACGTTCGGTTTGGTGGCATCAAGATGTCGTTCCATACGGTCGGCGAGGCGCCGCGCAACGATGGCGCAACGCGCGTCATCGTCGGCATTCGCGCCCCCGACCCGCAGCGTGTGGCTGCACCGGTAACTCCGACTAAAGGTGAAGAGCGGGGAGCAGCAGACGACACACGCGGGGGTGGCTCGCGCATCGTCTGGATCGTGCTCGCGGCGCTCGCCGCCATCTTCGTCTACCTCGTTCTGCAAGGCCGCTAGTGGAGCTGACTGTCGCCGCCCGCAGCGATGTGGGCATGATTCGATCAGGAAACGAAGATTCCTTCTTCGCGCACGCCACGAAGGAACGAGGCGTATTCATCGTCGCGGATGGCATGGGAGGTCACGCCGCCGGCGAAGTCGCGAGTGAAATGGCGGTGCAAATCGTCTCGCGCGAACTGCAGGACCTGAGCACCGTGTACGGTGACGCCTCACGCAACAAGGTGGCCGAGTCCATTCGCATCGCCAATCGCGCCATCTACGATCGCACGATTCAGGAGTCCGACAAACAAGGGATGGGGACGACTGTCTCGCTCCTCGTGGTTTCGGGGGCGCGCTACCTCATTGGCCAAGTCGGCGATTCACGCGTCTATCTCCTGCGCGACGGCGCCCTGCGGCAACTCACGAAAGACCACTCCTACGTGCAGGAGCAGGTCGACGCCGGATTCCTCACGCCAGAACAAGCGCGGTATCACCCCTACTCCAACGTCATCACGCGATGCGTGGGCGCTGGCGATCAGGTGGAGCCGGACACGTATTCGGGCGAACTCCGTCCGGGCGACGTTTTTCTCGTGGCCAGCGACGGCCTAACGGGAATGGTGGATGATCGCCGGCTGCAACAACTCCTCCTTTCGCGCGCGTCGGCGGGGCGCGTCGTCGACGCGCTGATCGCCGAAGCCAACTACCGTGGCGGGTTGGACAACATCACCGCGGTCGTCGTGCAGGTGATCCAGGTCGACAGCGCGAATACCGACGAACCCACAGGCGAAGGACCAGCGCTGACGCGCTGAGTTGGAGTTGCTGATGGCAGACGAGTCGGTGGGCGAGCTGGCAGCGCTGTATCTCGGGAATATTCTGTACGCGCTCGAGGCGACCGCCTTGCAGTACGACGAGCAGGGGCAGACCGAGCACGCAGCCTTCTATCGAGGCATCGCCCGGAAGCTGGCGGAGGCGCGCGGGCGCGAGAAGTCACCGCCAGCGCCGTAGCAGCCTAACGAGTGCCGCGGCGCCCCCTCGGGGACGCGCTGCACTTATCCGCGCGCGATCTCCAGCACTCGCTCCCGCGGGATCTCCACCCGTCGTGCCGTGAAGACGCGCAGCCAGCGCGCCGACCGATACAGCTGCTCCGAGAGTTGTGGGAGGTTGATGGCTCCCGCCATCCCTTCGCTCGTTAGGCGTCGGATGGCCCCCGATCGTCTCACCACGGCAATATCGAGCCCGAGCATCTGCGTCTTCTCGGGATAGTCGAGCAACAGTTCTCCGCTGGCGAGACCAAACTCGCGCGCCAGCGCCTCCTCCGCGGCAAGTACACGCGCACGGTCAGTCGAGATCCACTCACCGACGTCGGCTTCGAGTTCGCCGGCGGGACACTCGAATGCGCGCTTGTATAAGCGTCGATTCCTGAGCGCGGCGAGGAGCGGAGAAGGCGCGCGCTGCTCGATCGCGAAGATCAACGATTCATCGGTGTGGCCGGGCAATTCACGCGCGCCTAACGCCCCGCTGCGGAGCGCGTCTTCCACCACCCGCTTGTACATCGCCGTCGCGCTTCGCACCGCGTGATGCCAGTACACATTGCGATACATCTGGTACTTGGCAAACAAGAGCGACTCAAGCGCTGACAGCCCCTTTTCGAGCACGCCGATCTCCGCGTGCCCGGATTCGCCGTCGACCACAACCGTGAGGGCGTTCACCAGCCGGTCGGAGTCGATCTCGCCATACGGTACGCCGCACGCGTGCGCGTCGCGTCGCAAATACTCGATCTTGTCGAGATCGAGCGATCCCGACACCAGTCCCTGCAATGGGCTGTTAGACTCACCGCGAATCAGCGAGAACACGCGCTCCGGTGCACTGGGTGCAATCTCCGTCAGGATCGCGGCGATCTCCCCATCGGTGATCAGCGGGCGGGCGACGTCCTCGTGGTGCGGGGCGCCGATTTCCTCCAGGGCGTGCGAGAAGGGATAATGCCCCACGTCGTGCAGGAGCGTCGCCGCACGAGCGATCGCGCACTCCTCTGGAGTTATCGCCGAAAGCTCGCCGCGCTCTTCGAGGATGCGGAGCGTGACGCCGCAGAGATGGTACGCGCCTAACGCGTGCTCGAAACGCGTGTGTGTCGCTCCGGGATAGACCAGAAACGCGAGCCCCAACTGGCGCACGTAGCGCAAGCGCTGGAACGTCGGTGTATCGACGAGCCGCATGCTGCGCGCGTCGAGGCGGATGTTGTTCCAGAGCGGGTCGCGAATGATCTCCATGCTGTTCTCGCTTAGGGGGCTTTCCAGATCTTCCCGTTCGCCATGACGAATCGCACCTGCTCGATCGCGTTCATGTCGGCGATGGGGTCTCCCGCAACCGCAATGATGTCGGCATAGGTCCCGGGTTTGATGACGCCGGCGCGCGCGCGTGGTCCGATGAGGCGCGCTGCCCACGACGTCGCCGCCTGCAGCACCTGGGCGTTAGGTACCCCTGCTTGCGAATAGGCGAAGAGGTTTCGCTTGGCCGCCTTGCCCTGGGGCACCCGCATGTTGAGATAGTTGTCCGAGCCGTTGGCGAGCATCACGCCAGCCTTGAGCGCGCGACGCAGGCGATCGCGCATCGGCGACAGCGCCTGCGTGATCTGCGCCGGCGTTATGCTCGGTCGGCCGCGCGCGCTCGTCAGCTCTCCATACTGCACGTACGACAATGAATCGAGATCGGTGGCGACGAGCGTTACCCCATTTTTCGCCATGAGGGCGAGCGTCGAGTCGGCAACCTGATACGCATGTTCGATGGAGGTGACACCGGCTTGGGCCGCGCGCCACACCGCATCATCGCTCGTGGCGTGCGCCGCGACCGCGACGCCCAGTCGTTTCGCCGCACTAACGATGGCCTGCATCTCCTCCAGCGAGAGCGAACCGCGATTGGGGGTGTTGTTCGAATAGATCTTGATGACATCGGCGCCGAACGTGACGTTTTCGCGCACCGCGTTGGCCGCATCGGCCGGGTCGCGCACAATGCGATACTCATCGTCGATGATGTGTTGCTGATCAGGAATGACACCGGGGAATTGTCCGCCAACCGGAGAGAGTCCGGGACCGGACACAAACATGCGCGGACCGGGGACAGATCCATCGTTGATCGCTGTACGCAAGGCAACGTCGCCGAATCGTCCGGAGTTACCGAGGTCGCGCACCGTTGTAATGCCGGCATCGAGGAAGGTGCGCGCGCGCGCCGCCCCGTGGAGTGCACGCAGCGGCGTTCCCTCGACGATGACGGCCTTGGTCCCTTCGCCCGTGAGGTCGCCCGCGGCCGGATCTTCGAGATAGAGTAGATGTGTGTGGACGTCGATCAGCCCGGGGAGCACCGTAAACGAGGAGAGGTCGACGATGCGTGAACCGGCCGGCACGCTCATGGCCGCATCGACGGCATCGATCATTCTCCCCTTCACACGAATGGTGACCGGGCCGACGTAACTCCCTTTCTCGGCGTCGAACATCCGTTGCGCGCGGATGTAGGTGACAGTGGTGTCGACGGGGGCTTGCGCGCGTGCCGGACGTGTCATCATCGCCACGCCGAGCAGTGCCGCGAGGGGCAGGAGAAAATCGCTCGTTAGGCGCGTGAACGGTTGGCGCGCAGGGCGCCGGCGCACCGTCGGTCGTGGCGCCGGCATCGGAAGCATGCGTGTGGGCGAGCGCATGGTGACCAAAGACCTTGAATGGTGGACTTCGCTACGGAGCAGCGCGGAATATCGCCCGAACGACGCGGGTGCGCGCCCCTCGCCAGCGTGCAAGATGAGAATCGGGCGGGGGGGGGGG
>JBGAKW010000011.1:0-242805 GCA_044224185.1 Gemmatimonadaceae bacterium | reverse complement strand
GCGACAGATGTCTCGACCCTCACACATTGCCGTTCGAGTCCTTGCTTTGCTTGCAGTCGTCGGCTGCAGCGCTGATGTAGACCGCGCCGTTCGCCCGGTCGTACCGCGCGAAGGTGCCGCGCTCGCCCCCCTGCTCGCTGCCTCCGCGCAAACACCCGACTCAGATGCGCGCTACATCGTCGTCCTCAAAGATAATGTCGCCAACAGTCGCTCGCTTGCGGCACGTCTCGCGACAGCACACGCCAGCGCTACGCATCACATTTACGAGAACGCGGTGCGCGGATTTGCCGCTACCCTGTCGCCAAGAGCCGTCGCCGCCCTGCGCGCCAACTCCAGCGTCGCGTACATCGAGCTCGATCGTAAGATGTACGTCGACAATGTCGACTACACTCCCGGATGGGGGCTCGACCGGATCGATCAGCGCACACTCCCGTTGAACCGCACCTTCGATTCGGATTACAACGGAACCGGCGTTAAGGTCTACATCGTCGACACTGGCGTTCTCGCGTCGCAGGCGGACTTCGGCGGGCGCGTGACGCGCGGCTACTCGACGTCGAACGGCTTGGCGACTGCGCCGTGCAATGCTCACGGTACCGACGTCGCTGGTGTCGCCGCTGGATATGAGTTCGGCGTCGCGAAGAACGCGACGATCGTCCCGGTCCGTGGTAGCTATGGGTGCGACGGTTGGGGGTGGGTCAGCAGTTGGACCGCCGCCATCGACTGGGTCATCGCCGACCACACCACCGGTCCTGCGGTTCTCAACTTCAGCTACAGCACACCCGAAATCGTCGACAACCTCGCGCCAGGGAGCATGAGTTCCGCGGTCAAACGCGCCAAAGCCGATGGCATCTTCGTCGTTGTGAGCGCCGGCAACAACAGCGGAAATGCATGCGCGTATTCGCCGGCCAACGTCAGCGACATCGTGACCGTTGGTGCGACCAACGACGCGGATCGCATCGCGTCATTTTCAAACTTCGGAAGCTGCGTCGATCTCTTCGCCCCCGGCGAAGGGATCAGCACCGCGCAACTCGCCGGTGGCTACTATGCGAAGTCCGGAACGTCGTTTTCCGCGCCGATGGTCGCCGGTGTTGGGGCGCTCCTCTTGCAACGCTTCCCCAACGATCCCCCCGAACGCATTCGCAACATGATCGTCAATGGGGCGTCTCACGCTATCGTCTTTCCGAATGGCAACGGCGCCGCGTCGCCTAACCTTCTTCTCTATTCCAACGTTCCCAGCGTTCCGACCGTCTCCATTCAAGGACCTTCGTACGTAGGATGGAGCAATTCCCCCTGCCTCTGGCAAGCGGTGATCGAAGGCGGGCGCGATCCGTACACATTCCAATGGTCAGGACTAAAGACTGGCAACCTGAGTAGCGTCAGTGGCCCGCTTGCCAGCAGCGGTGCATTTTCGCTGGACATCTGGGATGCACTGGGCCAGCATGCGTCAGCCACACCGTTCTTCGTGAATGTTGATTCGTTCAATCCGGGGTACACGATCTGCACCGGCGCGGAGTAGCGCGCCTCAACAACGATGCTCCTTTGCGCACTGCTGAAGCATTCATCTTGCCTTCAAGGTTAACTCGAATCATGCACGTATTCGCGTTCCGCCTAACGCTGGGTTGCATCTTGTGCTGTGCAATCACTCTCGCTGAGCCCGTGTGTCAAAGCGCGCACGGGCAGCAGAGTCGGCGGTCGACGGTTGTCCCGTTTGTGGGCGTGGGGGGATTCGATCGCGTCGGCCCCATTGCGCAACTCGGGCTTCGTGTTCAGCACGAGTACACGCCCGTTGTCGTGGCCTCCGCGGAAGTCGCATCGTGGTCTCTCATTGCCACCTGCAGCGAGTCGCGCATCAATGACGTTCGCGGATGCGTGTCGAACGGCCTTGCGATAGACCTGGGCATCAATGCCCAAGCCAACGGTAGCGGAATCGCGCGTCCATACGTCGGCGCTGGTGTCGGCGCGGCGCGCGCAGGAGTCTGGGCGACTGCAGTCAACACTCATGCCGGTATCTCGTTAGGCGGTGTGCATGGCGCCCAGTTCCAGGCGGAACTCCGTATGCAACGTGCACTGGGGAAGATCGATGCCGTCGCCGGAATGCTGACTGTTGGCGTCGGCTTCGCGCCCTGAGGGGGTGGTGGCGGGAGCGCGCTCTTCCCCGCCACCGCGGGAGCGCGTATTTCACATCGCCGCCTTCCCTCTGCCCTCGTTCTCGATGCGATCGACTCGACTGACCGTACTTCTTTTCCTTAGCGCCTGCGCACGCGACAACTCCTCCGCGCCGACGTCTTCGACTTCGCGCGCGGTCGTCGCTGGCACGCGCATCGCCGCCCCCGCGCCGCCTAACGCGAACGGCCAGTGGACGATGCCCGCCGGCGACTACGCCAACTCTCGCTATTCGTCGCTGGACCAGATCACCAGCGCCAACGCGGCGAACCTTCATGCGGCGTGGACTTTCTCGACTGGTGTACTTCGCGGACACGAAGGACAGCCGCTCGTTATCGACAACACGATGTACCTGGTGACGCCGTATCCCAACGTCGCCTACGCCATCGACCTTACGCAGCCGGGCTTTCCACTGAAGTGGAAGTTCCGCCCCGAGAACGACCCGCGCGCCACGGGGAAGGCGTGCTGCGACGTCGTGAACCGCGGCGCGGCCTTCGCCGATGGCAAAGTCGTGTACAATCTCCTCGACGGGCACACCGTGGCCGTCGATGCTAAAACAGGAATGCAGGTGTGGCGCTCGCAGTTGGTCGATGTTGGCAAAGGCGAGACGATCACAATGGCTCCGATCATCGTGAAGGACATGGTGATGGTCGGCTCGAGCGGTGGTGAGATGGGCGTTCGTGGCTTTCTCGCCGCGCTCGATCTCAAGACCGGGAAGGAGCGCTGGCGCGGTTACAACCTTGGCCCCGACGCCGACGTCAAGATCACCCCGCGCTTCAGGCCGTTCTACGCGCACGACCGCGGCGAGAACATGGGCGCAACGTCGTGGCCCGGTGAAGCGTGGAAGATCGGCGGCGGCGCATCGTGGGGATGGGTCTCGTACGACTCGGAGCTCAATCTCGTGTATTACGGCACCAGCAACCCTGGCCCGTGGAACCAGGACCAGCGCCCTGGCGACAACAAGTGGACCTGCGCCATCATGGCGCGCGACGCGGACACCGGCGAATTGCGCTGGGTCTATCAACTCACGCCGCACGACTTGTGGGACTACGACGGTGTGAACGAAAACATCCTCGTCGATCTCCCGGTGAAGGGGGCGATGCGCAAAGTCCTCGTGCATTTCGATCGGAACGCCTTTGCCTACACCATCGACCGCGCTACAGGCGAGGTGTTGCTTGCCGAGCCTTTCGCGCCGATGAATTGGTCGAGTGGCATCGACCTAACGAGTGGACGCCCCACGGTGAATCCGGAGAAGGCGACTAAACAGGATGTGCTGGTGAAGGACATCTGTCCGTCGCTCGAGGGCGGGAAGAATCAGCAACCCGCCGCGTTCTCACCAGCCACCGGGCTGTTCTACGTCCCGACGAACAACCTGTGCATGGACTACAAGGGGCGTGCAGTCGCGTATTTCGCTGGGACACCCTATATCGGCGCCGACGCGCCGGAGAAAGCAGGGCCCGGCGATTACAAGGGCGAATTCATCGCCTGGGACGCGACGACGGGGAAGAAGATGTGGGGGATCAAGGAGCCGTTCCCCGTGTGGGGCGGTGCGTTGGCGACCGCAGGGAACGTCGTCTTTTACGGAACGCTCGACGGTTGGTTCAAGGCCGCCGACGCGACGACCGGGAAGGAGCTCTGGAAGTTCAAGGTTGGCTCCGGCGTCGTCGGCAACCCCGTCACGTATCGTGGACCCGACGGAAAGCAGTATGTTGCCGTGTACGCCGGAGTCGGCGGCGACATGGGAGCCCTCATCGCCGGCGACGTCGCGTCCAATCTGCCGCATGATGTGCGCGAGCGCGGGACGACGCTTCCGGACCTGGCGCGGTATACGAGTTGGGGTGGGATGTTGTTCGTGTTTGGGCTGTAGGGGCACTGATGGGATTTCGACCTTTACAGAATCCCACCGACGGCATACGAAGCAACACTAAGGTTCGTCCCTAACACCGACGCTTCCGTTATTAGGGCAGCTCAACGAGCGCGGCGAAATCGACGGCAGTAGGGTTTCCTTGGACAGTGGCAGGTCGCAGGCGACGCCAACGGTACATGACTACGGTGCAGGTGCCACGAATACCGGGAGAGACTTTCAGTGGGCAAGGCGTGCCATGACCCACGTCGGTTGAACTGCGCACTGATTCTTCAAGACCTCGACATTGCGTTTCGTCCACAATCTGTATCCGGCTTTTTCCACACTAACCGTGTAGGTGCCGGCGCGCGCACCGCCAAGTCCCGCCAGCGCTGCGATCGCGCTATTTCCCGTGGATGCAATGATCGACGAAGTGAAACCCCCGTCTTGAATTTGCACTCGTGCACCAAATGCAGCTGGGTTGCCAGTCACCGAATCGCGAATCTCGGCGATTATCGCGTTCATTGGAGGAGTACTCGGACAAACAACTGACTCTTGGCAGGCGAGAAGAAGGCTCAGCAAACCTACGCGAAGCGCGCCAAAGTAGATACGAGACAAAAGGGAGCATCGTGCGAGTCCACCAGCGACCCGATGAATGTCAATCCTGATCCGGCGCGGAACGAGCCAAACGTCGTTGGAAAGGCTGACGCGATCTCAGCGCACGGAAGAGACATCGCGAATCTACCCGCGAGTCGGAAATCAATTGTCCGCGTTAGGCTTTCGCCATTGCTGCTATTGTGCGCCATGCTCACTTCAAGCGGTTGTCGATCGTTAGGCTCGAATCGCCACACACGCCGTCGAACTTGTCTCGACGGTCTGTCACTCACTTGCCCTCATCGAAACGCAGGCAATGGCTTACGATCAGCTCGATTGCAGACCAAAAAGGGGAAGACGTGGTACTTCGGCATGAAGCTCCATGTCGGCACCGATACGCAGGGGCTCGTCCACACCGCGGTCGCCACCGACGCCGCCGTCGCCGACATCACGCAGCTGCCGCACCTGCGGCACGGCACGGAGCGCGTCTTGTACGGCGATTAGGCCTATTGGAAAGCGGAGCATCGCACGCACTGGACGCTCGCGAGCGGCGCGTACCGCGTGAATCGGCGCGGGACCACGACGCATCCGCTCACCCGTCGGCAGCAAGCGATCAACCGCACGCGATCAACCGCACGCGCTCTTGCCATCGCGCGCGGGGCGAACATCTCTTTCAGGTCATCAAGCATTGGTGGGGCTTCGTGAAGGTGCGCGACCGCGGATTGGCCAAGAATGCCTCTCGCGCGTATACGCTGTTCGCCCTCGACAATCGCTATCGGATGCGGCACCTCCTCGCGCCCCGTCGGGCCGCGCTCGTCCTTGCATGAGCCCGCGATGGCGCGCCGCGCGCGCACGACACCCCCCGCGAGGAGCGATCGCGTAAGGGGCGGCCGCCCCGAGGCCGCGCGCCGAGGGCCATCCGACACGCCGCGCGCGTACGACGCGCTGATATCGACAGACCGACGCCCCAAACGACTCTGTGCAGAGCTTCCCTAGCTGTGAGGCTGTGGTGAGTGGAGCGTCAGGCTTGTCGAGTTAGGTAGCTATTGACAAACCCAAGCTTTACCGGCAGGGTGATGCTGCGTGTCGCGAGCAACAAATTCTGCGCGACGGAGAGCGTCATGTTGCAGAGGGATTGGAAGCTACGGTCAATAAGGCATTTGAAGGTCTTGTTGAGTTTGTTGGGAGTCTTCTCTGCGGGACGGAGACAGTTGCACGCGCAAGACATCATTGGCATCGCGAACGATGTTACATGTTCTCAATGCCAGATTCGACTTGAGCGATTGTCAACTTTGCGAGCGCCTGCATCAGGTGCAGCATTCGTTTGGCCTCGTGTGCTCGCGCGTGGCGCAACCGGAACGTTTTTCGTTCGCGACCAACTAAGCGGCGGACCACTATTGCTCTACGACAGCTTGGGAAAGCATGTCGGGAGTTTGAGCCGTGGCGGATCGGGACCCGGCGAACTGCCACCTGCAATCGCGGTAGCTCTTGGCCCTGGAGACACGATAAATGTCTTCGGTCGCCTTCACGCACGTTTCGATGGTCGAGGTCGATTCGTCGATGCTCGAACGTTTCTGGATGGGGGCATTATCTATCAAGCGCTAACCCGCCAAACCGGAGGCTTTCTTGTACAAGCGTCGGTGCCAAGCCCGACTTTGGCGGGCTTTCCGTTTCACGTTGTAAACAGCGCGGGGCGACGTCTTCAGTCATTCGGGCTGCTTCCGGGCGAGACGTTCAAGAATGAGTCATGGATGAAAGAACGGCCAATAGCCCTGTCGCACGGTGATCTTTTTTGGGCCTCCAGGCAGAATCACTATCTGTTGGAGCGCTGGCATGAAAACGGTAACGTTGAAATCGTTTTCAGACGGTCTCCCAGTTGGTTTTCGGATTGGACGAAATGGGACGGTCGGCTCGACGTAACGCGACCTCCTTCTCGGATCATGTCAATTCAGGAGGACACGACGGGAGCACTGTGGGTGCTAGCGCTCGTCGCCGATAAGCAATGGTCTGCCCCGAAGGGAAGCTCGGCGGCGACAGAAGGAAGCCTGTTGACTCCCTCGAGAGTCAACGATACCGAGGATACGGTGATTGAGGTGATCGACGTTGAAGGTCGGCGACTGCTCGCATCGACTCGGGTACCGGAGGCGTACGAGGGGTTTGCAGCCCCTGGGATTCTCTATCGATACGATGAGGCGAGCGACGGCGAGGTCGTTGTGTCGTTATGGCGCATCTCGATGGTTCATCTTAAACGTGGGAGACACCACTAATGTTGCCAATCATCGCAGCTCTAATGTTGACGACGAGCTTCAGCAGCGACTCTTATCTTCCCATTTTTCGAAACCATTCGACCTTCTTTGCTTGCGACTACTGCTTTGCGGTGACGGGCGGAGGAGGAATGGCTCACAGTTTTCAGGGAGATGGCGCCCCATTTCAAGACCGCCCCAATAATTTCCACATCCAGTGGGCACCGGGCCCTTGTTACGGATATCATCAGCAATGCTTCTCAGTGCGACCGGCAGGGGATGACGAACTCGCTGCCATTGAGAAAACGACGCAAACGCTGAGCGTGTTCGAAGTTGTGGAGTTCGTGCGATCTTCGGGTGGAATGCTGTCGTTCAATGCTGAGCGACAGGCGGTCCAGGTAGTTGATTGTGGTGGCAATGTCATTGCTCATTTTCCGCTGGGCCATGATACGGTGGGCGCACAGAAGCACTTTACATCAAGCGGCATTGCGGACCGCACCAGCGCGCTCTGAAGTGTAGGAAACTCGGTGTCGTCATCAGCAGTTGTTGTTCAACGCTGGTCGAATAACTGGCTGCATTCATCCTTCGGAACGCCGACCGAGTATGATACCTCCGTGTCCGCGGGATGGAGTCGAAACTTGTTACATAGGGTCCATCGAGCGGACTGGATCGGCGTCATGTTTGAGGGCGAGCATCCCGTCAGGATGTAGGCGCACGAGTGGGCACTGAGCCTAACGATGAGAATTCCGTGGTGGACCGTAACAACGGCGCGATTGGCGTGGCCACGAACGCTCCCCGGAGAGGATGTGTCCCGGAGATTGTTGAGAATCAGGTGATGGCGCGGTGGGATGTGTTCGCGCGGCCTCGCGCGTCGGGGGGCGTGATGTTCGCGTCGAGTGCCGCAATCAGCAAGGGCAGGTGATCGCAGCCTTTCACGCGGTGAAAGGTGGCTTCGGCCGCCCAGAGCGCGGCCGCACACAAGCGCAGTTTCTGATCGCTCGTGCGCCAGTGATCCATCCGCGCGGTGCGGGCCTCCACGCGTGCCAGGGCGCTCTCCATCAGGTTCGTCGTCTTGAAGGTGCGTGAAGCTGACCCCCCACGCCGCAAACACGCCGAGCCAGTGCAGGGTCAGCGTTTCCTGCAAGCCCGCGGCCAAACTCGCGGCAGCGGGCGCGTTGCGGAAGGGGATCTTGGTCCAGGCGCTCAAGCCCGCGTTTCGCGGTCGCGTACGCTCGCGGCGCATAGGCGGCTTGCAGCGTCCGAACGGCCGTTCGCGTGGCTGCAGAACTTCCGACGCATCGTCGCGCGCTACGAACGGCATCGCGACAACTGCCTCGGCTTCATTGAGTTAGGCTGTATTCTAATCCTCCTTCGTCATTTATGAGATGAGTTCTGGCGATCAAGGACGCGATTGGCGATGCGGATTACCGATTCTGTGCTAACCGCCTCTTAACCGCCGAACTGCTTCGATGCCGGCCATTGCTCTCGGCGCCAGTTCGGATGGCGTTCGAACGAGAGGCCCCGTGCGACTCCCATACCTGCTGCGAGACGAACGAATGCGGGTTCATGGATTCGTCAATCGCGCAGCTGCAACCTTGCAGTTACGGAAACAGTTCGCACTGATCCGCACCCTCGCTCTACCGTGATGAGTCTGCGCCAAGGCACATAACCGGGGACCTCGACGGTTATCGAATATTGTGCGGCGTGATCGTCAGTTATTGAAAGAGGGCCGCGCGCGCTCTGCGTGGAAACGAGTCTGCCTTGCACGGAGTCAGGCTGACTCGGTGACAACGTATTCGTCAGCCTGACGACGGTAACGATGGATAGAGAGTCGAGACTCTCGTTGGTGCTCGAGTCGCGAACCGACAGCAACACGCCAGGCGCTCCGACTCCCGAAATACAGTCAGATCCGTGGCATGCTATCGAACCTGAGATTGTCGCGATGAGCGCGATCGTGAACCGTTTCCGAGCGCTCAGCACGTCCACCTCCTTAAACAAGGAATCCGATTGGCAGATTGCTTGACGTCCTCCGGCAGAAGCTCGATGCTTGGCGGCTGACTGCAACGAGAACTGCTCATGACAGCGCAGTCGGGCTCCCGACCCGCGCGTGTTTATCACAGAGCATCGGGACACACGAAGCGAGACAATCGAGGCTATTCTAACGTAGACCTGTCGCAGAAAGGGACCGGCGTCAGGTGTCCGGGAACTTCTTTCACCGGTACTGCTGAAAACCCTTGCATCAGATAACGATGACACCTTCGAGTCCGCGTGCCAACAGTGCCGCAGCGCTGGCGATTATCGCGACCGCCGCCTTGATGGCGATGAAGGCGCCTAACGATGCTCCGATGAAAGGCCCGATCCGGTCCATCGAAACAACCTCCATAGATGTTGCCCGGCATCTTGTTATCGCCACGCGACTTGCGACTACGACAGCCTTCGCCGCTGCTCCATCGCGCCCAACGACGTTACAAGTCGCCATCGACGAAGGCGCCAAACTCTTCGTTGCCTACAATTGCGCGGACTGCCATGGCGCCGGCGGTTCCGGGGCGATGGGGCCATCGTTCGTCGATAATCGCTGGCGCTTTGGCGGAAGTAACGCCGACGTCTACAAGTCTATCGCCGAGGGGCGCCCCGAGGGCATGCCGGCGTGGGGGCCTATGATCCCGCGTGACCAGATCGAGAAGCTGGTGGCGTACGTGCAGTCGTTAGGCGCGCGGAAGGATTTGAGCACGGAGAATTTTACCGGGGCGACGGTGGATAGGGCGGGACATTGAATCGCTCGATCGTTAGGCGACTTCCGGTCGCTCTGCGCCTTCGACCTATGTGCGACTATCCGACGTGGCCGGCCATAGTTATTCAACGCGTGAAGACGGCGCCTTCAGCTTGAGCCCACTCGTTGCGGGCAGTGCGCGCCGTGTCGCTACGGCTATGCGCTAGGCGATGACAACCATCAAGCGCGCGCCGCAGGTCAGCGTTGGCGAGCGACTGATCCCATCGCCAAATTCCATTTCGCCCGCCCGCATTGGATATCCGACTGACCACGTGGAGCGCCAGCGAGACAACGATCGGTCGCTCGTCGCGATGCTCGTCACGTCAAAACGAGGTATCGAACGCGCGGCAATAACGTTTTAGGGAGTTCGCAGCGAAAGGCCAATCGGAACAAGCCACAGTCGATCGCCGGCGATTCGGGGAACGATGATGGCCCGCGCATCTCCCGAGAAGACCACGGCGCCGACTCGTGCCAACCTCTTCTCGACTCCCAAGAAGGCCCCCGCGCCGGATCCGCCAGGGTAGCCCGCGCGTGACGTGACATGAAAAAGTCCCGCGCCAGCCAGTCCAATGAAGCCTACACCCCGGCTCAACCATCCTAGGCCGACGGTATATCCGTAGGAGTTCGGCAGGGGCCTTCGAGCCGGCGGCTCACCATACGTGTCGCCTGCGGGAGCTGATCCGAACCCTGAGACGGCCAGTTCGAGCGATAAGTCGCTGGAAACCGGGAGGTGAATGGCCCCGCGAGCCGCGACTAAGCCGTAGTAGCGATAGACATCGTGACCCGTGGAAATACCGACTCCGGCTGCAACTTCGACTCCGGTCTTGGTTTGCTGCGCCGGAAGCGTACCGACAAGCACGAGCGAGACGAAAACTGATCTGAGTGCGAGGGCGCGCATCTCTAACTCCGGGAAGCAGTTCGTTCAGTGTATACAATTTAGGTGCCCACCAACTCGGTACAGTGGCATTTTTCGTCACAGACACTGTGCAGAGCCTCCAGCGCCAAGATGACAAACTAACTATTGCAGTATGAGCTGGTGGAGAATATTGTCGCTGCGTAGGCTTGTGGCAACATGCGATTCCCCCGATGTGTTAACGCGATCGGCGATGGCGAGAAGCGCGTCAACTGTTGCTGAGTGCTTGCACGTAGCAGACGCCGGCGCACAGGTACGCCTCGCGAACGGCGTCGATGTTGTACGCGGCAGGAGTGTGGGTATGCGCGTCGGCAGAGGAGGGAACGATCCACGATCCGGCGAGATTCACCACGGAGTCCGCGGCGCGTCGGGGCTTGGCGATGAATCGTCCACCTCTGATCCAACGCGATCCGCGTGCGCGCCTTGAGTTCGCGCGTCGTGCGACACCAGTCGACGGCTTCGCGTTGCTCGTGGCATCGAATGCCGCCCGTCGCATGAGAAAAAGGGCTGGCGCCAGATGGGGGAAATAGGGCAAGATGAACCCGTGAACGATGCTCGGCGCGAGTCCGGCGCGAGCGGCTGCTCTTCACCTCACTCCTCTCCGTGCACCTCATGCGCCACCTTGGAACGATAAGTCTCGCGGCACTCTCGCTCTCTCTGGCCACCCCAGCTCACGCCCAGTCGCACCCAACAGGAAATACGAAGCCCGTCACCATCGGCTCAATCGACACCCTCAACTCCTCCAACCTAAAGGAGAAAAGACCCTACTGGGTCTACACGCCGCCGTCGTACAACGACACGACGTACACACCGCAGCGATATCCGGTGCTCTATCTCCTCGACGGCGACGCGCACTTCCATTCGGTCACCGGACTTCTCCAGATACTCGGCACGGGCGTCAACGGGACGTACCTCGTCCCGGAGATGATTGTCGTCGCCATTCCCAATACGACGGATCGGATGCGCGACCTCACGCCGACGCACGTTGACGTCGGCTTCGACGGCAAGCCCTCGCCCTTCATGAAGACAAGCGGCGGAATGCCGAAGTTTCTTTCGTTCGTGAAGGACGAGTTGATTCCGCACATCGACAGCACGTATCGCACGGCGCCGTATCGTGTCTTCATCGGACACTCGTTAGGTGGCATCACGACGATTCAGGCGCTCTACACGATGCCGCAGACGTTCAACGCCTACGTCGCCATCGACCCGTCGCTCTGGTGGGACAAAGGACTCCTCTGGCGCCAGGCGAAGGAGAAGTTCTCGGCGCCAATTCCGGGTAAGCGCGTGCTGTATGTTGGACAGGCGAACACGCTCACGCCTGACGACACCCTCCCCAATCCGCACTTCAACGACATCATGCAGTTCAACAGCGTCCTCGAGACGTACAACAAGTCGGGAGTGCGCTACGGTTACAAGTACTATCCGAACGATGACCACGGTTCGGTTCCGATCATCGCCGAGTATGACGCGCTGCGTTTCATCTTCGCCAGCTACAAGGGGAACCTGATTCAGGCGGTGACGCACCCCGAGATGATTGCCGAGCACTACGACAAGATCTCGTCGGAGTTCGGCTACACTGTGAAGCCGCCGGAGTCGATGCTCGACCTGATGGGCATCGTGGGTGCGCACGTGCCAGACGCGAAGACCATCGAGATCCTCACGATGGCCACGACGCTGTACCCCAAGAGCGCCCACGCCCAGATCTCGTTAGGCAACGGGTACATGGCGAAGGGAAAGAAGGGCGAGGCGATTGCGGCGTATGAGAAGGCGGCGTCGCTCGATCCGAAGAACGCCCAGGCGAAGGAACTGCTCGCCAAAGCAAAGAGCGACAAGTGATGCTCGCCCGCAAGGTTGCTTGCGCGTCATGCCTAACGATTGCCGCGCTCGCGCAATCGTTGGGTGCGCAGACCGCGCCGGCGCGCGTCGATCGCGCAGAGCACCACGAGTTCATCATCAAGGACTTCAAGACGGAGAGCGGCGTCGTTCTCCCGGAAGCCAAAGTCGTCTACGGCACGTACGGACGTCTCAACGCCGCGCACGACAACGTGGTGCTCCTCCCTTCGCACTACATGGCGAATCACCACGGCTACGAGTGGTTGATCGGCCCGGGGTTGGCGCTCGACACGGCGAAGCTCTTTCTCGTGGCGACGGAGCTCTTCGGAAACGGCTTCTCGTCATCGCCGAGCAACACGCCCGAGCCGTATCACGGTCCGCGCTTTCCGGTGACGACTATTCGAGACAACGTTGATGCTGTGCATCGTTTGTTGGTCGACGAGCTCAAGGTGCAGCATCTGCGCGCCGTTATTGGTTTTTCGATGGGAGCACAGCAGGCGTTTCAGTGGGCGGTGAGTTATCCAACCTTCGCCGATCGCATCGTTGCGACATCGGGAACCGCCAAGACGTATGGCCACGGCATCATGCGCCTCGAAGGTCAGATCGCAGCGATCACCACCGATCCGGCGTTCAAGGGGGGCGACTATACCGAAGAGCCCAAGGCAGGACTCGAAGCATTCGGCATGGTCTGGGCCGCGTGGCTCTTCTCGCAGGAGTATTGGCGCAAGGAACTCTGGAGGACGACAGCGCCACCTGGCACCACGTTCGACAAGTTCGTGCAGTCGTGGCGCGGACGGTTCAGTGCTGACGCCAACAACTACATCTTGCAGGCGCACACGTGGGAGAAGCACGACGTTGGCACGAGGCCGGGATTCGACGGCGATGTCGAAAAAGCGCTTCGCTCGATCAAGGTCCCGCTCCTGTACATGCCGTCGGCGACCGATCTGTATTTCCCGTTAGGCGACGCGCAGTACGAGGCGCAATTCATTCCCGGCGTGAAGCTGGTGCCGATTCCGTCGTTGTATGGGCATCCGGCGGGGGCGGGGGCGAGTCCGGCGGATCGAGTCGTTAGGCAACCTGGCGTGCAAGGGCCTTGGCAGCATCCTTCCGGCTCGCGCCAACCGCGAGCAGCGCACGGATGAGGAGGTCGAGCGAGACGCTCGCGTCTCCTGCCTCGAATTTTGCAATGCGCGACTGGCTGGAGCTGAGCTGCTTGGCCAACATGGTTTGCGCAGTAAATCGCGCTCGCGCAGGCGGGGCGCTCGCCGGAGGAATTGGCGCGGGAGTTCGAGCCGTCGAGACAAACGATCCGCAACTGCGTGCGGCAAGCCGAGCGTGATGTCGGGACGCGCGCGGATGGCCTGACGACGGCGGAGCGCTCGGAGCTGGCCGAGCTCCGGCGCGAGGTGCGGCTCTCGAAGATCCAGCGCGACATTCTCTCAAAAGCAGAGGGGTAGGGCCGTTCGTTCACAGGGGACACCGGCATGAATCCGAAGCGTGCGTACGGTGCCCCGCGGATTCTCCGGGATCCTCGCGCCATCGGCGACTATGTCGGCCAGGAGCGCGGGCCCATCTCATGATGAACCGCCCCCCCCACAACAGACGAGGACGAGGACATCGCACTTAGGCGCCGATTGCTCGCGACAAGATCGGACCCCGCCGAGAGCGGGGTCCGTCCAGCGGATTTCGTCGTGCTTGTCGCTCGTGTAGGTACCTGTCAGCTTCACCGCTTATCGCCGGCGAATCGCGCCTTTGCCATCTGACTCGCGTTTCCGCCACTCCGGGCCGCAGCGCTCGCAACCCACACCACGTCTCAATTCCCGCGACGTGGTCCGATGCCAGCGTCCGCCCATTTGCACGCGCGGTTGCTTGTCCTACACGATAAGCAGGTCGGTCAATCGTCGCGTGTTTGCGGCGACTGAATGCGTGTAGCGTCTCCGTAGAACTGTCCCGGAACAGTCCCGAATTACCATGACGCCAGTGGACAGCACCTCCCAGGGTGCGCGATCTGGCGCGACGGCACCAGGGTGTTGCGCGAGCAATTTTTCCGCGAGTTCCTTAGGCAGGTCTGCCCGGGCCAACACCACACCACCTGGGGTAAACAGTACGTTCAGAGTCGGACTACAGGTGCCCGAGACTGTGCATCCACCACTGCTCGCCGTGCACGACGCACCGTTCCCACCGCTTAGGCAACTGCAGTTGGTCACACACTGACAGTACCAGCATCTGCCCACTGCACTCGCGTTGGTCGGCGGGGACACGAAGAGCAGTGCAAAGGCGGCGAGAATCCCTCCAATTGTTTTTCGCATTGACTCTCCTCCTAATTGTGCGGTGAACTCACCAGCAGGTGAACCAAGTGTCTATCTGCTGGGCATCTGGAGGTCGAAGACCACGACCTCCGGAAAGTCAAGTTCCATAAAGCCTGCGACGACGCGGCCACGTGCAGTATTTAGTTGAATGGGCGCCGGCAAGCGTGCTCGCCGCAGCAACCGACAGCGTGCAACGTCGACCACGTCGAGAGTGAATTCATCTTTCACCCTATCCACGATGAGATTCATGAACACGGTCCGCTCTGTGAGCGATCCTGGAAGTAACGCCGTCGTGTGCACAAACTCTTTCCAGCGCAGCGACACGGTGTTTCCGGCCGCACGAGTTACGACTCGCTCTGGGGCGGTCGTGCGTCCCTCAGGTCCGAAACACGACGAGATAAGTTCTCCATGCAAGTTGAAGAGATCGAGCCGATACGGACTCTTGTACGAGAGCACGACGAGAGTGTCGAGGAGCTGCGCAACCCCCCCGAGCAAACTCCCTTGATATCCCTCGACGCCGCGCGGCACGGAGATCGGCGCAAACGATGACTCCAGTCGTCCGGTGCGCGACATCACGTGGAGTACCTTCTTAGTCGTCATGTCGAATGCCGACACCAGCAGACGCCCATCCGGCAGTTCCCGGAGCGAATTGATGGTCCACATCGTAGGCGTCGAGAATGACCGGACGTACTGGAGCGCCGGCGAGAACACCGAGATTCTGGCAAGCCCGGCGTCCCATACGAGGACACTGTCGTGACGCGTAACTTCGATCAGCCACGGCGTCACGAACTCTCCAGGTCCTTCTCCCGACCGGCCAACGTGCTTCACGAGTCGTCCGTGCGCGTCAAACCAGGAAATGCGCCGTGCTTTGTCGTCCGCGACCAGCGTCCCGCCGTCGCGCAGAATTGCAACGTAGGCCACTCGCCCGAACGCATCATCGTCGCCGCTCAAGCTTCCCGTTCGTCGCACCTGTCGGAGTTGCATCGGGCGAGGCGAGTCGGGCGCGTCATTTAACCGCCGCGCGACTTGCGCAGACGTGACTGTGGAGCTGAGCGTAGTTGCCGCGAGAGCCATGCGAACGAATTTGGCTGTCATAAGAGTGCTCTCAAGATTATGCCGCAGCGTGTGCCGGTTCACACCACACCGTGCCGTCAATTGGATTGCGGCGTCACGGCGACTGCAGGGCGCTGCGAGCGGACAACCAGTCTCTCGCAATGCTGACCATTGTGCGCATCGACGCAAGGTCGAACTTGCGTCATTCCTTCGCGTGAGTCGTATCGACCGACTCGAGTGTCGGCGCTGACAACTCCGTCGCGCTCATCATCTTTAGGTACTGTGCTGGTGCGGGCAGCCCCAGCCGTGCATGGAGCCGCTCGAGCCGTCGGCGCGATAGCCCTGACCACGCCACTGCCTGCTTCACGTTTGTACGTGCATCACGCGATATGAGCAGCTCATACGCATGCCGCAGCGCGTCAGGAAGCCGCGGGTCAGCTACACCGCTTTGACCAGTGCCGTACGTTGGTCGCATGGCCGACTCGATTGCCGCAGAAGAACATCCCAGCACGATGGACAATTTTTCCGCCAGCTCTCTCACTCCATCGAGCCCCCGAATCCACAGGAGGGTCGGCGCCGAACGCCCGATGCCAAGCGAAACCTCGAATCCTTCTCGCCGAGACGGAGTGAGCGCGATGCACAACCGCAGACGTCCCTCGGTGACGGCGTCTCTGAGTGTCGCTGGAAGTACACGCCAGTGGTCCGAATCGAGCCGAATGGCTGCGGCGTCTACAGGCCATCTCATAAATGGTCGGCGGCTCCGAGCCGGCGCGGGGCGCCGGCGCTTCGGCGACCATTTATGAGATGGCTTCTACAACGAACGCCGTCCAGCTCTCGCGCGAGAGCTGCGCGAGCACCGCACGCGGCTCTTGTACCGGCGCGCGCCGAAGCTCCATCTCCGGTGCCACTCCGCCGAGATGGACTCGGCGATTCGCGCACTCGTCCATGGCCAATCGCACCTCGGTCCACGCGCCCTCCGACACCAACGCGAGTACCCTTTCTGCTCGAGCCATCGACCCCTCGACGTGTACTTGCGCTTCTCGCGAAGCGGGAGTAAACGCTCCACCCCTCTTCCCGTGAAACAACGTATTATAGGTCCAACGGAGCGAGTGCAAGGACGAACGTCACTGATCGAGGCTGGACCTTCTCGTCCCATGACTTCGACTAAATACAAGCAGCATGCAATACGAATCGCGTGCAGTCTTGTGACGCTTTCCCTAATTTGGTCCTGCAGTAAAGGAAGCGCCGCGATGGCCGACAGCACGACTGCAGGCGAGTCTGAAACCGGAGACTCGACGGGTGGTGGTGTCCGCACCACCCTCGCACTCCCCGTCGCCGTCGCTGAAGCGCGCGACGGCGACTTGGTCCTGTCGATAACAACCACGGGCCAGGTGCACTCGGATGGAGAAGCGGAGCTACGTACCGAAGTTGCCGGTACCATTGACAGAGTGCTCGTTCACCCCGGCGACCGTGTCAGGAGACGGGCGCCGCTCGTGCTCCTCGACTCGCGTCCGTTCGATCTGGCTGTGCGTGAGTCCGAGGCCGCGGTCGCCGAGGCGGAGGTGCGATATCAGGACGCGATTGCGCCTGACTCAATCGTGCTCGGACGCCCTCCTACAGAAGCACAGCGACGCATCGCGCTGGCACGCTCCGGCATGCAGTCGGCGCGCGTCAGGCTCGAGAAGAGCCTTCTCGATCGGGAGCGCGCCAGCATCATCGCGCCGTACGATGGGATGATCGACCGGGTGAGCGTGTCGGTGGGCGAACGCGTTCAACCCGGCACGATGGTCACCCGCATCGTGAACCTCGGGGCGTTGCGCATCGAGGCCTCGGTGCTGGAGCACGACATTCCGTTGATTCGAGAGGGCGGTCAGGCACTCGTGACGTCGTCGGCCACCGCCACAGGCGCCGTGACCGGGCGCATCTACGCGGTCCTCCCCGTCATCGATTCCGCGACACGGGCCGGGCGCGCGTATATACGCCTTGCACCTGGCGGGGCGCTCCGGCCGGGCATGTACGCCGACGTTCGCTTGGAAGCCTCCCGATTGAAGAACCGGCGACTGGTCCCGGCGCGCGCTGTCATCGAGCGCGACGGACGTCCGCTCGTCTTTGTCGTCAAGGACGGACGCGCGCAGTGGATCTATATCAACGCGGGACGAACGAACGGCGTCGAGACGGAAGTCCTCCCCGATTCTGCGACCGGACAGCTCCCGATCGCTCCGGGTGATCGCGTCATCGTCGAAGGTCACCTCACGCTGACGCACGATGCCCCCGTTCGCGTGGTGTTGGCCGACAGCGCGCGCCTGTCTGTTGACGTGCGCGCTAAGGGAAGGGCTCGTCCCTAACGCGCAGCCGGCACGACGCGCGCATTGTCGAGCAAGCGCATCGCGAGCGCACCCAGCGCAAACGACGCGCGAAAGAAACGTGGACGTCAGCTGAATTCTTCATCTCCAGCTACTCATGTCCCTCGCCCGCGCAGCAGTTCAACGCCCAGTGACCACGGTAGCCTCCGTGCTGGCCATCGTGCTCCTTGGTTCGGTGTCCCTCGGGAGAACGCCAGTCTCGCTCCTCCCCGACGTCGGGCTTCCCGTGCTCACCGTCCGCACCCTCTACACGGGTGCTGCAGCCGAAGAAGTTTCGCGCTTCATCGCCGAGCCCATCGAGGAAGCTATTGCCGCGACGCCGGGACTCGTCGAGCTTCGTTCCGTCAGCCGCAACGGCGAGGCGACGACGACCGCCCGCTTCGCGTGGGGAACGGCGATGCAGACGACGCTCCTCAACGTGCGCGAGCGTCTCGATAATGCGCGTGCGCGTCTTCCCGAGCGCGCGGAGCGCCCGACCCTTCTCACGAGCGATCCAGGGGAACGCCCCATCGCCGTTATCTCCTTGGCAACTTCGGGTGACATGCGCTTGCTCGCGCGCACGGCGCAGGATGTCCATGCGCGCCGGCTCGAGCAGATCGCAGGCGTCGCGTCCGTTGCCGTTATCGGCGCCCCAACCGATGAAGTGCGCATCGAGCTCGACCCGGCGCGTATGCGCGCGCTCGGCCTGACGCCGGGCGACGTCGCCACAGCGATCAAGTCGGCGAACGTTAACGGAGTGGGTGGTACGATTCGCCGAGGACAGTTTCGATTCTCGGTTCGCACGCTCACCGAGTTCCGCTCGCCCGACGAAATTCGAGAAGTGCCCCTCGGACCAGTCGGATCGGGGATCAAACTCTCCGACGTTGCGTCTGTCGTCCTCACCACCGCCGACCCGAAGACACTCACGCGTTACGACTCCAAGCCTGCTGTAGGACTCGTCGTCTACAAGGACGCCGGTGCCAACACAGTTGCCGTGACCAAGGGCCTTCAGCTCGTCGTCGCGCAGCTTGGCAAGGAATTCCCCTCGATCGGACTGACGATCGTTGCCGCGCAGGCTGACTTCGTCGTCGATGCGCTTTCCAACCTCGGCCAGGAAATCCTGCTCGGAGGACTCCTTTCGTTCGGTGTGATCCTGCTCTTTCTGCGCGACTGGCGCATGTCGCTCGCGATCGCGACGATGATTCCCTTGTCGGTACTCCTCGCGCTCGTCCTGCTGCAGGCGATGCACGTGACGATCAACGTACTCTCACTAGGCGGACTGGCGTTAGGCGTGGGACTGCTCGTGGACAATGCCATCGTCGTCGCCGAAGCGGCGACGCGAAAGTGGGAGGAAGGCATGCAGCTCTACGAGGGGACGATTGCTGCAACGGAGGAGGTCACCGCGCCGCTGGTTGCGGGAACGCTGACGACGCTCCTCGTCTTTGGACCTATCATCTTCGTGCGTGGGCTCGCCGCGGTGTTGTTTCGCGACCTTTCGCTCTCGGTCGTCACCAGCGTGGGAGCGTCGCTCGTGTTGGCGCTAACGCTGATGCCGGTGATGATCGTGGGGCGCAATCGCGAGCGCCGAAAGGTGAGCGCGGCCCATACTGCGCGTCCATCGACGCCGGCATCACCACAGATCCTCGCGCGGTGGGGAGCGACGTGGGAGCGCTGGTATGAAGCCGGGATGCGCTGGTCGCTCGCCAATCCCCGCACGGTCTTCTCGTCGTCCGTCGCTCTTGTGGCGCTCACGATGTGGGTGACGATGCGCCTGCCGCGCGAGATTCTGCCGCAGGTGGACGAGGGAATGGTCGTGGCCTCGCTGCACCTTCCCGAAGGGACGGCCATCGAAGCCACCACGGCGCAGGTCGCGCGCATCGAGAACGCGGCGCGCTCGTTAGGCTCGAAGGGCGTCTACTCTCGCGTTGGCATTGCGACCGACGAAGAGATCCTCTCGGGGGCAGAAGCCGGCACTTCGGCCACTGCCCAGCTCTTGATTCCCATCCCCGAATCGATTCGGGCAGGCGCCTTCGCGGACCGTCTCCGTCTGAGTGTTCCCGACCTCGCCAAGGGCGCGTTGGCTCTCGATCTTGCGGGACAGTCTGAATTCGGCTCGCTCATCGGGCGCGAGGGACGACTCGTGCGCGTCGAGGTCAGCGCTCGCACTGTCCCGGATGCGACACGATGGGCCGACAGCGTTCGTACCATTTTACGTCGGCTCTCATCGCTCACCGACATTCGCGATCCCAACGGCGGATTGCAGCCCATCGTCGAGGTGACGCTGCAGCGCGAACGCATGGCCGATCGCGGCATCTCTGTCGATGCAGTCGTGAACGCATTGGCCGGAGGGCTCGGTGGAGTCGGCGCAAGCGACCTTCGCGAGACCGACCGCCGCACCCCTATCTCCGTGCGTTTCACCGGTGTGAAGAACGAAGATTTGTCCGAGGCGCTGGCCACCGCCGTGAAGGGAGTGCCACTCGCGCAACTCGTGGAAACCTCGGAGCGACGCGCCCCCATCGAGGTTGTTCGCGTCGGACAGCGCCCAGTGGCCATTGTGGAAGGGCTCATCAAGCAGGGAGGAACTCGTCAGGCGTCGAAGGACGTGCGCCGAATACTGGCCGGAATCATTCTCCCGCCAGGCACAACCTGGGAGCTGAGTGGCGCAGACACGGAACAGGAACGCACCACCGGCGAACTGACGCTCGTGGCATGGCTCTCAATCTCGCTCGTCTTCCTCGTGCTTGCCGGTGAGTTCGCGTCGTTTACCATCCCGCTCGTGGTCATGCTCACCGTGCCGCTCGCGGCGGCCGGCGGGATTCTTTTCCTCTGGGTCACTGGGCAAACGCTCAACGCCGTCTCGCTCATCGGAATCGTCGTTATGCTTGGAATGGCAGACAACGAAGCCGTCGTCAAGCTCGAAGCAATTCGACGCTACCGCGAAGACGGGTGTAGCATCGAGGAAGCGATTGTCCTGGGGGGTCATCAACGCTTACGGGCGATCGCGATGACGAGCATAACGACGGTGACCGGCGTCCTCCCCCTCGTCTTCGGCTGGGGAAGTGGCGGAGCGCTCTATCAGCCGCTGGCGGCGGGTATAATTGGCGGAAGCGTCACCGCGCTGCTTGTGACCTTCTTCCTTCTGCCGACGGCCTACGCCGCGCACGAGAAGCGCCGGGCGCACATCGACTCTCGCGGCGGTGCGAGCATTGTAAGCGGGAGGCCCACCGAACGCTCAGGCGACTGATGATCCGCGCGGCTGTTTCGCGCCCCGCCGTCGTCTGGGCCACGGCGCTTACGATCCTGCTTGCGGGCGCGACGGCCTTCGTTCGGCTCCCGCTGGCAACGAAGACGAGCATTGAGCTTCCCCGCCTAACGATCCGCGCGGAATGGCCGGGCACATCATCCGAGTTGACGGAGATGTATCTCACCTCGCCGATCGAGGCCGCGGTGCAAGGGGTTCACGGCGTGCGCAGGACGAGATCTGAGTCGAATGAGGACGCGTCCCAAGTCACCGTCGAGCTCGAGCCTAACGCGAACGTGCAAATCGCGCGGCTCGCGGTTCTAGAACGCCTCGAGTTGCTGCGCAGTGACTTTCCCGCAGGAGTGACGCCCCCATCCGTGTCCAACTTCGTCCCGCCCGAGCTGACGGAGGATCCGCTGCTCAGCCTCGTCATCTCCGGCCCCTACACACCGGGAGCGCTACAGAAGATTGCCGACGAACAGGTCGAGCCGCGACTCTCGGCAGTTGCAGGTGTGGGCAATATCTCGGTGAACGGCGGGACTACCGCGGGTGTGAGTGTCACCTACGACCCATCGATCCTCCGCCAGCTTGGCATCGCGCCATCGGCGCTGACCACCGCCCTCGACGGCGCTCGGGCCGTTCGGTCGTTAGGCAAGGAGCAACGCGGCACGACTGAGCTCGCCGTCGTGCTGCGCGATCAACCCGCCACCCTCGAAGATCTCGCCACGCTCCCCATCGTCGGACGTGCTGGCCAACGGTTCACACTTGGCGAAATCGCCTCTGTCCACCCCGCGGAGGACACGCGGGGACAGTTTTTCCGCATTGGCGGTCGGCCAGCCATCGCACTGCAGGTGTCGCGTCTCGCGGGCGCGGACGCCATCCAGACTGCAGCCGCAGTTCGCGCCGCGATGTCCGACGTGCAGCGTCGCCTACCTGTCGCTGTAAAACTCGAGACTGAGTACGACGACTCTCTCGAGTTGGCGAACGCGCTCAGGGGCCTAGTCGTTCGCGGTGCCGTCGCGCTCGTGCTCGTTCTCGTCGTGCTCGCTCTCTTTCTTCGCGACTGGCGAGGGATTGGTCTCGTCATGCTGAGTGCAGCCGTTGCTGTCGCCGGCACGGCGCTCGTGCTCTACGTCTTCCACATTCCCGCGAATCTTCTCACGCTCGCCGGACTCGCCATGGGGATCGGGATTCTCGTGCAAGACGGACTGGTGGTGATGGAACGGTTAGGCACTGTTGCCGACACCGATCACGCGCGTACAGACGCGGCTGCACGCATCGCACCGGCGGTCGTGGGCGCCACGCTCACGACCGCTGTGGTGCTTATCCCGTTCCTGTATCTGCAGGGCGATGCGCGCGCTGCCTTCACACCATTTGCGTCGGCCTTCACGATTGCCCTCGCATGGTCGATGGCCGCGTCGCTCGTGATGATTCCCGCACTCGCCCGCGGCCATCGCGTGCACGATGCCACGTTCCCCAGCGCGCGACGATTTTACGCGCGCACGACCGTTGCCCTAATCCGCTGGCGCTGGGCGACGCTCGCCGTCACCATCATCGCGTTAGGCGTGCTCACGTGGGGATTTATCGTTAAGGTGCCGCGCGCGTCCTTCACAGGATTCCGTAACGAACGCACGCGTCTGAGCGGATTCATCGACTTTCCGCGCGGCTCCGACCCCGCCTCGCTCGACGCCGCTATGCACCACCTTGAGGACATCGCCGTGCGTGCACCGGGCGTGGAGCGCGTGGCGGCACAATCGTTCGGAACGGGCGCCGCCGGGCTGCAGGTCGTATTTAGACGGGAGGCAGAGTATTCGTCGCTCCCACAAGCGCTCGAGGAAGAGCTGACGCAGCGCGCCATTTTCATTGGTGGCGCCTCGATCTCGATACGCGGCTCAGGCCCCGGCTTCGCGTCAGGCATGTCCGCGACCTCGGCCGTGACCTTTCGCATTCGCCTCCGCGGCTACTCGTTCGCTGGCGTCGAGCGTCTGGCCAAGGATCTCAAAGCGCGCCTCGAGCGTATTTCGCGCGTGCGCGACGTCGACATCAACGCGGCGTCGTTCTTCTCGTCAGGCAAGTCCTTCGCCGTGACGCTGGAACCTGACCGCCCTGCGCTGGCGAGATACGGCATCACGGCCGCTGATTTCGCTGCCGCACTCGCTCGTGAGGTGCGCGGGTCAAGCGGACGTCAGCTCATCGAGATAGGGGGAGACGAGATTCCCGTGACGGTGAAGGCGAAGGGCGCGCGCGAACGCTCGCTCGATGAATTGAAGGACGCCATCGTGCCCACGACGAGCGGGGCACCCGTGACTATCGGGTCCCTGTCGTCGGCGATCGAACGCGAAGGACTCGGGACGATCACGCGCGAAGATCAGCAGTACGTGCGTCTGCTCGCGTACGATTTCCGCGGCCCCTCAAAGCTCGCACGGCGTACCCACGACGCATTTCTCAAGTCCATCAGCGTGGAGCCAGGCTACGCGGTCGCTGACGCCGGCAGCGGCGGGTACGAACCTGACGAGAGCGAGAAGGGACTCTGGCTCGTCTTCTCTGTTGGCATTGCGCTCGTCCTGTTGGCCGTTGCCGTCGTCTTCGACTCGGTGTGGGGAGCGTCGATGATTTTCCTCTCGCTGCCAGTCTCGTTAGGCGGCGTGATCGCGGCGTTCTGGATCGCTGGCGCGGCGTTCACGAGGGAAGCCGCGGTCGGCGTTATCGTCGTCGTGGGGATGGCAGTCCATCAGGCGATCCTCGTGGTCGATGCAGCGCTGAATCGCCGCCGGGCTGGGACGAAAGACCGCCAACTACGCCGCCTGACGCCGTTGCGCACCGTCCGCGCCGTCACCGACCGAGCCGGCATGGTCGTGCTCGTGACGCTGGCCTCGCTCGCGTCGCTGCTTCCGCTCGCAGTCGGGCTCAAGACAGACACACTCTTCGGCGCGATCGCGCTGGCGACGGCAGGGGGAACGATGGCCGGGACCGTGGGTGCCATGCTCGTCCTGCCAGTTATGCTCGTTAGGCGCTCGGTCGCGACGTAAGCAACCGTGCGCGCGGTGAAAGCGGGGGTATGTTCCCGGAAGCGAAAGTTGTGTACGAGACGTACGGACGTCTCAACGCCGCGCACGACAACGTGGTGCTCCTTCCGTCGCACTACATGGCGAATCACCACGGCTACGAGTGGTTGATTGGCCCGGGCTTGGCGCTCGATACGGCCAAGCTTTTTCTCGTCTCGACGGAGCTCTTCGGGAACGGCTTCTCGCCATCGCCGAGCAACACGCCCGAGCCGTATCACGGTCCGCGCTTTCCGGTCACGACCATTCGGGATAACGTGGATGCTGTCCATCGTTTGTTGGTCGACGAGCTCAAGGTGCAGCATCTCCGCGCCGTGATTGGTTTTTCGATGGGAGGGCAGCAAGGTCCCGCTCTTGTACATGCCGTCGGCGACCGATCTGTATTTCCCGTTAGGCGACGCGCAGTACGAGGCGCAATTCATTCCCGGCGTGAAGCTGGTGCCGATTCCGTCGTTGTATGGGCATCCGGCGGGGGCGGGGGCGAGTCCGGCGGATAAACAATTCTTGAATGAGAAGATTGCGGCGTTTTTGGGGGGGAAGTGACGAATTCTTGGTGGAAGCGACAGTCCCGTCGCGTTAGGCATTCCGGAAATGCGGCTGAAGGCCGACCTACTTGGCCGTTCCCGACCAGCTCATTTCCGGCACGTTGGCAGCATTTCGCACTGCTTGCGAAGGGTAGGCGAGTGCTAGATATTTCGGGAGATTTTCGGTAGCGATCGCTCCCGCCAACCACGTGGTCCGGCGGGCTTGTTGCGTCCTCATCAGGCTGCGATGACCAAACGAGTTAGTGTCGCCTCGAGAGAGGCAGCCAAAGACGTGATCTGCGAGCTGATTGCAGCTGCCGGAGGCGCTCTGCGCGGAAAGGTGCGTCTCAACAAGGCATTTTACTTCGCGCACCTTTATTACTGGCGAGATGCCGGAGACCTCTTGACCGACTATCCGATCGTCCGCTTGCCGCTCGGTCCGTGTATCGACGATGCGCACGATCTGCTGGGCGAACTGGTCGAAGCGCGACGTCTTAACGTTTCGACGGCACCCATCGGTCCGTACGAGGAGTACGTGTACCGCCTCGCTGACGGCTCCTGCGCTGTCGATGCTGCCTCGCCGCGTGGACGGGCGATTCTCGAAGCGGTTGCGTTTGTCGAGAACAAGAGCGGGGCCGAACTCAGTGAAATCACGCACGAGCACAGCTGGAGTTGGCTTACAACTCCGAACGGCGACGAGATGAACATATACATCGATCTCGTCGACCACTCTGAGCTCGCGGAAATCCGTAACCAGATCGAGCAAGTGAAGTCCAGAGAAGGGGAGATCTGGACGTCGGATTCCTGAGTGCTGCGCGAGCTTTACACGTGGCTCGCCGCATATTGCGACGCGCACACCCTCCGCGAACTCGGATGGTTTCACTTCTTCCGGGGCGGCGCACCGCAAACGGATGACGCCAGAGTCCTTGGCGCTGCTGCGGTCTTTCATCTGCTTGTCGATGAAGCCGGAAAACAAATTCATCACGACGACAGCGTCGTCTACGCCGTTCTTGCGTTCGTGGAGGCGAAACGCGGTGGGCGTCCCCCAACACGAGTGTCGCAGGGACTCGCGCAGATCCTCTCGACTCCTCCGGTGACGCGTCAGGCGGTGGAGGACTGGTTTAGATCGACGTACCCCTGAGCGGTCAGGCGCTCCCGATGTTGCGCAGGCTGGGGAATCGCGTCGTAGCACGTCGGATCTCACGGCGCTGAAAAGTCCGGCGAACCTCTCCGCCTAATCTTCGAGAGGTCACTGACGATACGTGTGATTGCATCGATCGCGCATCGTGCCGCCGTGAATCATGGGAGAATCACCGAGTACGACGACTCCGACTAAAAGCGAATTGCAGTTATGAACGTCGCTGCAGGCAGAATAAATTCCCGCCTCGACGCACCGACCGACGCACATTTCAAAATCACTGCGCCGATTCGTGTACACAGTTACGCTTGCGCTGCATTCGCATATTAGTTCCGGAAACTCTCATCTCGACCCGGTCAAACGCCCTGCGAAACTCGATGTATCGAAGCGTGGAGCAATACAGGCCATCTCATAAATGGTCGGCGGCTCCGAGCCGGCGCGGGGCGCCGGCGCTCCGGCGACCATTTATGAGATGGCTTCTAAACTCACGCGCGGCGTTGATGCACTCGCTTCTCGGCTTGCCGCGCTCGTCGAGCGGCATGATCAAATGATCTACGTCGTTCCCGCACTCGTAGAAAGGTTCATCGAAGTCTCGTGCGAGTTGGATGAACTTGGCGACGGCTCTCAGTCACTGTTCGAGGGAGCGGAAGCAATCGCA
Organism: Gemmatimonadaceae bacterium; assembly: GCA_044224185.1. Taxonomy (GTDB): domain Bacteria; phylum Gemmatimonadota; class Gemmatimonadetes; order Gemmatimonadales; family Gemmatimonadaceae; genus SCN-70-22. Next base: position 216,119 of record JBGAKW010000011.1, on the reverse strand, counting down.
CACGAGCTGCGAGAAGTCGCCTATTCATGCCGTTAAATCGCCGATCAACTTCGAACACTCACTTAGTGAGTCGACACTCTCGCTTATCGACTCCGCGAACCGACTTGCGCCCTCCGTGAAGTCTCTTGCGCGCTCGGTGAAGTCGCTTGCGTGCTCGGAAGAATCGATTCTCGGCTCCGAATAGCGGCCGAAGACCTTGAACAAGTCGTTTACGCACTCTGAGAAGTCGCTTACGCGCTTCGTGAAGCCGCGTACGCACTCCGTGAAGTCGCTTGCGCGCTTGCCGAAGTCACGTATCGATCCGACAGAATGACTTTCGTCCCCGACGTGTTCGCCGATTGGTTTGCTGCAGCGCGCGATTGGAGTGGCGCAACGAGCGACAGGAGCAGTGCAGCGAGCGATTGGTCACGAGCAATGCCGTTAGGTGATCGCTAACTGCGATGTCGCTTCCACGTAACGAATTACAGCTTCGGTGAACTCAGCGACGGCCTCCGAGCACTCTTCTATAGATATGTGTGCGTAGCCGTCGGCGTTGATGAAGTGATCGAGCGGAACGTCCGAGTGTGTTGAGGCAATGTTCACTCGCATGTCAACAGCAACAAAGTTTGCTCTTCACACTCGATCGCGACTTCGTCGCTCGGCGATGCGACATCTCTCGCGAGGCGATGTTTAGCCGAATTGTGTCACGAACCTCGCAAGGAGCTTCAGAGTCTTAATGAAACCATTTAATCGTTTGCGCGAGGCATGCAGACAAATACTGCGCTGCAGGTGAACAGTATTCGCTCATCGCACTCTCCTTTCGGTTCACCCCTGCGCGCTCGTTATGCAATTCAGGCAGCTGAGTACTCCGTAGCGCCTGTTTTCGATCTCGCGCAACGAGTTACCTGGACCACTCGGCTTCCTTCGTCTCTGCGCCAAGTCGTTAAATAGAGCGCACTTGGATGTTTAGGTTCGAGGATGGCTGCTGCTAACCGCGTGTAGGTCGCTGTCGGAGTTGCGCCACGAAGTGAGCGAACAATTCAACGAGTTCTCAGCTCGGAACAGCGAGGTTGCGCGTTGGCGCAGGTACCTGCGCTGACGATTTCGGCGGTTCACCGCACGAAATAGTGGCTTCTCTTCTCCGTTCATCTCGCTCGTTTGTCGGAACAGTGAGGTGCATTCTCCAAACAGCTCGTTCATTTCTTGAAACAGGAAGGTGTGCGCTCGGAATCGTTGTATTCCCTGTTGACTCAGGTGAGTGTGCGCGCGGCCGAGTCGCTTTGCTTCTTCACGCAGCTGCGTTTTACGGTTGGAAGAGTCTCTTTCTTAGTTCATTTCGCTGGGATAAAGCGCGGTGTGGGCGTGTGCTCGGGCTTGCGAGCAACAGAGGAACGTGCACGAAATGACTCGACGTTCGGTGCGAGACGCGCGCTGTGATGCATCGGCACTTAGCGCGAGCGCCAAGGGAAAGCGAACTTTGCGATGAGTCCGTGCCGAACTCGCGCGATGAAGTCGCGAAAGGGGTGCGCTCGTTGCGCGTTCGGGTTAGGAAGACGAAAAACGTGCGTCGATCACACCCAACGTTTGATGTTGCCTAACGCCGCGTCATTCCGGTGGTATTCGGACGGCGTTGGGAGATAGAGCTTCGCGATGAACGGACGGACCTCGACTTCGATGAATTCTCAATCCACTCCTCGTCCGAAGCATCGTGGTCAAAGTGCTTCGAGTGCTCCTCTACGAAAATCCCTGCCGCTCTAAGTGCGGCAGGGAACTGTTTGCCTAAGTCCCGATCGGTGAAGAAAGCGATGTTCACGCTGCCCGTTCGTAAACCACCGCCTCCTCAACCTCCGCGACCGACAGATCGTAGTCGTCGGCGATTTCCTGCGGCAATTCCCCTGCGTCGATGCGTTCAACGATCGTCGCGGTGCTGATGCTACGACTCGCCAGGACGGGACGGCCGAATGCAAGTTGCGGGTCGATGGCGATCACCTGAGGACAATCGCCCTCGAGCCTAACGAAAGGATGCAGCCGAACGGGGAGACCGGCCTTATCCCACTGCACCCGCCTCAAATACGCCTCGAGCCCCTTCTTCATCGCCAGCTGTCCGGAACGCGACAGCGACACGAGCGATCCATAATGCTCGAGGAAGAGTTCGCCCCCGGCGGCTAGCAACTCCTTTCTCAGCAGTAGGCGATCGATCTTTAGCGAGCGTTCAGCGTAGCCGATCGCCGTGCGGACCTTCGCGATCTCGATGCCGTGGTCCGTTCGAAGTGCCTTGAGGACGTGTGCTTCTACTAGGTTTGAGAACGACAGCAGCGTCACCTGGCCACTCGGCGGACGAATCAGAGGCTCAAAGCGCTGGATTCCGCCCCGCGTGGGATAGGAACGTCCGCTGACCCACGTGCGAAGGGTTCCCAGAGGCACACGCACATAGCGTGCAACCTCAGCGATTCGGTACGCCGCTCGATCACGGGCTGAGATGCTCTTGGAGGTCACGAAGATCTGTCGTCCGGACTTTGTCCGCGTATCAAAATGAAGCCCAGAAGGTGATCCCGCTGCCTGGGCTCAAAGCGGCGTTCTTGCGTTGGACGTGCTTCAACGTCAGTCAAGACGAAGTCCGACGCCGAGCGTTAGGCGTTCGCTCGTGTACCTTATGTTTCGTCCGATCCGAGCTCCAACTGCGGCGCTTTGGTGACGCCTAATCCACGCCTGGGCGCAGATCGGCGTGTGGAGTTGGTCGACTTCGACTGCTCAACCGGCGTTTGCGAATCGAGCGAAGGTTCTCTTTCTCGCATGTGCTCCACCATTCGGTTCACATCGGCTAGAGCTGCATCGAGTTCGCGAAGCATGTCGTTGAGAAACTCGTTCGGCCCGCCGTATCGCGTTTGTCCCGCGAGCGTCGCGATGTCGATGTTCGTGATCTTCGAGGCGCTCTTGAGACGTTCGATGGGCCATGCGCTTCGTCGATACAACTGATAGAGCGAGGAGCGAGAGATTGAGAGTCGTTTCGCCATCTCGTCTCCACTGATGTCGTGATCTCGCGCCCACGTGCGAACCATCTCGCCCGTGTGATGCTTGTGATTGGGCGTTGTGGGTTTGCGGATGCTCATGGTGCGTGGTGAGTGCTTGTGTGAGCAGGGGATGGCGCCAGCGATTGGTGGGGCGGCTTAGGGCGCGTTGTGGCTGACGGGCATTTCACTGAGTCAGCGGCGCGGCGTTGAGAGCGTATGCTGCCTCCGCGTGGCGCGCGATCGCCGTGCTGATTGTTTACGGCGATGATTTGGACTGAGTTGCGAGTGGGAGCTGCTACGGCGTCAACCCTTGTGCGGACGTTAGGCGTCGGCGGTGGCGAGACGCTTTTCATCGTTAGTCAGCTCGGCGATGGCGGCGTCGAGAAGTGTGGCGGCGGTGTCGCGGGCGGAGGCGAGTTGGGATTCGAGAGTGTCGACGAGGGACATCAGCTCGTTGACCTTGGCGACGATGCGGCGTTGTTCGGCGAGAGGTGGGAGACCTAGTTCAAGGCCGCGTAGAATGTCCAAGTGCAAGTGCTTTACGCCAACACCTCGGATGTGACTTGGTGTAAGCGATGAGCATAGGTATGTGAGGGCGTGCTTGAGATACTCGGGACAGAGGCAGTCTTGATCAAACTTCAAGAGTGCTAGGCTTTCGAATAGACTGAACTCGTCACGATCTTCGACAAGAGCGACGGTTCCAATAGAACCGCTCTTAGAAAGGAGAATATCGTGATACTGGGGATTACAGCGCCGATAGAGTCGATCGTGCTCCTCTTGTGCGATGTACTTACATCTCTCAAAAAGAAGTCTTCCCGTTGCTATATCCTTGGCCGAAACGAAACGCACGCCGGAACTGGTGTAGTGAGGTGTAAAGTGCGTCCCATCGGTGATCTTGTAACACAGCGCATCTAGGCTAACCCAACTCCATCCGGGCACTGCTTGGCGTGGTGTCGTTTTCGTCTCGGTAGGGCGGGAGACTTTTTTTACTCGGAGCTGTCCAGCGGCAAGCATTTTCGACTTCCTACGATCAATTGTGCCTAACAAGACCTCAGATGGGTCGTCGTTAGGCTCCTGCGGAACAAGCTTGCCCTGAACAGCAAGCGTGAGAATCGTCTTGCGAAGGTCGGCAGGAGAGACGGTGTAAGCAGGATGGAAAATGAGTTGGAGGTTGGCCGGGGTCGGCGCCTCCGCAAAGCGCGCCAACGACGCGCGCGTGAGTGCGACGTGTTTCGTCTCCTGCTCCTTCTGCTGCGCCTCCAGTTGATCGCATAGCGCCATCAACTCATCTACCTTCGCCACGATACGCTTCTGCTCGGCGAGTGGTGGCACGCCGAGCGGCATCCCCGAGAGAATTGCCTGATTCAGGTTTTGCATGGTCGTCCCAACGGAGACTCCGCCGAGAAAGCTTCGCGCCATTGGTGAGCCGATGAACATGGCTAGGTATCGCGCATCCAAGGCAAGCGGCATCCGAAGTACGAGGCTTCCAGTTCCGCAAAGCCAGCCATTTTCCGCATCGGTCACGATCGCGCATCGACCCATCTCGCCGCGGCGAGCCATTACAATGTCGCCCCGCCGCAGTTTGAAGACTTCCAGCCTCTTCACGGTGCCGCGTCCGACGGCCATTTCGCGAATCGGCACAATCTTTCCCGCCTTTAGAGATGCGGGATTGATGACCGGTGTCCCACCTAGCTGATAGTCGCTCTTGTGCAATGAGCTTCCGAAAGGACCGGTTTGAATGTCCAGCACTAGATCTCGTAGTCGAGCTGGCGCCCATCCACACGGGAGATCAAATCGGAGCTCGTCCGCTTCAAGCGGAGGTAAGGGATCGGAGGCATTGACGTTGCCTGCGCTGATCGCCGCGAGCCGCTCATCGTTGATCTCATAAAGCAACACGTACGCCGACGCGTCTTCGGACTCTTGATCTACAAGTCGGCCCATAACCGCTAGTTGCAGCACCAACTCCCGCACCCTCTCCACCGCGCCAGGCGCCCCCGCAAACAACTCAAACTTCTCAAGAAACGTCTCCACCCTCATCCCACCACCCCCGCACTCGCCGTCAACGCCCGCTCCAACTCCTCCTTCAACTTCGCGCGCGTCTCCACAAGCTGCGCCAGCAGCTTCTCATACTCCGGCAGCAAATGCTCCACATCACCTGGCCCCTCATCGGAGCTGTGCGGATTCTTGATGTCGAGATTGAAGTTCCCCGCCTTGATCTGATCAATCGAAACGCGCCACGCCTGCTCGTTCTCGACCCGCGCCTTGAACCCATTCGATTCTTTTCCCCACCACGCCTTCTCCGCGTCAAACTCCTCAATGCGAATCGGCTTCCCCTTGTTGTAGCTCTTTGCGCCTGGCGGATAAGGATGTTCGTAGTACCACACTTCCTTCGTCGGAACGCCCTTGGTGAAGAACAACAAGTTCGTCCGAATCCCAGTGTACGGATTGAAAACCCCGTTAGGCAGCCTAACGATTGTGTGAAGGTTGCACTCGGTCAGCAAGGCTTCCTTGATCCGCGTCTTCACGCCCTCGCCGAATAGCGTCCCGTCAGGCAACACCAACCCAGCACGCCCGCCGGGCTTCAAGAGCTTCATCAGCAACACGAGAAAGAGATCCGCCGTCTCTCGCGTCCGGAACTCAGTCGGAAAGTTTGACTCGATCCCATCCTCCTCCATGCCGCCAAACGGAGGGTTAGTCACGATCACATCCACTCGCTCTTTAGGTCCCCAGTCTCGCAACGGACGCGCGAGCGTGTTGTCATGCCTAACGTTGGAAGGCACATCGATGCCGTGCAGCAGCAGATTCGTCATGCACAACACATGCGGGAGATGCTTCTTCTCGATGCCCGCAAAGCACTCCTGAATTGTGCGCTCGTCATCCTCGGTCTTGGCCTGTTTGCGCAGGTGCTCGATGGCGCAGACGAGAAAGCCGCCCGTCCCGCATGCGGGATCGAGCACCGATTCGCCGAGCCGAGGATTGACCTGATCGACGATGAACTGCGTGACGGCGCGCGGAGTGTAGAACTCGCCGGCATTTCCCGCTGACTGCAAATCCTTCAGCAGCTTCTCGTAGATATCGCCGAAGAGATGGCGATCATCGGACACATTGAAGTCGATGCCGTTGATCTTGTTGATCACCTGACGCATCAACGTCCCGTTCTTCATGTAGTTGTTGGCGTCCTCGAATGCCATGCGGATCAACCCTGCGATCTTGTCTCCTCCGCCCGTCAGCGACTTGAGCTTCGGCAACATCGTGTTGTTGACGAAGTCGAGGAGCGCATCACCCGTAATCCCCTCGGCGTCACTCGCCCAGTTGCACCAGCGCAGATGTTTAGGGAGCGGTGACTTGTAGTTGTCGCGTAAGGCTTCCATCTCCTTTTCGCGGTCATCAAAGATCTTGAGAAAAAACATCCAGCCGAGCTGCTCAAGTCGTTGCGCGTCGCCGTACGTACCGGCGTCCTTTCGCATGATGTCCTGGATGGACTTGACCAGATTCGAAACGTTAGGCATGTGCTACGCAGCTTTGTCGTAGAGGGCAGATTCGAGTTCGCGAACGGCGGCGAGATACGCGGGCTTTCCGCCGAACAGGCGAAGAATTTCTATCGGTGTACCGAAAGAGCGAAGTGGCTCAACCTTGAGAATGTCGAGCGATTCGACGCTCGCGATCCCACTGTCGGCGTATTTGTCGAGCAACGCGCCGAGCACTGCGCGAGCCTCGGCTTCGTACTTTCCGAAGATGTCGCGCTTTTTCACGCGGTCAGCGCGCTCGCGGCGTGTCAGCGGCGGCCGATCGAAGGCGACATGACAGACAAGATCGAATGCGTCGTAGTCACGCCCGACTTGAGCTGCGAGTTCCTCCAAGAAGACGCCTTCCTGTGATAGCTCCTCGATGATCGCCTGCTTCTGATCGGCGTCGCTCCACTTCGTAAGAAAATCGTCGAGCGACGCGTACTTCTGGAGAACTGTTCTCCGCGTGTAATCGGTCAGCGACTCGGTAATGAGCTTCCCGCGTTCGTCGAGGTATTGGACGCGCTCCATCACCACACGCACCGGAACGTTGTTGACGACGTATCGTTTGGCGCCTCCGCTGGTCGCCGAACCTTCTCCCTCGGAGTCGTTAGGCAGCGCAGGATACTCAGCGCCTTCGCCCTCCGCCGCAGCAGACTCGCTCCCAAGATCGTCAAGATCATCCGGTGGAACCGGCGTATCGCTCGCACCCGGCTCGTAGATCTGCACCGGATCACCATCAAACGTCGGATCGGCGAAGAGCGCCGTCGCCCGGCGAAAATCCATGATGGTGAAGAAGAACTTGTCGTAGTCCTCGTTTATGCGCGTCCCGCGCCCAATGATTTGCTTGAACTCCGTCATCGAGTTGATGCGCCGGTCGAGCACAATGAGATGACACGTCTGCGCATCCACACCTGTGCTCATCAGACGAGAAGTGCACGCGATCACGGGATACGTCGATTCCGGATCGATGAAGTTATCGAGCTGCGCCTTCCCCTCGTCGTTGTCGCCGGTGATGCGCATGACGTACTTGCTGTTCGCCGCCGCTAGGTCCGGGTTCGCGTTGACCAGCGCCTGACGCATCCGTTCCGCGTGATCGATGTTCTCGCAGAAGACAATCGTCTTGTCGAAGCGACTCGTCGCACTTAAGAATTCGCTGATCTTCGCGGCTACAAGCTCCGTGCGTTTCTCAAGAATCAGGTTGCGATCGAAGTCGCGGTCGTTGTACTCACGATCTTCAATCAGTTCGCCGTATTTATCACGCTGTCCTTCTTCCGGGCGCCAGCCGTCCAAGTCCTTGTCGAGACCAATTCGAACAACCTTGTACGGCGCGAGGAAGCCGTCGTCGATTCCTTGTCGCAACGAATACGTGTAGATCGGCTCGCCGAAGTACTCGATGTTGGAGACGTCCTTCGTCTCTTTGGGGGTTGCCGTTAGGCCGATTTGTGTGGCCGAGGAGAAGTAGTTGAGGATATCACGCCATGCGGCGTCTTCTGCTGCGCTGCCGCGATGGCACTCATCGACGACAATGAGATCGAAGAAATCGGGGGAGAACTGTTTGTAGATGTTGCTCGTTTCTTCGGTACCGCTCACCGCCTGATAAAGCGAGAGATAGATCTCGAACGCTTTGTCCACCGTGCGGTTCGTGATCTTCGTCATCGCCTTGCCGAACGGCTTGAAGTCGTTCGTCTTGGTCTGATCGGCCAAGATGTTGCGGTCTACTAGGAAAAGGATCCGCTTCTTGATTCCCGCCTTCCACAGGCGCCAGATGATCTGAAAGGCGGTGTACGTCTTTCCCGTCCCGGTCGCCATCACGAGGAGGATGCGTTTCTCGCCCTGTGCGATGGCTTCGACCGTTCGGTTGATTGCGATCAGCTGGTAGTACCGCGGGGCCTTCTGCGAGCCGTCGTCATAGTACTCCTGCATGGTGACAGCGACTTCTTTCTCTGACAGTCCCTTCGCCGCGCAGTAGCGCTCCCAGAGTTCTTCAGGCGAGGGGAACTGGTCGAGTGGGATCTCTCGCGTCACCGTTCCCTCACTCTTCGTGCGATCGTGCTCGAGGAACGCATCGCCGTTGCAGCTGTACGCGAACGGGATGTCGAGCGTCTCGGCGTAGTCGAGCGCCTGCTGCATCCCATCGCCGACGCCGTGGTTGTTGTCCTTTGCCTCGACAACGGCGATGGGGAGGTTCGGCTTATAGAAGAGGATGTAATCGGCCTTCTTCGCCTCGCCACGGCGGACGGTTTTACCGCGAACGATGACGCGCCCCTTTGTGAAGTACGCCTCCTCGCGCACTTGCGTCATCAAATCCCACCCAGCGCCATCCGGCCCACAGATCGCTGGGGTGATGAATTTGGATCGTATGTCGGCTTCGGAGAGTGACTTCTTGTTCACCAGTAATCCCTTGAGGAGCTCGGCGCGGAATGCAGAGTGTGCGCGGTGTCACTCCCTGTCCAGTGCGCTGAAAACTACACATCGACCGCGCTCTCCGGACGAAGCGTGCGTGCGCGGAGAACCCGGCATGCATCGTGAAGCGGCAAACATGCGTTCGCCGATCACTCCTCCGTCACGCACCGGCCGCCTACTCATTTCCATCAGCAGTAATGCACTGGAAACTCAAGTCCGCGATCCAAAACGCGATCGCACTCCTCCCATCCTCCGTTTCGTACTCCAGCTACTACTGGATGCAGCGACGGTTCGGCAATCTGCGGACAGTTAGGCCATGGCCGCTCGTCGCAGCCGCTGTCGCGATCTGGAAGCTCATCGTCGAGCAAGGACGCGATCCGCGCGGCAAAGTCTTTCTTGAGGTCGGTACGGGGCGAACCGTGATCGTTCCGACGTGCTACTGGCTCATGGGCGCATCCAAGACGGTCACCGTCGACCTCAATCCATATCTACGCCCGGAACTAATCATCGAGAGCGTCAAGACCATCGCTGGATCACGAGACAGAGTGGAAGAATCGTTCGGTGCTCTCCTCGACGCGCAACGCTTCGACGAACTCGTTGCCCTCAGTCAGCGAAGCAACGTGTCGATGGAGGACGTGCTCAAACTCTGCGGCATTGAATACCACGCTCCCGCCGACGCACGCCAGACCGGATTTCTGGCCAACTCCATCGATTTTCACGCGTCGTACACGGTCTTCGAACACATTCCGTACGACATCCTCGTCGCAATTCTGCGCGAGGGGAATCGGTTGATGCGAAAGGACGGACTATTAGTTCACAGCGTTGACTACACCGATCACTTCTCGCACTCCGACCGCCGCATCTCGGCGGTGAACTTCCTGCGGTATTCAGATAGAGCGTGGTCGCTCTATGCCGGCAACAAGTACATGTACACCAATCGGCTGCGGCATGACGACTTCGAACAGCTCTTCCAAGCCGCGGGACTCCGCGTCGTCGCGACGAAGCGAACCATAGACCCGCGCGTGACGGCATTGCTGCAGAGTGGTTCTTTTCAGCTCGACGAGCGATTCAGCGCGAAGTCGAGAGAGACGCTGGAGATTGCATCGGCGTGGTTCGTGGCGGAAGCGAAGCATGATCTCACGCACGCATAGTCGCGGCGCTCCCCTAACGCGCCGCCCCCTTCTCCCTCGCAAACGCCACATTCCTCACCCGACCGCTCGTTAGGCGGAACCCGGTCACCGCACCCTTCGTCCGCGTGAATCGCACCGTCCCGGCGCCGCCTGCTGCCGTAAATGCATCGCTGAAGGCGGCTCGCATCGGCGCCGCACTGCGCTTGAACGGATGAAAAACGAGCGTCGAATCCTTGAGCTCCACGCGATACGAGACGCGAAGTTCGTCGCTCCAGTAGTCGCCGGCGTACGCCGCCAGCTCGGCGACACGCGGCGCAAACGGGGGCATGCGCGTCATCGTCGCGCCTAACGCGGCGACTTGCACTGCGGTTGGAATCCCCTTCGGATCGCCCTCGAACGTCACCGGCGTGCCAAAGATCATGAAGTGCATGTCGTCCACCGCAACCAGTGGCGCGTCATAGTTCTCAACGCGGAGCTGCCCGTCCTTCTGCCCGATCACGATCGTCTCATCAGACCTTGGCGACTTGTACACGCCGACGAGTTGCGCCAATCGCTCGGCGCTGAGCGTCGCTCCCTTGGCCGCGGCGACGGGCTTCGCTGGCATGGGTGCGAGCTTCCCTTCCAAAACGACATCGGCGACGGCGCGCGAATACACGTTAGGCGTTGCCGCTGAGAAGTTGCACTCAACGGCGATTTCGAGATGGTGCTCGGGGAAACGCACGACGTCCGCACGATACCCGGCGTCGGCGCCGCCGTGGCCAAACGCATCGGTGCCACGATACTTCTCGATCGAAATGCCGAAGCCATAGTTGTCGGGCTTTCCATTGTTCAAGATCGCCGAGGTCAACGCGTCCTTGATGAGCGACGGCGAGCCGACTTGCATCGATTCGAAGTTGTGCTGCCACTTGATGAGATCACCCACCGTCGTGAAGAGCGACGTCGCGCCGTGAGTGTCAAAATCAGGAATGCTGACGTGCCAGCCATCCTTCTCCATTTCGTACGCACTCGTGCGACCGACCACGATCATGCTGTGGTCGTCGTGGACGTGCGTGTGCGTCATCCCTAACGGCTTGAAGATTCGCTCGTCAGCGAACTCACGGAGCGTTTTTCCCGAAACGCGCTGGACGATCATGGCTAACAGCGAATAGCCGGAGTTGCTGTACAAATATTCGTCACCAGGGTTGAAGTTGAGCTCCTTCTGCCTAACGACGATATCGAGCACATCCTCCTGCGTGAACAGGTCGACAGGGTAGCGCCATCCCGCCATCACGAGCAGATCCCATTGATCGCGGATCCCGCTGGTGTGGTAGATGAGATGGCGCAGTGTGATCTTGTGCCCATAGTCGGGTAGCTCGGGGAGGTATTTCCGCACGTCGTCGTCGAGCGACACCTTCCCGTCTTGCGCCAGCAGCCCGACGGCGAACGCCGTGAACTGTTTCGAGACCGACGCAACGTGGAAGATCGACTGCGGCGAAATCGGCACGCCGTGCTGGAGGTCAGACATCCCGTAGCCGCGCTCGTACACCGAGACGCCGTTCATGCCGACGCCGAGTGCGCAGCCGGGGCGCGTGGTGCCATCGAATTGGGCGAAGATCGAATCGATGCGCGTGCGCTGCGCGGGGGTGATCGATTGAGCGTTCGCTGCGCGACACAAGAGGAGCGAAAGCGCGGTGGCGCCGAGCAGCGAGAATCTGTAGGTGGTCTTCACGACGGTGGCCGATTGTGTGGCGTGAGTTACAGCTGGGCGAGCTGGATCGAGGGGTCATCTTCCGTCAGTGACGAATCGCCGTCAAGCGTGAACCCTCCCAACCCATCGACTCAGCGCCCTCGGCGCCGCATAATCCACACGGCAACATCGTGGTACTCGAAATCGAATGCTTCGCCCCGCGAGGTTTTGACCCCGGGCTCTGACCCCGGGCTCTGACCCCGGGCTCTGACCCCGGGCTCTGACCCCGGGCTCTGACCCCATTTACCGGAATTACGCATGGTTCGTCACCTGATTCGCGGCGGCATCATCGGATTCGCGCTCGCCGCATCCGCTCTCTCGGCGCAGATCCCCGTTTCTGAGTACGCCGCCCGACGCGACGCACTGGCCGCGAAGATCGACAGTGGCGTCATCCTCGTCTTCGGACGCCGCGAGCCGGTCAATCACTTCCCGCCGTTCTACCAGACTCCCGAGTTCCGCTACCTCACCGGATTCCTCGAGTCGAACGCGGCGATGATCATGATCAAACAAGGAGGGCGCACCACGAGCACTCTCTATCTCGAAAAGCCTAACGCGCGCGTCGCGCTCTATTACGGCGATCGTAAGACACCCAAAGAAGTCGCCTCCGACCTTGGACTCGGCGCGCGCTACACCGATGAACTGCAGCACGTCGCCGATTCACTCGCCGCAAAGTCGCTTCCGTTTTACTGGGTTACCGACGCGCAGTCCGCCGAGTTCGTGGGAAGAGACTCGATTTCGTATGGACGCACCTTCACCGCCGCCTTCGCCAAGCGCCATCCGAAAGTCGCGCTGACCGACCTAACGAAGACGGTCGACGCGTTGCGCGCGAAGAAGAGTGACGCAGAACTCGCGATCATCAAGAAGGCTGCGGAGATCAGCGCAAAGGCGCATGAGGAGGTGATGCGCTCCGTGCGTCCCGGGATGAAGGAGAGCGAAATCCAAGCGCTCATGGAGGCGACGTACCGTCGACTCGGCGCCGATGGTCCCGGATACACTTCTATTGTAGGTGCTGGGGGGAATTCAACGATTCTTCACTGGCCGGCGTCGTTCCGCGAAGCCAAGGCCGGCGAAGTCGTCTTGATGGATGTCGCTGCTTACTACGATGGGTATTCCGCCGACGTCACACGGACGATTCCCGTTGACGGGACGTACTCAGACGAAGCGAAGGATGTCTATCGCATCGTCCTCAACGCGCAGAAAGCGGCTGAGCGCAACATCAAGCCCGGAACTTCGCGTGAGCTGCCTAACGATTCGGCGTACGTGGTACTCAAGGAAGGGCTGACGCGCCTCAACCTCATCGAGTCGCCGACGGCGTCCTTTGATGCGCCCCCAGGTTTGTGCCCGGGCACGTGGGCCAACAAGGACGGGAGCTGCCCACAGTGGTACTTGTACGTCTATCACGGATTCATGCACGGCATCGGACTCGATGTTCACGATCCGTCGCAATTCTCGAACGTGCAGCCTAACGCATTCCAGAATGGCGATGCGTTTACGATCGAGCCCGGACTCTACGTGCGCGAGAATGTCTTCCGCGACCTTCCCGACACGCCACGCAATCGCGCGCTCATCGCCCACGCCAAGGATGCGGCCAAGAAGTACCGTAACGTCGGCGTGCGCATCGAAGACAACTACATCCTGCAGAATGGAACGCTGACGCGCGTATCACTCGCGCCGCGCGAGATTGAAGAGATCGAGGCATTACGGAAAAAGGCGGTGGTGCAGTGAGACGCGTATGAAAGCGCGGCACTGGATCAATCTGATCGTCGTGTCGATCGGCGCGGCCATCTGTGCTCTCTTCGCCGCGCGCTGGGGAATTGACTCGTACGCGACGCCAACCTGTACGGCGTATGGCCAGTCGAAAGGACTCACGTTCGTCTCCTATCAACTTCCCATGGCCCCGGGCGGAACCGCGTCATCGCTCGACATAAACGGCGATTGCATCTACCGGACGAACGCGGGGACCACTCGCGAGGTCGGCCTCTATTCAGCCAGTGGTACCGGAGGGGCACCCTTCCTCGTGTATCTAGCGCTGCATCCCCTGTTCGTCTTCGGTATTGCCTTCGTGTGCATTGCGCTCGTTCTGGCCGCGCTCGGTCGCGGTGGCACATCAGAGAAAATCCCTGCGAGTTGATCGCTCCTCCTACATCCGTCCTCCTCGCCAATGAGTGATCCGTTCGACTACGACCTGGTATGTATCGGGAGCGGCCCCGCCGGGCAGCGCGGAGCGGTGCAAGCGGCCAAACTCGGGCGGCGCGTCGCACTCATCGAGCGGCGCAACACGTTAGGCGGAATGTGTCTCGAACACGGAACGATTCCGAGCAAGACCTTTCGCGAAGCGGTGATCGCGCTCTCCATGCCCAATCCGCGGGGCGATCGGAGCGCGCCACCCACGCGTCCAACGGCTGATCAACTCCTCTCCCGTGTCGCCGACGTTGTCGCTCGTGAAGCCTCCGTCGTATCCAACCAACTCGGCCGCAACGGCGTCGAGGTCTTCTGCGGCGATGGGGCATTTGTCGGACCGCATTGCCTCGTGGTCCGGAATGGCGACTCGTGGCGTGAGATCACGAGTGATCGCGTGCTCATCGCGACGGGGACCGTCGCCGCGCCACCGACAGGAATTGCGCCTGACGGTGATCTCATCATCACCAGCGACGACATCTCCCAACTCAAGCGACTTCCGCGTTCGCTGGCTGTCGTCGGCGCCGGGGTGATCGGCGTCGAATACGCCGCAATGTTCGCCGCGTTAGGCGTGGAAGTCACGGTGATCGACCGCCGCGATCGCCCGCTTGAGTTTCTCGACGGCGAAATCGTCGATGAGCTGATTCATCAGATGCGCCGTCGCAACGTCACCTTTCGTTTCACCGAGGCGGTGGCATCAGTGTCGGTGAGCGACGGGCCGCCGCGCCGCGCGGTGGTTCTGCTCGAGTCGGGGAAGCGTATTGTCGCCGACATGGTGCTTGTCTCCGTGGGCCGCACCGGGGCCACGGCGTCGCTCGGATTGGAGCATGTCGGACTCGCCACGGACGATCGCGGGCGCCTAACGGTTGATGCCACATTCGCGACCGGTGTCCCCTACATTTATGCAGCGGGCGACGTCATTGGTTATCCCAGCCTCGCCGCGACATCGAGCGAGCAGGGGCGTCTGGCGGCCTGCCACGCCATGCAGTCGGCCGCCGCGCCAATGACGGCGCACTTCCCCATCGGCATCTATTCGGTGCCGGAGATCTCGATGGTCGGCCAGACCGAGCAACGCCTAACGAGCGAGCGCATTCCGTACGAAATCGGAGTCGCTCGCTACCGCGAGATTGCCCGCGGCCAGATACTCGGCGATGACACCGGGCTCCTCAAGCTCCTCTTCCATCGCGAGACGCGCGCCCTCTTGGGCGTACACATCATCGGCACCGGAGCGACGGAACTGCTGCACATTGGCCAGGCGGTCCTAGCCCTCAACGGAGGGCTCGACTATTTCCTAACGACGGTCTTCAACTATCCGACTCTGGCGGAGTGCTACAAGGTGGCGGCGCTGAACGCGGCGAACAAACTTGCCGCCTGATGAACGCTTGTGACGTAGCTCTCACATTGGGCCTGCGCTCGCCCGCATCTTGCACCGCGCCTTAGACTTCCAACCGATGGACATCGAGGATTGTCCGGGCATCAGATTCGTACAACATCAATGAGATCAGCACTTTACGCGCTCCACGGCCCAGTCTGTGCAACCGTCTACGAGTCTCGCGAAACATTCGCGAGCCAAATCGCGGGTGCATGGGAGTGCTGAACGTCGTCAAAGGTGGACTTTTCTCGACTGCCCGTCGAATCGGACTCATGTCGGGCGTTGCGGGAAGTGGATGGCGCAGGCAGCGTCTCCTCATCCTGTGTTACCACGGCATCTCCCTCGACGACGAACACGAGTGGAACGGTGGCCTCTACGTCCCCCAATCGCACCTGCGCGCGCGCTTCGAAGTGTTGCGTCGCGGCGGCTATTCGGTGCTTCCGTTCGACGAAGCTGTCCGACGTCTGTACGACGGAACGCTCCCGCAAAAGGCTGTCACGCTGACGTTTGACGATGGGACGTACGATTTCTACGCCCGCGCACTCCCGCTTCTGCGGGAGTTCGATTTCCCGGCAACGGTCTACGTCCCGACGTATTACATCGGCTTCCAGCGCCCTGTTTTCACGAGCATGGTCTCGTATCTGGCCTGGAAGGGGCGCGCGAAAGGGAGTGTTGCATCTGACGGCCTGGCCGACGATGCCGCGCCTCTCAAGATAGGATCGGAGGGCGACCGCGATGCGAGCGTGAGGCGCATCCTCGATCGATCCGATGCGCTCAACCTCGACGCCCGCGCGAAAGACGACATCGCGCGCATCTTTGCCGAGCGTTTGGGAATCGACTACGAGGCGTTGCTGGCTAAACGCGTGTTGCATCTCATGACACCCGAGGAGATGCGCGAGGCGGCGAGTCATCGCATCGACATGCAGTTGCACACGCATCGCCATCGCGTTCCCGAGGACGCCGCCCTCTTCCGCCAGGAAATCGACGATAATCGCCGCGAGCTGCAAAGCATCCTCGGCGAACACGGAAACCTTCGTCACTTCTGTTACCCGAGCGGGCAATATCGCTCAGCGTTTCTTCCGTGGCTCAAGGCCGCGGACGTCACGACCGCAACGACCTGCGATCCGGGCATCGCCACTCCCGTGAGTGATCCGCTCGCCCTTCCGCGGTTCATCGATACCACGACGCAGAGTCCGGAGGCCTTTGAGGCGTGGGCCAGCGGATTTGCCGAACTCCTTCCGCGCCGCACCCGCCGAGCACAGCTGGCTGGATAGCAGGTAGCGCCGAGGCGTTGCAGCGCGGCGCCTGCGCAAACACTCGTTAGGCGCCGAGCCGCCGGGCGTCACCTCCGTCTGGCAGGGGCCGCACCACCAGGCGCCAACTGGCCGATGCCTCCCCGTCACCCGAGGGAGCGCCGCCGCCGGCGCAGCGTCGCTTGCCTTGCGCCGCGCGATGACATCGTGCGTTGAGGTTACGAAAATTAGAATCCCGTGCGCCTCATCCTCCGGTAATCGCGCGACCGGTGATGCGTATGTTCATCGAAGGCGCGAACGCGTCGCATGTTCAGCATCTCCCACCCTCTGACCTAACCGTGTTGTGCAGACCGTCAGCAAAGCCTCATCGCCGAAACCAGCGCGCGTGATCCTTCTCGTTGAGGACGACGCCGAGTTGCGCGCCACCGTCCGGGAGGTCGTCGCCGGACTCGCTGACAACGTGAGCGAAGCGGAGACGATCGCGCAGGCGAGACATCGACTCGACGACCAGCACGTCGATCTGGTGGTCCTCGATCTCGGGATGCCTGACGAATCGGGTGAAGTGTTATGTCGCGAGATGCGCGAATCGGGGAACCTCACACCGGTGCTCGTTCTCTCCGCGCGCGATGAAGACGAAGACCGCGTTGCGCTGCTGGACCTGGGCGCGGACGACTACATGGGGAAGCCGTTTTCCCCCTCGGAACTCCGCGCGCGTACTCGCGCCCTGCTGCGACGCGCCGCCTCCAACCGTGTCTCGCCGGCGCAAAGTACGATCGTGAACGGCAACATCACCATCGATCTCTATCGCCGACTGGCAACTCGCGCCGGCGTCGTGGTGCATCTCACGCCAATCGAGTGGCGTGTTCTCGAAGCGCTGGCGGAGAACGCCGGACGCGCGATTTCGGCGCAGTCCTTGTTTAGGAATGTGTGGGAGCGCGAGTATGGCGATGCCGCGGCGCATCTGCGTGTGCGCATCAGCTGTTTGCGCCGCAAGGTCGAACCCGATCCCACAAATCCGCGTTTGATCATCACGGTGCCGGGTGAGGGGTACCGCCTCTCTGTTCCTCCGACGTGAATCGTATAACGGCGTGGATCGTTTGGTGGGCCGTCTTTGGCCTGACCACCGTGCTGGCGTTGCTCTTTCGTGTGGATCTCGGCCCGGCGGTCAACCTTGTCTTCCTCGCGGTCATCTTTGGCGCCGCGTTAGGCGCCGGCGGTCGCGCGCTGGCCACTTCGCTGGCCGTCGCGAGCCTGGTGGCACTGAGCTATTCGTTTCAGAAGCCGTACGAATCGTGGTCGATCACCGGCGTTCGCGACGTGTTGCAGCTGACGGTGTTCCTGAGCGTCGGAGTCTCCGTCGCGCAACTCGCCGCGCGCGCCCGCGAACGCATGCATCTGGCAGAGCTCAACACACAGGCCGCCCTCGCGCTTCATGCCGAGCGCGAACGCTCCGCGGCAGCTGAAGAGCAAGCGCGCCTCCTGCGCGAAACCGATCGCCTCAAAGGCGCACTCCTCGCCGCCGTCTCGCACGAACTCCGCACCCCGCTCAGCACCATCAAGGCCTCGGCGGCGATGGAGGCGGAATCGGGGAATCCAACGGCCGCGCGCATCGAACGCCAGGCCGACCTCATGATCGGGCTGGTGCGCGATCTCCTGAGCTGGTCGCGCCTAACGAGTGGGCGCCTCGTGCTCGATCCGGAGCCTCAACCGATCGACGAACTCCTGCAAACCGTCGCCGCACACGCCGCGGAGATCGCGCCGGGACGCCGGGTGCGCGTCGATACCTCCGAAGCGCCAGGACATTCGAGCATCTACGCCGATCGCGGCCTAACGAATCGCATCCTGGCCATTCTCGTTGACAATGCGCACGTCCATACGCCCGCCGAGAGCCCGTTGGAGTTGGGGGCCGCGCTCGAAGACGGGATGGTCGTGTTGACCGTCGCCGATCGGGGACCCGGCGTTCCACAAGAAGATGAAGAACGCATCTTCGCCCCCTTCGTACGCGGTGCCACACGCGCAGACGGCACGGGATTGGGACTGGCAATGGCCCGCGTGTTCGCCGAGGCACAGGGTGGAAACTTGCGCATGCGTCCGCGCACCGGCGGCGGCGCGCAGTTCGAATTGCGATTGCCAGCACGACTTCAGCGAACGCGCGCCTAACGGCTCTTCGCTCGTTCAATGTTCGCTTGACATCGGAGGGTGGACGACGCCGATTTGCCTCGCCGCCAACCCCCCCCCCGGCGCGCGCTGCATTCAATCCCATTGCACTCCGACGTCGCCCATGATCCGTCGTCTCGTAGCTGCCACGCTCACCCTGTGCGCGTTAGGCACCACACTCGCGGCGCAAACTCCAGCCGCTGCTGCAAAGAAGAAGGACCTTCCACTCCCCGTTGGGCGCACCATCGACCTCGACACCGACGAAGGAACGTGGCTCTCCACTGATGTCTCTCCCGATGGCAAGTCGATCATCTTCGACATGCTCGGCGACATCTACACCATTCCGTTTGCTGGAGGAGCGGCGACACCCATCACCACAGGGATGTCGATGGATGGGCAACCGCGCTACTCACCCGACGGAAAGTGGGTGATCTTCACGTCGGATCGAGATGGAGCGGAAAACATCTGGATCCTCAATCTCGAGACGAAAGAGACGCGGCAGATCTCGAAGCTCAAGGACAAGACAATCCAATCACCCGAATGGACGCCCGATGGCAAGTACATCGTCGCGACGATCGGCGACATCATTTTCAAGCCAGGAAAGCTCTGGCTCTTCCACATCGATGGTGGCACCGGCATTCAGCTCATCAAGCAGCCTGAGAACGTGCTGACGACGGGAGCCGCGTTCAGTAGCGACGGGCGCTACATCTGGTATGCGCAGCGCACTGGGACGTGGCAGTACAACGCGATCTTTCCGCAGTTCCAGATTGCCGTGTACGATCGCGAGACCGGGATGCGCGAGACGCGCACGTCTCGTTACGGCTCGGCGGTGCGTCCGACGCTCTCGCCAGACGGGAAGTGGATGGTGTATGCGTCGCGTTACGAAGCGAAGACGGGGCTGGTGCTGCGCGACATGAAGTCGGGTGACGAAAAGTGGCTGGCGTATCCGGTGCAGCGCGATGACCAGGAGGCGATTGGAAGCCGCGACGCATATCCCGGGATGTCATTCACGCCCGACTCGAAGGAAGTCGTCACGACATACAGTGGAAAGATCTGGCGAGTGCCAATTGATGGAAGCGCACCCTCGAATGTGCCCTTCCGCGTGACCGCCAAGATCGAACTGGGGGCGCAGCTCGCCTTTAGGTATCCGGTCCGCGACAGTGCCGAGTTCAATGTTCACCAGATTCGCGACATCGCGTACTCACCTGACGGCAAGCGGCTCGCGTTCACGGCGCTCGACCGGTTGTACGTGATGGACATGCCTAACGGGACGCCGCGGCGTGTGACGAAGAGCGACGTCATCGAGGCGCAGCCGACGTGGTCGCCCGATGGTCTCTGGTTGGGCTACGTGACGTGGCAGCGCGAGGGGGGGAGTGTGGCGAAGGTGCGCGCCGATGGCGCACAACCGCCGGTCACGTTGCTCTCGGAGCGCGCGACGTATCAGCATCCGGCGTGGGCGCCGGACGGCGCGCGGATCGTCGTGGTGCGCGGGCCCGCGGAGCCGCGCCGGCTCGACGATGGGCCAGGAGCTCCTGGTGTTGCTGTTGATCTTTTGTCTGTGCCAGCGGCTGGAGGCGCGGCCACGGTGATTGCACCCACGTGGGGGCGCGACGAGCCCCACTTCACGAAGGATCCCAATCGCATCTTCCTGTGGGGGGGTGACTCCGGTCTCGTTTCGATCCGTTGGGATGGCACCGATCAGAAGCGCTATCTCAAGGTGACGTCGCCGCTCCTGCTCAATCAGGACAAGCCGCAGGCTCCGGATCGCGTGCGCATGGGGCCTAACGGTGATCAGGCCATGATCCAGTCGGGCTTCGATGTGTACGTGGTCACAGTGGCGCAGGTTGGCGGCGAGACGCCGGTGATCTCCGTGCAGGATCCCAAGGCGAGTGCCGTTCCCGCGCGTCGCCTGACCGACGTGGGAGGCGAGTTTGCGACGTGGAGTGGCGACGGGAGAACGGTGCACTGGTCGTTAGGCAGCGCCGTCTTCTCGTATAATCTCGATAGCGCCGCCGCGTTCGATCGTGCGGTCGATGCACAGAAGAAAGCGCTCGAGGACGACACAACCGCCGCCGGAAAGGCGCGACTCGACTCACTCGGCAAGAAGGAGTTCGTGCCCAGGGAAGTCATGGTCACCGTCCGCGCGCCGCGTGACATCCCGCAGGGAACTGTCGTGTTGCGTGGCGCTCGCGCCATCACCATGAAGGGCGACGAGATCATCGAGAACGCCGACGTCGTCGTGAAGAACAACCGTATTGCGAGCGTGGGTCCGCGCGGCTCCGCGCCCGCCGGTGCGCGTGTGATTGACGTGGCAGGGAAGACGATTCTCCCTGGCTTTGTCGATACGCACTCCCATATGTGGCCTACATGGGGATTGCATAAGCAGCAGCCCTGGATGTACCTGGCCAACCTCGCCTATGGCGTTACGACGACGCGCGATCCGCAGACCGGTACGAGCGATGTGGTCTCCTACGGCGACATGGTCGATGCGGGACAGATCGTCGGTCCACGCGTGTACTCCACCAGCACGGGCGTGGGGTATTGGCTGGAGCAACTGCGCGACCTCGATCACGCGCGCAAGGTCATGCAGCGCTATAGCAAGTACTGGGACACGAAGTACATCAAGATGTACATCAAGGGGAATCGCCAGGTACGCCAGTGGGTGATCATGGCGGCGAAGGAGGCGGGTCTCACGCCGACGACCGAAGGGTCGCTCGACACGAAGTACGACCTAACGATGATGCTCGACGGCTACCCCGGACAGGAGCATGCGATTCCAACCATTCCACTCTACAAGGACGTCGTCACCGCGTACGCCAAGTCAGGCATCGAATACACGCCGACGTTGATCGTGCAGTACGGTGGGCCGTGGGCCGAAGACTATTACTTCGAGCGCGAGCAGCCGTATAACGACGCGAAGGTACGCCGCTTCATGCCGTACGAAGAATTGGCGAGCAAGACGCGCCGGCGCGGTGCGGGCATTGGCCCCGGCCCGGGCGGCTGGTTCATGGACGATGAGTTCATTTTCCCCAAAACGGCAAAAGCAGCCGCCGATATCGTGAAGGCTGGCGGCCGCATCGGCATCGGGAGCCACGGCGAATTCCAGGGACTCGGCTACCACTGGGAACTCTGGTCCATTGGCTCGGGCGGGATGCCAGCGCACGAAGTGTTGCGCATGGCCACCATCACCGGCGCACAATCGTTAGGCCTGGACGGCGACCTGGGCTCCATCGAATCGGGAAAACTCGCCGACCTCGTCATCCTCGACAAAAACCCGCTGGAGAATCTGCGCAACTCCAACAGCGTGAAGTATGTGATGAAGAACGGACGGCTCTACGACGGTGACTCGATGGACGAGGTCTGGCCGCGCCAGCGCAAGCAGCAGGCGCCGTACGGTCTCGCCGACACGCCCAAGACGGCCGCGGGCGAGAAGCCGTAAGCGCCGCCACAATTACATCGGTACCGATGTATATTGTGGCATGCCTACTACACTCGAAGGACCCCGGCGCGCGCGTTGGCGCGAGGTGCGCACCGGGCGAATAGACCTGACGACGATACGAGCGATGGATTCGTTGCGGCGTGTGGTGCGCGCGCTGAGTTCGTCGTCGCGCGGCCAGGGGCGCGGCGGCTTGACCGGCGCGCAGCGTTTTGTCCTGCGTCAGCTCAACGATGCGCCCGCCATGTCACTCTCGACGCTCGCGGCGCGCACGCTCTCGAAGCAGAGCACGGTCTCAGAAGTTGTGTCGCGGCTTGTCGCGCGCGGGCTCGTGCAGCGCCGCGCAAGCGAGTTGGATGCGCGCCAGTCCGAGTTGTCGCTCACTGCCGCTGGTAAACGCGCCATTCGGGGGGCACCCCCGACGGCGCAAGAGCGGCTCGCGGCTGCATTTGGGGCCTTGAGCGCGGCGCGGCGCCGTACGCTCGCCACCGGACTCGAAGCATGGATTGCAGCTGCCGGCTTCGCCGAGTTGGCGCCGACGATGTTCCTGGAGGAGCCCTCCGGTGCTGCTGGACGCCCCGACGGTGGGGACGCGGCATGAGGATGCACGATGTCTAACGATCCAGTGGTTCGCGCACCACGAGAATACGAGCCAGTCAACGGTCGCACGGTCGTCATCGCCGCCTGGAGCATCATTCTCGCGGCGACGGCGGCATGTGCGGCACAGGTCCTCACGGCCCTCATCGCCTTCGTCACGAATGTCGCCTTCTACGGACGCGTGTCGACGGCATTTGTCAGTCCCGGCGGTGGTCACCTCCAACCACTCGCGCTCATCCTCACACCTGTTGCGGGCGCAATCGTTGTCGGGCTGATGGCGCGATACGGATCGGCGGCCATTCGCGGACACGGCATACCCGAAGTGATGGAGAAGATTCTCTTCGGTGAGAGTCGAATTCCGGCGCGCGTGCTCGTGCTCAAACCGCTCTCCGCCGCCATTGCCATCGGAACCGGCGGGCCGTTTGGCGCCGAGGGACCGATCATTGCAACTGGCGGGGCACTCGGTTCGCTCGTCGGACAGTTCCTTCGCGTCACGCCCGACGAGCGCAAGATTCTGCTGGCTGCAGGTGCCGCCGCTGGAATGGCGGCGACGTTTGGGAGTCCGGTAAGCGCCGTCCTCCTGGCGATCGAGCTCCTCCTCTTCGAGTATCGTCCGCGCTCACTGATTCCTGTTTCGCTGGCTGCGGCGGTAGCAGTAGTCGTTCGAGCGCTCTTTCAGGGGACAGCGCCGGTATTCGCCATCCCACCGCTCGAGCGGCCGCCGCTCGAAGCTTTCGCGCTCTACGCAGCGTTAGGTGCCGCGTTAGGCGTCATCGCCGCCGGTATCACGCGTATCTCATACGCCGTTGAAGACGCGTTCGAGCATTTCGGGAAGCGACTCGGCATCCACTGGATGTGGTGGCCGGCGCTGGGGGCGGTTGTGGTCGCGTTGGTCGGGCTCATCGAGCCGCGTACGTTAGGCGTTGGCTACGAAAACATCACTGGCGCCATCGCCGGGACGATCGCTGGACGTGCGCTTGCGGCACTCGTCGTGCTCAAGTTTGTCTCGTGGGTCGTCTACCTCGGCAGCGGAACCTCCGGCGGGACTCTCGCGCCACTCTTCACGATCGGCGGCGGACTCGGCGCGCTTGCGGGAGCAAGCATTGCGTTCGCCATGCCTAACGCTGGTGTCGACTCGCACCTGGCGGGACTGGTGGGAATGGCCGCGATCTTCGCGGGCGCGTCGCACGCGCTTCTGGCGTCGGTCGTCTTTGCATTCGAGACGACGCGCCAGCCAGTTGGTCTGCTTCCGCTGTTGCTTGGATGCACGGCCTCCTATCTCACATCGCTCCTCCTGAGCCGGCATTCGCTCATGACGGAGAAACTTGCGCGCCGCGGAGCGGTGCTGCGCCTGGAATACGCTGCCGATCATTTGGCGCAGGTGCCGGTTCGCGACGTCGCGACGCGAAAAGTCGTGACGCTTCGCAGCGATCAATCGCTCGCCGAAGTGCGTCAGTGGATCGCCTCCGGTGCGGGAGGGACGACGCATCAGGGCTTTCCGGTGCTCGACCCCGAGGGGCTCCTGGTCGGAGTGCTCACCCGGCGAGACCTGGTGGCGAACGGCGACGCTACGGTGACCACCGTCAGTGACCTCGTTAGGCGCGCGCCGGTCATCGTCTATGACGATCAGTCGCTGAGAGATGCCGCCGACCAGATGGTGTTGGAGAAGGTCGGCCGGCTCCCAGTCGTCAAACGCGATTCGCCGCGAGAGCTCGTGGGAATCGTCTCACGAAGCGATCTGCTCGCCGCTCACGCGCCACGGCTCGATGCCGCACATCGCGCGCGCCGCGTCCGCCGTCTGAGGGGAATGGCCGCGCGCTAAGACTCCAACTTCCCTTACGCCTTCCTTCCACACTTCCGGACATCGCGCTGAACGATAAGCCGCACCTTGGGATCCAGCTTTCAACGGATCCCAGGCGTCGTGTCGTCCAGTACGCGCGAGCTGCGCACACCCCACCGTTCTCCGCTGCAGGAACTCCACGCCGTTCGGAATCGCTACGGCGAGGCGGAACGCACGCGTAAGCTGCGCTGCATACAACAATTAGAGCAGGATCCGCCGCGGTCGGCGCGGCGGCTCGCGGCGTACCACGACGATCTCCTCTTCCTGCGGGCGTTCCCGGACGACCCGGAAGTTCTCGGGAGTGTTCGGAGAGCGCTGTCGCGCATTGCGCGGCGCGTGCACGGACTCGGGGCCGCCGAGCGTCGGCGACTGGACGATAGCGGGATGGCGGGGACGACGACCCGTCACGCGTTTGCCTTCGGCATCGCGCAGTGGCTGATATCCCAAGGGGAAGAAGTGGAGTTGGACTGGCATTCCATCGACGTTCCTGAGCGCCTCGATCCGCTCCTGCGCCTAACGATGGCGCAGGCCGAGTCCGATGCGTTTGATTCTGGCGAACTGACGACGCGCGACTGGCTCGCGTTGGCCACGGGGAAGGAGCACAAGTCGCTGGCGTGGCTCACGCGCGCCGCGTCGTGCGAGGACGCATGTGCCGCTGGGGCTCCCGACCCTGCAACGATTCGACTCTTGTATGAGAGTCTCGAACTCCCCGTGCGGTGGCGCCTAACGACGGCGACGTCGACGACGGGGAACATGATCGACAGCGAGGCCATCACCTTTCGCCACGCCATGCGGCGTCTCCCGGTGGATCCCGTTGCCCACGTCAACCTGCCTCTGGAGACAATTGAACGACTCGATGCGGCCAGCGCCTCGATTTGGCTTGCCGCCGCACGTGCTGCATTGGCCGCGCGCTGCCGCGAGGTACACGCTATTTCATATGCAAATCTCGACGAGATTTACCGCGCCGATCTCGGCGAGGGCGCGAGTCTCGTGCTGATTGGCGCAACTCCGAGCGACCGCCTAACGCTGGAAGCAAACTACGGCTACGTCATCTTCTCCAATGGCGTACCTGTCGGATACGGAGGTGTGACGCCACTCGCCGCCCAAGCCAACACCGGAGTCAACATCTTTGACCCATTTCGGCGCGCCGAAGGACCGATGCTGTTCCTTCAGGCGTTGCGCGCCTTTCGTTCGTTGTTTGGCGTTAGGCGGTTCATCGTGAATCCGTTCCAGTTCGGAGCTGGGAACGATGAGGCGCTGGCAAGCGGCGCCTTCTGGATGTACGACCGGCTGGGTTTCCGTTCAACCAAGAGCGAGCTACGAGCACTCGCGGATCGTGAGCGCGAGCGACTTGCGGCACGACCTGAGTATCGCACGAGCGTCGCGACGCTTCGCCGGCTTGCGGCGAGCGATGTGGTGCTGGAACTGGAGAGTGATGAAGCGCCCCCTCTCTTCGAGGAACGTTGGTTAGTGCGTGTGGCGCGCGCGGTCACCGAGAGCCTCGCATCGCCGGACATCTGGACTCGGCTCGCGCGCCGCGACGATGTCGTGCGAGGAGTCGAGCGAGCGCTTGGCGTCGCATACCCTTCGGCACGAGCATGTGGACTCGGTTTCGGCATGGAACGGCTCGCCCCCGTAGTCGCGCTGGTGCTCGACGACGTCTCTCGGTGGTCGTTCGACGAGCGCGCCGCACTCGTTCACTTGCTGTCGGCGAAGGGAGCGCCGCAGGAACGGGACTTTGCAATCGCGTCGCGGGACCACCACGCCCTCTGGAATGCCCTGCGAAACTATTGCATGCGTGATGAACAGCGCGCCTAACGCTTCACAATCGGAAGGGTCACGTGCGACGGATGTGCGCTGTCATGCCACAGCGTCTGATGCGCCACCACGAAGGTAGAATCGCGCTCGTTGTTTGCGCCGGTGTTGAGGTTGCGGTCATACTTCGGAAAGAGAGCCGAGGATACACTCACGCGCAGCCGGTGACCGGGGTCGAAGCGGCGTGAGGTAAACCAGAGGTCGATGTCGTAGCGCTCAATGCTTCCGGGTTCGAGAAAGGCCTCTCGATCGTTCCCCTTGCGGAAGCGGGCCCGCGCGATGCCGTCTTGAACGCGCTCAGCATGACCATCGGGGAACACGTCGAGCAACATCACGATCCAGTCTGTGTCGCGCGCGTCAGTCGCTGCCCAAAGCGTGGCTTGCATCTGCCCCGTCACCTCCAGCGGCGCCGTAAGCGGCGCGGAAGTGAAGACCAGTGCATCGCGCCGGCTGGCGTTGAGCGCGGTGAAGTCCTCATTCAGCGACGTCTCGAGTTCACGCGAGTCGATCAAGTAGGGTGTGGGCTTTGCCGGATCGTAGGTGAAGCTGTCCGAGGGAGCCGCCTTCGGTGGAAGCGAATCGAGCGTGCCGTCGCCGCCACTCGTGTTCGCATGGCCGCCTGACGAGAAATACCACGCGACGCTGCGTGCGCCGGGTATTGGCCAACTGGCTTCGTGGTGCCAGGCGTTCTCACCGAAGGTGAAGATGTCCACCGGTGGCTCGCGATCGACGCCGTTGTCCTTGCCTAACAAGTAGTGGTCGAACCAGCGCAGCTGTAACGTCCGCGTTTCGACGCGCGATTGGGCTCCGAACGACCCGGCGACGTAGTCCACCCCTTTGTGCGCGCCCGGCCCCATCACCAGGCGCACGAAGGGATGCCCCGCGATGCGGTTCAGTGCGTTGGTGTAGTCGATGGGTCCGCGCGAGTCGTCGTACCACCCAGAGATTTGCAGGACGGGAGCGCGCACCTTCGCGATGTTCGTGGTGACGGCGTGCGCGCGCCAGTACGCGTCGAGCGTTGGATGTGCGAGCCATCGATCCCATAGCGGAACGCGACCGCAACCGAGATGCTGCGGTAGGTCAGAAATGGGGAGGTGCATCATCGCACTCCCGATTTCGAGGTCACTCGTGTTCTGCAGCGTGCGTGCGCGCATCAGGCACGCCCATGAAACGTTGATCGGTGAGAAGACCATGTCCTCGTACGGAACGATGCGCCACGGATCGCCCGTTGCGGCTGACGGAGCGAGCGCCGCCAAGTGCGGAGGGGCACTCACCGCCGCGTACCACGCGAGCCGCCCCTCGTCGGAGTGCCCGATCATCCCCACGTGTCCGTTGGCGCTGGGGAGCTTGGCGGCCCATTCCACGGCATCGTAGCCGTCTCGCACGTCGGTGTCGTAGTCGCCGAACTCGTTGCCGTCGGAGATGTCGCGCCCGCGCACGTGCTGCGCGATATAGATGTAGCCGCGGGAGGCCCAGTATCGTCCTGCGGGTCTCGTGATGCGTGTGTACGGTGTGCGCAGCAGCACGACGCCGAATGGCCCGCTTCCAACCGGACGCGCCACGTAACTCGCCAAACGCGCGCCATCGCGCGTGGTCATGAAGACGGCGGTGTCCTCGGTGATGGCGTACTGCGAGTCCGAGAGCGCGCCTTGCCACAGCGCGTAGGGTTTCTCCACGCTGAACGGTGTCGGCCGCCTAACGAAACGCCAGCGCCTTCCGGCAGCTTTGTCCGCGTGCATCACGGCGCCCACGAGCGTGTCGCCATGCCATGTCGCGCGCAACGACTCCTGCGCATCCCCATCGAGCGTCACCGAGTCGCCCGCCGTGACGACACGTTTCACGGCGAGCATCGTTTCTCCCGTTCGGCGCCTAACGCTTCCGATGTTCCCCGAATCGGTGCGCGGCGCCAGATCGTCGAAGTGCGCAAAGCCCATCCGCCGCCACCCTTCGAACCCATCCTGCGCGGTCGAGCCGAGCGCAACGTACACGTCCCAGTCTCCCGTGAGCGACTTGCCCGATGTCATTCGCTCGGAGCGTGCGCAAGCGCCGCTCATCGAGGCGCAGAGCCCAAGGGCGATCAGAGGAAGCGTGCGCCCAATTGGCGAGCGTGACGCAGTGCGACCGGAACCAAGAACGAGCAATTCAACCATGGAGCACGACTCCGAAAGAGCAGTGAGGCGCTGGCGACTATCCACGATGACTCCCCGCGCGACGGTACGCTAGCGAGATCAATCGCCAAGGCGCCCCTTCCCGATAGACGCCGGTGGCACCATCATCGCAGACGCGCTCTCGCCGCGCCTGAATCAGCGTCGCAGGGCGAGACTCGCGAGCGCAGCGTCCTTCACTCGAACGCAAGCCGAGAACGTGTCGCAGCTGAACCGATATTCGTCGCGCCTAACGCAAGCACGCGCCCAAGTGGGGTCGCGCGCGATGCCGTTCGCCACTGCTGTGGCGAATCCTGACTCCTCGCCCGCCCGCATCGGCTACATCGGATTGGGACTGATGGGGATGCCGATGTGCCGTCATCTCCTGCGCGCAGGGCATTCGCTCATGGTGTTCAACCGATCGCGCGCCAGGAGCGAGACGTTAGGTAGCGAGGGAGCACGCGTCGCATCGTCGGTAGCCGAACTCGCGGCTCACGCAGATATCATCTTCACCTGCCTCGATTCCCACGCGGCGTCGGAGTCAGTGTACCTGGGTGACGACGGGCTCATTCAACATGCCCGGCGCGGCACGATTCTCGTCGAGCACAGCACGATCACATCGGCGCTCGCCGCACGCATCGGAGAACGCGCTGCGTCTTCGGGCCTCTCGTTTCTCGATGCTCCGGTGAGCGGCGGTCCAGAGGGAGCGACGAAGGGGACGCTCGCCATCATGATTGGCGGAGATGCGGCCGCCGTTGAGCGCATACGCCACTTGTTAGGCACCTACGGCTCCACGATTCGGCGTATGGGCGACGTTGGAAGTGGAACGCGCGCGAAACTCGTCAACCAGCTCCTGACCTTCATGCATGGCGCGGTGGCCGCCGAAGCCATTGCGCTGGCCAGCACATCAGGACTCGATCTCGGAGAATTGTCTGAGATCCTGCAGAATGGCTTTGGACAATCCCGCATGTTCGAGCGGACGCTCGCTCGCGTGCAGCACGGCGCGTACGAGGCTGGCGCCATGCTGGCCCACTACGAAAAGGACTTGGGCGCCGTTGCCGCGTTAGGCGAGGAGCTTGGCATCGCACTCCCTGTCCTGACGGCGGCGCAAGGCTTTGTGCGCGCCTCCATCCACACCGGTCACGGCGCGCAGGACCTCGCCGCGTTGCGACTCATGTATCCCGAATCGACACCTTCCGCCTCGAAACCATGACTGTGCTGACGCACACACACATGCCTCTCTCCGCACGCCGAACGCTTGTCTTTCTCGCCGCGTTTGTCCCGTCATTCGCCGCGCTCGCCCCCATGTCTGCGCAAGCTGCACCGCGCTACGACGTCGTGATCACCGGCGGGCACGTCGTTGACGGTACGGGAGCGCCGTGGTACGCCGCTGATGTTGCCGTGAGCAATGGGCGCATCGCCGCAATTGGGCACATCCCTGCGTCGTTAGGCAAACGCGCCATCGACGCCAAGGGACTCATTGTCGCTCCCGGATTCATCGACATGATGGGGCAGACCGCGACGCCCTTCCTCGAGAACCCCAACAGCGCGTTCAACCTCCTCTCGCAGGGCATTACCACGATCAATGCCGGCGAAGGTGGCTCAAGCGCGCCCCTGGACGGTGAAGAGGCGAAGAAAGCTGGCTGGTCCACCATGCGGCAGCTCTTCGCCAAGCTCGACTCGGCGGGCATGCCGATGAACATGGTGCAGACGGTTGGGCACACACAGCTGCGCCAGATCGTCATCGGCGATAAAGATCGGCCGGCCACGCCCGAAGAGCTCGAGCGCATGCGCAACTACATGCGTGAAGGGATGGATGCGGGCGCCATCGGGCTCTCCACCTCGCTCATCTATCCTCCGGCCATCTACGGATCAGAGAGCGAAATCGCCGAACTGGCAAAGGTCGCTGGTGCAGCTGGCGGAGCGTACTTCACGCACATGCGCAATGAAGGCGATCGCCTGTTGGAGGCGATCGATGAAGCACTGCGCATCGGGCAGGCCGCTGGCACGCCGGTTCACATCTTCCATCTCAAGACGGCAGGGCAGGCCAATTGGGGGAAGATGGATCTCGCGCTTGCCCGCATCAAAGCGGCGCGAGCTAGCGGGCAACAAGTTGGCGTCGACATCTATCCATATATCAACAACGGGCTCGGTATTCGCGCGCTCATCCACCCACGTCACTCGGCCGCCGGCGAGGCTGAGCTCCTGCGCAAGCTGAAGGATCCCGCGATACGCCGCGAGATGCGCACCGAGATGGAAACGTTAGGCGGATGGGAGAACTGGTACGCGCATGCCGGCAAGAATTGGGACTACGTCATCGTCTCCGGGCTTTCGGCGCCGTACGAGAAATTCAACGGACGCAGTGTCGGCGAGATCGCGCGTGCGGTCGGCAAAGATCCGTGGGATGTCTTCTTCGAGATTGCACCGACGTCGGCCGCGGCGATGCCGCAGTCGATGACCGACGCCAACAAGATCAAGGCGATGCGCGAGGAGTTCACGTCATTCGACACCGACGCGGGACCGCTCGATCCGGCGCAGGGGCTCGTGCATCCACGAGGGTACGGTTCGTTTCCGCGCCTGCTCGGAAGATACGTTCGCGAGTTAGGCGTCATGTCGGTCGAAGCGATGGTGCATCGCATGAGCGCCGTCGCGGCCAACGAAATCATGGCGTACGACCGCGGACGCCTGGCGCCTGGCCTTGCTGCTGACATCATCGTATTCGACCCGGTGACAATTCGCGATCGAAGCACGTTTGCCGAGCCGACGCTGCCATCCGAAGGAATGCGCTACGTGCTCGTGAATGGTGGTGTGGTGCTCGAGGGGGGGAAGTACACTGGCGCCAAACCCGGCCGCGTCATTCGCGGACCGGGTTTCAAACCAAATCGTTAGGCGTTAGGCGCTGGCACTTATCGTCGTTCAATGACCTCGAGTGCCAGCGCGCCTTCCACGACGGGGAGTCCTTCAGCGCCGTGCGCGATGACAACGTGTGCGCCCCCCGCTCGTACCAGGCAGTAGCGGGCGTACACGTCGCGAATCGGAATTCGCGCGCGAAGCGGATCGTCCTTCACGCATCCTGCGTCTCCTTCGACCAGGATCGATGGCGGCGCCTCTCCGGGACGACGCGAGAGGTACTTGATCCAATAGACGCCGCGAGGGAGTTCCCACCGCAGCGTATCACCCTGCGCCACCGCAATGGGAACGGCGATGGCGACGTCGGTCGGACGCAACTCGGCGAACGCTTTCACCACACGATGAACGGCAACACCGACGCGCACGAAGCGGTCGCCGATGTTCAGGTCGATGGTCGTACGCCCCGCGCGTAGCGGGCGGATGGTGGCCCCGTCCACGGTAGCGACGGAACTGTCGGCCACACGAATGCGACCGCGTAGTTCGCTCACCTCACGCCCGTCCACTCCGACGGCGACAAATGGAAGTTTCACGCTGCTGTCGCCCGTCAGGAAATCCATCCACACCGTCGCGCGCAGGTCGCGCACGGGGCGACAGAGGACGTCGATGTCCGTCGCCAGGCGCCCCATCGTGACGCGCACCTTGGCATCGCTACGCGCGTTGCAGCCGACGAGCCCTTCCTCAGTGATCTGCAGCGGCGCCCCGCCGATCTGACGGAATTGGAGCCCCTTCGCTTCGATCTCCTTGCCTTTGCGATCCAGCACCCGCATCTGCAGATAGACTGGATCGATGTTATTGACGACGACGCCGTTGGCGACTTCGCCGACGTTAGGCAGGAGACGTGCCGGGGCACCAAGGTAGAGAAAGAGCGCCAGCCCTAATGATCCGAGCACGATGGCGGCGATAAGCCCAAGCTTCGCCAGCGTCGGCGCGCCGCCGTGTTGCACGGCGTTGCGCAGCAGGTGCGGCGTCGAACGGACGCACTCCCGGAAATACCACCATCGCGCGGACCAGGCACCATCGCGCTCGGTGCGAACGACTCGTTCCTCGACGAGATCACCCAGGACGTCGGCGAGGAATGCAGGGTCGGCGCCTAACGAGGCGAACGCGCGCTCCGTTGCCGGTGCATCGCTGCGCGTGCTCGGTGCGTCGTACCGGTGCGCGTGAAGGAGCGTAACCATGTGGGCGCGGCGCATCAGGCGAGCCTCGGTCTGCCGCCGAGCGAGACACCATCCCACATTGCGCGCGCATGACGTTCGGCCTCGCGCAGCGCACGCGCCCCCGCTCCGGTGAGGGCGAAGTGCCGCCGCGAGCGCCCGCCGCGCACGGGAAGCGGATCGCTGCTGCGCGATTTGAGGAGTCCTTTTTCCTCGAGGCGCTGGAGCGTCGTGTAAACGGCGCCGACGGAGTAGTCGCGTCCGGTGCGCGCGGCCAGGTCGGCGCGCACCGCCAAACCGTAGGCGTCGTTGCCGAGCCGCGCGACGGCGAGCAGCGCCGCGAGTTCGAGTGATCCCGGGGAAGAAGTCGTCATAAGTACTACTCTGTAGAACAAATCGAAAACGCGCAAGAGGTTCGAGCCGCGCGCCACGAGCCGCGAGCGATGAGCGCCTACTTCTTCGTGAGGAACGCCTTGAAGATGCGGCGTGCGTCCTCAGTGCCGAGTAGGCGCACGAACTCGGGATATTCCGTCTCGATTGCTTCGCGCACGTCGCGTCCCAGTGGACGCTTGAGCAGGGACTTGGTGACGAGGAGCGCCTCACGCGGTTGCCGGGCCAGCCGGAGTGCGACCGCCTCCGCATGCGCCAACAACTCGTTAGGCATGAGCGCACCATTCACGATGCCAGCACGCACGGCAATCGCCGCATCGAAGAAGTCACCCAACAGCAGCAGCTCGGCGGCCAAGCGCGGGCCGGCCATCTGCGGGATGAGCATGCTCGCGCCCGCCTCGGGGCACAGGCCGAGATTCACGAACGGGAGCTGAAAGCGTGCGTCTTCGCTGGCAAAGACCAAATCGCAGTGCAAGAGCATCGTCGTCCCAATGCCGACCGCGACGCCGCCGACAGCTGCAACGATAGGCTTTGGAAATGAGGAGATGGTCGTCAGAAACCGATGCCCTTCGCCGGCAGCGCGCGCGTCGGCGGACAGAAAGTCGCCGAGGTCATTGCCGGCGGTGAAGAGGTCGGGCTGCCCGCGCAGAAGCACCACACCAATGCGATCATCGGAGCGCGCCTCGTCGAACGCATCACTCATTCCGGCGTACATCGCGCTGGTAATCGCATTCTTCTTCTCTCGCCGAGAAAGCTCAATCGTGCAAATGCCCTCGGCGCTGCTGGTCTGAATGTGTGGTGTCGGCACGGCGATTCTTGCTGAAGGAGAGCTGGAGAAGTGCGGGATAGGCGCGCTTCTCGCAAGTGGCGCCTATCGGTGTCTAGTTGATGTCCAATGCCGTCGGTAGTTTCGCGCGCATGATTCGACTTTCCTTTCGTTTGTTGGCGGTTGTCGTGGTGAACATCGCGACGGCCACTTCACCAACATCGTTGCCGGCACAGAACGTTCGCACGCTGCTGCTCGACCGACAGGATGGACTCGAGGCGGGGGGAGCGCTCCCTGTCGATCGGGGCATCGTCGCCCTGCGACAGCGACTTCGTTCGCTGCGCACCACGGGGAGTGTGCTGCAGACAACCGCGCACCCCGATGATGAACAATCGGGACTGCTCACCTATCTCGCGCGCGGAACGGGAGTACGCACGGCCCTCCTGACGCTCAACCGCGGAGAAGCAGGCGCCAATGCTTTGGGGAGCGAACTCTTTGACGCGTTAGGCATGCTCCGCACCGAAGAGCTGCTGCTGGCTGATCGATATTACGGATTGGACGACCAGTACTTCACGAGCGCTGCCGACTACGGATATTCCAAGACCGTACGCGAGGCGGCGCGCAGTTGGGACACGACCGCGGTGCTGCGCGATATGGTGCGAGTGATTCGCGCCAACCAGCCGTTGCTGGTCATATCGCGCTGGTATGGAGGGGCGCGCGACGGGCATGGGCAGCATTCGATGGCTGGCGTGCTCACTCCGTTGGCTGTTGCCGCGGCAGCCGATTCGACTCGCTTTCCAGAACAATTCCGGGAGGAGGGGGTGCGCCCGTGGCGTGTGCTGCGACTGTTTCGGGCCAACCTGCCGGCGAGCGACCGAGCCGACGTCGTCATCGACCCAGCGCGCTTCGACCCGTGGCTTGGCGTGACGTATCAATCGTTAGGCGCGGAGGGGCTTTCGCGACAGCGCTCGCAGAATTCGGGGCAGCGGTCGTTCGCGCTCGTTCGCTCGCCGCAACGCCTGCAGTTGGTACGCGGGACGCCGGGCGCCACGCGTGATGATCTCTTTGCCGGGCTCGACACGTCGCTCCCCGGCGTCTTTTCGCTGTTGGGTGAACGAGCGCCTGCGGGCGCGCTGGCCGCGCTTCGTCGCGCCGACGCGTTGTTCATGCGCGCGATTGGAAGCGAACTGCCTAACGACTCGACATCGCTAGGGCCGACACTGGCACAGGCTCTCCACGAGCTACGCATCGCGGCCACTGCGGCGCGCCCGGCCGCACCGCACTCAGCGGACGTTATCGACATCAAGATCCGCCAATGCGAGCGAACGCTCGCGGACGCGCTCGGGCTGACCCTCTCGGCCACAACTACCGCGGGCAATACCGATGGACACCCCGTCGTTCCGGGCGAACAGGTGCAATTGCAGCTCGCGGCGGTACAGCACGTCGCGAGCGACGTAGCGCTTGATAGTGTGACATTCGATTTTCCCGCATCGTGGAGCGTTGAGGCGCCACGAATTCCCTCCGCCCCGCTCAAACGCGATGAAGCGTGGAGTGCGACGACGACGTTTACGGTTCCTCGTGACGCCGAGCCGGCGCGTGCGGCTTTCTATCGGGGCGGTATCGCGGAAAACCTCTATCGCTCGCGCGCCGCGTCACCGACTCTCGATCCACGTGGTGCAAGCGCTTTAGGCACGCGCTTCCACCTCACCTATCGAGGCGTACGATTCGCAGTCAATCGCGCCATACGCTACCGTCAGTCACACGAACCGGACGGTGTCGTCTTTCCCAGGCTCGTGGTTGTTCCTCCCGTGTCGCTGCAAATCGCTCCCGCAGTGGGAGTGGTGACCGATACGGGAGAAGTAAGCGCCGAGGTCACCGTTGAAGTGACGGGCAATGCCTTGAGCCCTGTCGAGGGCGACGTGACGTTGCACTCAGGGGTGAGCACCACGCCGTTAGGCTCGCAACACGTGCGCCTAACGATGGGAGAGCGGCGGTCGATCAGCTTTACCGTGACGCTCCCGCGCGGCCGCGATGTACTTTCGCTCTCCGCAACCGCCCGCATCGATGGCCGCGACTGGGGTGAGCAGGGCACGCGCATCGATCACCGCGAGCTGGAGCCCGCGTATCTGTACTCTCCCGCGACGTCGCAGCTTCGCCGCATCGATGTGGCCGTTGTCCGTGGCTTGAAAGTGGGGTACATCATGGGCGTCGGAGATGTTGTCCCGGCAGGCATCGCACAGTTAGGCGCAGAAGTAACGCTTCTCGACGCAGCCGCGGTGTCCGCCGGCAACTTCGGGCAATTTGATGCAATCGTCGTCGGAACGCGTGCGTACGCCGTGCGCCCGGAGCTCCCGGCGGCAACAAATGCGTTGATGGATTTTGCAAAGCGCGGCGGGCAGGTTGTGGTGCTCTATCAAACGCAGGAGTTCAAACCGGAGCGATACGCGCCGTATCCCGCGCTCCTCCCCGACGATGCCGCCGAAACGAGCGAAGAGGATGCAGCGGTGCAGATCCTCGCGCCCCAGCACCCGCTTCTCAATCTTCCGAATCACATCTCGCAGACGGATTTCACGGGTTGGATCGAACAGCGAGGCTCCAAGTTCCTGACGAAGCTCGCGCCGCAGTACACGGCGCTCCTGGAGACGCACGATGAGGGGGAGGGTGCGCAGGACGGTGTATACGTGACAGCCCCGGTGGGTGCGGGACGTTGGAGTTACGTCGCGCTGGCGCTTCATCGCCAGCTACCCTACGCCGTACCGGGCGCCTATCGAATTCTGGCAAACCTCATCGCTGCAGGCGCGCGCAAATAACAACAATGATCACACGCATGTTCGCGCGCGGCGTTTTCGTTGCACTACCCGTTAGGCTACACGCTGATGACCGCGTTGAGCTTTGCCATGATCAACAATGGCGTGCACTTGGCGAGTGACTATCCACTCGCGCTACTCATCGGTGGCGGCGTCGCACGCGTCGCAGTTGCGCGGGGGCGAACGATGCTGCAGTCGCCAGGTGCAAAAGCGGGGAGCACGAGCAAGTCGCCTAACAAGTTCTCGTGGTCCCCGCTCATCACGCCGTCAGCGGTTGGCGTCTCGATAACGCTTCCGCACGGAGGCTCCCGCACCCAACGCGCGTTACTTGCTTCCGACGCGCACGCTGTCGACGACGCTGCGCACGGCGCCAATCACCAGGTCGGGACGGAAAAACTGGATGTAGTGCGAGGCGTCGGGGACGATGACGTGCTGGCTGCGCGTCGACCACGATGCTTCGTCGTCGTGCAGGGACTTCCAGATGTTCTTGAATTCCTTCCCCTTCTCCTCGGTGATCTTGAGCTGCTTGATCTCGGCGGGTGTCATCGGGAGCATCGCGGTGAGCACAAAGAGCGGGCGATTGCCGAGTGTGCGGAATGTGCCCGCCTCGGCAAACGTGGCGTTGAGCGCCTCGGCTTCTTTGAGTGCGCCGGCAATGGACGTCGGGGTGTACGCGCGCATTGCCTTGACCGCTTCCGGAGGCTGGTTCGGCATCGGTTTCCCGCCTTGAACCGCCTGAAGTCGCAACAGCCCGGTCCAGCTGAGTGCCGATCCAATCTTGAGCGGCGTGAGCGGGAGATCTGCGGTGGCGGGCACGATCGCGCTCAAGCGTTTGACCTGGTCGGGGTGTGACGCGTCGACGAAAACTACGCCCGCGACCTGGTCGCCGAAATATTTGGTGTACGTCATGAGGTACGGTCCGCCTAACGAGTGACCGACCATGACGAATGGCGCGTGTTCGCCCCCCTTCTCCAGCGCGGCGTGGAGATCTTCCGCGACTCCCTTCGCGGTGACGGCAGGACCGGGATCGCTCCAGAGGATGCCGGCGCGGGAGTAGGCACAGGTGCGCGTCGTTATTGCAATCGAATCGTGAACCGCGGTCCAGCTCAACGACCCGCCGACGTCGAGCCCTGAGACCAGCACGACGGTCGGTGTCCCTTGTCCGCGACAATCGAGTTCGATGTTGCGACCGCCGATGTCAACCAGCTTGCCTGGCGGCGGATAGTCTTTCGCCGCAGCGCTGCGTGCGATCCGTTCATACGTCGCACCGACGACCACGAGTACGATCAGGAGTGTGACGAGTCCGACGGCAATGCGACGAAGCCAGCGTTTCATGGGCGCAGCAATTGTGAGGGTGGAGATGCTAGGGTGCGTAGCGAACAACCACGGAGGGGAGAGGGAGCGAAGCGGCGCACGAGTATGCGTCGCGTGCGCGACGCCCGCCAGCGCGCGATCTGAGCTGACTACGCGACGACACCCGCGGGTGTGTCAGAATTCGCACGGCCGCCGCGGAGTGAAAGCTGCGTCACGCGTCGAGCTCCACGCCTAACGAGCAGCACCCTTCGGTACAAGCACGACGACGCGCACCGGTCCACCAGAGCCGCCACGCGTCTTGAGGGGGAGTGCGATGATCGTCGCGCCGCTCCGCGGAATGTCGTTGAGCGCCGCGAGGTTTTCGATGGCCGGAACATTTGCCGCACCCAGGATGCGGTGTACGGGAAAACCTTGCGCCGCGCCGATGTCAGTCGACGGCGAATCGACGCCTAACAGCACGACACCGCGCGCGACGAGAAGTTTGGCGGCTTCGACACCGAACGACGGGAAGTGGAGCACCCGCGGACGCACCGTGGTGTCGGCCCCGAAGTACTTCGATGGGTCATTCCAGAGCGCACCCCATCCCGTCCGCAGCACCACTGTGGTACCCCGCGGCAGACGGCCAAACGAGCGTTCGTAGGCCTCGATGTCGCTGGGCGTCAGCGCGTAGTCACGATCCTTGAGGGCTTGCGCACTGATGTCGATGACGACGAGTGGTGCGATGAGCGACGCGAGTGGCACGCGCTCGTTCGTCCACCCCTCGCCCGACGCGTGGCGTGGCGCGTCGAGATGTGTGCCGAAATGCTCGTTTGTCGTTAGGCGAAAAAGCGCCGCCGTGGGCGTGGCTGTCAGCGTGTCGAGCTTGAACGCGGCACCGGAACCAGGCCACGCCGGCGCGTCGGCCGCGAGTTCGTGGCTCAGGTCGATCATCGTGAAGCGCGACAGGTCGATGGACTGTGCGCGCGCGACGGGCAACACGACGATGTTCGTTAGGCAGCACACACAGGCGGCAGTCGCGAGGCGCGCCCGCCGGCGCTTCGAGCCCGATGAAAAATTTCGCATCATGGAATCGTCTTCGACGAGTCAAGCTGCGCCATCGTCTTCGTCGAGGCAGTCGTCGTCCGTTGCAGCTCACGGGCAACTTTCGCCGTCTCCCGAAAGACCGCGAGGAAGTTGCCTCCGATGATCTTCTTCACCTCTGCATCCGTGTAGCCGCGCCGCAGCAGCTCGGCCACCACGTACGGAAACTTCGACACATCCTCGAGTCCCACCGGATGAATATCGATGGCTCCCATATCCGCGCCGATGCCGACGTGATCGATCCCCGCCACCTTGACGATGTGATCGATCATATCGACGTATTGCTTGAGCGTCCCTCGGGGAATATCCGGGCCGTTGATATACGCGACAAATGCCGAATCCTGCCGCCGCTGGTCGTTAGGGAATTGCTTGCGAAACTCGCGCTCGACCGCAAAGACGTTTTTCATCTTTTGAGCCGCACCGTTGTCGATGAACGCGGGATACGCATTCACCATCACGACTCCTCCCTTCTTCTTCACCAGCACGAGAATCGAATCGGGGACATTGCGTGGATGATCAGCGAGTGCGCGCGCCGAGGAGTGTGAGAAGAAGAGCGGCGCGGCACTGACGCGCGCGACGTCGCTCATCGTCCCATCGGAGACGTGCGAGATATCGACCATGATGCCCAGCCGATTCATCTCGCGCACGACTTCCTCACCAAATAGTGTCAGTCCGCCGTGGCGGGCGGAGTCGGTCGAGGCGTCGGCCCAGGGAATCGTGCTCCCGTGCGTCAGGGTCATGTACCGCACGCCTAACGCCTGGAACTGCCGAAGCATTCCTAACGAGTTCTCGATCGCGTGCCCGCCCTCGATACCGATGAGCGATGCGATGTGCCCTTGCTTGTGGATGCGCACGATGTCTTCGGCCGACGTGGCATAACGCAGGGTCGGCGAGCGCTCGATCATCCGATGAATGATGTCGATCGCCTCAACGGCGTGGCGCCCGGCCCCTTTGCCGTCGTAGCCGGGAGGGACGTACGCTGCCCAGAATTCGGCGCCGACGCCTCCCTGTTTGAGCCGCGGAATGTCGGTGTCGATGTTGGCGAGCGCTCCATTCGGATCCATCTTCTTGAAATCGCCCCCCGCGCGCATCGCCAGCATTTCGGGGAGATCGTTGTGCGTATCGATGAACGGGGCCTCGCGCATGATGCGGCGCGCGCGCGCGAGATACGTCGCGAGATCTGGTTGCTGCGCCGGCATCAGGGTGGGAGACGCCGCAATCGTTAGGCAGGCGGCGAAGAGCAGAGGTATGCGCATGGCCTCGGAGCAAGTGGGAAGGCGTCAAAACGGCGTCGCGCGCGTTAAAGCGCACGACGCCGCGGGAAAAACGCCCTTTTATCTCTTGCCAGCAAGGGGAGCGCGACTCTCCGACGCTCCCGCGCACACGATGTTTACGTCCCGCCGTACCACTCGTAGCCGCGATCGCTCCAATAGCCGCCATTTCGCGCCGGCATGAAGACGATCTTGGTCAGATACTTCGTGTTCTTGTAGCCCAGCTTCACCGGTGAGTGCACGCGCGCTGGCGCCCCGTATGCGGGAGGGAGCCACATCCCGTCCTTGGCATACACGACGAGCGTCTGCGGATGTGTGGCGCTCTCCAAGTCCCAGCTCTCGTGATAATTGTCGTCGAACGACGCAAAATCGACGTACTTCGCCTGCGGGTCGACCTCGGCCGCCTTCGCAATCTCCGCGAGCGGAACACCCCAGAACTCGGCGACGGCATTCCATCCTTCGACGCAGTAGTGGTTGACGCGCTGCCTTTTGGACGGCATGTGGCGCAGTTCTTCCAACGTTAGGCGAAGCGGGCGCCTAACGAGCCCCGACACCTCGAGCGTCCAGGCACCGCGCACGGCGGGGTCCCAGATGGGCGTCGTGGGCGACACATAGTACGACGGGAATTTCATTCCCGCCGTCGCCGCCCCCGATCGCGCGTGATCCATCGCAGTATGACGCAACAGCCACCGCTCGACCGATTCGTTCTTCCGCGAGGCATACGAAAGCAATCGTCTCGCGGAGTCGGGTCCTTCGGATCCACAGGCGGCCAGCCACGTAGCGGCGAGTGACGTGCTCGACGCGAGCAGAAAGCTCCGGCGCCCAATCGTTAGGCGACTGGCCGATTCCTCAGACGTCTCAAGTCGGTCAACGGCGCGCTCGATCAGCGTGCGCGCAGTGTGCAACAGCGTGCGCTCAGACATCACGACACCTCGCTCGTCATCGTCGATACGGTCACACTCTCCTTGGATTCATGCTTGGCCGGCGCGCGCCGAGCCCATCGTGGTAAGAGATGATAGAGTGGGCGCGCGTTGCGGGCCTCGGGCGACAGACTCTCATCGTAACCACCGGTGATCATCGACCGAATCGAATATGGATCGGTCGCGAACACCATGAAGACATGCCCTAACGCAAGAAAGACGAGCAGCGCCATCCCGACAAAGTGCCAGTAGCGCGCCCACACGTAACCGCCAAAGAGCGTCGTGATCCATCCCAGTGATACCGGCTTCCAAATCGCCAGACCGGACAGCACGATCATCGCGCCGACGAGCGGCATCGCGAAGTATGCTCCCTTCTGCAACGCGTTGTGTTTGCCCTGCAGCGGGTGGTCGCGCCTAACGAACAGATAGAAGCGCACCATCTCCCATGCGTCGCGAGCATCGCCTCTCCTGGGCGCCAGGTCCCGCCATTCGCCGTGTAGGTAAATGAAGGCGAGGTACACAACGCCGCTGGCGACCAGGAGCCACATCATCGCGAAGTGCCAATGGCGCGCGATAACAGCAGAAGCTCTCGCCGCGCCGATGAAAGGAGGGATAGGCATTGAAGATGCGGAGACCAGACGCCACCATGATCGTGATCGCGAACGCGCTGAGCCAATGCGTGAGTCGCACCACCCAATGGTGTCGCGTGGTGTGCTTCGACCGATCCGTCGTACTCTCCATCGGGCACCTGCGAGTCGATCGGGTGAAATGACGTGGAAGAGGTGCGAGACTGCTGGCACCTAGAATCGACCGGTGCGAAAGTTCCATCGCCAGACAGGTCTCATCGACCGTCATCTGCCTCATTAAGAAATCCGTCACATGCCGAACTCTCCTGACGCCGTCACCGTCGATCGCTTCCTGATTGCCGCCACGTCGCCTCGCCAAGGTGGACATCGCGACGGCACACTCAACGAGGCGCAGGAGCTGCTCGCCGCACACTCCGCCCTCCCTGACGCCAACATTCTCGCGGCTGCCGTGCTCGGCGACGATGCGCGCGTTCGGAGGGCCCTCGCGTTAGGCGCCTCCGCGGCCGACAAGGGTGGGCCGCACCAATGGGACCCACTCACGTACCTCTGCTTCTCTCGCTTTCTCCGTCTCGACGCAGAGCGCTCAGCGGGATTCGTCGCTGCTGCAACGGCGCTCCTCGATGCGGGGGCGAGCGCCAACACTGGTTGGTTCGAGCCAAACCATAGCCCGAAGCCGGAGTGGGAAAGCGCGCTGTACGGTGCCGCGGGCGTTGCGCAGCATGCCGGCGTTACGAAAGTGCTCATGGAGCGCGGCGCCGACCCTAACGATGGAGAGGTGCCGTACCACGTCCCGGAGACGGACGACAACACCGTCATGGGTATTCTCCTGGAGAGTGGAAAGCTCAATGCCGACAGCCTCAACACGCTCCTTCTCAGAAAGACCGACTGGCATGACCTCGAGGGCGTTCAACTCCTGCTGCGGCACGGCGCCGATCCCAATCGCGTCACGCATTGGGGGCACACCGCGATTCACGGCGCGATTCGGAGTGACAACTCGAAGGAAATCGTGGAAACGCTACTCGACGCCGGGGCCGACGTGACGATTGTCGCGAATGGAAGATCGGCCGTCGCCCTCGCCGCGTGGCACGGTCGTCGAGATCTACTCGTGACGTTCATCTCGCGCGGCGTGTTGCACTTTACCGACCGGCTCGACGCGTTCATCGCGGCATGTGCGCTCGGCGATGACGATGGGATTGCCGCGTTACGACACGAGGAGCCGGCGCTCGTCTCGCAGCTCCTTGATGAAGGAGGAAAGCTCCTCAGCGCCTTCGCATGGAACGCGAACTTGTTAGGCATGGAGCGCCTGTTGGCGTTAGGCGTCCCGGTCGACGCGCGATGGGACGAAGGGTCGGGGTATCATGGCGTGGCCCCAGCCAGCACCCCTCTTCACGCCGCGGCATGGTACGCCCGTCACGATGCGGTGCGACTCCTGGTGTCGCGTGGCGCCGATGTGAATGCGCGAGACGGGCGAGGACGCACGCCCTTGGTGCTTGCCGTACGCGGTGCAACGGAGTCGTACTGGACCT
Organism: Gemmatimonadaceae bacterium; assembly: GCA_044224185.1. Taxonomy (GTDB): domain Bacteria; phylum Gemmatimonadota; class Gemmatimonadetes; order Gemmatimonadales; family Gemmatimonadaceae; genus SCN-70-22. The sequence goes on along the minus strand of JBGAKW010000011.1, from coordinate 172,844 downwards.
ACCGCCGCGGTCCCGAATCCGTCGCGATGCTCCTTGACGCCGGAGCATCGCGCGAAGGCATACGCCTCCCCACGGGATACGATGCGATCGATGCTTTGTTAGGCGGTTGACCGTTCGTTATTTCGCCGCGTCATTCCCTCGCGTTGGTACGGCAAACGAAAAAACCGATCCCCCGGCATCGGGAAACGTCGCCCACACACGCCCGCCTAACGACTTCACCACATCCTGCACGATGGTGAGGCCCAGTCCGGAGCCGTCGACCTGCTCGGCGGTGGAGGAGGCGCGATAAAAACGATCGAAGATTCTTTCACGCTCTCCCTTCGGGACGCCGACGCCGTTGTCCTGCACGTCGACGATCAGCTCCTTGTGTTCGTCCGCCGTCTCAAAAACGCGGGCGTGTACGTGGACGCGGCGCGTCTTCTGATGCGCATCGGAGTACTTGATGGCGTTGCCTAACAAATTGGTGAGAACGAGCGTCACGGCCGAACTCACCTCGACGTCGGGCAGTGTCTGGTCGCTGCTGACGTCGACGTCCTTTTCGCGCGCGGCGTCCTCCAAGAGCTGTATCGCCTCTGCTGCCGCCGCCGGGAAGCGCACCGAACGACGCGGTTCGTGCCCACGATCGACGATGCTCAACTCCACGAGGTTCTCGATCATCGTGCGCATGCTTCCCAAATTCCGCCGCACGATTCCACGCATGCGCGACCGCTCGGCGTCGCTCAGATTGGGGAGATCGAGGAGCTGCGACGCGCCTTCGGCCGCGCCAATCTTGTTTCGGAATTCGTGCGTCATTGCCCGATTAAAGGCGTGCAGCCGGTCCTCGCGCTCCGACAGTTTCCGACGAAGGAGCTGCAAGAACTCCGTCACGGCGGCCATGTGAATCAGCGAGACCGCGTGCTGTATGCGATGCGCACAAAGCAGGATCTCGGCGCGCGTGCATGGCTCGTCGATCGAATCGGCTTCGTGCGCGATGAATGCAAGGAGCATGTCGCCCAGGATCTGGAACTCTTTCAGCACCTCGCTCTCATCGAAGCCCTGCGCGTAGCGCAGCGCGCCTAACTCCATGGCGTGCACGATGACCGGGGCATCGGCCGCGACCGACTCAGTCGGGTCGGCGAGAAACGACGCGATTCCTGCCAGCAGGAGTGGGACGTGGTCGAGCAGGTCGCTCGATGGAAAGACGCGATTTGGCGTAAGTGTCACGCGCTCGGCGATACGCACCAGCCATTCGGCAGTGAGTTCTTCGCGGGCGGCGTGCATACGTCGGGCAAGTTCCGGAGCGAGCGGACAGGGTGCGGCGATGTTCATCAAGGTTTTGCGTTGGTGCGCGCTCGCGCGCGCTCGACGCGTTCGGGAACGACGCTGCGCCGCAACGGAGGGGGAGCGGGGAGGGTGGGCGGGGGGGACGGGGGGGACGGGGGCGAGCCGAGGAGTATGCTGCGCAGATGGGCACAGAAGCTCCACGAGCTGACCGATAAGGTACAGTAGAGATTCTCGATTAGCAGCACCACGACGCACCGCACGTTACGAGAGGGTCGTGGGTCGCCGAATGGCGGCCTCAGCGTAAACGGTGGTTCGTGAGACTAACAATGTTGAGCGACCACAACACGCGCGACCCGTCGCAGCCGGCGACAGGCATCAACAAGTTAGGCACGTCAAAAGTTCGCTGAGTCGTTAGGCGCGGGGTGTTGTCGATCGTGTGGTCTCAGCGTCGTCGATCGCGATTCCTGCCGTCGTGCCGTCGTGCCGTCGTGCCCTCGTGCCGTCGTGTGCAACGTTGTCCTGGACGTCGCGACACCACCTGACGTGCAGCGGCATTGGGCGGAGTTTCCGACTGGGGCAGGCAAAGGAGCAGGTTACGAAAACCCAATGCTGCTTCGTCGCCTCCAGCTCCTTTGGGCCGGCAACGGTGCGTCGCGCATGGGAAATCCGGCAGCGGCGACGGTCTATTCCTGACAAACGAATGAAAGGGATGGACGAGAGCGCTTCAGTGGAGGTATCGTGGCGGTTGCTGAAGCTTCGACTCTCACACACCGATGATTCGTCCGGCCGTCCACCTCGTCGTCTTGTTGTTTCTCACCGTCATCGCTGCGCCTGTACAGGCGCAGCGCGTGGTCGCGTCCGCGCTGGACCAAGCGCGCGTGACCAGTGCCGCCGCCGCTGACACGGGCGCGATCGCCCCTTCCTCGCCCAAGTCCCCCGGCATCGCGGGCGTGGCGAGCGTTTTCCTTCCCGGCTCGGGGCACATCTACGCCGGAGAAGGAGGGAGAGGGCTTGCGGTGATGGCCATTTACTTCGTCGCCGTGCCCTTCGTCATGTCAGGGCGCACCGACGGACTCGGAAAAGTGGCGGGAGTCATCGCCATCGGGTCCTATTTTTTCGGGATCATCGACAGTGTGAATGCCGCGCACCGATACAACGCGCGAATTGCATCTGCAGCCAAGTGACGCAACTCGCGCGCGCATTGAGCCCTCGTCAAGGAAGCCGTGCACAGATTTCTCGCGCGTTGCGCCGGCGTCGCCTCGCCTCTTTCTTATCGTTCGCTGCACTCCTTCAATCGCTCAATCGTTGACCGACTTCTCTCATAATGCACTCGGCGACATCGCCTCACGCTGAGCGCACCATTCGTCGGTCTTCCGTTCGCACGCGGCGCGTGCGCCGCACGATCACGTTCTTACGTTGGCCGCTCGCAGCAACGGCGTTGGTTATCGCTGGTGCGGTCGGTGCTACGTCGCCCCTGGTCGATCCGGAGCGCGGCAGTGCGATCGACGCGACGCTCACGCTCCCCCTGATCTACCGGATCGGATCTCCGTTCTTCGCCATTCTCGACCAGTTGTCGCTTCTCACAATGCGACAGCATGTTGCGTTGCTCCTGTCGGTGCTTCTCACGTTGATTACGTGGCGCGCCATTGCCATGCGCGGTGTTGCATTTTGTCGTTGGAGATTCAAGCGCGACTTGCGCGCTGCGGGCGTCGTGTTTGCCGGGTTGCTCGCGGTATACGGCGGCGGACTGTTTATTCCGCGTCCGATGGCTGGCCTGGCACTTGGCGACGCCGACGACATCGTCGTCGATTTCCACAGCCACACCAACGAGTCACACGACGTGCGGGGCTCTTTCTCGTTAGGCGCCAATCGTGCGTGGCACCTCGCGTCGGGATTCAACGCCGTCTACGTGACGGACCATGGTGCCGACGCGGCGGAGCGGAGCGCGGCGAGCATTGCGGCGGTGAATCCGGCGCGCGCCGGTGATGGTATCGTCATGCTGCCCGGCCTGGAGGTCGTGGACGGGGGGACGCATGTGATCGCCCTTGCTGGCGCGTTCGCCGAGGAGGAGCGCGATGCGCGGACGCTCGACAACGTGCGGGATCGCCCGCGCAAACTCGCCGGTGCTGCCGAGCCTACACGAATCGTGCAGGTCGCCGAACGCCCGTCGCTCCCCGATGTTCCGGTACGTCCGTCGGTCGTGATTCAGACGCTTCCCGCCGCGCTCTCACACATTGAAACTGCGGGGCTCGAGCGCATTGGCAGCGGGCTCTCGGCCATCGAGATCGTTGACGCAGCGCCGCGGGGGTTGGAGCAGTCGGCGCGCGATCGCGAAAAGGTCCTGCGCCTTGCCGACCAGTACGATCTGGCCGTCGTCGCCGCCTCGAACAACCATGGTTGGGGGCGCACCGCCGCCGCGTGGAGCGTGTTGCACCTGCCGGGGTGGCGCGACGATTCACCGGCCGTACTTGCACGGCGCATCGAGCAGCGCGTGCTCACCGATCGGCGACGCGCGGTACGCGTGATTGCTCGTCGCGGCATTGCGCTGGCGGCTCCGACTGGGCTCACGCTCGCGATGACTGCTCCCGAGGTGATGTGGGAGAGCGTGACGACGATTGGGGGATGGGATCGGCTCTCGTGGATTTTCTGGATCTGGGCGATTCCTCTTACCCAGATGGTGCGGGCGTATCGCCGGCGGGTGCGGCGCGTGCGCCTAACGAGGCCTTACTCCTCGCCGCCACCAGGCCCGCCGCTGGGCAACGCGCCGGCGACCGAAGCTGCCTGAGTAAGAAGTGGGGGCCTGCGCTCGTTCGCGTGGCCCCCACTTGTCACTCACGCGATGTACCGCGCAGCTGTCCTTCGGCATTGCCAAGCGCCCAGCGTCCCGTTCTCACGTGCGCTACGCCACCTTCGTTTTGACGATCGAGGACCATCGTCAGGACGCCTTCCGAGGTCTCGCCCTGTAGTACGAGGTCGGAGTTGAGCACTGTCACGACCATCGGGACTTCATCGCGCGTGCCGGGGATACGTGCTGAGGCCACCAACGTGCCGGCCGAATCGGAGACCGTGACGAGGGAGGGGAAGGCAATGGCGCGATGTTCTCCGCCAAAGTCGTAGGTCGCGAGGACGCGCGCGGTGCGCGGCGATGCGGCGTTCTGTTGCTGGGCTGCCGCCGGTGCAGCTGCAACGCTGAGCGCGACGACTGACGCCAGCGCCGAAGTGAGCAGTGAAGTTCGCATGACAGAAATCCTAAAGAAGAAGTATAGAGTCGTGAGTGAAAGACGTTCGCCTCATGTACGCGGGCCGTTCGAAAAAAGTTTCGTAGGTCAGGTGACCCATGCCTAACGAACCGTCAGCTGACACATTCGCAGCTTACGCGACAGCCGACTCGCCACGCAACGGCATTGCGTCGTTTGGGGCGAATGTCATGACAGGAATTTTGTCCCATGCGGTGCCGCACCTCACCGAAAGCGTTTGCGCAATCGGCGTGCGGTGGCCCGCCTCTACTCGGCGCGAATTGCCATGACAGGATCGACGCGGGCCGCGCGACGGGCGGGGAGCCAGCATGCCAGCGTCGCCACGCCCACGAAAAGCGTCGCGGTCGCCACGAACGTCCAGCCATCGGTCGGCGAGATTCCGAAGAGCAGGGAGCGTGTGAGCTGGGTTACGCCCAATGCCAGGATCACGCCAATCATCACGCCGATCGCCGTCAGCTGCAATCCGCGGCGCACGACCATCGTCGTCACCGCGCCTCTCGACGCGCCGAGTGCCATGCGAATCCCGATCTCGCGGGTCCGTTGCCGCACCAGGAATACGAGGACGCCGTGAAGCCCAAGCGAGGCGAGCGCGAGCGCCAGCGCTCCGAAGATGGCCAGCACGGTCGCGCCGGCCCGTTGTTCGCTCGTGGCCGCGTCGCGCACCAGGTCGAGCGTCGTTAGGCGGCGGATGGGGAGCGAAGGGTCGAGTGCGCGTACCTGCGCGCGCACGGCGCGCTCCAGCATGCTCGCATTCGCACCAGTGGTGCGGACGAGCACCGAAAGCGACGGAGATGGACGTTGCAGCAGCGGGAAGTAGATGGCTCCCGTCGGTGGTGCCTGTAGCGACTGGATGACGGCATCGCGCGCCACGCCGACGATCGTCCACCACGACGAATCACCCATCGCCATGCGCACGCGCCCTCCGATCGGCGACGTGTTGCCGAAACGCTGTCTCGCAAATCCCTCGCTGACGATCGCAACGCGCAACGCTCCCGTGCGATCACCGTCGCTGAAGCTCCGCCCCGCAAGGATCGGAGTGTCGATCGTGCGGAAGTACTCGACCCCGACGGCCGAAATGGACGCGAGCTTTGATTCGCGATCCTCGTTAGGCGACTCGCCGCTCCGCTTTCCGGCTAGCTCGGTCACGACAGGTGCCGCGCTCCACTCGGTGAGGGGCAACAAATCGGTTGCCGTCACGCTTTCCACGCCAGGCAGTGAGCGGACGCCTGCCATCAGCTGGGCATTGAATGCCTCGGTGCGAGCGCTGTCGTACCGCTGCAACCCCAAATCGTAGGACAGTGCAAGGACGCGTGGCGATGCGTCGAAACCCACATCGATGTGCCGCGCCTTGTCGAGCGCGCGAATGAATAGTCCCGACATCGTCAACAGCATCAGCGAGAGCGCCACCTGCGCGACGACCAAGCCACCCTGCAGACGCGCCTTCCGCTCACCCCCGCCTGTCGCGGCCGCACGCAGCGCCGTCGCCACGTCGCGGCGCGTGGCATGGAGCGCCGGCGCCAACCCGAAGAGTAACCCCGAGCCTAACGCGAGTGCCGCGCTCACGACAAAGACGCGCCAATCAACCGACAAGTCCAGGTGCAGTGGGAAGACCGTTGCAATGAGGAGCGAGGTTCCCCACGTCGCAACCAGTATTCCGGCAACGCTCGCCACGACCGCGAGGATGATCGATTCGGTCAGGAGCTGCCTAACGACGCGCCATCGCGATGCGCCGATCGACAGGCGCGTTGAAATCTCTCGCTCGCGCCCTACCGCACGCGCGAGCATCAAGTTGCTGACATTCGCGCAGCAGATGAGGAGCACGAGGCCGGTCACCGCGAAGGAGAGTGCGGCGAGAGGCGCCACCTGGCGATCGCCACCGGCGGGCAACCCCGCCGATGCGTCGTACGCGCGCAGTCGCCACCCTGCCGGCCGGGCCGAGTCGCCAGCTGCAACGAGCGTCCCCAGGCGCGAGAGTGCAGGGGCGATCGACGCGCGGTTTTCCCCCTCACGCAGGCGCGCTAACACGCGAAAGTTGCTCGAGCGCACATCATCGAGCATCGAGCGCCACATCGGCGCCAACGTCGTCAGCATCGACATCGGCACCCACACCGACCGCACCTCAGTGTCATGCTCCGCGCCATTGAACTCTGGCGCCGCGATACCAATGACAGTGAACGGCATCCCGTTGAGCGCGATGCTCTGGCCGACGATCGCCGAATCGCCGCCGAACGAACCTTGCCAGGTCTGGTAGTTGAGTACCGCCACCGGATGCGCGCCTTCGCCCTCGTCGTCGGCCGGCCGAATTGCTCTGCCTAACGCCATCGTCGTGCGCAGCATTCCGAAGTATTCGCCTGAGACCGCTTGTGCTTTCACCGTCAGCGGCTCACTCCTCGTGACCATCGAGAGATCCAGCACACGAATCGTTGCCACCGAGGCCAGTTGTGGAACTTCGCGCCGCAGTCGTTCCGCGACTGACATCGAGAGCCCCACCGGGCGTTCGCGCTCATTGGACGTTGCCGCGATCCACGCGAGGCCTTGCGCGTCACGCACTCCCGGGCGCGCCCGAACAAGGATACCGTCGGCAAGCGAGTACAACGCCGTGTTCGCCCCGATTCCCAGTGCGAGCGTCACGATCGCGACTGTCGCGAACCCCGGTGAGCGCGCGAGCTGTCGGAGTGCAAATCGAACGTCGGCCAGGATGTTCGTCATGTCCTTGGGGTCAGAGCTGGGGGTCAGAGCCCGGGGTCAGAGCCCGGGGTCAGAGCCCGGGGTCAGAGCCCGGGGTCAGAGCCCGGGGTCAGAGCCCGGGGTCAGAGCCCGGAGTCAGAGCCGGCAAGTTCGAACGCATCCGCACGCATCAACGTCAGCCCCAAAGCAAGCGACATACCGCTTCCACCGCGCCCAGAAAGTGTTGCGCAAAAACGAGTTAACGCCCACTCGGCGTGAACGGCGTCACAACACGACCGTTCGGAAATGGGACGAACTGTGCGGGTACGAACGTGCGCAACGGTATCAATCGCACGCAGCATTCACTTGCTCCACGTAGTCGCCCCCGTCTAATTGCTCGCGTGACTTCCCAGCAGACTCGCGCACAAGCCGACGCACATCGCGCTATCGAGACCGTCTGGCGCATGGAGTCAGCGAAGATCATCGCTGCTCTGGCGCGCATGGTTGGTGACGTCGGCACCGCCGAAGACCTGGCGCAAGACGCGATGCTGTCGGCGTTGGAGCGTTGGCCCGAGATCGGCGTTCCGGACAATCCGGGGGCGTGGCTCATGGCGGCGGCCAAGCACCGCGCCATCGACCACCTCCGCCGCGGAACGCGCGTCGAACGGAAGCACGAAGAACTGGGCGCCGAGCTGGATGAAGCGACCGAGCGAACGGTCAACGAGCTTCACGAAGCGCTCGACGACGACATCGGTGACGATCTGTTGCGTCTCGTCTTCACGTCGTGCCATCCGGTCTTGTCCGCCGAGGGACGCGTCGCGCTGACACTTCGATTGTTAGGCGGCCTAACGACGGAGGAAATCGGGCGTGCGTTTCTGACTCCAGCAGCGACGGTCGCCCAGCGCATCGTGCGCGCCAAGCGCACGCTGAACGAGGCCGGTGTCCCCTTCGAAGTCCCGCGCGGGGCGGCGCTCGCCGAGCGCCTAACGTCGGTGCTCGAAGTCATCTACCTCATCTTCAATGAGGGATACTCCGCCACCGCCGGCGACGACTGGGTGCGACCCGGCCTCTGCGAAGACGCGTTGCGTCTGGGGCGCATTCTCGCCGGCCTCATGCCTAACGAGTCAGAAGTGCACGGGCTGGTGTCGCTGATGGAGATTCAAGCATCCCGGCTGAGGGCGCGCACGGGCCCTTCGGGGGAGCCGATTCTCCTGCTCGCTCAGAATCGCGCGCGCTGGGACTACCTTCTCATTCGGCGCGGGCTGGCGGCGCTCGAACGCGGCGAGTCGCTCGCCGGAAACGACGAATCGCGCTTCGGCTCGTATCTCCTGCAGGCAGCCATCGCCGCGTGTCATGCGCGCGCCAAGGTGGCCGACGACACCGATTGGCGGCGCATTGCGACGTTGTACACGCATCTCGCGCAACGCGTCCCATCACCCATCGTCGCGCTCAACCACGCGGTGGCGATATCAATGGCGTTTGGGCCGGCCCTCGCCCTGTCGCTCGTGGACGAGATTCGAGACTCTGGAGCACTGAAGGAGTATCATTTGTTGCCGAGCGTGCGTGGCGACTTGTTGGCGAAGCTCGAGCGACATGCGGACGCTCGTGTCGAGTTCGAGTTGGCTGCGTCGCTCACCAAGAACGCGCAGGAGCGAGCACTGCTGCTGGCACGCGCGCGTGAGTCAGCGCAAAATGCTGACGCGACGCAGGATCGAGCGTCGTGAACCGGGCCTAACGAGTACCGGAGGTTCACTCCATGTGTCGGAATATCAAGGTGCTGGCGAACTTCGAGCCGCCGGCGACGGACGATGAAGTGCGAGCCGCTGCGCTGCAGTTCGTGCGAAAGATCAGCGGCACGACGCGACCGTCGCGAGTGAACGAAACCGCTTTCACTCACGCCGTCGATGAAGTCACGATGGTTGCGCGTCGCTTGTTGCAAACGCTGCAAACCACCGCGCCCCCACGCGATCGAGGCGAAGAACAGCGCAAGGCACGCGAGCGGTCGCGGAGGCGTTTCGGCGAGCCGGGCGCCACTCGGGCTCAGCGCGGCGCGACGTCGCCTCCATCAGCGAGTGAGCAGCCAGGCGGCGTGTAAGACGACGTTGAGCGGTGCGCGTCGTTAGGCGCTCTTGGGGGAACTGCAAAGCGGCGTTACCAATGTGGTGCCGCGCGTTAGAAGCCATCTCGTAAATGGGCGCCGGCATCTGGCCGGCGCTGCGCGCCGGTGCCCCGCCGACCATTTATGAGATGGCCAATAGGCGCGAGCATCGCATCGCGCGACAAAAACTCGGCGCGCTACGGCTGATTTCGCATATGGTCCGCGAGCGCGTGGAGGCGTTCGCGCAGGTGATCCCGAATCGGATCGGGCATGTCGTGCTCCGAGAGCGAGCGATCCATGCACCACAACCATTCGTCGCGCTCGCGCTCGCCAATCGCAAAGGGAAAGTGGCGCTTGCGCAGCATCGGGTGGCCGAAACGCTCGACGTAGACTGGCGGACCGCCGGTCCATCCCGTGAGATACAGATACAACTTTTCGCGTGATGTCTTGAGGCTCGCGGCGTGCAATGCGCGCACATTCACCGCCTCGGGCGCGCTATCCATCAAATCGTAGAACCGATCGACGAGTCGTCTGATTCCGGCGTCGCCGCCCAGGAGTTCGTAGGGCGTTGGAGTTGTGCTCATGGCGGAATGATAAGTCCGTGCGCATTGCTGGCGGAGCGCTGCTGCATGTGGCATCCTTGGACGTTCGGCTCGCCGTGGGCGCCGACGAGCGAGATGTGTTGTGCGCTCCAGCGGGGGTGTGGCGAGCGAGTCCAGGGGGCGGCTAGGGAATGAAGAATTCCGTGCGACAGAACGCATTCAATCGCGAGTCCATGAACGTCAGTCGCCTCCTGCGAGTCGGCGTCGTATTCGCCGGATGCACACTTCTGTTAGGGTGTACGCTGAGTACCGAGGGGTGTCCCAGTCCAACCGGAATCCCGGTGCACTTGACCGTTGTCGAGGATGCGACCGGAGCGCGCCTGACGAGAAGCGCGACGGCAGTACTCACGGGACTCGTTTCTGTCGACACGAGCCTGGTCGTGAACGGCGTCGCGGAGTTTGTCGTGCCGCCCGAGCGTGAAGGAGCGTACTCGCTGACCATCACGTCGTTTGGCTATAACGATTGGGTGCGCAACAACATCTCGATCGCGCGCGCCGCGGCCTGCACGCGCAACGCATCCGTTGGCATCGACGCGCGCCTGACCGTGACTGCTTCCAGCTTCGTCGCGTCGCGCTAACAACGACCTCGCACCACTGCTACGCGCCGTCAGCCGCAATCCTGCTCGTCGATCATTGAACAAACCTCCCAACAGCGCCATGGCTGACGAACGCCCGCTCCCGGAAGTTCCGCTCATTTCACTTTCTCAGCACGGCGGCGAGCTCTCAGCGATCATCGCTGGAGCGTGGCGCATGGCAGAATGGGCGTGGACGATCGACGAACGGCTGCGCTGGATCGAGCAGTGTCTCGATTTTGGCGTGACGACCTTCGATCACGCGGATATCTACGGCAACTACTCCGTCGAGGGTTTGTTCGGCGAAGCGCTCGCCCGCTCGCCCCGCCTGCGAGCGCGAATGCAGCTCGTCTCGAAGTGCGGCATCAAACTCGTTTCGCCCCAGCGCCCCCAGCACGCTGGCAAGTCGTATGACACGTCACGCCCGCACATCGTCGGCTCGGTCGACCGATCGCTCGCCGCGTTAGGCACCGACCACCTCGATCTCCTCCTCATCCATCGCCCTGATGCGTTGATGGATCCCGACGAAGTCGGCGAAACGTTCGAGCAACTTCGTGCCGCGGGGAAGGTGCGCCACTTCGGCGTCTCCAATCACTCGCCGTCGCAATTCGACCTCTTGCATCGGCGTCTTCCGCTTGTGACGAACCAGGTGGAGCTCTCGCCGCTCGCCATGCGCGTACTCGGCGACGGCACGCTGGACCAGGCGACTGCACTCAAGGTCCGTCCGATGATCTGGTCACCGTTAGGCGGGGGTCGCCTCTTTTCGTCCGATGAGCCTGCGGCCCAGCGAGTGCGCGCCACCATCGGCCGTATCGCGCAGGCGAGGGGCGCGGAGACTGCCACCATCGCGTACGCCTGGATTCTGCGTCATCCGTCGCGCCCTCTTCCCATAACAGGATCGCGCCGCGTCTCCGCGCTCCGCGAGGCGATCGCAGCGCTTGCTGTGAATCTCTCGTCGCAAGAGTGGTATGCGATCTGGGAGGCGGGTGCGGGGCGCGAAATTCCTTGAACGCCTAACGCGAGCGGCGAAAGACTCGCCACCCCCACGCATCCAGCGAAAGCGCGGGCAACCCAACGCTCCGCGCCACATCGGCGCCCGGCGTCACCTCCGAGAAGGACCCGGACGCCTCCACCATTCCCGTAAACGCGCGACTCGAGAAATTGATGGCGACCAGCAACTCCTCGGTCGCGTCGCGCCTAACGAACGTCACCACCCGATCGGCGTCCGAGTTCGCAATCCACTGTGTCTCGCCGCGCCGTAAGGCGCTATGCTCACGCCGAAGTGGGATGATCCCCTCGTAAAACTTCACGAACTCCGGCCGCCGTCGGGCGATGCTCCAGAAGACCGGCATCTTTTCGAAGAGCGCTGGATCGGTCGATTCGGTCACGTCGCCGACTTCCATCCCGTTGTACAAAAGGGGAATGCCGTCGAGCAAGAAGACGAGCGCTGATGACGCGAGCGCCCCACGCTCTCCGAAGCGCGCAATGGCTCGCTTCTCGTCGTGATCGTCGGAGATGCGCATATGTGTTGCACCGCGCGGATCAGCGTCGCGTTCCTTCTGCCACTCGTCGCGGATCACCGTCGCCGGTTTTCCCTCTTGAATCACGCTCGCCATCGCGTGATAGACGGGCCATGAATAGTCCGCATCGAACGCCTTCACCAACAACTCCGGTGAGTGTGCCTCGGCTAACATGAACACGTCCGGCTTTATTGCCTGAAGTTTCGCGCGTGTGTCGTCCCAGAACGATCGTGGAACGTTCCACGCCACATCGCAGCGGAATCCGTCCAGACCGACGTCGCGCACCCAATAGACAAGGTTGTCGCTGATGTATTTGCGAAGCGCAGGATTGTCGTAGTCGAGCGCCGCGACGTCCGTCCAGTCATAGGGCGACAGAATCTTCCCCGCTGCATCGCGTTTGTAGTACGACGGCGTCGACATCATCTTGTTGTCCCACGACGTGTGATTCACCACCACGTCGATGATGACTTTCATTCCAAGTCCGTGCGCTTCGGAAACGAGCCTCGTTAGGTCGTCTTTCGTTCCGTAATCGGGATTGATGCCGTAATAATCGCGCACGGCGTACGGGCTTCCGATCGTCCCTTTCCGCATCTTCTCGCCGATGGGATGGATCGGCATGAGCCAGATGATGGTCACGCCGAGCTTCTGCAGCTCGGGTAGCCGCGCCGTTACGCCCTTGAAGTCGCCCGTGGGCGAGAAGTTGCGCGTGTTGAGTTCGTATATCACGCCGTCGCGCGCCCAAGCCGGAATCGGATGCGCGACTTCCTTCGAGACATCGGGTTGCTGGGCACCTGACGAGACGCTGAAGGAGGAAACAGCCATCGCGAGACCAACCGCAACGGTCAAGAACATTCGCGCCAGCTTCGACATCGAGAGTCTGCTCCGAAAAGATTGTACAGAGGCTCGTTAGGCGAGTGCGTCGCCGGGGATTTCTTCCGGACGGATCGCACCGGTCATCACCGCCACCGTGTCACTCATACTGATGCGTTTGGGATTCAGCACCGCGGCGCGTTTGCCGAGTCGTGCGACGTGAATCCGATCGGCCAGTTCGAACACGTGTGGCATGTCGTGCGAAATGAGCACCACCGGTAGCCCGCGGTCGCGTACTCGTTTGATGAGCGCGAGCACCATGTTGCTTTCCTTCACGCCTAACGCCGCGGTCGGTTCGTCCATGATCACGACGTGCCGCGCGAAAGCCGCGCTGCGGGCCACGGCCACTCCTTGCCGTTGCCCCCCAGACAACGTCTCAACGGCCTGCCGCATCGAACGGATCCCGATCTGGAGATCGCGCAAATGCCCTTCGCTCTCGGTGCGCATTCGTGCGTGATCGAGCATGCGGAACACACTCCCCAGGATCCCCGCACGGCGGATCTCGCGGCCAAGGAAGAGATTCTCGGCGATGGTCATCGCTGGCGCGACGGCTAACTCCTGGTACACGGTCTCGATTCCAGCGCGCCGCGCGTCGATCGGTGAGCGAAAGTGTACTCGCTTTCCGTCGAGAAATATCTCGCCCTCGTCAGGCACCAGCGCTCCTGACAGCGCCTTGATCAACGTCGACTTTCCCGCGCCATTGTCGCCGATGACGGCGAGGATCTCGCCTGCACGCAATTCAAAGTCAGCGCCATCGAGCGCCGTGACATGCCCGTAGCGCTTCACCAGTCCGCGCGCTTGCATCACGATTTCGCCCGACATGGCTAGCGCGCTCCTCGGCGCGATAACTGATCGGTTGTCACCGCGAGAATCACCAGAATGCCCGTCACAAGCACCTGATACACCGACGACACGCCCATCAGCGTGAGTCCATTGCGAAAGACGCCGACGATCAGTGCGCCAACGAGCGAGCCCAGTACGCCGCCGCGTCCACCGAAGAGCGACGTGCCACCGAGCACCACTGCCGTCACGGCGTCGAGGTTTTCTGTCTGTCCCGCGTTAGGGTCGCCGACGCCCGTCCGTGCGACTGCCAGCAGCGACGCGACGCCATAGAGTGCGCCCGCTACCACGTACACGCCTAACAACACTCGCGTCGTCGAAATGCCCGTTAGGCGCGTGGCCTCGGGATTGTCGCCCGCCGCATACACGTGACGCCCCGATGCCGTTTCGCGAAGGCAAAAGCGCGCTAACAGGTACAACGCGAGCATCAACACCACGCCATATGTCACCTGCGTTCCGCCCAGCCGGAACGTATGGCCCAGCGCGTTCATCGACTCGGGAAGGTCGGTGATTGTGATCGCATCGGAGTAGAGCTGCGTGATGGCGAACGCGATGTTGAGCGTTCCGAGCGTAACGATGAACGGAGGAAGGCGTATCGCCGTCACCAGGAGGCCATTCAACAAACCGAACGCTGTCGTGGCCGCAATGCCTAACGCGATCGCCGCCGGCACCGGCAGCCCTAGCGACGTGGCGCCCTTCGTCATCACGATCCCGCCGAGTGCCATCACCATGCCGCACGACAAGTCGACGCCCGCCGTGAGAATCACGAGCGTCTGGCCGATCGCGATGACACCGACGACCATGACCTGCTGCAGGATGAGCGAGAAGTTGTCGCCGCTGAGAAAGCGGTCGCTACGCGTTGCGAAGAAGATGCACGCGCCGATCAGTGCGAGCACCGGACCTAACGAGCCAAGTGGCGGGATGCGCTCTCGCCACGACGCCGGTGCTGCGTGCGACTCGCTCACTTCTTCCCGAAGCAGAGATCGAGCCCAGTCTTCACATCCTTGCTTTCGACGCCCGGCACGGACTTGCCGGCGATGAGGGCTACGCCTGTGTCAGTGTATCCACTTGGCTTCTTCCCCGTCTTGATGAACGCCATTCCGGCGGCAACGCCGAGTTCCGCCATCTTGATCGGGTACTGCTGCGCCGTGGCGGCGATGGCGCCACTTCCCACGTCGCGAATTCCCTGGCACCCGCCATCGACCGTCACAAGCACGACTCCCTTTTCCTTTCCCGCGCTCTTGAGTGCTTTGCTCGCGCCAGCGGCTGATGGTTCGTTGACGGCGTAGACGACATTGATATCAGGATTCTTCTGCAGGCAATTCTCCATGATTGTCTGTCCCTTTGCCTGGTCGCCGTAGCTGTCGCCCATGCACACGATTTCGGGCGGCCTGCCTAACGAGTTGATCTTCGCCTCCGGCGCCGCGAGACCGAATCCTTTGAGAAAGCCGTTGTGCCGCTGCGCGCCGACGGGGTGGCCTGGAAGCAAGTCAATCGTCGCGATCTTCGCCGGTTTCGAGCCCAAAAGACGTTTGGCATATGAGCCGATGAGCGTCCCCGCGCGATAGTTGTCGGTCGCGAACAAGGCGTCTGTTGCATCAACCGGATCGGTCGGCGAATCGAGCGCGATGACAAGAATCCCGCGTGCGCGCGCCTTCTTTATCGAGGGAATGATCGCCTTCGCATCACTTGGGGTGATCATGATGACTTTCGCGCCGGCAGCGATCATGTTCTCCATCGCCGTGACCTGACCGGCATTGTCGCCATCAGTCCGACCAGCGCCCGAGAGCAGCTTTGCACCATTAGTCTTCGCTGCGGCTTCTGCTCCCTCGCGCATCTTTACGAAAAAAGGATTGGTAGTAGTCTTGGTAATGAGTCCGATGACGGGCACTCCCTGATTCTCTGCAGAGTGCGGATGCGCGATGGACAACAACCATGCGGGAAACAACACGGCCAACTGACGGCCAAAGGGGCGCAGCATCAATGTGCTCCGGTGACTGAAATGAGTGGCGCCAGGGCGCTCGACAAACTTCACGCTTCCTCGTCTCTTCGGAAACCCACAACACGACCGTTATCGATTGCGCACAACCATGCGCCGCGTTTGGGAGTCAAAGGGAAGCCTCGAACCTACAGATACACGTTGCGATCTCCATGATTCGGCCGCTTCGCCACCTCGCGCTTACAATCACCTGCGCTCTGCTCCCCAGCACGTCGTTCGCGCAGGCGCCCGTCACCGACATCATTCGTGGCCGGGTTACCGACGACTCTTCGCGAGCGGTCGTCGAAGCCACCGTCTTCGTCACGCGCGGTCCCGACCGTGCCCTGCAGCAGGCCAAGACTGACTCAAGTGGTCGCTACCGTGTGGTGTTCGAAAACGGAACGGGCGATTACCTCGTCGCGGTCAGCGCTCCCGGCTTAAAAGCCGCGCGTCGCCGAGTGCAGCGCGTTGGCGATGAGCGCGAGCTCGTCGCCGATTTTGTGCTCTCGTTCGACATGGCGACGCTTGCCGCGGTCAAGGTGACGGCGACGAAGCCCGAACGCGCCTATGAGAGTATTGATCCGTTCAATCCCGAAACAGGAGCTTCAGAAAAGTGGAGCGACGGCGTCGAAGGGCGCGTCCCTCCCTCGCTCGCTGGAAACCTCAGCGCCCTCATTGGAACGATCCCCGGGATCACCCTCGGAGCCGGCGGTGCCTCCCTCCTCGGCTCGTCGAGCGAGTCGAACCTAACGACGCTCAATGGCATGTCGTTAGGTGTCGGTTCGCTTCCTCGCGCCGCCCGCACGGAGACGCGCATCACCGGCGCGACCTTCGACCCAACGCGCGGCGGCTTTTCCGGTACCAACATGGACGTCCGCCTCGAAGCCGGCGATCGCAACTACCAGCAGCGGAACGCCTTTTTCACCATAGATGCGCCGTCGCTTCAGTTCACTGACCAGATCGGGCGCCTAACGGGAGCTCGACTTGGTTCGTTCCGTGGAAGCGCGGGTGCTGACGGCGAACTCGTGCGACAAACGTTGACGTACAACGTGGCGCTCGATGTCGCGCGCAGTTCCAGCGACCCAGCAACGCTCGCCAGCAGCAACGCCACGCTCTTCCAGCTCGCCGGACTTTCCAGCGATTCCGTTGCGCGGCTCCTCGATGTCTCTCGCGCCCTCAATCTGCCGTTCATCCGCTCGGGAATTCCCTCGGCGCACAACTCCACCGGTGTGACGTGGCTGGGTCGCCTCGACGATATACGCGACTCCCTCAAAATCCGCACGCTCACGACGTACCTCGGGAGCACCACCGACGGCGCGCAAGGGTTCACGACCACTGCAACACCGTCCACTGCCAGCGAGCGCCGGGTGAAGAACGCCGGCGTGCAGCTACATCTGGGCGACTATTGGGGAGAAGCGAAGCACATTCTGAATCAGACGCGCCTGTCGTGGAATTCTTCGCGCACCGAAAATTCCGCGTATCTCGCGCTGCCCGAAGCGCAGGTTTTGATGCGCTCCGGGTCGGCAGGTCAAACAGGCGATATTTCGAGTGCGTCGTTAGGCGGTGGTGGCGGCGATGACACGCGCGATACGCGTTGGACCGTCGAAGGAAGCAACGAGACGATTTGGAATGCTCGTGGATGGCACCACAAGTTCAAGGCGTTTGCGTGGGCGCGCAGCGACGGACTCTCCGCAACGGGGGGCGGCGACCTGCTCGGCCGCTACACCTTCGCTTCCATCGAGGACTTCGCCCGCAACCGTCCGTCCTCGTTCTCGCGCACGCTCAACATTCCGAATCGCGATGGCAAGGTATGGAATGCAGCTGGCGCCTTTGCGCACCAGTATGCGCCCTCGCGCTATTTCTCCCTGCTGTACGGCGCGCGCCTCGAAGCCGATGGATTCATCGGCACGCCCGCCCGCAACGAGTCGCTCGAGCAGTCGTTAGGCATTCGTTCCGGGCTCGCGCCGTCGCGCCTCCACGTGAGCCCGCGCATGGGCTTCTCCTGGACGTACAATCGCGACAAGGACAACGGAAATGGCATGAATGTGAGCGCCACAGGGCGCTTTTACCGCAATACCTCTGGCGTCATTCGCGGAGGCATTGGTGAATTCCGCGATTTGTTGCGCCCCGACCTGCTTGCCGACGCCTCGGCTCGCACGGGCCTTCCTGGCGGCGTGCTCTCCCTCAACTGCGTGGGCGCTGCCGCACCAACTCCCGACTGGAGCAACTGGCTCGGAAATCCGCTGTCCGTGCCTAACGAATGCATCGATGGGACTGGACCGTTAGGCGAGAGTGCGCCGTCCGTGCAACTGATCGGTCGGAACTATGATGTTCCACGTTCGTGGCGTGCTTCACTCGACTGGAACGGCAATGTCGGTCCGTGGACGATTAAACTAGGCGGACTCGCTTCGTATGACCTTTCCCAGCCTGGCGCCATCGACGCGAATTTCGCCGCCGCCCAACGTTTCGCGTTAGGCGAGGAAGGGAATCGCCCGGTCTACGTCTCCACCGCATCGATCGACGCGCCAACGGCGTCGGTCTCGGCGGCGGAGTCGCGCCGCGTTTCAACCTTCGGTCGCGTCAATATTCGCACGAGCGACCTGCGTGGCTACGGCGGTCAGATCACCACGCAAATCATGCCTGACCTCTTCAAGCTTCGCCGAGTTCGGGGGAGTCCGTTCGTCTCGTTGGCTTACACCCTACAATCGGCTCGTCGCGAGTATCGCGGCTTCGACGGCGCCGCTTTCGGTGATCCGCGCGCTCGTGAGTGGGCGCCAGCCGCGACTGACGCGCGGCACATGTTCGTCCTGCAGGGAGGGTTTTACACGGTTCCCAGCGGCGCTGTCACGCTATTTGCGCGCGCGCAGTCGGGGCTTCCGTTTTCACCCATCGTCCAAGGCGACGTAAACGGCGACGGACGGTTCGGCGATCGCGCCTTCATTCCATCTCTAAGCAGCCAAAGCGACCCAAACACCAGTGCGCAGTTACAGCGCCTGCTCGCCAGCGGGTCGGAGCAGGCGCGCGCGTGTCTCCGCACGTACGCCGGGCAGGTGGCGCCACGCAATGGATGTCGCGGTCCGTGGACCGCGTCGTTGAACGCACAGTGGCGCCCCACGCTCCCCAAGGCGCTGAGCGGTCGCGTCAATGCTATCGTCTATCTGCAGAACGTGTTAGGCGGTGTCGACCAGCTCCTGCACGGCGCCGATAACGTGCGGGGATGGGGCTCGTTAGGCAATGTCGACCCGGTCCTTCTCGTCCCGCGCTCGTTCGACCCTACTGCGCAACGCTTCCACTACGACGTGAATCCGCGTTTTGCCGACGCACGCCCCGCCACGACGCTCGCACGCAATCCGTTCCGCATCTCGATCGACATCTCGCTCCGTCTCTCAACCGACTACGACCTTCAGGAGCTTCGCCGAGCGCTGGAGCCGGTGCGCGTGAAACGCGCCTGGGAGCGCCGTTCGGCTGACTCGCTCGCTGCATTCTACCTCAACAACACCTCGGACATTCATCGCGCACTGTTGGAGGAGAGCGACTCGCTTTTCTTGAGCAAGGAGCAGATCATCGCCTTGAAGCGTGTCGACTCGGTCTTTGTAGTTGGCGTGCGCGCGATCTTTGTGCCGTTAGGCAACTACCTCACGCGCTTCAGCGACGGCAAGGCGACGCAGGCCGCGCTCGACACAGTGAGCGCCGCGAGAAAAGCGTACTGGAAGCTCTTCTGGCTGCAGCCAGAAATCGCCGATTCGCTTCTCACGCCGTTGCAGCGCAATCTCTTTCCGATGTTGCAACAAATGGTGGAGACTCCCAAAAGGGATCGGGAGCACTCTCAATGGAATTTCGGAAGCCCCGTCGGCTTCCGCGACCGCGAGGAGAAACGCCGCTAGCGCGAACGCTCGATCAGCGTGCGAATGAGCATCCAAAGCAAAGCGCCCCGACTCGAGCCGGGGCGCTTCGCTTTCATTGCAGTCAGTCGAACGAACCCTCGTTAGGCGTGCGACGCCCACGATGTTTCGCCCTTCGTGTACGGTGCACACGGATCGTAGCGCCCGGGTGACTCCACATAGCGCATCGCCTTCGTATACCCAATCTCCGACGTGAAATAGCCGAGCATCGTCAGTTCTTTCATCATGCGGAAGTAGTGGTTCGGCGTGTCGGAGTTCGGCGGGGGTGCGCCGCCAGCGGTCGTGTCCTTCTGCGACGCAGGGTCGACCTTCTTCGCCTTCTGCTTCGCGTCCATGTACGTCTTGGCTTCCTTGTCCAGCGCCGTGAGAAGGGCGAGCCGCTGCTCCGGTGTCGACTTCATGAACGATGCCTTGTTCATCTTCTGGCTTTCCTCGTCGAGCTTCTTCATCCCGTCGCGGAAAACCTGCTGATCTTTAGGCTCGTACGTGTCGGTCACCATCAACGCCATGAAGGCGCCGACCTTGGCCGCCTTCGCTCCCGGTGTCTTCGTCTCCGGAAGAATCGTGTCGGCGACTTCATCGAGATATGCGATGTCGTCGGCGGTGAAGGTCCCCGTCCCAGTCTGTGCGGTCGTCGCGCGCGTCTTCTCATCGGCCTTGCTGCAGCTCGCCATTAGTGAGGAGCCGCCCACCAACGCGACGCCTCCCAACAACGCGCTCACGCGGCGCAATGCCTCGCGACGATCGATGGCGTTGTCCTGCTCGGAATACGACATGATCACTCCTGTCTCGTCAGAGGTTGCGCTTGTTGAGTTCATTCACCGCGAAATCGGCCGCGCGTGCCGTGAGCGCCATGTAAGTGAGTGACGGATTCTGGCACGCGGCAGATGTCATGCACGCACCGTCGGTGACAAAGACGTTTGGCGCGTCCCACACCTGGTTGTGCGCGTTGAGCACCGACGTCTTGGGATCCTTACCCATGCGCGCCGTCCCCATCTCGTGAATCCCCATCCCCGGGAAGTAGCCGCCGTCGTACGTCGTCACGTTCTTCACACCGCACGCTTCGAGCATCTCCGCCATGTCGGCAGTCATGTCTTTGCGCATGGCGTGTTCGTTCGACTTGATCTCGCAATCGATCTTCAGGACTGGAAGCCCCCACTTGTCCTTCTTCGTTTCATCCAGCGAGACCATGTTCGCATGGTCGGGGAGCATTTCACCGAAGGCGGTCCCGCCAATATTCCACGGCCCTGGCTGCGCCGCTTCGTCCTTGTATTGCGCACCGATCCCCAACTCGGCCACGTCGCGCGACCACCCCTCTCGGCTCGCACTCCCCTGATAGCCGAAGCCGCGAATGTACGACCGCTTATCGCCAAAGAGATTGCGGAAGCGCGGAATGTAGAAGCCAGTTGGTCGACGCCCGTACACGTACTTGTCGTCAAATCCTTCCGCGCGCCCTTCGGCGCCGAGCCGGAAGTGGTGATCCATCAGATTGTGCCCTAACTCGCCAGAGCTGCTCCCCAATCCGCCGGGCCACACATCGGTGGCCGAACGCATCAGGAGCCAGGTCGAGTTGAGCGTCGACGCGCAGAGAAAGACGATCTTCGCCTTGTAGTCGGTCGTCTGGTCGGTCATCGCGTCAATGACGCGAACGCCGGTCGCGCGCTTCTTGTCCTTGTCGTAGAGCACTTCCGACGCAATCGCGAACGGCTTCAGCGTTAGGCGCCCCGTCTTCATCGCCGCCGGCAGCGTCGACGATTGTGTGCTGAAGTAGCCGCCATACGGGCAGCCGAGCCAGCAGGCGTCGCGGTACTGGCACTTGTTGCGCCCTTCCAGCTGCAACGTCGCATTTGCCGTGCGACCGATGATCAGGTGCCGCCGCCCGCCGAACAGCTTCTTGAGCTTTCCAGCCACCGACTCCTCAACGCAATTGAGCGCCATGGGGGGCTGGAACTGACCGTCAGGCAGCTGCGGGAGATTCTCTAACGATCCGGAGATACCGGCATGCTTCTCGACGTGATCGTACCACGACGAAATATCCTTGTAGCGAATCGGCCAATCGACCGCGATGCCATCCTTCGCGTTCGCCCCGAAATCGATGTCGCCCCAGCGATAACTCTGCCGCCCCCACATCAGCGATCGTCCACCGACGTGGTATCCGCGATACCAGTCGAAGCGCTTCACCTCGGTGTAGGGCGATTCTTTCTCGTTCACCCACCAGTCGAGGTTTTTCTCGTTTAGGGGATAGTCGCGTTTGAGGACCGGATAGTCCTTCTCCATCGCCGTGGTGCGCCCGCCGCGATGCGGGTAGTCCCACGGCGACTTCGTGGCGTTCACGTAGTCCTTGATGTGCTCGATGTTCTTGCCGCGCTCGAGAAGGAGGACCTTGAGTCCTTTCTCCGTCAACTCCTTCGCGGCCCAGCCACCCGAGATCCCCGATCCCACGACGATCGCATCGTAGTCCTGCGCTTGCACAGCGTCCTCCTGACCTGAGACGGTGGTGCTTCGATGGGGGAGAGACGGGGAAGTCGCGCTTCCCTGATCTCCGCTTTCAGTGCCTAACGAGAAAGTGCTGCGCGCGCCTGCCACTCACTTGAGCGCGCCGATAATATGGGTCCGGGTGCACCGGATGGCGACGTCGCACCACCCCCGCGCTGTTCCCGCACGCACACAATGCTACAGGTTGCGACGATTGATCTCCGACACGGCGTAGTCTGCTGCGCGTGCCGTGAACGCCATATACGACAACGATGGATTCTGGCACGCCGTTGAAGCCATGCACGACCCATCGGTGACGAAGACGTTCAGCGCGTCCCACACCTGGTTGTGCTTGTTGAGCACCGAAACTTTAGGACTCGTCCCCATGCGCGCCGTCCCCATTTCGTGAATCCCCATTCCCGGGAAACACTCGCTCTCAAACGTTTGGACGTTCTTCGCGCCGCTCGCGTCGAGCATCTCTGCCATGTCGTTCTTCATGTCGACGCGCATCAAATGTTCGTTCTCACCGTACGCGCAATCGATTGCGAGAACCGGAAGTCCCCACTTGTCTTTCTTCGTTGGGTCGAGCGTGACCTTGTTGTTGTGATTCGGAAGCATCTCGCCAAATGCAGTTCCACCGATCGTCCACTTCCCTGGCTGCGCCGCCAAATCCTTGAACTCCGCACCAACGCCAAGCTCGGCCACCGCGCGTGACCAGCCATCGCGCCCCGCGCCGCCCTCGTATCCAAAGCCACGCAGATAGGGACGCTTCTCGCCAAAGAGATTGCGATAGCGCGGGATGTACGTGGCCTGCGGACGACGCCCGTATTCGTACTTGTCGTCGAATCCTTCCACGTAGCCATGCGCGCCCACGCGAAAATGATGGTCCATCAGATTGTGGCCGAGCTCTCCAGAGCTGCTTCCGAGACCTCCAGGCCAAATGTCCGTTGCTGATCGAAGCAGCAACCACGTCGAGTTGAGCGTCGACGCACACAAGAAGATGACCTTCGCTTTGTAATCGGTCATCGCATTCGTGACGGCGTCCATCACGCGCACGCCGGTCGCCCGCTTCGTGTCCTTGTCGTAGATGATTTCAGTTGCAATGGCAAACGGCTTCAGCGTCAGCTTCCCAGTTTTCACCGCGGCGGGAAGTGTCGATGACTGCGTGCTGAAGTACGCGCCGTAGGGGCACCCGAGCCAACAGGCGTCGCGGTATTGGCAGGGACTACGACCGGGGAGCGCCTGCGTAAGATTCGCCGTGCGGCTCGCGATCATGCGACGCTTTCCATCGAACAACTTCTTCAGTCGCCCCGCGACCTCTTGTTCGACGCAGTTGAGAGGAAAGGGCGGCTGAAATTCACCGTCTGGAAGCTGCGGCATCCCTTCGTGCGTGCCGGCGATACCCGCGAATTTCTCAACGTGGCTGTACCACGGTGCCATCTCTGCATAACGAACCGGCCAGTCTGTGCCGATTCCCTCGCGCACATTCGCCTCGTAGTCGAAATCGCTCCAGCGAAACGAGCAGCGCCCCCACATCAGCGAACGACCGCCGACGTGATAGCCGCGATACCAGTCGAAGCGTTTGACTTCGGTATACGGCGACTCTTCGTCGGACGCCCACCAATCGAGATTTTTTTCGTTTAGCGGAAAGTCACGCTTGAGCACGGGATACTTGTGCTCCATGGCAGTCGTGCGCCCGCCGCGATGCGGATAGTCCCAAGGCGCCTTGGTGGCGTTGTGATAATCCTTGATGTGCTCGATGTTCTTGCCGCGTTCGAGGACGAGGGTACGCAGCCCCCGTTCAGTCAGCTCCTTGGCGGCCCACCCGCCGGAGATTCCCGATCCGACGACGATCGCATCGTAGTTGGTCTCTTGCACATCAACCTCCGGAGTGCTCGTTTCCGCCTAACGAGCGCCACCAGACGCGGCGCGAGGGGCAGGGAAACGTGGGGGGGGACGGGGGGACGGGGGGGACGGGGGGCGAGGGGGACGGTGACGAGGAGGAACAGTCGGGACGGCGGGGCAGCTGCGACGTATTATCAGGTTCGTGGCGTGCGACAATATGTGATGCATGCGCGACGCACGCACGCCGTTCATACCGCAAGACACCGCGTGTTGACTCGATTTTCGTGCGATGAGTTGCGCGAGTGAGTCGTGAGTTTCGAGCGCAATCGTGTACGATCGACCTTCACCATGAACTGGTTAGTATCGCCCACGGGCCAAAGCACGATCGTGACCTTCAGAAGAGTCGAGTAGAAAGCGATGCAGGAGATTCAGACCGAGCGGCTCGTCATGCGCAGACTCAACGAGGGCGATGCTCCGTTCATCAATCGTCTTCTCAACGAGGCGTCCTTTCTGCAGAACATTGGCGACCGCGGTGTTCGCAACGAGGACGATGCGGTCGCGTATCTGCGGAACGGTCCCATGGCGATGTACGACCGTTACGGCTTCGGTCTGCTCCACGTCTCGCTGCGTTCAGATTCTACACCCATCGGAATGTGCGGAATCCTGAAGCGCGACTCGCTGGAGCACCCCGACGTCGGCTATGCCTTGGTTCCCGAGCACTGGGGTGCTGGGTACGCAGGCGAAGCCGCACGCGGTGTCATCGATGTTGCGTGGCGCGATTTCGACTTGCCGCGACTCGTCGCCATCACCAAACCCGACAACCAAGGCTCCATTCGTGTCTTGGAGAAGCTGGGTTTCCGATTCGATCAGATCGTGCAAGCCACGCCCGACGGTGGCGAGAGCCGACTCTTTGTTCTCGACGCACCGGCCCGAGTGCGCCGAGTTGGGGTGGACGAAGGCAATCGAGCGTGGAGCGAGAGCGATGGCCGCGCGCGCTCTCCCGGTCGAGACGTCGAGTGACAACGCAATGGCGCTATTGGTCTACTCCGAGCTTTGGTCTGCGCGATACGGGACGCCTGTGGATGGTGAAGGCGTTGGAGTCACCGATTCACGAGCAGGTGTGAGGGCGATCTCGCAGCCAAAGCTCGCGACTGCGCGGAGACTCGTGGTCGCATCGTTATGCGCGTGTAGCGGGTCGGATCGACAAAGCGCCGGCAATCATCGCGCACGTCTTCGCGCGTGAGTTTGTCCAACGTTTCTGCGTGCTGCGTGATGCTCTCCAAGGGCCACCCCAGCGTCGCATGCCACGAAAGCTCATCCTCCCAGTACTCGTTGTTTTCGGCGCTGGATGAAAGTTCCTCGCGTGCCGCTGCGACGATTTTCTTGAACGCGGTGCCGTCAGGGCCATCGGTGCAAATGCGTTGCACTTCGGCAATTGCTCTCGACGCCAGCGAATCCACGCGCGAGGGGTCGGCGGTGAAGTCGACGCGCAGATCGTAGTTGGAGTTTGCCGCGTGCCGCACGTCGAGGTCCACAGACACTCCGTACGTCCCGCCTAACGAATCACGGATTCGCGCGACGAGTACGAACGCCAACACATCACGCAGATACCGAATTCGCGCGTCGACCTGCGGCGTCAGGGTGACGCCTCCGGAGAAGACGATCTGTGTACGGGCAGCTGGTGCCGTACCACGAAGATACGAATGCTCGACCGCTCGGTCCGCGAATGTGCGCGGAAAGTCTCGCGCCATTTCCCTGGCCCCACTCGGCAGCGACGCGAGGTACCGCTCGACGAATGGGCGAAGTCCTTCGAGCGTGAATCGTCCGACGATCACCACCGTGAAGTTTGAGGCGTTTGCGGTGCGCGCGCGCCAGAACTCCACGGCGCGACGCAAGTCGCTCGAGTTCACAAACTCCGCTGTGCCGGGATGCGCTCGATGACTCTTTGGTTGGAGTGCTGCTCGCACCGAATCGTTGAATACGAGCGCCGGATCGGCGTCGCGATTCCGGAGAAGCGTGCGCGCGCGTGCACGGTATCGACCGAACGCCACACTGTCGCTACGCGGCGCCGTCAGGTAGAGGTGCGTGAGGGAGAAGAGCGCCCCCATGTCCGCTGTGTTGGATCGCCCATTCACACTGAGCCAGTCATCCGTTACTGTCGCCGTCAACGTGATCGACGAGCGATCGACGATATTCGCGAGTTGCAGCCCAGTGAGCGGGCCGACTCCCGTCGCCGTCACGATGGCGTCTGAGAGATACGCCGATGGGTAGTCGAGCGAATCAACGAGTGATGCACCGCCAAAACTCAGCGCGTGCATGATGACTTCCTCGCCCAGGTCGGTGGGCTTCACAATCACGCGCATGCCATTGCTGAGTCGCCAATCAAATACATCCGGATCTTTGAGAATCCGCTCGCTGGTGATGGTGCCCGACTCCAGAGAGTCGTGCAGTGTCGGAAGCGAGTCGTCGGCGTCGTGGTAGCTGTCGGCTACGCGGGTCTCCCCTTCGCGCGCCGCTGCCATCAACGCTTGCGTCGTTAGGCGTTCCGTTGCAATCGAGCGCCCCATGGCAACGATGGTCGCGCCACTGTCCAGGTTGAATCGATCGAAGAACCGCCTAACGGTGCCGGTATCGATGGTGGCGAGCAGTTGCTTGGTGACCTCGAGTTCGAGTGAATCGCCCAGCACGGGTCGCCCGGTGAGAAAATGTCGCTCGAGTGCGTCGACCATTTCTTCTGACGATTCGGCGAAGGCTTCGCTTGCTCGCCGATCCTTGATCATCAGATTCTTCTGGCGAACCAGTTCACTCTCCAGCGGGCCGAATCTGCGAATGCGATTGACCTCTTCGGCCAACACGCGAATGGCGCTCAAGCTCTCTCCGTCAATTGGCGTTGCCGTCAGGCCAAACGCTCGCACCGATCGCGTGAGATCACGACGTCGGGCGTTCGCCGCTATCAAGGGTGCGTCCGGCAAATCGGCCAGCCTCGTTAGGCGCTGTTCCAACACCGACAGCGCAAGCGACTCGACAAACAGCGACTGGTACTCCCCAAACGAACGCGGACGACTGCGTGCGCGCGGATACCAGATCGCCACGCGGTTCGTACGAAGCTCGTCGTCTTCAAAGACAGATGCGTGAGCCGGCGATACCGACGGAGGAGGGACGTTGGGACGAGTGATACGTGGCGCGCTCGCCGGAATGGCGCCAAACTCCTTTTCGATCAATCGCCTAACGACCGCAGGATCAAAATCTCCCACGGCGATGACTGCCATCAGCTCTGGCCGATACCAACTCCGGTAGAACCGTCGCATCTCGCCCAGATCGAAGCGCCGCAACACCAGCGTGTCTCCAATCGGAAAGCGATTCGCATATCGTGACCCGCGCAGGAGGACAGAATCGCGGAGCGTCTCAACGCGGTCGGTCGCACCCAGATTCGTGCGCCATTCCTCGAACACGACGCCGGCTTCCTTTCTGGCGTCCGTCGAATCGAATGAGACGTCGTGCGCCCAGTCGGCAAGAATGGCAAATGCAGTGTCGATCGCTCCTGCTCGTTTCGTTGGAACTCGCAGTTGGAATCGCGTGTCATCGAACGACGTAAACGCATTGACGTCATCGCCCGAGCGCATTCCGATCGATTGCAAGTAATCGACGATGCGAGCCCCAGGAAATCGCCGAGTCCCGCGAAACGCCATGTGTTCGACTGCGTGCGCGAGGCCGCGTTGCCTCTCCTCCTCGAACACTGAGCCCGCGTTAACGACCAGACGCAGCTCCGCATGTCCACTCGGCACGTCATTCTGACGAATGAAATACGTGAGACCATTCGAAAGCGTCCCCGTATCTACTTCCGCGTCAAACGGTAGCGGCGCCTCAAATGAAAGTGTGGGTGCCGAGTCGTCTGCTTGGCCGCGCAATCGCTTCACGCCGCCAATCACTCCGGCGACTACAAGGATAGCGAGGATGACTGTCGCGATACGTTCTCGGACGGACTGTTCGGGGAGCACGGTCTGGCGGTGAGGTCAACAGATGCGAGAAATCGGCCGGCGTGCGCGAGCCTAAACATGTAACGTCAGACGTTGGCTGGAAACGGTCGGGGCCACATGACCAAATGCAGCCGCCCAAGTACAAAAAAGGACGCCACCGGGCGCGGAACCCGGTGGCGTCTCGTCTGCGGCGTCCCTCTACTCGTACCGCAGCGCCTGCATCGGATGCACTCGGCTGGCCCGAAGCGCTGGTATGAATCCGGCGGCGAATGCAACGGTTGTCAGCACCACCACCGACAACACGATCACCGTTGGATCGTGCCCCTCGAGACCAAAGAGGAGCGAGCTTGTCATCCTGCCTAACGCGAGCGCGCCGCCAATGCCCACCACGCCGCCGATGATCGTCATCTTCGCGACCTGGCGAAGCACCAATCCTTGTACCTGGCCGCCGTTTGCGCCCAACGCCATGCGCACGCCGATCTCGCGTGTGCGCTGCGCCACCGTGTAGGCGAGGACGCCATAGAGTCCGACAGCTGCAAGCAGCGTTGCGAGCGCCGCGAAGGCTGCGGCCAATATGCTGATGAGCCGATCGAGACTCACGTTCTCTTTGATCTGCTGGTCTAGTGTCTTCAAGTCTTCGACCGGGAGTTGCGGATCGAGCTTGGCGACCGTCGACGGAATGAGCTTGAAGAGTTGTTTGGCCGGCAGCGACGAGCGCACGTAAAACGTCATGAAGCCCACGGTCGAATCCTGTTTGTACGGCGTGTAAAAGAGCGGTGGTACAGCGTCTTTCACCTGCGAGTACTTCGCGTTCTGCACGACGCCCACGATCTGCATGTCGAGCTTCTCACGCCCTCCCGTCGACATGAACTTGCCGACTGCGTTGCGTCCGAGGTTGAACTTCTTCGTAAACGCCTCGTTTACGATCACCGCTTTCGGCGCGCCGACGATATCGCTTGCGCTGAATTCGCGCCCAGCAATGAGGGGAATCCCAAACGATCGAAAGTACCCAGGGCCCACGGCATTGAATCGCGCACCGGCATCGGTGTCGGGATCCTTCTTGAATCCTTCGACACTCACGTCGCTCCCCCAGTTGTTGCCGGCGAGCATCGGGACTCGGGACGCGGCAACCATCGTCACGCCCGGAAGCCCGGCAAATTCATCCTCGATGCGCTGGAAGAGCGCCTGCGAGCGCGCTCCCGTATAGCCATTGAGGTCCGGCGAAACGCCAAATCCGATGACGTTTTCTGTCTTTAGACCAAGATCGACTCTGCTCACGTTGACGAGGCTCTTCACGAACAAGCCAGCGGCGATGAGAAGCGCCATCGACAAGGCAATCTGCGCAGTGACGAGCGACGTGCGGAATCGTGCTGCCGCACGCGCACCCGACGGCTGTCCCGCGTTCGCACGGATGCTCGTGATGAGATCGGAGCGCGTGCTGTGAATCGCCGGGAAAAGCCCGAACAGGAGTCCGGTCACCACCGAAACGAGTGCGGCAAACCCAAGCACCGTGCTGTCGATCGAAACGTTCATCGAAGCCGCGCCATCTGACGGAAGCGTCGACGTGATGAACGACAGCGTCCATCGTGCGACGACGAGACTCACCGCGCCGCCGAGTAGCGCGAGCAGGAGCGATTCCGTCAGGAGTTGCCGCAGGAGTTGCCAGCGTGCCGCGCCTAACGACAGGCGCACCGCCATCTCTGTAGACCGTTGCGCCGCGCGCGCCAACAACAGATTGGCAATGTTCGCGCATGCGATGAGTAGCACCACGGCGGTGATGCCAAAGAGCAGTGTGAGCGGTGTGCGCGCCTCTTTGCGCACCGAGCTCTGACCGCGCGACCCTTCGACGACCGTGAGTTCTTTCGCCTTGAACTTGGCCATCGTCTGGTCGCTCATCCCTTTCTGTAGTGGCGCCTCGACGTCGGTCACGATCGGATGATAGACAGCGTTGATTCCGACGCGTGCCTGCGCCAGCGAGACGTCGGGCTTGAGGCGACCGAAAACGTACAGGAAGTACTCCTGGCGCTTCTCGAAACCGTCAAACCACGATTGCACCTGCTTTCGCATCGTCAGTGGGACGAAGACGTTAGGCGTCAAGCCGAACGTCGTCCCGTCGAAACCGCGAGGAGCAACGCCGACGATCGTCAATGACTGGCCATTGATGACGATTGGCTCATTCAACACGGCCGGGTTTGCACCGAGTCGCGTTTCCCAGAAGCGGTAACTCAGTACCGTGACGAAGTGTCCGCCGATGTTGCGGTCGTCGTCGGGGGTGAGCAGTCGCCCAAGCGCCGGCGTCAGGCCTAACGTGGGAAAGTATGAACCCGAAACCAACAACCCGCCGCCGTTGATCGGCGTCTCACCGCGCATGGCCATGTTGGCGCCGAACTGCACGTGCGCGGCGAGCCCGGAGAACACCTTGTTGCTCCGCTCGAGGTCGCGAAACATGGGATAACTGAACACCTCATCGCAGTCTCCCGCTTGGCCACACGACTGTGATCCCGGTTTAGGCCCAGGTGCGGCGAGGTTCACCAACGTCCCCGGTTCGCGCGCTTGCACGCGCTTGAGGAGCATCTGGTTGAAGAGCGAAAAAATCGCCGCGTTGGCGCCAATGCCAAGCGCGAGTGACAGGATCGCGATCGCTGTGACGAACGGCGTGCGCATCAGCGTGCGCACCGCAAGCTTCAGATTCCGCATAACGAGTGATTCCTTCCGAACGGCAGCGCGTGAGGGGAGTGGCCTGTGTGAGTTTCGACGCGTCTCGCTGTGCTTGCGCGCTCAGCTTCGACACCGGTCACCCCCGCGGAGTTTGCCCGCGATGGCGATACGCGCGCTCATGTGGCGAGGATTCACCCACGAGAGGTGAGACGAAAAGATTCCCCTCACGGAGGAAGCCTTGGTGGACGAGATCTTCCAACTTGTTTCCTCGCGCATGGCGAATGCGCGACCCATTCGACCACGGAGGAACCATGGGCGGAAAAGGTTCAAACAACCTCGAGAGCGATCGCCCTGAGTCAGGCGGCGCAGATCGCGACGACATCCGAGAAAAATCAGGCATTCTCGAGCGCAACAAGGACGAACTCGCTCGCCACGAAGCAGAGCGTCATCGCGCCAAGCCTGCCCCGAACGACGAAAGCGGCGAGTCGTCAGCTGATCGCGACGGGCCATACGCCGATCGCCCGGGTTCGCGGCGAAATCGGCCGACGTCGGGGGAGCCGAAGTCGCAATCGTACGACGAATAGCGCCCAGTCTTCCCTCTCGCCCCTCCGCACCCACTTCCCTTACGGCTCGGCCCTACGGTCGAGCCTTTCTATATGGATGGAGGCGCTTGTCTCAAAATGATGGAGGCGTTGACGTCAGATGATGGAGGCGTTGAACTCAAATGATGGAGGCGTTGACTTCACATATTTCACCCGGATAAAATTGGTCGTATTCTTCGGCGAGAGGGACTAGGTGAATCGGACGTCGACAACGCAACGAGTTGTGGTGTTCAGCGGTGATGTGCTGGTCGCGCGCGGGGAGATGAAGCACGCTGCTGCGAGCGCGCGGCGAGTCCTCGACGCCAATCCCCTTGCACCGCTGCTGTGCTACGACGAGTGGACGAGCGAAGCCGTTGAGCTCGATCTTCGTGGGAGCGTTGACGAGGTCGTGGCGCGTTATGCCGTTGATGTCTCGATCGAGAACACAGCTTTCGTCGAGCCCGAGCCCAGTGACGAGCATCCAGCGACCCCCCGAGGGCCAGGGCGTCCGAAGCTTGGCGTCGTCTCGCGCGAGGTCACGTTGCTTCCGCGTCACTGGGCGTGGTTGGCGACGCAGCCCGGCGGTGCGTCGGTTGCATTGCGTCGTTTGGTCGAAGACGCGCGACGCAACAGCGCGGCGAGCGACGCGCGACGCCTATCGCGCGAGGCGACGTACCGTTTCATGGTTGCCACTGCGGGCGATCGCGCCGGGTTCGAGGAAGCGACACGGGCCTTGTATGCAGGTGATGCCGCGCGCTTCGCCGAGTTGTTGCACGCCTGGCCGCGCGACGTGCGCGAGCATGCCCTGCGACTTGCCGCCCCGGCTCTCCTCGCGGTATCCGAGTGACGCACCGCCAGCTGCAACGCCCGTCGCTCGTCGTCTGCGACATGGATGGGCTGCTCGTCGATAGTGAGCGCGTGGAGCGCCGCGTCTGGCTTGGCGCAGCGGAAGAGCACGGCGTCGAGATGTCGGACGAACGCTTTGCATCGTTTGTCGGACACCCGATGGACGAATGCGAGCGCATGCTCGCCCGTTACTTCGGCGAATCCTTCGACGTTCCGGCGTTTCGCGCGACCTGTCATCGTCGCATGCGCGAAATCGTCGAGCACGAAGGGATTCCGCTACGCGACGGGGCGGTGGAGTGGCTTTCTTTCGTTAGGGATTTGGGGATTCCGCTCGCGCTCGCGACTTCCAGCGCGCCGCACCTCGTGCCGGAGCGACTGGGAGAGTTGGTCGATCGCTTTACCACGGTGGTGACGCGTGCTGACGTCGCGCGCGGCAAGCCACATCCGGATCTCTATCTCGAAGTGGCGGCGCGCGCCGGTGTCGAGCCGAGCGTGGCGCTCGCGCTCGAGGACTCGCCAACCGGCGCACGATCGGCGCTCGCGGCAGGGATGCCGGTGGTCGTGATTCCCGATTTGGTCGAACCCCCCTCCGAACTCGCGCAGAATGTGGCGGGCGTCTTTACGTCGCTGAACGACTTGCGGGCGTTCGTCGGTCCGACTTGGGTGCGGGCGCAGGTGGTCGCGGGACGTTGATCGTCCCTTTCTCGTCAGCGTTGGCGCGTTCGCGTGGAGGCGATGCACCGGCTCGTGGGTCGCGAGAAGGGTCCCTTCTCGGTCCGGCGCGCGGCTGTCCCGAGGGTCGGATTGTCGATTGGGGTTTTCGTGTTGGCTCGCGCCGAGTTCAGGGGCCGAGTTAAGGGTCAGAGCCCGGGGTCAGAGCCCGGGGTCAGAGCCCGGGGTCAGAGCTGGGGGTCAGAGCTGGGGGTCAGAGCTGGGGGTCAGAGCCGGGGGTCAGAGCCGGGGGTCAGAGCCGGGGGTCAGAGCGGGGGGTCAGAGCCGGGGGCGCCGTGTCCAGTCCCACGCAACTTCGGGACTAAATGGATACAGCAGCTCCGTTCCGCCACATGCCAATCGACCTCTTGGCGGTCGAGTGATCTTGGTTGGGGTCGCGTGGAGCGCGAGGTCCCCGTCGAAAAATGCGGTCAAGTCTACGGTGGCTCTCCATCGCGCTCTTCACGGCTCATTTCCCGCGCAGCGCGTTGCGCATCTCCGTGTGCGTCACCCTGCGCGCGACCACTGCATCACAGCCACGGCAACACCAACGCCGGCGCCAACGACAACGGAGAACACACCGAAACCGACAGCGAAGAGGAACGACTGCCCCACATGATTCCTCCACGAGGTGTCGCCGGGGCGGCGGGGCAACATGCTCAAGAAGAACACCACCGCGATCAACAATCCCGCCAATCCCCCTCCACCCACGGATTGCAGCGCAGCCCGCACTCCGCTCGCATGCCCCGCCGCACCAGCTTCATCGGCAGCGAAGCACGAAAGTGGAAGAACGAGTGCGATCAATGCGAGTACGTACATTCGTTAGGCGTCCACAGAGTCCACGTCACTCACCACGTCACTCACCACGTCACTCACCACGCCGCTCTCCACGTCACTCACCGCACCACGCACCACGCCACTCAGCGTTCCAGCTTGAATCCCGCGTCCATCGTCACGCGCGTCGCACTCTCGGAGACAAACCATCCGGTGGTGTACATCCACGTGGTCATTCTCGCCAGCTTTTCTTCGTTGATCAACTTTGCTTCGTCGCGCGGTGTGTGATAGTCGGGCTCCAGCCACGACGAATAGAAGAGTTCCGGAATTCCCACGCGTACATACGGCCGGTGGTCGCTACGAAAAAACGCCTGCTCCGGTTGGTCGGGATGGTCATGCATGGCCGGTGTAAAGAGTAGGAGTCATCTCATAAATGGTCGGCGGCTTCGGCGAGAAGGTGCGCCGAGGATTCGAGGAGCGGTATCACCTCGCGTGCAACGAGCGCACTAGGTACAAGGCGCTGCCCCAGCGCAGGGCGCCGACATCGACGAACCTGCGCTGAACCCGTCCTCGAAGGCATCTCTGAAGAGATCCACGGACGCATCCCTGAAAAGGTCCCCAAACCCGTCCCCAAGCCCTCCCCCTAACACGTCCCTCAACGTGCCCCAACGCAGCAGCGCGCCGCCGACAAACTTGCGATGCACTACGCCACGCGATGATATGTTAGGTCGTGACCGACACCATTTCGCGCCTGCAGGAAGCGCTCGCAGATCGCTATCGGATCGAACGCCCCGTCGGCGCCGGCGGTATGGCGACGGTCTACCTCGCGTCCGATCTGCGGCATCACCGCAAAGTCGCGATCAAAGTCCTGCGCCCCGAGGCAGCGGCGCTACTCGGCGCCGAGCGCTTCGTTCGCGAAGTCACCACCACCGCACAACTCCAGCACCCAAACATCCTCTCGCTGTTCGATTCAGGGAGTGCAGGAGAGTTTCTCTACTACGTCATGCCGTTCATCGACGGCGAGACGCTGCGGCAGAAGCTGGAGCGGGAATCACAGCTCGGCATCGATGAAGCGGTGCGAATCGCCATCGAGGTGGCGAACGCCCTCGATTACGCGCATCGCCAAGGGGTCATCCACCGCGACATCAAGCCGGAGAACATCCTCCTGCACGACGGGCGCGCGATGGTCGCCGACTTCGGCGTCGCGCTCGCGATCTCCGCCGCCGCAGCGGGGGGAGGGAACCGAATGACCGAGACGGGGCTCGCCGTCGGCACGCCGAATTACATGAGTCCCGAACAGGCACTCGCCGACCGCGACATCACCTTCCGCTCCGACATTTACTCGTTAGGCGCGGTGTTGTTCGAGATGCTCACGGGCGCCGCCCCGCACCACGCGCCGTCGGTGCAGCAGGTCATCATGAAAATCGCGACCGAGGATGCGCCTCGTGCCAGCACGCTTCGCAAGTCGGTCCCACCACACGTCGCCAACGCGGTGAGTGTGGCACTCGAGAAGGTGCCCGCAGATCGCTTCAGTCGCGCTAGCGCCTTCGCCGAAGCGCTCGTGAATCCCCACTTTGGTGCCACAGCGTCCCAAGCGAAGCCGTTCGAAGTGCGGGCGCGCCGATTTCCCGTTGCGCTCCTTTTTGCCGGCATCGCGTTAGGCGTCATCGTCGGCGCCGCGGTCGCAAAAGCGCTCGTTAGGCAGCCATCGCGCCCGGTGACGCGATTCGTCGTCGCACTCCCCGACTCCGCATCGTTCAACCCTGGCGCCGGCGTCAACCTGACAATCTCCCCGGACGGTTTGCGACTGGTCTACACCGGTCGCACATCGACGGGGAAGGAAATGATCTACCTGCGAGAACTCGGGCAGCTCGGCATTCAATCCATCGCCGGAACCGAGGCGGGCAAGATCCCCTCGTTCTCTCCGAGCGGGGCATCGATGGCGTTTACCGCCGGCGGAGCTCTCAAAACCGTCTCGATGCAAGGATCGACGGGCGGCCCAGCGCTCACCGTCGTCGCCGAGGGTGTTCCGTCAGCGGGTGGCGGACTCACTTGGGCGGACGACGACCGCATCTATTTCGTCAACGATAGCGGGGCGATTCAGAGCGTTTCGCCGGACGGTGGCGCTCTCAAAGACGTCGCGTCGCGAGAGAGCGACGCCGGCTTCATGTGGATCGACGCGCTCCCCGGCGCAGAAGCTCTCATCGCCACCATCGGGAGGTTAGGCGTCCCCGAAGCGAGCGAAGTCGCGGTGGTACCGACAAACGGGGGAAAGGTGCGTCGCCTCTTCAGGGCGACGATGGCCAGATACTCGTCGGGATACCTCGTGTACACGACGTCGGACGGGGCACTCATGGCTGTCGCGTTCGATGCCAAGCGCGCCGTCGTCACCGGGAGACCGTTCGCACTCTTCCGAGGAGTCGACGTGTACTTGGGCTCCGCGTCGCAGTTCGCGCTCTCGAAGAGTGGTTCGCTCGTTTGGGTCGGATTCGGCGGTGTTCGCGAACTCCAGAAGATCGACCGCAGCGGCGCGTTGAGCAGTGTTGACTCGAGCCTCAAGGGTGATATCCGCGCATTCAGTTTGTCTCCCGACGGGGAGCGCATCGCAGTAACGACGTTGGAAGTGAGCGGGTTACGCGTGGGAATTCTTCCAATCGGTCGCGGATCACTCACGCCGATCACGTTCGAGGGGACGCGGAATCTCGGGCTCTCCTGGTCGTCTGACGGACGGTCGATCACCCTTCTCTCCAATCGCTCTGGCGCCAACGCACTCTGGATGGTGCCCGCGGACGGGTCGGGTGGTGGCAGAGCGCTCCCGATTTCCGGGAATGTCTTCAGCGCCGAGTGGTCGTTTAGCGGCGATGCGTTAGTTGTGTCGCGCCCTATTCCGGGGGCGGGTTCAGAAGTCGTGGGGTATCGCCTCGGAGTCGACAGCGTGCCTCGCCCGCTACTCTCGGGTGCGTTCCTAACGCTGTATGCCTTGATCTCACCAGATGGTCATTGGCTCGCGTACTCGAGCAACGAGACCGGTCAGGATCAAGTCTACGTGCAACCCTACCCCGCGACGCACGAGGGGAAATGGCAAGTCTCTCCAGGTGGCGGGATCGAACCGTCGTGGTCTCATCGCGGACATGGGCTTTTTTTCCTTGCTCCGTCGGGCGAGTTGGTCTCTGTCGACATGTCGGTCGACGCCTCCGGTAAACCAAAGTTTTCTCCGCCTCGCGCCCTCTTCCACATTCCGCTCGACCAGAGTGCAAGCGGTCGCCGCTACCAAGCGATGCCCGATGATCAGCACTTCGTTTTCCTTCACTCCGCCGGTGGCGCGACGCGCGATCTGATGGTCGTGGAGAATTTTGTCGAGGAGATCAAGGCAAAAGCTCCGCGTTGATTCGGTACTCCGGCGTTCGCGCGATCGGTGGGGTCAGAGCCCGGGGTCAGAGCCCGGGGTCAGAGCCCGGGGTCAGAGCCCGGGGTCAGAGCCCGGGGTCAGAGCCCGGGGTCAGAGCCCCAGCTCTGAGCCCCAGCTCTGAGCCCCAGCTCACCGCGTCGAGTCCTCAAAGAGTCACCCAGACTAAAGAGACACAGCGAGAGATCCCTACCCCGCGCGCAGACGCCCATCGACCATCGCGCAACACACCGCACGCCCGCCATAACTCCGCCCGAGCCGAATTCGTCAATCAACAACCCAGACCCACTCCCAGCCCACATCAAAACGCGCGCGCCGTATGGGGATTTCTCTGGTGGCGTGCACGCAAGAGGTCGAGCAGGTTGCAGCGACTGATCCCGATCGATCGCACCCACAAAGCGCAACACCCATGGACACACTCTCGGCACAACTCGAATCGCACAAAGCCACGCGCATTGGCTGGCTTCGGGCAGCAGTTCTTGGGGCGAACGACGGAATCGTATCGACGGCGTCGCTCATCATCGGAGTTGCCGCTGCGCACCAGGCGAAGAGCGACGTGCTCCTGGCAGGCGTGGCAGGGCTTGTCGCTGGGGCGATGTCCATGGCAGCGGGAGAATACGTCTCGGTGAGTTCGCAGGCGGACACCGAGGCAGCCGATCTCGCACGCGAGCGGAAAGAACTGGCGGAACAACCGGAGTTCGAACGCGCGGAGTTGGCCGACATCTATGTGAAGCGGGGGCTCGAACCGGCGCTCGCAGCGCAGGTGGCGGATCAACTCATGGCGCACGATGCGCTCGGCGCCCATGCACGCGACGAAATCGGAATCTCGGAGGTTCACACCGCGCGTCCCGTTCAGGCAGCGCTGGCGTCCGCGGCGACGTTCGCAGTCGGAGCTGCGCTGCCGCTGCTTGTGAGCGCGCTCGTCAGCGAATCGCGGCTACTTCTTCTCGTCGGCATCACTTCCCTCGTCTCTCTCGCCGCACTCGGCGGCTTAGCGGCGCAAGCAGGAGGGGCGTCGGCTGTTCGGGGAGCGCTTCGGGTGACCTTCTGGGGAGTGTTGGCGATGGTGATCACCGCGCTTGTCGGACAATTCTTCGGCGCCACGCCCGCCTGACCAAACCGGCGCTGCACGAACGGAAAGGCGTTGGCGTTCGAATGCGCGGACGGCGAAGTTGAGCGTCGCCCGCGGAACGTCTGCGAGCATCGGCCACCACCCGTTCGTTCCATGTCGCGCCTTTCGTCGCGCCTCTCGTCGCGCCTACTCGTCGTCGCGCTCGCTCCGGCCCTGATCGCCGGAGGTGCGTGGGCATATCACAACCGCCTAACGCCTAACGACGGCCACATGCATCCGGCTGTCCGAGCGGAGTCGGTTCAGGTTTCGCACGCCGTGGCGCACGACCGCTCACCGCGCTTGGATGTCGACATCCACCGACAAGTACCATCGCCGGCATTACCTTCCGCTCGCGTCAGATCCAGCAGCGTTGGCGCGACACAACCGCTGGGCATACTCGCGCCACCTAACGAGTTCGAAGAATCCGACGCGATCTCATCCGGCACGCCCTCGCACGCAGCGCCCGCGGGGGGGCGTTCTATCGAACAGACGACGATGGGAAGCAAAGATGGAATCTCCGTGGTCGCGTCGTTCGATGGAATTGGCGCCGGCTTTGAAGGGCCGGCCGGTGTCACGCGACTCCGAAATCCGTCAGACAATACGCTTGCCGTAGGCCCGGATCACATCGTGCAGATCGTGAATACGCGCATGGCGATCTTCACGAAGAAGGGGAAGAAGGACGACGCCACCGGGCGTGTACTGTACGGACCGGTCGTCACCAACAATGTCTTCCGTGGGTTCGGCGGCGCCTGCGAACTGCGCAACAACGGCGATGCCGTCGTTAGGTACGATCAACTCGCCGACCGCTGGCTGATCGTGATGCCAATCTTCACGCGTGGTCCCATGCGTGCGCATCAAGATTCGGCGGGGCGCGACGGCGAGCCGGCGAAACGCATGCTCCCCGGTCGCGCCGGACAGCCGGGCGGCAGCGTGCCGCTCCATATCCCGGCTGTAGGTGACTCATTCGCCAATCCGGCGCCGCGCGCACCCGGAAGCGCACCACCTTCCCCGCCTCCGGCGCAGGAGAAGGGACCCTACGGGATGTGTTACGCCCTAAGCACCGGCAGCGACCCGTTCGGGCCATACTATCGGTACGAATTCGTGCGCCCGCTCTTCCCCGACTATCCGCGCCCCGCGGTGTGGCCCGACGGATACTACGTCCCATCGAGCACGGGCGACGAGGTGATTCAGAAACACGCGTGTGTCGTCGATCGCTCGCGTATGCTGCGCGGAGAAGATGCGACGGAGCAGTGTGTCATCATCGACGGCGTGAACTTCCTCAATAATGCCGACCTCGATGGCAAGACGCTTCCTCCCAAAGGTGCGCCTAACGCCATGTTGGCGAATGGTGGAACACAATTGCAGAAAGTGATGGAAGACTCCGTGCTCTACACATGGAATTTTCACGTCGACTGGGATGACCCCTCGCGTACGCGAGTCGACGGGGCGATACGCATTCCGGTCGCCCCGTATCACTATCTCTGTGACGGACAGCTCACGAGTTGCGTTTCGCAGCCCGGAACGGAGCGACGGCTCGACGCGCAAGGCGACAAGATCATGCCGCGCCTCGTGTATCGCCGAATCGGGAATCAGGAGTCGTTGGTCGCCACGCACTCTGTGAACACGACTGCCGGCGCCGGCGGCGTGCGCTGGTACGAATTGCGTATCGAGAAGGACCGCCGCCTAACGATTTTCCAGCAGGGGACCTATGCCCCCGACTCGCAATACCGTTGGATGGCGAGTCCGGCGATGGATCGATTTGGCAACATTGGCGTTGGATACTCCTTTGGCGGCGCTCCACACTTTGCTGGCCAGCGCTTTGCCGGACGCACACCGAACGATGCAAAGGGCGTGTTGTCGCTGCGAGAAGCGGTGCTGGCGGCCGGAGAAGCGTCGCAGGAAAACACCCTGCGCTGGCAGGACTACACACAGACAGCGATCGATCCCGACGATGATTGCACCGTCTGGTACGTCGGTGACTACATGAAGCGGGGCGAGACAAACTATTCCACACGCATCGGCGCGTTCAGGATGCCGCGATGCGTGGGAGACCGCCTGCCTCGATGAAGGGTGAGTCGTTACTCCGATCAGAAAGGGCCCGGTGATGTTACGTCGTGATGCAAATGACGTGTTGCGCCTCCTCCCGCATCGGAGCCCGTTCTTGTTCGTTGATGCGCTGGAGACGATTGAACCCGGCAAACGAGTGCGTGGTCTCAAGCGCATCACCGGAAGTGAGTGTCTCCTCGATCCGCTCACCGAAGCGCCGATCGCCTGGCCAAATCTCCTGGCCATCGAAGCATTGGCGCAGGCAACGGCGGGAATACTCGTCGATCTCGTAGATGGCGTTGAAGGAGCAATTGGCTACTTCGTTCGCATGGACAGAGTGAAGCTTCGCGATCCCGCGCTTCCGGGCGACACGCTTGTCCTGGACGTGGAGCTGGTGCGCCTGCGGCGGGGAGTTGCGCGCGTGCGCGGCGAGGCGCATGTGGGCGATCGCCTGGTCGCGCGCGCAACGTTCACCGTGGCGCTGCGCGCAAACGCTGAGCAGAAGTCATTCCAATGACAATTGATCCGAACAATCGCGTCGTGCAGTTGTGCGCGAGTGGGATGCAAGCGGAGGGGGAAGGGCGACTGAGCGCCGCCAAGGACTTCTTCACGCAGGCGTGGGAGGCGAGTACGAGCGACTACGAAGCCTGCATCGCATCTCACTATCTCGCGCGCCACCAGGAGACAAATGAGGAAAAACTCCGCTGGAATGAAATCTCTCTGGAGCGCGCCGAGCGGGTGCCTGGGGGCCATGTGGAGAGCTTCATGCCCTCGCTTCTGCTCAACGTCGGGCACTCCCACGAGTTGTTAGGCGCGCCATCGTTGGCCCGCACATTCTTCGAGCGGGCGGCCGCAGTCCTCGATGTTCTGCCGGCAGGCCCATACACTGATGCCGTGCGTGATGGCGTGGCGCGCGCGCTCCATCGAACCGGCCCAGCGCGCGCGTGACTCAACCAACGTCCATCGCGCTTCGTGTCGCGCTGCCTAACGACACTCCCACCCTGAATCAACTGATTCAGGAATCGGCGCGCGAGTTGAGCGTCGGCTTTTACACGCCGCAGGAGACCGAAGCGGCAATCCGTCACGTTTTTGGTGTAGACAGCACACTCGTCGCCGATCGCTCGTATTTCGTCGCCGAGTGTGATGGTGAAATCGCTGGATGTGGTGGTTGGAGCCGTCGACGCACGCTGTATGGTGGAGATCAGCGCCCCGTCGGCGGGGCGGCATTCCTCGATCCCGCCGTTGACGCGGCAAAGGTTCGTGCATTCTTCGTCTCACCGCGTTTTGCCCGACGTGGTATTGGCAGCGCGCTGCTCGACGCGTGCGCGGACGCAGCGTGGCATGTGGGCTTTCGAAAGTTGGAGCTGATGGCAACGCTCCCCGGCGTTCCGCTGTACGGCGCACGAGGATTCATAAGGCAGGAAGACGTCGTCGATTCTCTTCCGGACGGAACGCCCATTCGTTTCGTTCGGATGACGCGCCCCCTAACGAGCACGCCGTTGGGTCGCTTCCGCCTCGCTGACTCGGCTGACGCCGAGTCCGTCGCAGCACTTCATATCGCGAGTTGGCAATCGGCATATCGTCGTCTGTTGCCGGATGACTTTCTCGCATCACTCGATCTGTCGTTGCGCACATCGGCGTGGCGCGAGAGCATGAGGCATTCCGGGATGCACGTCGTGCTGCGCGAAGTGGTCGGCTCCGGACTCGTCGCGTTTTGCGCGATCGCGCCCTCGCGCGATTCCGGTGCATTGCCTTCGACGTGGGAGATCTGGAATCTCCACGCGGCGCCAACAGCGCAGGGAAAAGGGTACGGCGCCCAACTGTTCGATGCAGCGGTTGAGATCGCCCGCACCGCGTCGGCGGAGGCGCTCACGCTTTGGGTCGTTGATGAGAATTCGGACGCGAGACGATTTTACGAGCGACACGGCATGTCGCTGGACGGTCTGCGCCAGACGCATGAGCTTGCGCCTAACGTATCCTTGAACGAGGTGCGTTATCGGTTGGCACTCGACGTCGCTCGGTAATCCCCGGCGTAGGCCGCCGAACACTCGCGAAGCAACGATTGACCATGGAGTCCGAACGATGGAAAGCGACGAAGCGGCGATTCGCGCGTGGCAGGAACAGTGGCTCCAGCGCTCGATGGCGGGCGAGGTCGACGCGATGGTCGACC
Source organism: Gemmatimonadaceae bacterium (assembly GCA_044224185.1). Classification (GTDB taxonomy): domain Bacteria; phylum Gemmatimonadota; class Gemmatimonadetes; order Gemmatimonadales; family Gemmatimonadaceae; genus SCN-70-22. The sequence goes on along the minus strand of JBGAKW010000011.1, from coordinate 130,675 downwards.
TGATGTCTGAGGACGTCGTCTTTTACGTCGTCGGTCGCCCGCCCATTCGCGGGCGGAACGCCTTTCTCGACCTCATGCGCGCCGGCGTGGGCACCGTCGAGATGGAGTCGACGGCCACGATGGAGGAAGTCACCATCGTGGGCGACGTGGCGTATTGCGCCAGCAAGTTGCGCGTGTCGATGAAAGCGGTGGGAGATTCACACCCTGGAAGCGAAATGCGTCGCGCGGGATATGCCCTATCGATTCTTCGGCGGCAGGGTGACGGGCGGTGGGTGCTGGTGCGCGACGCCAACATGTTGGCGCTTGAACCCTCCTCGTAGCGGGCGCTGGCGTTGCAGGTTACGGAGCGCGAGAATGTCTCGGTGCATTTCACCCTCTGGTGCGAGAGATGAAACCACCTGTTGAGACGCAGCGCCGGGAGTTCCTGCGCTTCCTGGCGGCGAGTCCCCTCTTCGTAGCCGGAGGCGTCAAGCTCGCGGCGCTCGAGCGCCTAACGAGAGCGGGAACACCGGACGACGGCTGGCGACTTCTCGATGAAGTCGAGCGCGTCACGCAGGCGACGGCATTGATTCAGGCCCCAAACGACGCGCTCAGTGTCTTTGACTTTGAACCTGTGGCAAAGTCGAAACTTCCGCCCGCCCACTTTGGTTACATGGCCAGCGGCGTCGACGACGACGGAACGCTACGTGCGAACCGCGAGGGATACACGCGTTATGCACTTCGGGCCCGTCGTCTCGTGGATGTGCGCACGGTCGATACGTCGGTTACGCTCTTCGGCGAGCGGTGGGAGACGCCCATCTATGTTTGCCCCACCGGAAGCCAGAAGATGTATAACCCCGATGGTGATGTCGCGACGGCTCGCGCTGCGCGCGCGAAATCGCACTTGATGATGCTGAGCGGCGTCACGACCTCCAGCGTCGAGGACGTGAACGTGGCACGAGGGAAACCAGTGTGGTATCAGCTGTATCCCACTGACGTGGAAGAGGTGGCGCACGCAATCGTTAGGCGCGCGGCCAAGGCCGGATGCCCGGTGCTCGTGCTCACGGTCGATCTCAACGCGGGGCGAAATCTCGAGACGCAGCTGCGCGCCGCCCGAGTCGACACGCGCGTCTGCTCGGGGTGTCACGCGCCGGGAGTGGCTGGAGGCGTTAGGCGCAAGCCGATGTTCGACGGTCTCGACCTCAGCAAGGCGACCGCATTCGAGAACCCCGGGATGGATTGGGCGTGGGTCAAACGATGTCGCGCGGTCGCACCCCAGATGAAGCTTGTGCTCAAGGGGTTGGTGACGCGCGAAGACGCCGAACTCGCGGTGGCCAACGGCGCAGATGCGATTGTCGTCTCGAATCACGGCGGACGCGCCGAAGACAGCGGTCGCTCCACGATCGAGTCGTTGCCCGAAGTGGTGCAGGCCGTCCGTGGTCGCGTTCCCGTGCTGCTCGACGGTGGAATTCGGCGCGGGAGTGATATGGTGAAGGCGCTCGCGTTAGGCGCCACGGCCGTCGGCATTGGCCGTCCCTATCTCTGGGGGCTGGCGTCCTTCGGACAACCGGGAGTGGAAGCTGTCCTCACGATCATGCGTCGCGAACTGGAGCTGGCAATGCGCCAAGTGGGCGTCACTTCCCTGCGGGCACTCGGACGCCAGTACGTGGTTCCGCGGTCCCCGGTTACGACCTAACGGAATGATGCGACATCCATGGCGCGCCTTGCAGGAGACGACGCGCCGTCGACTCCTGACGCGCACGGGAGCCATCTTCGTGATCCTGACGATCGCGATGATGCGCGCCGGCGCTCCACTCAAGAACGCAATTGCCCCTCATGGGATCGTCTCGCTGGAGCTGGCGTGGAGCGCGGAGCGCGCGCGACAGATTCTGCAGGGGTGGTCGCCAGATCAGCACCACGTAGCGGCGCAGGGGATTCGTCTGGACTTCACGTACATTCTCGTGTACGCGCTGGCGCTATCGCTGGCCTGCGCGTTGGTTGCCGATCGTGCGGGTGAACGGAGTCCATTGCTTCAGCGCATCGCCGCGTTCGCATCGTGGGGGGCACTCGTCGCGGGCGTGTTGGACGTCCTGGAGAACCTGGCAATGATGGCCGAGCTCGGACAAGTCGGCGATTTGTCGTCGTTAGGCGCTGCTTCGGTGCTGGCCGGGAGTGCGGCGACGCTCAAGTTCCTCCTCCTGACTGGCTGCGCCTTGACGCTCGTGGCCGGCCTTCTTGACCATTGGCGGAATCGCCGGCCGGAGGCGGGGTGAGCGTTGCAGGATTGAACGATTGGTGCGGGCGCCCGGTCGAGCGGATGTCGATGCCTACTTTGACCGGACCGGGCGGATGCCGGTGCTCCGTACTTCGACCTAACCATAAAAAACCTCGGCGTCGCGCTTCGACGCGGGGACGCCGCGCTGAGCGGCCCTCGTTAGGCACGCGGCGCAGCACGGCACACCGATTCCACCGCTCACCATGACCAACACCCCCACGTACTTCGATAGCGCCGACGAATTCACCAAGTGGCTGACGAAGAATCACGAGCGAGAGGGAGAACTCCTCGTCGGTTTTCGCAAGGCGCACGTGGCTGACCGCGGGCTCACATATCAACAGGCGCTCGACGCGGCGCTCTGTCACGGGTGGATTGACGGCGTGCGAAGGTCGCTGGGCCCCGACACCTGGAGCATTCGCTTCACGCCGCGGCGGCGCGGAAGCATCTGGAGTCTGGTGAACATTCGGCGCATGAAAGAGCTCCTCGAGTTGGGCATTGTCGCGGCGGCTGGTCGTGCTGCGTACGAGCAGCGCGACGAGACAAAGTCCGCGATGTATTCATACGAGCAGCGCACGAAGGGACTTGATACCGCGCATGAGGCGCTCTTCAGGAAGCATCGTAAGGCGTGGGCCGAGTTCGAGAAATTTCCGCCGTCGTACAAGACGGCGTCGACGTGGTGGGTCATGAGTGCCAAGCGCGATGAGACGCGCCTCAAGCGCCTGACGATTCTTATCGACCACTCGGCGCGCGGACAGCGCCTGCCAGCCCTCACATCACCAACCAAACGCTCCGCACCTAACGAGAGTGCGCCGCCCGTCACGAAACCGAATGCTCGCAAAGCGCCCGCGAGCGCTCAGAAAAAGGCGCGCCAATCGCGATGACGTGCGACGAATGCGGATTCGAGTCGCTGCCGAACGGCGAGCGGTGCACGGAGCGGTGGCATCTGCTGCTCGCACTCGATCATTCACACGAACGCCCTTGGGGGCCGCTTCACGGTCTCGCCTTTGCCACGTGGACGCTGCAGCATCCACGGAGTGCCGACCCGCGTTCGGTGGAACGTGCGTGGGGCGTCATGGATGCACTCTTTGTGCGGCAGATTCCACCGCCGACACTCTTTCAATCGATGCGCGACGCAAGGGGAAATCTCCTGCCCGGGTGGAACGCGCCAGCACTTCCTGCAACGGCGCCGAAGCATTTCTCGATGACCATCGCCGCCCTCGGCGACTTCGACGCAGCCCAATATGAGGCCAACGTTTGGGCGTGGGCCCGCGCGACCTTCGATGCGTGGCGGCATGCTGCCTAACGCGCAACGGTAGCGTCCGCTTGGTTGCCCGATTGTATCGCCGCCTAACGTCGCGCGTTGGATGCCGGTTAAGTGCTCGAACAGCCGTGTTCGCTCCCACATCGTAACATGTACTCGCGGTTCGTCACGCGAAAATTGTCATCCGTCCCAGCGAAACACGCATCACATGCGTTCGCTTGCATGACGCCGTGATCGCGCCATATCGTGCCGCCCCCCCGTGTGACGCGCGCGCGCGCGTCGAGCGCCTAACGGCGCTGCTCCTTCGCGCCAGGTCCTGGGCGGTTGAACTCGCTCGCGATGCTTGGCGCGTTCTATTAGCTGGAGGGTTCCGCATGAGATCATCTCCATGGTCAGTCTGCAGTCTCGCTGCAACGGCGTTGCTACTGGCGATGCCACCCTCGCCCGTTTCAGCGCAAGGCACCGGCGTCGTTCGCGGCACCGTGACCGACTCCGCGTCAAAGCGCCCCATCGAAGGGGTGCAAATCACCATCGGCGGCTCGACGTTAGGCGCCATGACGACCGCGCAGGGGACGTTCCTCGTGCGCGGCGTGCCTACGGGTGCGCGCGTGGTGCGCGCCTCGCGCCTGGGCTTCGGCGCGCAACAGCGCACCGTCACCGTGACGGCCACCGACACCGCAGTCGCCGATTTCTCGATGCGAGCTGCAGCGCTCAATTTGTCCCAAGTCGTGGTCGTCGGGTATGGAACGGCGAATCGGCGTGACGTGACGAACGCCGTCACCACAGTTCGTAGCGAAGACATCGTCAACAATCCCATTGCGAGTGTCGACGCCGCACTTCAGGGCAAGGCGTCGGGGTTGCAGGTGGTGCAGAACGCCGGCAATCCGGGCAACGGCATCACCGTTCGCATCCGCGGATCGTCGTCCCTCTCCGCCGGCAATCAACCGCTCTACGTCATCGACGGCGTGCCGATGCTGCGCGAATCGTATTCGCAGCTGGGGTTGGGAGGGCAGGACGTCTCGGCGGTGAGCGCACTGAGTCCCGATGAAATCGCGTCGATCGACGTGCTGAAGGACGCGTCGGCTTCGGCCATTTACGGCTCGCGCGGCTCCAACGGCGTAGTGCTCATCACGACCAAGCGCGGACAGTCCGGTCGCGCGAAGATCACGTGGAACGGCTACTACGGCACACAAGATCTCTCGAAGAAGGTCAACATGCTCAACGCCAAAGAGTATGTCGCCTACTTCAACGAAGCGGCAAAGAACGACGGTTACGCCGACGACGAACTCCCGTTCGCGCCCGGCGTCGATGACACGATCAACACCGATTGGCAGAAGTCGGTGCTACAGACTGCCCCCGTCTATGATGTGTCGCTCGGAATCACTGGCGGTGGTGATCGCATCGGCTACTACGTCTCGGGATCGCTCTTTGATCAGAAAGGCATCCTCCTTGGTTCGCAGTATCAACGCGCCAACGTACGCGCCAACCTCGATTTCGCGCCGACCTCCAAGCTCTCGTTCCGCACGTCGATTGGACTCGGACGTGAAGGAAACACGCGAAACGAAAACGACAACACCATCGACGGTGTTGCCACCAACGCGTTGGCCAACCAACCGAACGTACGGGTGCGCAACGCTGACGGCACGTTCACGTCGACGGACGACGGCCTCGAATACACGAACCCGGTGGCGTTAGGCACCCTGGACAACGCCGAGTCGCGGTCGTTGCGCGCGTTAGGCAATGCGGAATTGACATACGCATTCACCGATCATTTCCGTCTCAACGGTCGCGTTGGCGTCGACATGCTCAACCTGCGCGATCTTCGCTGGAACTCCCCCCTCATCCTCGGCACGTACGCTGCCAGCGCGCGAGGTGTGGCACAGCAGGGCAATACGACGGTCTCACGTTATGTGGCCGAGTCGTTCCTGCAGTATGACGTCCCCTCACAGCGGTTAGGCACTGTGTCGCTCGTGGGTGGAGCGACAGTGGAGTACAACTCGCGCGAAAATGACTTCCTGCAGGGCGAAGGGTTCGGCAGCAATCAGTTCCGCTATCCCGGAAACGCGGGGAAGGTCACCGTCTACGATGGTGGCCGCACCGACAACAACCTCGTCGGCTTCTTCTCACGCGGTAACTGGTCAGCGAAGGACAAGTATTTCGCCAGCGCCAGCGTGCGTGTCGACGGCTCGTCGCGATTCGGCGAAAACAATCGTTACGGCGTCTTCTCGTCCGGCTCGTTAGGCTGGGTGGTCTCGGACGAAGGATGGGCGAGCGCGATCAAGAAGGCGGGTGACCTGAAGTTCCGCGTCTCGTACGGTGAGACCGGCAACCAGGGTATTCCTGACGACTTTGCGCCGCTGGCGCGCTTCGGCAAGGCGAACTACTCCGACGAGCCAGGAATTTCGCCGACGAGCCTCGCGAACCCCGACCTGCGCTGGGAAACGACGCGAGAGTTCGACGTCGGCGCGGACTTCTCGATGTTCTCGGGCCGCGTCGGACTCGTTGCCGACTATTTCAAGAAGCGCACCGATGACCTGCTCGTGCTGCGTCCGATCACGTCGACGAGCGGCTTCACGAGTGTCTTCGACAACATCGGCAACATGGAGAACAAAGGGTGGGAGTTCCAACTCACCACGGAACCGATTCGTGCATCGCGCACCGGTGGTCTGAGCTGGAATTCCGACTTCAACATCTCGTTCCTCAAGAACGAGGTGACGGCGCTGTATCGCAACGAGCCGTTCAGCAGTGGAATTCGCAGCATCAACCGCGTGCAGGTGGGTCAACCCATCGGCGTCTTCTACACGCTGAAGTACAAGGGCGTCGATCCGGCGACTGGCGATGCGATTTACGACGACGTGAATGGCGACGGGCAAATCACGTCGGACGACCGCACCATCGTTGGTTCTCCGCATCCGAAGTACTTCGGTGGCTTCACCAACACGTTCACGTGGGGTGGCTTCGACCTGCGTTCGTTCCTGCAATTCAGCAAGGGGAACAAGGTCTTCAACGCCATTCGCATCTTCGCCGATGACGGTGGCTACTACTTCGACAACAAGTTGAAGGACTCGTACCTGAAGCGTTGGCAGAAGCCTGGGGACAAGGCCGAGACGCCGCGTTTGTCATATGATGGCACGTCTGGGGCACGCGATGTGTCGTCGCGCTTCGTCGAAGACGGCTCGTATCTGCGCCTGCAGGAAGTGACGTTAGGCTACCGTTTGCCGCGCAGCGCGGCGCGCTTCGCCAACATGGAAGAAGCCCGCTTGTTCGTGTCCGGCCGTAACCTCGCGACGTGGACGAAGTACACCGGCTTCAATCCCGACGTGAACTCGAACGGCTCCAGTGCCTCCATCTCGTTAGGCACCGACTTCTACGCCTACCCGCTCGCCCGGACGATTTCGTTCGGCGTGCGTGGGACATGGTGAGGAGGACGCCATCATGACTATCCACACGACATCCATGACCATGCGCATTCGTCGCACGGCACCAGTCATTCTCGCGTCGCTCCTCCTCGGCGCATCGTTAGGCTGCGACAAGACGTTGACGGTCGAACCGACGACGGAAGTCGATGCCAAGGACGCCATCATTGATGCGGGAAGCGCACGCGCCGCACTCGCCGGTGCATATGACGCACTCCAAAGCGGGTCGTACTACGGTGGAGATTTCCTCTTCTTCTCCGAGCTTCCGTCCGACAATGCGTCCCACTCCGGCACCTTCACGTCGTACGCCGACATGGATCAACAGGTGACGACGGCGGACAACGGTGTCATCGAAGGGATGTGGGACGCGATCTACACGGGCATCGGTCGCGACAACACGCTCATCCAAAAGGTGCCTAACGTCGCGCAGCTCAGCGACGACGAGAAGAAGGACATCGTTGGACAGGCGTATCTGCTGCGGGCGCTCAACTATCACAACCTCGTGAAGTTGTGGGGCGGGGTTCCCATTCGTCTCGCGCCGCCGAACTCCCTCGGCGAGCTCGCCAACACCGAACGCGCCACCGTGCAGGCGGTGTACACGCAGATCCTGTCAGACATCCAGAACGCGGAACAGATGATGTCGCGCGACTCACGCACCCGCCAGGCATCGTACGTTGCGGCCGAGGCGCTCAAGTCGCGCGTGATGCTTTATCAGGAGAATTGGGCGGGAACGCTGGCGGCGGCAAACAACGTTATCGCCGAAGGACTCACGCTGGCGCCCAACTACGCCACACTCTTCGCCCCGGCGTCCGCCGATACGCCCGAAGACATCTGGCGCGTCTCGTTCACGGCGACAGAGTACAACCTCGCCGGCTATTACTATCTCTCGAAGGCGTTAGGCGGGCGCTATGAGTTGGCCCCGACGTCGAACCTGGAGAATGCCTACGAGAGCGACGACGAACGACTTGCGTGGAACATCGAACATGACTCGCGCAATCGGCGATTCGGCGCCAAGTGGAAGACGACGGAAGGCGCCGAAGACCTGCACGTCATTCGGCTCGCCGAAGTCTTGTTGAACAAGGCCGAAGCACAGGCCCGGCTTGGCGATCTTGCTGGTGCCGTCGCGACCTATAACCAGATCCGGGAACGCGCCGGTCTCTCGCCTCACACGTTAGGTGTCGAGGTGACGTCCCAAACCGATGTGCTGAGCGCCATCTGGAACGAGCGCCGGTTGGAGTTGGCGTTCGAGGGTGATCGCTGGCCAGACCTCGTGCGCACCAAGAGGGCGGCAACGGTCATGAACATTGCGGCGTTCCGGACGCTCTTCCCGATTCCGCAGAACGAGATCGACGTCGCACCAAAGATCACGCAGAACCAGGGGTACTAGGCGGTCGCATCTGCTCCCGGCTGCACGTGGTTGACGAGGGCGGTTCCCCGAGCTTCATATGGGGAGCCGCCCTTCACGTTTTCTCTCTCGCCAATGACCACATCTCGCCGCGATTTTCTCGCGTCATCGTCCGTAGCCCTGCTGGGTGTCACGCACTCTCCGGCGATCCACGTCCCGTCAACGGCGCAATACGACGTCGTGATTCGCGGAGGGACGATCTTCGATGGAACGGGGCGCGACGGACGAGAAGGCGACGTCGCGCTGGTAAACGGCAGGATTGCGGCTGTCGGACAGCGGTTGGCGGGACGAGGGACCGATGAGATCGACGCCAAGAGCCAGGCGGTCGCGCCGGGCTTCGTCGATATCCATTCGCACGGAGATGGTTCGCTCGACGACGACCCGCGCGCCGAATCACTGGTTCGGCAGGGAATCACGACGATTGTCGCCGGGCAAGATGGATCATCGCGCGGCACGGGTGACGCACCGAGTGAGTCGTTAGGCGCCTGGTTCACGACGCTCAACAAGCTCCAGCCAGCCGTGAACGTCGCCGCCATGATCGGCCTGGGAAGCGTTCGCGAGTCGGTGGTTGGTGAAGACGACCGCAAGGCGACGAGGGCCGAATTGCAGCGCATGGTTGTGTTGGTGGAGCGTGCACTCGCCGATGGCGCGTGCGGCGCTTCGTCGGGGCTCGAATACACGCCGGGCGCCTTTGCTCCACCCGACGAGTTGATTGCGCTGTGCCGCCCGCTCGCCGCTCGAGCGCTTCCGTACGCCACACACATGCGCAACGAGGACGATCGCCTCTTGGATTCGATCGACGAATCGATCGCGATCGCACGCGGCGCCAGGTGCCCGCTGCAGATCTCGCATCTCAAGACCCAAGGGCCGCGGAACTGGTCGAAGCTCGATGCGGTCTTTTCGAAGATCGAGTCCGCGCGCAAAGAAGGACTGAACGTCGCGTTCGATCGTTACCCCTATGTGGCCTACCAGACAGGCCTAACGAATCTCTTCCCAGTCTGGAGTCGCGATGGCGGGATCAAGGCGTTCTTCGCAAGACTCGACGATCCATCAACGTCATCTCGCATTCACACCGAGATGCTCGCCAAGGTGGATTTGATCGGCGGTTGGGACAACGTGCTGATTGCCAGCGTGCGCGCGGCCGAGGACAAGGACGCGGAAGGAAAACGACTCGGGCAGTTGTCGAAGGCCCGCGGCGCCGCTCCATACGACGTGGCCGTTTCACTCCTGCGCCGCAGCGATGGTGACGTCGGCATGGTCGGCTTTGCCATGAGTGAAGACAACCTGGCTCGCATTCTCGCTCACCCGTTAGGCATGGTCTGCTCCGATGGCGGCGCTTACGCCATCGACGGCCCCACGCGACGCGGCTCACCACATCCGCGCGGACTCGGCACCTTTCCGCGCGTGCTTGGTCGGTATGTGCGCGAACGCAAGGTGCTCACGCTGGCGCAGGCGATCAACAAAATGACCGCGCTTCCCGCATCGCGCGTTAGGCTCTCGGACCGCGGGCGCATTGCGGTCGGAAAGGCCGGGGACATTGTCGTCTTCGATCCGTCGAGCGTGATCGACAAAGCGACGTTCGAATCGCCGTTCCAGTATCCCGAAGGGATCTCGCTTGTTGTCGTGAACGGTGCGATCGCATTACGCCAGGGTGCGCGAGTGGGAGTCGGCCACGGACGCGTGGTGCGACCTTCCTGAACGCGACTACGGCAACGTTGCCGGCTTCGACACCTGATACGAATTGTTAGTCCGGTCGATATCCAACAAGCGCTTTTCCGGATCCAGCTCGATGCGCGCCAGCTGCTTCGCAAAGCGATACGAACGCACGTATCGACGCGTGTTCGTACTCCACACCTCGGCGGGATAGTTGAACTCCTGCGTCGTCCCATCCGCAAAGACGAAGCGAGCCCGAATGGGAAGGACACCACGCGCACGGTTGGAGTAAATCACGTTCACCAACTGTGAATCGCCCCGCTGCTGGGTAACGACGGTATCGATGGCCTGATCGAAGTGCGGATTCTCGATGAAGAATTCGCGCCAGAACCAATCGAGCCGGCGTCCACTGACTTCTTCCATCGTGCGGAAGAAATCTGTCGGCGTGGGATGTTTGAACGCCCAGCGTGCGGTGTAGGTCCTGAAGGCGTCGTCGAAGGCGGCGGGGCCCACCACTTCCTGGCGCAGCAGCTGCAACGAGACCGACGGCTTCACATATGACGAGACGCCTAACAACTGCGGCTTGATACGATCGGGGTTGATGTTCACCGGCTCGTCCACGCGGGCCTTCATCACCTGCTCGACGAGGCCACGCTCCTGCATCGCGCGTTGCATCTGGTCGCCCTTGTCAGGAAAGCGCCGCGCCTCGGAGAACGTGTTGATGAAGGTATTGAACCCTTCATCCTGCCACATATACACTCGCTCATTAGACCCCACGATCATCGGGTACCACATGTGCCCGATCTCGTGGGTCACCACGTTGTAGAGATCGTACTTGTCATCGCTCTTCGTCTCCATCGCGATCATCGGGTACTCCATCCCGCTGATCGGCCCCTCCACGGCCGAGATGTGCGGCCACGGATAGGGGAACCAGCGCTCGGAGTACTCCTGTATCGACATGCGCGACATGTCCGCGGCGTCTTTCCAGTTCTCCGCTGCACTCGGTCGGTAGTACGCAAAGGCAAGCGATCCCTTGTAACTCGTCGCGTCCCACTGATAGTCAGGCGACGCCGCGAAGACGGCATCGCGCACATTGTTCGCGACGAAGCGCCAGGTGAGCGTCCCCTCCTTGCGCGGGCGGGCGCTTCCATCCTTCAGCTCCGCGGCCGTGATGATGCGGATGACGGTGTCGCTTCTTGCCGCGCTCGTTAGGCGGGCTGCCTGCACCGGCGGCAATACCTCGCGCGGGTTCTGCAGCGCACCAGTGGCCGCCACGATGTAGCCCGCGGGCACCGTTACTGCGAGCTTGAAGTTGCCGTACTCGAGATAGAACTCCCCCTGGCCGAGGTACGGCTCGATGTTCCAACCGCGCACGTCGTCATAGACAGCGACGCGCGGATACCACTGCGCCAGCTCGTACAGCGTTCCATCGCGCCCCATGCGGTCGGCGCCATGCTCTGGAATCAGGAAGTGCCAGGCGATGGAGATCGATGCCGTCCCCTTTGGGGCGAGCGGCTGCGCGAGCTGCACCTTCATCATCGTCCCTTCCACGCGTGTCGCGAGCGGTGTGGCCTTTCCCGCCTTCGACAGTTGCGTGATGTGCTCGATGACATCTCCTCCCTCGAATCCGCGCGCACCAAACCGCGAGGCTTGCGGGAAGATCAATCCGTTCATCGCATCGCCTTTGAACGCATTCTGCTCCACCTGCATCCAGATGAAGCGCAGCGTATCGGGCGAATTGTTCGTGTACCGCATCGTCATCTCGCCGCGCAGCGACTTGGCCACGGTGTCCAATGTGGCACGCAGGTCATAGTCGGCCCGGTTCTGCCAATACGCGTGCCCGGGGGCGCCGGCCGCGCTGCGATACGCGTTCGCACTCGGCAAGACCAGCGGTGCGAAGATCGAGGTGTCGCCGACGCCAGTCGAGTCGAAGATCCTGGGCGGCGGAGATCCCGTGCCCGATTGCGCGGCGGCGAAATCGTTAGGCAGGAGCGCGATGACAAGCGCCGCAGCGCTCGTCAGAATGTCAATGCGAAGTCGGGACATTGTTGTCGGGAAGAGAATGCCATTCTTCGAAAAAATAGTTCACGGCACCGCATGCGATGTCGCGTGAGACCATGACTCGAGGCGGGCGAAACTCCGCAAATGCCAGTAGGTGCGCAAAGCATTTTGTTACGTTCCGTCCGCCCGAGACATGAGTCGGAGCGCTTTCCCACTCGTCGCGCCACGTCGGCACGCCACTGCCAGAGGCATATTAGAGGCCGAGCGTCGGCCCTCCGCGCAGATTAGAAAATCGAGCGCGGCAACTTCACGATGAAGGGTGGCTTTCAGCGCAACTGGCCAGCTCGACCTAAACACAAAACGTTTCTTGTCTCGCGCGTTGTCGGCAACTCGTGCATCCCAAACAAGTTGGACGCCTGACCGCGGTCGCGATGGGTTCGTGGACGCGATTCTAATGAAATTCCGGAACAAGGAAAGAATCGGCGAGTGACGCTCGTGTGACGCCCTGCGGTTACGCTCGCCATGCCCTCCGTCGGATGCGGGTTGGGGAGAAGGGGCAAGGTTGGGGTGGATTCACGACCGGAGCGCGCACGCGGGCGTTCCTCGAACTGCGGAAGTGAAGGGTTGTGCGGGGAATTCAGTTTTCGTGAGGGATGTGGGGAACCCCCGTGTCCGGCGGAGCGGCACCGATTAATCACATCGCCAACGCGTGACAAAGCCGCGCTCGCGATAGTACCCGAGTTCGCGAAGTTCCTCGGCATGACTGCGGCTCATCTCGAGGCGCGTCCCATCGTCGAGCTCTGCGACGACGCTTCCTTTGCCGACCGACAGAGACGCCTTCGATATCGAGATTCACGATTGCGCCGTCGCGGCCGTAGTGACACACACGAGCAGCGCAGTGATGGGCAGGAGCTTCTGCATGGTCCTTGAACATGAAATGAACGCAGCCTAACGCGACTTCACGCCTTCGCGACCATCCCCTTCGGACCCCACTTCTTCGAGTCGCCGTCGCAGCAATCGCCGCTCCGGCTCCTGCTTCGCCAGCTGCAACGCTCGTTCGAAGTCTCGCCGCGCCTCATCGAATCGCCCTAAGCGGCGCAACAGCTCCGCGCGCGCGGAGTGCGCCAAGTGGTAGTCATCCAACTCGCCGCCGACCAGCAGCTCCTCGATGAGCGCGACACCAGCCGCGGCGCCATCGCGCATCGCCACGGCCACGGCGCGATTGAGCGCGATGACGGGTGAATTATCGGCGCGTAGCAGGACGTCGTACAGTCCGACGATCTGCGCCCAGTCCGTCTCACTCGCCACTCGCGCTTCGGAATGCACCGCAGATATCGCCGCCTGGAGCGTGAAGCCACCGATCCGGCGCGTGGCAAGCGCGCGTTGCGCCAACTCCTGCCCCTCCGCGATCAACGCTTGGTCCCACTGCGTTCGATCCTGGTCCGCAAGCAAGACGATTTCGCCTGAGCGCGTGGAGCGCGCGACACGACGCGATTCGTGCAGCAACATCAACGAGAGCAAGCCAATCACTTCGGATTCTTCGAGTAGCTCCGCCAGAAGGCGTCCAAGCCGAATCGCTTCTGCTGAGAGAGCCGCGCGCGTGACCGCATCACCCGACGACGGTGAATATCCCTCGTTGAACACGAGATAGACGACTTGAAGCACCGCATCGAGACGCGCCGGGAGTTCCCGTCGCGCCGGAATCTGATATGGGATGCGCGCATCGCGAATCTTTGCTTTCGCGCGGACGATGCGCTGCGCAATCGCGCTGGGCGTCGTGAAGTACGCGCGCGCAATTTCTTCCGTCGTTAGGCCGCACACCTCGCGCAGCGTGAGCGCGACCTGCGCGTCGAGAGAGAGGGCAGGGTGACAGCACGTGAAGACAAGACGCAACCGGTCGTCTTCCACGCCTTCTTCCTGCTCGCCAGTGGAGTCGCTCGCTGTCAGTTGTTGCGCGAGTCGTTCAGCGATCGCGTGGCGTGACGCATCGAATCGCGCCGCGCGCCGCATTCTATCGATGGCCTTGAAGCGAGCCGTCGAGACCAGCCATGCGCTGGGATTCGCTGGTACGCCATCCTGGGGCCATCGCTCCACCGCCGCACTAAACGCCTCTTGCATCGCCTCCTCGGCAACGTCGAAATCACCGAGAAGGCGAATGAAAGTCGCAAGGACGCGCCGAGAGTCTGATCGGTAGATGCGATCGACCTCATCGCGTACCGCGGAAGCATCGTCGTTAGGCACTCGCCGTGGCGGCTTTCTGCTCGCTGAAATCGACGATGGGGCGCACCTCGATGGTGCCGATCCGCACCGACGGGATGCGCGCAGCAATGGAGATCGCTTCGTTCAGGTCACGCGCATTGATGAGATAGAAGCCCCCCAGTTGCTCCTTCGTTTCGGCGAACGGGCCGTCGGTGGTGGAGAGTTTGCCATTCCGCATGCGAACCGACGTCGCCGTCTGCACGGGGTGCAGAGCTTCTCCAGCGACATAGTGCCCACTCTTCTGGATGTCGTTCGTGAAGCTGAAATACTCGCCCATGAACGCGTCGCCATCGGCTTTGGACATCGTTCCCACCTTGGATTCGTCGTCGTAAATCAGGCAGAGGTACTTCATCGGTCGCTCCCGTGTTCGGGTAGAATTGAGGTCAGAACAGCTAGTAGTCGAACGGCGACCCACGAATTCGACATCGGTCGCGAAATCGCTCAGAATTCGAGCACCATGGAGGGGCGAACACTTCTGAATATTCTCCCGCTTCTCCTCACATCAACCGCCGGTGCACTTGGCTTCATATAGAACGGCCCGTCTCGCCGCAATCGCGATGTTGATTGCCCGAACGTCGCAGGGACAGGACGTCTCGGCGCGGACCGCCGACCCTCGTGTTGGCGTACCGCCACGTGACGCACCATACCGCGACGCGCGCCGCACGCCAGATGACCGAGCCCACGATCTCCTCGCGCGCATGACGGTCGAGGAAAAGTTCTGGCAGCTCTTCATGATCCCGGGCGATCGTGACAACCCGGCGCACGACTATCGCTTCGGCGTGTTTGGTTTGCAGGTAGGCGTGCCCCAGGGAATGCGGGCCGAGTCGGCGCGAAGCGATTCAGCTCCCCCCTCTCGGGTCGCCGAGGAACATGCGCGTCGCATCATGGCGCTCCAGCACTACTTCGTCGATTCCACACGACTCGGCATCCCCATGATTCCATTTGAGGAGATGCTGCACGGTCTCGCGCGCGAAGGAGCGACGACCTTTCCTCAAGCCATCGCGCTGGCGGCGACGTGGGACACCGCGTTACTCGGACGTGTTGGGCGCGCTATTGCAGCTGAAGGGCGCTCGCGGGGAATTCGGATGGCGCTCTCGCCCGTCGTGAATATTGCAAACGACGTGCGCTGGGGGCGCGTCGAGGAGACGTATGGCGAGGACACGTTCCTCGCGAGCGCGATGGCGCGTGCCTACGTGGGCGCGCTCGAACACTCCGGAGTGGTCGCGACTCCCAAGCACTTCGTCGCCAACGTTGGAGACGGGGGGCGAGATTCGTATCCGATCGAGTTCTCTCCACGTTTGCTGGAGGAGAGATACTTTCCGCCGTTTGTCTCAGCGATTCACGACGCTGGTGCACGCGCGGTGATGACCGCATACAACTCCGTCGATGGCACGCCGGCGTCGCAGAACGCGTGGCTGATGAAGGGCGTGCTGCGTGACGCGTGGAGGTTCGACGGTATCGTGATTTCAGATGCGGCCGCGACAGGTGGGGCGACCGTGCTGCACAACACCGAGGCGTCAGTCGCGACGTCGGCAAAACACGCCATCGAATCGGGATTGGACGTCATCTTCCAATCGTCGTATGAGCAACACACATCATGGCTGGCGGCGTTCAAGTCGGGTGTGATAGACGCGAGCGCCGTCGATAGCGCCGTGCTTCATGTCTTGAGGCTCAAGTTCTCGTTAGGGTTGTTCGAGTCGCCGTACGGGGACCCAGACGCCGCTGGGCGCGAGGCACGGAGCGCCGAGCACCTCGCGTTGGCTCGTGAGGCGGCGGCGGAATCGATGGTGTTGCTGAAGAACACCGGAGGAGTGTTGCCGTTAGGCAGGGGCGTGCGGTCGGTCGCGGTGATAGGGCTCGATGCGACTGAAGGGCGAACGGGGGGGTATTCGCCGCCCGGAGCGCAGGTGACCACGATACTCGAAGGTTTGCGCGCGGGGGCGCCGGCCGGTGTGAGCGTCGCATACGCCGGAGGTGTCGGACGCTTGTCGCCGGACCTCACGCCGATTCCGGCCGCGGCATTCAGAACGCGGCAGGGCGGTGAAGCCGGTGTCGACGCCGAGTATTTCGACAACATCGCGTTAGGCGGTACGCCCGTGCTTCATCGTCGTGAGCGCGAGGTGCGCGGCGCGTGGACCCTCTCATCGCCGGGCGCAGGCGTTCCACTCGACTGGTTCTCGGCGCGCTGGAGCGCGAGGCTCACGGTTCCGGCGCGTGGAGCCCGGACGATCGCCGTGCGGGGGAACGACGGTTACCGCTTGTGGCTCGACGGGCGCCTGGCCATCGACAATTGGCGCAAGCGATCGTTTGGTACGACGCGCGTGTCGTTGCCACCCTTGGCGGCGGGGACGGGGGCAGGGGACGGAGGCCGGGCTCAGAGCCCGGGCTCAGAGCTGGGGCTCAGAGCCAATATCAAAACAGCGTGGACGCCAGGCTCCGAACACGACATTCGGCTCGAATACTTCGAGACCGCGCCTGGTGGACGCGTCGAATTGATGTGGGATGCGGGCGTTCGCGACACGAGCGACAAGGTGATGACGCAAGCCGTTGCGTTTGCGCGCCGGAGCGACGTATCGGTGATCGTTGCGGGAATTGAGGAGGGCGAATTTCGCGATCGCGCGCGCCTCGGCTTACCTGGGCGACAAGAAGAACTCATTCGCCGAGTGGCGGCGACTGGAAAACCGGTTGTCGTCGTGCTCGTGGGTGGGAGCGCGATCACGATGCCGTGGCTCGAACGCGTTGGTTCGGTACTCGACGCGTGGTACCCGGGCGCCGAGGGTGGGAGAGCGGTCGCCGATGTGCTCTTTGGACGCGTGTCACCTGCAGGACGCCTTCCCATCACGTTCCCGTTGGAGGAAGGGCAGCTCCCGCTCTATTACGCGCACAAACCTACTGGTCGTGGAGACGATTATCTCGATCTCAGCGGCGCGCCGCTCTTTCCGTTTGGGCACGGACTCTCGTACACGTCCTTCACGTACGACTCGCTGCACGTCGAGGTGCACGATACCTCTGACTCAACAGCATTGACCGTTCGATTCACGCTGCGAAACACAGGACGCGTCACAAGCGATGAAGTCCCGCAGCTCTACCTCCACGATGTCCTGGCTTCGGTCGCGCGCCCGGTTTTGCAGCTGGCGGGATTCACACGCGTTAGGCTGGAACCAGGCGAGAGCCGCGTGGTGACCATGAGGGTGCAGCGTGCCCAGCTCGCGATGCTCGACGCAGACATGCGACGCGTCGTCGAGCCCGGTCAATGGCGCGTCTACGTCGGCGCGTCCTCGCGCGACTTGCGATTGCGGAGTGAGGTCGATGTGCGCTGACACTTGCCTTCACTCTGGACACGAGTGCACACCTCGCGAGACGACACGCCCTCACGCACGACTCCCTACGCCACTCCACTCGGCACCTACGGCGTCTTCGGAATCGAATCGTCCAGCGTTCCATCCAACTCCTGATAGACGCGCCGCACAAACCAGTGCACGAGATACGGCGCGAAGGAATCGTTGAGCGACGTGTCGCCGCCGGTGATCTCGTTGCGCAACGCGAGCACCGCGCTGTCGGCGAGAATCGCACGCCCGGCGTCGGCGGCGTTCCTTCCCTGCGCCTTCAGTTCCTTTGCGAGATCACGCTCACGCACCAGCAGCGCCCGCGTGGCATGCAGCAACTTCTCGTCGTTGAGCGCTTTCCCATGCCCCGGAATGATCATCCGCGCATCCAACGCATCGATGGCGTCGAGCGTCGAGATCCATCCGCTGGGATAACAAAACAGCGCGAAGGTAATGGGATTGATCAACAAATCGCCAGCAACCACCACTCGCTCGTTAGGCATGTATAAATACGAATCACCCGGCGTGATGGCGCGATCGTGGTGCAGGACCTTGATGACACGCTTGCCGAGGTAGAGCGTGATCGAGTCAGAATAGGTGACCGTGGCCAGCGTGTGATGCGTGTTGCGTTTCTGTTCCAGAAAGTGCTGGTCGTTGGCGAGATGGATCGCGAGCTTTGCCGCCTGTTCCTTCTTCTCGCTCGTCGCACGCGCTTTGCCTAACGCCCCCTCGAGTTCGCGCACATGCCCGGGAAGCTGCTCGTCCAGAAACGGCTGGTTGAAGACAATGGCCGGCCCATCCATCAACGCTCGCGTCTTTTCATGCGCGACGATCTGCAGCGATGGAAATGCGGCGCGATACACCTCGGTCCCGTACCAGTGGTCCCAGTGCCAGTGCGACTGCACCAGAAACTTGACCGGTTGGCTCGTTAGGCGACGAATCTCCGAGAGCACGGCGCGCGCTGCATCGGGCGTCCCGTTGGCGTCAAAGACGAGCACACCGCTATCGGACACGATCACCACAGAATTTCCATCGAGCCCTACGTCGCCATAGGGCGCCGTCTGGAAGAGGTAGATCCCGTCTCCCAAGTCGGTGCGCGTCGGCGCCGCTTGCTTCTGCGCGGCCAGCGGAAAGGCGACGCACGAGAGAACAACTGTCGCCGCGAGAAGTGATCGCATCATTGCGAAGGAGCTAAACGTGAGTGCCCAGCGCGACAGCACACAGGGCACTCTGCTCTCCAGATCGACGAACGCGAATCGCTACACGCCATCTCATCAAGGGTCGACGACTGCTCGCCGGCAACGGTCGCCGCGGTTCCGGCGACCACCTCTGAGACGGCCTCTAACGTCGCGCTACATCGACGGATGCTTCAGATGAACGTCCGTGTGTGTCTGGAACTGGTGCGCCACTCCCAGGATGAGATCGTCCTGATACAGCGCGCCGACAAGTGTAGCGCAGATGGGCTGCGGCGCGAGCGGTGGCGAGGGTGGAGCGTCCGCGGGAGGACGTGCGCCGAAGTTTTGAGGCTGTGGAACGTCGAACTTGTAGGGAACCACGACACACGGATGACCCGTTTGCGCGTTAGGCGCAACATCGGCGAAGGGGTTCGCGATGAACATGTCCAGGTCGCGCATGAACTCTCCCCACTTCTGCACGAGGATCATGCGCCGCCGTTGCACCTGAAGGAAATCAAAGCCGCGCACCGTGCGCCCATTGACGAACCGCGGATTCCAATCGGCGGGCGCCATCGGACTTGGCGGCGGCGATCCCGGGGGAGGAGTCGGTGGCGTAGCGGGGCGCTCGGGAAGGTTATTGAGATCAAGCCCGGTCTCCTTCGCCTTGCGTTGCACATAGGCGTCGAACGCCGCGGCGTACTCCACGCCGAGCCCGCCTTGCCCCATTCCACCCACCGTCGGTCGGGCGCCAATCTCTCTCGGCTGCGCGCCAAGTTCACGCAGCTTGTCCACCAGCTCCTTTGGTGCGTTAGGGTCCACACCAATCCGCATCGCGCTCAACTTGAGCGATCGATCAAAGTTGAACGGCGTAGTGACGGTCGACGGATCCTTCTCATCCACGCCGTGCAACACGTTGAACACCATCGCGCAGTCTTCGACGGTGCGGCATATCGGTCCCACGCGGTCCTGTGACCACGCCAATACCATTCCGCCATGACGGCTCACACGCCCGAATGTCGGACGGAGCGCGCTTACGCCGCATCGCACCGCCGGCGACACGATCGACCCTTGTGTCTCCGTCCCGATACCAAACGATACGCAGCCGGCCGCCACTGCCGACGCCGGCCCTGCAGACGATCCACTCGACCCTTGCGACAGATTCCACGGATTGTTGGTGCGCCCGCGGAACCACTGATCGTTCTGCGCGAACAAGCCCGTCGACAACTTCGCGATAAGCACCGCACCGGCCTCACGCAGCCTAACGACAACCTCGGCGTCTTCATCTATGATGCGATCCTGAAAATCGGCGGCGCCCCATGTCGTTGGCACTCCCTTGGTGGAGAAGAGATCCTTCACTCCATACGGGAGACCGTGCAGTGGGCCGCGCCATTTCCCCGCGCGTAACTCTGCGTCGGCACGAGCCGCCTCGCTACGTGCCTGATCTTCCATGATCGTGACGGCGCAGAGGAGCGTCGGGTTGAGATTCTTGAGTCGAGCGAGATAGAGCTCCGTCAGCTGCACCGAGGTGATTTTTCGCGCCTTGATCAGCGCCGACAGCCGATGCGCTGGGAGGTAGGCGATCTCGTCGGATGCGGAGGGGACGTTGCCGCTCCATTTCTCCACGTCGAAGCGCGCCCGTTCAAATGCCGCGTGTCCGCGATCTTTGGCCAAGCGTTCCATCAGCGCGCCCGTCCCACCCGGATACGGTTGGAACTGGAGTGCTGGAGCCTCGCCATTGCCTAACGGGACTGGGGGCAGCGGCGGCTGCTGTACTCCCTGACGCGGTGACGTAATCACGCCTTGTGCTCGTAGCGCTCCTGCGATCCCCAGCGTACTCGCCGCTGCTGACACGAGGGAGAAAAACATGAAGTGCCGCCGGTCGATCGTCGCCGCGTATCCTTCGGCGGTCGTTTCAAGGTCGATCGCCGCGACGTCGGCTTCGAGCTGCTCGAGCACTTCTTCGGGGGTCGGAACGCGAGATGTCATGTCAGTCTGCCAGTGAATACGCGAGCGGCAATGTCGAGGGAAGACATTGCACGCGGCGCCTAACGACGATCGGCCGCCGCTTCGACTTGTCGCGCATGATGATTGTTGTGTACGGTGGCAAAGCGGAGCGCTTTGGACGCCGGAAGGGCGCCAAAGACATGGTGCGTGAATCCAGCGTCGGAGTCTCGCACGCCCGCGAGCGATGCTTCGGCTCGCTCACCTAACTCGCGAATGGATGCGAGGAGCGGGGCGCGTTCGAATGGGCCATCGCCGGGGCGAATCTCGCGCGGTGCCTTCGCGCCACGAGGAACGACGCCCTTGCGCAGGATCATGGGAAGAATGCGGAAGCGCAGCAGCGGACGCAGCCACCACTTGGAGCGCACGCGCAACCCCACTCCTCCGCTTCTCTCACGCAACACCGTCTCGTACGTCAACCGCAAATGCTCCGCGACTTGCGCCGGGGACCACTTTCCCGGAGCGAGCGGTCGTTCCCAAGCATCGTCAGGCACGGCGCTCGCCGCGTCGACGAATGTCTCTATCGACGCGCGATGCTCGGCGCGGGCACTGTCGGTGGAAGCGAGACTCCCGTTCATACCTTGAGGAAACTCCACTCCTTCGAAAATGGAATGCGGCTCATCAGAACGGCGCGATCTTTCAACACAATGAGTCGATCGCTGGGGTTGATCCCGATGCCATTCTTCTCGTCGTATAGCCCCGGTTCCACCGAAAGCGTCATCCCCTCTTCGATCACCGTGTCGTCGCCTAACGCGAGAAACGGCGCCTGGTGTCCGACGAAGTTCTGGCCTTGCCCGTGTCCCGGGCGATGGTAAATGAAGTCCTGCATTCCCTGCTTGATCTGATAGGCGTGAACCTTGTACGCCACTTCTGAACAGACCGCGCCTGGCTTCGCCTCCTCGGCGATGATCTGGACTGTATCAGCAACGACCTGCCACATCTTGTCGTGCGCCGGGTTTGACGGGAGCAGGATGTAATTGCGATATCCTTCACCACCGTAGCCGCCTAACAAGATGTCGCAATTCACGTAGAGCGGTTGCCCACGCTTCACGCGAGCGTGGAAGAACTGGTTCGGATGCGGATACGCGGTGGCAACGCCTGTGCGCACGTAGTTCCCAGTGACGTCCATGCCCACCGCGCTGTGTGGTTTTCCATCGCGCTTCACGTCGCGCATCATCAGGTTGATGCCATACGATGCCAGCGCCTGTCCGATCTGATAATCAGTCGTGGTTGTTCCGTGCTCGAGGATATAGTCCCGGGCGAACGAATGAATACGATCGAAGTAGCGATACGCGCGCTGCGTGAGTGCAATCTCCTCGGGTGTCTTGATGATCTGCATTGCGAGGCACGTGTCGCCGATGTCGATATTCTTGGACTTCGGGAGTACGCGACTAAAGGTCCGCTGCGCCGACGGAGTCAACTCGCGATCGAGTGCGATGGTCTTTCCATCCAGTCCGCGCGCCGCAAGCTTTCCCAGTACCCACTCCCACAAATCCACGCGATTCCCACGCGCTAACTCTCCGCGATTTGGAAAACCACCTGCCGAGTGTGGATAGCAGAAGTAATAGTCGTTCTCCGTGCACCACCACGACGTGATCAGATCGCGATCGATTGCCGGCGAAAACCAGTAGACCGTGTCGCTCTCGTTCACCGGCATCAGCGCCCACGTGGTGCGCTCGCCACTCGAACGGAAGCAGCCCGTGAAGTAGACGAGGTTCGTGTCGCTCTGCAGGAGAATGACATCAGCGCCCTGCGCCCGCGCTTTTTCCCGCAATCGACGCGACGTGTCCTTGTACCATTGGAGCGGTAAGCGATCGACGCCCAAGGGCGCTGGCTTCGGATGATGTGGGTTCTCGACCAACAATCGCTCCGACCCTGCGCGAGACTGCTGTGCAGCGAGTGTCGACGCGGCCGAACTCGCGGCAGCGAGCGAAACACCCATGGTGCGAACAAAATCGCGTCGTGAAGACATCGTGCGAAGGAAGTAAGAGAGGTGAGTCTTGGAAGGCGCCACAACGTCGACGCCGAAGCTGCGGTGGCGCCAAGGCCGTCGCCAGAGGGAACTCCTTCTTGCGGCGCTCCGATGGCTCGCGAGATCTTCGTAGCCTCGAGCAAAGTTCTACAACTCGCCAGCTCGCCTTCGCCCAAACTCCGGTCGCCATGCGCGCTCGATCGACGTTGGTCTCGCATCTCTTCATAGCGCTGCTTGCGCTCCTCGTCGCGCCTGCGAATCTGCGCGCGCAATACAAGGACCTCCACTGGCGCGCGATTGCCGTAGATGCGCGTCTCGACAGCGCGGGAACGCTGCATGTAAGTGAGCGCCAGTCGATGACGTTCACGGGCGATTGGAACGGGGGCGAACGGCGATTCAACATCCGAGTTGGGCAACGCTTCAATCTCGAGAGTGTGTCGCGTGTCGATAGCGTCAGCGGCCGTTTTCTTCCCCTCAGCGAAGGGGATATCGCGCTCGTCGATCGCTACCGCATGCGGGACAGGGTCTTGCGTTGGCGTTCGCGCCTCCCGACGGATCCGCTATTCGCGAACACGACGATCACCTACGTCATCAACTACACAATCGGCAACCTGCTCGTCCCGCGCGATAGCACCTATGTCCTCGACCACGACTTCATATTCCCCGAACGCGACGGAGAGATCGAGACCTTCACGTTGCATCTGACGGTCGACAAGGCGTGGCAAACGCCACCGGATTTCCAGGCTCGCGGCGAAGCAGCGCACCTGCCTCCCGGTGAGGCGACGTATTCCGCGCAGCACATACCGCCGCTCGAAGGATTCGTCGTTAGGCTTCCACTGCGTTACCGCCTCGCCGGGCACCCAGCCTCGGTGGAGTTTGGCGCACCTCTCATCGTTCGCTACGCACTTGCCGCGCTTCTCCTCGTTGCCGTTCTCGTTTTTGTCGTGCGATTTTTTCTCGGTGAGCGCGCGATTGGGCGCTTCGCCCCGCTCCTCGATCCCTCAACGATCGACGAGAAGTGGCTGGAGGCCAACGTCTTCGACAAGCTCCCCGAAGTCGTCGGCGCGATGTGGGACGACACGACTGGATCTCCGGAGGTCGCCGCCGTCCTCGCCCGTATGGTCGGGGAGATGAAGCTCAAGAGTGAAGTCACGTCAGTAGGGTGGGGGATCTTCAAACGAGATGTCTTGCATCTCACGCTTCTGGTCGATCGTCACTCGCTCCCTGAGTACGAGAACCAACTCGTCGCGGCGTTCTTCGAGGGGCACAGCACGACGACAGACACGGATGCCGTTAGGCGGCGCTATCGATCGACGGGCTTCGATCCCTCGAAGATTATCGCTCCGGCGCTCGACCGGCTCATGCGCGTGGAGACCCGTGTCGGAGGAAAATATCCGAAGCCATCGAAGCGCCTAACGATCGTTCTCCTGATCGCTGCCAGCGCACTGCTCGTGGCCGGTTTCGTGCTCCGCATCAGTGATGTCATACGGGCGATGCCTTGGATCATTGGAATCATCGTGTGGTCCGTCGTCGCGTACTCGCAGTCCGCCGTCTGGCGCGCGCGTGTGGTGTCGCCAGGCCCGCACTCGCTTCGCTTCCTCATTCCAATCGTACTCGGCGCCGGCGCCATCCTCGCACTTCAGCTCAACAGCGACAATCGGATCGGGTCGTTCGCGCTCGCGGGAGTGACGTTCTTCTTCCTCGCGCTCGTTAACAGCGTGCTCAACATCGGGCGCTCGCGTCAGCCCGCGGAGCGCATCTCGTTGCGCAAGCGCCTCGCTGCGGGGCGAGAGTACTTCAAGCGCGAACTGCTGCGTGAGAAACCTGCGTTGCGCGACGCGTGGTACCCGTACTTCCTCGCATTTGGCCTGGGCGCAAACGTCGACAAGTGGTTCAAGGCCTTTGGCGGCGACGCCGCCACCATGTCGGCCATCGGGCACAGCGCGTACGCTTCCTCGTCGTTAGGCGGGAGTCACGCCTCGTCGGGCCCCTCGTTCTCCGGATTTGGCGGCGGTGGCGCCTTCGCTGGCGGAGGCTCGAGCGGCTCGTGGTCATCGGCGGTCAACTCGTTCGCCTCGAGCGTGAGCGCCCCCAGTAGCTCGAGCAGCTCCGGGGGGAGTAGCGGCGGCGGATCGTCAGGCGGTGGTGGTGGGGGCGGTTGGTAATCGCTCCCCCCCCCCGCTGTCTGCCTAACGACTACTTCCCCGTCACGGTGATGATGCGCTCGGCCCGTACCGGGATCGTTCCGTTGGCCGTGATCTCGAGCTGCATCGCGTAACGCCCGGGCTTGAGCGTCGCGAGATCGACGACGACCGCTCGTGGCGAATAGGCGAGTCCGCGAGCCGACACGTCGGAAATGCCCACCGTGATCGGCTGCGTCTCCCGGGCGAGCCGCAATGCCATCAGTCCGCGCCGCACAAATCCTCCCCGTTCCTCTTCCTCAGGTGCAACGGTGATGGCGACCTGGATCCCTTCGCCTAACGGGTCGGTGTTGTACGTCTCCCAATAGATTCCGACTTTTGCACCTTCGCGCAGCGCGAGCGACGAGCGTGCGTGCGGCAGCGCTTCCTCAAGACGAGAGGGCATACCGTCGTACGGATCAAAGAGCAGGAGATCGGAAATGCTCACGCGAGAGCCCGGAGTGTCGCTCGCCCGCAGTCCATAGCGCGCACGCGCCAGCGTGTGCCTCGACTTGGACGCGACTTCCGCACTCATCAGCATCGGCCCCCACGTCGTATGGGCCGCCAACGTCCCGCGAACTTTTGGCGACGTGGCGCGCACGATGGTTGCGTCCTGCTCCTCTCCTTTTGTCAGCACCAGCGCCGACGTCAGATCGCCGCCATTGGCCGCGGCAGCAAGCGCCGAGTCGGCCGAGACGTCGTATGCGAGCACCACGTAGGCCGAATCACCGCGGCGGAAGATTGCTGACTGTTGCTGCAAGGCACGGAGTCGTCGCGCGACCTCCGGTGCATAACGAGCGCGGACACCTGGTAAGCCCTTGCCACGCCATCCAAGGGAGTCGCTCAGCGCCGGATTCTTCACCGTTGCCGACGTGGGAATCATCGGAGGTGCAGGGGCGGGCTCGTGCCCAGTAATCACTTTCTGCGATCGCTGGCCAGGATACGACACCGTCTGCGTCGTCCACGCGCGTGGCCAGCCGTAGCGCAACAGCAGTTCGCGCTCATCGTCGTCGAAGCCTAACGCGTGAACAGAAGGCGCATCTTCAAGGAATGCCGTGTAGAGCCTCCGCGAGAAAAACTCGGAGCGCGCATCGTTCCCGGGCGACGAGAGCATCGGGCGGGCCAGCCACCACACGCGCCGCTCAAACTTTTCGCGATCGCCGCATCCCAGCTCGCGATAGTCGCGCAACAGCTGGTCATCGATCATCAACTTGATGTCGCGCCAGTCGCAACGCTGCTTGGGCTCCATCGCGTCGAGCGATTTCGACCACTCAACGTCCGCTGCCGCAAAGCGTTGGGCGGCGTGAAGCGCGAATCCGCGAAGAGCCGGGCACCACCACCCGTTCGCGACGCATCGCTTGGCGGCGCTCACCGCCTCCTCGTTGCGCCCCGCTTCGGTGAGATACCTAACGAGTTGTCCCGACGTCCAGCGGTCCGAAGGAAAATCGCGCGACGCAGAATCGAGGCGTGCAATCAGCACATCGCGCGCTTCGCGGATCGATGACGGCTCTTCCGGCGCCGGTGGCTCCTTTTCGTCGTACCAATAGCAGAAGCGTCCGACGTGTTCGTCGCACTGCCCGTTGATGCCGCGGCTGAGCGACAACCCCGGCAGGTGATCGCGCCGAAATGCCTCGAACTCACCCTGCCGCGTGCGCAGTACATCGACGTCGGGCGCCGACGCCGCCGGCACAACCGGACGAACCTCCATCACCTGCGCACCCGCGACCGAGGACAACAAAAGAATCGTCAGCGACGCGGTCGAGCACACGCAAGCAATCCGCGCCACGAGCCTGTCAAGGGTCCACGAGGAGAGCGAATTGGTCGACACGAGGAGTGACGTCAAGAAATGGCGGGTCGAAAGAGTGTTACGACCCCACGATGTACGCTTTGTGACGGCGGAAGGATCCCGTCCATCCGCAGGCGCGCGCGGCGGGGGGGTGGGCCCAACTCGGCACCGTCTTGGAGTGACACGCCGATCGACCTCACCCCTAGCTCATCCTCTGAGATAAACTTCTGCGAGCCCTGCTCGGCGTCATGCGAGGGAGGGACAAATCCGAAGCCTGATGAAGTGTAACGTGGTGCGAATTCTCCTGGATCGACCCCTGGTTTCGCTGCTTCGAGCGCTGAGCACGCTCGGTGTCGTTGTGCTGCTTGCGTCGTGCTTTCGAGAGCCTGATGCTCCTGTCATCCTCGACGATCCGTCGGCGCCGACTTCGTCCAACGGCTACGTCGCGCAGCAACTCCCGATGCTTTCGATTTCGACCGCCGGTGGGGCCCCGATCGTCTCAAGGGACAACTACGTTGCGGCAACCTTCACTCTCTCCGATAGCAACGGAACGTTGGCGCAGCAGGGGAGCGTCGACATCAAGGGGCACGGGCATTCGACGTGGGAGCTATTTCCCAAGAAGCCCTATCGTCTAAAGCTTGCAAGCAGCACCGCGCTGTTAGGCATGCCGGCGAACAAGAACTGGGTCTTGCTCGCCAATTACTCCGACAAGACGTTGAGCCGCAACGCCGTCGTCTCCCAATTGAGTCGCGTCCTCGGTTTTGAATACACACCGCGGGCACGTGACATCGAAGTGACACTAAACGGAGATTACCGGGGCATCTACCAACTTGTCGAACAGGTCCGCGTTGGGAGCGACCGCGTCAACATACCTTCGCTCAAGACGAGCGACACGACAGCCAATACCATCAACGGTGGCTATCTGCTCGAGGTGGATGAGCGGAGCGGAGAAGTATTCTGTCCGCATTCGACGATGACGTCGATGATCTTCTGCGTGAAGGATCCGGACACGCTGCTCGATGCCGGATGGGAGAAACAACGCGCGTACCTAACGAGTTACCTGCAAACCGTCGATCGTGCGATTCTCGGGCCTCAGTTCACCGATCCCGTGGCGGGCTATGCTGCCTACCTCGACGTCGAATCGGCCATCAATTACTTCCTGGCAAACGAATTGGTGAAGAATGTCGACGGTAACCTGCGGCTGAGCACGTATCTGTATAAGAAGCGCGATGGCAAGCTCTACTTCGGCCCGCTGTGGGACTACGACCTCGCGTTAGGCAATGTGAACTATGATGGCGCCGACATTACGAGCGGGTGGCAGGTTCGCACGACGCAGTGGTACACGCACCTCTTCCAGGATCCCGCCTTCGCCGCTCGGGTAAAGGCGCGGTGGGCGCAGATGAAAAGCGATAAGGTTGTCGACAAACTCTTCACGTACATGAGCGATCGGCAGCGATACCTGAGCAAGGTGCAGTCGCGAAACTTCCAGCGATGGCCAATCCTCGACGTGTGGGTCTGGCCCAACCGCGTCGTGGCTGGCACGTTCAGCGGCGAATTCGCGGCGATGTCCGACTGGCTCTTCTATCGCAACAAGTGGATGGACGCAGAGCTCGCGAACTGAGTTTGGCATCCAGACAAACGGGGCGAGCCACCAAGGCCCGCCCCGTTGTCGTTAGGTGCTTCGGCGTACGTTAGGCGCTGCGGTCGAGCACCTCGCGCACTTTGGGAAGCAGCGTCTCCGCCGTCAGCGGTTTCTGCAGAAAGTCGACGCCCGAGTCGACCACGCCGTGATGGACCACGACATTCTCCGTGTAGCCCGACATGAAGATCACGCGCATGCCGGGGCGAATCGCGCGCAAACGTTCGGCCACCTGTTTGCCATTCAACTTGGGCATCACGACGTCGGTGAGGAGGAGCGCAATTCGCGCCTCATGTTGTTCGCAGATCAAAAGCGCTTCGCCACCATTGTCCGCTTCCATCACGTGGTAACCAGCGCGGCGGAGAATCGTACTTACCGTCTTGCGCACCTTGTCGTCGTCCTCGACCAGTAACACCGTCTCCGATCCGTGCAGATGGCTCCCCGCCGCGGGTCGCACCATGACCGGATCCTCGAGCCCCGTCGCGCGTGGAAAGTAGACCTTGATCGTCGTTCCTTGCCCAGGTTCGCTGTAGACCCAGATGGTCCCACCGCTCTGCTTCACGATCCCGTAGACCGTCGAAAGCCCGAGTCCCGTTCCACGCCCGACGGGCTTGGTGGTGAAGAACGGTTCGAAGAGATGCGACTGCACTTCTTTTGTCATCCCCATTCCGTTGTCGCTGATGGAGAGGACGAGATGCGGCCCGGCCGTCGCCCCGGGATGATTGCGCGCGTAGTCCTCATCGAGCGAGACGTTCGCCGTCTCAATCGTTAGGCGCCCGCCGTTCGGCATCGCGTCGCGCGCATTGACGATCAAGTTGAGCACCACCTGCTCGATCTGCCCCGGGTCGACGCGGCAGAGAAATGGCTCCGGATGCAGCAGCAGCGCGACCTCCACGTCCTCGCCTAACAGCCGCGAGAACATGTTGCGTAGCGCATCGACGATGGAGTTGATGTTAACGACACGCGGTTCGAGCGCCTGCTTGCGACTAAACGCCAGCAGCTGGCGCGTCAGCTCCGAGGCACGCTTTCCCGCGCTCTGGATTTCGCTCACCTCGTCGAAAAGCGTGTCGTTCTTCAGTCCGCGCGCCAGCAGCTCGGCGTTCCCGAGAATCACGGTGAGAAGATTGTTGAAGTCGTGGGCGATGCCCCCCGCCAGGCGTCCCACTGCTTCCATCTTCTGCGATTGACGGAATTTCTCTTCGGTGCGCCGCGTGACTTCGAGCGCGTCGGCGAGCTCGGTGTATGCCGTGCGCGCGCGCGACTCGCTGACGCGCAACGCATCCTCGGCGAGTTTCTGTGGCGTGATTTCCGTCGCGATGCCACCAAAAAACCTTCGCCCCTCAGCGTCGTGGAACGGAAACTTCACGATCTGCCACCAGTGCTGCTGGGACTTGTCTGCGGATTCGCTGAACGTGCGGAGCGAGTGTGGCTTCCCGGACGCGATGATGAGATCGTCCGCTTCGTCCATGTCGGCCGCCATCTGCGCCGGGAAGACCTCTTCTCCCTTCTTTCCAAACCAACGCTCGCGCGACACGTCGAGTCGCGACTCGAAGGTCTTGTTCACCCAGATGAGGCGGCGCTCGCTGTCCTTGATCCACGCGAGCCCGGGGAGCGTCTCCATGAACGCGTCGAACCGGGCGAATAGATCGGCGAGCGCGACTTCCGAACGTTTCTGTTCGGTGAGGTCGACGACCGAAACTCCGATGGTATCGGTCGCCATTTTGAAGAAACGCACGTGGATGTAGCGCTCGCGGTACGTCGTCTCGTACTCGAGCGCTTCACCGGTGCTGAGGATCTTCGCGAATTGTTTGTTGCGTTGCGCGGCAAGTTGAGGAGTGGCGAGGTCATCGAGCGTCAATCCGCGCAGGTCCTCCACGCCGAACAAGCGATGCATTGGCGGGTTTGCGTCGACCACGAAATAAGTGGTGATCATCCCGTTTGCGTCGCGCACCGGTTCCATGTACGCGACGGCTTCGCGCAACACCTCGAAAAACGAGCGGTGCCGCTCCGCTTCGAGACGGGCATTGCGCGCCGCACGCCGCTGCGCCGTGATATCCTGAAACATCACGAAGGTCAGTCGCTCGCCTTCGTGCGTGAGGGCGATGGACGCGACCTCAGCCGGGAATCTCTCGTCCCTGGCGTGGCGCAGCATCACCTCGGCACGCACGACGTCCGGGCGATTGCCGCTCGCGAGGAGCTGGTCGAGCGGTGCGCGCTCCGCCACCAGCTCGGCAAGCGTCATGCGTTGCAGCTGATCAGGCGGCCACCCCAGTCCCTTGCTGGCGGCAAGGTTGGCGCGAAGAATTACTCCGCTCGACCCGACGACCAGGCTGGCGTGAGCGGAGTTCTCGAAGAGCGATTCGAACAAATCCATCGTACGAGATCATTTCGAGGTACTGAGCGCTTCACCTGTGGGGCGCACTCGCGTGGGTGCAGGTTGAATGCGGGTGCAATTTGTAGGCTTGTCACAAATCCTGTCCACTCTTTGCAGCGATTCCAATGAACAAACGTGAGTTTCTCCTACGAGCTCTCGCGCGTCGTTAGGTGCGCTTTTCGCCCCCAACCTTCTCGCACGCTTTGCCGCGTTAGAGCCCAACGACCTCGCCCGAACCGAAGACTTCTGGGATGGGATTCGCGCGCAGTTCATCCTGACGCCGGATTACATCAACCTCGAGAACGGCTTCTACTGCCTGCAGTCGCAACGCGTTCTCGAGGCATTCATCGGCCACGTACGCGCCATCAACGTCGAGGCCTCGCACTACATGCGGACGCGCAAGGACAACGACAAACTCGGCGTTCGCACGCGCCTGGCGAAGATGGCGGGCTGTTCTCCGGATGAGCTGATCATCACGCGCAATACGACGGAGTCGCTGGACACCGTCATTTCGGGGCATGACTGGAAGGCGGGCGATGAAGCGGTGATGGCGATTTCGGACTACGGCTCCATGCTCGATCACTTCACCCTGATGGCGAAGCGATATGGCACGGTGAGCCGAGTGATCTCCCTTCCGCTCGATCCGCGTAGCGACGACGAGATCGTGCAGCTGTATGCGAACGCCATCACGCCGAGGACGCGTCTGCTCATGGTCTGCCACATGATCAACATCACTGGGCAGATCCTCCCCGTGCGCAAGATCGCCGACATGGCGCACGCCAAGGGCGTGGAGGTGATGGTCGATGGCGCGCACACGTTCGCCCATCTCGATTTTTCAATTCCCGACTTGCATTGCGACTACTACGGTGCATCGCTTCACAAGTGGCTCGCCACGCCTCTGGGAGCCGGCATTCTGTATGTAGAGCGTTCCAGGATTGCAGGGCTCTGGCCGATCTTTGGTGACGAGGGGCCAGGGCGTGACAACATCGCCAAGCTCAATCACACCGGAACGCACCCCGTGCACACCGACCTCGCGATCAACAACGCCATCGATTTTCACGAGTCCATCGGAAGCGCTCGGAAAGAGGCGCGTCTTCGTTATCTCCAGCAGTACTGGACGACGCGTGTGCGCGGAACGAGAAACATCATCGTCAACACGCCGACTGATCCCGCGCGCTCCTGCGGCATTGCCAACGTAGGGATTGCGGGGATGAAGCCTGGTGATTTGTGCAAGACGCTGCTCGAACGGTACAAGGTGTGGACCGTCGCTATCGACGGGGCGGGGGTGCACGGCGCACGCGTGACCCCCCATCTCTTCACTTCGACCGCGGAGCTCGATGTATTCGTAAGTGCGCTCAAGGAGTTGGCGTCGGCTGCGTAAGTGCCCGTAGCCAACCTCTCCAGCAGAGATTATCGGGACGCCTTGACTAGCGTATTCATCCGCCTTCAGAGTGGTGCCGAACGGGCCCGTCCGGAAAGTCGCCTCAAAGCCAACGCCCGCTCGCCTAACGTGAATTCGCCCACTCACTTCTTCCTCACGGGCTTCCTCACCGCCCGCGGCGAAACACCCGACAACTCCACCTCGATATCCGCATCTGGCTACGCCGACGCGAAGTCGCGCATGTAGCGCAGGTTCCGCGACGAGAGCCCTGACATATCGGGAAACGCCTCGCGGAGATCGGCAGACAGTCGGTCGATGACCTTCGCTCCCCAACCCTCATGCGCCTGGCGAGCGAGAATTGTCCGTCCGATGTCCCAGTACAGCTGCAGCATCGCGCCGTTAGCGGCGAGGACCGTGCGAAGACGCGCTTGCTGGATGCGCGACTTCAACTCACGCTACGCTTCACCGTAGTCGTTAGGCAGCTCCGACTTTGGTGGCGCCACTGGGAACATGGCCGCCCCATCAGCGCGCGCACGACCTAAACTAACGACTACACGGCGCGCTATTGCACCGCGCCACTCTGCGCCAGCGCCGCCTTCACCGCCGCGTACGCATTTACCACACCACCCGTCGACGACAGCGCGCCAAACCGAACCTTCTCCCCGTCACTTGATCCCGGGCGCGCGACCATGGTGTCACCGTACCTCGTCGCCGTGTCGAGAATCAACTTCTTGACATCGGCTGCCGTGAGTTTGGGGAAGTAACTCATGAGCAACGCTGCCACGCCGGTCACCACCGGCGTCGCCATGCTCGTTCCACTCTCGCGCGCAAAATCTCCACCCGGAATCGTCGACAACACATCCACGCCAGGAGCAAAGACGTCGACCTGCTTCTCTCCGTAGTTGGAGAATGGTGCCGCAAGTTTCTCCAGTCCCTGCCACCCCGAGGCGCCAACCTCGATCCAGTTCGCGGCGCGCCCCCCGCTCAAATACGTCGGCGTCGGATAGGACGGCGACTCGGCGAGATCTTCTCCGTCGTTGCCGGCCGCGTGCACCATCAGGACGCCCTTGCTGTCGGCGTATTTCACCGCGGCATCCACTGCGTCCTTGTTGGGTGAATAGCCCTTGCCGAACGACATGTTGATGACCTGCGCGCCGTTATCCACTGCATAACGAATGGCGTTGGCCACATCCTTGTCGCGCTCATCGCCGTTAGGCACGGTGCGCACCATCATGATGCGCACTGACGACGACACGCCCTCGACGCCGTTGGCCGAATGCACCGCGCCAATGATGCCCGCCACGTGGGTGCCGTGCTTCGCGTCTGGTCCCATTACATCGCGATTGCCGTAATGGCGCTCATTCGTATTCGTTGGATCATCCCCCACGATGTCGCGCGGATTGTACGATGGATTGAGTCCGTACTTGAGCGTCCCGTTGACATCCTCCTTCGCTTCGTCAATCGCGGACTGCGTGATCCCGCTCGACGCCAGCCGGAGGAACATCTGCCTGGCAGCGCCGGTGCTGTCGTTCGTTTGGGGGAGCGCCTGCACGCGCTTCACCGTCACGCCCGTATCACCGCCTAACGACAGCGCGAGAATACGACGCGTGCGCTGGAGCATCGATTCGACCATTGTCACCTGGCCCAGCTGCTGCTGCGCTTCCTTTTGTTTGTCCTCGAACTTGGACTTGATGTCGGTGCAGTGTAGCGACGTATCAGCCGGTGCCGTCGCACCCTTATTGCACAGGGCGTACATGCGCGTGAGTTCGATCGTATCCCAGTTGACGTCGCGCCCGTCCTTACCGCCAATGAAGTTCCATCCGTAGATGTCATCGACGTAGCCGTTCGCGTCGTCGTCCTTTCCGTTGCCCACGACTTCCTTCGGATTCTTCCAGAGCACGCTCTTGAGTGACGTGTGCGCCGTGTCGATTCCGCCGTCGATAATCGCGACGAGCACCGTGCGACCAGGCGTCTTTCCCGCGAGGAGCTCTCGCTTGGCGCGCAGAACGCCGGTCCCGATCACCTTGTCGCTTTCCGCGTCCAGAAGCTGCCAGTTGGCCGCTGCTTCTGCTGGCAGCACCTCGGCTTTAGGTGCAGCAGGTGCTGCGGGAGTTGCCGTTGTCGCCGGAACAGGACGCGCGTTGGCGGGCGCTGGTGCCGTCGAAACGGAGGGCGTGGCACCGGTCGAGGCACTGCAGCCGCCGAGCACGACGGCGCACGCGACGAGGACGAGCGATCTGGTCATCTGCGAATCCATGGAGGTGAAAACGCCCAGCGCGGGGCCGGGCGGACAGCGTACTGACTAATAAGGTAGTGCGCGACGTAACACCGCGAGTGATGATGCGTCAGCTCTCAGGGACGACCAGTCTCCACCCGCCACCAACAAGTGGAACACTTGCACAGGCGGGGCCACCATCCATGTCCACACCTTCGATGATCGCCTCCAGAACGTTGGCGGAATGCTCCACCGCCTGCTGCAGGTCGCGACTCGTTAGGCCTTTGAGGGAGATCTTGGCGCGCCGGTCCCACCGCGACGACTTGTCGCCGGCACGAACGCCCCAGTTCACATAGATGAAACGGTCGGCCGTCCCCCCCTGCGCCTCAGGACCACGAACGGTTGACGCTCCATCGTGACGTTGCGCGACGCGCAGCGGGAACTCGAAGATCACGCGCTCGTCGTCGGCGGCGACGGGCAGCAGGACCTCGTCCTGCCCCCGCTGAACTCCGACACGCACGTTGGGGAGTGGATTGAGCACGACGATTCGAAACTTGATTTCCCCTTCCATCACTCGACCTCGATTACAACGACTCAGATGGCGGGGGCGGTCACGCACCAGCGCGTAACCGGGGGGGGAGCCCCACGCCGACGCCACGAATCTACCAAAGCGCACGCTGCGCGGCGGCTTCAAGCGTGTACTTTTCTCCCCGGCCGCGCCCCCTTTTTCCGCTCGGCGCCTACGCGCGCCGGTTCGTCCCATCGCCAATGTCCCGCTTCACCACTTTCCAATGAAAAAGCTGTTGAACGCGTGGGCGTGGTTCGAGACCGTTCTTCTGGTCCTCATCGGCACTCCCATCGTCTTTCTGGTATTCTGCCTAACGGCGCCCTTCGATCGCGGGCGCTACGCCGCTGGTCGCCTCTTCCGCATACTTGCCGTTACGTCGGTCAAGCTCAATCCGCTCTGGCACTTCGAGACCGGCGGTGACTACATCCACGATCCGCGGCGCCCGTATGTGGCGATCTCCAATCACGAATCCTACGCCGACATCTTCCTCATTTCTCACTTTCCGTGGGAGATGAAGTGGTTGTCGAAGGAAGCGATGTTCAAGATTCCGTGCTTTGGCTGGATGATGCGCATGGCCGGCGACATCGAAATTCGCCGTGGCGAACGCACGAGCACGATGAACGCCATGGCGGCGGCGCGCGATCGACTGAAGAAACGCGTGAGCGTCATGATTTTTCCCGAAGGGACGCGTTCGCGTGACGGAGAACTTCTGCCGTTCAAGGACGGCGCCTTTCGCCTCGCGCTGGAGGCCGGCGTCCCGATTCTCCCCATCGTCGTCGCGGGAACGCGTAACGCGATGGCCAAGGGGACGTTTCAATTCCAGCGGTCACGGGCGAAGGCAAAGGTGCTCGCCCCCATCGAAACCACGGGGCTCACGCTCGACGATCTCGCGTCGCTCCGCGACAAGACGCGCGCCATCATCGATGAAGCGCGCCGCGCCCTGGCCAAGGAGCTTGACGCGGCGCGTTAGGAGTCGTTAGGCGCGGCCACCATCGCCGCTCATCCGGCTGGCAGCTCCGCCAGCACCTCGGACAACCCCGGCCATGCATCGGTGTTATACGTCGCAATCGTGCGCAGGTAGTGCCGGGCATCGTCGCCATGCGTCGCCACCAGTGCCAGCGCTGCACGCTTCACGGTCGCTGCGTCGGTATAGGGTGGCGTGAGGTCCTCGGCCATCGATGCCCCCTCGTGCGGCACACCGGTTGACTCGAGAAACTCGGTCTGCAGGGTCGGTTCCAGTTCGATGTACAGCGTCTGAAGGAGCGCGACCTCCTCTGCCGGAGTCTCGAGGTTGAACTTCACAACCTCGCGTGCAAGCTGGTCTACCGGGCGCTTGCGCACCGTCTCCAGCCGAAAACCTCCCGGGCGCGCCGCGATTCGCCTAACGACGAGTTCTCGCTGCGTCGGATTCGTCTTGAGGTCGTGCAGCACGAGCGCCTGACGGCGTTCGGTGGAGAGCGAGCGATACGGAGAGAGCTGCTTCACGAGAGTGCGCGAAAGAGGTTGTCGTTTCGAGTGCGCAATCTATGCGATCGACGCGCCTATCTGCGACGCAACAGCGCGCGCGCCGGCGCACCATCGTGCCCGCGGACCTTCATCGGCAATACGATCAAGTCATAGTTTCCGGGCTGCACCTGACGCAGGTCGATCCCTTCGACGATGGGAATGCCTTTGCCGAGCAGCGTGCGATGGGTAAGTGGCGTCTTCGCTCCAAATTGCTCGGCGGAGATGTAGTCAATGGCGACGAGCTTGATGCCCGCGTCAGAGATGAGTTGCGCGGCATCGGGTGCGACATATGCGAAGTCGCGATGGAATTGCGGTGTCTCCATCCATCCTCCCGACGAAGCACGCGTGCGAAAGAGGAGACGCTCCGCCCCCTTCCAGTCATGGCGCGCGAGTTCAGCGGCATCGATCGCCTGAACCGAGTCTGGTATTTGAATGACGCGTGCCGCCCCCATGAGCGGTTCGAGCGGCACCTGGTCGATCGGGGCACCCTCCGCCACAAAGTGCATCGGCGCGTCGACGTGCGTTCCGCTATGCGCGCCTAACGAATACACCGAAAGCGTCAGCGGGTCGCCGCGCTTTATCTGCTTGAGAAAGTCGAATCGCATGGGCGCATCGCCTTCGTATACCGGCGTGGTCGCCGAGTCGAGCGGTGCGGTGGCATCGATCCACCCTCGGGCCGAGAATGCCGCGGACGTAGCCTCGTTAGGCGCGGTATGCGACTTTGTCGAGTCGCTCCCGGATGGAGATGAGGGCGCGCAGCCGATGGCAACGATGGCGCATGCCAGCAATGGCAGCGGCGAGGAGCGAAGTCTCATGGGAATGTATGCGAAGATCGTTAGGCAGCCCGTCAGACCACGAGTGCCAGGAGCATGGTGAATCCAAGTCCGGCGACGCCGATAATCGTCTCCGCGGCGGTCCACGTGCGCAACGTTTGCGGAACGGTCATCCCGAAAAACTCCTTGATGAGCCAGAAGCCCGAGTCATTCACATGCGACAAAACCAGCGACCCGGCGCCCGTGGCGAGAACGAGGAGTTCCGGCGACGTCCCTGGAACGGCGAGCGCAATCGGTGCGACGATTCCCGCCGCCGTTGTCATTGCCACCGTTGCCGAACCCGTGGCGGCGCGAATCAGTGCCGCAATGATCCATGCAAGGAGAAGCGGCGAGACATGCGCTCCAATCGCGACGCCGGCAATTGCCTTCCCGACACCGCTGTCGAGCAAGACCCGATTGAAGCCTCCACCGGCGCCAATCACAAGGAGAATGGTGGCGGTTGGCGCGAGAGCCTCGTTGGTAATCTTGAGCATCGTGTCGCGAGTCATCCCCTGCCTAACGCCTAACGACCAGAGCGAAAGAAGGAGCGCGATGAGGAGCGCGACCGCCGGGCTACCGACGATATCGAGCGCGATGCGCCACCGGTTTCCAGTGGGCAGCGAGACGTCGGCAGCACTCGCGCCAAGCATCAGCAGCACGGGCACGAGAACGGTCAGCAGCGAGATGCCGAACCCCGGCATCTCGCGATTCTCCGCACCCTCGAGCTGCTCGGCCATTGGGTTGTGGGCGGGGAGCTCGATGCGAGGCGCTATCCACGCACCGTATAGTGGCCCCGCCAGTGCCGCCGTCGGGAATCCGACAAGTAGCGCGTAAAGAATCGTGCGCCCAACATCCGCGCCGAAGGTGCCCACCGCGAGCATCGCGGCGGGATGCGGGGGCACCATCCCGTGCACGACCGAGAGCCCAGCCACCAAGGGGAGTCCGAGCCTAACGAGCGAGAGGCCAGTGCGCCGCGCAATCGTGAAAACGAGCGGCACGAGCAGGACGAATCCCACCTGAAAGAAGACGGGAATGCCGACGATGAAGGCGACGAGGAGAATAGCCCAGTGTACCCGGCGTTCACCGAGCCATGCCACCAGCGTCGTCGCAATACGAGTCGCCCCGCCCGACTCGGCCATCATCTTGCCGAGCATCGTTCCCACACCCACGACGACGGCGATCGTCGCTAACGACGCGCCGACGCCATCCTGGAATGACTTGACCACTGTTGCCGCCGGCATCCCCGCGGCTAGTCCCATCAAGAGCGAAACGACGACGAGCGCGATGAAGGGATGGAGACGAACGCGCGCAATGAGAATGATGAGCGCAAGAACAGCGACCGCGGCAAACAGGAGAAGGCGCGCTTCCGGCGTCACGGTTCGTGTCGTCCTGTTGACTCCGCGTTCACGCGCCCCACCAGCGCGGCGACGATCACTTCC
The DNA here is from genome assembly GCA_044224185.1 of Gemmatimonadaceae bacterium. Taxonomy (GTDB): domain Bacteria; phylum Gemmatimonadota; class Gemmatimonadetes; order Gemmatimonadales; family Gemmatimonadaceae; genus SCN-70-22. Next base: position 92,052 of record JBGAKW010000011.1, on the reverse strand, counting down.
GCTGAATCTGAGATGTCACACGTCCATGCATGCTCGTTAGGCAAAGGTGGCTCAAGCGTCTCCAACTGCGAGTCGAGGAGCGCCGTTGGCATGAAGTGGTCCGGGCGATGCGCCATGCGATTGGCAATGATCGCACGCGGTCCCGTGAGAAAGACGAAGGTCACGTTTGGATCGCCGGCGCGCAGCACGTCGCGATAACGTTTGCGCAACGCCGAGCACGCGACGACGAGCCCCTCGTGCCGCGTGTGCGCGGCTGCGAGATGGTTGGCAATGTCTTGCAGCCAGCCCGCACGATCGGCATCTGTGAGGGCGATTCCTGCTGCCATGCGCGCGACGTTGTGGGGTGGGTGTAGCGTGTCGCCTTCTAGAAACGGGATTCCAAGTGCGTGGGCGAAACGCTCGCCGATCAGCGACTTGCCCGCACCACTGACGCCCATCATCACGAATCGCCGGTCGAGTGAATGATGCTGTCCGTGGTTAGTCATCACGAGCCACGTCCCATCCTTCAAACTCACCGTCATGCGCCGCAGCGAGCTCGTCGAGACGCACCCGCTCTTCTTTAAGTTGCACGAGCGACGGCGTCATGCGTCTCGAGAGGACGACCATCCAATCCAGGTCTTCCGATGGAGGAGGGTGGATCTCCGCGTCGTAGCCAGCGCGCTCCCCATCGCGCATTGCGAGGCGCGCTTCATGCTCGCCGGGAAAGTAGAGCAGAAAGTCGAGCGGTAGATCGTGCGTGACATCAATGCCACTCTCCTGCAGCGAGCGTAGAATGAGCTCATCCGCGTCTTCGATTGGGTCCGGGTCTGATGGCGAGTTGCCGAACAGCTTCGAGAATATGCTCATGCAGGGGCTCCCGACGCGGGATGCGGAAACGTGCCGCCTTGAGGCGTCTCGCACCAGAGCGGCTCCGTTCGCTGCGCTGCTGGCGTGCATCGGGCACTCGTCGCGCACGCTGCCGTTTCGTTAGAGTACCCGCATGATGTCAGCCGACGATGGGCGCCGTGTCTCGCAGCGAGAGATGCGCGAAGGGTCGCCGAACGAGCGCACCCTTCGCGAGCGAGTCGGAGCGCTTCGCAATATTCCGCCGTTTCTCCGACTCGTCTGGCAGACGAGCCCACCGCTCGCTCTTGCGAGTTTGGTGCTGCGCCTCGTGCGTGCTTTCATTCCCGTGGCGACGCTGTACATCGGGAAGCTCATCATCGACGAAGTCGTGCGTCTCGTGGGGCGCGTGGGTGCCGACGCCTCCCTCCGCGACACGTTTGCGACCGGCACCGTCAATCAGCTCGTGACGCTGGTGGCGCTGGAGTTCGGCCTCGCCATCGCCTCCGACTTGTTAGGCAGGGTCGTGAACATGACCGAGTCGCTCTTGTCGGAGCGATTCAGCAACACGACCAGCATTCGCCTGATGGAGCACGCGGCAACACTCGATCTCGAGGACTTCGAGGACAGCGAGCTGCAAGACTCTCTGGAGCGCGCGCGCCGTCAGGCGTCAGGACGGACTGCGCTCATGGGACAGATCTTCGGCCAGGCACAGGATGTCTTGACGATTGCCAGCTTCGCCGCTGGACTTGTCGTATATGCGCCCTGGCTGATCGCGTTGTTGGTGCTGGCGCTCGTTCCCGCGTTCGTCGGTGAAGCGCACTTCAACGCGCAGAGTTATTCGCTGGCGTGGTTGCGCACGCCGCAACGTCGCGAGCTCGATTACGTCCGCGCCACCGGCGCGAGCGTCGAGACAGCGAAGGAAGTGAAGATCTTCTCGCTCAACGATTTTCTCATCGATCGGTATCGCGTATTGTCGGAAGCCATGTTCCGCGAGAATCGGGTGCTCGCCATTCGTCGCGCGTTGTGGGGTGGTGGTCTCTCTGCGTTAGGCACCGTTGGGTATTACGCGGCGTACGGCTTTCTGGCATGGCGCACCGTCAGTGGGCGATTCAGCATCGGCGACCTGACGTTTCTTGCCGGATCTTTCCGTCGTTTGTCGGCGCTGCTCGAGACCTTCCTCTCCAACTTCTCGTCGGTGGCGGGACAGGCGCTCTATCTCGACGACCTCTTCTCCTTTTTCGAGATCAAGCCAGAGATCATTTCGCCGGCCAATCCACGCGCTTTTCCGCAACCCGTCAAACAGGGCTTCACCTTCGAGAACGTTGGCTTTCGCTATCCGGGCGCGGAGCGTTGGGCGGTGCGTCATCTCTCCTTCACCTTGCAGGCGGGCGAAGTGCTGGCTCTGGTTGGAGAAAACGGGTCGGGCAAGACGACGCTGGTGAAACTCCTCGCGCGACTCTACGATCCCGACGAGGGGCGCATCCTGCTCGATGGCCTTCCGCTGAACGAATACTCCATCGAGGAGTTGCGCGCCAACATGGGGGTCATTTTCCAGGACTTTGTGCGCTATCACCTTACCGCCGGCGACAACATCGCCGTCGGGCGCATCGAGTCGCGATATGATCAACCGCGCATCGAGCGCGCCGCCAAACGATCGCTCGCCAACGAAGTGATCGAGAGACTCCCCGAACGCTACAACCAGCTCGTCGGCAAGCGCTTTCGCATGGGTGTCGATCTTTCGGGGGGAGAGTGGCAGAAGGTCGCGATCGCGCGCGCGTACATGCGAGACGCCCAGGTCCTCATTCTCGATGAGCCCACGGCAGCACTCGATGCGCGCGCCGAGTATGAGGTCTTTCAGCGCTTCAAGGAACTGAGCGAGGGGAAGACCGCGGTCCTCATCTCACACCGATTCTCCTCCGTGCGCATGGCCGACCGGATCCTCGTGCTCGCCAACGGAATGATCGAGCAAATGGGAACGCACCACGAGTTGATGACACAGCGTGGCCGTTACGCGGAATTGTTCGAGTTGCAGGCGGCGGGGTATCGTTAGGCGTCCTCGTGCTCCTGGCGAGCCATGATCGCCATATCCTTGTCGCCAAAGCCAGCGGCAATCAGCTCGTCCATACGCTCGGCGATGGCGGCGATCACCGGCATCGGCTCCCCCGCTCCTGATTCGAGCATCAACCGCGCATCCTTGCGCGCGACCTCCAGCGCAAAGGACGCCGTGTAATTCTTGTCGAGGATCTTGGCGCCGCGCACCGGGAGAATTCGTTCGGTCTTGAAGCGCGAGAAGAGCCCGAACGCCTCGTGGCGATCGACCTTGAGCGCGTCGGACATGTGGAAGATGTCCGCAATCCCGCCCGCCATCGTCAGGATCATCGCATTGCCAAACAGTTTGTAGCAGGCGGCCAGGTCGGGGCGCTCGCCGACATACCACAGGTCACCCGTCATCACCTTCAGTCCCTGCTCGACGTGGTCGAACCACGCGCGCGGGCCTGCGGACATCATCATCCCCTGTGTCCCGTTCTTCGCCGCCATTGGAGACATGAAGACAGGGCAGTGCAGGTACTTCACGCCATCACTCGTTAGGCGTCGCGCGCGGTCTGCCGTCAGCCTCGGCAAGTTCGTCGTGTGGTCGCAGATGATGGTGTCGGGGCCTAACGCCGACTTGAAGGCTTCGATCGTGGCATCAACGGTCGCGTCATCGAGCAACACCAGATGCACACGTTCGGCTCCGCGCACCGCGTCCGCGGGCGAGTCCGCGACCTGCGCCCCTTGATCGGCAAGCGCTTCAGCCTTGGTGCGTGTGCGATTCCAGACGCACAGCTCGACTCCGCCGCGCGTGAGCATACCCTCCGCGAAACCAGTCCCAAGCAGTCCCGTGCCTAACAATGCGACCCGCGTCATCCTCAACCCTCAATCTCGATGGTGGATCTTCACGATAATCGATGCGGCGGCGCGACGTGTGCATCCGTCGCTTCAATCCCTCATACGCACGACGCCGCATGTCCTACGGCCATCAATACGCCCTCTTGTTTGTGCTCGCGATCCCGATCGCGTGCGTGGCGTGGACTGTCACGCACGAAGAAGTTTTTCGAGAGCCGCGCGAGTACTGCGTGCAGCGAAGCGAAAACGGGCGCACCCTCCTCGAGCGGAAATTCTTCTATCTCTTCACCTGCGAGTACTGCTTCTCGCACTACGTAACGATCCTTCTTCTCTTCATCACGCGTTACACGCTCGTGTTCGACGATTGGCGCGGTTACCTCCTCGCATTTTTCTCTCTCGTCTGGATCGCGAATGTCTACATGTCGCTTTTTGGGCGCGTACGGCTGGGCATCAAGCACGAACGTGTGGAGATCAAGGTGAAAGAAGAAGTGCTCGGAGAGTCAAGCGGGGGCGAGGAGAAGTTGGAGGATCGCCAGGGGAGCGACTCGCGATAGCGCGACGATCGTTTTCTATTGACGATTCCCGCCGAACTGAACATTTCTCCGTAATTCGTCCGCGCGCCGAGGCATGTCATCACTCGGAGCACGCTCTCTCTCGCAACCGCGCAATACGTCATGGGCACCCGTAGCCCCCTCGTCGACGCCTACATCGCCAAGTCGGCCGACTTCGCAAAGCCGATTCTCATGCGCATCCGCGAAGTCGTTCACGCCGCGTGCCCCGAGACTGTCGAAGAGCTGAAGTGGTCGTTCCCGCACTTCAGCTACAAAGGGCTGCTCTGCTCGATGGCCGCCTTCAAGGAGCACGCCGTCTTTGGGTTTTGGAAGGGAGTGCTTGTCGTTCCTGATGCGCCGCAGGAAGGGATGGGGCAACTCGGCCGCCTAACGAGCGTCAAGGATCTGCCATCGAAGAAGGTGCTCACCGGCTACATCAAGAAGGCGATGCAGCTCAACGACGAAGGGGTGCAGGCGCCGCACGTTGCCAAGGCGAGAGCGAAAGCAAAGATGGCGCGCCCTCTCGTGATTCCTCCTGAACTCACCGCCGCGCTCAAGAAGAACAAGAAGGCGTCGGCGAACTTCGAGAAGATGCCCCCGTCGCATCAGCGCGAATACGCCGAGTGGATTGCGGAGGCGAAACGCGAGGAAACGAAGGTGAAGCGCGTAGTGCAGGCGATTGAGATGATCGGCGACGGCAAGTCGCGGAACTGGAAGTACGAGCGGTAGCAGTCGAAATAGATTCCGCCACGAGCGCTAGCTTCGCGCGTCCCCCACACCAAACACTCAGAGCCTCGCATGCGTTTCCGCTCGATACTCGGCGCCGCCGTCATCTCCGCGCTCGCGTCGCACCTCGGCGCGCAGACGCCTGTGACTGCACCCGGAACGGAGCAGTTCACACTCAAGTCGCGCGGCAACGGCGTCGAGTACTTGATACAAGTTTGGCTCCCGCCGGGACTCGATACGATGACGGTGCGACCACCGATTTTCGTCGTCACCGACGCGAATCTCGCCTTCAATACCGTGCACGAAACGGTAGCGATGCTCGGCATCTCGGGAGAAGTGGCGCCGCTCATCGTCGTCGGCGTTGGGTATCCGCAGAAAGGCGATGAGCGCGGGTACACACCAGCGTACGCGCTGAGTCGCACGCGTGACTACACACCGACCAACATCGCCGACATGCCGGGAGGAGGTGGGAGCGCGGCTTTCCTCGATTTCTTGAAAGACGAACTGGTCCCGACGGTCGAATCCAAGTATCGCGCCGATCCGACGCGCCGCGGACTGGGCGGACACTCGTTAGGCGGATTGTTCGCGACGTACGCGTTATTGCACGAGCCGGGTCTGTTTACTCGCTATTGGATCGGTTCTCCGTCGCTCTGGTGGGACAAGCAGCTCGCCTTCTCGTGGCTCGCGGAGACGAAGAAGGGGAGCGTGCAGCCTTCCGGACGAGTCTACGTCACCGTCGGTGGCGATGAGAGCGAGGTGATGGTCCCGCCGATGAAGCGAATGACCGCGGAGCTTACGCGTAATTTCCCGACCCTCCGCGTCGGCTCGCAGGTCTATGAGAACGAGAGCCACGGGTCGGTAGTCGGTGCCGCGATCAGTCGGTCGCTGCGATTCCTCTACGGCGAATTCGGTCGTCCAACCGTGGCACTCTCGCCAGCGGCGCGCGCGCAGTTCATCGGAGACTGGAAGTCGCCGACATTGACGGTGCGCATGAAACCGTCACCGGCGGGACTCGAACTGTCATTCCAGTACACCGGCCTAACGATGAAAATCCCCGTGAAAGCGGCGTCGCCCGACACGCTGTTCACCGCTGGCACACTCGCGTCGCAGTTCATCGCCGTGCGCGATGCGAAGGGGAAGGTGACCGGTTTGCGCGGGACGCTGCTTGGAGCGACGCAGGACTACACGCGCGTGGCGGCGACCAAGCCGAAGCACTGAGCTGGTGATGTCACGCGTAGTGGCGCACTCCGCTCGCGCGTACCTTTCCAGGGCACCCCGCCCACCGCACCAGGAGATGCCGCGATGTCCCTCAAGCCCGACCCCCCCGACTTCCCCGACCTCCCCGATCGCCGAGACTTCCTGAAGTCGGCCAGCGCCGCGGCTGCTGGGGCGTTCTTCTTTTCAACGCTGAACGAGGGCGTGGGCCCCTCGAACTTCGCGGAGGCGACGCGCCCGAGTCTGATCGACGAAACCCGCCTTGCCCGCGCCGGCTTCGCCGTCCAACCGTTCGCGCTCACGCAAGTCAAGCTCACCCCAAGCATCTTCACCGAAAAACGCGACCGCATTCTTGCGTATGCCCGCGGCTACGGCGGCTCGGACTGGAAAGGGGGACCTGACCGCATTCTCTCGATCTTCCGCGCGAACGCGGGTCTCGACACTAAAGGGGCGCAGCCGGTCGGGGATTGGGAGAATGGAACCGGCTACCTTCGCGGGCACTTCGCCGGCCACTTCATGAGCATGCTCGCGCAAGCGTACGCGGGCACAGGCGATCCGATCTTCAAGCAAAAGCTCGATTACATCATCCACGGGTTGGCCGAGTGCCAGGACGCGCTCGCGGCGGCGGCGAAGCTTTCAACCGCACGTACATCTGGACGCTTCGGCAATGCGCTCCGCCTAACGGGTTCACCCATCGGGCTGGCGGAACACGTGTCAATGCCGGCCGGCGTATTGAACGGAGTGCGTGACTTCACGATCGCACTCTGGATCAATCCGGCGCAGTACGAGCGCGCGCGACTCTCCGATCAGCGCCCGGACGTCGATCTTGGCGCGCTCACCAACGGAACGGCGATCTTCGATTTTGGATCGCCTAACGAGCTGTACGCCGAGCCCGCGCTCTCACGCATGTACCTAACGATTCGCGCGAGCAACGACGCGCCGGTGCCGCGATTTGCGATAACCACGACCGGTGTAGCTGGCGAACAGCGCGTCGACGCGTCGCGGGCATTGCCGATCGACAAGTGGACACACGTGGCAATCACCCGCGTGGGCTCGGCGGTCACGATGTATTTCGACGGTGACGCCGTCGCGACGAACTCTAACGTGACACTCTCGCCGGCAGATCTTGGGTCGACGACGGGCAATTGGTTAGGGCGGCAGCAGTTTCCGCAACGCAACGTCTCGTACCTCAATGCCCAACTCGACGAGTTCCAGATCTTTGACCGCGCCCTCGCACCTAACGAGGTGCGCTCGCTATTGGCCGACGCCGGCGGCACGGTCAACGGTGGTAACGTTCTCTGGTATCGCTTCGACGAGGCCAACGGCCCGCGTGTCGAAGACTCGTCAGGCAAGGGGCGTCACGGCACCGTCATCGCCCCCACCGATGGTCGTCGTCATCCAGGCTTTCTCTCGGCCTATCCCGAGACGCAGTTCATGCGCCTCGAGGAATTCGCGACCTACGGCGGGAATCAGGGAATCTGGGCGCCGTACTACACGCTGCACAAAATCCTCGCCGGCCTGATCGACGCGAACACGGCGACGGGGAACACGCAGGCACTCGACATCGCCTCGAGAATTGGCGACTGGACGTACAGTCGCCTGTCGAAGCTTCGCCCCGAGCAATTCGACCGCATGTGGAACATGTACATCGCGGGGGAATACGGCGGCGCCAACGATGCATTTGCGAGTTTGTACGCGCTGCGCAAGGACAAGCCAGAGTACCTCACCATCGCGCGCTACTTCGACAATCGCAACGTCAAGGATCCCGTCGCCCAAGGCAACGACATCCTCGACGGACGACACGCCAATCAGCATATCCCGCAGTTCACCGGATACCTGCGCGTCTACGAAGCGAGCAACCAGGAGGAGTACTACACCGCGGCGAAGAACTTCTGGGACATGATCGTCCCGCATCGCGTCTATAGTCACGGCGGCATCGGCGTCGGCGAGATTCTGCGCAAGCGCGATGCAATCGCGGGCTCGCTATACTCCGAACCAAAGAATCACAACCACGCCGAGACGTGCGTGGTGTACAACATGCTCAAGTTGAGTCGGAATCTTTTCTTCCACGATCCCGACGCGAAGTACATGAATTACTACGAGCAGGGGTTGTACAACCAGATCCTCGCCTCGCGACGCGACATGGATAGCGTCGAGAGCCCGGAGGTCACGTACTTCATTCCCGTTAGGCCTGGCGAGCGGCGTGAGTACGGCAACGAGGGAACGTGCTGTGGCGGCACGGGGCTCGAGAATCACACGAAGTACCAGGATTCGGTGTACTTCCGCTCAAGCGACGGACAGACATTGTACGTGAACTTGTACATTCCGTCGGTTCTCGAGTGGCGTGAGCGTGGCTTTACGATCGAGCAGACCTCGCGCATGCCTAACGAGGGAATCAGTACGCTGACGGTGCGCGGGAGCGGGCGCCTGCGCGTAAAGCTGCGCGTCCCGACATGGGTGCGTCGCGGCTACACCGTCACACTGAACGGCGCGTCGCAGCGAATCAACGCGGTACCCGGCCGGTACGTGACCATCGATCGGGAGTGGCGTTCGGGCGATCGAATTGCCATCGCGATGCCGATGACCTTTCGCGCCGAGCGTACGATCGACAGCGCCGATGTGCAGTCGATCTTCTATGGTCCGATTTTGTTGGCCGTTCAGGCACCCGCGTTAGGCGACACGCTGGAGACAGGGCTCATCAACGTCTCACTCTATAGGCACTATCGACTCAACGGCGACTTCGCCTCCGCCCTAAAACCTATAGACGGAAAGCCGCTCCATTTTGAGCTTGATGGTCGAGTGCTCGCGCCGTTTTTCGTGTCGGATCCGCAGGCCGGTGACACGCAGCCGTATCACGTGTACGTGAGGCGGCACGAACCGACGATCGTGTTTGGCACCTCCGATTCCGGCGTCGAAAACAGGACGCGCGATGACGACGTCTCGTTCCTTGACGCGCTGTGGGGGAACGCACCGTTCCGTGATCGTTCGCAAATCGTCGCAGCGACAATACGCCTTGCGGGTGCGTGGCGAGGAGCGGGGCGCCTCAACGCGCTGGAGGAGCAAGCCGTCGTACGCGCGGCGCGACGCAGGGCGTCGTAGGAAGAAACCTGGCTACGCTGGTGAATCTGGGCGGGCGGACCAGTTGGGTCCGCCAATAGTAGTTGCCCGAGTGTCCAAACCTCGCATTGAAGTGCACCCTAAAACCAGAAAGGTTCCTCGCCTACTTTTTCTGGTTAGGTACAATGCGCGCATCCCTTGCGAGCGCTAGTCGCGAAGTACACGAGTTCGTCTCCGCGCGGTGGGCGCGAGCGCGGCAGGCTCGGTTCGCGTTGCTCGCACTTCCGCTAATATCGGCGGCCGCCGTTGGAGCGCAAACCGGCTCGATTCGCGTGACGATGACGTCGCCGACCGCTGCCTCGCTCGGAAAATTTGGTGACGTCCCCGTCAACCTCGCGACCGGCGTCGCCGACATCAGCATTCCGCTCTTCACGGCGAAAGGACGAACGCTCGAGCTGCCCATCGTCGCGCGCTATCACCCGAGCGGCATTCGCGTAGAGGAGGTCGGCGGATGGTTGGGAATCGGCTGGGCATTGGAGGCCGGTGGAACGATCACGCGCACGGTACGTGGGCTCGTGGACGAAGGGGCAAACGGCTACTACTCCTCAGGGCACGTGTTTCAGCGGGCATGGTGGCCCACTCCCCCGACCAGTGTGCTCGATTCGCTCCGACAAGAGCTGATCGACGGCGAACCGGACCAGTTCTTCTTCTCTTTTGCGGGCCGCTCCGGACAGTTTGTCATGGGGCCCACATCGACGTCGACGACGGTCAAGGATGTGCGCACCGTCCCGCATCAGAAGCTGCGGATCGTGCCGACGATCACATCGGGCAACATCACGGCGTTCTCCATCCAAACCGAGGACGGGACGCGCTACACGTTCGGCGCGGTCGAGACAAACACGGACCTCAGCGCGCTCACCGGGGGCGGGCCGATTCCCGACCATTTCAATGAGACGTACAACTCCGCGTGGCAGCTGACCCAGATCACCGCTCCCGGCGGGGACGTGATCACCCTCGCCTACACGCCCTATACATCAAGGTTCAAGATCGGCGGCTACCAGGAAAAGTTCGACCAGATCGTCACGAGTCCTCCGGGCTCCGCGTGCGTATCCAACGAATTCAAGCAGGACCGCACCTGGCAAGTCGTGACGCAGCGCCTCGTGACGATTACCTCGGCGCAGCACACGGTCACGTTCGTCCCGAGCACGACGCTCCGCGCCGATGCCCTTTCACCCACGGGTGTCGCCCAGGAGCCGCGGCTCGACACCATCCGAGTTGCCACACCGGGCGCGGTCGTGATTCGGCGCTTCCAGTTTGCGCACGACTATTCCACGGGACGTCTGACTCTGCGCAGCATCTTCGAGCGCGACGGCAATAACGCGGGCTCGCTCCCGCCGTATTCGTTCGACTACAGCGCGACCACGCTTCCCGCCTACAGCTCACTCGCCCAAGACCATTGGGGGTTCTACAACGCGCGTACCGCGAACACCACCCTAATTCCGCCGGCCATCACGCCGAGCGGCTCCGCTCTTGCAGGTGGTAACCGGAATCCCGACTCAATCGCCGTCAAGGCCGGAACCCTCACACGCATCACCTATCCCACTGGCGGCACTTCGGACTTTGTCTACGAGGCGAACGACTACGGGGCCGCTGGTGATTCAACGAGTTCGATCCTCGATGGCACGGCGCATTCGATTACCGCGAGTTCCTTGACGGGTGCGACGGGTCCCATCAACACGCCGTTCGCGGTGACGGGTTCGGCCACCGTGCTGGCCACCGTGACAGTCACTCTGCAACCCAGCACGTGCGGTGGTGTCGGCTGTCGATACGCGTCGATTCTCGGCAAGGGCACGTGGACTACGAGCGGAACATTCACTCTCTCGCTTCCACCTGGTTCCTACACCGCGCAGGCGTCTGACGAGTTTGGGGGCCCTGGCAATAGCGCGGTCATCAGAGTGGACTGGACCGATAGTGCCGTTGTCAAGCGAAAGATCGGCGGCGGCCTCCGATTGGCCGAGCTGCGCACGTCCGACGCGATGGGGACGACGCGCATCCGCAAGTACAAGTATGTCCTTCAGAGCGACCTTGCAAAGTCCAGCGGCATCGTCGTCGTCGAACCGCGCTATGCGTTCCAGTACAACGGTGGGACCTGTCGCTATTTCTCGCGCTCGACGCAGCCGGCGACGCCCCTCGGCGGCGGACCCCTCGTGGGGTATCGCCAGGTGCAAGAATGGGAGGGAAGTACCGCGCAGAACGGAATGACCGTCCACTATTTCCGCACGGTGGCGGACGTGAACGACGCAGGCGTCCCACCTGCCCTCACGGCGTGGCCGTACTACAAACGCACGAGCCGCGAGTGGAAGCGCGGGCAAGAGAAGAACGCGATCGAGTACTCGTCGACCGCGGTCGGACAGGAGCGCGTCGCGCACGCGTACGCGTTTCGCGACGAGGGGACCGAGGACACCGTGACCACGCGACACTTCCGCGGTCTCTCGCAGCATTTCTTCTCGAGCGGCTACTACGGGAGCGTCGCCGCCTACAACACCTTCGAGACGACGAGCGCGTGGACATATCTCTCGGCTGATTCTACGACCCACTATGACACGTTGGGGTCCGCGCTGATGACCCACATCGTGACGTACACGCACGCGAACTCGCGCCATCTGCAGCGCACCCAAACCCTCGAGAACAACTCCGACGGGTCCCAGCGCATCACGAATGTCCGCTATCCAGCCGACTATTTGACGGGTGTCGGCAATCCCGAGGCGGTCGCGCTGTCCGCGATGCAGGACACCATCAACATGCACGCCGCCCTGGTCGAGCGCTGGGTGCTCAAGCGCGTGAGCGGGGTGGACTCCGTGCTGCAGGCCGACCTGACTTCCTACAAGCTGTTTACCGCGGGGACGGCGCAGTATCTCCCGTTTCAACGGTTCACGTTTACCAACCCCGCCCCGCTCGCCGCCGGGAGCTTCGCGGTGAGCAGTGTGAGTGGGGGAAGCTTCACGAAGGACAGCCGCTATGTGGCCGACGAGACGGCCACCACGCGCGACGCCTATGGTCGCGTCACGGCGCTTACGGATGCGCGGAGCCAGAGCACGCTCTATGGCTACGGGGGCAATAGCAATAACGCCTTCCTCACGCAGATCACCCGCGTGCACGATGCAAGTGGACCGGTGAATCTCGTGACGGACATCGCCTATGCCACGGACGGAACCATCGCGTCGATCACGAGCGAAGGCCGTACGAACACGTTCTTCTCCTTTGATCTGTTCGGCCGGCTCAAGACGATAAAGAATCACGCCCAGGTGCAAACGAAGGGATTTGGCTACCTGTACTCGCGCACGAGCCCCTCGTGGACGTTCAATGCCGCGACGCCGAACGCGGTGGTCGATACCAGCTATGTCTCCGCCGGTGTAGGGCTCGTCGCCACGCAGTATGTGGACGGCTTGGGGCGCCCGATCCAGCAGGTCGTGCAGGACGGTACCAACTATCACGTGACGACGCAGCAGTACGACAGCACCGCGCGCGCTTGGCGCACGTGGAAGCCATACACGCGCGCCACGGCGGGTTACGACGCGAGTTTCGCCACCAACGGGACGAGCTTCTACAACACGTATTTAGGCCAGACGCAGGCCAAGCCGTATATCGAGACGCTCTATCGCCCCGATCCTCTGGAGCGCGTGGCATCGACTGCGCCGGAGTATGTAGGAGCGTCACCGACGGTGCGACAGACGTACGCGTATGGGTTGGACCCCGTCCCGCGCCAGCTGATTCGCGAGACCACGGACGAAAGCGGCAAGAAAACGCGGGCGTATAGCGACGAACTCGGAAGTCCCGTGAAGTCGATCCTCGGGTACGGCGCCGCGGAGGCGACGACCACCTCGTTCACCCCGGATGTGCTGGGGCAGCGCCTGCAGGTGACAGATCCGCGCTCCCTGCTGATCACCTACGGCCGCGACACCCGCGGCCTGCTCACGCGTCGCACGAGCCCCGATGCAGGGACGACCAACTCCAAATACGACAAAGGGCGCAATCTCCGCTTCTGGCAGGACGCGAATCAGGCCGCCCTCGGCACGGTCGCGTTCACGAGCTACGACTTTGCGAGTCGGCCGCTGACCACAGGAGTCGGGACAGCGACCTTTGCGTCCCTTGATCCGGACGCAGCTCCGACGGCGTTCGAAACGACGAACACGAATTGGCTCCTTGTGCGGAAATACGATACCGCCCCGACGGGCGCACTCGGCTTCCCCTGGAATCGCTTCACGACGCAATTGAGCGGACTCGCGCCGACCTTCACGACCGGGCGCCTCAGCGGCGTGGCGAACAAGTCGAACGGCGCGTGGCAGCTGACGGTATTCAGCTACGACAGCCTTGGGCGCGAGCTGAAGCGCTGGCTCTTCACCGAAGCCAACGGCGGCGCGTCGGTGCTCACGAACGTGAACACCACGATCACGTACACGCGCGATCTGCGCGATTCACTGACCGTGCGCCAGACCAGCGTGGGCGCGAATGATTGGTATCAGTGGTACGACTACGACAGCCGCGGGCTGCTGTGGAAAGTCTTCGCCGCAACGTCCAGCACGAAGCCAGGTTCGCCAGACGTCACCTACACCTATCGCCCGTCGGGCGTGCTGGCGAGTCGCGCCTTTTCGGGTGGTCCGACCGTGCCGTACGTCTACACGATCCGCGAGCAGCTCGCGAAGATCGGCGATCCCGCCACGACGACGTACCCCTTCTCCGCGGCGTACAGCTACAACGCGAATAGCACCATCAGCACGGGCGACTTCTACGCCGCCGGGACGCCCGCCAGCAACAAGCGCTACAAGTACGATTTCCCCACGTACGACGCGCTCAATCGGTTGAAGAGCGCCGATTATTCGACCTGGAACGGCACCGCATGGACCTCGACGCTGGCCTATGATCTCGCCGGGATCACCTACGACGCGAGTGGTAACCTCACGACACTGCGCCGCCGGAACGAGACCGGGGCGCTGATCGACAGTCTGACCTACTCCCTCGCCGCCAGCAGCAATCGCCTAACGAGTATCACGGAGGCTGCGGGCGTGACGGCGGAGATGTGGGACGCGGAGGCGGGGAGCTTCACGTACGATGCGAACGGCAACACGCTCACCGCCCCCGCCCCATACAGCCTCTCGGCGCGACATACGACTATCAGAACCTCCCGCTGTCGTTCACGCGGAGTGGGACGACGACGGCGTATCGCTACAATGAGTTCGGGCAACGGATCACGAAGCAGATCGGCGCAGGCAACACCGAGGTCTATCTCCTCGAAGGACGCACGCCGCTCGGCGTGTTCACCGTCAATTCCGCAGGCACCGTCGTCAGCGCGTACTTCAATCTGCTCGCCGACACGCGCGTGATCGGGCGGCTGCCGAGCGGCGGGACGCGGAGCTACTACCATACGGACTTGTTAGGCAGCACGCGGGCGGTGGTGCAGGGCGCCACCGTGACCGAGAGCTACGACTACGATCCGTGGGGCGTGCTCATGCCAGGGCGCGCGCTTGGGAGCGGGGCGAAGGAGCAGTTCACGACGAAGGAGCGGGATGCGGAGAGTCAGCTCGACTACTTCGGGGCGCGCTACTATGCGTCGGCGATCGGACGGTGGACGAGTGTCGATCCGGCGGTGGCGGCGGATGCGATGCCGGAGTGGAGCACATTTGCTTACGCGCGAAACGAGCCACTCGGTAGGGTTGACCCGGATGGGCGGTGCCCGATACCCCAACTATGCATTGCCGCTGCCGTAGCCGTCGGTACGGCCATTGGCGCAGCCGCATACCAAGTCTACCAAAATTCAGCATCAGGTCGCCCTCTGTCCGAAAACTTGGGACTGGCTACAGTTCGAGGTTTGCGTGACGGAGCAGTCGGGGCTCTTATCGGCTTTGGTATGACGGCTGCCGCCGAACGCGTACTTGCCGCTAGTGCCGCAGCAAGCTCAGGGGCAGAGGCAACATCTGCCGTGCGCGGCGGCCGAGGTCCAGTCCTGAAGGGTCAGGCTGGAGTGCAGCGCGCAATACGTGAATACGAATCGCAGGGCGGCACTGTGTTGGGAGAGCAAATCACGTTGCGCACGCCTGCAGGACGAACTGTTCCGGATTTCTACGGGCAGAACGCTAACGGCATTCGTGAGTTCGTCGAAGTTAAGAACGGACCATATGCTGCCCTCACAGCAAACCAAAGGTCAATTTTCCCAATTGTGAGCACTCAAGGCGCGATACCAGTCGGCGCCAATGCCGAAGCGGCGGGTTTGCAGCCGGGTGTGCCCATACCGCCAACCCCTGTCCGAGTATTCCGGTATCCATGACGATTGACTCACATCGAACTCATCTTCGAAACGTCTACGACGCGTTAGGTGCTGCCCTGACCGCCGCAGGGTTTCGACAACGACGATCCCACGTGTTCACACGTCCGATTGGCGACTCAATACTCGGATGGATTGCGTTGAATCATTCAAGATTTGAGAATGGTTTCGCGATCGGTCCAACAGTCGGCGTGCGTCATCAACTTATTGAGTCCGCTGTTGCTCGCGGTCTCGACATGCCTGATGACGGGACCGTTCCGCCAACCCTGAGCTCAAATATCGGCTACTTAACTGACGAGAGGAGATATCTCTCGTGGTCATTTCCAACAGAGCAGCCCTATCAAGAAGTGGTAGCGGATCTGGTTGATGTCCTCGCGAGGTGCGGCGACCCATTCATGCGGTCGTTGTCAACGTTCGAAGCGATACTTGCGGCATTGGTCAACTCCAAACGTGGTACGCCTCCCGATCCCGCCGACTACCGGATCGTTGCGGGCTACTTGCTGACTGGTGAGACGGCCAGCTCCCGCGCGTACGTGACGGAGCGAGTGAGGATGATAGGCAATAGAGAGGACAGCGCAGCAGACCTATTCAAACGATTCGTGATTGCCATGAAGGTCTTAACCGAGCAGGAGGTCGCCGCCGCTTCAGGTGCAGACGTGCTGTCACGAAATGACCTGCCAAAAAGAAGATAGCGCCTCAGTATGGCGCCTTTCTACAGTTTGGGGAATGTACGGCAGTGCACGCGAGGCGGTGCTGGCGTAGCGCACCGAATCGGTAAGCAGATTTGAGTGCGTCACCGAACCGCGAAACGCACTCCTTCTTCTAGCCGAGTCGCGCGACTTATGTGTGAATTGACGAACCCAAGATTCGCTTCTGCGTACTGAGTACCGCGCGACGATGCCGAGGCTCACGAAGGGGTGCGAACGACTGGTATCAGTGGTACGACTACGACACGGGCGGGCTCCTGTGGAAAGTCTTCGCCGCAACGTCCAGCACGAAGCCAGGTTCGCCAGACGTCACCTACACCTATCGCCCGTCGGGCGTGCTGGCGAGTCGCGCCTTTTCGGGTGGTCCGACCGTGCCGTACGTCTACACGATCCGCGAGCAGCTCGCGAAGATCGGCGATCCCGCCACGACGACGTACCCCTTCTCCGCGGCGTACAGCTACAACGCGAATAGCACCATCAGCACGGGCGACTTCTACGCCGCCGGGACGCCCGCCAGCAACAAGCGCTACAAGTACGATTTCCCCACGTACGACGCGCTCAATCGGTTGAAGAGCGCCGATTATTCGACCTGGAACGGCACCGCATGGACCTCGACGCTGGCCTATGATCTCGCCGGGATCACCTACGACGCGAGTGGTAACCTCACGACACTGCGCCGCCGGAACGAGACCGGGGCGCTGATCGACAGTCTGACCTACTCCCTCGCCGCCAGCAGCAATCGCCTAACGAGTATCACGGAGGCGGCGGGCGTGACGGCGGAGACATGGGACGCGGAGGCGGGGAGCTTCACGTACGATGCGAACGGAACACGCTCACCGCCCCCGCCCCATACAGCCTCTCGGCGGCGACATACGACTATCAGAACCTCCCGCTGTCGTTCACGCGGAGTGGGACGACGACCGCGTATCGCTACAATGAGTTCGGGCAACGGATCGCGAAGGCGGTGGGCGCGGGGAACACCGAGGTCTATCTCCTCGAGGGGCGGACACCGCTCGGCGTTTTCACGGTGAGTGGAGCGGGTGCGGTGGTGAGTGCCTACTTCAATCTCCTGGCCGATACGCGCGTGATCGGGCGGCTGCCGAGCGGCGGGACGCGGAGCTACTACCATACCGACTTGTTAGGCAGCACCCGGGCGGCCGTGCAGGGCGCCACCGTGACCGAGAGTTTCGACTACGATCCCTGGGGCGTGTTGATGCCGGCGCGCTCGTTAGGCAGCGGGACGAAGGAGCGGTTCACAACAAAGGAGCGGGACGCGGAGAGTCAGCTCGACTACTTCGGGGCGCGCTACTATGCGTCGGCGATTGGACGGTGGACGAGTGTTGATCCAGCGATGGCAGCGGACTCAACACCGAGTTGGTCACCGTTTGCATACGTTGAAGACCAGCCTGTATCTCAGCGAGATCCATGGGGAAGACAGCTCTGCTGTCGAATCGAACTAGGCGCTCGCATTGCAGCTGTCGTGCAGCAAGACATTGCACGTCGCGAAAGCGAAATTCGCGAACAGATTGTGATGTCGCTCTATGACCTGACTGTCGGCGACGGAATGGGCCGACTGGCGTCTGGTGCATTGGCCGCCGCGATGACGCCAGCTTCGCGCACAGGCGTCCGAGTCGCGGAGGACGTGGTAGTTGAACAGTATGCGCTAATCGCAACGGAACCTGGGTTCCGTCCAGTCATGCGTCGCGGCTTTACACAGCCCCAAGGTCAGGTCTGGATGGAGGCAGGAGAAGTGTGGAAGTTCGGAACAACAAAGAGTCCCTCGACGCGATACTCTCCGACATATCTTGCAGATCGGGGTTTGCTCTATAGAACGCAATCGACGGGAACTTTACAGGAAGCCCTCTCCGCCGAGCGTACGGCAATTCAAAAATACTTAGAGACTCAGGGTAGGCTTCCACCTGGAAACAAAATTATTCGCTAAGAAGACGAGGCCGACATGTTGCTGCGAATCACTGGTGACTTTTCGGAGGAGTCGGGACTGACTCCCATCGTCATCTCGTTGGCCGGCCCCACTCGTAAGGAGTTCGCTTCACACGAATATGGCGACGGACTTCTGAGTATCGTGATTGTTCTAACCAGTCGCGATCCGGCACTTGGGTTTAAGCCCCGAATTCGCTTTCTCAAAGCGAAACGCGAGCTACAAATGGATGTCATGATCGATCTCAACACCTTAGTGTCAATTTCCGAAGTTGCACGTTGCGAACACGTATCAGATAGTCTTCGGCGCGAGGTGCCGCGAGTCATTCGAGCGAAACGGATCCACTCGTTCGACTCCATGACGTTTGAAACTGAATGGACCGCGTGGTTAAATGCATGGCTCCGTCAGATGCGATTGAGCATCCGCGCCGGCAACTCATAGAGATCAGACATTCTTTGCTCGACGAGGTCGAATTGCGACGCGTTGGTTCACCAATGACGCGCAAACCGGACGCGGGACCGACGACTTCCGAGTCGTCCTCGATTTCGTGGGGAGCGGCATCGGCGTCGAACCGTCGCCCCAAACTCGCATTCCCGGAGACCGGAAATTAGCACTGCGCTGGTACCGTGGGTGAAAGTACTGATGGGTCTTCTCGCGGCAGGTGGATGCTATGAACTCGAGCGACTGACTCAGGGAACGCCCATGTCAGCTTCTCAAACTCGCAAAGCGATCGAAGACTACGGACGCGTATTACAGGATCCGCCTGAAGATGCTTACGCGCTCATCGATGCAATCCGCGTGATTACCTCCGATTTACAAACTTGATCCGTGAGAATGCCGCTATAGACAAAAGAAGAAGGCAGATCCGGCTTGACGATGGAACTTACGATCGCTTTGCCTAACGAAGCGTCAGCGACCGCAATCGTAGAACTGGACAACATCCCCGTTTTCTAGTTTCACAGGCTTAGCCTTCTTGCGCGACGGCAGTACGAGAGTCCCCGAGTTCTTCACATTTGACGAAACAGCTTGGAATCTGCTTCCCTACTCGCCGCGACTCATGCGCTACGTCCGCACCATGTAATGCTCACTTCTTCATCCGATTCCGCGCAATCCCGAAAATCAGCACGACTTCGGCGCAACCACAATCGCCACGCCCTGCTTCACCCGTTCCCGAATCTCGAGCAGGCACTCCAGCCGCGCGCGTGGGTCACACCCTAACGCGAGAAAACTCCCCTCGTAGCCAAAATCGAAAGCTCCAACCTTTCGACCGGGAAACATCGCCCGCGGAGTCCTAACCGCGCGAAGCCTAACGAGAGCCATCGCGTCGCCGCCGACGACGGGGGCCAAGATCATGGCCATTGCAGACCGCAATGGTCTTCCTGTCGCCATCCGGATCGCGAGTACTGCGCCGCATGAAGTGACGTTGGTGGAACGCACACTGGACGTGCTTATGACGCGCGCCCCGGTGCACCGCGTGATCAGCGATCGCACCTACGACAGCGATCGGTTGGATACGCGCTTGCAGGTGCAACACGGCATCATGCGGATCGCGCCCCATCGGGCGACGCGGCGCCACGCGCCGCCGGATGGTCGCGCACTGCGGCGCTATCGGCGTCGGTGGAAACTCGAACGGCTGTTCGCCTGGCTGCACAACTTCCGGCGGATTGTCACCCGCTACGAGCGCCATGCCGATCCTTCTGCGGCTTCGTCGAGTTAGGCTATATCCTCATCCTGCTCCCGAATTTGTGGGATGAGTGTTAGGGAATTTCAAGTGCCGGCGGACAGCCCATACCACTGCGTTCGCCGGGCCCTCGATTCTCAGCGCCCTTAAGACGGTCGACTCATTGGCGCCTGTCTGTCGCGACGTCGACACACTCTTTCGCTCGCGAACCTGTCCGTCCAGAATTGTAGCCGGCATAGACCTCGAGGTGCACGATGTCGCGCCACTCACATCCCGCTGTTCCGGCTTCCTGCCTAACGAGGTACCTCGGGCGGACCGTCGGCGTCGTACTGCTGTCCGTTCTCCCGATGACCGCCCGCGCGCAAAGAACGACCGCACAGCCGTGTCAGCCGGTCTCCGGCACTCGGTTGGAAGGATTCTATCCCTCACTCCCGGGATGGAGGCGTGGTACTCCTGTCTCGGAGACCGATCCGACTGAAGCGGTGTCGCGGACAACCGTCGATTTCGATCGTAAGGAGGAGACCATTAGCGTCGAGATCATGGATTCGTGCGGCAACGCGGACGTCCTCATGTTGATGCGCCAAACGCTGCGTACGCTGCCACCTGCGACTGCTGGCACCACTCAGCGTCACACGACGGTAAACGGCTATCCTGCATACGAGGAATTCACCGCAGAATCAGGTCAGGGCGAGCTTCACGTGCTCGTCGCCGATCGTTTCATGGTCAAGGTGACGGTGGGAACGTCGAACCTCCTCACGATGCAGAACGCCGCGCGGCTCATTCCCATGTCGACGCTGGCCGTCGCGAGATGAGATAGCGGGTGCACTAACCGCCCTTGATCCATCGTGCAGCCGTGGCTCTGCCGCCTTACCTCTCACCCGGAAAGACTTGGCGCGTCGACCTACCGTTGGACCGCGAAATCAAGTTTGGGGTTGAAGAACAATGTCGCGCTCATCATTTCGATTGACTCTCCATCCGTTGCGTGATGTAGCGCTCTCGAACTCTCAACATCCCGTCTCGAATGACTCTTGTCGTCGTGCGCACATCAGACAAGGTTCGAGCCTAGGATGCAAGCGATGGTTCACCGTAGGCAAACTCGGCAGAGGGTACCATGACGACGGTTTTCGCGCGCCACGCTCGTACGACAGCAATGCTTGGAGTGGTGCTCTTGGGTTTGAATGCTTGCGCAGGAACAATTCACATCCGCGACTTACTCGATCAGCCTCAGAAGTACGAAGGCAAGAACGTGCGCATCTCCGGTACCGTGACAAAGAGCGCCGGGCTACTCGGCAACGGCGCCTACGAAGTCGATGACGGAACGGGAAAGATCTACGTGATCGCTCGCGGAGCTGGAGTTCCGCGCGAAGGCGCAAAGACCAAGGCGCAAGGGCGATTCGAGTCGGTGTTCAGTTTCCTTGGGCGTACGATGGCGGCGATCGTTCAAATCCCGTAGCGATCGAGGTCGAAAATCGCGGCGGATGCGAGCCGGATTCTGCTCCCGTTCGATGTGGGCGGTGATGTCGCTCTTGGGTTCGACGAGGGAGGGCAGGGATCGTCTACATCGTCGTCCCGATCCTCCTCGCAGCAGTGTGCGGAGCCCCGATCTTGAGCGAACGCGTATCGGGGCTCGTCATCATGCTACGCAGCGGGGTGGTCGCGCACGGGAAGTAGTGTTCGTGTCTCTACTTCAGCGACATCACATGCGCGACCAGCTGATCGGCGGCGACGTTTGCCCCCTCGAGCCATCCGGATTCTTTGTCCTTCTCGAGATCCTCTTCGTTGCGGTGTAGCGCCGTGAAGACGTAGCGCGTCCCTGATCCAACGGCTTCGATGGTGATGATGGCCGTGATCGGAATGTCGTCGAAGACCGCGGGGCGATAGCCCGGGAACAGCATCGATGTGTACACGAGTCGCTTCTGCGGAATCGCCTCGAGCACGCAACCGACGTTAGGCACTTCCCGACCGTCACCAACGGCGATGTCGATGCTGAAGATTCCGCCCGGTCGCAAATCCAGTTCGGCACGCGCGACGCGCCCCCACGCCCTGGGCATGTACCACTCTTTTAGGTGCTCTGGCTTCGTCAGCGCGTCCCAGACGAGGCGCGTTGGGGCGTCGATGAAGCGCTCGATGACGATGTCGAGTTTTGGATCGAAGGCGACTGAGGTGCTCATGATTTGGATTCCTTGTCCTTGAGTTGTTTGACGTATTGGTCAAAGCGGTCGAAGCGCGATTCCCATTCCTGACGTCGCTCGCTGAGCCAGGTCTCGGCGACTTTCAATCGTTCGGGCGCGATTTCGTAGGTGCGCACGCGCCCCTTCTTTCTTGACTTGATCAGACGACTCCGTTCGAGGACGCCGAGGTGTTGCACGAATGAGGGGAGTTGCATGTCGAACGGCGCGGCGAGTTCGCTGACGGTGGCTGGACCACGGGACAAGAGCTCCACGACTTTTCGTCGTGTGGGGTTGCCCAGAGCGTGAAAGATTTCGTCGGCGACTGCGGATTGAAGCATGGCTGATTGGGTCCTTGTGGTCGGGTTGAGCGCCCTGACGAGGAGATTCTATATCCGTTCAATACTTTTGTAAATACCTAAGTATTGAGTTGTGAGTGTCGAGACCGATTACCTCTCCGTCGGTGTCGGCGGAGGAATCAGGTGGCGCCCTCAGTGGCTGCGTTTTTGAATTAGACCCGCCTTGAGCGAGCTCACGGCTGCGACCCCAACAACACGCGCGGGTTGGCGACCGGCTCAACGATCTTGAAGTCCGTCGGCGGCATGATCTCCATCAGGTTCGTCACGAAGTAGTCCCAGCGACGACGACGCAGATACGGATTCGCGTAGTAGCCGTGATTTCCGTTCGGGATCAGTAGAAGGTCGTACTCCTTATTGGCTCGCGTGAGCGCATCGATCAGTTGAATCGTGAGCGCTGGAGGAACGTTGTCGTCCATGTCGGCATAGGACAGCATCAACTTCCCTTTGAGCCGCGACGCAAGTGCGACGTTCGCCTGCTGCACGTAGTTGTTGCCGTTAGGCATCCCCTGATACGTCTCTCCCCAAAGGCCGACATAGCCTCGCTGGTCGTGATTCCCCGCCGAGGAAAACGCGACCTTGTAGAAGTCGGGATACATGAGGATGGCGCGCGTCGACGCGAACCCTCCGCCGGAGTGTCCGTAAATCCCGACGCGGTCGAGGTCCATCCACGGACGGCTTGCTGCAATAGACTTGTAGGCTGCAAGGTGATCTTCCAGTCCGCCACCGGTTTCGAGATGGCCGTACGAATAGTCGTGAAACGCCTTGGAGCGGTACGGAGTCCCGCGTCCGTCGACTTCGACGCCAATCATCCCCAGCTCGACCAATGCGCGGTGGTCATTGCCAGGGGTGAACGACTTCGGAACCTGAATCGACTGCGGACCGGGGTAGATCTCCTCGATCACTGGATAACGCTTGGTCGAGTCGAAATCAGCAGGTTTGATGATGATGCCGTAGACGTCGGTTGTTCCGTCCGCCGCCTTGGCGACGAAGCGCTCGGGGTATCGCCACCCCGTGGCGAGAAGTCGTGACACGTCAGCACGCTCGATAGGGATCACGACTTTTCCATCCAACGACCGTGCCACGGTCACCGGTGAGAGGTCGACTCGGCTCCAGCGATCGATGAACCAGCGCTCGTTAGGCGATAGTGTGATGTCGTGGTCCGCGTCCTCGGGAGTGAGCAGCGTGAGCCCGGATCCGTCGAACGCGATGGAGTAGAGATGGCGGAGATACGGGTCGCGCCCCGACTCGCGTCCGCTGGCAACGAACCAGATGCGGCGGGCATGCTCGTCGACCTTGAGTATGGACCGGACGATACCCTCGCCTGTCGTGATGCGATTCTTCACCAGGCCGGTTGCCGCGTCGACGAGATAGAGCTGTCCCCATCCGTCACGCTCCGAGTACCAGATCACCTCTTTGCCATCGGATGTGACACGGACGTTCGGCTGCAGCGAAAGCGTCGGCGTCGCCTCGACAAATGTCGAGCCGCTCTCGGTAGCAATGGTGCGCGTGGCACCCGTTGCAACGTCGATGGCAATGAGGGAGTAGCTCTTCATCCCCCGTTTAGGGGAGATCATGTACGCAACGGTGCCTAACGAATCGCCCCACCAGGCTTGCTGCATGGCGATCGGCGACTCCAGCATCACGAGTGCTTCGCTCCCTTGCACGGGGATCGCGTGCCCCCCCGCCGTCGAGACGTCGATCGCGTACGTGCGCGCCGTCGCCGCGGAATCGCCCGGGAAGGGAAAAGCAAAGGACCAAAGCTTCGGACGAAGTGTTCCCTCGGGAACGTTTTGCACGAGATACGAGAGCGGCACACCTCGCTCGTCAATGCGATGCACGAGCACCCTGCGCGAATCCTTCGACCAGAGCGCGACGGGCGGTGACGGCATTCCGACTCGCTGCATGGACACAAAGTTCGTGTTCTGCTGGGGGTGACCGGCATACGCGTAGCGCTCGGCGCCATCCGTCGTGAGTTGACGAAGAGCACCCGTCGCGACGTCGCGTATCCACAGATTGTAGTTCTTCGTGAACAACGCCCACTTCCCGTCGGGGGAGGGCAACTCGTTAGGCTTGGGCGACGATGGGAGAGCGGTCGTGTCGCAGACGTATTGCCCCAGGTCGCATCGCCATGCCTTGCCACGCAACATGACACTGATGCTGGTAGACTTTCCCTTCTCGAGCCAAGTGAGCGTCTGGAACGGGAGCGAATCGCTGCTGAGCGTTGTGTCGGCGGCTTTGGCGAGGGACGCGGCGAGGCGGGAGTGGTCGAAGGCAGGGCGTCGCACCTTTCTCGTTAGGTCGACGTACACGAACTCGCTCCCGCGTTGAGTACTCACGCGATACCAGAATTGGTCACCACTCCCGATCCAGTTGGGCGTGATCTTGTCGCGCAGGACGAGGAGTTCGGCATTGCCCGCGAGCATCTGCTGAGCGCGTCGATACGTCTCGACCGGCATTCGGCGCTGTTCCTGCGATGCCGCATGTGTCGAGAGCGCGCTGATGAGCGCAATGACCGAGATGACTTGGCGTTGTGCGCGGAGCATGGAGATGTGGAGGAGGATGCGCATGAAACTACTTTTGCTCTGTAGCGGCGTTCATCGTTACAGCTCGCACATTATCACGACGATCACGGTCGATCAGCTTGTTGTACGGATCGATTCCCGCGAGCACCGGTTTCTCTTTCACCACAACGGAATACGTCGTATCGCTACTGCGAAGCCAGACCTTCCGCATAACGAGTGGCGCGCTGAGCGGATTCCCGGTTGCTGATTTGGCAAAGACGCCAAGGTCCACCAAATCGCCCAAAGGAATCGACTGCTCGGCTCCGACGCTATCCGCGCGGACCTTACGAGCGGTCACTCGAATGCGCACATCGAATGTCCCATCGCCGCGAGGCGTTGCAGTCGCAGACTGAGTCCGGTTGTCCCAAAGCGTGATCGTCTTGAAGAGGTCAGTGCTCGCGTATTTGAGCGAGTCGGGCGTCTCATCCTCGAGGTATTGCACCAGATCTCGGCTCGTTGGGTACGGTGGACCCTTGAACGCGGTCGCGGCGAGAAACTTCGATAACGCGCGATTCATTGCCTCCTCGCCAATGAGATCTCGATAGGCGTACAGCGCGATCGACCCTTTGTTGTAATGGATGTATGGCTGTCCCTCCACCAACATCAGCGGGCGCTCTGCACCGCGCTCTGTGCCGCGTCCGAGCAGGTACTGATCGAGCTCGAATGCAAGGAATGTCTGGAGTCGCGCCGCGCCAAATTCCTTTTCCATGACGGTGAGCGCCGAGTAGTTCGAGAGTCCTTCTGACAGCCAGGTGAAGCCTTGGACGTTGGCCCCCGCGACCTGGTGCCCCCACCATTGGTGTGCCACCTCGTGTGCGGTGACGTAGAAGGGCATGTCGAGCGCCTGTTCATCGTTAGGCGACCGTGCGATGAATCCCGCCGCTTCCGAAAACGGAATCGTCCCCGGAAGCGCAAGTGCGTACTGCGCATAACGAGGAAACTCCACGACTCGCAACTGCGTGAATTGGTACGGAGCGAAGTGCGCCGTGAAGTAATCGAGCGATGCCTTCATCGACGCCACCATCTGGCCGATGTTGAACGTGTGCGTTGGCTCGAATAGCACCTCCAAATCCACGCCGCGGTACCTCTCGTGGTGCGTGGCGTAACGCGCGGACATCACGGCATAGTCGTTGGACATCGGAGCCTCTGATGCGTACTCGAAAACTCGGCGTCCATTCTCGGTGTACTCGCGCACCAGCTTTCCCGGCGTCACCGCGATCTGGTCCGGCGCGGTGCTGACCACGGCGTGGAAAGTGATTCGATCGGCGTGGGCGCCCAACATGTACGCGTTCGAGCGCGCTGCCACGTCGTCAATCGACGCAACTCGAATGCGCGGTGGCAGCCCTTCCGCCGCTCGCTCACTCGGATCGATCAACTCGTCGTACGACTGATAGCCGAGCTGCGGGAACCAATCGACGCGAAAATACGTTCCGTTCGCTGCTATCGCCGTAGTCGGACCATCCTGTGAGAAGCCGTGGGAGGCGAAGCGCGCCTTGTAGCGGAGGCGCAGCGTGTCGTTAGGCACAAGCGGCGTCGCGA
Source organism: Gemmatimonadaceae bacterium (assembly GCA_044224185.1). Lineage (GTDB taxonomy): Bacteria > Gemmatimonadota > Gemmatimonadetes > Gemmatimonadales > Gemmatimonadaceae > SCN-70-22. Next base: position 65,519 of record JBGAKW010000011.1, on the reverse strand, counting down.
GCCGGAACAACATCGTGCGATGGGTCGAATCCGTCAGCAGTACCGTGTTAGCCTTGCTCCACTCAAGCGTGTCGACCGCCAGATCGGCGTGCTCCTGAGTGAGCACGAGTGAATCGATCGCGCGGCCGCTCTTGTTCACGAAAGCAAACGTCCCGCTCAACGCCATCGACTGGTTCTCGGGCTTGAGGTCGGCACGAATGTCGGCTGCGACGAGACGCGGGAGATCCAACTGAGCCAAGGGCTTGTAACGCAGCTCGTGCTGCGCCTTCATGTGTCGGAGCGTTGTCGCCGAGCGATAGTCATGCGTGACGTTGGTGTTGTAGAAGATTGCTCCTCCGGCACCGCCGGCAACTGCAAGCGAGACGACACCCATGCGTGCCGCGGATGCGCTCCAACGCTGCCGAGCCGCTCGCAGCCGCACACCCCACGCAGTCTCGGTGCCGCGGACCCAAAGCAGGAGTGCAGCAACGCCAATCAATCCCGCCACGCCACTCCAATACAGTGCCGAATATGTGAGCTCAGAAGTGAAAGGTCCGAATCCGTAAAACGCCGAGTAGCGAAATGCCGGAGTTTGGGCGTATCGAAGGAGCGGATGCCCCACGCCACGCTGCGACGCAAGGAGTTGTGCGCCCCAGATGAGCACCATCACGGCGTGACCGACGAATTTCTGGTTCACCACGGTGTGCACCAGAAGAGCAAGCACCGTCAGCTGCACCAGCGACGGAAATGTGGTCCCGTACAGGTATCGCAGGTAAAGCCCCAACTCGTAGTGGGTGTATCCCTTCGCCGTCTGGATGATGACGCCGACCACGATCAGGAGCGCGAGCAGTAGCGCCTCCATCAGCGCGAGGCCGATGAGATTTCCAATCAGCGAGACGCTCGTTCGCACGGGCAGCGCATCCGCGACGAAATCGGCTTTGAGCTCTCGCTCGCGCCACACCGCTTCGCCCGCATACATCGTCACGATGAGGACGAAGAGAAGGACGAACGTCGCAGAAAGCGCTTCGACCATGGTGTAAGTGAGCGGCCAACTGGGCTGCGCGTACAGCGCATCAACGCGGCTCGATGATACGAAGAGGAGGATGACGCCAATGGCAACGATCGCAATGAACGGCGGTTGCCTAACAATGCTCCAGAACGAGAGTCGAGCGCTGCTCACGATTTGCGCGCGCCACGCCACCACGTCGAATCGCTGGTGCGGGCGAGCGAAGGGGGGTGCAGGCGGCGGCGCGTTGTCGACCTCGACTCGTTTCGTGCCGCCTAACGAAGGCGCCGAAGCACGAAAGCGAAACGTCACGAACGTCAGGACAAGAATCGCGAGCCCCACGGCTACCCACACAGCGCGGTTGAGAAGGAGTAGCCCCGAGAGCGTGACCATCGCGCTCCCCTTTTCCGCGACGGTCCAGTAGCGGGTGACCACGCCGAACGCGGCGATGCCAAATGGATCGGCGAGTGCCCCGACGATCTGATTGTTGACGTTGGCGAGCAGTGATGATGTCGCCAGCTGAACCACCAGGAGCGCGAGCCCCTGCGTGTAGATCGCGAACAGGCTTCGTGTGGTCGCACCAACGGCGAAGAATATCGCACTCGTTAGGAAAAGCGTCGGAACGACGAGCGTCGCATAAAGGGAGAAGTAGACTGGGAGCGACGTCTTTGCGACGCGCGCTGCGTCAAGCCACGGGATCGCCGCGCCGATCCAGAGGCCAAGCGGCATCCCCAGGTGCAGAAGCACCATCACCACAAAGGCGCCGACGAAGCGCCCCGTTAGGTATTCGTATTTCGTGATGCTCGTCGTGAAGAGGAGTTGATGCGTTCGGTATTGGTAGTCACGCAGCACCGACGTTCCGACGATTCCCGTGACGATGACTTGATTGATGGCGGCGAAGGTGAGAAGTGCAGCCGCGATAGAGAATGGAGCATTGCGCGCGATCGACCCCACTCCACCACCAGCCAACACTTCGATATCCGTCCCCATGAACAGGATTCCCTCGGCGATGAACAGCACGAGGTAGATCCACGTCGTGGGGCGAGTGAGGTGGAAGCGGATTTCGTAGCGCGCGATCGAGGCGAGCATCTCAGCGTCCTCCCCCCTCGGCGCGTGCTACGAGACTCAGTTGATGGAAATACACGTCTTCGAGGTCACACTCGACCTGTTTGAAGCCATCACCAGGCGATTGGTCGGCGTAGACTCGCACGACGGGGCGTCCGGCGAGGAGTTGTGCCGAAATGACGTGATGTTCTTTCTGAACGACAGGCAGTTCTGCTTTAGTCACCGTTTTTTTCCATATGCGACCTTGCAGCGTGGCGACGATTTGTTCCGGATCGCCCGTGAAGAGAACGCGCCCCTTGTTGATGATGGCCATTGATCGGCAGAGCTCGCGCACGTCCTCCACGATATGTGTGGAGAGAATGACGACGATGTCTTCGCCGATTTCGGCAATGAGATTGAGGAAGCGCTGGCTCTCTGTAGGATCGAGTCCGGCAGTGGGCTCATCGACGATGAGCAACTGCGGCGCGCCGGCGAGGGCGATGGCGATGCCGAGTCGCTGCTTCATGCCGCCAGAGAAAGTGCCGACGTGTTTCTTGCGGACCTGGTAGAGGTTGACCTGATTCAGGAGGTGCGCAACGAGATCGCGTCGCTCGTTTCGAGCGGTGATCCCTTTCATGGTCGCGAAGTGGTCGAGCGTGACTTCGGCGGACATGGTGGGATAGAGTCCGAACTCCTGCGGCAAGTATCCGAGGACTCGTCGCAACGCATCGGGGGCGGCGAGGACGTCGATGTCGCCGAAGGTGATCGATCCGCTATCGGGGAGTTGGAGGGTTGCGAGGGTGCGCATGAGCGAGGACTTCCCGGCGCCGTTGGGGCCGAGGAGACCAAACAAGCCGTTGCCGATGGAGAGGTCGATGCCAGCGAGCGCGTGGACGCCGTTGGGGTAGGTCTTGGAGAGCTGTCGGATTTCGAGTTGCACGCGAGCCTTGTGAGTGCAGATTTGTATACACTACGTGACGACGTTTATTGCGGTTTCACGCGAAGCTGACGCACTGGGATCACGCCCTATGGCAACGAATAGTGCGGAGAACATCAAGTCAATCACGCCGTTTTTTATCGTTAGCGACCTTCAGGCATCGGTCGCGCATTATATCGAGCGCTTTGGATTTGAGCTCGACTTCCAAGGTCCGCCCGATGACGTGTACTACGCCCGCGTGAGTCGCGACGGCGTTGGCGTGATGCTCAAGGCGATAACGCCGGAAGTGGTGCCGCAACCCAATCATACGCGGCACGAGTGGGCGCGCTGGGATGCGTATCTCTACACGCTGGACCCCGATCGACTCTTCGATGAGTTCAAGCGGCGTGGGGCGTCGTTCGTGAAGGAGTTGGCGTTCATCGACGATGGCCTGTGGGGATTCGAAGTCACCGACGCGGATGGGTACGTGCTGGCGTTCTTCAGGATGCGCGACGAGTAGGGATTCGCGTCCAGGAGCCGTCGACGCATTGCAGCTGACGGTTGCAGTATTCGACCGGAGTGGGCGTACGACATGCAGGTCGCGGGCGTTCTCGCGTTCTCCATCAGCGCATTTCTCTGGTGGCTGCGCATTCGCATGTAGCCGCGATGAATGGTGCGCGTCGTTCCTTTTGCCTTGCGTGCGCCATGCAGTGCGCCGAAGTTGCGGTGGCGATGCGGAGAGGTTCCGCACTCGCACTTCTCCATCCCTGCACACATCCTCGTGCGCCCGATGAGGAAATCAATGTTCCGCCTCACAATGGCCGCCAGCCTCGCGGTCTTCACACCGTGGCTCGCCGTCCACTCCCAGAATACTCCGTCGCCGTACCACCGCGACTACGGCTACATCCCGTTGAGCGATGGCGTGCGCATCGCGTATGTCGCCTATCGGCCGACACAGAACGGGAAGTATCCGACGATCATGCAGTACGACCCTTACGTCGCCGCCGGCTCTGGCCCAAATCCGACGTGGCTCGACAAGGGGTACGCGTACATCGGCGTGAGCGTGCGCGGCACAGGGTGCTCGCAAGGAACCTTCTCGTTCCTCAACGGCGAATCTCACGGCGCCGACGGCGCGGAGATCGTCAACTGGATTGCGAAGCAACCGTGGAGCAACGGCGCGGTCGGCCTTTGGGGGTCGTCGTATCCGGCGCACACGGCGTATTACGTCGCGGCAAAACATCCGGCGGCGCTCAAGGCGATGGTCACGTCGAGCATCACGGCCAGCGTCTACGAAGACGCGCTCTATCCCGGCGGGATGTTCAACATCGGATTCACCTCGCGCTGGTTCACGCTGTATCAGCCAGCGCTCTCCAGTGCGGGGATGAACGCGCGCATCGGGTGGGGCGACAAGGAATGCGAGCCTAACGCGAAAGCACATCCGCAAATCGATTACGTCAAGGAGATCTCTGAGCACCCGTATGACGATGCGTACTGGAAGGTGCGCGCGACCGAGACGTACGTCGATCGCGTGAACGTACCCACGATCGTCGGAATGGGGTGGCAGGACTTCCAGACACAAATCACCGGCGGCATCACGCTGTTTCATCGTCTGAAGGTTCCGAAGCGCCTGTACGTGCTCCCTGGCGGACATGGTGTCGTGCTCGGGCAGAAAGTCTTTCAGGACGATCAGGTCCGCTGGTTCGATCGTTGGCTCAAGGGAACGGACAACGGCGTCGACAAAGAGCAGCCCGTCACCGTCTTCTGGGAAGTGTCGCGCAAGGGTGGCACAGCGTTAGGCGGTGGGCAGTCGACGCCAAACTGGATCACGACGCACAGCGCGTGGCCGGTGCCAGAAGCCAAGATGCAGCCGTTCTACCTCACGGGTGATGCGCAGCTCGTTTCAGACAAACCATCGTCTGCCGAACAGACGGCGCCGCGAACCTACACGTACCCCACGGGCACAGAGCTCATCGGCAGCAACCAGCAGTTCTCGCTCCCAGTCGAACCGGAGGGGGTTCTCGTCTACCGCAGCGCGCCGATGACGGCCGATATGGCGATACTCGGCGCGCCGCAAATCACGTTCTACGTGAGCATCCAACACGAAGACGCCGATTTCGTCGTTGACCTGCACGATCTCTATCCTAACGGCGACGTGCAGTACCTGCAGCGCGGCCTCCTGCGCGCCTCGATGCGCGCGATCGATCCCGCACGCTCTCGCCCCGACGCCATTCGGCACAGCTTCAGCAAGAACGTCCCGCTGATACCGGGACGGGTCTACGAGATCAAAATGTCGCTCCCTCCGATCGGCGCAGTGATTCGTGAGGGACATCGCCTCGAGGTAACGATCATGGCGCCCTCTCCGATTGCGCAGCCGGATTGGGGGTTTGCACCCGCGGGGAAACCGGGTCGGAACACGGTCTACCATTCGGCGACGCAGCAGTCGGTGCTCAACATCCCGGTGATACCTAACGCGAAGGCGCAGGGGCCGGTGCCGGTCTGTGGATCGCTCGACTTCCAACCGTGTCGTCCGGCCAACACGATTGATGCGCTGATGTTCATCGTTAGGCCGAAGATCGTGCCATGAGCAATCACTCGGCCAGCTGCAACGAGATGGTGCGCCCCGACCACACGCGTCGAATTGACGTGCCTGTTGTTGCGTTTCCAGGTTGGGCGACGCCAAGGCAGACCTGCTCACCACGACGGAGACGAAGCTGTGACGGCTAAAGTCGAGAAGGGAATTCCTGCGCCAGAAGAAGTGCTCCGCTCATTCATCGTTAGGTTCGGGGAGAAGGAGCAGAAACTCTTTCGCTCGGTACGTGCGGCGCTGCGCAAACGATTCCCTGCCGCGAATGAATTGGCGTACGACTACACGAGTTCGATCGTGATTGCGTATTCGCCCGATCATCATGGAATTCACGGCATCGTTTCGATTTCTCTTCGCGACGAGGGGGTGCGGCTCTACCTCAATCAGGCAAAGACGCTGAACGATCCGAAGAAGCTGCTGCGTGGCTCGGGAAAGCAGGCGCGCTATTTGGAGCTGGCATCGGCCAATGACTTGAAATCTCCCGATATCGAAGCGCTCGTTGCCGCGGCGGTTGATGGGGCGAGCGTTCCCTTGCCAGCGTCAGGCAAGGGAACGCTCTTGATTCGCACAGGGGGTCCGAAGCCCCCAGCCCGTAAGCGCGCGAAGAGATGATCGCGGACGTGCGCGAGGTCCAGTGTACAAGTAGGAACTTCGTGGGTAAGCCACATCATCCTGCCGGTGATGCCGCACCTTCTCATGCGGCCGAAGAGGGCGTGACTCGTTGGGCGAGCCGCTCAGTCGTGCCCTCCCGCATCACTCACATTCGCCCCCTTTTTCGGCTGCAGGTACTTGGCGTACCAGTCGAGAATGCGCTGGTGATAATCAACGAAGTCCGACTCCGTTGTCATCGGTGTCCCGTGACCACCATATGTATAGTTCGCCCACACCACCGGTTTGCCTAACCGTCGCAAGGCGTAATACATCTCGCGTGTGTTGATCGCCGGAACATTGTGGTCTTCGCCGCCAGTCATCAGCAGCAACGGCGTCTTGATTCGATCCGCGAACATCACCGCCGATTGCTGCACATACTTCTGCGGCTGCTGCCAGAGCGTCGCGCCAATCCGATCCTGGCTCTTCTCCGCTGCGTGCACGTTGCGCACGCCGAGTCGCGGTGAATCGGTGTAGAACGAGATGACGTCCACCTTTCCGCTCATGTTGATCGCCGCCTTGAAGCGATCGGTCTGAGTCACGAGGAGGTTGGTGGCGTATCCGCCGTAGCTCGTTCCGTGAACCCCGAGTCGCGCGCTGTCGGCCACGCCCATCTGAATCACTGCGTTTGCAGCTGCAGTGACTCCCTTGAGCCACGCTTCGCCAGGATATCCGATATCGAAACCGACGCTCGGCTTCACGACGGCGTAGCCGTGCGCCGCGAGGAGGTTGGCCACTGCATCCCACGAATCGTCGAAGTACGACTCGTACACGATGAATACCGTCGGATAGCGCGTTCCCTTCACGTAGTCGGTGGGGTAATGCAGGACGCCGTAGCGTGTCTTGCCATCGGCGTCGAGGTAGGAGATGAGTTCAGTGCGTGCAACGGGCTTCGACGCGAGTTGTGCATTGGCGTCGGTGACACGACGCAGATTGCCTAACGAGCCGTCACCCACCCAGATGTCGGGCACGCGGTTTCCATCGGTCGCGGAGACAACGGCAGTCGCGCCGTCTTTCGACAGGCGGAGGTTGGAGAAGGCGCGAACGCCACGCACCAACTCCGCCTTCTGTTTAGTCTGGGCGTCGTAACGCGTGATGGCGCGTTCCCACTTCGTGCGAGAGTTCTCCGCGAGGTACACGTATCGGCCGTCGTCGCTCCACGCGACGAGCTGCGGGCGCGGTTCCATCGACGTGGTATCGGGAAGAGCCGCGATCATCTCCTTGGCTCCGCTCGCAACGTCCACGAGCCAGATCCCTTCGCTATTTGTTGCAGCTATGGAATTGCCTGCGGGACTCCAGCGCACGGGAGTGAACCGTTCTCTTGCACGTTGTGCGCGAGCCGCGGCGCTGGTGTCGGAGCCCGACGAATCATTGCGCGCGGGGCGCTCCATTGATGGGCCAAGCAGCTGACGGCGAGACGTATCTGCGACCGACCCAATCCACACGCGTCCTTCGCGGCCGAGCGCGTAACGCTTGCCGTCTTCGGACCAGAGAAGCGTCGCGTTGCGCAGTGACGGGACGAGCGTGCGAGGATTGCCGCCGCTCGTGGACTGCGCGACCAAGCGAAAGTCGCGCCCGAAGATGATGTCGTAGTCGGTCTTTGGCGTGACGTCTTCCTGAACCGTGATTGTCTCGCCGTCCTTCGAGACGAGCCATGCGCCGAGTCGTCCCTCGGCGTGAATGGGGCGCACGGCACCGGTGGTGGCGTCCATCGCCAATAGACTACGCTCGGCGCTCATGCGCATCATCGCATCCCATTCGAGGAACGAATCGGAGCCGTCGAGCACGATGACTGGAGCTTTCGTAATGGCATCGAACTGGGCGCGGGCGCGCGTGCGCCATGCGTCGGTACGAGCCGCGAAGAAGACCGACCTGCCGTCGTCGCTCCATTTCAATTCGCTGTTCTCGGCGACGTATTGCCCAGCCGTTAGGCGGGCGGCCGTCATCCGCCCGCTCACGCGATCCCACAGTTGCAGGCGCTGGCCTAACGAGTCGACCGTAAGAATGGCGAGGCGCGATGCGTCAGGTGACCAGAGAGCGCTGCGCACTCCGGTCTTCGACTTGAAGACAGCGCGCCTCTCCAACGTTTTGGTATCGACGACGAGGAGCTGCACAGGAGCGGCGCGCAAATACGTTGGGTCGCCGTCGCGACTCCCATCGGCGCCGAGTGCGTCGCGCCTAACGGCGATGGTGAGGGCGAGCCACCGACCGTCGGACGAGAGGTCGGCAACGGACGGTGTTGCGACATCGAGAAGGTCGCGGATGCCGAGTGAGTCGGCCAGCGGCGTTGTTGTGGCGCGCGCGCGAGATGGACTGCCTAACGAGGCCGAAGGTTGGAGCGTTTGGGCCGAAGCGACCGAGACGGCGATCTGGAACGGAAGAACGAGTGGGACGATCGCCAGCAGTAGAGACGAACGGGCGGACATGAAACTCCTCGGCTGCGAAATGGACGCGCCGAAGATGGGGCAGCGATCGAAGGTTCGCTATGAGCGGTGGGTACTGCGGCGTCCCCGGCGCTGGAGGCAGAATAGGCGTGCTCGCCGTCGCGCGCCGACGCAACCGGTAAGACGGACCCAGAGTTGCCGCGAAGTTGCATGTCGTCGTTAGAGCTTCCCAACGCGGTCAATGATCATCTTGATCGAGACGGCGGCGATCCCTGTGGAGAGCGCAATGACCCAGCGGCGCCTCGTTAGGCCGCCCACGTCGCACAGGAGCCAGCCGATTGCCAAGACTGACGCGACGATCGCCAGTTGGCCGATCTCGAGTCCGATGTTGAAGGCGAGCAAGGGGACGACGATGCTCTCCTCACTTCCCAATACACTGCGTAGAAAGTTGGAGAAGCCGAGTCCATGAATGAGACCGAACGCTCCGGCCATGGCGTAGAGAGCGAGGTGGCGTTCGGGGACGTATGCACTCGCCGCCTGGGCACTTGCACCTGCACGTGCGACACGTGAGACGATAGCGAACATCGCCGTTACAAGAATTGTTATCGCGATAAGGAGTTCGATCGCCGCGGCGTGCACGCGCACCAGTCGCAACGTCGCGAGCGCCAGCGTGACGGAATGTCCGAGCGTGAACGCGGTAACGAGCCACAGCAAACGCCGCCATTCACGTGCGGCGAATCCTGCTGTGAGGGCGATAATAAAGAGGATGTGGTCGTAGCCCTTCCAATCGGCGATATGGCTGGCGCCGAGTCGGAAGTAGGTGATCCACTCGGAATCCATCGGCAATGAGATGATGTGATCGGGAATGGTGTGGTGAGGGAAAGTAGACAGGAGTCTGGCATATTTGTTTTGGGGGGGCCCCCCAGTCGGCCGCTCGATTTCGCTCGACCAGCTCGCGATCGCCGCCACATAAGCAACGCCCTGCCACTCCGGCGCACCCCTCGTCCCGGCCACCGCGCTCCTCCACACGCGATTTCTCAACCTCTTTGCATCTCGCGCGTTAGGTAGTGGCGTCCAATCACGTCGCTGGTTCGCATCGCCACTCGCCAACCATCGCGCGATAAGCGCCATCTATTAACGGTTGGCCCCCCCCGGCGTCTAATCGCCGTCGCGATCTGCGACGGCGAACGTAGCCACCTCCGACTTTCTCATGTCGTCACTGCATCTCGTCCGGCTCGCCCGGTTGCGTCTTGTACCGCTCCTCCTCGCACTCTTCGCGCTCCCAGTCACCGCGCGCGCTCAAGTCGGTTCCACGACGGACATCATCACCGGCACCGTAATCCGCGCCGAGGGGAACCTTCCGATCGAAGGTGCCAACGTCGAAGTGATGTCGATCGAATCGAACGTCACGCGGCGCGCGCGCACAAACGCGCAGGGAAAATTCACCGTTCTCTTTCCCGACGGCGGTGGCCAGTATCGCGTGACGGTGCGCTCGCTGGGTCTCGCGCCCTCGGTGACGCAGGTTGCCCGTCAGGCAGACGAGGACCGCCTAACGGTGAACATCCGCATGACGACGAATGCGACGCAGCTCGCGGCCATCACCGTGCAAGCGCGCCAGAATGTTCCGCGCGACGACAATCGTCCAGCGCCGGGTTCCACGGAGCGCAGTCTCAATACCGACCAGGCCGCGCGTCTTCCCATCGATGCGTCGGACCTGACGGCACTCGCGCTCACGGCGCCAGGCGTCGTGAGCATTGCCGGCAGCGACTCGACGGCCAATGCATTCTCGGTCGCGGGTCAGGCTCCAACTGCGAATAACATCACGCTCGATGGATTGTCGTTCGGCTCCTCGTCCGTCCCGCAGGAGGCAGTGCGCAACTCGCGCGTCATCACGTCGGGTTACGACGTCGCGCGCGGACAGTTTTCCGGTGGACAGATTGCATCGACCACTCGCAGCGGCACCAACACGCCGCAGGGCAACTTCACGTATTCACTCCGCGATCGCGATCTGTCAGTCGAAGGCACCGACACGTCACCGGTCGCGCAAGGTTACACGCAGAATCAATTTTCCGGCGGCATGGGCGGTCCGATCATCAAGGACAAGCTGTTCGTCTTTGGAGCCCTCCAGCTCCGGCGCCGCGAAGACATCGTCCCCAACCTCGGCAATGCCGACGCGCTCACACTCGAGCGCTTCGGCGTCAGCCCAGACTCGGTCGCTCGTTTCTTCAACCTCGCCAACGCAGCCGGCATCGACCCGCGTGGAATCTCCGCGAACAACCGAATCGGCGATAACTACACCGGACTCGTTAGGTTCGACTACCTGACGGATGGGGGGCACTCACTGTCTATACGTGGAGATTGGAACTACAGCAATTCCGATCCGACCCGCATTTCCACGCTGTCTCTACCGCAAACTGGTGGCGACTCGCGTAACTACGGTGGTGGCGTCGCGGCAACCCTGACCTCGAACTTCGGTGGCCGCTTTCTCAATGAGCTCAAGGTCTATGGCTCCGTTGCCAAGAACAACGGCAATCCGTTTTTAGCCTTGCCGTTTGGAAGGGTGCAGGTCTCCTCGGATCTGGGTGATGGACAGTCGGGGATCTCCACGCTGACGTTTGGCGGAAACACGGGACTCCCGCAGGCTGGCAAGACCAACTCGTTCGAGACGACAAACGAGACCTCGTGGCTCTCGTCAGGCGGCGCCCATCGGTTCAAGCTCGGCGAGTTGTTCAACCTCCAGTCGTTCGAGCGCGACGTCACGACGAATCGTTGGGGGACGTACACGTTCAACTCCCTCACTGATTTCGAGAACGGAACGCCGGCGATGTTCACCCGTACGCTGACGCCGCGGCTCCGTCAGGGCGCCGGCGCCAATGCGGCGGTCTATCTGGGCGACACGTGGCGCGCGACTCGCGCGTTCCAACTGACATATGGCCTGCGCGCCGAGGGGTCATACTTCGGCAAGACACCCGACCTGAACCCTGCCGTCGAAACGGCATTCGGCTTCCGCACGGACAAAGTGCCCACCGAGTTCCGCCTCTCGCCACGCGTTGGCTTCACATATTCGTTAGGCATGCCCGAGCAGGGACGTTTCGCGCCGCCGACGTGGGTCATTCGTGGCGGTATCGGAGAGTTCCGCTCCTCGCCCTCCATTGGGCTTGTTGCTGCCGCAGCTGGCGCGACCGGTTTGCCAAACAACGAGTCGCAGCTTGTGTGCATTGGCGCCGCCGTCCCAACGCCCAATTGGGATGCGTTTGGACAGGATCTCTCAAATGTTCCAACGCAATGCCTGCAGGGAATCAACAATCCGCTCCCGACGTCGCTCCCTAACGTCACGGTGTTCGCCAACGATTTCGCCGCCGGTCGCGCCATCCGTTCGTCGTTAGGCATCCAGCACCGCTTCCTGCAGCGCTACAACCTGACCATCGAAGGGTCGTACGCGCGCGGAACGGCGCTCACCGGCTTCTCCGACGTCAACCTGCGCAGCACGCCGCAGTTCACGATGGCTGGCGAAGCGAACCGCCCGGTCTTCGTCGATCCCAATACGATCGTTCCATTCACTGGTGCGACGTCGGTGCTCGGCTCGCGCATGAACCAATCATTCGGCCAGGTACTGGCGACAAGCTCTGACTTGTCGAGCGATTCGCGCCAGGTCACCCTCTCGTTAGGCGGCATTACCTCCAAGGGCGCACTCCTCAACTTCTCGTACACGTGGGGACAAGCAGTCGACCAGGGAGCGACGGGTGCCGGCGGCGGTGGTGCATTTGGCGGCTTTGGCGGTGGGGGCGGGGGCTTCGGCGGCTTCGGTTCTCCGACGACCGCTGGAAATCCAAACATCCGCGAGTGGGCACCGAGCGATTTCGATCGCCGCCACACCATCATTGGAACGATCACCTATCCCTTCAGCCAGGCCATCGAACTTACGGCGTTCGGGCGCATGAGCTCCGGGTCGCCGTTCACGCCGATGGTCGGAAGCGACATCAACGGCGATGGCTCGCGCAACGATCGTGCGTTCCTTTTCAATCCCGCGTCGACCGCCGATGCGTCGGTTGCGGAGGGGATTCAGAAGCTGCTCGCGGCTGCACCATCCTCGGTGCAGGAGTGCCTGAATGCACAGCTGGGACATATTGCTGGACGCAACTCGTGTCGCGGCCCGTGGCAGCCGTCGCTCGACCTGCAATTCAACTGGCGCCCCAACTTCCTCGGGTTGAATCGCCGTCTCGCAGTCTCCGTGCTCACGGTGAACGCGTTAGGCGGTCTCGATCAACTCATCCATGGCTCAAACAACCTGAGTGGATGGGGGCAGTTCCGCGGCACGGACAACACGCTCCTCTACGTCCGCGGCTTCGACCCCGTCAGCAATTCGTACAAGTATGAAGTGAACCAGCGTTTCGGCGCCACGCGCCAAGGACAGAACGGAATTCGCGTTCCGTTCCAGCTTGGCATTCAGGCGCGCTACACCGTCGGCCCCGATCGCATGCGCGACATGATTCGCCAGATGATCTCCGGTGGTGGCAACAACGCGAATGGCGGACGCGGGGGCAACGCTGGCGCCGGTGGGCCCGGCGCCCCGGGCGGCGGACCAGGCGGCGGCTTCTTCAACGCGGTCAACGCGAACCCGTTGGCGCAGATTATCGCCCTCAAGGACACGATCTCGCTGAGTGCAGAGCAGGTGGCCAAGCTGCAACCGCTTGCCGATTCGTTAGGCACCAAACAGAAAGCCCTTGGCGCTGAATTCCAGAAGGTCATGAAGGACGCTGGCGCCAATCCCGACATGGGCGCGCTCTTTGGCAAAATGCGTCCGAAGTTGGAGGCGGCGCAGAAGGATCGCGCCGCAGCACTCAAGGAAGCGCAGGCGATCCTTACACCCGAGCAATGGGGCAAGCTCCCCGAGCGCCTGCGCAATCCGCAGCAGGGATTTGGAGGGCAGGGGGGGCGACGTCCGCCGCAGTGAGGCGCCTAACGATTGGTCGTCACCAGGGCACACGGTACGCAGCGTCGGCGATGTCCGCCACAGTGACGCACCTAACGATTGGCCGTCACAAGGGCACACGGTAAGCAGCGTCGGCTCGAGTGGCGCCACGCCGAATTCCGTTGAGCCCTGGAGGCGCCGCTCGGGCTGCCTCGTAGCGAAACAGGAGGCCCCGAAGCAAATAAGCTTCGGGGCCTTTTGTCTTTGCAGCTGACGGGTCCCTCGGTGCAAGCGCCGAGGCTGGCCGTCGACACGTGGTTCGTCGATGAGCGGGACGCGCGTTAGGCATCAAGCGCCGCTCTGCGGCTGCGGATGGTTGGGTACGAAGGAAGCGTGCGGGCACCGATCGTAGCGGCGGTCGTGCGGCTGGCGGCGCTAAGGCGTCGACGCGTCACAGTGGGTAGTGGGATGACTCATGGGGCAATAGAATAGCCCGCCATGAACTGGATGACCTCCTTCTTCGTCGGCCTCCTCACTGGAGTGGCCGGACTCTTTCTCAGCGGTTTCTGCGCCTCACTCGCCGTCGATTGGTATCGCATCTCCTCCTTCGACGGAGGATCGGGATACTTCGTCGTCATGCTCGCATTGCTCGGAGGCGTCGTCGCGTTCATCGCCGGCATCGTGATCGCGCGGTCGGCGATGGCAGGAGTGCCGCCCAACTTCATGCGCGCCTTCGGCACCTCGCTGATGTTCGTGCTCGTTGGCAATGGCGCGATTGCCGGGGTCTCGCGCCTGCTCGCGGACATTCCACCAGAAATCGATGGCGAAGAGTTGCTCCTCAACTTCGAGCTGCAATGGCCCGGGAGTGAGAAGCGCGATCCGCGCACCATGACTGGCGTACCGCGCGCGGAACTCGGCGTTTCGAGCGGAGGCAGCGTACGCAAGCAGGACACAGGTGCCTTTCTCCTCGAGGATGCGAGGCTCGACGGCGGGCGGTGGATCGCTCCTGGCGCCGCCCATCTCTTCACCAGCCGCGGTAAGCCGAAATTGATGCTCTTTGTCGGAGACAGTTCGTTAGGCGGCTTTCTCCTTCCGCTCGCGATTCATCCCTCTGCGCGCGACCACGAGTGGAGCGACTGGATGCCGCACCCGCGCCCCGGCGCGCCGCCACTCCCCGACGGATTTCGCGTTCGTTATCGCGTCGTCAAGGTGAGCGAGCCCCTGCGGCAGCAAGCTGTGGAGGCGTTCACCGTCACTACGATTGCGCGCGACTTTTCGTATTCGGGCGAGAAACTCCCTGCGTCAGCATCGTCGACGTTCAAGATTGCGTTCAATGGAAAGCCGATCGAAGGGATGCAGGAGTTAACGGATGTCTCGGTGGTCGGTGGGAGCGTTCCCGCACTGCTCGTCACTGGGGGACATTGGAACGGGAACGAATCGCAATGCGTCTTGCTCAAAGCGAACGGCGACTCGCTCTCCGTGCAAAACGGCGGCGTATGTCAATCGAACATCGAGCCGCGTCTCATCACTAATGATCCGAAGCTCTTCGCGGAGCGAACGAGGTCATACGATGTGCGCGGATGGCTCGATCGGAAAAAACTGGCGACGCCGGGGTTGTACAAACTCGACAACAGCATTCTCGACACGCGAAGCCTAACGCTTACGCCGTTTGCATACGGAGACAACAACTATCCCCCCGATCCACCGGGCATTCTCGCGGTGTCGCCGGATGAGCGCGCAGTGGTCTGGTATCAGATGGATCCTCCCGCGTTAGGCGTCACAGACTACGTCGCGAAGCAGAGCTACACCGTTGAAATCGATCACGACCGAATGCGCTACGGCGCGTATGATCATCTCGATCCTGCATGGGTTGATCATCACTTCGCGTGGGTGCGCAACTCTGCGGGACACGATTCCCTTGCGGTGCGAAAGAATTTTACGCCGCTCCCATATCGTGGCGACGTCACGCTCTCCAAGCCAGGCGCATACCAGAGTTGGACCATCGCGCCGGGGAGCGAGGCAATGCGCGACCTGATCTTCCAGGTGCTCACGACGCGCTTAGGTGGACAACTTCTTCCTCCGTCGAATACCTCTGTCACGCGCACCGTGCGGATCGACGGAAAAGCGGCCGAGGTCTTCTTGAATGATTCCGCGTACGTAAGCGTCACGCTCTCGGATGAGAACGGAGATCCCGAACTCATGAAACGCATCGCGGCAGCGCTCGACGGCGAATTGGCGACCGGCAAGCACGATGCCTTGTTCGTCAGACACGAAGCGAAGGAACCCTTCGCAAAGCAGGCAGTGCACGATTCCACGTCCGCAACCGACTCGGCGAAATCGAAATTGGAATGAGCGCTGCGCTGACGTGCGAACATTTCATTCGTTCCAGAAAACCGATTTGCCGCGCGAGGCGTAGAAGGTCGGGCACTGGCTCTTTCCTTCACACATGCACCGATGCGACGCCTGATTCTGGCTCTTGGTGGACTCGTCACGCTCGGATACGGCGGTGGCGCGGCCTACCTCAAAACGAACGAGCGATCGCTCGTCTACAAGCCGTCCGACCGTGTCGTCGCCGCACCCGATCCAAAGCTGGCGCTCAAACCGCGCGATGTTCGCTACCGCTCGGCTGATGGCACGCTGCTGAGCGCGTGGGTCATCGAAGCGCCGAACGCCGATGCGAACACCCCGTGGATGCTCATTTGTCACGGACAGTTCGGAAACATCGGCTACGGCGACCGTCCTGCATTCTATGCATCGATGCGCTCGTTAGGCATCAATCTTCTGGCCTTCGACTATCGTGGCTTCGGCGCGAGCGAAGGATCGCCGCGCGAGTCTGGGCTTTACGAAGACGCCCTGGCGTCGTACCGATATCTCACCGACTCGCTGCGCATCCCGCCGTCGCGCATCGTCATCTTCGGCCACTCGTTAGGGAGCGGCGTCGCCATCGACTTGGCGACGCGTGTGCCCGCGGCAGCACTCATCGTCGAAGGCGCGTACACCTCGATTCCCGATCGCGGGCAAGAACTCTATCCGTATTTCCCGGTTCGCCTCATCGCCGCGGAACAGTTCGCATCACTGTCGAAGATCGCGAAGGTGACGATGCCGAAACTCTTTCTGCACTCACCAACAGATGTCGTCATCCCGTACGAACACGGGCAACGACTGTTCGAGGAGGCGCGCGAGCCCAAGCGCTTCGTGTCGGTAAGGGGCGGTCACATCACGGCCTTTCGCGACGATTCGCTCACGTACTTCAGCGCGGTGCGCGACGAATTGTTGTCCAGTGGCGCGCTCTCGAACGCCTCGCCACTGGCACGCCGGGCCGAGTACATGCCTAACGAGACGAGATTGACCCCGATCCAAGCAGCGAGACCGTAACCTTTGCCTTGGCGGCTTTCCCTTCGCACGTCGCGGTGATGGTCGCTTGTCCAAGTCCCGTTCCGGTCACCAATCCCGAAGAGGAGACGGTCGCGATGCCCGAATTGCTGGAGCTCCATGTAATCACGCGACCCTTGAGCGCTGTTCCGGACGCGTCGAACACGTGGGCAACGAGGCGAGTGGTGTCGCTGAACTGCACAGAAGCTTTAGTCGGCGCGAGCGTAATGGACGCCACAGGAAGAGCCTGAACCGCCACTGCACTCGCGTCGGAGATGCCATCGATGGTCGCGGTGATGGTCGCAAGCCCCGCGCTGACGCCCGTGACGACGCCGGCCGAATCGACAGACGCCTTACTCGCGTCGCTGCTTTTCCACTTCACGGGTCGCCCTTTCACGATGCCACCCGCGTTGTCGTACGCGGTCGCGACCAGCGTGACCCTCGTACCAACGCGAATCGTCGACGATGCAGGCGCAACACTGATCACCGAGACGGGGCGACTCGACACGGAGACGGGCACGAGCGCACTTACGCCGCCAGCGCTCACAGAAAGCTGTGTGCTCCCCGATGCCATGCCGGTGACGATGCCGCTCGCGTTCACTCCGGCGACTTTGGAGTTTTCGACTGTCCAGACCAGGCGTTGTCCACGGAGTTCATTGCCTTGTGCGTCTTTCGCGACAGCGGAGATTGCGCGCGTCTCTCCCGTCAGCATGGAGATGCTCGTGGGATTGACCTCAATGGTTGCAACGGGCGAGGTGGAAGACGGCGTCGAGTCACTACACGAAGAAAGCAGCAGCACCGGCGCCATCACGATAGCGGCCAGCGAGGCGAGTCGAGCGCTTGACGTAAGAGGGGGCATACAATCGCACCCGTGGGGGGAAGGTGGGATGAAGGCAGCGGGGAGA
Source organism: Gemmatimonadaceae bacterium (assembly GCA_044224185.1). Classification (GTDB taxonomy): domain Bacteria; phylum Gemmatimonadota; class Gemmatimonadetes; order Gemmatimonadales; family Gemmatimonadaceae; genus SCN-70-22. The sequence goes on along the minus strand of JBGAKW010000011.1, from coordinate 47,769 downwards.
CGGCATGCGCGACGTACAGTCGCGGCCGGCGCCGATACACCGAGGCTGCGCCACCGAGGCAAAATACGCGTCACCGCCGACAGCGACGTGTGACGCGTATAGCGTAACCGCATGCTATACGGCAACGGTCCTGCGTCTCCAGGTGAGCTTGCACGGTGTGTAGCGTCCGTCTTACATTGTCATACATGAAGACGTCGACCTTAACCATTCGCCTGGATCGCGCGCTCGAACGCCAGCTGGCTGCGCTCGCGAGGCGCCTCGGCCGGTCGCGCAGCGATATTGCACGTGATGCGCTCCGGCGCCAACTGGCGTTGCTCCAATTCGAAGAGGCACGGCGCTCGGTGATGCCCTTCGCCGAGGCGCGCGGCTACCTGACTGACGAGGATGTGTTCCGCGCGGTGTCGTGAGGGTCTGCCTCGACACCAACGTGCTCGTCGCCGCGCTCGCCACACGCGGCCTGTGTGCGGACGTGCTCCGCTCCGTCATCGCCGAGCACGAGTTAGTGATTGGTGATTCGATTCTCGTCGAACTCCGACGCGTTCTCACCAGCAAGTTCAAGGTCCCCGCAGAACGTGTTGGCGCGATCGAGGAGATCTTCGCGCCGTTTCCTGTGCTGCCGAGACCAGCGGCGCCAAGCGATGTGGTGGTCCGCGACCCGAGCGATCGCTGGATTCTCGCCACTGCCGTCGCTGGCAACGCAGATGTCCTCGTGACCGGCGATGCCGATTTGCTGGCCGTTCACGGCGATGTCCCGATGCAGATTCTGACGCCGCGGGCGTTCTGGGAATTGCTGCGGCAGCGGCCGATAGACTAGGCTGAATGTGATTGCCGTATAACCGTCGTTGCACCTGTCGAGGAATCTTCGGATTGCGCGCGGCTCCGCGCATTGGTCTGAAACCTTGCAGCTGAACTCGGGCGTTCGGACGGCGCGACCGCCGCAAACTCGTTAGGCGACCACAGCCGTCAGCGGTCAGTCACCGCGCAACGCCTCTATCGCATCCACACGCGTTGCGCGCCACGCCGGAAAGAAGACAGCACTGAGCGCAACGGCGGCGAGCCCAAGCGACACTCCGGCAAGAGTGAGCGGGTCGTTAGGCGCGACTTCAAATAGCAGTGCGCGCATCAGCCGCGACAATACCAGCGCGCCGCCGAGTCCGACGGCGACCCCCACGGCAACGAGCGTTCCTCCCTGACGCATCACCAGTCCAATAATCCGCTCCCTCGGCGCACCCAGTGCCGTACGAATGCCAATCTCGCGCTGTCGCTCGCTCACGCTGCGCGACATCACGCCATAAATGCCGACCGCCGCCAGCACCAGCGCGACCACCGCGAATAACTGAAAGACAAACAACGCAAAGCGGCGCTGCGCCATGGAATTCAGTAACACGTCGTCCAAGGTCATGAACTTCGACACCGCGACCCGTCGATCGAGCGTGCGAAGCGCATCGCGCAACGAAGCGATGAGCGTTGTTGGATTCTGCTCGCTCCGCACCACGGCCGTCATCCGAGAATCGGCATACGAATTCTGATCGTAAGGGAGGTAGATCTGTCGCTCGTCCACTCGGTCGAGCCCTTGTTGCCGAACGTCCCCGGCGACGCCGATGATGGTGCGCCATGGTCCGTCCATTCCTCCCATCTTGATGCGCTCACCAACAGGATTCCGTCCCGCGAAGTCGAGTCGGGCGACGGCTTCGTTCACAATCACCACGAGCGGTGCACGGCGATCGTCTTGTGCGGTGAAGGAGCGTCCACTCTTTATGGGAATGCCCATGAGCTGCAGGTAGTTAGGGCTCACAGCCGACCGAAAGGCGCTCGGGTCGTCGGCTGGCGTTGCGCGAGGCGCACGCTCTTGGTGAATGCTCCACGCATCAAAGTCGCCCCCCATGGGGAGGAGTGACGTGATGGCGACATCGCGTACGCCGGGCACGGCACGCATGGCGTCCATCGCCCGCCCGAAATACGCCCAGGTCGCCTCCTCGCTGCTGGGGATGTCGCCAGTGTAGTTGACCTCGAATGACAGTCGCGATGGGCTCTCGAACCCGGTTTTGACGGCGAGGAGACGGTCGAGGCTGCGCACGAGCAGTCCCGCACCTACGAGCAGCATCAACGACAAGGAGAGCTCCGCGACGACCAATCCACGGCGCGCTCGATGCCGAGCGCCGCGAGCGAGTTGGCGCGCTCCATTCTTGATGGTTGTCCCGACGTCGCCACGCGCCGCGGCCACGGCGGGGAAAAGCCCAGCCAGGAGCGCGATGCCTAACGTGACACCAACCGTGAAGGCGAGCACAGGGAGTCCAATTCCAACTTGTTCGATGCGCGGAATCGTGCGTGCCCCCAGCGTGGTGAGGCTTCTTGCCCCGACCCACGCGATGGCGAGGCCCAACACACCGCCAGCACATGCCACCGCCATCGACTCGGCGAGTACTTGTCGCACGATGCGTCCGCGCCCCGCGCCTAACGCGGTGCGCAGCGCGAATTCTCCCTCGCGTTGGACCGCGCGCCCGAGAAAGAGATTGGCTACGTTGGCGCCAGCAATGAGCAAGAGGAGCGACACCGCCCCAAAGACCGCGAGCAAGGCGGGACGGATGTCGCGTGAGACCGTTTCGGCAATGGTCGTCTGGAGCATTCCGCCGGTGTCGAAGTCGCTGGGGAAGCGTCGTAGCAGCGAGGCGCCGAAGCGATCGAGCTCCGTCAGTGCAGCATCACGCGAGACATCGTTGCGTAAGCGCGCCACGACCCGCAGATGGCGACACGTGCGACACGCCCAACCTAACGATGTATTGTAGCCTAGCGGCGCATACAGGTCGGTGCTTGGGTCGAGTAGGTTCTCGAATGTCGCCGGGAGTACGCCGATGATTTCTTCGTCGACCCCGTCGAGCGAGATGTGCTTGCCGATTACATCGCGGTCCCCGCCGAAACGCCGTTGCCACATGGCATGCGTCAGGATCACGACGCGGTTGGCGCCGCGTGCGTCTTCTTCGGGGCGAAAGTCGCGGCCGAGTGCGGGGCGGATGCCTAACGTCTCAAAGAAGCGAGCCGTTACATGCATTCCCTCGAGTCGCTCCGCATCGCCCGTGCCGATCAGCGTCGGCGACCACGTCGCGAACGCAGCCATCGACGTCCACGATCTTCCGTCGCGCTGCAGTTCGTCGTACGTCGCGTAGCCCAGATTGGAGTTGGCGCCACTCTTCTCGCGTTCCCAGATCAGTAGCAGTCGATCCGGATCGGGATAGGGAGGTTTCGCGACGAGTACCGGATGCACGACGCTGTAGATCGCGCTGGTGGCGCCGATTCCGACCGCGAGAGTGAAGATCGCGAGTGCGGCGAATACGGGTGCTCGCACGAGTGCGCGAATGGCCAAGCGAAAGTCTGAAGCGAATCCCAGCATGCGACCGTCTCCAGGGCGACGTGGAATGGTTCTCGTGGTAATGGCGGAGGGAGGCCAAGGGGTGACGGCGCAGCGCAGCGCCTCGCGCCAGAAGTGAATGCGCGCGCGCCGTCCGTGCCTAACGTCATCGTGAAACTGCTCAACCAGGTCACCGACGATCGACTCGCGTATTTCGGGCGGCACCGCGCGTTCGATCAGGGCAATGGCGAGGGGTGGAGGCGTCGGCGTCATGGAGTCTCCAGGCGCGGCGTGATCCCACGCGCCATGGCACGCAATGCGCCTAACGCTGCGGTCAGCGCGCGTGACCCCAGCGGCGTGACACGATAGAGTCGCCTCCTTCGCCCGCCGCGTTGGGCGGTGGGCTCGCCCTCGCGCGATGCCACGTACCCCTTCGACTCGAGGCGCATGAGCGCTGCGTACACCGCACCCAATGCGACGCGTCGCCCTGCCCGCTCTTCGATCTCGCGCTGCACGCCAGCGCCATAGCCGTCCTCGCCCATGCGCACCAGCGCGAGGAGAATCAGCTGCTCGAGCTCACCCAGTGAATATCCCATGGCTCCATTAGTTCGCCTTTGCAGAGGATATAGACAACGGCCTGAGCGAAAGGGTTTCGTGTCCCTCGTCGACGAAGGCGCCGCGAGCTTCGTCGCACGGAATCGCCCCCTCGGCCCACGACGCATCGCGATGTGGAGCGACGGTTGTAGTCTCCGAGCGCATACGGCTGCCTAACGCTGATCGCACGGCAGCTTCTGGCACGACGCTGAAGTTGGTCGTCGAACCTGAAGGCCCTGCCGACGACGCGCGCGAGACACTCCCCGCCTTGACCACGCTTTCAGCGGAGCCCCGTTGCTTGCACCAGCAGTGGCCGAGAGCGTACGAGGAACCTTGTGCGTAGGTAACGCGCGCGGTCTAGCGTCGAAGCGCGAGCCCTCGCAGCTTCGGGTTGGCCTGCTACCCACTCTCAACTACAACAGACGCATGCACGCTCTCTTGCTTCGACGAATCTTCGGTGCTGGCGCACTCGTCGCCCTGGCGTCGGGACTCGCCTCCGCGCAAACCGTCCCCGCCCTCCACGGCAAACGATCGGCTCGACTCATCATTCGTAACGCCCTCGTTGTCGATGGGATGGGGACACCGGCGTCGGGACCCTACGACATCGTCATCGACAACAACCGCATCACGCAGATGATCCCCTCGGGTGCCGACGCGATGACTCGTACGATCGGTTCGCGCGAGTCACGCCTGAGTGGTGGCGCCGAGATCGATGCCCGGGGGAAATATGTCCTTCCCGGTTTGATCAATGCGCATGCGCACGTGCAGGATGAACGCGGCGGCACTCCTCAAGAGCAGGAGTACGAGCTCAAGATCTGGCTCGCGTCAGGCATAACGAGTGTGCGCGATGTTGGGAGCGACTCGCGCAAGACGCTAGCGTTGCGCGACAAGATCAACGCTGGCCAAGCCGAAGGGCCGCGAATCTTTCACTATCCCATGTTCAACGTTCCTCCCACGCCTAACACGGCGGCTGAGGCGCGCGCGAAGGTTCAGCAGTTCAAGGCGATGGGTGTCGACGGAATCAAAATCCTCGGCACCAAGCGCGATGTGATGGAGGCAATGCTCGACGAAGCGCATAAGGTTGGGCTTCGTGTCGCGCATCATGCGGCGGTTGAAGAGACCAATGCGTGGGACGACATCAAGTTCGGGACGACGTCGATCGAACACTGGTACGGCATTCCCGACGCGGCAATTCCCGATGGCGTGCAGAGCTTTCCGCCCGAGTTCAACTATTCCGACGAGACGCATCGCTTTCGTTATGCAGGACGTTTGTGGCGCGAGGCGGATCCCGTGCGATTGAAGGAAGTGCTTGCCGCGATGGTGAAAGCGAATGTCGCGTGGGTTCCGACGCTCGACATCTACGAGGCAAGTCGCGACTTGCAGCGCGCGCAGAATCAGCCGTGGTTCCGTGATTACTTACATCCGACGCTCGAAGAATACTTCAAGCCCAATCCGTTGAATCATGGCTCGTACTTCATCGGATGGACCTCCGTCGACGAAGCGTTTTGGAAGGAGAACTATCAGATCTGGTTCCGCGCCTTGCGCGACTTCGAGCGAATGGGTGGAACGATCGCTGCGGGCGACGACGCGGGCTTCATCTATGAGATGTATGGCTGGGGACTGATCCGAGAGCTGGAACTGGAGCAGGAAGCGGGATTCGCTCCACTCAAGATCATTCAGCACGCCACGAGCAACGGCGCGAAGGTGCTCGGCAAGGAGAATGAGATTGGCCGCGTGCGCCCGGGTTGGCTCGCCGACCTGATCATCGTGAATGGAAATCCGATGGAGAACTTGAAGGTGCTCTATCCGACGGGAACGGAGGCCATCCGCGACGGTAAGATCGTACATACGGGCGGCGTCGAATGGACCATTCGCGACGGTTTCACGTACCACGGTCCAACGCTTCTCAATGAAGTGAAACAGATTGTCTCGAAGGCGAGAGCGAAAGCGACCTCGTAACAGCTGGCGGTGAGGACATGGGGAGGTGGGAGTGTCGCAGTCGCCTCCTATTCTCCCCCTGACCCGATTAGCTTGGGCGGATGCATCTCTCATTTGATTTTTCTTCCGCCCGCCGCGTTGCGGCGCTGGCGTTGTCGTTATGCGTGATGGCGGGTGCGGCACGCGCCGATGTGGCGCAGGCGCAGAATACGACGCATACCACGAAGCAGAAGACTAAAACTTCGAAGCCGAAGAGCACCGCCGCGAAGAAGCGCTCCACGCACAAATCGGCCAAGAGCGCGACGGCACAGTCGGATTCGAGCAAGAAGCGCCCGATCGGCTCGTTAGGCCCGTCATCCGGCGACAAACATCTCGCCTTCCGCGGTATGGGGAGCGACCTCGATTCGCTCTGGCCACCGAAGATGCCGGCGCCGCTTCCCGGATCGATCCTCCCCCAGAAACGCATCGTGGCGTTCTACGGAAACCCACTCTCGCGGCGCATGGGCATCTTAGGCGAATTCGATCCGCCCGAAATGCTGCAGCGGCTCGATCGCGAAGTTGCAGAGTGGAACCGGCTCGACCCATCGCATCCGGTGCAGCCGGCGCTGCATCTCATCGCCGTTGTTGCACAGGGGGCGCCGGGCGCTGATGGAAAGTATCGCTTGCGCATGGACAGCACGCTGATCGAGAAAGTCTACGGCTGGGCGCATGGTCATAACGCGATCATGTTCCTCGACGTGCAGGTGGGGTTGAGCAACCTGCAATCGGAACTTCCGTTGCTCGAGCGCTTCTTGAAGCGTCCCGATGTTCACCTGGGAATCGATCCCGAATTCTCGATGAAGAACGGCGGAAAGCCGGGGAAGAAGATCGGAACGTACGACGCGTCGGACGTCAATTACGCGTCGCGTTTCCTCGCGGGACTGGTGGACAAGTACAAGCTTCCGCCCAAGCTCTTGATCGTGCATCGGTTCACGCGCACTGGCGTGACGAACGTTTCGGAGATCAAGCTCGACCCGAAGGTGCAGATCGTGATGCACATGGACGGCTTTGGCGCGCCATGGCTCAAGCGCGATTCGTTCTACTCGTATGTGAAGAAAGAGCCAGTGGAGTTCGCGGGGTGGAAGCAGTTCACGAAGACGCGCAACGACAACCCACCCACGTCGAAAGAAGCCATTCTGCGTTTGTGGCCGGCACCGTTGTACATCCAGTATCAGTAGAAGCTCGTTAGGTCACCGCAACGTGTAGAGGTACGCGGCCATGTCGCGTGCCTCGCCGTCGGTGACACCCATGTTGGGCATCACCGAACCGGGCTCGATCGCCTGTGGGACGGTAAGCCAGGTAATAAGGCGCTGTGGGTCGTTAGGCACTTCGCCGGCGATGACACGCCGCTGACGCCAGTGGTCGAGCGACGGCCCGACCATTCCGCGTGCTCCCGGGATGCCGGGAATGGAGTGGCAACTGCCGCAGCCGAATTGGGCGATCGCGACGCGCCCTCGCTTCGCGTTGCCGCCTTCGACGTGTCGCAGCACATCGTCAACGTCGCCGGCTTGCCGGACACGCCCAGCGCGCGGGCGACAACCGATCCACGACAACGCAAGAAGAGCAAGCATGAAGAGTCGCTGCCGAGGGAGACTACTGCGGCGAAGCGTCATGAAGACCTCGTTGATGCGAGTGGAACGCCACGGAACGACCGTTGACGCATGCCTAACGAGTCGCGCCGAGCCTCGCTGCGCATCCATTGGAGGAAGAGCCACACGCCGGCCAGCACGTAGAGACCAGCCGAGGGGATCCACATGATGAGGCCTGCGCGCTGTTGATCCTGCAGGAGGTCGACCCCCCAGGCGCGCGCGCCCGCAGCGTGCACTGGATACCACGGTGCGTTGGCGAACATGAGGAGCGCGCCGAGCACGCCTCCTTGCATGAGCGCCGCGACGACCAGCAGCAGCGCAAGGGCGTACGAGGTGCGACGGCGTCCCGCCGGCTGCAACACGACCCACCAGAAGAGGAGGGCGCTTCCGAAGAATGTCAGGTGCTCGACGGCGTGCGCCCTCGGGTTCTCGAGCGCGAGTTGATATGGCGACGGAAAGTGCCACACCCAGATCGCGACGGTGTTGAGCAACAGGGCGACCCCGCCGCTGGTGAGGGCACGAAAGCTTGGCGCCAGCCAGCGCGAACCCACCCAGTAACGCCCTGTACGCCGTCGCGCCGGCGCTGGCAACGCCCACAGCAGCGGCACAAGCGGTGTCCCCAAAACCCACAGTGGCGCAGCCACCAACATCAGCAGGAGATGTTGCACCATATGCGCGCTGAACAGCGCCTCAGCCAACGCATCTATCGGCGAGGCCAGCGCGATCAACAGCACCGTGATGGACGCGGCGAACGCGGCCACGCTCGCGCGCGACACCCCATGTCCTCGCCCCGCACTGCGCCACAGTCGAGCAACGCCCCCGAAATACCAAACCGTGGAAAGCAGAAGCAACAGCGCTTCGGGCCATGGGACGCCCCAATGATGCCAGAGATTGGGCATTAACGGGTGTAGCAGAGCGCGGAGGGAAGTACCAGCGGTGCGAGCGCGCGCAGCAGTATGCCAAAGGTGAAGAGCCCGCACGAAAGGAGCGCCGCGCTCGCCATGAAGCGCTGACGATCAGGAATGGTGGCGCCGCGTCCGTTACCATCCCGCTGGTACACACTCGCATGTGGGTCACGCACCGCCCACGAGACGATGCCCGCAGACAGGGAGACAATGAGCGCAACAATGGCCACCACAAATAGCGAGGGCGTTACCGAACCCCACGGCCGGAATGTCCTAACGAGTTGAGAAGCGCAGTAGTCTTGCTCGATCGCAATGCTCGCCAGCAAATCGACCGACCACGCCAGTGGTGGAGCGAAAATGGCGAACCAGAGCGCGCGGTCTACTCGTCGGCTCGTCATCAGAACAGCCTCGGCGACAGGTATAGGGAGGCGAGGATCGCAAGCCAGACACCATCGACGAAATGCCAGTACAAGACGCCATTGGTGATCGCCTCATGGCGGACGGCGTCGAAGTGTCCGAGCGAGGCGCGCAGCTGCAACACGAGGAGGATGATGACACCGATCGCGACGTGAGCGCCGTGGAAGCCGGTGATGGTGTAGAAGAGCGAGTCGTAGGCGGAGACCGTGAACGAGGAATCGCGGCCGGCGTACTCGAAGCTCTGGACGACGAGGAAGGCGACGCCGAGGAAAGCGGCGCCAAGGAGTCCCAGTCGCAGGCGAGCGGGACTGCCTAACGAGATTCCCCGTTCTCCCCACCAGGCCAGTGCACTGCTGCCTAACAAGAGTGCCGTCATGATGAGTGGGCGGGTGAGCGGGACGTATCGCCCGCCTTCCGCTCCAAATGCCTCGACGCTCCCTCGCAGGAAGAAGTACGACGCAATGAAACAGGCAAAGAGCATTGCTTCGGTGGCGCAGAGCCACACCATTCCCCACCAGCCCGTGGATCGCGATTTGTCGGCGGCATCGGAGAGCCGAACGTCATCGCCCATGCTCCACTCGGGGGCGTCATAACCGACTACCCTGCTCATTGTCTGCTCCGCGAATCAGTGATGAGACGCCGCGCTTCCTTGGTTTGGTGTGGCCAGAGCCAGTACCCGATGACGAACGCCGTTGCGACGAGACTCACGATGACGAACAGCGGAGCCGTGAAGAGGAGCGACGTGAAGAGCGCTGCCAGCGCTAGTGCCAGTACCAATGGAGCGAGCGTGTCATCCGGCATGTGCAGCACCGTCTGCGGCGCGCCATCGAGTACGGATGTTCCCACGACCTCCTTGCCCTCGTCCAGCACGCGCCACTCCGGAAGCTGGTCGTCATGCGGAGCGTGTTCGTGAGAGGCGTAGGTCGGCTCGGGCGAATCATCGGGTTCGTTAGGCGGAGTGGAACCGAAGAGATCGAATGCTTCCCAAAGGGGCTCGCGGCCGGCGACGACCGGAATTGTCGCAAAGTTGTATTCCCGCGGCGGCGACGTCGTGGACCACTCGAGCGTGCCAGCGTTCCACGGGTTGTCACCAGCAATCGCGCCTGAGCGAAGCGAGCGCAGGACATTGATGACGAAGAGCAGAACACCGACGGCAAAAATCCCCGCGCCTAACGATTCAACCAGATTGAGCGTGTCCCATCCCATCCCTGCTGGATACGTGTAGACGCGCCTGGGCATGCCGCGCAGTCCCACCAGGTGCATCGGGAAGAAGGTGAGGTTGGCGCCGATGAACATCACCCAGAAATTCCAGCGCCCCAGCGACTCGGACAGCAAACGTCCGGTCATCTTCGGGAGCCAGTAGTAAAACGCGGCGATGACCGGGAAGAGGTTGATCCCGATCAGTACGTAGTGCAGATGGGCAACAACGAAGTACGTGTCCGTCGCCTGCCAGTCGAATGGGACACTTGCGGTCATCACGCCCGACACTCCGCCGATGACAAACAGGCAAATGAATCCGAGCATGAACAGGAACGACGTCGAGTACACGTGACGCCGCGCGCTCCAGATGGTCGCGACCCACGCGAAGACTTGGATCCCGCTGGGAATCGAAACCGCTTGGCTGGCTGCGCTGAAGAACGTCGTTGAGAGCGCGGGGAGTCCGACGGCGAACATGTGATGCGCCCACACACCGAAGCCAAGCATTCCCGTGCAGACCGTGGCGAGTGCCACCCACGTGTGCCCGACGATGGGGCGCCGACAAAACGTGGGAATGATCATCGACGCCATGCCCGTCGCGGGGAGAACGACGATGTAGACCCACGGATGCCCAAAGACCCAAAACAAGTGTTGCCACAACAGCGGATGACCGCCGCTCCCCGCATCGTAAAAATGTGTGCCAAAGCGCCGATCGAGCTCGAGGAAGATCAAGGCTGCGCTCAACGACGGGAGTGCAAAGACCATGGCGACTGACGTCGTCAGCGTGCTCCACATGAAGAGCGGCATACGACTGACGCTCATTCCCGGACAGCGCAGCTTGAAGATCGTGACGATGAAGTTGATGGCTCCAGCGGTGGACGAGATGCTGAGGAAGAGGAGCGCCAGCGCGTAGAAGTCCATGTTGAGTTGCGGGGAATACTGCGCGCTTGTGTAGGGCACATACGCGAACCACCCGCCGTGCGGAGCGACTCCGCCCAGAAACGACGTGTACACAAAAACGCCTGACAGCACGAAGCTCCAATAGCTGAATGCGTTGAGCCGCGGGAATGCCATGTCGCGCGAGCCGATCATCAGTGGCACGAGATAGTTAGAGAAGCCGCTCAGGATGGGCGAGGCGTACCAGAAGATCATCGTCGTCCCGTGCATGCTGAACAGCTGGTCGTACGCTTCAGGCGAGATGAGCGAATTCTCCGGACGCGATAGCTGCACTCGCATGACCGCCGCCTCGAGCCCACCTAACAAGAGAAAGACGAAGGCCGTGACGAGGTAGCGCTTCCCGATCTTCTTGTGGTCGACAGTGGAGAGTGTGCCGTACAGCGACTTCGGCGTCTTCCAGATTTCGTCGAGGCGCTCTTCGAGCTCGTGGACATTGATGGGAACAGGCGTGCTGATTGCCATGAATGCTCTCCCCCGCCTACCTGAGGCTCTCGAGATATGCCAGCAACGCCTGCAGCGAGCTGCCGTCGAGCGGCACGGCAGGCATCCTCGTTCCCGGCTTGAGGTGCTGCGGATTCTCAATCCACCCGCCGAGGTTTCCGCGTGTGTTCGGGAGCATCCCACCGGCCAGCGTTAGGCGCGAGGCGAGGTGCGTGAGATCGGGTGCGGTCATTCCTCCCGCTTGTGTGCCGCGTATGGTGTGGCAGAAGGCGCAGCCAGCCGTGAGGAAGACGCGCTCGCCGGTGACCGAGCCAGAGTCAGTGGGGGATGGCGCTGCCGCTTGCTCACGTTGTACCCACTGTTGAAAGTCGCCAGCGTTGTGGGCCACAACAGACAGCGCCATGTGCGCATGCTGCACACCGCAATACTCGGCGCATTCGCCGCGCCACCGTCCCGCCGAATCGGCTTGGATTGTCGCCTCGTTATGCACGCCGGGAATCACGTCGGTTTTCCCGGCGATGTTGGGAATCCAGAAGGAGTGGATGACATCACCGGAGCGCAGCGCGACATGCACTGGGCGCCCAGTCGGGATGTGGATCTCATCGGCGGAGACGATCCCGAGTGATGGGTAGTGCACTTCCCACCACCATTGGTGTCCGATGACTTCGATCAGCAGAGGCGCCGTCGCACCGTTCGTCGGCAGTCGGCTCGCCGAGGCGCGGTGCGCGCCTAACGTAATGAAGAAGACTACGGCGAGAACGACCGCCGGAATGAGTCCGCCTCCCACCAGGACCCACCGTCGATCGTTCACCTCTGGTGGAGGCGCGTCGTCGTTAGGCATGCCGCGCCGGCGCCAGAGTCCGGCACCAAGGAGCGCCATGACCACGAGAAAGGCTGCCGTTCCCACCGCGATGAGGAGCCAGGCGAGCGATGCCAGCCGCGACGCTTCGGGACCTGCGGTCTCGAACATCGACGGGGGGCGATCGTACACGGCACGGAGTTGTGTCCAAGCGATGCTCTGCAGGAATGGTGACCACGCCAAAGTCGTCATGGGATGTCCGTCCTTGCTGACGCGCGCCAGTCATGCGTGTCGTGATACGCGTGGCCGCCGCTCCACGGCTCGCCGCGGACCTGCGAGATGGCCCAGACGTAGGCGGAGACGGCGCGCAATTCCGCGACATCAAGGTCCGAATGCCGTCCGCGCGCGGGCATCGCGATCTCGCTTCGGGTTTGCGCGTCGCGAATCCCAACGGCGACAAGGGAATCAAGCGCTCGCCAGTCGCCGGCGGGGACATAGTGTGGCCCAGCCGTGAGCGTCTTTCCGCGTTTAGGGAGTCCTTCGCCTTCGTAACCGTGACACTCGTAACATCCCCCCTTGCGATGGAAAATGGCGTCGCCGTCACGGATCGTTTGCAGCGTCATCATCTCGGGCAAGGCCGGCAGGGCATCGAGCTGCCCCTCTTCGTCGGTATCGAGTCGTTTGTTCGGCAGCACGAGACTCGCGGAGTCCGGGCGATGGTCGATGTCGCGAGGGATGTATTGTTCGGCGGCGACCTCGTGTTCCTCAACCGTATACGTATTGGAAGGATTGCGCTGCATGTTGCCGCATGCTGTGAAGAGGGCAACGACCAAGAGCGGGGCGCCGACGCGCGTTAGGCGCGCGCGGGCGACGTGGCGCGGGCGGAGGAGCGTCATTTGCGCGCGATGGTTGCGGAGGACGCAGAGCCCGGCGAAGCCCTGACAGCGACGCTTGTATCAACGCCTGCGCGCGGCAGCGCGAACGCAATCACTTCATCACTTCGTGGTGCGTTAATCTGAAAGTTCCCGCCAGCCGCAACGAGAATGAATTGCCGTCCATCCACGGCATAGCTTATCGGTGGCGCGTTCACGCCCCCCACCGTCGCGTACGTCCACAGCACTTTTCCGGTGCGAGCGTCTACGCCTAAGAAGCGCCGATCCTTTGTTCCGACAAAGACGAGCCCTCCAGCGGTCGCGAGCGCACCACCAACCATCGGATCGGGGACGGTGTCCTGCCACGCAATGCGCCCGGTCCGAAGGTCGATGGCGGTGAATGTGCCGTTGTCCTCCTTCGCCTTGGTCGAATACCAGACGCCAGAGAGGTAGGCGGCCGGTGGTTTGAAGATTTCTGGGCGGAGCTTGTAGATGTCGTGTTCGTTGAGTCCCAGAACGTAGAGATATCCCGTTTGCTGGCTGTAAGCGGTTGGCGACCACTCCGAACCGCCGTTTCCGCCAGGCATCACGTGCACGCCCTGGCGTGTGGCGCGGGCGAACATGTTCTCCATTTTGACAAATGGTTCGGAGCGCCGAATGGGAACGCCATCGTCGCGCCTAACGATATAGACCCACCCGGTCTTGCCGGCCTGCGCCACGGCGGCCGTGATGCGACCGTGGTCATCCGGAACATCGATGAGAACCGGCGGACTGATGGGGTCGTAATCCCACGTGTCGTGTGGCACTTGCTGGAAGAACCAGCGGAGTTTCCCCGTCTTGAGGTCGAGGGCGACGATGCAATCCGTATAGAGGTTGTCGCCCGGCCTAACGACGCCGTCAATGTCGGGGCTCGCGTTGTTGACTGTGAGGATGAGAAGCCCGCGTGCGGTATCGATCGCTGGCGATTGCCAGACGGATCCGCCGCCGGTGCGCCAGGCATCGGCGTACTTGGCGCTGTCACGCTTCTCCGCGGCAACGTCGCGATTGAGCGGAGTGCCAAAGGGATCACGCTCGCGCCACGTTCCCCACCATCCACCTTCTTCGGGCGACGGGATAGTGAACCATCGCCACTCCATGGCACCTGTTGCGGCGTTGTAGGCAGTGACGCGCCCTCGTATGCCGTATTCAGCGCCGCTCACGCCGACAATGACCTTTCCATCGGCCACGACCGGGGCGTGTGTAATGCTGTACCCCTTCGTGTTGTCGGCGACTTGTACGGTCCACAGCGGATGTCCGTCTGCGGTATCAAGCGCGACGAGTTGCGCGTCCAGCGTCGCCATGTAGACGCGCCCCGCGTAGTACGCTGCTCCGCGGTTGACGGGGCCGCAACAAAACGTGGTCTTGCCGAGCGCGTGCACGTACTCCCACTTCCTCGCGCCCGTCGTCGCGTCGAGGGCGATGAGGTGGTTCATCGGCGTGGTGAGGAAGACCGTCCCGCCGACCACGATCGGACTCGTCTCGAACGATTCGGCCAACCCCGTCTTGTAATGCCAGGCAACCGCGAGATTCGAGATGTTGGTTGTGTTTAGTTCGTTGAGCGGCGAGTAACGCTGGTTGGTGTAGTTGCGACCGTACGATGGCCACTGCGTGCTGTCAGCCATGCGCGCGCGCAGCTCACGATCGGCGCTGGCAAAGGTCGACGGTGGCTCACTTGCCTCCGAACGCTGGCAGGCCGTCGTTGCGGCTGTCAGACCGCAGAACGCGAGCATGAGGCGCGCACTCATGGTGATTTCCTAGTCGAGTCGCGTTTCGGTTTCGTGCGCGGCGAAGGTGCCGGCGACGAGCGCCATGGGCGCGCGGGAGCGGTACCGTGCGTTGAACCGGGTGGAACCATGCCTGCATGTGACGCATGCCCTCCCGGCCACGGCTCACCTTGTACTTGGTTCAACGCCCACACGTATGCAGAAACGCGCGATATCTCGTCGTCCGTGAGATCGCTGCGCGCGCCGCGTGGCGGCATCGCAATCGGGGAGCGTGTGAGCGCGTCAGGAATGCCCGCAGTGATCAGCGAATCAATGGAGTGCCACTCGGGGCGCGTGTGGACGAGCGCGACGGTAAAGCCATCGCCAGCGGCCGAGAGTCCTTCGCCCTCGGTGCCGTGACACGCGAAACAGCCGGCACGCGCGTGAAAGAGCGCGTCGCCCTCGCGAATCATGTCGAGGGTCATCCCTTGAGGGAGTGCAGGCATCGCCGTCGGCTGCAACGCGTCCACGCGCGGAGCTGCCCGACGGTCCGGCGCGCGCGACGACGCAGCGCTCGAATGTCCTTGCGCGTGCATGACATCAGGGAAGGCCACGCTAGACCACATGAGTAAGGCGGCCATGGCGACGTGCGCGACGACGCCAGAACTCGATTCAGATGAGTGCGGGATGCCAGAATGGTGCGCCCACAGTCGACGGAGTTGCGCGATGTTGGCAGGAGCGATCCGCGCGACTGTCGAAAAGCGCTGATTGCCGCGGTCGTGGCCGACGGTGGCCAACTGCGTAGAGCCGGCGCGCCGGCCACGCGGCGGCGGCGGCGGCGACGACGTTGGCGGCGACGTTGGCGGGGAGGGCAGATGCAACACCCGATCAGGGCGAACTGGCGTGACGCAGGACATTCGGCGCACTGGCGGGGGCTCAGGCGTGCGATGCAGCGTCGTGAAGACTACCAGTCGCGGTTAGGCAACCGGGCCGACGCGTTTGTCCAACTCCTTCGCATCAAGTGTGCGCGCCCGTCGCTGCCTAACGCGAGCGTGGCCCTTCGAGGTCAGGAACGCTCAGCAACCACGAGCGCCAGCGCTGGCGCCCTCAGTCGTACAAGAGGGCAGGGCGCACCTCTTCCGACCATGTCCGCGGCGACGTCCACCGTGCGATCTCCTCTGGCGAGACTCGTTCGTTGAGGTCAGCCAGCTTGGGTCGAACATACTTGCGCCCGATGAGTCGCTCGAAGTGACGCTCGCCCGATGGATTGGCGATGGTGGGGTACGTTGCCCACGCGAAACGGCCGCGTGATGCGCGCATGACAGCGGCTAACAATGAAATGCCTAGCTGGACCGGACGCACGCGTTCGGCATCGACGATTTCGATGCGAATTGCCTCACACGGCTCGCCGGCGTACGGGCCGGTTGAGGGAAGCAGCATGCCACGCTCGAGGCGCACACCTAACCACGCGCTCCCGGCGAAAGCATCGATCACCTGTCGTGCGTTGAGCCACGGTGCGCCGATCGCCTGAAACGGTAGCTCCGTTCCTCGGCCGACGCTCATGTTGGTCGCTTCGAAGAGGCAGGTACCGGGATACAGCAAGGCGCTTTCGAACGACGCCATGGCGGGCGACATCGGTGTCCACGGAATGCCTAACGAAGGCCAGAGCGCGTTGCGCGTCCAACCGTGCGTACGAATGACGTCGACCTCCACTCCTTTCGCTCGCGTCTTGGACCAATGATACGCGAGCTCTCCGATGGTCAGGGAATGCCTAACGGGAATGCTCCAGCGGCCGATGAAGGACGCGCACTCTTCCTCGTCGAGGAGTGGCCCCTCCGCATGATCGAGCATGCCCCCGATGGGGTTGGGGCGGTCGAGGACAATGACGCGCGTCTTGGTCTGCGCGCACGATTCGAGGACGTGCGACAGCGTCCAGATGTAGGTATAGAAACGGGTACCAACGTCGGGGAGGTCGACCAGCAGGTAATCGAGATCGCCTAACGAGCTCAGTGGCGGGTCGAAGCGGTCGCCATAGAGTGAGACGATCGGGAGCCCGGTATCGCGATCAATCGAATCGCGCACCGGCGCGCCGTCGCGACCACTCACCGTGAGTCCGTGTTCGGGCGCAAAGAGACGAGTGATCGGAACGCCGGCGTCGAGGAGTGCACCGCGCCCCGGAATGCGAGGATCTCGCGCCAGCCGCGCGGCGTGATTCGTCAGCAGTCCCACACGGCTCGCGCGCGGGAGAATGCCCGGGAAGTTCACCACGCGATCAACGCCGAATGCGACGCGAGGGTGCTTCATGCCGTCCCTAACTCCTCATCGCCGCGCGTCTCGAGTTCGTCGGCGGCACTCGGACGTGATTTGAAGATGCGAAAAAGGTAGAACAGCGACGGGACGAGGATGACGAAGCCTAACGCCAATGCAATGAGCACGAGGCGCAGCGTGGACGTCGGCGCGGCAGCGTCATCGATGGTCAATGTCGGCGGAAGAATGTATGGGAACGTTGCGCCCCCCCATGCCCACAGAATGAGCGAGACCTGCGCTGCCGCCGCGATACGCGCCAGGCGGTAACGTCTGATGGCCAGCAGGACAAAGGTGGCAATCGCCACGGCGCCTATCGCCAGCTGCAAAACAATCGCAACACGCGAAGTCGTCAGCTTATCCTGAAGCGCAGGTGCATAACGATTGGCCAGTGCCAGGGTGCCGAAAGCACAGACAAAGACCGCGATTCCCGCGCCAAAGGCTCGCCGCCGGAAGTCGCGTTGCAATCCAGTATCGTCGCCCGCTTCAACAGTGAGATACACCGCAGCGAGAAACGCAAAAAGCGCGAGCGCAAAGGCACCCACGCCGAACACGAAGGGATTGAGCCACGGCATCAGGAAACGCTGCGAGAACGTGGCGCTCGCAAGTTGCGAGGCATTGCCCACGCCGCCAGTCACCACCGCGCCAACGATGATGCCTAACATCGCCGGCGTAAGAATGCTTGAGAGCGCGAAGGTCAGTCCCCAACGCCGCTGCACATCGTCGTGCTGCGAATCGTAGGTGCGAAAAGTGAACGCACTCCCTCGTAGCACGATCCCGACAAGCATGAGCGTCAGCGGGATGTGCAACTCGGTAACCACGATCGCGAACGCCGGCGGAAAGCACGTAAAGAAGAGCACCACACACAAAATCAACCAGACGTGATTCGCTTCCCAAATGGGAGCGATGGCGTGCGCAATAAGCGCTCGCTGCCTAACGCGTCGAGGGCCGGTGGCCAGTGCGTCCCAGACACCGCCGCCGTAGTCAGCGCCGCCCAACAGGACGTACGCATTGAGCGACACGAGCATGATCCCAGCGAGAACGACGGCAAGCGTCACAACTTCACCATACCCTTAGAAGCCATCTCATAAATGGGCGCCGGCTTCTGGCCGGCGCTGCGCGCCTGCGCGCCGCCGACCATGTATGAGATGGCCTGTAGTCTCCACCTGCCAGCCCTGGCTCTATGCCGGGTACAGCGTGCGAAGTGTTTCGCCGCCGCTGCTTGCGTGTGGTCGGTGCCTTTGCGATTTGCGCCCACAGCAAGTACACCACGATGACACCGAGGAAGAGATAGAGCAGGGTGAAGAGCGTGAACGGAACGATGAGCCCTGGCATTGGGGTAACGGCGTCCGCGGTTCGCAACACACCCTGTATGATCCACGGTTGCCGACCCACTTCGGTCACCGTCCATCCAGCTTCGGTCGCGAGGAATCCCATCGGCAGCGCCAGGACGATGGCGCCGAGCAGCAAACGATTCGCAGCGACATCACGCTTGCGAGCAACCGTCCAAACAATCCACAGAGATAAGAGCGCCATGTATGTCCCGAGGGCCACCATCACCTGAAAGCCGATATGGACGATGGAGACTGGCGGCCATTGATCGCGATTCACAGCGTCAAGCCCACGCACCTCGGCGTCTGGATCACCGAACGCGAGAAATGACAGCGCTCGTGGAATTTCCACTGCATAACGAGTCTCGCCACGCGCCTCGTCCGGCCAACCGCCTACGCGCAGTGGCGCACCGCGCTCCGTCGTGAACTGTCCTTCCATCGCCGCGAGCTTCACCGGTTGGATCTTCGCCACCATCCTCGCTGAGAGATCGCCAGCTAGCGGCTGCAGCAATGACGCTGGTATCGCCATGGTGAGGGCGATGCCTAACGCACGACGATTGAAGGCATTCTTCCCGTCGCGACGCAACAGATACGCGTGGATGCCGGCGACGGCAAATCCAGTTGCCGCGTAGGCGGCGAGCGTCATGTGCAGCGCTTGCGGAAGTGCCGCCGGCGTCGCCATCGCGGCCAACGGGTCGATCGCCGTAGGGACCCCGTTCTCGAGGATGAATCCTGTCGGCGCATTCATCCATGCATTCGCGATCACAACGAATACCCCGGAAATCATGCCGCTTGCCGCCACCATCACTCCAGCGGCGAGGTGTGCACGAGGCGAGATGCGCTTCCACCCATATAAATAGATGCCGAGGAAGATCGCCTCCGTGAAGAAGGCGAATCCTTCGAGGGAGAAGGGCATTCCAATGATGGCGCCGGCAAACTTCATGAAGCCGGGCCACAGGAGCCCGAGCTCAAACGAAAGGACCGTCCCCGAAACCGCGCCAACGGCAAAGAGAATCGATGTTCCTTTTGCCCAACGGTGCGCGAGGTCGAGATACACCGGGTCGTCGCTGCGCTGGTGTCTCCACTCGGCCAGCACCATCAGGACGGGCATGCCGATGCCAACCATCGCGAAGATGATGTGAAACGCGAGCGACATCGCCATCTGTGAACGCGCGGCGAGGAGGTCCATCGTCTTCGACGCCTAACGAGCTACTTGCGGTAGTCGAGCGCTGGTTTTTCGCGGTCGAGGCGTGTCTTGTACGCGAAGTTCGGCCCGCGCTTCGCATCGAACTCCGCGCGGGCCTTGGCGATGAGCGACGGATCGGTAAACAGATCCATCATCGTCAGCGACATCGTCTTGGCCGCGACCATCATTCCCTTGGGCCCGATGGTCGTGCCGCCAGCCGCAACGGCCTGCCATGAGTGCGCTGGCGTTCCGGGCACCCAGGTGGCCGCCGAAAGTTGCACCGTGGGCACCGTCCACGAGACGTCGCCCATGTCCGATGACGCCGAGCCGACGCCAACACCTTCCCATGGTTGCACGGTGGCCTCCGAACCAAGCGCAACGTCGGATGGCGGAAGTGTCGCCCGCAACTTCTCGGCGAATGCTTTCTCCTCAGCCGTGTACGTCACGCCGCCGACGCGTTGCAGGTTCTTCAGCTGTTGGCGCGCCAGCACCTCGTTTGGCAGGACATTGTAGACGGCACCGATGATCTCGACTTCCATCTTGGTGTCGGTGCCTAACGCGGCGCCACGCGCGGCGTTCATGATGCGATCCCAGATGCCGTCGAGGACACGCATGTCGTTATGCCGGGCGTAGTAGAAGACCTCGGCGAAGTCCGGGACCACGTTAGGCGCCAACCCTCCCTTGGTGATGACGTAATGAATGCGCGTCTCCTGCGGGACGTGCTCGCGCATCATGTTGACCATGTAATCCATGGACTCGACGGCATCGAGCGCTGAGCGCCCTTTCTCCGGGGATGCGGCCGCGTGCGCAGAGATTCCGCGAAAGCGGAACTTGGCGGAGATGTTGGCGAGCGTGCTGTTTGGATCCGCGGCGTTGCGGTCGCCCGGATGCCACGCGATGGCGACATCGACGTCGTTGAAGAGGCCGGCACGCACCATGTAGACCTTGCCGGAGCCACCTTCTTCCGCAGGTGTTCCATAGAAGCGAAGCGTGCCGGGAATCTTGTTCGCTGACATCCATTCCTTCACTGCGATTGCCGCCGCAGTCGACGCCGTTCCAAACAAGTGATGCCCACAGCCGTGCCCTGGGCCGCCTTCAAATAGCGGCTTCTTCTCCGGCGTCGCGTCTTGTGAGAGCCCAGGGAGTGCGTCGAATTCGCCGATGATGGCGATGACTGGCTTTCCACTGCCTAATGTCGCGGTAAAACCGGTCGGAATGCCGGCGACGCCACGGTCAATCTTGAAGCCGGCGCCCTCCAACTCCGTTTGCAGCAGCGCGCTCGACTTCACCTCCTGATAACCGACTTCGGCGAACCCCCAGATCTGTTTGGCGATGCCAGAGTAGTGAGGCATCTGCGCGTCCAGCGAAGACAATAATGCGCTTGCCGCTTTTTCCTGGCGACCCTGAGCCGACAAATGCGGAGGCCAAAGGAGG
Organism: Gemmatimonadaceae bacterium; assembly: GCA_044224185.1. Lineage (GTDB taxonomy): Bacteria > Gemmatimonadota > Gemmatimonadetes > Gemmatimonadales > Gemmatimonadaceae > SCN-70-22. The sequence continues at coordinate 26,678 of JBGAKW010000011.1, read as the reverse complement.
ATTGCAGCTAGCACAGTAATGCTGAGATGTCGAGTGACGTCGGGCATGGTCGGTTGCCGGCTTGTGAGATGGATGACTTTTGCGCCTCGGTCCAACCAATCGAATATGAACGGCGGCATGCGCGGCGGCACTACGGGGACGCTGCATTTGTTGCCGTCCAGACCAGCGTGCGAAACTCATCGAGTCCGAGCGTCTTTTGGATGTTTTCATGCCCGGCCCCGGGAACGATCCGCAACGTCTTCGGATCGTGCGCCGCGGCGAAAAAAACGGGTCCCTGGCCTGCGCGGAAACCCAGTGGCTCGGCGGAATCGGCCATGGCCTAACCGTTGGAGAAGCCCGATTCGACAATAGGCATGAATAGAAGCCATCTCATAACTGGGCGCCGGCTTCTGGCCGGCGCTGCGCGCCGGCGCGCCGCCGACCATTTATGAGATGGCCTGTAGTCTTCTCCCCGTCTGGACGTGCGATGCGCTCGTGTTCGATATAATGTCTTCGCCAGTTCCGCCGCGATAGTTGTGCTGTCCTCACCCACTCCGCTGACGTGATGCTTCGCTCGCTTGCTCCAACCGTTGCCGCACTCGTCGTGATGACATCGTCGGCTGCCGCACAGACCGACACACCGCCCCGTCGCGACGTCGCGCCGCGGCGCGCTGACTCCGCGCCGTCGCTCCCTACATGGTCGCAGCAGATCAAGATGCGCGAGTCGTGGCTCCCCACGCGTCATCGCATGCTGCTGGACATGATGCGCCGCAACGACATTCAGATGTGGATCGTGGTGAACGAAGAGTTTCACAATGATCCGTTGACCGAATTCGTCGCCCCGCCGCGCCCATACACCGGGAACCGCGACTTCTTCATCTTCGTCGACACGGGTGGCACGGAGCTGCGCAAAGTCGCCGTGACGGGCTATTCCGAGGACAACCTCACCCGCTACTTCGAATCACCTAACGAGCCCAAGCCAATCACCGCCGTTCTTCCTGAACTCGTCGCCAAACATCAACCCAAGCACATCGCGTTAGGCATCGGCGGAAAGCGCGGCGTTGCCCGCTCACTCACGCACGACACCTACACCGACATCGCCAGCATCCTCGGCCCAGAAGGGGCGACACATATCGTGAGCGCAGCTCCCCTCATCGAGGAATACCTGGACACGCGTATTCCCGAAGAGATGGAAGCGTACCGCAAGCTCGTGCAGCTGACGGAGTCGCTGGCGAAACGTGCGTTGTCCAACGAAGTCATACAGCCGGAGCGCACCACGGTTGGCGAGGTGCGCAACTGGTTATACGACGCCATGTGGAAAGCGGGCGTGCGCACATGGTTCCAGCAGGATCTGCGCGTGCAGCGCCGCGGGAGTGGGAAAGCGACGTCGCGCGGCTTTCTTGCCATTGCGCCGGAGAGCACGGTGATTCGCCGAGGCGATGTCGTGCACCTCGATTTCGGCATTTCGGCGATGGGCTTCGATACCGACTGGCAGAAGATGGCCTACGTCCTCAAGCCGGGTGAACGCGACGTCCCCGCGGGACTCAAGGCAGCGATGAAGAACACGAACACGCTGCAGGATGTGGTGATGAAGAAGTACTCGCGTCCTGGCGTACTGGTCTCCGACGTCTACGACTCAACGATGGCCGAGATGAAGCGTCAGGGAATCAATGCGCAGATCTATTCGCACCCCATCGGCAACCAGGGGCACGGGCTCGGCGCGGCCATCGACTTTCGCTCGGCGCAGCGACCAGAATTGGGCGCCAGCGGAAAGCGACTGCGTAAAGGCTCGTATATCTCCATCGAACTGAACACGCGCACCGCAGTTCCCGAGTGGGACGGGCAAGAGGTGTATGTGATGATGGAAGACGATGCCCACCTCACCGATGACGGATGGGTCTTTTTCCGCCCGCGGCAGGAGGCGTGGTACCTGATTCGTTAGGCGTAGTTAGGCATAGTTAGGCATAGTTAGGCATGGTTAGGCATGGTTAGGCGCTTTGTACGGAGCGAGTCGTTCAATTGTGGTTGGACGACTCATCGCATCACGTCGCCAACCGCGCTCCCGACGCGGTCGCGTAGCGAGGCCGAATACTCGCCGCGCTGGCGGCGCTTCACACTGTCTGGTTCGAGTCGAATCCCGGCGCTGTCGAGCTCCACGCCGAGTCGGCGAAGCTGCGCCGAGTCGCGCAGAATGAAGATCCGCATGTGCGTCCACGGGTTGAGCGTGTCGCGCACCGCATAGGTCGTCACTGTGAGAAAGGCGCCGCGACGTTGTGCTTCATGATCGATCGGCTCGGCGATGTCTCGGATGTACTTCGAGTATTCGTCAAACTTTCCCGGTTTCGCGCGCCAGTAGTAGATCTGGGCGATGGCGCCACCTGTCGCCGGTGGCGGCGCTGACACCGTGGCCGCTCCCGCCGACATCGAGACATCGGTCCTTGTGGTGGTCGAAGTCGCCGTGCAAGCGGCGAGGAGAGTGACGAAGGTGCCTAACGAAAGCCAGGAAAATGCGCGAAGCAAGCGGTGATTGAACGGCACGTTTAACTCCAACGAAAGGTTGCAGCTGTGGAGCGTGGGCGAGAATCGGTCCGACGTTCGAGAGAAGAAAATGTGATTGGGAAATGGGGAGTCGGCGAGTGGGCGATAAAGCATCGCTCGTCAGAGTCCTGACGATAGCGCTGGAGTTGGCGCGGTTGCGTTACGGTATGCTGGTGGCGCGCGAGCGCTGCAGTCGCGCGTCCCGCAGTCGCGCGTCCCGCAGTCGCGCGTCCCGCGATCGCGCGCCCTACGATCGTGCGTCCCGCGAGCACGCGCCCCCTCGCGCCCCGCATTCTGATCGATTCAATTCACGCGCGCGCGGGGAATTCTTGACTCCCCCCCGCCCCGGCCCAGAACATCACACCCCCTCTTGAGAATGCAGATGCTCCGTCGGTCGCCACTACTCGCCGCTGCGTTGCTGGCTCTCCCCCTCCCCATGGTCGCCGGCGCGCAGGCGTCGCGCGAGCCACAAGTCGAATTCGAGATGATGACGTGGCCCGAGGTGAAACAGGCGCTCGCCGCGGGAAAGACCACGGCACTCTTCTACACCGGCGGAACCGAGCAGCGCGGGCCGCAGAACGTCAACGGCGGCCACAACCTCATGGCCAAAGCCACCGTCAAAGCCATCGCCCTAAAGCTCGGCAACGCATTGGCAATGCCTGTCCTGCCATACACGCCTAACAACGCCAGCGCCGCGCTGCCTGGCACGATCGGCCTCACCACCGAGATCTTGAACGCAATCCTCGAACGCGTCACCGAACAGGCCATCACCACCGGCTTCAAGAACGTCGTCCTCATGGGCGATCACGGCGGGGGTCAGCCTAACGTGTACAAGGATGTCGCGGCCAAACTCGACGCGAAGTATGCGCCGAGTGGAGTGCGAGTCTTCTACTGCGACGAGGTCTATGCCAAGGCCAATGCGGACTTCAACCAGTGGCTCAAGGATAACGGCTATCCGTCCGACGGACACGCGTCGATCATCGATACGTCGGAGATGATGTATCTGGGCGGGAATGCGTGGACGCGTCTCGATCTGGTGAAGGATGCGTTAGGCGACCCCGTTCCGCCGCCGGGCGAGCGCGCGGCGGCCAGCGACCCTAACGCGCCACCCCGCAAGAACAACGGCATCAGCGGCGACGCTCGCCGGTCGAGCAAAGAGCTCGGGAAGAAGATTTTTGATATGAAGGTCGAGTATGCCGTTAGGCAGATCCGGGCCTTCATTCCATAGTAGAAAAACGCTGAACATCGCTCGGAGCTCACGCTCGTGCGCGAGCCTTTAATGCAGCGCGATCCGACTGACATGAGCATTCGCCGATGATTTTCGATGAGCCGCAAGAGCGGGCTTGCCATCCGATTCCCGGCCTGCAGTCGTGCTGACTTTGGCCGACGGATGGGATGCAACCCTGTCAGCGGTTGCTTGTGACTCAGTCGCTGAGGCGGTCGTAGCGAGCAAAACTTTCACCCATCGCACTATGATTCCCGTCATGAGTGGCTTATCCCTGCGTCCCCGAGCCACCGCGTCTCGCCTCATCGGAACTGCGGTCGCATTGCTCGCATTGGCACTCAGCGAGATGCGTGCGCAGGCCCCGACGCAGGTCAACGGCGATGCCAGCGATTCGCGCCTCTTGCAGTTCTCCGTTGGGGGCGGCTTCTCTCGCGTACCATCCAACCCACTCAGTCGTACCAACCTGGGGTACAACCTGCAAGCGAGTCTCGGCGTGCGGACTCCTGTCGAACCACTACGCCTGCGGGTAGACGGACTCGTCACCGAAGCGGGAGTGACTCGCATGACGGCGCTGACGGCGAGTGCGTCGCTGTCCGGTCCTGTGCGCTGGTCCACGCGACCTTACCTGCTTGCCGGCGTCGGTGGATACTCTGAGAACAGCGGGAAGACGACCGCGGGCTTCAACGTGGGGCTCGGCGCCGACCTGCGCGTCGGGAAGTCGGTACTCTTCATGGAGTCCCGATTCCACGGCTTTCGCGACGCGGCTGCCGGTCAGGGCTACCTAGTTCCGAATGGCGTGGTGAAAGCGCGGCGCGACGGGACGCAGTACCTGTGGAACCCGGTCTCGATCGGATTCCGCTTTTGATCGAAGGGACGCCCTGTCCCGGTTCAGCGAGTATGTGACGGGTGGGGTGGAGGCGTGGCGCCGCTTGGAGCTACTTATCGCGCGCAGCCGTAGACTGCGGGCGCGCGCCCTCGAGCGCATCGGTGGACATGATGTCTCCCCTCGCGCTGTGCAGGTGGTGGTGATCGCAACACGGTAGTCGCGGATGTGAACCGTCTGAGAAAAAGTCGCTCCAATTGATCCCGGCCACTGGCGAGATACGCATCCTGTGATCGAACATTGCGGCTTCCGTAAGACAGCATTTCTGACTCCATGACAGCGATCATCAGTTGAGGGAGCAATGAGCGGCGTACGCGTCCTAGTCGGCACAAAAAAGGGAGCCTTCATTCTCACGTCGGACGAGAAGCGCGAGAAGTGGGATGTCACCGGTCCGCACTTCGCGGGGTGGGAGATCTATCACATGATGGGCTCTCCGGTGGATCCCAATCGCATCTACGCGTCGCAGACGAGTGGTTGGTTCGGCCAGATCATCCAGCGTTCCGACGATGGCGGCAAGACGTGGGCACCCGTCGGCAACGAATTCAAGTACGAAGGGGAGACCGGCACACATCAGTGGTACGACGGGACGCCGCATCCGTGGGAGTTCAAGCGCGTCTGGCACATCGAGCCGTCGCTCACCGAACGCGATACCGTATACGCCGGTGTTGAAGATGCCGCACTCTTCAAGTCGACCGACGGCGGCACCACGTGGCAGGAGCTGCCGGGGCTGCGGAAGCACAGTACGGGAAACAAGTGGCAGCCCGGCGCCGGCGGTATGGGCCTCCACACGATCATCCTCGACCCTAAAGATCCCCAGCGCATCACGATCGCCATCTCGGCCGCTGGTTGCTTCAGGAGCGACGACGGCGGCGCGACGTGGAAGGCGGCGAACAAGGGTCTAAAGTCGAAATACATGCCTGACCAGACGGCCGAAGTGGGTTTCTGCGTGCACCATCTCGCGATCAATCCCAGCAAGCCAGAGCGCGTCTACATGCAGCTGCACTGGAACGTCATGCGCTCCGACGACGCCGCCGACACGTGGCAGTTAGTCAGTGGGAATCTCCCGACCGATTTCGGATTCCCGATCGCGGCGCACGCACACGACCCCGAGACGGTGTACGTCGTCCCCATCAAGAGTGACTCCGAGCACTACGTCCACGAAGGGAAGCTGCGGGTCTATCGCAGCCGCTCGGGCGGCCATGAGTGGGAGGCGCTGACAGCGGGGCTGCCGCAAGAGAACTGCTACGTCAACGTCCTGCGCGATGCGATGGCTGTCGATCGTTTGGACAAGTGCGGCGTCTATTTCGGAACGACCGGCGGGCAGGTGTACGCGTCGAATGACGAGGGCGATTCGTGGCAGGCAATCGTGCGCGATCTTCCTGCCGTGTATTCAGTGGAGACGCAGACGTTGTGATGATTCGTGTCGTGCTTCCGTACCACCTGCGCAACCTGGCGCAGGTGGGAGCGGAGGTGGAGGTCGACGTACAGGGGGCGGTTACCCAACGCACCGTGATCGACGCCGTCGAGGCGAGATGGCCGGTGCTGCGCGGGACGATTCGCGACCACACCACCAAGAAGCGGCGCCCCTTCCTTCGATTCTTTGCGTGCGAAGAGGATCTTTCGCACGAGGAGCTGGACGCGCCACTGCCTAACGACGTGGCAACCGGCCGCGAGCCGTACCTTGTCGTCGGCGCCATCGCGGGAGGCTAGCGATGTTCACGCACAGCGTCTACTTCTGGCTGCGTCCTGATCTCACACCTAACGAGCATGCGGCGTTTCTGGCTGGTGTGCGATCGTTATTGGGGATCTCGAGTGTGCGCCACGCGTTCTATGGCGCGCCGGCGTCCACCACTCGCCCGGTCATCGAGCGGAGTTATTCTTACGGTATGGTGGTGGTGTTCGACGACGAAGTGGGGCATGACGCCTATCAGGTCGATCCAGCGCACGACCGCTTCCGCGAGGAATGTTCGCCGTACTGGACGCGAGTGCAGATCTTCGATTTCGAGACGCCCTCGGGCGGGTAGCTGACGCCTGACGTGTAGCGAGCCAATGGAGCACCAGGATGCCTAACGAGCACTCGCGCCGCCACAATCGTTCGATTCCCTCGTGCGACGTCATGCCTGTATTGGAGTACGCGTCGGTGCCGGAGGCGGTGGACTGGATCTGCCGAGTGTTTGGCTTCACGGAGCGACTGCGCATTGGTGACCATCGCGTGCAACTCACCTACGGCACCGGCGCGATGGTTGTACGGGACATGGTCAATCGAGGCCCCGGTGCTCCATTTGGGCACTCGCTGCTTATCCGAGTGTCCGACGCCAACGCCCACCACGCGCGTGCCGTCGCCGCAGGTGCCGAGATTCTTTCGCCACCCACCGATTACCCCTACGGTGAGCGGCAGTACTCGGTGGTAGACCTCGGCGGGCATCGTTGGACGTTTTCCGAGACGATTGCCGATAGCGATCCCGCGAGTTGGGGCGGGGAGCTCTTGGTCTGATGTGGGGTCAGCGCCCGGGGTCAGAGCCCGGGGTCAGAGCCCGGGGTCAGAGCCCGGGGTCAGAGCCCGGGGTCAAATTCGCGCTCGCGGACCAATACGTTGCGGATCGTGCGAACCGTTGCTGCGGTGAGCCACGACATCTCTCACGCCGCGGCGCGCATCGGAATCAGAAACGCAACGTGGCGCGACTCGTTAGGGTCGCGCCAAGTTGGCTTCTGACCAGATTGTCCCGTCGGCGAGATCAACCCGGAAAGTCTCGCCCTATTGACGCATCAAAAAATGTTGATAGATTTATTCCATGCCTGTCACCGCCCCCGCCCCCGTCGACACCGATCGCGCAGTCGTCCTCTTCCACGCACTCTCCGACGCCACACGCTTGGAGATCCTCGCGATGCTGCACGACGGCGAGCGATGCGTCTGTGAGTTGCAGAGTGAGTTGGACGCCGCGCAGTCGCGACTGTCGTTCCATCTCAAAGTGCTTCGCGAAGCGGGCGTCGTTGCCGATCGTCGCGAAGGGCGATGGATGTACTATCGCATCATCCCCGAGGCGATGCGTGAGGTACATGACCTCGCAGTCGCGATTCAACCGCGCACACTCGGGCGTGCGCGCGGTGGAGCTTGCTGCGCCTAAAGAGAGTTTGTCGTACTCGACATATCAAGATTTGTTGATAACCAACACGGAACCCGGACGAGCCATGACTGACACAACGCCAACGCGAAACGCTGACTTCCAAGTGACGACCCTCGACGAACTTCGCGCCACCGTGCAGTCGCGGTACGGCGCCGTCGCTCAACGCGTCACGGATGGCGCGACCACGCCCTCCAGTTGTTGTTCACCAGGTGCGGGATCGAGCGGCTGCTGTGGCTCGACGAGCGAGTCGTGGGATCCGATCACGGACAAACTTTATGATGCAGCGCAAACTGCCGGACTTCCTGCCGAGGCGGTGCTCGCGTCGCTGGGCTGCGGCAATCCTACGGCGTTGGCGGAGCTGCACGAGGGTGAAGTAGTCCTCGATCTCGGGTCGGGCGGAGGCATCGACGTCCTCCTGTCAGCGCGCCGCGTGGGAGAAACCGGAAAAGTCTACGGTCTCGACATGACTGATGAGATGCTCGCGCTCGCGCTTGAAAACAAGGCGAAGGCGGGAGCGACAAACGTCGAATTCCTGAAGGGGCATATCGAGTCGATTCCCCTCCCATCGAACACGATCGACGTCATTATCTCCAACTGCGTCATCAACCTCTCGGGCGACAAGCAGCGCGTGATCAACGAAGCGTTTCGCGTCCTGGCGCCCGGTGGCCGATTCGCGGTAAGTGATGTGATCGTGCGCGAAGGACTGCCTAACGAAGTACGCGAGAGCATGCCGCTGTGGACGGGATGCGTCGCCGGCGCCCTCGAGGAAGGCGAGTTCCTCGCGATGCTGCGCGCGGCCGGTTTTGAGGACGCAAGCATTGAACCGACGCGCGTCTATTCGCGCGAAGACGTCGCCGCCGTACTCGCTGGGACGGGGCTGGATGCGGCGCTTGCCGATCAAGTTGATGGAAAGGTCTTCTCAGGCTTCGTGCGCGCGCGGAAGCCGGGGACATCGAAGAGAGTCCACGCCTCCACGCAGAAGCGCTCCATTCCACTTGCCTCACTCGGAGCGAAGCCTGCGGGATCGCGCGAATGTGGGTGCGACGACAATTGCTGCTCCTGAATCATGGAACTCCAGGATCGAAGTGCGCCTCCATCGGCTCCGCGCATTCGCAGCGCGACACGGGCAGACCTGCCGAACATCAATGCGCTTCTCACGAAGAGTGAGCTCCCGCTCGATGGCGTCGAGGATGTGATCGACAACTTTGTCGTCGCCGATGTGGACGGTGCCATTGTCGGAGTTGCCGCGCTCGAGTGCTGCCTTGAGAATGGGCTTCTGCGTTCCGTCGCCGTTGAACCTGAGTGGCGCTCTCGCGGAGTCGCGCGTCAGCTTGTCATGCGCGTGATCTCGGACGCTGAATCGCGCGGCTTTCCGGCGTTGTATCTCCTGACGATGTCGGCCGAGCAATACTTCCCGCGCTTCGGATTCGAGCGCGTGGTGCGCGATGGCGTCCCCGCCGACATTCGCGGGAACGCGCAGTTCACGACGATGTGTCCTTCGTCGGCGGTCGTGATGCGTCGCAGCTTGGCCGAGACACCGAACACCGCCTAACGCCGCGTTGCGAGTCGGCGTCAGGCGCGAGGCAACGGTCTAATGCCGTGACGGCCGCTGTCGCGACGTCCCGCACACCAGACACGCGGCCATCTCGCGCCCGTACAACGCGAGATCGTTCTCCATCCCGCACGCATCACAGAAGCCGCGCACGGTAACGAGGTGATCGAGTGCCAGTCCGTTGTGAATGAGGCGCGTGACCATCGCACTGGGCGCGGCGGCGCCTAACGGGCAGAGATTCCCCGTGCACCACTCGCCGATCTCGAGGCAGACAATTTCCGGATCGTGAATGTTGGCCTGCGCATCGTCGGGGACCATATCGGTCGCGAGGACGTGCACGTTGCGGTCGCATCCGCTGCAGAACATCTGCTGCTGCTTCATGTTGACTTCCCTCCGCGACTATCTCGCTTGGGATGTTGACGCGCTCACCGCTGTGGAGCGCGACCTCTGCGAACCTTCGCTACCCTAACGACACGATGCGCGCCGCGTGCGCCCGTACGGCTAACACGTGTTGCGTCTCGTCGTTTGTCATGCCGAAGAGCGCGGTGGACGCGGCGTCGGCGTCCATGCAGCTCTCGCCCTGCGTGGTAATGCTGTGCTCCGCCGTGCGCCGTGGCGCGGCGGTGTCAGGATCCATCAGGTGGTGGTATCGAACGCCGCGATACCGGAAGAACTGCTCGTAGTCACCCGAAGTCGCGATCGCGGTGTCCGACGCGTCGATCGTCCCCAGGAGGGTGCGGGCATCGTCGGGCGCCTGAATGCCGACATGCCACGGCTCGTCGTTAGGCGCCTGACCGAGCGCAACGATCTCGCCACCAACGTTCACGAGCGCATCGCGGACGCCGCGTTGGCGCATCGCCTCGGCGGCGCGATCCACGCCATAACCCTTGGCGATTGCGCCGAGATCGAGGTGTATGTCGGCGTCGGTGAAGAAGACGGCGGGACTTCCTCGCTCGCTTCCGAGCTGCACATGACGGTAAAAGTGACGAGCCGCGAGTTGCCTAACGTCAGTTGATGCCGGCGGCTCGTGACGGTGCGCAACGTCCCACAATTCACTCACGCGACCGATCGCATGGTCGAAGGCCCCATTGCTGGCCTCGGCCCACTTCTGGCTCGCCTCGAGCACAGCGTATGTCGCGGCGCTTATCACCACCGGTCGTGCGGAGGCCAGGCGATTGGCGCGTCCAATGTCGGAGTCGGGGCGGAAACGACTCATCATGCGATCGACGTCAGTCAACGCGGCGAAGGCGGCGTCAATCGCGTCTTCGGCCAAGCCCTCGTCGTGGTGGACGATGCTGAAGTCAGCGATGGTCCCCATGATCGGCAGCGAGCGCCTAACAAGCCGCCGGCGGCGCATCGCGGCAAGCGGCAGCGCGCCAACGACAAACGCGCCGACGCCTAACGCAATGAACTCGCGCCTTCCCGTGAGCGTCGTTAGGCCCGAAAAGCGACTCTGCATGTTCATGGCGACTGGTCTCCCGTAGTGTCGCGTTTGTGACACGCGCCACCGCATGCAGCACAGCCGCCCTGCGTGCACTCGGTGCGCGGGCGTACGATGCCGTAAATGATGAAGAGGATGGCGCAAAAGGCGACGCCGTAGAGTGCGCTGCTCATGAGGTCCCTAGCCCGGCGAAACCCATGAACGCCATCGAAAGACAGGAGGCGATGAACAGGACGATCGCCATGGGACGCGCTACCTTCGGAACTTCGGTCAGCTCCGTGCGCATGCGGATGGACGCCAGCAGCGTCAGGGCGAGCGTCAGCCCGAGGCCAGCACCAATCGCGAAGGCCAACCCCTGGACGAAGTTGTAGTTGCGATTGGTCTGAAAAATCGCGAGGCCGAGGATCGCGCAGTTGGTCGTGATGAGCGGGAGATAGATCCCTAACTGTCGGAAGAGCACGGGATAGTGTTTCTTCACCGCCATCTCGACGATCTGCACGGCTGACGCAATTACGACAATGAAGGCGATCGTGCGGAGATACGGCGCGGGGCCGAGCACGTACTTGTTGAGGAACCATGCCGACACCGCCGTCATGATCAGTACGAACGTGTTGGCCAGGCCGAGCTTGAACGCGGTCTCGATTTGCTTCGTCACTCCAAAGAACGAACACAGCCCGAGGAACATCACGAGCGTGAAGTTGTTCACGAGGAGCGACGAGATGATGATCCAGGCGACGTCTTTCATTGCGCGGCTCCTGTTGCAAGTACAGCGGCGCGTTCCGCCTTTCGGTCGCGCACAAACGCGACGGCCAGGAGGAGAAGCCCTAACGTGAAGAAACCGCCTGGCGGGAGCACCATGAACGTCCAAGGCTCATAACTCGCTGGGAGCACGCGGAATCCGAGCCACGTCCCGTTGCCTAACACCTCGCGAATCGAGCCGAGTGTGGTGAGCGAGAGCGTGAAGCCCGCCCCCATCCCGAGCGCATCGAGTACCGATCGGCCAACGCTTTGCTTTGCCGCGAACGCTTCCTGCCTGCCTAACAAGAGGCAGTTGGCCACGATGAGCGCGATGAAGGGTCCCAGCGCTTTGTGAATGTCGGGGACCAATGCTTGCAACAGGAGCTCCGCCAAGGTCACGAATGTCGCGATGATGAGGATGTAGCTGGCGATGCGCACTTCGTTGGGGAACCACTTCTTGAGGAGCGAGACGAAGAACTCGGAGCCAAGGAGGACGAAGAGGGTCGCAACGCCCATCGCAAAGGCATTGGCAACGTTGTTTGTCACGGCCATCGTTGGGCACATGCCGAGCATCTGCACGACGACGGGATTCTCCTTGATGATGCCGCGCATGAGGTCATCGAGGAGCGGTGCCTGTACGGCGACTGGCTCGTTAGGCGCTGTTACCGGCGCCGGAGTGGGAGGAGAAGCCGTAGCAGTCATGGGGCAGGCCTCTGGCGATAGCGCAGGAGCAACGGCTGCCACTTTGCAATCGCGTTGTTGATGATGCGTGTCACGGCGCGCGACGAGATGGTCGCGCCGCTGATAGCTTGCACTTCCGAAGGATCGGAGCCGCTCCGTTTCTTGACGGGGTGGAGCGGCGCTTTGAGGCCCGGCCATTGATGCGCGAAGCCCGAATCCTTCTCGATCTTATCGCCCAGTCCCGGCGTTTCCTTTTCGTCCATGATCTTCATCCCGATCAACTCGCCCGTTGCCGGCTGGAAGCCTACCATCAGGTTGATGATCTCGGAGAACCCTGGTTCGCCCGCCGATACCGCGGCGCCGATTTCGCGCCCCGACTGGTCATAGCCGATGAAGGCCTTCTCCAGCTCCGATCCATCGACACTCGGGTGCGTCGTTAGGCTTCCTTTCTCCAGATAGAGCGTGTCCCAGCGGACAGGATTGCGCAGCACTTCGCTCACCGTTGCGCGCATGACGAGTGCCTTGTGGGCGGAGATGCTGGGCAGTGTCCACTGATAGACGATGACGACGAGCAGGCCGGCCAGCGCCCCCGCGATGCCTAACGTGAGGACGAGTTTCCACGAAGGCGTATCGCTTGGAACAGGGATCTCAGGCACAGCGCCCGCCGGTCCCGCAGAACCACCATGTAAGTGTGCGTGACTCATGCGATCACCCGTTTGGTGGCGCCGAAGACGCGCGGCTGGGTGGCTTTGTTGATGAACGGCGTGAAGGCATTCATCAGGAGGATCGCGTACATCACTCCCTCAGGAAGTCCGCCCCAGATGCGAATGACCACGGTGAGGACGCCAATCCCCGCCCCGAAGATCCATCGGCCGCCGTTCGTGACCGGCGACGTCACCATGTCAGTCGCCATGAAGAAGGCGCCGAGGACCAACCCGCCGGAGAAGAGCATGAAGAGCGGACCCGGATACTGTGGAACCGCCAGGTGCAATATCGTCGATAGGAGCATCACCGACGCGAGGACCGCGACCGGGATACGCCAGTTGAGATAGCGCCGCCACGCGAGATACGCACCGCACGCGAGGATCACGATCGCCGACGTCTCGCCTAACGATCCACCAGTGCTTCCGATGATGAGGTCCAGGATTCCAGTTCCCTTTCCTTCGAACTTCCAGAGTCCAAGCGGCGTAGCGGCCGTCACGGTGTCTACGATGCGCGGGTGCGTAAAGGGGAGGGCGAAGAGGTCTCCGCGAATGGACCAGAATTTCCCGCCGCTCACCGGCCATGTGGTAACGGCCACCGGGAAGGCGGCCTGAAGAAAGGCGCGCCCGAACAACGCGGGGTTGAAGATGTTCTGCCCCAATCCACCAAAGACGATCTTTCCGAAGCCGATCCCCATCGCGCCACCTAACGCGGCCATCCACAGCGGGAGTCCTACCGGCAGCGTGAGACCAAGGAGGATGCCGGTAATGGCCGCCGAGCCATCGAACAACGAACCGGATTTTCCGAACGCGCGTTCGGTGAGGAGCGCACCAGCAGTCGCCGCCACGACGACAAGGAGTGCGCCGATGCCGAAGAACCACATCGCGGAGGCGAGAATCGGCATCAGGCTTCCAACCACGGTCCACATGATGCGCGGCGTGCTGTCGACCGAGCGAATGTGCGGTGACGCCGTCACCACGAGCTTGGGTGCGCGCATGGTGGGACTCGACGGAGCGCTCATAGGGCGGCCGCCTTGTGCTTGCGAAGCATCGCCTTGCTAAAGGCGAATTGCTGCGACAGTGGAATATTCGAGGGACAGACGTACGAGCACGAGCCGCACAACATGCAGTCCGCCAGGTGCAACTCCTCCATCGCCTCGTATCGGCGGCTGCGGGCAAGGTCGCCTAACAACGAGGGATTCAGGAAGACGGGACACGCCTCGAGACATCGCCCGCAATGAATGCAGGGCCAGACGCGCTCACCGCGGATCTGCGCGCTCGTGAGGACGACCACGCCGGTGGTCCCCTTGGTGACGGGGGCATCGAGATTGCTTTGGGCGACACCCATCATTGGCCCACCGATCACGACTTCGGCTGCGTCGTCGGTGACACCACCGCAGTAGTCGAGCAAGTCGATCAACTTCGTCCCAACCGGAACGATGAGATTTTGCGGCCGGCGAATCCCCTCACCGCTCACGGTCACGATGCGCTCGATGAGGGGGAGCCCGGTCTGAAAGATCTCAGCGATTGCAGCTGCCGAGCCCACATTCTGCACGACGACGCCGACCGAGACCGGAAGCTTTCCTGACGGGACTTCCTGGCCGGTAACGGCCTGGATCAGCATCTTCTCCGCGCCCTGCGGATACTTCACCGTGAGCGGGAGAAGGGTGATGTCGATGTCGGTCGGGAGGTGCGCGCCTAACGCTTCGATCGCGTCGGGCTTGTTGCGCTCGACCCCGACCACCGCTTTGCGGACGCCTAACGTGTGCATCATGATGCGCACGCCGAGTATGACACGCTCGGGGTACTCCACCATGGTGCGGTGGTCCGACGTCAGATAGGGCTCACACTCGGCGCCGTTGACGAGGATCGAGTGAACCTCGAAGTCCTTCGGCGGGGAGAGCTTTACATGCGTTGGAAAGGCCGCTCCCCCAAGCCCGACCACTCCGGCGTCCTGGACGGCACTGATCACTTGCGCCGGTGACAGGCCTTCCCAGCGGGGGACGAGCCGCGGACGCGGCACGTTGAGCGCATGCGGCTCGAGTACGATGCGCACCGCGGGAGACATCGTCCCGTCGATATGTGGCCAGAGATCGATGTCGACGACGCGCCCAGCGCCGGACGAATGTATCGGCACCGACACGAAGCCGTCTGCTTCCCCGACTTTGTCACCGCGTTCAACGCGATCGCCAACTCTCACGCATGCTTTCGCCGGTTTGCCGGCATGCTGGCGCAGTGGGAGGACGATCTCGTCGGGGAACGGCATGCGCCGAATGCCGAGATGGCGCGTCAGCTCTTTGTGTTCCGGGGGATGCACCCCGTGCTTGAATCCGAGGCTCGCCAGCATTGGACGTCAGTTGAACGGCTTCGCCCGTTCAATCCACTTCGGAAGATCTTTCTCCTTCGGATTGAGCGGAGTGCCGGGGTGAATCGCACCGACGGGGCACTTCTCGGCCGCCTGCACGAGTTGGGCGAAGGTGCCGCCCTTGGGATCCTTGATGTACGCCTGTTTGTCTGCGTTGTAGGCGAAGAGCTTCTTGTTGAGGTTCGTGCACTCGTTGCAGGAGGTGCAGCGCGCCGACTCGATGTACGGCTCCATCGCGAAGTCGTCGGAGTCGTTAGGCGTGGCGGCCGGCACCGCACTGGGAACCGCCGGTGGAGCGGCAACTGGCGCCGCGGTAGTTGTAGCTGTGCTACTCGCCGGTTGGGGCGGGGGGTCGACAAAACGCTCGGCAGTCTTGACCATCACTGCCGCCGAGCCTAACGAGCTCGAACCATTCGTTGACGCGCTGGCGCTCTGAGCGGCTGGGGCGCGGGGGGCAATTGTGATCGGATCGGAGGCGACTGGCGCCGCCGTCATGACCGCGGGCATCGACGCCATGAGTTCCTGCACCAGATGCTGTCCGCCCGGGCTCCGCAACAACCCCTCGGCCAACTTTCGCGCGACGACCGCCGGATACGACGCCTTGAGTGCCGCGATCCGCTCTTCGTACTCGCGCGTGAGCGCTGCCGTCTTTGCCGCGAATTCTTCTTCAAGAGACGCAACCATGGCCTCGCGCACCGACGCTGGCTGTTCGACTCCCGCCAATTCCTTCAATTCCGACCAGAAATGCTGTCGCTCCTCGGCGAGCCTAACGATCTCGGCGGAGACGCTCTGACGGCGCAGTTTGCGGTCGGCGCTCGTCGTGTAGATGAACGGGACTTTGCCCTCGCGTCCCTCCTCGTTCAATCCGAAGAATTCGTGGAACGGGACAAGGTCGTCGCGCTCTTCTCGTATCTCCTTGAAGTGCTTCTTGAATCGCCCTTCGGTCGCTGCCCAATCGGCGATGGTGAGTGGGAGCTCCATCGACTGCTCCACCCCGGCGTCGTCGACAAACTGAAGCGTGTATTCTGGCCACTGCGACTCTAACGATGGATTGCCATCGAGATTCAGGCAGTCGGCGACGGACGCACCGGCATCGGGGTCGAACGTGAGGAATGGGAACGCGCGCGCTTCGAGCGCCAGGCGCGCGGAGTGTTCGGAGAGATCGTCGGCGAGCCCATGTTCGACAGGGCAAGGGGTGTAGATGTTGAAGAGCGCCGGGCGACGTTTCTGCAGCCCCTTGATGACGCCACCGATGAGATGCGACGCCGACGCTGCCGATGATTGGTGTACGTACGTGCCGCGATGGGCGATCGCGATGAGCGACAGCTCCTTTCGCGTTTCCGTCTTGCCGTGTTGTGCCGGGCCGTACGCCGCCATGTCTGCAATCTGCCCAGTGAATCCACTGGTGCACGATTGCCCGCCCGTGTTGGAATAGACCTGCGTGTCGAGTACCACCACACGGATCGGCTTTCCCGACGCCATGAGGCGCGAGAGATTCTGAAAGCCGATGTCGAGCATCGCGCCATCGCCGCCCATGGCGATGATGGGTGGGCACATCGCAAACTCTTCATCGTCAAAGACGCGCCAGTCAAAGACGGCCGCCTCGTTCTCGAAGGCCTCCGCGTCGTACGTGTCGTCGACGAGGTGCTGTGAGCGCCTAACGTGAACGAAGCCGTCGGCCATCTTCCGCATGTGCCCTTCGAACACGCCAATCGCGACCGACGGCGCATCCTGGAAGAGGTGGTTCACCCAGGGGAAGGGATAGGGATTGTATGGGTAGGTGCTGGCCCATACTGAAGAGCAGCCGGTGGAGTTGGCCATGCCCAGTCGTGCGCGCCCTTTCCCGCCCGGGCCTTCGGCGTAACGCCACCGCAGGTCCTTGAGCGCATGGATTTCGCGGGCGAGCAGCTGCAACCGTTCACGCTTCGAGGCATCGACAGGGACTTCGATTCGTCCGGCACTCGCCGAAGCGCTCACGGCCTCTACATCGGCGCCTTCCAGCAGGAGCGCTCGCGACTGTGTTTCGAGTCCGGCGATCAGC
Source organism: Gemmatimonadaceae bacterium (assembly GCA_044224185.1). Classification (GTDB taxonomy): domain Bacteria; phylum Gemmatimonadota; class Gemmatimonadetes; order Gemmatimonadales; family Gemmatimonadaceae; genus SCN-70-22. The sequence continues at coordinate 9,409 of JBGAKW010000011.1, read as the reverse complement.
CCCTCGATGCGCGAGACGTATGCTTTGACTCGTGGCGCCATGAGCGCCTGCACCGTCGAGACGATCAGGTGTACGGCAGTCTTTTCTCCGCACCCCATGCACGCGCCGTCGCCACCGACCATGGAGCGATACGTCTCCTTCTTGAGTAGGAGCGACGACAACACGCCGATCCCTTCTTCGAGATTCGAGACGTTGATGAACTTGTCATCGGTGTCGGGGAGCGCTTTCCAGAATTTCCAGTTGTGGCGCAGCGTCGCGAGCGTCGGAGCGTCCTGCTTCACCGTCACCAGGGCTTCATCGGGGCAAACCTCTACACAGAGATTGCATCCCTTGCAGGCTTCGGGGTTCACGGTGATGGAAAGGAAGCCCCCCGTTCCCTTCGCTTTCGATTCGGGTACGTCGTAGAACGGTTTGGTGCGCGCGAAGGGGAAGCCGGCCACGACCTCGTGTACCTTTGAGAATTCGCCGTCGAGCGCGGCGCGTTTCTCAGCATCCCACCCAAGTTTGCCAGCAACAATCGGAAATGCCGCGGAGAGTGCGTCCGAGAAGGCGATTGTGGAGGACAGATCGAGCTGACGACGCGTTTCTTTCGCGAGGGGTTTGACTAACTGGCGAATGCGATCGAGCGGGACACCATTGGTCGCCGTGTCAATCGCGGCGCCAACGATGTCCTCGACGCTGTTCACCAATCCCGGAATGGCGGAGTCGGGGCATTGCGTCCAACAGTGACCGCAGCCGGTGCACTTTGCAGCAATGAAATCCGGAACTTCGAGCCTAACGCCAGACATGTCTCGCACCGCGCCGGTCGCGGCAGGAATGGCGCTGATGGCGGCGAAGGGATCGGCGATTCCGTCCTGCGAGAGCTTGCATAGACCGCAGACCTGCTCCCAGAAGCGTCCTGGGTTGCCAACGCCAGCTTCCGCGTTAGGCGTGTTCATCACGTCGGGAATGTCCGGCACTTCGCCGACAAACTGTTCGCCGATCGCGACCGGAAAGGGCTTCACTTCCAGCACTTCGTCGAAGCCGCGGCGGATCACGCGCACGTTGTCTTCCACGACGCGCTCGCCCTTCTTGCCGAACTTCTTCACAAGCTGGTCGTGCAATCCCTTGAACAGTGCGTCCTCGGTCGCACCTTCACGCGCAGCGAGTGGCGACACATGGAAGAATGCCCCCATGAATGCCGTCCCTTGCATGCGGTAACGCAGCTCGGAATCTGACGCCTCGCTTGCTGCGATCTTGAAGGCATCGAGGACGTAGAACTTGATCTTCTTCTCAAGAATCTCGCGCCGAGCCCAAACGGGGAGTGCAGCCCACTGTGCGTCGGGGGTAAGCTCGCTCTGAAGGACGAAGACGCCGCCTTCCGCGAGACCGGCAAATGGATTGGAATGAAGGAAGACGTTGGGATCGGGCGAGAGCACGACATCCACGTGACGCAGTTCAGCGTTCAGCTTGATCGGCTCGTGCGCGAGCGTTGCGTAGAACGTCGTTGGCTGCCCCTTCTTTTCCGAGCCGTACTTTGGATTTGCCTTGATGAACAGCCCAAAGAGCTCGAAGGCGGTCATCGACAGGTTCTTCCCCATCGTGATCGCGCCCCACCCGCCAACGGAATGAATGCGAATCGAGAGGGCCCCGTTAGGCATCAGGTTCACATCGCCCGCGCTCGGCAATGCGAGGGTGGCGAGCTGCGGATACGACTCGAGGAGTTCCTCCTGCCAGATCTGGAGCTTCGGGAGATTCGTCCCTTTGCGGATGAAGTCGATGCCGAGGTAGAACTGCCGGAGGTGTGACCCTTTCGGCAGCATGTTCTCGACCGCGGAGATGATGTCGCCCGGCTGCAGGTCGCGGCTTCCGAGTCCGTAACATCCCGAGTAGAACGACGGCACATCGTCAGCCGCAACGACGGCGAGTTTGGGATACGGAAGCGCTGCCCCTTTCGGCACGCGCGAGTTCTCGACGCCCTGGGACATCGCCGCGCGGATTTCGCGCAGGAGTGGAAGATCGACCGCCAGCGGTTGGTCGGTGCGCTCCAGCACGACGACCCCCTTCTTGCCACGCAGCAGTCGCGTAATGCAATCGGCGGGGAAGGGGCGGAACATCGTCACGTTGACGACTCCGACTTTGATCCCCTTCACATTCCGCATGTAGTCAGCGACTACCTCAGCGTTGGCGACGACGGAGCCTTGCCCAAGAATCACGTACTCCGCGTCATCGATGCGATAGCCACTGGCGCGCGCATATCGTCGTCCGGTGAGCGCGGCGTATTCATCCATCGCGCGATCGGTGAGTTCTGCGAGATGGTCGAAGTAGAATGGACGCTGCGCGGCCACTCCCTGCGCATACGAATCCTGGTTCTGCACGACGCCGAGCATCGCCGGATAGTCGAGATCGAAGAGCTCCGGAATACGGCGTCGCTCTGCACCGAAAACCAAACGTTGCGCTGCGGTTGGAGATTCGATGACGTCTGCCGGATCGCCGAGGTATGCTTTGACGAGTGCGCGCTCGGGGAGCTTGATGGATTCGATGACGTGACTCGTTAGGAATCCGTCCTGCGCGCAGACTCCCGGGTTCAACGAGAGCTCGGCGATGCGGTGCGCGATGAGGTTGAGATCCGCAGACTCCTGCACATCCTTGGCGAAGAGCTGGAAGAAGCCCGTGTCATCGATTGCGTGATAGTCGTCGTGCCCCGCATGTACGTTGAGCCCCTGCTTGGTGATAGCGCGGGCGGCGACGTTCAGCACGTACGTTAGGCGCTTTCCGACGGCCGCGTACAACGACTCGTGCATGTAGGCGATTCCTTGCCCGCTCGAGAAGTTGGTGGCGCGGAGCCCCATCATGCTCATCCCCGCCGTGACGGCGGCCGCCGCGTGCTCTCCCTCTGGTTCGAAGAAGATCAAGCGCCGCCCATTCACGTTAGGCTTTCCATCGGCAACGGCGGCCGCCCACCCTTCACCCATCTGTGTCGAGGGCGTGATGGGGTACGCTCCTGCCGCTTCACTTCCTGCCGTCTCCATCTCGACAATTGCCGTACTCCCATCCATTGCTTCGAGGAGGCCCGGATATGGTGGGGCGTCGTTCGCGTGCTTCGAGGTCGCCGCTGTTGCGGCTGACGGGGAGGGCGCGGATGTCGCGCTCTTGCTGGGCCAGATGTTCATGCGACCGCACTCCGTGCGATGGGAGGCGCGCTCTTGGCGAACTGCGCTCCCTGTAACCAGACGATGGCGCCAGTCGGGCACCGCTCGATCGCCCGATGCTCTTCCATCCCAACCAGTTCGTAGTTGATCTCTGCAACCCCACTCGCCACCGAGATGAGTCCGGGCGCGGCATCGATGACGCAACGCCCGCACGAGGTGCAGGCCACCGTACACGCCTCGAGCGCCTCGTCCCCGTTAATGAGGTTGCGACACTGGACCAGCAGGTGGCTGCCTAACGAGTTGAGAAAGAAGAGATCCTTCGGACACTCCGTCACACAGTCCCCGCACGCCGTGCACTTTTCTGTATCCACGACCGGGAGGCCGAATTCATTCATGGTGATGGCGCCGAAGTCACACACCGCGGCGCAATCACCGAAGCCCAGACACCCCCAGGCACAACCTTTGCCGCCGCCACTCACAGCGTTGGCAGCCGCGCACGTCTCGAGGCCGCGGTATTCCGCGCGCTGCGCCGCGACATCGTGCCCACCGGCGCAGCGAAGGCGCGCGACGCGCTTGATCGCGGCCCCTTTGTCGACACCGAGGAACGAGGCGATGGCGATGATGCCCGATTCGCTCGAAACCGTGCATTGCGCCGGTTGTACCTTTCCTTCAACCGCCTGCTCGGCGAAGGCACGGCACCCTGGAAGTCCGCACGCTCCGCAATTGGCGTTAGGCAATAGGCCGGCGACGATGTCGATGCGAGGATCTTCCCACACCTTGAGCCGGCGGTTGGCAATCGCGATGAGTATCGCGAAGACCAGTCCGACGCCGCCGAGAATAAGAACCGCCTGGAGAATCATGCTGAGCTCCCCCGCGTTAGGCGAGCCCGTGGAGCTCGGACTGGCCAAGGAGCCAGCGTGCGAGCGCATCGACGGAGTCTGGTGTCACCGCAGCCGTCGCGTGGGCGGCGCCGCTGGCCGTTGGTCCGGACACGAGCGACGAGAGATGTCGCAGATCTTCACTCATCTGCCAGGCGCTAATTCCGCCCAGCGCTTTTGTGGGCGCCGCCGGCATGTGCCAGACGGCGAGTCGCTTCCATGACTCCATGCCTAACGCGGGGTCGTGGAGAAACTGTGCGGCCGATGGTGGAACGAGCGCGGCGATGGCGGTGCTCGCACTCGATGCCACGCGTTCCAGGACGGCTGGGTCGGCCGTCTGAAGCACCATCGTCCCCGGCGTGATGAGTCGCGCGAGCGGCGCAGGCGGCGCATCGCCTCTCACGACGAGGACGATCTTCTCTCGCCCGTCGAGGTAGTCGGCGAGCCCGCCGATGTGGAGGTCGCCGCCATCGACGGACACGACGAGTGGGGGTGCGAATCGCCGCTCGGCACGTGTCCATGCGCGAAACGCAAGTTGGTCGAGCAGGGAATCATGCGCTTCGGGACGATACGCACCGCCGCGAATGAGATCGATCGTGAGAACCGCGCCGAAGGCCCGGCCAGCACGTGCCAGCGCGCCTTCCACAGCCGGAACGAGTGTTGCACCTGACGGCACGTCCACCACGTGCAAGGAAGATCCGCGAGCGAGGACGTCGCGAAGGACGTCGATCGCGCGCTGGAGCCGCTCACGATGCGGAGCGCTGATGACGACGCGGTCGGCGGTGAGGGTGGCGAAACCCGCCGCGTCGAGGCGTCCCTCGGCGAATCGGCCGAGTTCGACGCGCGCGCGTTCGTGGCGCGCCGCTTCGTCAGGTTCCTGTGCCGCGAGATACGATTCACCCTGAGCGAGCGCGCCGACGATGGCGGCACGAAACTCGGCGATGGGACGCGCGAGCTGATCCAGCGCCAGATTCACGCGGCTGTCAAACGGCATAACGATCCAGCTCCTGACTGAGAAGCGCGTTGCGCTCTTGGGGGGTGCGCGGAGTAACGCGCCGAATTTCCTCGTAGCGCGGACGCGATGGATCCTTGAAGTAGACGCCGAGTTTGATTGTCTCGGTGGCGTCGGCAAGATGGCGCGCGCGGTCGATGTCGCGCGGGTCGTGCGCAATCCGTGATTTGTAGATCCCCTCCAGCTCGGGGACCGTTACACCGTCGTCGTGGACAAGCATCTCAACCAGCGCGGGCTTGCGAATGGCTTCGGCGTAAATGCCCGGAGTAAAAACCGGACACCGTTGCAGGACGCGAACGAACGAGAGTCCCTTGTGGTGATAGGCGGCACGAAGCGTGGCGTAGAGGTGCGCAGGAACAAACTCCGCGGTCTGCGCGACAAACGACGCGTTGCTGACGCCTAACGCGACCGACAGTGGATTGAGCGGCGTGAGCAGCGAACCTGTGGGTTGTGTGTTGCTCGGCACTCCCTGTGGTGTCGTTGGCGACGTCTGGTTCTTCGTCAGGCCGTAGATGCCATTGTCGAGCATCATGACCGTGAGGTCGGGGTTGTAGCGCAGCGTGTGCACCCAGTGTCCCGCCCCGATCGATGTGCAGTCGCCATCCCCCATCACCACAAAGACCGTCAGCTCGGGGCGGTGCAGCTTGATCCCAGTCGCTACGGGGAGTGCGCGCCCGTGGATTCCGTGGAAGCCGTACGTCTTGAGGTAGTGCGGGAAGCGAGATGAGCATCCGATTCCCGACACAAAGACCGTCTCTTCTGGCTTGAGCTGTTCACTCGTTAGGAGTTTCTCGACGGCGGTGAGCACGGAGTGATCACCACAGCCGGGGCACCACCTCGCGCGCGCTCCCTCGTAGTCGCTGACTTCGAAGGTGCGTTCGTCGTCGCTCGCGAGGACGTGCAATGAACAGGCACTCATACAACACCTCGCGATGGCATCAGGGCGTGAATGGCATCGACGATGGAGCCCGGGCGCAGCGGCTCACCCGGCACTCGCGTCCAGCAATCGATGTCGACAAGCGTTTGTGCGCGCAGGAGCCAAGCGAGTTGGCCGCGCCGGCGATTGTCCTCGGTGATGTACGGATCACCTAACGAGTCGCTGTAATTGATCTCGACCGTCGCGACCTTGCGATAGCGTGCGAAAACCTCCTTGAGCCCCGGCTCCATCGGTGACAAGAAGCGCAGGTGCAACGACGCCACCGAGAGCCCTTGAGCACGTGCGCGATCGATTGCTTCCTCGATTGCTCCCTTCGTGCTCCCCCAACCGACGATCAACAGATCGCCCTCGTCCGCTCCGTATGCCGTGGGTGGCGACAGGAGCGAGCCTAACGCGGCGATCTTGCGGCTCCGCATTGCCATTCCCTTGGCGTGAACTCCCGAGGAGTAGGCCACCTTGCTTCCTTCGTCGTGCGACAGACCAGTGACCGTATGCATCCCGCCACCCTGTCCTGGGACGATGCGGCGCGAAAGTCCCGTGGTCTCGTCCCACGCATACGCCTTGAGTCCGGCTGGTATGGCGCTCAAGTCGATCGGGTCCGCCTGCCAGCGTTCGTCGAGCTCCGGGCGAAGGAAAGGTTGGACACCGGTGGCGAGATTCGCATCCGAGAGGACCATGACGACGCAGCGGAATGCTTCGGCGATGCGGCGTGCCGTGATCATCACGTGAAAACACTCTTCGATCGTTGCCGGCGCGATTACCACGCGTGGGGCATCACCGGGCTGCGCGTAGAGTGCGGCGAGGAGATCGGACTGCTCCACTTTCGTCGGAAGTCCGGTGCTCGGTCCACCTCGTTGGACATCGACGAGGACGAGCGGGATCTCCGTCATCACCGCGAGGCCGATGAATTCCGTTTTTAGTGCGAGTCCCGGTCCTGACGTGATGGTGAACGCCACTTTTCCTGCGTACGAGGCCCCGATGGCGACGCCAGCGGCGGCGATTTCATCTTCTGCCTGATGTACGACGCCGCCGAACTTCCCGAAGACCTCACTCAAGTAGTGCGAGACCGATGTGGCCGGAGTGATCGGGTACATCGCGCAGAGCTCCATGCCCGCGGCAATCGCCCCCATTCCCAGGGCTTCGTTCCCGTTCATCACGACCATCGCCTTGTCGTTAGGCTCGGGTGTGACCTCGACGCGAAAGTCGATGTGTTCGTCGGCCCACTGGTAACCCAGCCTAACGAGTGAGACGCTCGATGCGTAGACTGCCTCGGATTTCTTGCGGAAGGTCTGGGCGATCTGCGCGTCGATCTTGTCGAGATCGCGCTGATAAATGCAGGCCAGCATGCCTAACGCGAACATGTTCTTCCCCTTGCGGGGATTGTCGACGAGCGTCAGGCACTGCTCCTCCATCGGGACGCGGATGATGCGGTAGCGCGTATTCGACAGCTCCTCCATCGCGCGTTCCCACGCGTCGCGCGTCTCCGCGTCATCGTGCGTTGCCCACTTGTCCTCGATGAGAATCGTCGCGTCGGCGGCGAGCGCCCCTAAACGATGGCGTGCGAGCAGTACCTGTTCGTTGAACGCCACGACGAGGTTTGTTTCATCACCCCAGTTGGTGACCGAGCCGGCGCCGATGCGAATACGATTCCCACTCGCTCCCTCGGGAACGCGCGCCGGGGGCTGGATCTCGGCGGGAATGATCTCGACCGTCCAGACGCCGTTTCCCATCTTGGCCGTGACGGCGCCGAAGATCTGGGAGCACTTCTGCGCCCCTTCGCCTGAGTCGGAGACGACTTCGACCGTGTGTTCGCGGAGTCGATGGATCGTCGGCGCCGGGCGCGCGTCGACGGCGGAAGCACTTCCAGCAACTTCGTTCAGGGCGGACACGTCACGTTCCTCCGGAAACGCGCGCACCACCACCATACCTAACCACCGCGTGCGCGCCGATGCAGAACCATCCGGAGTTCACATCCCAGTCCGTTGAGCGCTCAGGGACAGCGCCTCCGGCTTCGGCAATCCTACAGATAGCATCGGGTTCGATCAGACGATCGTCTGTAGGGAATCCTGCCCAGCTTATCCGGGGAAACGTCCGGGATCGGAGGACTAGTCAGCGGTGAAGCGACGCGGCGTCCGCGAGCTTGCGGCCGAATCCCTACAGATGAAGTGCCGGATTACGCAACGTCCCCCGCAGCCTGGCCGCGGGGGACGTTATGTGGACGTCCAGCTCCTTCTTTATAGATGCGTCAATTTGGAACGATCGTGTAGTCGACCAAGACACCGTTGACGAACTTTGCACGCACTTTCGTTCCATCCTTTTTGTAGCTGCGTTCCAGGATCGCGACTGAGCCTTCGTTCTTCTCGCTCGCGGTCGTAGCGGGGCCGAGGATCTTCTCGACTTCTTCGAGCGTCAGTCCCTTCTTGAGCGAGGCTACGGAATGGGTGCTCGCAGCTGCGGGCGATGCGGCTGCCGGAGCTGGCGCGCTCGTTAGGCTGGCCGTGCCGACGGGCGGAGCGGCGGTGTTTGCGTTCGCTGCACTAACCGCGTTGGTGTTGGGCGATGCGGCGAACGACGGACCGAAGTCGACGTACTGCGCCAGCGACTCAACGACGCCCTGCGGCGTCTTGTAATACGGCGGAATACCATCGCGGAAACGGATGTTGAAGCGACTGCCCGCCTGCGCGCGTTTCGACATCAGGAGCGTCTCACGCTGCACGTTGGCCTGCGTGGCTTCCGCGCGTGCCCGATCGTTCTCGCGCGAGCGTTCCGCCTGCATGTTCGACAAGCGACGCTCCAAATCTTTGCGTCCCGTCGGACCTCCTTTCCATTCCTTGATCTCGCGCTTCAACTGGCGCTCTTCCGCGCTCTCCCCAGCGTCAGTCGAACTCGCACTCGAGGGCGCCGCCATCTGATCACCGAAGGTGCCGTAACCGCCGCCATTGAGCTGAAACTCGATGTGCGAATTCCCTTTCACGACGACCTTCGTGATCATCACCTGCTGTCCCGCTTTGATCCCGGGGCCAAACTCTTTCATCCGGTCAGCGAGTTCGCGGACACTGAGCGGCGTCCCATCGCGTGGATAGAGCTCAACGCCCTTGCTCGTCGCCGGCAGGTCGATCTTCACCGTCACCATCTTTCCTTCGAATGCTCCACGTAGCGTCATCTCATCCTGCGCGCGAGCGGTTGCCGCAATGCTCGTCGTCAAGACGATCGCCATCGTGATCTTGGACAGGGCGTACATATGTCTCTCTCCTGAAACGTGCAGTCTCTCGTTTATCGTTAGGTTGGGGAGCAAAGTCAAAGCCAGCGTTGCAGCCATCGAGCATTGCGCGCGACCAGAGGTGCCCGCACGCAGTCGTTCGGCGATAGGATTCACCGAAAGCGGCGCCGAGACTAGGGTTGGTTGACCCACCAGTGCGCTCGGCTACCTTGTGTGCCGAACAGGTCCCCC
>JBGAKW010000010.1:0-242696 GCA_044224185.1 Gemmatimonadaceae bacterium | reverse complement strand
GGCGACGTCGGCGGAGCGTGTCACGCGCTCTTTTATCAATAGATGGAGCTGTGACACCAGTACCGATGCGTCGCAACGTGAGGAGCCTCCGGGAATCCTGGGGCGCGCCGCATCCACGCCCGCGCGCTTCACGTAGGGCGTGCGCGGGATAAGGCATGGGTCCTGGTCGAACCGCGGGTAACGCGTGGGAAATGCGGACGGCGCGGGTGTGTCACTGGCACGTCTGTGGACGTATGCGACCTGCCCCCATGGGGACCGTTCGATGACGCGCCCCACGTCGGTCGAGCGACCACGTCGTGCACACATCGATGTGTGCGGATTCTCAGTCGATGGTGCCCCATGCTGCGCATCTGCCGGACACGCGGCGACGCACGCGCTGTCGTCGTCGCCTGCGAATGCGTGCGATGAGGCCACAGAGATCGCTCACCACGGCGCTATCGATAGTGCGAAGGCACTCTGTGCGGATCGCCGATACCTGCGTCGCTCGAACGCGTGCGTGTGCGCGCGAGCACCGAGAGGATCCGCATGCGTCATTCAAACCAGTTCGCCGAGGACTTCCGCGGCGAGTCATGTCGACGAGATATGCGCCGAATTCTCGCGCCCCCTACGCTTTCCGGGTCCAGCCCCACAGGGCGTCGGACCGGAACCGAGCGAGTGCTCGGAGCTCCGTCGTCGTTGACCTTGCACCCTTGCTGTCAATGTCTTCCCCAGTGTCCCGCCCGAGGACGACCGCCCTCCCCGCACACCTCGACCGCGGGCGTCTCATGACTGCGCGCGAGCTGCGCGTCGAGCTCTTCGGCGACGCCGTCACGGAGTGGTGGATCCGCAAGAACGTCGCGCCCCATGCGCGCATCACACTCGGCCGCTCGCGCGTCGTCTGGCATGAGTTCGATGTGCGCGTGTGGCTCCTCGAACAGCGGAGCGCCGCATGAAGCACACGATCACGTCGGTCGCCCCGGACATCCGGGGCGGTCGTCGCGCGGTGCGCGGCGCGCTACGGTTCGACCGCCGCTTCGCGGAGCACGGCGTGTCGCGTCTGCAGCGTTCCAGCGAGACGAAAGACGACACGGAGTTCGCGCGCTTGAACGCGTTGCTGACGAAGATCGCCGAGTCACAGCACGGTGGCGCGGTCCTTCGTGAGTTCGCGGCGGCGCGCGTTTCGCTCGAACAGGTGCGGCAGGCGTCGACACCGGCTGGGCTGGCGATGCTGGGCGAGATGGCCATGCTGTCGGAGCAGCGGCACCTCGACAGCGCGCGTGCTTCGGAATCGACCATGGCGACGGCGGCATCGTTCGCGATGCGCAATCATCCCGGGCCCGTCGTGCCCGAGCCGACCGACATTATCGCCCACATTCGCGGTCCGCGGGCGAGCGGTTTGGAGCTGATCGAGCGTCCGCTCTGGGATGCCGCGTTCAACGACGCGCTTCCGCGCATGAACGTGAAACCCCTCACTGCGCGACGCTACGCGGACGGCATCCGCGCCCTTCGTGACCGGACGCGTGCCTTCGCCATGAGCGAGCCGACGTTCGAGGCGTTAGGCAGTCTGTCGGAGGCCGAGTGGGGCACGCTGGAGGCCCTGCGTCGACGGAGCCTTTCGGTTGCACACATGCAGGAACTGGTGGCACTGGGGTACGGCGCGCGGCGCGCCTGGTTGCAGAAGCGGAACATCCGCCTCGGCTCTGCGTTCGCGGACCCGTTGAAGGCGCTCTCGACGAGTGCATGGCAGGCAATCCAACAGACCAGCGACTTCGCACTTTCGCCGCGTGTCTTCGAGGCGATGGATCGGTTGACGTCATCGCAACGCACCGAGCTGCGGCACGCGGTGCGCCACTTCGGACCCGACATGAAGATCCGCGACCTCGTGCTGGTGTCCAAAACCGAGTGGAAGCTCCTCTCGCAGTCGTGGGGGACGAGCCCCGCGGATTGGAACCATGCGCGTCGGTCATTGTCGGCGGTCCTGACGACGCTCTTCCATGGCGACGACGCGCATCCGGTCCGTCGAGAGGTCATCAACGCGATGCCGTTCCTCAAGGAAGTCGAGCGCGTGCCAGACATTTCGCCGGCGCTCGTCTGGCGGATTCTCGAGCAGCTCCCCGATCATGCGCGTGCGTTCCCGATGGTGTTGGTCGTGACCGGATTGCGGATCGGGGAGTACGAGCGCCTGGAGCCGCACCATTTGCACCACGAGTCGTGCCGCATCAGCGTCCCGGGGACAAAGACGGACGCGAGCGAGGACTACATCGACGTCGCACCCGAGCTGTGGTCCGTGGTCGTGCGCGGCGTACCGTCACCGTATCGCTACGGCTGGATGCGGCGGATCTTTCGCAAGGCATGCGAGGACGCCGGGGTGGAGGGAATTACCCTTCACGATCTTCGGCATTGCCACGGACAGTGGGCGCTGGAGAACGGCGCCGCCGAACACGAGGTGCAAGCGCAACTCCGCCACACCAGCATCGCGATGACACGCCGGTACGTGAAGACGCTCAAGCGCCGGCGCGCCGCGCAAGCCGCGGCCGGGATGTTCATGGCGGCACGACCGCAGTAGCGGAGCCCGGGAGGTTTGCCGAATGCCTAACGAAACACGGTGTGCGTCTGGTCGTGCAGGACGCGTACCGTGCCACGTTGCCCCGTACGCGAACCGACCGATCAGCGCCGGTTGGAATTGTGCACGGCGACGGCGGGCGCTTGCTCCTTCGCGCGGCGTAGCCCTTCTCGGCGAGCGCCGTTGCGGACCGCCGTGCTGTACGCCTCTGCGGGCTTATCGTCCCGCGGTGCGTGCAGCGGATGCTCGCACTGTGCGCAGATCGCGTGGCGCGGGTGCGCCTCGGTGCCACAGGCCGGACACAGTCGCTTTGGGCGACGACCATGGTTGAAGTGTTTGCGTGTCCCACGCGTCACGCGGAGCTTCTCGCCGGCGTCGTCAGGGAAGTGGAGGCGGTGGTCGCGGTCTTCTTCGATGTCGAAAACGGCGATCCAGTACGGGTCGTGGCGGTACTTGAGGAAAAAGGTGTTCTTGGAGATGCCGGCGGCGGCCAGGAAGGTCTTGAGGCCGACGCGGCCTAAGGGGAACGGGCGGGGCATGCGATACGCTCGGTGACGGCCGGTCGACATGACCGACGTCTTGAGAGCGTAGGGCGGAGTGAGTACGCGGCCCAATCGCTCGGTGTGTGCATGCTGCACGGGTCCAGGCGCACAGCGCGATATCGCGGACGCATCGACGGCTGGCAGGCGACTGTCGATTGCGAGTTCCATGTCGTGATGCGCGCACCGCCACGCGTGGTAAGGCATCGCCACGTGGAGGTGGCGACATTAGCAGAGCAACGGACTGAAAATCGGCGTGACAACTACGACCGGCGAAAACTCCACCAACCCGTACGCGGATCACGCCCCGGCGACTTCGGCTTGGGGTGGCGTGTTTGGCGAACGTGAGGATCGACCGTGCGCGGCAGCAGCCGATCTTCAGTGGTTCGGAGGCCGCTGTCGCGGGCGTGTCTGGATGAAGGTAGGCCGACGGAGCCGCGAGCGGGCATGTTCCCCGCTCGGTGACGGGCGGTTGACAGGACCCTCGTCTCAAGAACAGCGGTCGAGGGATCCCCGCATTCTACTCACATAAGAGTATTCCTACGAATGAGTAGAAGTATTGCGCAAAAGGACCGAGTGCATTACTCATACGTAGGTAGACTCTTTTATGAGTAGACATGGCGGAACTCGTCGACCGACAGACTGAACAAGAAGCGCTGCGCGCCCTCCTGACGAGAGGGAGCCCTCAGCTTGCGCTTCTCTACGGGCGGCGGCGGATCGGGAAGACCTACCTCCTCAATCATATCTGGCCTCGGGAGCAGGTCTTCTACTTCACCGGCGCCGAAACGACTGAGGCGCAGAACCGCGAGACCTTGGTTCGAGACGTAGCCGACTGGTCAGGGCAGACCCTCCACGTCGAAGACTACCCGACGTGGCGCCAGGTATTTCGGCTCCTCTTCGAACTGCGGAGTCCGGACCCACTGGTGATCGTGCTGGACGAGTTTCAGTACCTCGGCAAGAGTACCGAAGACCTCGGCAGCATTGCCTCAGAGCTCAATGCCGTCTGGGAGCAGCAGCGCCCGAGGCGACCGTTCGTCCTCATCCTCTCTGGGTCGGCCGTCAAGACGCTCGAGGCGCTCGACGCGGGAGGGGCACCGCTCTACGGACGCTTCACTTGGAAGGCCAAGCTCGAGCCCTTCGACTACGGGCACGTGGCGGAGATGGCGCCGTTCGCATCGCTCAGAGACCGCGTGCGCTGCTATGCGGCCTTCGGCGGCACACCGCGCTATCTCGCCGCCTTGGACCTCGGGCAGTCACTCGACGAGAACATCGCGAGCCTCCTGCTCGATCCGCGGGGCGAAGTCCGGTCGCTAGTCGAGACGGCGCTCGTGCAGGAGCGCGGACTACGCGAGGTAGCGAAGTACCAGGCGATCCTGCGCGCAATCGGGACTGGCAACACCGAGTTTGCCGAGATCAAGGTGCGCGGGGGGCTGAAGGACGATGCCGACACCGTCGTGCGCCGCATGGTGGAGAAGTTGATCGACCTCGGCTACGTGCGCAGCGAGCGCAACGTAGGAGCCAAGACGACGGCGCCCTATCGTTACCGGATCGACGATCCGGCGTTCGCCTTCTACTACGCCTTCGTCACGCGGTTCGAGGCGGCCTTGGCGCGTAACGATCCGATGACGACATGGAAGGAGCACGTGGCGCGCCTCTTCGACGGCTTCATTGGCCACGTGTTCGAGCGCATCGCCGATCAGGCGTATCGACGCTTGCAGGGGCGCCTTGGCCTGCCGTTGGTCAGCGATTGGGGACGGTGGGAGGGACAGGACAGCGAACGCCAGTCGCTTGAGCTGGACATCGTGGCGCCGCTCATCGATGGGCGTGTGCTCACCGGAGGCGTGAAGTGGAACGCTAGGCCGATCCCGGTCGAATGGCATCGGCGCCACATGGAGGGGCTGCAGCGGCTGGCCAAGTCTGGCGTGCGGTGGGCGCACGCGGCGGCGGCGCCTGAGTCGCCGCTTCTGTGGGTCGCGGCGGGTGGGTTCGAACCTGCGTTCGTGGATGCGATTCGGGGGGAGCGCGACGACGTGTATTTGTGGGACCTCGAGATACTCTACGGTGAGGCCCTTTCAGATTAGACCTGTCTCCGAACGGTGCTAACGTCAGTCGCCCCGGAAGTCTAACTTTCAACTGTTACATTGCAGGTGGCTTCTACGAGAGAGGATCACCGTCGCTAATCGCGATCAGTGATCAAACTTCTGATCACTGACATGGGAGCAGATCAGTCAGTTGTTGATCGCCGCTCCTAATTCACGCGGCATCTGAGTGAACGGCACCGGAGCATGCCCCAACCACGTTCGCATTAAAGAGGCGACGGCACCAAGACATGGACTGCGGCGAAGAGCATTGGCGCGTCAGTAGGGGTTGAACCTGCTCCTATTCGGTCTGCTCGTCGTCGCTCGCATCCACGTCATCGAAGATACTACGTTTGCTTTGCGGTCGTTGTTGACTCTCCGAGTTGTCCAGAATGCGTGGCGGCCGATGAGACGTCTCCGGTCGGCGTTCCGCTATCCACTCGTTCACTATCTGAATCTCACGATCCACGACATCCTCCAGTAGCTTGGCGCCGCTGAATCGCTTCTTTAATTCGTCCAGCATCGCAAGCAGACGCTCCATGTGCTCATCAGGCAAGTCACCAGATTGATGATCCCACTCCCATTGCCTCCGCACCTCACCGAGTCGAGGCACAAGTTCTGTTCGCAACCGTTGTTCTAGCTTCTGCACCTCTCCGTCCGTGAACAGCGCACGCAAATCCTCGTCTACCAGCGCGCTGGCATCCTCTCCCGAAATAGCGTAGTTACATACCACGTCTACGAACCTTGCCCGGTAGTTCTCTGGAAGAAGCCCCAGTTCATAAAGTCGCTTAGCCAATCCCACTTCTGAGACAGCATCGAGGTACAGACCGGGTTCTGCAACACGTTCAAGCAGATCCGGCTTGCGCTCAAGAAACAGCGCCAAGAACTCCCTAGAACAACGGTACGTGAGGAAAATCTGCAGACCGCGCTCAGCCTCAGATCGCGACTGCCAGTTGGATCTTTCGGATCTCCGGTACCAAGACTGAGAGAGCTTCTCCAACATCTGGGAAAACAGAGAGCTCGGAACTACAATTGCCTTCTGAATGCCGATCTCGCCGCACGTTACCTGTCTTACCAGCCGCTCGGGCGCGGTGCCTTGAATATAGATGCTTAGATACTCTGGGTTCCCGGCTAGCAACAACGCGTAAGCATCACCGATGGTGGGATGCTTGAACCGCCAGACGTTCTTGTCGCTGGCCTGCGCCAGAACGGCTAGACTACCGTTCAAGGCGTCGAGCGCAGCCACGCATCCCCCCAGATCACTTCCAAGGCGATGTAGGGCGTGCAGTTCGGCACCGCGAAGCTCAATAGGACTCTCCAGGTCTCCGTTGCGCATGTAGATGAGCGCTAGTGCCGCCTTGCTATCTGGATCAAGTCCATTGAGTACTTCTTGCAGGAATTGCTCACGATTCTGGACAAACTGATCGACGAGCGGCTGGTGCAGGAGCAGAGCCTTCGTGAACAATGGTTCTCCCAACCGCCGCGCGGTTTCGGGAATGAACTGCGGGTGCTGCGATACGCTATCAAGAAAGGGTTTGATGGCGGTGCGGAATGCGCGAGGCTGTCTTCCAAGTCTCAGATGGTTATAGAGAATCTGCTTCTTCTCTTGAATCGTCAGGTGGTGGACATCGATCACGACCTGACTCTCCCGAAGAAGTGGAAAGACGCTCTCCTTGAGATCCCTGCGCGCGCGGTTGTATATGTAGTCGCGCGAGGTCATCACGATTCTCGCGCCACTCCGCAGCATCGCTCTGATCTGCGGCAGAAGGTGATTCCAGCGTCGGACGAGGAATTCTTCGTATTGCGTTACTCCAAACGCGTCGTCCAGCCAGAAGAACTGCGATGGCTCGTCAGGATTCCAGTGATCCGCCACCTTGCCGGGATTGTCTAGTTTGAGAACGGACGCATTCCACTGGTCGAGCGCTGCCATCGCGAGTAACGAGGCAATTGTTGTTTTCCCCGCAGCAGGTTCTCCAATAAGCAAAACGAAGCCGTGTTCATTGATGGCAGTAACCGCCTTCTGATACACGTCTGTCACAACTACTCTGGCGAGATCCTCGCGCATTGAGGCAAGCACCGCGCGCGATTGGGAGTAGGCGCGCTCGTCGAGTATTTGGCTAAGATCACCT
The DNA here is from genome assembly GCA_044224185.1 of Gemmatimonadaceae bacterium. Lineage (GTDB taxonomy): Bacteria > Gemmatimonadota > Gemmatimonadetes > Gemmatimonadales > Gemmatimonadaceae > SCN-70-22. The sequence goes on along the minus strand of JBGAKW010000010.1, from coordinate 235,408 downwards.
AGGCCATAGACGCGAGGTACGAGGGTGCGCAAGCGCTTGTTATCGCGAATCTGTTGTTCTATCCAGGTCGACCCAAGTAGAAGCGGATACTTAACGCCGGCGTGTCTGAGGAGAGCGGTTATTCTCTCTGCTATGCTCCCTGAGATTCCAGCGTTCGTCATGAGGACGTACGAGTCGCAGAGTCCCTGACCGACAAGCCTTGCCGCCTTTGCAAACTCCTCTGACAAATCGGATACCTTCAACACATAATTGGCCCTATTCGAAAACTTGCACTGTATCACGAACGCGCCGCTCAGAGTCTCCTTATCTCGGAGACTCCACGTACCCGTGAAAGCACCGTCACGACCGCCATCTGCTGAATCCAGATATGACTCGACCGTCTGCCCCAGAATCTCTCGGGTGATTGTCAGGCATAGTTGCTGGAAGTCATTCCAACCAAGCGTATGAAGCGCGAACATTCTTGCTCCGGAACTTGAGGGCTGGGAGATGATTGTCATGCACTTCGTGTTCGCAAGCCGATTCCCAGGCATCATTGCCACTATCGGTTCCCAACATCTCTGCGCGTAAGCGGCTAGTCGATCACTTATTGGCGACCCGTCCTTGTTGACCGACGCGTGTTGCATTCTCTTCCGCGATGTGCACCCTCTTGACGAGTGGCAGCTTGAACGGCGGCTGGGTCCTCGGACGGATGTGCTAACCCGCCAATGCCCCGTCAGAAAGGTTACGCTGATAGCCTGGAGTAGGGACGCATGCGTTAGACTTGAGCATCCCATCATCGACGAGCCGCCTCAAGCGCCGCCGCTCGAATTCGTTCTGTATTGCTGGGTGGCCAAACCGCTGTGCATAACGGGTGCGGTTCGCAGTTCGAAGGGTGCGAGCCTTCCTTCGGGGAATGGCACCGGGAAACTGCCAGCCTCCCCCCTCGCAATCGCTGCGTCGCTCGGGCTGCTATCGACTTACTCTTTGGCCATTCACCCTTGGTGAATCGAGCACAGTCGTCTCGGGCGTCGCGTTGTCGGCGGCATACTGATTAAGGTTTCGTGAAGGAGGGCAACGTGGCGCGTCGATGCTATTCTCCCTGAGTCGAGCGCTCAGTTGACACCGCTGGCCGTGTCAAGGCACGAGCCCGTCCAACTAACCTTCAGCGCTCCCTCGAGAATGGCTTTGACCATCGGCGGCACGATGGGAGGCTTTGAATTCTTGAGGGTTCGAGCAATGAAGCGTGCCTCCAACGGTTTGCTAACTGACGGCCCTAACACGCGACGTGCCTGTTCTCTGCACGCCTCAAGGTCGCCGATCTCCGAATTGACGGAGGCCTCCCAATTCTCCGGGAAGAAGGCGAGCGTCGGACCAATGTGAGGCTGATTCGAATCAATCTCTCCAAGCTTAGCGAGCGCTATGAGCTCCTTCGACTTCGCTATGATGTTCTTGTCCTGATTGTACCTGTCGTAGTCGAACAGCATGTAGCACGGAATTCCTAGCTCATTGAAAATTCGATACAGCCGATCCATCTGGCCCTTTCCGCCACACTGGACTACGCTCACTCCTTCCATATCGAGCGGTCGCCCCAGCGCATCAGCATAAATCGGGAGCGCATACTGCTCGGTGTCGCCCTCAACGAGGAGCACACGCTTTGCGAAGAAGCCTTCGTTTCGTGTTGGGTTGTACGCGTGGCTGTAGTAGTCCCTCATCGACTCGACGGAGAGCTTGTCCATCAGATTGGGATGACGGGCAATCTCGTCGTCGATGAGGCTTCTGACCGACAGTTGCCGTGCGACGGTCGTCACGGCCTGAAGGGAGCCCTCGTTATGAGCTCTACTCTCGACGCGCACGATCTCGTCAAAGTACGCGACATCTACGAGATGCGATGAATGGGTCGTGAACAGTACTTGATCACCGCTTTCCACGAGCTCCAAGAATAGTCGCCTTAACGTCCTCTGCGCTTGAGGGTGCATGTACAGTTCTGGCTCCTCAATTGCCAGAACTAGGTGGCGCGCCTGACCCTGCCCCTGCGTTTTCGCGATGTGCGCATAGCAACGAAGGATCGCGAAGATCGCTGCGCGCTGCAGACCGTGTCCCTTGTTCTCGACCGGGCCTCGAAATCCGTCATCCACGAAGATTCGTGGCTTGTTGAAGAGTTCGTCAAATGACGGGGTAGGGAAATCGATCTCGACGTCGCAGCTCGCAAATACTTGACGGAGTGCTGTATTGAGTTGCTGTTCGACTGCCTTCACACTCTCAAGTCTCTCCTCTCCTCCGTTGCGAGTGAGAAAGCGCGCGATGGGCTTTAGGGCACCGTCGTATTCTGCACGGACGTCCGGAGTAACGCCCTTGAGTACCATCCCGATGAGGCGACCGAATGGCGAGGACTTCGTTGCCTTGGGCTTCCGTGACGAACTTAGCTGCGGCATCCTTCCATTGCGCCACAGTAGGCGGCTTCGTCGACGTGGCGTCTCCGAAGTAGTCAGCGAAGCTGGCGGATCCAACGACCAGCGATTCGCGCTTTTCCCACCACGTCTTTATGTTCGCGCCTGTTATCTCAGCTTCGCGTAGCCACTGCTCTTTCGGAGCAGTGACGCGACAATGAACGGAAATGCTGAATGCGCTATCATCGTCGTCGCTCCCTCCGTCTTGGGTGTCCGTATCCAAAACAGCCTCTCTGGCGATATGAAGAGTGCCGTCGTTCAAAAGATAGCCGCCAAGTAGCTCGCGTTCGTGCTGCTTTAGTTCAGTGAACCAGCCTTCAACTCGGATGCGCTTCGACGTGTCGCGAGCCCAGAAGGCGTCTGCGGTGAGCTGCTTTACAGATGGATTGAAAAGAAAGTCGAGCGCTCGTAGGATCGTCGATTTGCCGGCGTTATTGGCTCCGACTATCGCGTGGATCTGGTTCAGTGAGAGCGTGAGGTCACGGCAAGAACGGAAGTTCTGAACGCGCAATCGAGAGAGTTTCATTCGTGAAATGCTTGTAATCGTTCAGACACGAAGGCTGGCGGCTCAGTTACCTGTCAGCGTGCCGCAGCCCTTGCTCCAGCGCTGCTGGAGGATGTGAGCTACTATCCATAGGTCACACCTGCGCAGGTTCGCCAGAGTGTGGCGCGAGTGTCACAGGTTCTCGCGAGCAAAAACCCTGCATCTTCGGGCTGCGCAGTCTGCGCGATTATTGGCCGTGGAGTTGAGCAGAGACGTCTCTTCGTGAGTAGACGGACGCTTAGCATTGCACATCGACTGGGACGACCTCGGGACCGAGATGCCGCTCCGGAGATTCAAACAGAAACGCCAGTTCGTCCTCTCCTAGCCGGTCGCGGATCGATAGGGAGGCAGAGCTGCCCCTTCAGCGTCGCCAGCGAGTCAGTTAGGTGGTGCTGATCGAATTCGATTCAATCTTTAGGGGGTGCATCGACTGCTACAGCGCCGTGGCTTATTCAATCGGTGTACGCTAGCCAAGACTCGAGTGGGGCGTAGACTGACCTCGTACCCCGGAGCATAGGGGTCCGGTATCTCATCGAACTCTGGAGCGAATCCGCGTCTATCCTTTGGCATGTGCTCTCTTGTCGCCATGACGTCCAAGCTAAGCTGCAAAGCGGGCCTCGCTGAGCCCACCCCGATGAATAGCACGATGCTGCTTGGCCAGCTTAGGTGCATCGTTAGACCGATGGCGGCCGATCGACATCAGCGATGAATTTGTGCAGATACTCCACCTTGGTGGCGATTACGATTTCAGGTTTGTGCCACGTTGCCCAGATGATGCCGCAGACACGCGCGACGGAGGGATGCCACGCTACTCCGCGACGCAGGCACTTAACTGCTTTAGTGTCCCACAGCAGACTACCGCTCATGCCCTTCGGGTTCGGTACGTCTACCGGCGGACCGGCAGGTGACTGCAGTGACTGGGCTGGATAGTGCACCAAAACGTGGTAGTCCGGTATAAAGTCAGCCGGGAGGTTGCTCGGCCACTCAGGAATCTGCTGAGAAACCATCGAGAGGCCTGCCACCTCAAGTTCTCCAAACCACGAGTATCGCATGTTGTTCTCAGTCATCGAATCGTTCCGTCGTGCCGTCGATCCTGGGAACCCGTAGCAGTAGAGCAGCTCGTACGGCTCTGGGTTGTAGGACCGGTCAAGATCATCGACGCTCAGGACAGAGCGCTCGGGTGCCAGCCTGTTCGCGGGAACGACGCCGACGGCGAGATCCTCTGGTGCACTCCACGCCCGAAACTCCGAGATGAGCTCGTAGTTTTTGCCAGGGTCAGGTAGGTGCGATAGGTGCTCGTCGGTAACGAGACGCGCTACGTGTTCGTTCGTGAGGAGCGCGACCGCGCCAGAAGGTAGAGAGATGTAGCTGCCGGTACCCCAAGCGAACCCATGCTCCAAGTCTACCGAACGGCTGATTGGAGTCACGATTCGGCGAACGCGTGCGCCCATCTGCGCGCGCACCGAATCGCAGAGCCTTACCCATTCTTCCGGTTGCATGGCGTCGTAGTGAGGATGAGAGTAGCGGTCTAACGCGATTTCTCCCGTCTGCGAAGTCCGGCCTCGCACGATAATGCAGAATTCCCCAGCGGGGCGGATGTGAGTCACCCACCGCGGGGTGGTGCTGCACGTCAGGTTCTTGTGCGAGCCGGCGGCCGCAGGGGCGGGAGTGTCCGTCGCCGCCCGCCTGTCAGCAGCGGCTGCTATGAATGCCGGCGGGAGGATCACTCCGGATGAGACCTGCCAGCCAAAGGGCTGTGTCGGACGGAGTCCGCGGTGGTTTCTTCGCGACGTATCTAGTCGCGCGAAAACGTTCGCAGGGAGGGGGGGTCCCTCTACCCTCCCTCTACCCCCCTCAAAAACCGCCTGAAACGCCGCAGGCCGCCGAATATATCTCGGCGGCCTGCCTTTGTAACTCATTGTATTTGTTCACTTTACAGAAAATGGCTAGGGACGGAATCGAACCGCCGACACGCGGATTTTCAGTCCGCTGCTCTACCAACTGAGCTACCTAGCCTCACTTTCCACGCTGATCCGCACACCTCACCGGCTCAGCAAGCCTCCGAATGTAGTCCCCCCGATCGCGTGGTGGAACCCCTTAGCCGCGGCACCCTATCCGCACAGCGCCTAACGCGACCAGCTTTGTCGCGCCACCATCGGCCCCTCCTGATTCCCCGCCTCTCGGACGCATGCACGAAACGATCGCGTCGCTGATCACTTCATACGGCTACCTGGTTGTCTTCTTCATCGTCGGACTCGAGAGCCTCGGTGTCCCGCTCCCGGGTGAGACGGCGCTGGTCACCGCCTCAGCGTTCGCCGCGCGCGGCCACTTGTCGATCGTCGGCGTTGTCCTCACCGCCATCGCCGGCGCCATCCTCGGCGATAACGGTGGCTACTGGATCGGGCGCAAAGGGGGGACCGCGCTCGTCCATCGCTACGGCCAATTCCTCCGGCTCGACGACTCCGCACTCGCGCGTGTTCACGCCTTTTTCGACCAACACGGCACCAAAACCGTCTTTATCGGACGCTTCATCGCCGTCCTTCGCACTTGGGCCGCCATCTTCGCCGGTGCCGGCGCCATGCGCTACGGTGTGTTCATGTTCTACAACGCGCTCGGCGCAATCGTCTGGGCCGTCATCTTCGGATCGTTAGGCTATGCATTTGGACGCAACCTTCCCGTTCTTGAGCACTACGTCGGCCAAGCCTCGATGGCGCTCGTGCTGCTCGCTGCCCTCGTCGTCCTCCTCGCGCTCTCGTGGCGACGGTACGGTGCGTCCGGGAGCTCGGTGTGGGCGCATGCTCAAGCCGCCTGGATCCGATGGCGCGAGTCGTCGTTAGGCGGGCGCATCGCGCGAAAGTTTCCACGCGCGTGGACGTTCGTGGCCGCACGCGTTACACCGGGCGAGTACCTCGGACTGCACTTGACGGTCGGGCTTCTCATCAGCCTCAGTTCGCTGTGGCTATTTGGCGCCATCACAGAAGACGTCCTGCACCACGATCCCCTCACCGTCTTCGACACCACTCTTCTCGCCGCCATCCGCGCCAACGCGACCCCAACCGGCGATCGTATCGCCACCATCGTTTCGCTCCTCGGCTCTCCGGGCGCCATGGCGATTCTCGCTGCATTTGGCGCGATCTTTCTCGCCATTCGGCGGGACTGGCTATCGTTAGGCGTCTGGCTCCCCGCGTTCGTCGGTGCGATGCTGCTCACCGAAGCGCTGAAGCGCGTTATCCAGCGTCCGCGCCCTGATGGTGCTGCCTCACTGCTTCATGGAGTGTCGTACTCATTCCCCAGCGGGCATACGATAGGTTCGATCGTCGGCTACGGTATGCTCGCATACCTCGTTCTGACTGAATCGCGACACACTACTGCAACGCGCACTGCGGTGGTTCTTTTCGCCACGTTTCTCCTGATCGTTGCCATTGCCTTGAGCCGCCTCTACCTCGGCGTGCACTACTTCAGCGACGTAATCGGTGGATTCGCCGCCGGATTGCTCTGGCTGTCGGCGTGTGTTTCGGGAATGGATGTTGTAAGGGGGCGTCAAACGAGGACGCGCCCGGAAAGCTCTCCCGGACGCGCCGATTCACCGATTGATGCCTAACGCTACTCTTCGCGACCGGGCGCGCGTCGACGCATCAAGAGCCCAAGGCTCACGAGCATCAGCGCTCCGGCGACACCTGCGAGCGCCACCTTCAACGCTTCCGGCGCCACCAGTGCCAGTATCACCGGTACAAACGCTGTCACCGCTACAGCCAGCCAAGGCTTCGAGCGATACCACGGCAGCGCGCCTACTTCCTGCTTCGTTTCTCCTTTCATTTGTTGGTCTCCAACAGAGGCGCCCGTCACCCAGACCTCCAGCCACGCCCACACCGCTTACCCGCGTTAGGCATGGGCGACGGTCGCGAATCATCGAAGGATCGGCGCGCGCACCACGCGCCCGCCGATGAGAATTGAGTGAGTCGTTAGGCGCACGCCTAGCGCAGCGCCGTTACGTCTGTGGGAGGTGCGGTGGGAAAGTGATACAGGACGCCACCGTGTGCCGCCGTTGCGTGCGACGTGCCTCCGCATTCTCTCAGCGCGACTAATCGGCGATTGTTGTCTCGTCCCGACGACGAAACCAACAGCGCGCGCGCGGTTGGCGCGACACTTCGCGCGAGCCCTTCAACGATTCGCGCGTGCGGAAGCGATGCAATTTCGCGCGCCCCGTGCGCGTATTCGCGGGCGAAGCGCGCTGCGGAAACAACTGCTGCTTCGCGGTCTGTGCCCCACGTGCTCCCGGCTTCTCGCGACTTCCACGCCGCGACACTCGCCGAAGGCGAGAATGCCGAGACGCTGACAACCACGAGCCATAGCGCGAAGAAAAACTGCATACTTCAAATCTACTACAACGCTGCCCTTCCGGAGGTGACGACAACTGCGCGACGGTGGGTCAGGTACACCGCCGACCTTCTGTGTTGTCGTTAGGCAGCACGCCTAACTCAACAACAGTTCCAGCTCTTCGCGCCCAAGACTCGACACGACCGATTCGTCGGCCCTGATGATCGCGTCTGCCAAGTCCCGCTTGCGATCCTGCAGTTCGAGCACCTTCTCTTCGACCGTGTCGCGAGCAATCAGACGCGAGGCAAAGACGCGGCGCGTCTGCCCAATACGGTGTGCGCGGTCGATAGCTTGCGCCTCCACAGCCGGATTCCACCACGGATCAAGCAGGTACACATACTCTGCCGCCGTGAGATTGAGTCCCAAACCTCCTGCCTTGAGCGAAATGAGAAATACGCGCCGGTCGGGATCGTTCTGAAAGCGCTCTACCGGGAGTCGCCGGTCTTTCGTGTCTCCGTCCAGGTACTCATACACGATTCCCGCCGCATCAAGTTGCGTCTTTACCAGCGCCAGGAGCGACGTGAATTGTGAGAATACCAGCACTTTGTGTTCTTCGGCGATCGCCTCCGACACGCGAGTCACCAGCAGATCGAGCTTGCTGCTCGATTCCGTTCGGCGACCAGGATCCACCAGCCCAGGGTGACAGGATGCTTGGCGCAGCCTCAGTAACGCTTCCAGCACGTGCATACGATGTTTGCTGATGCCATCGGCTTGCACGCGCCCTAACAACGAATTGCGGTAATGGTCACGCAGCTCGTTGTAGAGCGTTCGCTCTGTCGGCGTGAGGTCGACCAGCAACGTCTGTTCCAGACGCTCCGGCAGCTCGGGAGCCACTTGCGCCTTCGTCCGCCGCAGGATGTACGGACGCACGGCACGCGCCAAGAGTGCGCGCGACGCCTCGCGTGCATCAACGTCGAGTTCGGGTGGAGGTGCCTCGGTGGGAGTCACAGCGTCATCCACCGCGCCATCTCCATCCATCTCCACGTCGGGAATCGCATCAGGATCATCGTTAGGCGCAGCGGCACGCTCGGCGCTTTCGCTCAGCGGGGCGCGCCGTGGCATGGTTGTTCCTAGACTCCCCAGCTGCTTCGCCAACGAGGCGAATACAGAAGCTTTCCCGAGCATTCCCGGATTGAGGAACTCAAGAAGACTCCAGAGGTCCTGTAACCGATTCTCCACCGGCGTTCCCGACATCGCCACACGATGTCGTGCGCGGATCAAGCGCGCCGCTTTCGCCGATGCCGTTGACGCATTCTTGATTGCCTGCGCCTCGTCGAGCACCGCGTAGTCAAACTCAAGCTCGCGCAGCATCGCGACGTCGAGGCGCAGTGTACCGTACGTCGTGAGCACGACGTCGTAGTCCTGCATTCCCTGCGTATCGCGCGCGCGCTCCGGGCCACGATGGACTAGCACGCGGAGTTTCGGCGTGAAGCGCGCCGCTTCCTGTTCCCAATTGAAGACAAGCGATCGCGGGACTACGACCAGCGATGTTCCCCCTTGCTCCGCACGACGCGACTCCAATAGCGCGAGCACTTGTACCGTCTTTCCGAGCCCCATGTCGTCGGCGAGACATCCACCAAAACCGAACTCTCTGAGAAAATGTAACCAGCCGAGTCCTTCACGCTGATACTCGCGCAACGTTCCGTGAAAGGTCGGCGGCGCATCGGCAGCACGAATGCCCTCAAAGCGATGTAGCTGCTGGCGCGCATGCTGAAATGCCGCATCGGCGTCCGCTGGCGGTAGGGAACTCAGAAGGACATCCAAGACCCCTAACTGCCGAGTGGAGAAGCGAAGCCGACCGTCGACGACTGTGCCGGTCGCTGCGAGCAGTCCTGCCCGTTCCAGCCACTCCTCGTCGAGCATCCCTAACGAGTTGTCCGGCAGCCTAACGATTCGCTCGCCTCGTCGCAGTGCCGTAAGCAGTTCCGGGAGCCGCGCGCTCACTCCCCCGAAATCCACTGACGCATCCAGATCAAACCAGTCGATGCCGGAACTGACCTGCACCTCGAGCGGACCGGGTGTCCGCAACGATTCCCCTTCGATCTCGATCTTCCACCCATCCGCGACGAGCGAGACGGCCGCATCACCCACACGCCCTTCGGCAATGCGTAGCGCGGCGCGTCCCAGCGCGTAATCGAATTCCCATCGAAAGCCGGCGCGCTCCAACCGCCGTACATAGCTGTCTTCGAGGGACCGATGTCGCCGAACAAATCGGTCGCCGTCGTCCTGCAGCACACCCGACGCCGTACTCGCCGCTTCGATCAACGTCCCGGCGTAGTCGAACGAGAGCGTCGCGTCGATGCGGCTTGCACTCCACGGCGTCGCGGCGATCGTTCGCAGCGACAATATCGGCGACGGTTCGACATCCATCGTCGCCTCCTCTAACTCCGTCGGAAGCTCTACCAGAGGGAGTTTGGGCAGGGCGTACAATTCAGCGAGGAGGTCCATCGCTTCGCTGCGCGGAATCGCCTCGAACGCCCCCACTCGGAGCAGCGCGATGAGCGCGAAGGCGTCATGATGGGTCCATCCGGCCGCTCGTCCTTTCGCCACCATCAGCCCGTCACTCGTTAGGATCGCCGCATCGCGTACACTCAATCGCTCGCCATTGCGCTCGAGATAGCCGTCCAGACGATACGCATCCTCGTCGCTCGCGTGCACCACCGCGACCCGTAGCGACCATACGCCGTCCGCATCCCACGCGAGTGCTGATGAGTCGCCGCCACGTCCGTCGGCGCGCAGTCGGCACCTTCCCGTTTCACACATTCGGCGCAACGTCGTGTCGAAAGCCGCGCTGTCCATGATGAAGCGACGCGTGCTGCTCCCTGGTGCGAAGTATCCAAACTCGGGTTGCGCGCCTAACAACATCTGCGCAATCTCGCGGTCCGCGGGCTCCGGAGCGCTCAACCATTGTTCGCGCGTCATGCGAAATTGCCGCGGCGCGCCCCAATGACCATCCTTGCCTAACGACTCCAGCGCCAACTCCACCACGACGCCTGACTCTCGCTCGGCCGTACGCGCCGCATCAATGAGGTAGACGATTCGACGTCCCGCTGGAAATGGTGAACGCGTGCGTTTCGGTCCGTGCGTCGATGCCATCGTCGAGCCGAGCGCGCGAAGCTGCTTGACCCACGGCCGGTTGTCCGCCGGCAGTTCTACTTTAGGTGCCGGTGCCTCTAATCGAGCCGCTGGAGCAACGGACACCTGCGGTGGCGGAATCGGCACCATCTCACGTGCTCGCAACTCCGCCAAGCGCTCCATCTCCAACCGTTGTGCTTCATCATCTGCTTCTCGCGCAAGGCGTGCCTCTTCGAGAAACGCCTCGTCCGGCATCGTCGGAAGCGCGCCGCTTCGCTCACTGGTCACGAGCACCGCCCAGATATGCTTGCAGTTCCCGTGATCGAGCGCGTAGGGACACGTGCACTGCATGTCGAGCCGGTGGTTGCCGATTGCGCGGATCACGACATCGTACGACTCCGTTCCGTACACTCGCGCCCGCACCACGGCGGGTGTCGCCTCAATAACCTCCACTCGGCGATCACGTGCATACTCCTCCCCCCGCGCACGCAGCGACGGAGTGAAGGTTGCGGCAATTTTTCGATCGATGGGCAACGCGGCGTCAGGTAAGGGGGCCTGAAAAGATACGCCCGCGCGCACGAGTTCGACTCCCTCTCGACAAAAGAAATTCGATCGATTTGAGCAATTCGAGTCGCGATCCGACCCTGCGCGATACTCCGCGTCTACCTATCGAGCCTGAAGAGCGCCAAGTCCGGGTTCTTCCGATCGCAGCAGATGTCAGCAATGAGACGCGCCGCAATCGCACTAAACGTGATTCCGTTGCCGCCGTACCCCAGCGCGAAGAGGACGCGCGGATCCTCCGGAAGGGGCCCGATGTAGGGGAGTGTGTCACGCGTCTCTCCAAAGGTTCCACTCCACGTGAAGGCAATCTCGCGATGCAGATTCGGAAGCAATGTTCGGAGGGACTTCTCTAACTGCGGAATGCGCCTCGGTAGGAGTGCATCGCGCAACGTCTCATTTTTGAAGGGCGCGTCGCGTCCGCCCATCATCACCCGCCCGTCAGGTGTAGCGCGCAAATACACATAGGGACGCGCACTCTCCCAGACCGCCGCATGACGCAGAGTGTGACCGTCGTCATGCGTCGGACGCTCGGTGACAAAGGCGAACGTGCTATGCAGTTGCACGAGGTTATCGGGAAAACTTGCCGGCACCTCATACCCCGCGGCATAGACGACGCGTCTGGCGTCGATCGAGAAGCCGTCCTTGGTTCGCACCACGACTCGCGTGCCCACAGGCTGATGTGAGCTGACAGTCGTTCCCCGGTAAACCCGGGCCCCGGCACGGGCCGCGCGAAAGAGAAGTTGGCGTGTCAATTGGAGTGGATCGAGAGTTGCCGCCTCAGTTGTGCGAATCGCTCCCGCAGCACACAACCCGAACGAGTTGCGTAATTCACGACGGTCGAGCCACGTCACATCGAAGCCAAACCGACGCCGCAAGGCGACTTCCTCTCGCAACCTCGATATATCGCGCCGGGATGATGCCAGATACAGCCCGGCCAAGGGGGTATAGTTGCAGCTGGCGGGCAGCTCGTCGCACAACGCCTGGAGCTCGCCGATCGCATCGCGCCCGAGCGCGTAGCTCCGTACCGCGCGCTGGCCACCGACCATCGCCGACAACCTCGCCAACTCGGCGTCCGTCTCGTAGAGCAGTATCGCCGTACTCGCCGCGGTACTCCCGACGCCAGGTTCGCGCTTGTCGACCACGACGACATCCATACCCTCGCGGCTGAGCGCATCGGCGGCGAGCGCGCCCGTAATGCCCGCGCCGACGACGACAACGTCGCAGCGTTCGTTGCCGGCCAGCACCCCGTAATCGTTAGGCGACGCGAGCGCATCTTGCAATAGCCAAAAGGGAGCCCCGGAGTGCAGACGCACTTTCCTTATCTCGACTTCGGACGTTCGTAGCGTGCCAGCAATCGTCGTCCGTTCGTTGCAATCGCCATGTTGTCTACGAGACTCGGGTAACGACGTCCAGCGTGCGCCGTGCGCACTTCCGCTTTCACTGTTCCCCGCGCGAGTCGTTGGTCGCCCCAAAATCCGGACTCGGACCACAATGCCAATTTCGGCCCCGGCAAGAGGTCGCGGTCGCTCGACGAGCGTGCGAGTATCGCTCGTTAGGCGAATGCGCGTGCTGCGCTACAACACACCTTTCCGATACACGCGGCTGATGCTCTGACCGTCCCAGATGTAACACAGGTGCTGCGCTGGCTTGCAACGCGAGAGCGCTCGCGGCCGCCAGATGGCCACGCACTCGCCTCCCGCTTCGCGCACGCTACCGTACGCGATGCCCCATCCTCCGCCCTCACGCAGACGCGATGCCAGCGCCTGAGGCGCGCGGTAGTCCTCAGAGCCATAGAGCTCCGGGCACTCCGCTCGGAGATCGCGCACGTCAAATAGCGTTGCTCCAACCTCCGCCTGAAGGACGCGCATGTCGAGCTCGAGTGGCGCCTCGTTCGTCGCGCGCAGAAAGTTCTCGCGATGATACTTGGTCTCCGCGATGGCCGTAGACAAACGACGCGCAGCGTAATAGGCGCCAAAATCGCGCGTGGAGTACCTGCCTCCTGGAATTGTCGGCCGAGTGAACGGAGCCATTATCCAGCTTGCGCCGGCGCCACTCACGCGCTCATCGGGCGGGACACGCGAGAGATCGCCGACTTGGTCGCGGAGGCGCGCGTTCGTCATCGCCTCCACGGCATAGATCGCCTCCAGATCTCGTGGATCTGCCACGCGTTCGAACAACGTGATGGGAGGAAAGCGCGACGGTATGATGCGCATCGAATTCCGCCACACCACTTCGCGCGTTGGCGGCACAGACAGGTCGCCTGACTCCACGGAGTGCGCTCCCACCCGATTCACTTCACAACAGCCGTCGTCTTCGTACGGCTGCGCGTTAGCCGGGCCATCCGCCGCGCTGACCATCGAGGTACTGTCGAACATCATACAGTGCCGACACGTTCCCTGAGAGCATGTGCTCAAGCGCCGAGCGACCTCCGAATAGGCGAGCATTGTTCGGACGGCGAACCCATCCGTCAGCTGCAACGGCATTCGGCAGTAGAATCTGGAGCGCCTTGTAGATGCCCAGGATGTATGACACCCGCTCCAGCAGATCGCGCGGAACCGCGCGCACTTGCCCTCCTTTCCATTTGTAGTACGTCGACTCCGGCGGACTTCCGAGTAGCGTGCGGGCCTCCTGCTGGCTCAAGCCCCACGCCGCTGCGATGCGGAAAAACGTCCGCAGCGCCGCCGGCGCCAACTCAGAGGGCGAGGAAAGAGGAAGATGGCGAGCAGTCGGCATTCGTACTCTCGTTATGGAGTTTAGCATCAGTTTACTCCACAAATGGAGTGTTGACAATCTTCGGAATATGTTCGGTTTCCCCTGTCGCTCATTATAGCGCCGTCGGTGTATCCTTCGCGAGCATTTCAATCGCTGCGCACTCCCAGCGTACTACCCACATGCCACGTCCTTCTCGACTCGTCTTTCAGTTGCTTCTGCTCTCAGTGAGCGCCGCCCCCGTCGCGCACTCGCAATCGCAAAAGATTTCTGTTCCCGCGACCGTCGACACCTTGCCGAACGGGCTTACGCTCATCGTACACGAGGACCATTCCGTCCCCACCGTCGCGACAAACGTCTGGTTTCACGTCGGCTCGGGAGATGAGAAGCCAGGCCGCACCGGCTTCGCACATCTCTTTGAGCACCTCATGTTCATGGGGTCTCAACACGCCGAGTATCCGCAGTTCGACCGGCTTCTCGAGGCGGCGGGCGCAAGCAACAACGGCACCACCAACAACGACCGCACCGCCTACTACGAGTGGGGACCTTCGAACTCCACTCCCCTGATGCTCTGGTTGGAAGCCGATCGAATGGGGTGGCTCCTCCCTACCATGGACTCTGCGAAGGTCGACGCACAGCGCGAGATCGTGAAAAACGAGCGACGCCAGGGTGTGGAGAACCAACCGTACGGCATCTCCGAGGACATCATCTCGCCGGCGTTGTACCCCAAGGATCATCCGTATTCATGGCCGGTCATCGGGTCCATGGCCGATCTCTCCGCCGCATCGCTCGAGGACACGAAGCAGTTCTTCCGGAAGTACTACGCACCCAACAATGCGGTCATGGTGGTGGCTGGCGACGTAAAGACTGATTCTGTCCGACGTGCCGTGCGATTGATGTTCAGCGAGATCCCGCGCGGTCCCGCGATCACTCGTCCAGCACCGGCGCCTTTTACCGTGCACGACACGACCATTGTCGCCGAGGATCGCGTGCAACTGCCACGCCTGTACCTCGCCTGGCACGCCGTCAGCCGCAATGCACCCGACGATGCCGCGCTCGAAGTGACGCAGCACCTGCTCGCTGGTGCGCGCAATGCCCGCCTAACGAACGCACTCGTGTACGATGAAGAAGTCGCCCGCGATGTGCTCGCGTCCAACGACTCGAAGAAGCTCGATGGGGACTTCACCATCGTTGCGACCGCGCGCCCGGGCAAGACGCTGAACGCCGTGCGCAACTCGATCGAGAAACAGCTCGCGCGTCTCGCTGATGATGGCCCTAGCGAGCGCGAACTCCAACAAGCGCGCAACACCCTCGAGTCGCAGTTCCTCAACCGGCTTGAGTTCGTGAACGCGAAGGCAAACCAACTCAACGAGTACTACTACTTCACTGGGAACCCCGACGGCTTTCAACGCGACCTCGATCGCTATCGCGCCGTCACGGCTGCCGACGTTAAACGCGTCGTCTCGCGCTACCTTCTCGCCCCTCGCGTGACACTGAGTATCGTCCCGCAGGGAAAGAAAGAGCTCGCGGCGACGAAAAAGGAGGCGGTCCAATGATCACGCGCATCTTCGTCGCCAGTGTGCTCGTCGTCGCGAGTGTTTCCTCCCTCTCGGCACAGCAGTTCGATCGCACCACACCGCCAGCGTTAGGCACTCCCGCGCGCCTCGTCGTGCCTGTCGTTCGAAGCGCACCGTTGCCTAACGGGATCGCCGTCAGCGTGGTCGAACAGCATGAGCTCCCGCTGGTGCAGGTTATCGCCACGTTTTCCGGAGGGGCACGCCTCGACGGCAACCGTGCTGGTCTCGCATCGTTCACTGCCGCCATGCTCACTGAAGGTGCCGGCGCCCGTGATGCCAGCGCCTTGCATGCGGAGCTCGCCTACCTCGGCGCAACGCTTTCCTCATCGGCGAGCTGGGATGCCATCAACGTCTCCCTGAAGGTTCCGCTTCGCTCGTTAGGTCCGGCGCTCGATATGATGGCCGATGTTGTCATGCGCCCCACCTTTGCCACCGCGGAGGTTCGACGGCAGCGCGACTTACGGCTCAGTTCGATCCTGCAGCGACGCGACCAACCCGGCGCGCTGGCTGATCTTGCATTTCATGATGTCGTCTATCCGCAGGGTCATCCGTATCATCGTCCTCGGGGTGGCGACAGCATCACCGTCGCGGCGTTTGATAGCGCCACTCTCCGTCGTTTCTACCAAGCCGCCATTCGCCCAGAAGGGGCACGCTTGATCGTGGTCGGCGACCTCACTGACGCAGACGCGCGAGCTCAACTCACCTCGCGTTTCGCGTCCTGGCGCCCGTCAGGCGCAACGTCGCCTTCCTCCGCCACCGCACCGACGGCGCACCGCGAATCGCGCACGCATCTCTATCTCGTCGACAAACCAGCAGCCGCGCAATCCGTCATCATTATCGGTTGGCCGGGGGTCGATCGCCTTACACCTGACTACGCGCCACTCATGGTGATGAACTCTCTCTTGGGAGGTTCGTTCACATCGCGTCTCAACATGAATCTCCGCGAGGCGCATGGTTACAGCTACGGTGCCGGCTCTGACTTTGACTTCAATCGCCTCCCAGGACCATTCACCGCATCGGCGGCCGTTCGCACCGACGCCACCGACTCGTCGCTTGTTGAGTTTTTCAGGGAACTTCGCCGCCTTCGCGATTCCACCGTCGCCGACGACGAGGTGGCTCGCGCAAAAGCGTACGTCGAACTCGGTCTCCCCGGTTCGCTCGAAAGCACGAGCCAAATTGCCGGAAACATCGCGGAGCTGGCGACCTTCGGCCTTCCGCTGACCGACTTGTCACGCTTTGCCACCAAGGTGCGCGCCGTGACTGCCGCCGATATTCAGCGTGTGGCCCGACTGTATCTCACGCCGGACCGGGCGAGTGTAGTCGTGGTCGGTGACCTTGCCGCGATCCAGAAGAGTATCGAGGCCCTAAAACTCGGCGACATCACAGTGATTCCCATCAGTCAGATCGCTCATTAGGTCGCCATCAACGAGAACGGGCGCGGCACGATTGCTTTCTCGTGTCGCGCCCGTTGTCATATCTGTGCCTAACGATTCAATTGCAACGCGTCGACAACCGTCAGCGTTCGAGCTTGAAGCCTGGATCGACGCGAGGTCGGTCCTTCGTCGTCCCCACCAGCCATCCGGTGGCGTACATCCACTGCGCCATGCGTCGCATCTTGTCGATATCAATGCGAGATGGCTCGTCGCGCGGGGTGTGGTAGTCAGGATGGAGATTCGTTGAATACATCAGCGCCGGAATATTCAACCGCGCGTACGGCACGTGGTCGCTCCGGAAATACCACCCCTCGGGATGTGTCGGGCGATCCCATAAGGAGTCCAATTTGAACTTTCCAGTGATGTCATTCGCGTGTAGCGCGATCTTGACCAAGTCGCTGGAGTTTCGGTGCGGTGGCTGTACGCCAAGTAGTGCAGCCGAATCGGGGTTGTTGCGCCCAATCATGTCGGCGTTGATGACGGCAACGATCGACTCGCGCGGAACCATCGGGTGCATCGCATGCCACCGGCTTCCTAACAAGCCACGCTCCTCCGCACCTTGAATGGCAAAGAGCGCCGACCGCGGATTCGGCTGCCGTTTCCACGCGCGCGCGATGGCAAGATTGGCAACCACCACCGATGCATTGTCATCCGCGCCGTTCCATATCGAATCGCCATCCACCGCGAAGCGCACGCCGTCGTGATCTTGGTGCGACGAGAAGAGTACGTATTCGTCTTTTAGCTTCGCGTCGCTTCCCGTGATCTTCCCGATGATGTTCACCGACGGATAGACAAAGCTTTCCGAAGTGAGCGTCGCTGTAAGTCGGCTGTTTCCGCTCTTTAGGCGCTCCGCCGTATTGCCACGCACCAGTAACACAGGTGGCATCCTTCGCGGACGGGTTGCAGCGCCGGCGGTATCGAGTCCGTACGAGCCGCGCTGCGACACCGTGCCGAAGAAATCGAGCGCTCCCTCCACAACCGAGTCCGCCACCAAAACCACCGCGCTCGCCCCCCGCTGGGCCAGGCGTGCCCCTTGGCTACGCACTGCGGCACCCGTATAACGCCACGACGAAAGAGATACCGTGCGCCCGGGTGGATTGGGTGGGGCGACGATCTGCGCCGCCACCACCTTTCCCGAAATGTCGATCCCCTGCAGCTCGCTTTCACTGGCTGTTCCCACCCACACCACCGGCGCATCGATCGTTGCGTCCACCGCCTGCGGTACGACCACATCGCGCCACAGCTTGAGCGCTTCACCATCCAGCCTAACGACGGATGCGTCCGACAAGCGGATGCGCCGCATCGGCCACCACTGATAGTACGTTCCGTCTTCTCCGGCGGGCTCCACTCCAATGGCGCGAAGCTGCTCCACGAGCCATCCCGATGCACGAAGCTCATCGATCGTCCCCGCCTCTCGCCCTCGCATCGCGTCGCCCGCGAGGAAGAAGATGTCGCGCTTGAGATCTTCGTTGCGAATCGCATTGAGTGACGGCACTTCCGGCGCATGTGCGCTCGTCGCTCTCGGATCTCCCTGCCGCCTTACGGCAGACTCGTGATTACTCAATGGCGGTTGGCCGATGGACAGGCCTCGGCTCGCCTTCGAACTCGCATTTCCTTGCGCGCACGCTGCGGTGGCGGCGAGAAACACGAGCAACGCTCGGTGCACAGAACTTCTGCCTAACGCGGGCATGACACTCGGGGCTGTGGGTGTAGACGATCGTCCGAAACGACGTTGATAGCGCTCGCGGTGTATTACGCGTGTACGCCCTTCACGTGCTGCATCGCGAGCGAAGCATCCCCAACTTCCGCCGAAATCACCGACTTTATACCGCCGCGCACATTGAAGTCCCCCACGATGCGCATCCACCTCGGCGCCGTCTTTTCGGCCAAATCATCGAGAATGCGATTCACCGCGCGCTCGTAGAAAATGCCGTCGTTGCGAAAGCTCCAGAGGTAGAGCTTCAGCGCCTTGAGCTCGAGACAATGATCCCCTGGTATGTAGGTGATCTCAATTGTCGCGAAGTCCGGCGCCCCTCCCTTGAGGAGAGCAAGCTCCGCGGCGTCAGTTTCGACTCCACCGAGCGGACACAGCGATGTGAACTCAGCGGTCGTCATGTGAATTTGATAATTCCGACCTGCATAAGGATTCGGAAAGACTTCGAGCAGTTCTGGCTGGGGCATGGGTAGGCTCGTCTCGTGATTGCCTCGGTTACCGATGTCTGGTTCACGCCGTCATCGGAATAGAAGCCTCTCTGATGTCACTATGGACAGGTAAAGTACGCGATCGTAGCTTCTGTCTCAGGCCGGTGCGCTTCGCACAGGCTGATGCCGACGCGAGAACGGCGCGACGGCACTCGCCCCCCGGGAATCCCGGGGGGCTCTTCTTTTGTCCCCCTCGCGTTGTCGGATTGGCAACAAAAGAAAGAACGGAGCGCCGAATCTGATCGGCGCTCCGTTCGTGTGTCCTGCTCAAATGTTCCGGCTGGGGATCTGCCTAGGAATCGCGCCGAAGCTCGCGTGACATCTCTTCCAGCAGCCGCTTCTCGTCACTCGTTAGGCTTTCGAGCCCTTGCTGTGAAATCTTGTCGAGCACGAGGTCCAAGTCGCTCATTCGCTTTGATGCCTTCACCGCCAGCGGGGGCGGCGACACCGGCCGACGAGCAACAGCCGCGGAACTCCGTGCAATGATCTCGTCGATTTCATTTCCCTTTTCGCGAGCTCGCGGTAGCGAGCGGGGAATAGCGCGCGGCGTCTCGTCGGGCACGTCGGGACTCAGCGATACCCTCGGCTTGAGTTTGTCGACACCCGTGCTCGCGCTTCCCGCAGACGACGTCCGCAGATAGAGCCATCCCGCGGCGAGACCGCCCAGATGCGCGAGGTACGCCACACCCCCCGCGCTGTCCGCCATTCCGCCGATGAGGTTCATCCCGACGAGAATGGTCACCATCCATTTGACCTTTAGGGGAAGCACCCCGAACAGGTAGATCTCTTCGTCGGGCCAGCGCGTCGCATACGCGAGCGTTACGCCTAACACTGCGGCCGATGCCCCAATCAATAGCGACTCGCGGGCAAACAGCAGATGGACGAACCATCCGCCAAGTCCGCAAAGGATGTAGTAGCGCGTAAACTCGCCGGCGCTCCAGGCATGCTCCACTCGCGGACCGAACATGTAGAGCGTGTACATGTTCAACGCGAGATGCCAAAAGCCACCGTGCACGAACATGTACGTGATGATCGTCCACCACGAACGCGACAAATCCCGCGCTTCGAAGCCGAGCGCGGGAAGCATGTTCTGCGAACCCACAACCGTGAGCTGCAAGAAGTAGATCGCGACATTGATCGCAATCAACCACTGCACCGCCCTCGTTAGGCGCGGGTAGTCGGTGTCATCAGCGAAGGAAACGGCCATCGGCTCCAGCCAGGCGAACCACGTGTGCTCTACAACTATATCTATCGCGAGCGCGCGGCAACTGTTCCGTCTCCGCGTCGCATTGGTACCACAACTCTTCCGCGCCGTTTCGCGTCGCGAACGTGTTCGCTATCGCGCCGTCGCTGGCCCCGTCATCCGCAGCGCCACCCTAACGTCCGCATGGTGCGCCATCGCGTGTTCGAGTAATACGCTCCAGCGCCTGTCGAGCGTTCCGCGCTCAATCGTCGGGCCTGGATGTAAGACGATCGCGCAGTCGCCGCTGGCACTATGCGATTTTTCGACGATCTGTAAGTAATCTGCGTCACTTGCCTCATCCGTACCGCAAATCGCAACTGCGTGGGCACACCCCACACGCGCCGCGGAGCGGAGCGTTTCCATCGCGCGTTCCAACGCCGCGTCACTCGTCGGCGCATCGATCGAGACCTGCACCATCTTTAGGTACGGATGAAGCATCGCAATTGCTTCAGGGCGTTGCCCGTCGGTGTCCGCCATCACAGGAGTCGATGTCGCCAGCACGCGCAGCGCTGCTTCGAGGAATTCTCCGTTCCCCAACGCATCGCGCCCGGCTATACACACGCTATGGAGCGGCGACCGGCTCAGCCCGCGCTGAACCTCGCGTGCCAGCGCATCGGACGTGTACATCGTCGCCGTCTCCGCTGGTCCGGCAAAGCGAATGAAGAGCTGGCGACGTCCCGCCCAAATTCCCTGTCGTTGAATTCCAATTGGAATGCCTGCGAGCGCCGCTGCGAGCACGGGTGTGATTCCCATTTAGCGTGTGAACCTGGACGAGTGCGCGATCTGTACGATGCGATCGCACAGCTCGGGAAAAGAAATTCCTGCCGCCGCCGCTGCCTGTGGGACAAGACTGAGCCCCGTCATTCCCGGCAGCGTATTGGCTTCGAGGCAATAAAAAGATCCAGCCTCGGTCATGCGAAAGTCGATGCGTGCGCATCCGCTGAGCTTGAGCGCGCGAAAGGCTTGCCTTGCAAGCCCTTGAACTTCAGCCGTCTGCTCCGCCGTAAGCTCGGCCGGAAAGATCTCACGCGCCATCCCTGGCGTGTATTTGCACTCGTAATCGTACAGTTCCTTCACGGGAATGATTTCACCGACCGGGAGTGCCTCATCGCCAAGTATCGCGACGGTTAGTTCACGTCCGGGGACAAACACCTCGATCATCACCTCGTCGTCGTAACGCTCCGCTTCCGTTATCGCTTCCTGAAGCAGCGAAGGGTCACGCACGAGCGACAGTCCAACCGTTGAGCCTTGTTTGCTGGGCTTCACGATGACGGGAAAGCCAAGCGACTCCTCCACCTCGTCTACGGTCGCCGGTGCCATCAACCAGTCGGCTGTCGGCACTCCAGCACTCCGGAAGAGGTGTTTCGAAAGGTCCTTGTCCATCGCCAGCGCACTCGCTAGGTGCCCACTTCCCGTGTACGGCACGCCGGTCAGATCCAAGAGGGCTTGAATCGTTCCATCTTCTCCCGTTCCACCGTGAAGCGCGAGGAAGACCACGTCTGTGTCCGGAAGCTGGGAGACCCGTGCCGGGAGTTGCTGTCCGAGACGGACGAGTGCCTGCGTCTCCGGAGGAACGGTCTTCACGACGTCACCACCCAACAGTGCCGCCTCATCGCCTGCCGTCAGGAGTCCGTGGACGGTGTCGATCGCCGACACGTCGTGACCTCGCGTGCGCAGCGCCTGGGCCACACGAAGCCCGGAAGCCATCGAGACATCGCGTTCTGATGAAGTGCCGCCTAACAAGACCGTAATGCGCACGTCGACAAGTAGTGAGTAGTTCGGTGAGCAGCTTCAGGAGTCGGGCCAGAGACCGGTCTGCCTAACGTTGCATCATGTACTGCAGGAGATCTCCTCGAGTCACGATTCCCTGCACCGTGCCATGCGACTGGATCAGGACCGCGGGATTCGACTTCGACAGGAGTTTCGCAACGTTATCAGCCGGTGTGTGAACGTCGATGATCGGGAACGGCGCATCCATCACGTCGCTCACCGTGGAATCGAGCAGCTTGGAGTTTTCGAGCGCTCGGGCCGTGAGCGTGTGTTCCGTCACTGACCCTACACAGACAATGCCGTCCATCACCGGCAGCTGCGACACATCATGCAGCGTCATCAATCGTAGCGCCTGTCGCACGGGTGCGCCTGGCGACGTGCTCACGAGCACCGGCGCTCCACCAGGCTTCAAGTTGATCACCTGCGCAATCGTCGCCTTGTCTGCATCGAGCAGCTGGTTCTCTCGCATCCACTCGTCGTTGTACAGCTTCGAGAGATAGCGCTCTCCGGTGTCGCACAGAAATGTCACCACCAGTGCATCGGGATCGTTGATGCGTCGTGCCACGTTCAGGGCCACATGGGCGATGAGTCCCGCCGATCCACCGACGAACAGCGCTTCTTCTCTCGTTAGGCGCCGAGCCATCGCGAACGCGTCTTTGTCGCTCACCGTCTGAAATTCGTCGATGACGCTCATGTCGAGCGTACCCGGAACCTTGTCCTGCCCAATTCCCTCGACTTTGTACGGCGCCCCTTCTGCTTTGTTTTCGCCATGGCTTCGCCAGTACTCCGCGAGAATCGATCCCTGCGGATCCCCAGCGATGATCTTTATGTCCGGATTCTTCGACTTGAGGTAGCGTGCCACCCCCGTGAGTGTGCCGCCGGTGCCAGCCGCGCCGACAAAATGCGTGATGCGCCCCTCGGTCTGCTCCCACAGTTCGGGACCCGTGGTCGCTTCGTGCGCCTCGGGATTGGCCTGATTGTAGAACTGGTTCGCCAGAACCGCGTTAGGCGTCTCGGCCGCGATTCGCCTGGCCATCATCACGTAGTTATCCGGATGGTCCGGCGCGACCGCGGTTGGCGTGACAATAACCTCGGCGCCAAACGCTTTCAGGAGCCGCACCTTCTCTTGGGACATCTTGTCAGGCATCGTGAAGATGCAGCGATATCCCTTGAGCGCCGCGGCAATAGCCAGCCCTACACCCGTGTTGCCGCTCGTGCCTTCGACAATGATACCGCCCGGCTTGAGACGCCCCTCTTGCTCCGCTTGCTCGATGATGGGCAACCCAATTCGATCTTTGACGCTTCCGCCCGGATTGAAGAAGTCCGCCTTTCCGTATACCGGCGTGCGGATGCCGCGAGTCACGCGCG
Organism: Gemmatimonadaceae bacterium; assembly: GCA_044224185.1. Classification (GTDB taxonomy): domain Bacteria; phylum Gemmatimonadota; class Gemmatimonadetes; order Gemmatimonadales; family Gemmatimonadaceae; genus SCN-70-22. Next base: position 212,123 of record JBGAKW010000010.1, on the reverse strand, counting down.
ACAGGCGAATCAGCGGCGTCCATCCGATCGTCTCCAGCACGGAGTCGTACGGTGCACGATTGCGCGTAACGCGCGCTGACAGTTCGGCGATGCTTGCTGTCATTGGTAGTTAGAGATTCAGCCCCATGGTCACTTCGCGACCCGCGGCGGATCACCGGGCATCGGAGGACCCTCAGGAACTCGGAACTTGATCGGGAAAAGAATCGTGTACGGAATAGCCGTGCCGTTTCGGTACGCTGGTCGAAACACGAGCTTGGACGCCCCATTCAGCGCCGAAGAATCAAACGCTGGATGCAACGCATGCTCCTCGACTCGCGTCGACTCCGGAACGGGGCGCCCGAATTCATCTAGGTGCAGGCGCAGCGTCACGTTGTCTTGCACGAGAGAGATGTAGAGCGACGGCGGATACGCAAAGGGGAGCGAGTCGCCAATAAAAACCGGGAGCGAATCGGGTTGCTGCGCAACAGACGTGCGCCCACCCGATTTCCCGCAACCCTGCACCACGGACATCGCCGTGCCGATCAGCGTTAGGCACGAGGCCACGCTGCGGTGGTGTCGTAACATGCGGGGAATCTATCCCGCTCCGCGATTCTCGCGCGCCGATCGCGCCAACTCGTCCAACACGCGGAGCGCCTCGAGCGGCGTCAACTGATTCGGATCAAGATCGCGAAGGCGAAGCACCACCGGGTGGGGTTCGACCACGAAGAACGAGAGTTGGGGTGACTCGTCCAGCGCCCCCCGCGCACCGCGCGCCGACGTCGCCCTCCCGTGTTGTTCACCCCCCCTTCCTGTCTGCAGTTGCTCTACGAGCTGCTCCCCTTCCAGCAATTGCAGAACCTCGCGTGCCCGCTTGAGCACGCTCTCGGGAAGTCCTGCCAATCGTCCCACTTCAATTCCGTACGACCGGTCGGCTCCGCCGGGCTGCAATCGATGAAGAAACAACACCTGCTCGCCGACCTCACGCACCGCGACGTTATAGTTCCTAAGTGCTTCTAATTCATCACTCAGCTGCGTCAGTTCGTGATAATGAGTCGCGAAAACCGTCTTGGCGCCTACACGCTCGTGCAAATGCTCACTTACCGCCCACGCGATCGACACGCCGTCGTACGTCGACGTCCCGCGCCCAATCTCGTCGAGCAGCACCAAACTCCGATTCGTGGCCATATGGAGAATCGCACTCGTCTCGGCCATCTCCACCATGAACGTCGACTGCCCGCGCACGAGATTGTCGCTCGCGCCCACTCGGGTGAAGATCCGATCCATTACTCCGATGCGAGCGCGGCTCGCGGGGACGAATGATCCCACTTGTGCGATGAGCGCAATCAGTCCGATCTGGCGAAGGATTGTCGACTTACCCGCCATGTTCGGACCCGTCAGAATGATCATCCGCGCATCAGACGTCAGCGTGACGTCATTCGGAATGAACTTGTCGCGCGGCATCATGCGCTCGACGACGGGATGTCGGCCTGCCACTATTTCGAGATCGAAGTCATCGGTCATCTCAGGTCGCACGTATCGCTCCGACGCTGCCACCTCGGCAAGAGTGGCGAGTACGTCGAGCTCGGCCGCTAACGATGCCATCGCTTGCAGCCGACGGATCTCACCCCCAACCCGCGCGCGAAGCTGATCGAAAAGTTCTCGTTCACGAACTTCAATCTTTTCCGTCGCGGTAAGAACCTTTTCCTCGTACTCCTTGAGCGCTGGCGTGACGTATCGCTCTGCTCCCGTCAGCGTTTGACGGCGCTGGTAGTCCGAGGGGATGAGGTGGCGATTGGCGTTCGTGATTTCGATGAAGTATCCGAACACCTTGTTGTAGCCGACCTTGAGCGATGAAATGCCGGTGCGTTCGCGCTCCGCTGACTGTATGTGTGCAATCGCATCCTTTCCGCCGTCGCGCAACGATCGCAACTCGTCCAACTGCGCATCTACCCCTGCGCGCAGCGCGTCTTCATCCCCGATAGCAGCAGGCGGACGCTCGACCAGCGAACCGGAGATCAAAGCGGCGAGATCCGCTCCGTCGTCCCAGCGTTCGACGATCGCGCCTAACGCGCCGTGCGGAGCCAAGGCGCGCACCGCCTCCTCCACCCGCGGGAGCCTGCCTAACGAGTCGCTCAGCGCACCCAGTTCACGTGGTGTCGCGCGTCCGGAAGCTGCCTTGCTTCCCAGCCGCTCGATGTCTCGCACACCGTCCAGCGCTTCGCGGAGCGTCGTGCGTGTGACCGGATGATCAACGAGCGCCGCCACCGCGTCCAGTCGCAGATCGATCGCGCTTCGCGACAACAACGGAGCGAGAAGCCACTGCCGTAGCAGCCGAGCTCCCATCGGCGTCTTCGTGCGATCGAAGACGCCCAACAACGTCCCTGCACGCTCCGCCGCTGCGCGTCCATTTGGTTGATCTGCCTCGCCGCGCAGCGACTCGACTAACTCGAGATTGCGCCTCGTCATTTCATCGAGCGGCATCACGCCGCCCGCATGCTCGACACTCGGACGGGCCAGGTGGGGAACTCCCGCCGGCTGCAACTCGCGCACATACCGGAGCAATGCGCCGGCGGCACCCACCGCGGCAGCGCTATCGCCAGCGATCCCGAATCCCTCGAGCGAATGCACGCCGAAGTGGCGTGTCAACTCTTCGCCGGCAATCGCGATGTCGAATTCCCAGCCGTCTCGCTCCGTGACGAGTGCGCCATCGGCGTGCAGTGGTCCCCCGGCTCCGGCCATTGCTCCCCAACCGCCGCGCGCCACAAGCACCTCACGCGGCGCAAATCGCGCGAGCGTGGCACTCGCGTCGCGGAGAGGTGATGATACAAGGTGAAACGCACCAGTCGACACGTCGGCTGCTGCAATTCCAATCAGATCGCCGACACGATGGAGTGCGCACAGAAAGTTATTGCGCCCGGTTTCAAGGAGATCGTCGGCGTACGCGGCCCCGGGAGTAATCGTCTCGACCACTTCGCGACGCACAATCCCTTTGGCGAGTCTCGGATCTTCGACTTGTTCGCAGATCGCGACGCGAAATCCTTGCTGCACCAGACGTCGCAGATAGTCGCTCACCGCCTTGACTGGTACGCCGGCGAGTGGAACGTCCGATGCGCCTCCGTTATTACGGCTCGTCAGTGTTAGACCTAACACCCGTGAGGCGACTTCGGCATCTTCGTAGAACATTTCGTAGAAGTCACCCATGCGAAACAACAGGATGGCTTCCTGATGCCGAGCCTTGATATCGCGATACTGTTGCATCAGCGGGGTGCCGCCGCTGTCGCGACTCACGCGTCCCTCCTCGGCACGTCGCGTGGCATTATTGCGGCTCGGCCTCAACCACGACGCCGTTCAGTCGCTTCGCTTTCATTCTACCTAACGCCGCCGCCGCTTCCTCGCGTGTCGCATAGCGTCCGACTCGCACGCGAAACGGAGCCTTTTCTCCCACGACGCGCACCTGATAGCCGCGTTGCGTCAGCACTTCAGAAAGGGCTTTCGCATCGCGCTCCTTCGGAAAGGCCGCCACTTGCACACTCCACGCGTTCTGCGCTGCCGCAGGTGGCGAACGACGCGTGGCCGCAGGCGGTAGGTCGGCACGCGGAGGTGGTCCCTTTCGTCCTGGTTCATCGTTAGGCGCAGCCGCGCGCGCCAGTGAATCAGCCACCATGCTGTCTCGCGCAATGGAATCGCGACGAGCTCGTTCCCGCGCTATCGAATCCCGCGTCGCGGCAGCGCGTGCCGAATTTTCGCGTTGCGCCATGTCTCGCGCCGCTCGCTTCGCGGAATCGGCGCGCGCAATGCTGTCACGGCGTGCCGCCACGACCCTGGCGGTGCTATCGCGTGTCGCTGCTGCACGTGCAGCAGCACTCTGGCGACTGGGTAGTGCGGACACCTTTGGTTCGTTCGTCTTCGGCGGTGGTGTTGTGTCGCGCGCCGCCATCGCTGCCGACGAGCAGCGGAGCACGTAGTAGTCGATCTGGTTCTTGAGCTCCACATCGTCTGCCGACACCAGCTGCTGTGCACGCAGGAGTGACGGACACGCGCGCGCTCCATCCCCATCATCCAGCGCCAATCGCCCTGCCCAAAACGACGCCTTCGCGATCTGTTCACCGCTTGGATAATCTCTCGTTAGGCGTTCGAAGCTTCGGCGTGCTCCCGCGCGATCACCGCGGGCCAACCGCAATTGCGCTACCATCATCAATGCATCTTCGCTCCGGGGCGACAGTGGATACTCAATGCCAATGCGCAGGTAGTCCCGCTCTGCGTCTGCCGCGCTCGCCGATGAAAGCGCACGTGCGTACAGCGCATCAGCGTACTCATTCGTCCCCTCCGGATATGCCACCAACATCGAGTCAGCCAACAGCTGCGCCGCACTCCGCTCTCCAGCCGTTACTAATCGCCGCACGCGCGCGACTCGTGCATCGCTCGTTTGCCCCCGCGCTACGGATGGCCCGGCCGCAAGCACCAGCGCCAGCATCACCGCTCCACGCAATAGTGCTCTCACGTTAGGCCGCGGCTCGGCGCGTTGGCGTGCAGAGCGCGCACACGATCGATGACAAGAGTTGTTCATCCGAAGAAAGTCGAGTGTCCTTTGCTGCGCGATCCGCTGCGAGTAGCGTAGCTAACGCCTGCTCAATACTCGCAGCATCCCACTTTGCTACACTGCGCGCCCAGCATTTTGTTGCTTCTCCCCAAGGGCGCATCGGAAACGCTGACGTTTCCTTTAGCAGCGCGAAGAATTCACTCTCTAAACGCTGTGCCGGTAAGCCGCGGTCACGTGCATGTCGCCCCCAACCAATTGCCATCGTCTGGACCGTCAAAGCAATAATGAGGGGGACGGCGCCAGACTTCGGGAGCATCAGAATCTGTTCGATAAGGGAAAGCGCTCGTGACGCGTTTCTGTCCGCGACTGCGTCCAGAAAGTCCGCGATCGTCGCTCCCTGCCTAACGCCAACGACGTCCTCCACTCCTTTCTCGTCGATGTTTCGTCCGAAGCAGTAACTCGCCAGTTTGTCCAGTTCCGCCGCGATCATCGCCGAGTCGTTGCCAACTGCGGAATGCAGTAGAGCCGCGGCGTCCGGCGAGATCGACGTGCCGAGCACATCGTGCGCGTGATGTTGCATCCAGTCCACCGCGTCCTTGTCGCTCAGCGGCGTGAAGGCAACCGCCGTTCCGGCATCATCGAACCCCTTTTCGCTCTTACCGCCTCCCGCTGCAACGAGAATGAGCGTGGTGTCCGATGGAGGATTCTTCAGGTAGCGGTCCAGGACGATGCGCGTGTCCTTCTTCAACGAGGCAACATCGCGCAACACGACGACGCGACGATCCGCCATCATCGGCATGGTGTCCAGAGCAGCCGCTAGTTGTTCGGGTGTGATCTCGCCGGCGCGAAGTTGATCCAAATTGAAGTCGCGCGTCGTTGGATCGACGGCAGCATCAATCAGTTCGCGCAGCGCCGCATCTTTCCGGTATTCGTCATCACCATGGAAATAATACACACGGTCGAAACTGCGTTTTACGATCGCAGTCCGCAGCTCTCGGAGAGATTTGGCCCCCATGCGGGGCAATATAGCGTCGCCTCTGGGGCGGTCGTCGAGCGATACGTTCCGCGCTACGGCGCGTTGCGCACCGTGAATGACGCGGGACGCACGCTTCCTTGTGTGCCGCGCCCCACCCCCTCACCCTCTGCGTATCGAAGCTGAGCTTCTTCAACGAGAAGAAGTGCCGGCCACACCGCCATTCCGGTCGACACCGAAGCCACGAACGCCGGCGGAGTTGCCGGAACCGCCGTGTTCACACCAAGCGGCAAGCCCTGCGGACGCAATACCACCGCCGGAAGCCGCGCCGTTCCTTCTCGCTGTACGGCATCACCCGCCGCGATCGCGGCGAAACCCAATGCAATCACGCCCACCGACATTGCGAGAAAGCTCTGGATGTTCGGCCCACGAAATAGCGGGAGGGGAAGCGCATTTAGTCGCTGCTCACGCTCCAGCCTCGCATGCAATCGTGCGGAGAAGTCAGCCGACGGCTCGATCGTTGGCAGGTTGTTCCGGAAGAGCAGGAGCGCGCGCCGAACTTCGGCATCGTGCTGCGCACAGGTTGCGCACTCTATCCGGTGACGCTCCATCTGCACGAGCACAACGCCAGGCAGAGTGTCATCTACGAACGCAACGTGATTCCGGCGAAAACTCCGACAATCCATCAAAGCTATGAACCCGTTTGGGTGGCGACGGGAGACCATACCCGGTGGCAGGGATGAGTGTTCCCATTCTGCACTCCGCCCTCAACCACGTCCAGTCAGCAGAAAAGAGGCGGGCCTGCAGGAGTTCTACCCCGCAGACCCGCCTCTTCTCTCGCAATCCGTATAAGTCTCGCTATCGCAAATACGGAGCGATAATCGACGCAAACGCGTTGCGCGCACGGTTCAGGCGTGACTTAACAGTTCCGAGATTGCACGCAGTGATCTCGGCGATTTCCTCGTACGACTTCCCCTCGAGCTCGCGCAGAACGAAGACCTGGCGATGATGTTCCGGAAGGCGCTCCACCGATTGCTCCACCAATTCGCGGAGATGGCGTTTCCGGAAGAGATCGTCCGGGCGAGACGCGCTATCCTCAAACTGAAGTGGACGTTCGTCCTCCTGCTGCCAGTGTTTGCGTATGGACTGGAACAGTACCAGAGGATTTCGTGAGCGATTGCGCAACTCGTTCTTCGCCAAGTTAGACGCAATCGTATAGATCCACGTCGAGAACTTCTTCGACCGATCAAAACGATGAATGTGGCGGTATACGCGAATGAAAACTTCTTGGACCAAGTCCTCGGCACGTTCGCGGTCACCGATCGTTCGATAGATGAAATTCAGCAGGCGCGTCTGATAACGGTCGACCAACTCCTGGAAGGCACGTTCCTCACCATTAAGAAAAGCGGTGACGACCGCACCGTCGTCGATCGTGCGGAGCTGCTCCCTGACGGCCGCACCCGACGGCTGAATCACGGGCTTAAGGGCAACGTCAGACATAGTCGGATCTCCTCGCTGAGCTGGCTGGTGAGCGTCGAAAGGACAGCAGGAGCCTGCGATCTGCTTCCCGTTCACATTCTCTTAAAGGCATTTGACGTGCCTTTCGAGTGGAGCCTTCGGTGAAGCCACGCAAATAGTTACTACATAGAGATTTGCGTGACCATTCCTCTTCAGTGTCAGAGCTCGTCATCCCTTTGGTTGTCCTCGCGAGATGACAATCGAGTGTTCCCTTTCATCTGACACCTGCAGCTCCCGCTTCCCTACGCCAAAACCTCCGTCAGCGGATTGGCGACAGTGCGAATCCGAGTGGTACCTCTCTGCCTAATGCCCGATGCGGTAACCCGCGGCAAAGAGAATCGCGACGATCGTTTTCGAATCCACAATCTCACCGTCTTCAATCATCATGAGAACTTCGGAGAGTGCCTTCGCTTCGACCTCGATGAATTCGTCGTGCTCTCTGGCGCTCTCACCGCGAGTCAGCCCAGTAGCCATGAAGAGGTGAATCTTTTCGTCGGTAAATCCGGGAGTTGTGTAAATCGTGATCAGGCGTTCGACACGCTGAGCAGTGCAACCGGTTTCCTCCTGAAGCTCTCTTCGCGCACACGTTTCCGGATCTTCCGCGCCTTCCAACCGCCCCGCAGGGATCTCGTAGAGGAATTGCTCAGCAGCATATCGATACTGCCGGATCAAAAGGATTTGTGGATCCTCCCCCGATGGGTCAGACAGAAAGGGAACTATCGCCGACGCCCCGGGGTGGCGAATCATCTCCAGCTCACCCTCCGATCCATCCGGGAACTTCACCCGGTCAACGTCCAGCGAAATAATGCGTCCGCTGTACGCGCGACGCGTACCAAGGCGAGCGCCATCAGTCATCGGACCCTCTTAAGTAGCTTTGAGAAACTATTCTATTACGGGAAGTCCTATCGCACCTTCGTGCCGTCAGCGGCATACACGGAAACAGGCCACTCGCTCAATGACGACATTCCTGCTTCCACCGTGTTCGGATCACACACCGCGACGACCTGCAGGCGCGCCGGGTCGAGATGTCGCTGCGCCACTTCCAACACATCCGCGTCGGACACAGCTGCCACGCGTTCACGATACGTATCGTAATAATCCCGCTCCAATCCAAACGCTTCACGCATCGCGATTGCATCGGCGATCGCTTCCGTTGTCTCGAATCGAATCGGGAAGACACCGGTCATGTAGTCGCGAGCGAGCGAAAGCTCGTTAGGCATCGCCCCCTCCGTCCGCATGCGATCGATCTCGTTGAGAATCTCTCGAACAGCGGCAACCGAGACATCACTGCGCACCGCCGTTGAAACTTCGAACGCGCTGCGGACTCGCCTCCAATCAAAGGTCGAAAACGCACCGTACGTGTAGGCGTGCTCCTCGCGCAGATTCATGTTGATGCGCGAGTTGAAGAGCCCACCCAATACCGCATTCATCACCGCGACAGCGTAAAAGTCAGGATGGCGTCGCGGAAGTGTGATGTGACCAATGCGAAGTTCCGACTGCGGTGCGTCGTCTTTCGAGACCAGATGAATGTGTCGCGTTTCTGATGCCGCAGTGGCAACGATAGGTGGAGGTGACCCCACGTCGTGCGCCCAGTCGCCAAAAACCGACTCCGCCAGCTGAAAAACAAGAGACGCTTCCACGTCGCCAACGACGATCAAGCTCGCGCCACGAGGCGAGTAGTGCGACTCGTAGAACGACACCACATCCGCGTGTGTCAATCCTTGCACAGTCGATGCGTCGCCACCTTCGGGGAGAGCATAACGACTCTCCGGACTGAAGACGAAGCGTGCAAACATGTCGTCGGCAAGTCCGCGCGGCTCGGCCTGCAGTTGCAACAACTCGGCAAGGCGCTCGTCGCGAATGCGATCGACAGCGCTCGCCGGAAATGCGGGACTTCGCACAACCTCACCCAAAAGACGCAGTGCATCGCCAAACCGCGATGCAAGCACCGTTGTGCTGCACTCAGCGCGCGTCCATATCTGGTCCACATCCAACGTCCCGCCGAGTCCTTCGAACGCGTCTGCGAGCGCATCTGCACTGAGGCGCCTCGTCCCTTCAACCAGAGCGGCGTTTGTCAGTGTTCCGATGCCTTCTTTACCTTTCGGATCGCATTCGGCACCGGCATCTAACGTCACGAGCGCCGTAACCATCGGAAGCCGGCGCAGCGTCGCGACGTGAATCGTGAGGCCGTTGGCAAGCGTGTGACGTTCCGCACGCGGAAAGGCGTAGGCGCGCGACACGCCGGCAACTGGACGGAGAAGTGTCGTCATTCGTCCCCCGAGGTTGATCCCTCGCGCGGTACATACAGCAACGAAGCACGATTGTCCGCGCCGAGGAATTCGTGGGCGGCGATGTTGACGTCCGGAGCCGTTATGCGCAGATAGCGCTCAACTTCCTCGTTCACCCGTCTCGGATCTCCGAAATAAGTCGCATATTGCGACAATTTGTCCGCGCGCGACTGCGCTGACTGCAACGAAACAACGAAATCAGTCATGATCAACGCGCTCGCTCGCATCACCTCGTTAGGCGTCGTTCCTTCCTGCGCCAACAGGCTCAGCTCGCGTCCGACCGCCGCCTCGAGCGCTTCGCCACTTATCCCCGGGCGTGCCGTTGCATCGACGATCAGCAAGTCACTCCCTTTCGCCAGATCGAACGTGAATACCGACACCTCTGTCGCCAGTTGTTCTTCGCGTACGAGTCGCCGATATAGGCGACTTCCCTTCCCCGAGCCCAGAATGGCTCCAGCCACTGAAAGCGCGCAGTGCGAATCACTGCCAAACGTCGGGATCCGCAATGCCAGGAAGAGACGCGGTACCATCACGTCGTCGGCAACCACTTCACGTCGCCACTCGCCGAACTTCGACGGCAAGCTCACATCGGCGAGTGCCGGGCGAGCACTCCCGCGCGCAATTCCGCCAAAGTGCTCCTGCACGAGCCGTCGCGCTTCGCTGCTGTCTACATCGCCGACGATAGACAGCACGGCATTGTCCGGCGTGTAATACGTTTCGAAGAACTCGGCCACGTCGCCTAACGTGGCGTCGCTCAAATGCTCCATGGAGCCGATGAGTGAGTGATGAAAAGGATGCGATGGTGGGAATGCCAGCGCCGGCAATTTCTCCCACCACGTGCCGTAGGGCTGGTTGTCCACCGACCAGCGACGTTCGTTCTTCACAACGTCGCGCTGTGTATCAAGCTTCTCTTGCGTCATCGCGGGAAGAAGTCGCCCCATACGATCAGCTTCTAACCACAGCGCCAAAGCGAACTGGTTGGATGGAATTGTCTCGTAATAGTTCGTCCGATCCAGCCAAGTCGAACCGTTCAACGTCCCGCCTGCACGTTGCACGAGCTCAAAATGTTCATTGGCAGCGACGTGCTCCGAACCCTGAAAGAGCATGTGTTCGAACAGGTGCGCAAAACCGGTTCGGCCTTCGCGTTCATTCGCGCTTCCGACGTGATACCAGAGATTCACTGCCACGATGGGCGCCGTGTGATCTTCGGAAAGCGTGACGAACAGACCGTTGTCGAGCTGGAAGGTCTCAAGGGGTAACTGCATGCAATCTCGTGTTAGGGATCTTTTGCCTTGCGCGCCCCACCAATCGGAATACTGAACCCATACTGAGCTACCGGATCGAAGCGATCCGTTTTGCCGGTTACCGGATCCTCGTTAGGCGTTAGCGATTGGTCAAACACGAAGTAGACCTGCAGTCGCGACAACGCCCCGCCCAACTCACGCAAAACCTTGGCACCCAGATGCACGCTTAGTGCCGCCTCCGCCACGATATCCTTGCCGTAAAGGTCTCGATTGTGGGGGCCGCCACCACCGTATGAATACGTGAGGAGCAGCGGTGCCTGTATGCTCACCCACCCCGCCGTCTTCCGAGCATCGAGCACAGGGAACACGTTGCCAGCAAAAATCGTCGGGGCGTTGTGGCTGTACGTTGAGATCCCCGACGTCCCATACGGCGTCACGTTGGCACCGACGATGAACGTGAACCACCGCGATCCCGTCGGCGCCAAGGCGACAGCGCGAAGGTTGAAGCCGGTCGTCGACGTCGCTCCCTCCGGCGGAGAGAGAAAATCGGCAGAGAGCATACCCGGCTGCAACAACAGCGTCACGCCTCGCGCAGCCGTCTCCTGCGCTGCGGCAATCGGCGCACTCATCGTTAGGCACGTGAGCAGCAGACAACCGATCAACAAACGCCAACCCTGCACGGCGGCTTTAGCGAGACCTCGTTGCCCCCCTCCCCAACTCCACCGCAGCGTTCTTTTCATGACGTCCGATGCCTAGCGCATCATCGTTGCGACGAGCGCAGTCACGATCGTGAAGGGAACCTTGAGCGACTCGCCGCCAATGTACCACAGCGATTCAGTTCGATTGGCAGAAATGGGACTTGTGCGGGTTGGAGAGGGGAGGGCGTGCAATCCGTAGCGCCACGCAAGGATCTGAAGTCGCAACATATGAAACGGGTCGCTCACGAATATGGCCTGATTGAGGTGCGCCTCGTTCATCAGCCGCGCAACTCCATCGAGAGACTCTTCCGTAGATCTCCCCTCCTTCTCGAGCATCATGGCGGAGTCCGGCACACCACGACGTTTGAGATACACGCGCCCTGTTGCAGCTTCCGTTGTCACATCACCATCGCCCTTTCCGCCGGTAAGAATCACTCGTGTCGCGAGGCCTTGCTTCCACAAAGAGAATGCGTGATCCAGCCGCGCCCTCAATACGGGCGATGGACGTCCGCCATACTGCGCCGCGCCAAGAACGACGATCGCATCTGATGGAGCGGCGGCGTCTCGCATTCCCCACAGAAAGACTGCCGCCGCTGAGAGAAGCCAGACAAGCAGCATCGCCCGCAAGAGCGAGAATACGAGACGAGTGATGAGGGGGCGGGAGGATCCCATCAGCCGAACAATAAGTGGCGCGAAGCTACGAGGGATAGGGTGCGTGATAGTGCCTGACGACCGCATGTGCCACGACGTGGGGTGCGTTTACTGCGCGAGTCGCAGCGCCCCGAGCCAAAAGACGTCAAACGCCGCTCGCACCGTACGACTCGGGTCACGGGCCGCGTCCAATACCAGCCCCTCCCGCATTGCCAACTCGGCAGCAGCCAACATTTCCATCGGCACGCGAGGCGTGAGTCGCAATAACTCAAAAACTCTTTTCATGGTCGATGCAGCTACTTCGTGGCGACGTTCGTTACAAGACCGAACCGCTGCTCGGGTACGTTCACCGCGCTCCCCACCAAGTTCGATGAGAACTCGCACTTCACCGCGGACCATTTCGCTCTCGTACCAACTCCAAAGCGTCTCCAGTACTGCGTACGGAGATGCTCCCTCGAGCGCTCCTTGTTCTCGTGCGATGAGTCGAGACGTCAGCCAGCCGACGAGGGCGGCGAGCACGTCATCCTTATCGCGAAAGTGATAGAGCAGTAGTGCCTTCGACACCTCCGCGCGCGCCGCGATCGACTGAAGTGAAAGCGCGTTTGTGCCGTCATGGACGGCTCGGTCAACCGCGGCTTCAAGCAACCGTTCGCGCGTTGTCGGGGGACGATGTGTTCCGCGCCGTGTTGAAGTCACGAATACCAGGAGAATCGAACGGACAGACAGTGGTCGATCGACGTCGCCATCATCGCGCGATGGATCATCTACCTAATGCTCGTAAACAGTAGCACGAGCGCAGTACACGCTCAGGCGATGACAGCGCGGTCACCCCTCGACGGGATGGTTACGTCAAAGCCGTCTGCGCGTAGCGTCGTGCCAAATGCATCCTGAGCCTCAGGCTCACCGTGCACCAGGAACACCCGCCGAAGTTGTCCCTTACTCCCCCCATCGCGCACGCGATGAATCCACTGTCTCAGCTCGGTGCGATCCGCGTGTGCGCTGTAGCCATTTAGGACCTCCACGCGAGCCCGAAGCGGAATATCCTCGCCGAAGACGCGAATCTCAGGTCGTTTCTCGACGATACGTCGACCTAACGTGTGCTCCGCCTGAAAGCCGACGATCAGGATCGTGTTTCGATCGTCTGACGCACCGTGAAGGAGATGGTGAAGTATGCGTCCTGACTCAGCCATGCCTGACGCGGCAATGATGATCATTGGTCCATGCATCGTGTTGAGCAGTTTCGAATCGCTGGCGTCGCGCGTGTAGCGCACCAGTTCGAATCGAAAGAGTCGTTGTACACGCGCGATGAAATCCTCTGATGTATCGAAGGCGTCGGGATGCAGTTCAAACACCGACGTTGCATCGATTGCCAATGGCGAATCGACAAACATCGGGATCGGTGGAATGCGCTTTTCGCTAACAAGCTGATGCAACTCGTACAACAATTCCTGTGTTCGACCCACGGCAAACGCTGGAATTAGGAGCTTCCCCCCTCTCGCCGCAGTCTCGCGCACGATCGTCGCCAAACGTTCGCGTGCATCCTCGACCGGGGGGTGATCCCTATTGCCATAGGTCGACTCCATGATCACGACATCCGCACCCTCAGGCGGTTCCGGATCCCGAATGATTGGAAGACCCACCCGACCAACATCGCCGGAGAATACGAGTCGTGTGCTCTTCTCAGCCGATGTGCACTCGAGCACGACGGACGCAGAGCCAAGTATGTGTCCTGCTTCCGTATACGTGAGGTACACGTTTGGCAGAATCTCCGTACGTCGACGGTAAGGAATAGAAACCATCCTCTCGATCGTGCGCGCTGCGTCGCGAATCGTGTAGAGTGGCGGCCTATGCTCCTTGTTTCGGCGAGTTAGGTATTCGGCGTCCTTTTCCTGTATATGTGCTGAGTCAGCAAGCATATAGGCTGAAAGATCTCGCGTCGCCGGCGTTGCCCAGATGGTGTTCTTGTATCCGTTCGCAATCAGGAACGGAAGGCGCCCGGCGTGATCGATGTGTGCATGCGAGAGTACCACAGCATCAAGCTCACTTACATCGAGTGGAAGTGTACGATTCTTCGCTTCCGATTCCGCGCGTCGTCCCTGGAAGAGGCCAAAATCGAGCGCGATAGTTTTGCCATCAATCCGCAGGATGTGACATGACCCGGTCACTTCCCGCGCTGCTCCGGCAAACTCGATCTCAATACTCATAATGAAGAAATGCAGGAGGCGTGACTCATCGGTCGCTCTCTCCCTCTCGCTCGGTTTCGCGCTGAAAGATGATCGTCAGGCGCTGATTGTCTTGCGTCATGAGCGAGGCGTGCCATCCACGGCGCACGCGCTCGTTTAGCAAATCGGTGAGCGAATCCTCGTCTTCACGTGTGTGTCGTGTGAGACGAACGATCACCGCTTGGTATTCTTTCATGCGCGCGAAGTTAGTACTTTGGCGGCCATGGCCACCACCCCTGAGTTCCCATCGCTAACGATCGTCGCACATCCGCTTATTCGTCATAAGCTCTCGCTTTTGCGCGATCGTCACACACCGAAGAAAATCTTCAAAGAACTCGTTGACGAGATCGCGATGCTGATGGCATACGAAGCAACAGCATCGCTTTCTCTTGAAGAAACCATAGTTCAAACGCCGCTGGAGCAAGCGATTGGCTGGCGAGTCAGCGGGAAAAAGTTGACGCTCGTACCGATCTTACGCGCTGGCCTTGGAATGGTCGAAGGCATTCTTCGACTCGTGCCGTCGGCACGAGTCGGTCACATCGGACTGTATCGCGACCACGACACGCTCGAACCAGTTGACTACTACTTCAAGGTTCCGAGCGATGCGACAGAACGAGACTTCTTCTTGCTCGATCCCATGCTTGCTACTGGAGGAAGTGCAGTTTCCGCGATCACGTCTCTCAAGCGCACTGGTGCAACGCGCATTCGATTTCTTTGCTTGGTGGCGGCACCCGAGGGAGTCAAACGCGTAAACGATGCGCATCCTGATGTGGCGATCTACTGCGCCGCGCTTGATCGCGAGCTGAACGCACACGGTTACATCCTCCCCGGATTGGGCGACGCAGGCGACCGACTCTTCGGTACTCGCTAATCACAACGGGGAGTTGCTCGCTCTCACACTAATGAGCGAATACGGAGAAGAAATTCTCTTGTTCGCAATCACGAGCATCACTACATTGCGCCCGTTCTGAGACGCGTAGCGCCGATCACCTGGGCCTTGGTCGTTGATGCTCATCAATCTGCTGCCGGACTTTTTCGCAGTCCTCAACAGCACCGATCGTGTCGCCGCTTACCAACAGTACTTTGAGTCACACCGGGCGCGTCTCTCGGCGTACTGGCACAACTACGTCTTCGATCCAGACAGCGAGCACTTTCTCGACGTCGTGAAGATGGCGGTCTTCGCCGACCGCACCGATCTCCGCAGCATGCTGGAGCGCACGGACGTCGTCTCCCTCGCACGCGACACCGAAGCGAAGTGCGCACAGTTGTTAGGCACCGACGTCGATATCGATGTCATCCTGATGGTCGGAGTTGGTGGCGCCAACGCTGGCGAGCTTGTGGTTGCTGGACGCGGAATGGCCTTCATTTGTCTCGAGCACTTCACCGGTGCTGCCAACCCCGAGACACAAGGCCTTGGTCTCGACCCTGAGTTGATTCCACTCTGGCTCGCGCACGAAATCGTGCACGCCATTCGCTACACGTCGCCGACGAGCCGCAGCGAGATGCGCGCGTTGATCGACGAGGCTGACGGTTACTACTCGTATTGGGAAACCGGACGGCGTACGTCGGTCCGCGAATTACTGGTTAATGAAGGATTGGCAGTGAGCGTATCTCGCCTCGTAAGTCCTGGGCATGCCGCGTGGGAATACTATGGTTACGGCCGTCGACAATACGCTCGCGTACGAGAACTCGAAGCACACATCTCGCGCGCAGTGGCGCAGGAGCTGGACCACCGCGCGTTAGGCTTGCGCCTTCGGTACCTGATGGGCGGCACAGGCGACGACGCACGCACCATCGATCGCGTCGTTATTCCGGAGCGAGCGGGCTACTTCATCGGTGCACGAATGGTCGAACCAGCCATTGAGCAACGTGGCGCGGCCTGGGCGGTACGTGCCAGTGCCGATGAGCTTATGGACATCGCCCGCTCCACTGCCGCAAGCGCATAGCACCCATCGCGGCCTAACGCGGCCTAACGCGGCCTAACGCGGCCTAACGCGGCCTAACGCGGCCTAACGCGGCCTAACGCGGCCTAACGCGGCCTAACGCGGCGCTCGCTGCCTAACGTCTCACTTCCCGACGCAGAACGAGCGGAAGACGCGGTCTAAGACATCCTCGACGTCGACACTTCCAATCAGTTCATCCATCGCCGAGACGGCGGACCGAACGTGGACGGCAGCGACAGTCGCTGGTGCCGCTCCACGTTCCCACAACGACACAAACTCGCGCAATTCCCCAAGGGCATGCTCCAGTGCCTCCTGATGCCGGGCGCGCGTTACGATCGGGAGGTCGGGGGTTACTGCACCCACATGCTGTTCGAGCACGTGATGTAGTGCCCGAAGGAGCTCGGACAGTCCTTCGCGGTGTGAGGCGCTCACTCCCACCGTGGTATCAGCACCAGTGAGTTGTTCCACCGGATGCGCTAACAAACTCGAATCCACCAGGTCACGCTTCGTAAAGACTGCAATCCGAGGTGCGCTGCCTAACGCGTCGAGCCGTGCAATCGCCTCACGCAGCTCATCCACGGTCGTACCGCACACAAGCACCACGTGGGCCTGCCGAAGCCATCGCTCGCTCACCTCAATCCCAAGGCGCTCGATGACATCTGTCGTCTCGCGGATACCAGCCGTGTCAACGAGGCGCAGTGGCCACTTTCCCGACTCGACCCGCGCTTCAATCGCGTCGCGTGTTGTTCCTGGTTGATCGGTGACGATGGCTCGCCCTTCGCCAAGAAGCGCGTTGAATAGCGACGACTTGCCCGCGTTAGGCAAGCCGGCAATAACAACGACGGCCCCCTCGCGCGCGATCTCCCCAAGGGGAGTCGTCGTAAGCAAGAGCGAGATGCTCTGCATTGCCTCCTGGGCAACACGCGTAATACTCGCCCGATCTATCGGCCCATCGTCCTCGTCTGGAAAGTCGATATCATACGCGAGCAACGCTTCTATATGAATGACGCGGTCGCGGAGTTCGGCCAATGCTCGTGTTAGGCTGCCATCCAGTTGCGCAACGGCAACACGACGCAACGCCTGCGTGCGCGCATCGACCAAGTCACCCACCGCTTCAGCGCGTACAAGGTCGAGCTTCCCGTTTAGGACGGCGCGGCGTGTAAACTCGCCAGGTTCCGCAGAGCGCGCACCGAGCAATGCGAGTACTTCGAGTACGGCGGCGCTGACCGCAGTTCCACCATGACATGCGATCTCGCACATCGGTTCGCCGGTGTACGACCAAGGAGCGTCAAAGCGGGTGATGAGCGCCTGATCTATCGTGCTCCCATCTCGTGGATCCCACACCGTCGCCAGCACCACTTGGCGCGCGGTGGTTGGCCACGGCCGCAGAAGTCGCTCCCCGATTTCGTGTGCTTTTCTCCCACTGAGTCGGATGATCGAAATCGCGCCGCGTCCAGACGCCGTGCCGAGCGCAGCAATCGTGTCGTCACGGACGATCATCGCAGGAATGCTATCCCTTTTTTGCCTTTCCTCCGCCTCCAGCTTTTCCTCGCTCATTCGCAATGAGCCACTGTTGCGGAATCGCTGCGAAGTTTTGGATGGCGTAGTAGAGATTCAAGCCCGATGCAAAGTTCGCGAAGAGAAACGTCATCATCACCGGGAAAACGTATTGCATCATCTTCGCCTGTGGATTTGGCGGCGCGTTACGCATGCCAACCCAGGACAAGATGAACATCGAGCCGCCCATGAGCAGCGGGATGATGTAGAAAGGATCCTTCAGCGAAATGTCTGTCAGCCACAGGAACGGTACGCCACGAAATTCAATCGTATTCTGAAATACGAAGAACAGCGCAAACAATACGGGCATCGGTAGTAGCAGCGGCAAACAGCCTGCGAACGTGCTGAAGGGGCTCATATCGTGCTCCTTATACACGCGCATCATCTCGCTCTGCAGCTTCTGAGGATCGTTCTTGTACTTCTTCTGCACTTCATTCAACTCGGGTTGGATGCGCTGCATCTTTAGGCTGGTGCGCATCGCACCGTGGTTTAGCGGCCACAGAATTACGCGAACGGCAATTCCGAAGATGATGAGGATCCACCCATAACCAAGTTTGAACGTTGCACGCATCCAGAGCAGCACCTTCAGCACGAGCGCCGCAAAGGGCTGCACTATGCCCTGCAACCAGCCGCCATATGGATTGGAATTCTCGAAGTCACGCCCCAATGCCTTTAAGCGCTCCGCTTTTTGCGGACCCGCATAGAGATCGAAGCGGAATACGCCGTTATTCAGGCGTGCCACGACCGTTCCGGTCGCAATGGTGGCAGTCCGACCCGTTCTCGGTCCACCAATTGTTTGTACTTCGGCGAGATTCTGGTCGCCTTCGGGCGCAAGAATACCAACGATGAAGTATTTACTCTTGGCCGCGGCCCACGCGATGGGACCTGTGAAAACCTTCTTCTCACCCGGATCCAATTTCCGAAAAGGTATCCCCTCCGCAGCACGTGTTGTTGGTTTGATCGCAAATGCCAGGTGGTTCTGATCGTCGAGCGAATCCGCCTCGAACGAATGAATCGTTTGTGGTAGATCGATCAAGACGAACGATGGCGCGCCGCCTAACGAGTCGGTTCCGACAGTTCCCTCAACATGCATGAGAAAGCTATCGGCCACAACAGTGTACTTCACCGCGATAGGATGTCCCTTCACACTGGCACGATACGTAAGGACTTCGGCTGCTCCTCCTTGTGAAGGTGTCCGTTCCACCGCGAACGGCACATCACGAAGTCCGATCGTATCCGTTGGTGTGAGAACACGGAGTTGAAGCAGCGGGCTGCTTTTCGTTGTTAGAGTTACGGTTCCCCCACTCTTATCCAGCGCTTGATATCCCAGGAGACGCACGTCCACGAGCGCCGCACCGAGATTCGTAAACCGATATGAAGCGGCTGCCGACTGGATCGTAGTGCTTTCCGGATGCGCAGTGATAACCGCGTTGGGCGCTGCCGCGATCGTGGCACTCGGAGCTGCCGTTGATCCTGTTTGTTTTGCCCCACCTCCGCTATCACCTACACTGGCATTGGTTTTTGCCGGCGCAGGTAAGGGCTGACTCGAGTTCGCCGCTCCCTTGGTGGTCACCGTGTCAGTCACTGGACGGGACTTGGGATTCGCGCTTGGAAACAGCTTCGGCGTGAGGATGATGACGATCGCCACCAACACAAGCGCTAGAATGGTGCGTTTATCCATCGCAGGAGAGATGGGTCAGGGCACGGGGTCGTAGCCGCCCGGACGGAAAGGATGACAGCGACCTATGCGTCTTGCAGCGAGAATTGCTCCGCGAAACGCCCCGTGGCGTTGCAGAGCCTCGATCGCATACTGCGAGCAGGACGGATAATAGCGGCACGCTGCGGGAAGGAGAGGACCGATGAAAAGCTGATAGATGCGAACAAGGGCAATTAGTAGATGTCGCATCTCACTGGACGCCTCGGCAGGCATCGGGAAGTCGGCCCACAATCGACATCATTACGGACTTGAGCTCTGCGAAGTTTGCCGCATAAGCTTGACGCTGAGCCCAAAATACGACGTCGTTTTCGAGTTTGAGTGGTAGAACTTCAAGTCGAACCAATTCTCTCAGTCGTCGCTTCAGCCGATTTCGATCGACCGCGGAATGCCCATATCGAGGCACCACAATCCCGACACGTAGGCGCGCGAGAGGGGAAGCACTCACCCGGGCCAGAAGACTTGGCGTTCGGAGAGCCTTCCCCTCGCGACGAACTCGATCAAGGTCCACACCTCGGCTCAGCCGAGCCGATGATGGGAACCGATGTGCGTTAGGCTGCGGCGTACTTCGACGGCAACTTAACCGTCAGGCGCTGACGACCCTTTTTCCTACGGCGGCTCAAAACCTCGCGTCCCCAACGCGTTTCCATACGCGCACGGAACCCATGCGTACGAATACGCCGCTTGTTGCGAGGACGATAAGTCGGCTTGCCCATTCCGATCTCCGAATAGCTACGAAAATTTAGCGAAAGAACGTGCAAGCTAGAGGCTTACCCATTGCCTGTCAACGGGTTAGCTGTTGCTCGCATTCGCGAAGAATTGACTTTTCCACAGACCGTGCCTACGTTCGCTCCCCTCGCTTTTCCACACTGCATGGATCTATCAGCGCCTGAAGTTTGGCAGCGGCTCATCGACTACGTAAAACGAGACATGTCGGAACAAACGTTCCGAACATGGCTTGAACCTGCTGTCGGAATTGAATTTACGAATCACCGACTACTCGTGCGTGTTGCTGACCAGTTCGCTGCTGATTGGAATGAATCCAAGTACACGACAATGCTCGAGTCTGTTGCACCTATGGTACTCGGTCATCCCTGTAAAGTCGTGTTCCGCGCTGATGAAGAGCGGCGTCAGCGATCTCAGATGGATTTGTTCGCGCCGGCAATTGCGTCTGCATCAAGCTCCTTACCGTCAAACCTCCGTAAAGGTCTAGCACATCCGGCTCCGACGCTCAGTGCACGCTACACGTTTGAACAGTTTGTTGTTGGCAAATCAAATGAGGTTGCCGCAGCTGCAGCTCATGCTGTGTCACAAGCACCAGGAAGAGTCTACAATCCGCTTTTCATCTATGGTGTTAGTGGCGTGGGAAAGACACACCTCATGCAAGCAGTTGCACATGAACTTCTTCACTTGAATCCAGAGCTTCGGATATCAAACCTCGGTGCCGAACAGTTTACGAACGAGTACATCTCCGCAATTCAGAATCGATCAACAAATGATTTTCGTCGACGATTTCGAGAAACTGATCTCCTCCTTATCGACGACGTCCATTTCCTCAAAGGCAAGGAAGCAACACAAGAAGAATTTTTCCACACGTTTAATACACTCTATGAAAACGGCCGACAGATCATCATGACTTCTGATCGATCGCCGGCAGATATTCCTGGAATCGAAGCACGACTTGTCACACGTTTTCAATGGGGAATGGTAGCTGACATTGAGCTACCAGATTTGGAGCTTCGTATAGCAATCCTTCGCAAGAAAGCAGAAGTCGATCAGTTACAGCGTACTATTCCTGATGAAGTCATTCGGTTTCTCGCTGAGCACATTCGATCTAGTGTACGTGAGCTCGAAGGGGCTGTGATTCGCCTACTTGCCTACTCATCCCTAAAACGCAGAGACATCACAATCGCACTTACTCAAGAAGCTCTTCGTGATAAGCTACGCCGCGTTGATAACGGACAGCTGAGTGAAATCCCAGCAATTACCCCATCACGAATTCAGGAGACAGTTGCAGCTGAATGGGGTGCAACAAGCGAAGGGCTACGCTCAAAGACTCGAACCAAGACTCTGACAGTTCCCCGTCAAGCCGCTATGTATTTGTGTCGAGAGCTACTGGGACTACAACTTGTGGAGATTGGACAGCAGTTCGGCGGTAGAGATCATTCTACAGTTATCCACAGCCTTGAACGGGCAGAAGAGCTTTTAACTATTGATCCCACATTTCGAACCCACCTTGACCGAGCTCGTCGACAGCTGATGAGCTAGCATGTAGAAAAGAAAGCTTTTCCACATAATATTCTACATCAGTACACCTCATCTAACATGCCTGACCATCAAGTCTTATGTGTTCTCTGAACATCATCAACAAACAATATTAGCTCTACTATCTTTCTCTCTTTACAAAGTACTAAAGAGACTTCTTCACTTACCAACTGCTGCTACTAACCCGGTCTACTCATGCGTCTGACAATTAGTCGCGAGAAGCTGCAAGAAGCCCTCACCGCGGTAGCTGCGGCAGTACCACCAAAGACGACACTTCCAGTCCTGGGGAATTTGTTACTTGAGACGACAGAAAAGGGGCTAAAACTCTCAGGAACTGATTTGGATATTGGCGTGAGTACGGAGGTCGTAGCGGATGTGGAAGCGTCAGGAGCGATTACAGTTCCGGCAAAAAAGCTGGCTGAGATTGTTCGAGAGCTGCCACCATCGCCAGTTAAACTTGGTGCTGCAGGAGAGCAACGAGTGACTTTGGAGTGTGGACGGTCTCGCTTTAAACTTTTAGGCTTGCCTAAGGATGAGTTTCCAGCATTTCCGAGTGTGAACTTCAAGCAAGCATGGCGGGTGAAGTCAGCGGATTTGCAAAAATTGATCTCGCACACGGCGTTTGCCGTTTCAACTGAAGAATCTCGGCCCATTCTTAACGGTGTTTTGTGGGAGATACGTGATCATGTATCTCGAATGGTAGCAACGAATGGACATCGTCTCGCAAAGCTCGAGATGCCATATGCTGGGGAATCTGTTGGAGATTTTATCATTCCTCCTAAAGCTCTAGAGCAAGTTCGACGGCTTTTTCCACCTGGAGAAGAGCTTGAAGTAGCTCGCGGAGAGAACCACTTGGCTTTCCGGAGCCCATTTACATCAGTTTTCACAAGGCTGATTGAAGGTCCGTACCCGAACTATGATCAGGTAATTCCCAAAGACAATGACCGCGTTGCGATGATCGACAAAACGGCACTTCAAAGTGCTCTGAAGCGAATGGCAGTGGTTGCGTCTGATCAGACTCATCGCGTGAAACTTTCTTTCAATTCAGCATTGCTAAAGTTCTCTGTCACGACACCAGATCTTGGTGAGGGACAGGACGAACTTGCTATCCGTTATAATGGTGATCCCCTCGATATTGGATTCAATGGGATGTACCTATTGGAGATTCTTCGATACATGCCAACTGAAGAGGTACGGTTCACGTTCAAAGCTGCCGATCGCGCAACAACTATGGAGCCAGAAGCTTGGCAAGAACCTGGGAAGTACTTGTGTTTAGTAATGCCTCTGCGGCTTGTTGACTGATTCGCGTTAGGCGTATTTCAGGGAAGTTGCCGAATACGGATAGTGGTCGCTTGCTTGAAGTGCTGCTTCTTCAGAGAGCTTTCCGCTGTTAGGTCAAATCGCAGATGAAGTTCTACGTCTTGAGCTAGGGGCAACTGAATATTTGAAAGTGAAATCGTTCCTTCTCCGGTGAAAGATCCTGTGATTCGGAGAGGCAACTTTTTGGTTGAGTCAGATTGAAGTTGACCATGAATGGTCACTTTACTCTGACTCGATTCGTTTTCGACAAACTCAAAAAACGCTGACGTAGTCAGTTCAGTGCCAGCTGAGCATGCTTGGTATGTCAGTGTGTCTTTGCTAGAGCGCTGCTGAGCGTTTGTCTCGTTGATAGGAGGAATAACTAAGCGTGCGATGAGTGGCGAGAGTAGAGCACCAGTGCCCATGCAGTGCATACCTGATGAGATAGGAGCAAACTGGGCAGCTCGTTCACGTAATTCAATCGTTAGGGTGTCTGTTGTATCCGCTGCTAATCGTTTGGCTCCGCCAGTGGAGTCACTCAGTACTCGTTGTCCCCTGAGCTGTAATTCCCACCCCGATAAACGTGGAGACAACTGCGCTTGGAACTGACTACGTCTATGTGTTGAGTCAGTGCGTTGATTGTCGCTTAGCTCTTGTGCTTGGGTGAGGACATCAATGGAAAAATTCCTGCTCTCCGCTGTGAGAATGCGTGATGCCGTTTCTGGGATATGCGCGGAGTCTGGCGCAGTCTTCATGACAGTTGGAACTGCCGGAGGAAACGTGCGTGGACTCGTGCAGCTTAGTGCTAGAAATGACACAACAAATGCGAAGCGAGCGTTCATCGCATGGAGAATGGACAATTAGCAATCATTGTGGCGAGGGAAACGGGCAGATGTACGTTGGCCTGTAAGCCGGGTCCTGTCAGATGATCACTCATCTGGACGGTCATTTCTCTGGGAGTGCAGTCACCTACACTCTCTAGCAGCCAACCCGCGGCGTCTTTATCGAGAAGGACTGTCTCTCGCCGCCTATTTGGCCTTGCTCCAGCTGGGGTTTACCAAGCCGATCGCGTTACCGCGATCGCGGTGGGCTCTTACCCCACCTTTTCACCCTTACCGAAAGCGGGAACACCGCAAACGGCGGTTTGTTTTCTGTGGCACTTTCCGTTGCAGAATGATCTGCACCCAGGAATTACCTGGCAGCCTGTCCATGGAGCCCGGACTTTCCTCGAGAGCAAAGCTCCCGCGACCATCCGGCCAACGTACACCTGCTATTTGAAATATACCGATGATAAGCGGTGCATTTTTAGCGCCGTACTGAGCTCAATTTCGTGATCCCTACAGTGAGTCACGTGACGCTGAGGTGACAGTGCGGTTTTACCCTAACCGCGCACCTTCATCGGAGAGTCATCGTGACTGGACCTTGGCATCACGGTAGTAACCTTGGAGCTACCGGACAACGAGATGCAGACCTACCGCCGTCGGAGATAACGCGAGTCACGACCATGCTTACAGCAGACGAGCGAATGCGCATCGATGCTGTCGGATTGGGCGTGATCCAAGCCTATCATCGCGAATGTGTCGATGATCTCTGGCGCGATTTGCGCCAGAAAAATGCATCAGCAATAATCGTTTCAACTGCCATGTGCCAGCGTACGGACATCGGTCACATGGCACGTATGGTTCGAGAGTTTCCGCGTGTCCCGGCGGTAGCGCTATTGTCGCAATTCGATGGACGAACAGCTCGCACTGTTCTCACGCTTGGACAATGTGGGGTGCGAACGCTTGTTGATGTGCGTGAATCAACAGGGTGGAGAGAACTACGCTCCGTTCTTTTAAGTGGCCGAGCAAGTGATATTCAGCGTTTAGCCTTCGCTCGACTCAGCATCGATTTGCAAGATGCTCCCCCAGGAGCGCTGCGGTTCTTCGAGACGTTGTTCTCGATCGCACCACGGACGTGCACAATTCGTCAGCTCGCAAGTGCGTTGGATCTGATTCCATCGACTTTGATGAGTCGCTTCTTCCGCGCTGAACTCCCTCCCGCGAAGCGTTTCTTGGCGTTGGCTCGACTCGCCTACGCAGCTCGGCTCTTTGAGAATCCTGGAATCTCAATCGCGAACGTTGCGAATCAACTGGACTACTCATCACCGCAGAGCTTCAGTAGGCATGTTCGTATGATGATGGGATACACTGCTGCCGGCTTTCGTGAGCGCTATGATGGTGAGGGCATGTTGCAGTACTTCCGCGATGATCTGGTGCTCCGCTATCTCGAGACGTGGAAACGCTTTGACCCCTTCGGCCGGACTGCGGCCAGTTCGCGGTCGCAGCGAAAAGCGCTCCGACAAAACCTCACCGGAAAGGGACTTCTCAAGATTACAACGCGAGAAATTCGTTAGGCACATTCGCAGAGTATGACGGGTTGCCTAACGAACAATTCTAGCGTGCACGAGTCGCTAAGTGGGGCGGATGAGTGGCATGATCTCAGAAGCTCGTGTGAGTGAACAGACAGAGAGTCCACTCTGCTCAATAGCTTCCCGTCCGCCCTCCTCGCGATCGACGAGCGCCAGCACTCCACGAATGTCAAAGTTCTGTGCGCGTAGTACGTCGATCGCGCGTAACGCAGAACCTCCAGTGGTAATGACGTCTTCAATGACCACGACCCGATCGCCTTCGCGGATTGGACCTTCAATTTGGCGTCCGGTGCCATGTACCTTCGCTTCTTTTCGCACAGTAAATGCGCGGACTAGTGGCAACGCGAAGGTACTGGCATAGGCGATGGAATACGCGATGGGGTCCGCGCCTAACGTTAGCCCGCCAACCGCATCGACGCTGCCAAACGTGCGGCGAATCTGTGCGAGTGCATACGGGCCGATCAGCGCAAGCCCTTCCGGGCTCATCGTCGTTAGGCGCGCATCAACATAGAACTCCGACGTGCGCCCAGAAGCGAGCACAAATTGTCCTCGCTTCGCGGAACGCTCAGCGAGAAGTTCTGCCAACGCCTTGGCTGCATCCATTATGTGCCTGCGGTGAAGCCTAACGACGGAACAATCCGCGGACTTTCGAGAAAAGACCGGGCTCTTCTGCGGGTGCTGATGTCAGCGCCTCACTGAGCTCGCGCGCGAACGTCAGGATATCCGGATATCGATCGGTAGGTTGGCGCGAGAGTGCCTTCATGACCACGCTCTCGACACGAGGGCCGAAATCGAGATTTGGCCGCGCCTTGTTGAGTGGAATAGGGGGCTGCGACAGCAATTGTGTAAACATCTCACGTGGGCTCTTCGCGAGATATGGAAGTGCCCCGGTAAGGAGGAAATACGCAATGGTTGCAAGCGAATACTGATCAGCCGCTGGTGTTACCATCTCTCCAGACAATGCCTCCGGAGCGACATACATCAGCGTACCCACGAAATAGCCCGCGCGAGTGAGGCGTTCGTCTTGCCGAGTGTCTGTGGCTGCAGCGATTCCAAAATCGAGCAATTTTGTGGCGCCGGTAACCGGATCGTACATCGCATTATCGGGTTTCAGATCCCGGTGAACGATGCCAGAGTCGTGCGCCGCGCGAACTGCCTCCCCAATGGCGAGGACGATCTTCGCGACTTCCTCCCGCGGAAGTGGTGCATTGTGTTTGGCGTATTTTTCGAGGAGTTCTCCATTCGCCCACTCAATGACGAGAAAGTGGAGATTTTCGGCGACTCCTGTCTCGATTGTGCGAATCACATTTGGATGAATGACTCGCTTTCCGAATTCCGCCTCGCGGCTGAATCGAGCAACAGCTGTCTTTTCGTGGCGGAGTTTATCGCGCAGCACCTTAAAGGCCGTAAGGCCATGGGTGGGATGCTCGGCACGATAAACGACGGACGTACCGCCTTCACCGACCAGTTCCTTCAGCGTATAGCCGGCGATTGTACGCCCGACGAGATTTTCCTTGGACACGGCGCCGAACCTAATGGTCCCTCGTAAGAGCAGCAAGCAATGCGTAAGAATTGCGCGTTTTCGTATCTTGGTCAGCCGTTTGGTGTTCCCTTCTCTTTGGCATCTTCGATGAATTGGGTCATGCGTTCCGTGTTCGCAGCGCTGCTCAGCGTCATGACGCTTGGTGCGTGCGCGTCGCGAGGTGGGAGCCGCCCCGGCGACAAGAACAACCCTGGATCGCCGATTCCGACGGGACCAGTTGCAACTAATAACCGCCGCATTCCTAATCAGCCCGATGTCGTGCAGCTGTACCGCCGTCTCGGACTACTCGCTGAAGGGGGAGAAACTCCTTTTGTCGGAAGTCTAGCCTTTCTTGGTGCGCGCTCCCCGGATTCAACGATCGTTGTCGTGAGTGTGTCGTTACCCAATCGGTCACTCAGGTTCGCGCGCGAGGGAGACCGCTATCGTGCGGCGTACAACGTCGGACTTGAGATCAAACAAGGGACGAACACGCTTCAGGACATCAAGACGAAAGAGACCGTACGCGTTCTCGCATTTCGTGAGACACAACGCACCGATGAGAGTGTGCTGTTTCGCCGCATTTTGACGCTTGCGCCTGGGATGTATGATCTCCGTCTGGCAGTGCGCGACGACTCGGTGTCTCGGGGAAGCGCGATTGAAGCGACCGTGGGTGTTCCACGCTTTGCCGACGGTGCTGTCTCGTCGCCTGTGACGTTCTACGAGGCCACAGTGCGGACAACTCGTGACTCACTTCCGCGTTTTCTCGCGACGCCACGTTCAACAGTCGTATTCGGACGCGATTCGCTGGTACCAGTCTATGTCGAGGGATACAGCAGTGGTGCTGCATTTCCTCTTAAGATTTCGGTACGTGCGGACGGTGCAAACGGCGTTTTGTGGTCTGACTCGGTCTCGCTCCAGAAGCAGCAGAACCTCTTCGCTGGCGTCTTCAATATCCCGGTTGCGCGCTTGGGCGTTGGCGTAATGACGATTGGCGTTTCTCGACCTGGAAGCGCGGACACTCTCCGTTCTCCGTTGTTCGTTGCTTTCGGGGAGGACCTTCCGGTCGCGACATTCAACGAGATGCTGGACTACTTGCGGTATTTCGCCTCAGCATCGCGTCTCTCAGCCTTGCGTGACGCGGCTCCAGATGCGCGTGCTGCGCTATGGGCGGCGTTCCTACGTGAGACCGACCCAGTGCCTCAAACGCCTCAGCATGAGGGGCTCCGTGACTATTTCTCCCGTATTGCGCAGGCGAATGCGCGTTTCCGAGAAGAAGGAGCTGCTGGTTGGCTGACTGATCGTGGTCGCGTGTTTGTTGCGTTAGGCAATCCTGATCAGATCATCGAACCCAACATGAACGACCTCAACCAGCGCGGCCGCGCTCAAGTTTGGGAGTACCGAGAGCATCGATTGCAGGTAGTCTTCATTGATCAGACTGGTTTCGGCCGTTGGCGAATGACACTGAGCTCTGAGACAGAATTCGAGAGCGTCGTACGACGAGTACTCGCGCAGTAGTACCATGCGCAAATGCAAGTAAAGAGGAATTTCTGAGAGGACTTATCCCTTTACAGGACATAGAGTTCACTCTTGACAGCAAATTCTTGGATGCCTAAATAGGCGCTGCTCCTCAGTCCGGTTAATGCCGAGTCGTCGCACCAGCGAAACTGAGGAATAGGCTTTGACGGAGGCATCCGGTATGGCACGCGGGAAGATCAAGTGGTTCAACGACGCCAAGGGATACGGCTTCATCGAGCAGGACACCGGCGAGGACGTGTTTGTCCATTTCTCGGCGATTCAGATGGAAGGCTTCAAGACTCTTGCTGAGGGGCAGGTTGTCGAGTTTGAAGTGGAGTCAGGGGCGAAGGGATTGCACGCGAGCAATGTGACGCGCGTCTAACACTGAACCTCGCTACGGCGTCCGCTTCGGACCATTTGCGAAATCGCTGCCTTCGTTCGACAAGCCGTGACCGCCTGCCCTGTGGCAGGCGGTTTTGTTTTGCAGCTAGCCGAGTTCAGTGGCTAGAGTTTTTGTTTGAAGCTGCCACGTGTGCCGCGCGCTACAACCGCACACGTGGCAGACGATCGTCGAAGCGTCTCCCCGTACACAGGAACTCTGGTGTCGAACGTAACTCTGCCAACGTCGCCGACTCTTTTTCTCGTCGACGGCTATGCGCTTATCTACCGCGCATTTTTCGCGCTCCTTTCGCGCCCGCTCAAGACGGCTCGAGGAGAGAATACATCCGCAGCATGGGGAGTCGTGAACTTCCTGCAGCGACTCGTTGCCAAACACAAGCCGGACTATATCGGTTGGGTGCACGATTCTGGACTCTCTTTTCGCCACGAGACGTATCCTGATTACAAGGCCACTCGCGAAAAGTTGACGGAAGAGCTGCAAGCTGACTTCGACACCGGCGTGGAGCGCATCGGACAACTCCTCGAAGGCTTTCGCGTTCCTATTCTCGCGCTCGATGGCTATGAAGCAGACGATGTAATTGGAACTCTCACGCGTCAGGCAGCGTCGAAAGGTGTCAACGTCGTAATCGTCTCAGGCGATAAGGACTTTCAGCAGCTCGTGCGAGAGCATGTGTGGTTGCTGAATCCAGGTCGTGGCGGCCCTGCGAGCGTGGACGAGCAATGGGTCGGTCTTGAGAATGCGAGTGAGCGTCTCGGAGTCCCTCCAAAGTTCGTGATCGACTATCTGGCATTGACCGGTGACTCATCGGACAACGTGCCGGGTGTCCCAGGAATCGGCGAGAAGACTGCGAAAGAGTTGGTTGATAGTTATGGAGACCTCGAAGCAATTCTAGCGGCAGCGCCTAACGTGACGAAGAAGAGACCACGCGAAGCGCTACTTGCGAACGTTGAGCAGGCGCGATTGTCGAAGGATTTAGTAACTATTCGCGACAATATTCCAATCGCGTTGGATCTTGACCTTCTGAAGCGACAAACGCCAGACAACGCGAGGCTCAGGCAGCTCTATGTTGAGCTGGAATTCAACTCGCTTCTCAAGGATCTTGAAACGGAGGCAATCGCAGAGCGTCCAGCACGTTCCGAGGGCGAGTATCACGTCGTTGATTCGATCGAGGCGCTGAGGAGACTCATAGCGCGAATTCGCGAAGCCGGCGCGTTCACGTTTGACACGGAGACAGTCGCTGAGCCGGGAAGTCCAACGAAGGTGGATCCCATGCGATCGACGCTTGTTTCGATCGCCATCGCCGTTGCGCCGGGAGAGTCGTATTACCTCCCGATCGCGCACCGTCGCTGGGAGCCGACGCAGCCGTCACTCTCGTTAGGCGACGTAACTGCGGACCCTACCGACGCCAAGGGGAATGCTGCAGGAAAGGGGAAGCGCGAAGTCGCGAGCGGCCCCGAGGGTGATAGTATCGCAGCGCGTGCGTTGGGGCGCGCGGTGATTGCGCCCGTGAATCTTCCAGCGGTTGCGAGCGATGGCATGCGGGAGCTGCGCGCGATCTTTGCCGACGCGAAGATCAAGAAGACCGCACAGAATGCGAAATTCGACATTCTGGTTCTGCGGGGTGCCGGCGTCGAAGTTCGTGGTCTCGAGTTCGATACAATGCTGGCGAGCTATGTGCTCGATCCTGGACGTCGGTCGCATTCGCTCGATGCGTTGGTATTCGAATTCCTTGACCACACGATGATCTCATACGAAGCGCTCTGTGGGAAAGGGCGCACGGAATTGCCGTTTGACGTCGTGCCAACGGCCGAAGCGAAAGAGTACTCGTGTGAAGATGCGGACATGACGTTGCGGTTGCGAAATGTATTCGAGCCGCAGCTGCAACAACTCGGGATGAAACGCCTATTCGACGACATCGAGATGCCGCTCGTCGAAGTATTGGCGGAGATGGAATGGAATGGTGTTTCGATCGATGTGAAGTGGTTCCACTCGTTGAAAGCACGTTTTGCGCGTGAGCGCGAGCGAGTCGAGCAAGAGATCTACGCCGCCGCCGGCGAGCGCTTCAACATCAACTCAAATCCACAGCTCCGGGTCGTTCTCTTCGAGAAATTGCAGCTGCCGATAAAAAAGAAGACAGCGACTGGACCGTCGACGGACGCAACCGTCCTCCAGGAACTAGCGGATGAAGGGCATGCGCTACCGCTCCTGTTGATGGAATATCGGGAACTGTCGAAACTCGAATCGACTTACCTCGACACCCTTCCGGCGCTGATCCATCCACGCGACAAGCGCCTGCATACCTCGTTTAATCAAACTGTAGCAGCAACGGGGCGTTTGTCATCCAGTGACCCCAATCTGCAGAACATCCCTATTCGCCGAGAGCTTGGGCGCGATATTCGCCGAGGCTTCGTGCCGAGGCAAGGGTGGAAACTGTTGGGCGCTGATTATTCGCAAATAGAATTGCGATTGCTCGCGCACCTCTCTCGTGACCCGGCATTTGTCAACGCCTTTGCAGCTGGCGGTGACATCCACCGTGAAACGGCAGCCATCATCTTTGGTGTCGACGTCACGAATGTCACATCCGAGATGCGAGCGCGCGCGAAGACGATCAACTTTGCGACGATTTATGGACAGGGAGCACACGCGCTCTCGCGCCAGCTGAAGATCTCGAACCAGGAAGCGCGCGACTTCATCACCACGTATTTCGAGCGGTTTCGAGGAGTGCGCGAGTATTTGAGCTCGATGGTCGAAACAGCCAAGGCGAATGGCTATGTCGAAACGATCTTCAATCGCCGGCGCTACATCCCGGAACTAAAAGAACGCAACTTCAACATGCGCGCCTTTGGCGAGCGCGTGGCGACCAATGCGCCAATCCAAGGCTCGGCGGCAGACCTGATCAAGATCGCGATGATCCGCATTCATCACGCGATCGCACAATCTGGGATGGAAAGCCGCATGATCTTGCAGGTGCACGACGAACTGGTGTTCGAGGTGCCGAAAGTAGAAGTCGATGGCCTTGCCGCGCTGGTAAAACGAGAGATGGAAGGGGCGGCACAACTGTCCGTTCCGCTCGTGGTTGATATTGGAATTGGAGATAATTGGCTGGAAACGAAGCACTAGCGGGGGTCGTCTGTCGCACGTTGGAAGAGTTGCATCCTGCCGGACCCGACGCGAAATAAGTCTCGGGTAGTAAACTCTTACGGAATTCGGAAGAATCGTAAGTCTATGATTGACAGCAATTTATAGCTCGTCATACCGTCCAGATCGTCAGCGGCCCCGGCATTGCTCCTACTACCCCCAGCCACGCTCCACTTTGGGGCCCCCTTCCGTACGACCCGTTTCCCACCGCGCCGATGCGCACAATTCGAAAAGGCTTTACGCTGATTGAGCTACTGATCGTCGTCGTGATCATTGGCGTTTTGGCGTCGATCGCGATTCCCAAGTTTCAGAATACGAAGGGAAAAGCGAATCTCTCAGCTATCAAGTCGGACCTACGCAATCTCGCGACGGCAGAAGAGGCGTATTTCTACTCGTCGGGCGTCTACAGCTCGAGCTTAAGTGCGTTGAATGTTCAGACCTCATCGGGTGTGACCATTAACTTCGGAGTTGCCAACTCGGCTGGGTGGTCGGCGACGGTTACACACCCGCTCGCGTATCCCATCAAGTGCGCGTTGTTCATGGGTGGAGTTGCGCCGATCGCACCAGCTACTGTCGAAGGACAGATGGTCTGTCAGTAAACGAGGAATTATCCTGCGCCTTATGAATGGGCGCGTGGATGAATTCCTCGTTTACGTCGAGTTTGCGAGCCGTCGCGAAGGGATGCTACACGCGATGGATGGCGGAATGTGGCTTCATCGACATGTGTGGAAAGGGCGTGCAATGGCGCACTTGGTCTCGACTGACCGAGTGCGCCTTCTAGCGTATGGCCGCCACGTGGGCCTGCCGGACGAGCGGCTTCAGTACAAGCCCCTCAAGGATCCTCGAACGGGAGAACGGCGCGAAGCTTGGCATTGGGACCTGGTTGGAGTGTTCCTCCCGCCAAGACCAGCGTTTCCCCGCGATCGCTAAAACACTGGTGCCTGTGGCCGCGCCGGCTGTCCAACTGTCACGTTGAGGCGTTGCGTTTCGCGCCGAAATCTCGTGATCTCTCCCAACAACTCTCGATGTAACGATCCGGTGTTCCGCAGCTTTAGGTAGCCGGCGGCTCGTCGTCTGACGGCAACGATCCGATCGGAGATAAGAACGTCGACGCTGATGATATCACCACAAGATCGGCTTCGGCGGCGCGTGCACGCTCCCTCCCTTCCCGCACGTTTACGCGACTCAAGACGACAGCGCCTAACGCGAAGAAGGCGATGACACCGAGGATAGCCGGCCGACTACTCTGACTTGTGGCGATGACGACGGAGAAGAGGAGTGGCCCGAGAATGCTGGAAAACTTCTCGAAGACCGAGTAGAAGCCAAAAAACTCGCCCGACTTATGCGCTGGCACCATAGAGGCGAAGAGTGAGCGTGACAGCGCCTGCGTTCCACCCTGTACCATGCCTACCATGAAGGCGAGAATGTAAAAGTCACGGGCGGTCTGCATGAAATAGCCGACGATGCTGATGACCGTGTACGCGAGCAGTCCGATGAACACAGAGCTCTTTGCACCAATGCGATCGGCCAGCATTCCGAAAAGAAAGGCGAAGGGAATGCCGACGAACTGCACGATGAGAATAGCCGTGATCAGCGCGGAGTCAGGGATCCCGACTTCCTTGCCATACGCTGTTGCCATTCTGATGATGGTCTGAATGCCATCGTTGTAGATGATGAAGGCGAGCAACATCAGGAACGCATTCTTGTAGATACGCAGCTCCTTCACTGACTCGCCCAGTCGTAGGAATGGGGTGATGACCAGGTTCACGCCTGAGAGCTCGTCCGGCTCGAGCGTCCGCGCGGGCTCCTTCACGCGTTTGAGCACTGGCAACGAGAAGACGAGCCACCAGATGGCGACGGAGAGGAAGGCGGCGCGTACGGGGAGAGTCTTTTGCGCATCGCTGAGCGCATTCCCCGTGGGAAATCCGAACGTTCCCGGTGCAAGAATCCAAGCGATGTTGATGGCGAGGAGAACTCCGCCGCCGACGTATCCCATAGCGTAACCAGCGCTCGAGACCCGATCGATCTCGTCGGTCGATGCTATGTGGGGGAGTAGCGCTTCATAGAAGACGAGACTCGCCGTGGCTCCGACCGTCGCCAGAACGTAGAGCCAACCGGCGAAGACGTATTGGCCACGTTCGATGAAAAACATGCCCGCACAGGCAGCGACGCCAACAAACATGAAGACTGCGAGGAGCTTCTTCTTGGCGGCCGCGACGTCCGAGACGGCGCCAAGGACCGGTGATGCTACAGCCACAATCACCGAAGCAACCGTGTTAACCATCGCCCAGATCTGCGTAGCTTTAGCCGGGGCCAGTGTTCCGGCGGCAACGCTGACGAAAAACAGTTGAAAGATTGCGACTTGAATCGTTGTCTGGTACGACGATACGGCCCAGTCATACATCGCCCATGCTCGGAGCTCTGTGCGATTGAGACCAATTCTGGTTAACAGCGATTTGCGCGGGCGTACGGAGGAGTCTGGCGACATTCGGCTCCAGGGCGCCCATCTGTCCCGCCATCCAATGCGCGGTTCAGTTGACGCACGTCAGGCGATGGTCAGATTTCGCGCGATGAACTGCTCTCGCGCGGGAAAATCCAGGGTGTTGGCGCTGCTATTGACACTCACCTCGAGCTGGGGGGTAGGCTGCGACAAGCCAGCGCCGGCGCGCAGCAACGATACGGCGAGCCCCATCGTGCCGCCACCGCCAACTCCCGAGAGCACCATTGTCTCGACCGAAGCACCTTGGGATTCTGCTGCGGGTCCCGTCTTTCTCGTGGTCGGCGACGCCGGAAGTCGCGGGAGCGTCATCTTTCCGTCGCTTCCGTCGGATGCGTCGCTGGACACAGCGCGACTCGACGTTTCCGCGTACCGCGGCGCGCAGTTCGATCTTCTGTCGAACGGAAAAGTTGTCGCGAAGGCATCGCTTGCAACCGCGGTGGCTAACGATCCGCCAGACGACTGCACGGCGTGGCCCTCTGTGCAGCTGACGGGTGGCTCCGACTCGCTCGCCCGCGGATGGGTGGTTGCATTCCAGAGCGGTCGCGTGGTGCCAATTGTGTTCGATTCGCTCGCGGGGCTACCATCGCGTGATTCATCGCAGTTGGCGATCGAGATCGCGCGACTTGCTTCGGCCTCACCGGGCGACAGCGTTGCGGAGCTCAAAGGGCTTCCGTATCAAGTGCGACATGCCTATCGCTTCTCGCTCGCACCAGGAACCGAGGGAATCTTAGCCGAGGTCCTGCGATCGCTGAATCAGGAAGCGAATCCCAAGCAGGAGCATTTATTGTTGCTGGCGGAGCGCGATAGTGCGAGCAACGGGCAGTTCATCACCGCATTTTCGGAACGAACGAGCGGTGGTGAAGAGACATTGGAAACGACAGAGCTGTTGACCATTGCGCGACTGGGGAGCAACGGACGCCTAACGGCAGTGATTGCCCGTTATGTGGGAGATGGCGTGATGTACTCACTGCTCGAGCGAAGGAGGCCACGTTCCTGGCGGTTGCGCTGGACGAGCCCGTATGCGGGATGCTAGTTGTGTGTCGGCAACTCTTGGACGCCTAACGCGGCTGGCGCACGGGCGCGAGATGTCCCGACGGCGAGCACGATGAGTGTCAATACGTAGGGAAGCGCCAGGAAAAGCTGGTACGGAAGCGCGACACCCGACGATTGGAAGAGGTATTGCAGCGCCGTTGCAGCGCCAAAGAGGAGCGCTGCGAGCGCGACGCCCACCGGTGACCATCTTCCCAGTGCAACGATCGCGATTGCGATAAAACCTCGCCCGGCCGACATCCCTTCAGCGAAGGTGCCAACTTGCGCGAGTACGAGAGTTGCGCCGGCGAGCCCGCCTAACGCGCCACCGGTAAGCACGGCGATGGATTGCGTGCGGCGCACGCTGATTCCTGCGGCTTCTGCGGCATCGGGCGACTCACCAACGGCGCGCAGCGCAAGACCAGCCTGCGTTCGCGTGAGTACCCACCAGGCAACGGCAATTGCCACAAAGAGTGCGTATGTGACGGCAGGTTGCTGGAAGAGTGCTGAACCCACGATGGGAATGCGTGACACACCGGGGAGCGCGATTGGGCGCATCGTTGGAATGGAGAGTGCGACGCCGGCGGCTCCGAAGTAGGCGCGGTAGAGCGTGCCGGTGAGCCCAAGAGCGCCTAACGTAAGAGCCGTCCCGGTGATGATCTGATCGGTGCGGAGCCAAACCGCGAACAGGGCGAAGAGCGCAGCCGCCACAATTCCGGCGAGCGCGCCGCCAGCGAGCCCAATGACGAGGCTCCCAGCTCCCGCTGCGACAACGGCGCCGAAACAACCAGCGATGATGACGCCCTCAAGCCCCACGTTGATGATGCCGGCGCGTTCCGTCACAACCTCGCCTAACGCGGCAAACGCAAGTGGTGTGGCCGTGCGGACCGTTCCCTCAAGAAATGAGGTGAGGAGTTCAGTCACACGCCGACCTCGGAAGATTGCAGCTGACGGCGAACGAAGTATGCGCGCCCGCCAACAAGGGCGAGAATGATCAGCGCTTCCACGACCGAGACCATCACCGAGGGGACGCCAGCCTCTCGCTGCATCGCCGCTGCGCCGGCGGCGAGTGCCCCGAGAAAGATGGCGCTGACGACAACCGCCAGGGGATTGAGGCCAGCCAGAAGTGCAACGGCTATGGCCGTATAGCCATAACCCGGTGACAAGTTCTCATACAGCGCGTACGTCACGCCGTAGACCTCAACCCCACCGGCAAGTCCGGCGAGTGCGCCGCTCAGCAGAAATGCGCGCCCCGAGACCCGAGCAACATCGATTTGTGCCGCTGTTGTTGCCGCTGCCGGATTCGCTCCAACGACGCGCAGCCGAAAGCCCGCAGCCGTGTATCGAACGATGTACCACGCGACAACGCATAGCAGCACCGCCAGCAGAAAACCTGCGTGCAATCGGTATCCACTCAACAGCAGTGTAAGGTGTGAAGACTCGGAGATCGCGGCGGACTGCGGATAAATGTGCGTCGGCTCCTGTAGCGGCCCGCGCACCATCCATCCCACGAGATAAATGGCGATGAAGTTCATCATGATAGTGGTGATGACTTCGAGGACGCCGAACTTTGCGCGAAGCCACATGGGGATGCTCGCCCACGCACCACCGGCGAGTGCTGCCGAGAGTAGACCGATCGGAATGGATGCGACGACCAATGAGGAAATGCCTAACGATGGAACGCCTAACGCGAGCGCCGTGGCGGCGGCTGCTCCGGCGAGCAGCTGACCCTCTGCGCCGATATTGAGAATCCCCCCTTGAAAGGCGACGGCGACGGCGAGGCCCGTGAGCATCAGCGGCGTGGCGCGAACGAGCGTCGCAGAGAATATCGCGTAGGGTGACCCGACGGCTCCGCGTACAAGCGCGCCAAATGCGCTTGCGACGTCGAAGCCGCTGAGTAGGAGGACCAGGGCCAATGATGTCACAATGACGATCGCAATCGTCACCGTGATGGTCAGTTGTTGGAGGAGCGCCGCTCGGCGAGACGGCGCGCGATCCGCCATGCTATGACTTCCGGCGGAACACGCGGTATTGCACGACGCCTGTGTCACACATGGTTCGCGCTTCGGAGTACGGAATCGCGAAATACGTGTACGCTCGGACGGTCGCGCTGCGTCCGTTGCAGTGATGTGTAGCGGTGGCGTTGAGCGACGTCGGAGGCGTCACTGGCGGCAGCGAATCGACGTGGATGACTCGGAGCGCCTGCACAATGCCGAGTCGCTCGATCGGATGACTCCACAAGTTGAGTGCCGTCATTTTCGCCTGCTGCGCAAAGACGCGCGCGTCGGGTGGGACGAGATCCAGGCCGTCCCCGATAACCCAGCGCGGAACGGCGGCGCCTAACGTCAGAACAACCAGCTTCCATCCAATGCTGATGGCGGCAAGCACCATCCACAGACGCACGCGACGGTTCCGCGGCGTGGGTGCGATGGGCGAAGTGAGAGCTGGGATGGACTTCATGGCGGGAAGTTACGTCAGAGAACCGCCGCAAGCCCAATCGTGGTGCGACGCGCGGTTAGCTCTCCCAGCCGAAGGGAGACTCGACAGGAAGCCACGCCAATGCATCGAACCGCCACGGAAGGGATGTGACGAGATAACCGTGCGCTGATTCTGGATGAATACCGGAAACCAGCCAAGTGCTCCCATCTTCCGATGTGAGTAGGGTCCAGACGTATGAAAGTCCGCGCCCGTTTTCGATGGCGAATAGAATGGCGGACTCCGCATCGTCTACGCACGCGTCGAACAAGTGCACTCCCTGCATTTGATCAAGCGGGGCGTACTTGTACTGGAAGAACGACAAGAGCCATTCAGCATCGCGACGCGTAGGAGGCATTCGTCGCTCCATGAGTCGTCGAGCCAGGGCGCCTGGAACGCTGGGAACGTGAGGGTGCATCGGAGGGATGAGAGTCGCTTCATGTACGCGTGCAAAAACGGTCGCACGCGACCTCATCTTCGAGACGATTTGTTGAATCGCATGTCACCCCGGACAACATCATCTGCAGGCGATCGGTGAAGTTCGCTGCACGCAGGGTGTGATGTGCGACGATTTCGGAGCAACGTCTCGCGCTTATGTGACCCGTGAGCGCGTAACTCGCACGAGACGGCGAATGCTCCAAATACCGAGCGCCGGTCCGACTGCGAGCAGAGGAAAGGCACCAGCCCAGCCAACGACCGCTACGATCGGCGGAACGAGTTGGATCGTAATGGTGGTGAGAAGGAAGCCTAACGAGGTTTGGATGGTGAGGGCGGTTCCGACGGCATGCGGTGGAACACTCTCGGTGACGAGGACAGAAAACTGCGCGCTATCGGCGATGACGAAAAAGCCCCACGCGAGCGCCACCGGAGCCAGCACCCAAAGCGATCTCCCGAACGTTAGGCCGATAAGAAGCGCGCAGAGGCCACTCGCTGCCATTGCACGCATGACGAGTCGTTCACGCCCCAAGCGATCGGCGTAGAGTCCTCCCCAAATACATCCCAATCCCCCCACCGCAATGATGCCGAATGACAGCAGCCCAGCAACTGGCGACGATGCGTCAGCGGGGGAGTGACTGTGGGCAACGAGACTGGCGCCGACGAATGCAGGAATCCACGTCCAAAACGAGTACAACTCGGCCATGTGGCCCAAGTAGCCACCGGTGGCCAAGCGCCAGCGTTGCAGCTGCACGATGTCGCCAGCGAGACTGAGTGAAAACGGTCGCGGCGGAAATGGATACGGTCCGTCGTGATAGGCGACGAGAATGAGAATGCCTGCGGCGGCAGCGCTAACCGATGCCGCGAGCATAACAGGAGTAACTCCCGCACC
This sequence comes from Gemmatimonadaceae bacterium, assembly GCA_044224185.1. GTDB lineage: Bacteria > Gemmatimonadota > Gemmatimonadetes > Gemmatimonadales > Gemmatimonadaceae > SCN-70-22. The sequence goes on along the minus strand of JBGAKW010000010.1, from coordinate 172,916 downwards.
AGGGATTGCATGGACGAGGTAAGGTCCAGCCTTCCCGATCGTGAGGGCGCCAACGATGGTTCCAACGGCGAGTCCACGCTGCGCGCGAAACCATGTTGAAGCCATCTTCATCGCGGGGGGATAAACACCGGCGAGACAGAGACCCGCGAAAAAGCGCGATACAAGCGCTAATGGAAGGGCGTGAGCGAGAAGGAAGAGTGCATTGCACGCTGCTCCCGCGAAGGCCGATAGCGCGAACAGCCGACGATTTGGAATGATGTCAGCGAGATTGAGAAGCGCCGACAGCGCCGTACCCGCGACGAAGCCCAGCTGCACCATGGTCGTGAGCCACCCAACTTGCGAGGTCGATAGCTCCCATCGTTGTGCGAGTTGTGGCGCCACCGCTGCTCCCGCGAACCACAACGACATGCCGAGCAATTCGGCAAGCGCCAAGAGCAAGAGCATGGACCAGCGGCGAGGATCGTCGTCCTCAATCATCGCGTTAGGCAGCGTCGTAGCGACGTTCACGCGAGTCCGAGCATTGCGCGTCCGACCGCATCACGATCGCCGTCGACTACTCGAACCTCGCCGGCGTGGATAGCAACAACACGGTCGGCCAGCGCGAGTACTTCGTCCAAGTCGCTCGAGTAGACGACGACTGCGCAACCTTGGTCGCGAGCGGTGCGCAGCTGCTCATGCACAGATTGCGTCGCGCGGATATCGAGGCCCCGCGTTGGATTCTCGGCGATCACCGCGTTAGGCAGGCGAGCCAGCTCACGGGCGAAGACGAATTTTTGTTGATTGCCACCTGATAGTTCACGCGCGCGCGAGTCTGGCCCAGCGGCGCGCACGTCGAATGCCTCGAGTGCTCGCGACGTTTGGGTGTGCGCCTCTCGCCACGAGATCCTTCCGCGTCGTTCTCCTAGTGCATGAAGCGCGAAGTTCTCCGTCAAGGTCATGTCGAGCACCAGAGCATCTCGATGTCGATCTTCAGGTATGAACGCGATGCTTGACGGAAGTTCGACGGTTCCACGACTCGCATGTCGTCGCCCGGCGAGAAGGCGAAGCAGCTCGAGCTGTCCGGCACCTTCAATGGCGGCCACGCCAAGGATTTCCCCGGCATGTACCTCAAGCGACACGTCTCGTAAGGCAATGTCACCGCGTCCGCGCGCGACCGTGACGTCGCGTAATCGAATGACTGTTTGCTCGGCACTCCGGATCGACATCGTCGACCTTCCCGCCTTTGCGAGATCCGCTCCAAGCATGGCGCGAACCAAGGATGGTTCGTCCACGTCTGCCACTCGTGCCTGAAGAATTGTCTGGCCGCGACGCAAGACCGTCACGTCGTCTGCCACCTCGCGCGCTTCGCGCAGTTTGTGCGTGATGAAGATGGCGGCGTGTCCCTCGCGAACCCAACCCGCGACCCATCGCAATAACTCGTCGGCTTCAGCCGGAGCGAGTACTGCGGTCGGTTCGTCGAGAATGAGCAAACGAATGTCCCTGGCGAGTGCCTTAACGATTTCGAGACGCTGTTGCGCGCCGACGGGCAAGTCCGCTGCACGGACATCGGGATCAAGAACAAGTCCCGTTCGTTCTCCGATGTCGCGAACGACTCTGGTCGCATGCGTTTTGTCATAGGGGCCGCGCATACCTAACGAGACGTTCTCGGCGACCGTCATCGCAGGGACCAGGGTGAAGTGCTGATGCACCATGCCGATTCCGTGTAACATCGCATCGGCCGGATTTCGCAGCCTCACCGGTCTTCCATCGATCGCGATGGTACCGCTGTCGGGAAGCAGCAGGCCAAACGCGACGCGCATCAGCGTCGACTTCCCTGCCCCATTTTCGCCCAGCAGTGCGTGCGTCGTCCCATGTCTTACGTGAATCGACGCGGCGTTGAGCGCCGTAACGCGACCAAAGCGTTTCGAAACGTTTGTCAGCTCCAGTGCCGGCGTCACGAGCCAGTAGGGAGGAACAGAAATTCGTGTGGAAGATCGAAGCGCGTGCTGGCGAATTCTCCGAGCGCACGCACGCCGAGCGTTTCAGTGGCGTAGTGACCGGCAAAGATGACGACAACGCCGAATTCGGGAGCGCTAACTGTTACGTGATGTGGGCCTTCACCGACAACGAGAGTATCGATCCCACACTCGCGGGCCTGTGCGAGTTCACGTGAGCCGCCGCCAGCCCCAGTAATAACGGCCCAATGTTTCGTGCGGCGATCGCGCGGGATATCTGAGGCGCGAGCACTTCCTCCGAATGCCTGCGCAAACGCGTGCGCGCGATTCAGGAGGTCAACGGTAGCGACATCGTCGTGGCCCGCGATCCCAATGGGCGCACCTTGGAACTCTCCGAATCGCTCAGTCGGAGTCAGGCCAAGCGTGCGCGCCAGGAGCGCGTTGTTGCCGATCTCAGGATGTGCGTCGAGCGGAAGATGCGCACTGTAGACCGCGACGTTTCGTGTGATCAGCGCGTGCAGTCGCTCGTACGTGGGCCCGACAATACGCTGGGCGCCGCCCCAAAACATGCCGTGGTGCAGAATGAGAAAGTCCGCGCCAGACGCGAGCACTGCTTCAACCGTGCGGCTGGAAAAATCGACGGCCGAGGCAATGCGTGTGACTGCACCGTGACTCGCCAGCTGCAACCCATTGAGTGCACCGGTGTAGTCGGGAAAGCCAGCCGCGGCAAGGTGGGCATCAAGCGCCGCGGCCAGCTCGATCGCGTTAGGCATGTCAGTGCACGGGGGCCGGCTGCGTGCCGGGAATCTTGAAAGTGCCGGCCACGATGAGCCGCTGCACGGAATCAATCGCGGCGCGAGCGCTCATTGGGATGCTGTCTTTCAGCGCTGGGTTGAGCACCAGGCGAACCACTTCGCTGGACGAACCAAGGCTGATTACCCGCGGTGTGAACTTGCCGTCGTGTATTTCGCGCGCCACGAGGAGGAAGGCATGCGGGAGGTCTATCAACACACTGCCTAACGTGACTTCGGGAGCGACAGCATTCTGGTCGGAGTTGGACCCGATGACCCACGCCTTTCGGGACTCTCGCGCCGCTTGGAAAACGCCAAGGCCTGCCGCGTCGGCATTCTGGAATATCACGTCTACTTTGCGGGCGATTTGTGCCAGCGCCTGCTCTTTTCCAGCGCTCGCATCATCCCAGTTGCCGATGTAAGACGTGACTACCCGCACTTTAGCGTTAGCCGACTTTGCGCCCGCGGCAAATGCCTCGAAGGACGCCTTGACGGGAGGGAGTTCTGTTCCCCCGATGGCGCCGATAACGTTGGACTTTGTCATCATGCCGGCGAGCATGCCGGCGAGGTACGAGGGTTCCTCGAATGCGAAGCGAATTCCGGCGAGATTGGCTCCGGTCGTGTTGCCAGACGTTGTTATGTAGATGGTCTTCGGGAACTCCGGCGCAACGCGCTTCGCGGCGTCCTGAAATTCAAATCCGTGGCCAAAAACCACCGTGTACGCCTGAGCTCCGTACTGTCGAAAATTCTCCTCAAACTCAGCGGGAGTTTTCGTCTGGATATGGGAAATGGAAGCGCCGAGGGAGTCTTTGATACGGAGGAGTCCGCTATATGCCCCTCCATTCCATGACTGGTCGGAAATTGGACCAGGCGTTAGGAGCGCAACTTTCATCGCGGAAGAAGCGGGTTCACTGATGCCGGCTGAGTCCGCAGTGGTGCTATTCTTCCTTATCGCGTCGGAGCCGCAGCCCAGCGCGGTCGCCAACAAGAGAGCGCTAAACCGCATCGCACCGAGCTTTCGTATCAGCACTTCTTCATCAGAGTGTAAAATGTTGGGAATAATAGAGTTGTGTGCTTGTCCATAAACATCCGATTACATCGATCCGCCGTCCCGAGCGTGCTCGACATTATCTGTGTTTTGGGAAACATTTGACGGCGCGCTACTGGCGGTGACCTCGCCCATTCTTACGGTGCCGTTGATCATCGCGCCTTCGTGGACCACGATACTCTTGGTGTGAATGTCGCCCTCGATTCCAGAGGTTCCTTGAATTTCTACGCGTTCCGAGGCGATGACTGTACCAACGACGCGTCCACCAAGCACGGCGTCCGCCGAATAGATGTCACCGTGAACGATTCCGGTGCGACCCAGCAGAACCTGTCGGGCGCCACGCACGGAGCCCTCGATGAATCCCTCGATCTTGATGACGCCGTTGCTCTCGACGTCGCCAATGATTCGCATGCCTCCACCGATCACAGACATGCTGGAATCGGCACCGTTCAGGTCGGCGCGAGACTGAGGTGGGCGATCGGCCGTTGATGGTTTGTTGTTGAAGATGGCCATGTTGACACCGCTGAGCGCGCCGCGAAGTGGGCGAGAAAGAAGGGGAAGAAAGGTTGCGGCTATGTGCGGTCGACCGAGAGGACGAGCTACTAGCGCGCGTCTTAACTGGAGGAACGAAGGGGTTACGAGTCTTCGAGCTTGCGATTTAACACGAGCTCCAGGAGGCGATGCAAATCGTCGGCGGAGTAGAAGCGAATGGAAATATCTCCGCGATAGTCAGCATCGGCCGAGATGCGAACGTCTGTCTGCAAGTGCTTGCGGAGCGCCTCGGTAAAGCGTCTGCTTTCCGCGCTTAGGGGAGTTCCCGATGTTGACGTCGTCGTTGCGGCTTTCCCCGTCGTGTTGCCTGCGGGCGCGGAGGTGCGAGTGGTGCTGCCACGGGCGTCTTGCACGGCGCGTTCCACGTCGCGCACCGATAGCCCTCGCTCAGCTATGAGACGCGCCGTCTCGAGCATCGCTCGCTCGTTAGGCATTCCGAGGAGCGCGCGGGCATGGCCTAACGAGATCTGGTTGTCGCGCAAGAGGCGTCGGATGCCTTCGGGGAGTTGCAGGATCCGCAAGAGGTTCGCCACGGTCGAACGATCTTTGCCAACAGCGTCAGCGACCTGCTGTTGAGTGAGCGAGAAGTCCTCCATCAATCGCTGGTAGGCGACTGCCTCGTCGAGCGGATTGAGATCGGCACGCTGCAGGTTTTCGATGAGGGCGAGCGTCAGCATTTCGCGATCGTCGAACGGCTTGACGATCGCGGGGATCTCTTTCCATCCCAGCCTGGTGGCGGCGCGGAGGCGTCTTTCGCCGGCTACGAGTTCATAGGATCCATCGGGCTGCTGTCGGACGGTGACGGGCTGCAGGAGGCCGCTTGTTTTGATGCTGTTTTCGAGCTCTGTGAGTTCTGCCGGGGCGAAATCGCGCCTGGGTTGATAGGGATTTGGCCGTATGGCGTTAAGCGCGAGGGTTTGGAGAGGTGATGGGGGAGTAGAGGCCGTCGTCGTGGTGGCGTTCGAAGCAGTGGGAGGTGCAGCACTTGCGATAAGCGCTTCGAGGCCGCGTCCGAGACGGCGGGGTTTTTCAGTCATGACTGCGGGGGGATGGCGCTTTTTGGAGGCATGTGGAGAACTTTTCGCGGTATGGTGGCGTACTCAGGCGTTTGGTAATGCAGAAACATGCGTTCCTGTACGCGCTATAAGTTCTTTTGCGAGTTGCATATATGCTACCGCGCCGACCGACGAGACGTCGTAGAGTAGGATCGGTTTGCCGAAACTTGGGGCTTCGGCGAGGCGGACGTTTCGCGGCACGACAGCTTCAAAGACGCGGTCGCCAAAAAACTCTCGGGCGTCGCTAGCGACCTGCCGCGATAGGTTGAGTCTCGCGTCGTACATGGTGAGCACGACGCCCTCGAGCTCAAGCGCTTCGTTGATGCCTTGCTGCACGAGTTTGATGGTGGTCATCAGCTGACTCAGTCCCTCCAGCGCGAAGTACTCGCACTGCAGTGGAATAAGGACTGAGTCTGCCGCGGCCAGCATGTTCAGCGTGATAAGCCCAAGCGACGGCGGACAGTCGATCAGGATATAGTCGTAGTCGTCGCGAACTTGCTCGATGGCGCGTCGCATCCCCCGTTCGCGATCCTGGACTTCGACGAGCTCCACTTCGGCGCCAGCTAGGTCAGGCGTAGCCGGAAGAACGTCTAATGACTTGAAGAGGATTGAGCGAAGCACTGCATCCTTGGTTGGTGCCAAGGCGAGAACTGCGTCATAGGTCGTTCGGCTGATCGCGGACTGGTCGATACCGACACCACTCGTGGCGTTGCCCTGAGGGTCGCCGTCGACGAGCAGCGTGCGTTGTTCTGCAGCCGCGAGGCTGGCAGAGAGATTAACGGCGGTCGTGGTCTTTCCCACTCCCCCCTTCTGATTGGCGATCGCGATGACTCGTGCCACGTGCGGGACGGGTTGACGACTTGTAGGGACGGGAGTTGGGGAGGGGCGCGGAATATAGGCGCAACTCTCCATCCGGGGCCAGCGTGTTTCACGTGAAACTTCGACGCCGGTGACCGCGCGAAGTGTCCGAATCGCCCAGAATGTTCCACGTGAAACCGCGGTATCCGCCTCAGGGTAAGTCACCTTTAGGAGTGCGCGCGGTCATCGTAGTACAGCAAGAGGCGACGGAGTTCATCATTGCTCCGTCGCCTCCGACATTACCGCACTGCTAGTCACCGCCAGCTAGTTCAGCAGGGGGCGCGCCTCAGGGATGCGATAGGCACCTGCGCAACGCCGCGATCGGCCAATAGTGCGCACTACCGTATCGGCTGCAGTAGGTAATGGCCGGCGCACATCCAGAAGGAATTCTCATCGGCGTCCCGCAATAAAGAGCCATCGCGTCGTGACCATGACGGACACCTTCTGCTCCCCCACCGCAATCGGAGTCTGCACTGCGGCTGCCTCAGCCCTCATCGCATAGTTCACCATAGGGCGAGGCTCCGAGACATCGTTTGTCGAGATCTCAAGAGCATCACCCAATGTGCCTCCGGCAGCCGTCGCCATCGTCTCTGCGTCGGCTCGAGCTCGCTTTACAGCTTGCTCAAGTGCAGATCGACGCACCTGCTCCATCTTCGAGCTGTAGAAATCCAATCCACTCACGATATTCGCGCCCGCTCCAAGCGCCGCGTCAATAAAGGCACCGACTTGATCAATTTGATCGACGTCGACGAGTACTGAATTCCGAGCGATGTAGCCGACCACCTGCCGTTGACCTTTGTCGTACTTCTCGTCCGGCAGTACAGAATATCCAGACGTTGTGATGCGCTCTGCGGCGATGCCCTTTGACTTGAGAGCATCCATCACTCGCTTCTGACGGCGCGCGTTCTCCTGGCCGGCAGCAGCTGCTGTGGCGGCGCGCGTCTCGACGGCGAATGTGATTCGCCCGCGATCGGGGGTGACGGTCGACTCACCCGACGCAGACGCAACGATCTGAGACGGCGGTATCGTGGGAGCTACTGCCTGGGCAGCCGAGTGGTGAAAGGGAATGCCCGAAGCCATCAAGGCGCCCGCGGTCAACAACTGAACCCTCAACGCACGCATGATATTCCTCGAAGATATAAGTATCAGAAAGAGACTAATATTTAGTAGCAAAATGCTACAAATAGTCCGTTCGATGGCACGCGTTGATCCACGCGCGCCTGCCTAACGCCTTCTACCACCCGTGGCCATTGACTGTTTCGTGCAGCTGGGAGCCTAAGCTCGATTCCGGCACGCTCAGAAGAACTGAGCTCAGCGGATTCCGAGCTAGCCGCTGCGTCGGCGTTACTGTGCGGCGGACCAAGCCGCGCGCAACGAGTCTACCCGTAGCGGCTGGAGCTGCAATGGCGCGCCTTCGTCGCTGCTGCTGGGACGAAGTAGATAAACGGGACGCGTCGGAAAGCGATTGACGAGAAGTGAATCGCGCTCGTGCAGATCACGTGCGTAGGTGTTTGATCCCCAATCTGTCGCCATAAGTGGCGCAAGAAGTGTGAATCCTTCGCGATCGTCGAGAATGCGACGTTGACAGCGAAGATTGTAGGGGCTTCCGGGGAGAAGCCGCTCGCTGTCGTCGGGCGAGAGAGTGCTTCGTACGACACGCGACGAGTCGGCGAGAAGTGGAAGAAGAGCTTTCAACGCAACGGTGTCACGCATACCCGAACGTTCCAACGACGACAGCGTGTTTTCGAGCGCACACGCGTCGACGTTTCGGTAGAGGCTTTCGGCCTCGCTATGCGGAACTCCGACCGCCCATATGCGTGACATGAGTTGTGATCCCCAGCTTTCTCGCACGAAAATGAGTGCGTTCTCTATGCCAGCTTGACGAGCGACGTCGGTGTAGTCCACGCGCATCGAACGCAGGCCGTGCTGATATTGCGCGACTCGATATGGGACTGATTCGACGAGAGCGACAACGGCGGCGACACCAAGCCCGTACATCGTGCCGCGATAAAGCTGTGGATAGTTAGGCCAACGCTCTTTGAGAAGCGCGGGAAAGCGCGCGGCCCACAACACAAGAAAGGGAGCAGCGAGATAGACAAAACGTGGGCCGAGGTAAAACCCGTCGTGCCAGTAGCAAAAGTAGAGGAAGAGAAGGAGGGTGATGCTTGCGAAGAGATATCGATCGACACGATCGAGGCGGCGGGCGAGTGCGAGTGCACCGACTACGGGAAGGAGTGAGGGTATAGGCGTTTCGAAGAGATATGATTGCAGCCGAAGGAAGTAGAGATTGAGAAGTTCGAGTCCACGCGCCGGCGTGTGCACAAAGCCATATGGTGCGCGATGGAAGCCCAAACCGTGATCACGCCCCCACAACTGTTCGTAGGCGAAGAGAAACGGATTCCCCGTGGTGCGTGCGTTGAACCACAAAACCAGGGCTGCAGGAATGGCGATCGCGATGCCTGCCGCCAAGAGCTCGATCGCACGCGCCGGCCGCTGGACGACTCGCATCACCATCCAGATGCCGGCGGGAAGGGCGAACGCAAAGGCGTCGACTGGACGGATGGAAGCCGCGATGCCAAAGGACAAACCAGCGATTGCAGCGAAAAAGGGCCGGCCGGCGTCCCGAGCGTTCGTTTCGCGCTGCTCCGACATGCGAGTGAGAGCGTAGGTCGCGAGCATCACCCACATGCCCGCGGTTACGTGATTCATGTGCGAGGAGGCGAGAAACGCGATGAACGGCGAGAGAACCATGAGCATCGCCGCGCCTAACGAGACAGTCGGACGCGGCTCAATGCGACGCGCGACGCCCCAGAACAGTGCGGCACTTATGGCGCCTGCGATGGGACCCGTTAGCCACGGCGCGCGGAGCCACACCCCAGGAACCATCATCAGTGGGCCGCCGGGAGGAAACTGCGAAAACCACTTCCCGTTGTTGTCGATGATGTGAAGAATCGAGGTGAATTCAGGGTTGGCGGGTGCATCGAGCCACGGACGACCGCTCGCGAAAATGCGCGCCTGAAAAAGCTGCGAGATTTCGTCGATGAAGAGCGGATGTCCGGAGAGAACGCGATCGGCGGTGACCGCGTACAGCGCAAAGGCGACCATTGCGAGGAGAAGGCCGGTCGCAGTCGGCGCGGCATGAGCGCGCGCTGCGATCGACGAAAAGAATCCGTCGCGCCAGATGGGGAGTCGTCGAGCGAGAATCGTTAACACCAACGCGCCGCCGACGACGATAACGGAGCCATTCAGCCACTCGCCGCTGACGGTGGAGTACCAATCAGCTTGGTGGCCTCCTGGGATCCAGTTGGCGATTGGAAGAAACGCGAGTAGCGCCATGACGACGGCTGCCACGCACGCAATGATGCGTGAGGAACGGCGCGGCTCGTGGAGAGGGGCGCCTAACGTGGCTGCCGAGTTTGGTGTCGTCATGATGAGCGGCGCTGAGCGCCCGCTTCGTCAGGACGCCTCGCTACGCTCCCTCGCAACCCGCCGGAAGCGTTCGACTTCAAAGACGAGATTCTGTAGATCGTTAGGAGAGACGCCAGGGATTCGCGCCGCTTGCGCGAGTGTGCGCGGCCGAAGCGATCCAAGCTTTTGGCGAGCCTCGAACGACACCGACTGCATCGACTCATAGGGAATCGAATCGCCGAGCGGGAAATCACCCATTCGGCGCATCTTGTCGGCCTGAATTCGCTCGCGATCGAAGTACCCAGCGTACTTCAACTGTAGTTCGGCAGTCACGATGGCCTCGAGCGGGATCTCTCCCCCAACTCCCGCCAACCTTAGTAGCTCGATGAGTTCGAGGTTCTGACGTTTGGAGAGCTCTCCGATCTTGAGAGAGTGCGGAATTGGCGCACTCTCGCGTGCAGCGAGGTAGTCGTTGACCTGTTCAGGGCGAATACTCGTTTCTAACGCGAGCTGTGCCGCGGCATCCTCGTGTGCCAACCGACGCTCAGCCAAGGCGCGCTCTTCCGAAGTCCACAATTCGAGCTCGCGAGCAAAAGGTGCGAGACGCCGGAGAGCGTTGTCTTGGCGAACGGTGAGCCTGAATTCGGAACGCGATGTAAAGAGGCGATAGGGCTCATCGACGCCGCGCGTGGTGAGGTCGTCGACCAACACGCCGATGTATGAGCTCTCCCGGCCGAGAAAGAGCGGAGGACGATCGAGTGCATCGAGCGCCGCGTTGAGCCCAGCGACCACGCCCTGCCCCGCGGCCTCCTCGTAGCCCGTCGTACCGTTGATTTGGCCGGCAAAATAGAGCGCCCGAACGCTCTTCACCTGAAGTGAACCGTCGAGCTGCGTCGGCGGAAAAAAATCATACTCGATCGCGTAGCCCGCCCGCGTCATGCGGACGTCCTCGAGTCCAGGGACCGTCCGTAGCATTTCGAGCTGAACGGTTGAGGGAAGAGACGTCGACAGCCCGTTGACATAGAGCTCGGTTGTGTCGTGCCCCTCTGGCTCAAGAAAAAGCTGGTGACGCTCCGCGTCCGGGAATTTCACGATCTTGTCTTCGACGGATGGACAATACCGCGGGCCGCGAGCGGCTATGGCCCCACCATACATCGCCGACTTTCCGATGTTGTCAGCGATGACGCGCTTTCCCTCTTCTCCAAGAAATGTGATCCAGCACGGCAGTTGGGCTGGATGTCGTATGGCTTCTTGATGACGTCTAGGTGTCGCCCAGAAGTGAGACCATGAGTAATCGAACTGCTCAATTTCGCTGTTCTGGCGAGCGAGCGATGAAAAGTCGACCGAGCGCCCATCGATTCGAGGTGGTGTTCCAGTCTTGAATCGTGCGACCTCAAGGCCGGCGTGTTCAAGTTGTTCTGCGAGGTGGAGACTCGAAGCCTCTCCTGCGCGCCCGCCGGCAATTTTCGTTTCCGTACCAATGTGAATGCGGCCGCGAAGGAACGTCCCAGTAGTGATGACCACTGTGCGGGCCCCGAAACGTCGGCCTTCAAGTGTTTCGACCCCTCGGACTCGAAGCTCTGGGTCAGCGAACAGAAGTCGAGCTACGGTGCCTTGAATCGTATGAATGCCCTGATGCTGTTCGATTAATGATCGTATAGCGCGACGATATAGTCCTCGATCGCATTGCGATCGCGGAGCCCACACCGCAGCGCCTTTAGAACGGTTGAGCATTCGAAACTGAAGGGAAGCGAGATCCGTCGCACGTCCCATAATTCCGCCCAACGCATCGACCTCGCGCACCACCGTTCCCTTGGCCACGCCACCAATTGCCGGGTTGCAAGACATCTGGCCGATGGTCTCAAGGGCGCTCGTAATTAGGCCCACGGAGGCCCCGAGCCGAGCGGCGGCGACGGCCGCTTCGGTGCCAGCGTGTCCCGCACCAATGACGATTACATCAAAATCGAATTCGTTGGTCTGCATACGGCTCGGAAGCTAACAAGACCGGGGACGTACACGTGTCGCTTGCTCGAAGGATCATGATGTAGCTTTTCGGCTGCTCTCGGCTCCACTCATCAAGCCAGTACACGCCACTACGGTGTCTTCGTGCCAATTTCGCTCGCGCACTCATATCCGACGCTCGTCATGCGAAAAGAAGCGTTCGAACGCAGCGGAATATCGCGCGCGACGATCGACGAGCGATTGGGTCTCACGGCTGACGAGTTTCGTGTTGAGGGCGAGCTACTGGCGATCGGCCCGATCATCGAAGATGCTGCCCTGCAGGATCTGATCGCTGAGCTCGAAGAAGCGGGACTTGTGTACTTCGATGATTTCTTCGAGCTCACGGGCAATTGGCCGGACTGGCTTCAACTATTTGCCCTCGCCAGGCGCTAGGAAATGGTAGGTGTCGAGCACAGCGTGTGGAGCTTTACGTCAGTTGCTGAACGCGGCAAAGATGTCACGGTGCGCGTGTAAGCTCTCGACGGCGCGTGAGCTGTTCGCTGAGCGGGCCCCTGCGCAGTAGGCCGTGCCAGCCGCAGGTGAGGCACCAGCTCTTTCGAAACCAAGGAAGGAAGCGGTCAAAGAGGATCGACGCGACGCGTAACGTAGGTCGATCGCAGTTAGGACAGTGATCGCCCTTCGGAAGGAGCGCGAGAAAGAAGACTGTAGCAGCGATCATCCGGAGGATGAAGAATCCGCCGAAGATGAGGATGAAAAGCACTGCGTCAGACATCGAATTGTCGAGAACGCCGGCGAGACTGTGAGTGGCGGACGGCGACGCACGAAGGGGGTCTTATCCTAACGAATGAAAGCCGTGCGAGCCAGAAAGAATTGCAGAACGGAGCAACACGCCGATCGCCTCACGGCCCGTTTCCACGCCCAGGACGCGTCGCCCCGAATAGTGTCAGTGGGTATAGTGGTGACAGATCTCCCGTGACAGTGGGGTGTTCTCGATATCCAAACAGCAGGTCTTGGGCTCGTTAGGCACGATTGGTTCTGTGTGGACAACGGACTGCGGTGCCGTCAGAGGCGTGGGGATATCAGCGGGTGTTCAACACCGCTGCGCCAAAGTCGACCATACGGCGTTCTGCGTAGTTCGAGGTCTTCCACGGATGGGTGCCTTCAAGAAAACCCACGTGTCCTCCGCGCTCGGTGAACTCGAGCACTAGTGATGGATTGCAGGCGGCAATCTCCGACACATCGTCCAACACTGTAGGCGGGTGAAACGGGTCATCGCGCGAGCTCAAGAGGAGAGTTGGCACACGTACGGAGGAGAGCAACTGTATGGACGAGGAGCGGGCGTAATAGTCTGCTGCATCGCGAAACCCGTGCACGACCGAGGTGAAGGCGTCGTCGAAGTCCCACAACGTCTGAGCGGCGAGGACTCGCTTGCGGTCGGCGATCCCGGGATGACGTGCAATTTTCAGAAGCGCTTTGCGCTTAAGCGTCCTGAGAAAATTCCAGCCGTAGACACGGGCGAAACCGATTTCCATGTGCGCGCAACTGCGCGCCAGATCGAAGGGAACAGAGACAGCGGTCGCCGCGCGCACGCGAGCGTCGATCGCGCCTCCCTGCTCTCCCAGCCACTTCAAGAGTACGTTGCCGCCTAACGAGACGCCGCCTAACACGAGCGGTGCGTGTGGGCGCTCAAGGAGGAGACGCTGGACGACGAAATCGAGATCGCTGGTCTCGCCGCTGTGGTACGAACGCTGTGTCCGGTTCATTTCGCTGCCGCAGCTGCGGAAGACCAGAAGATTTGCCTGCCAGCCACGTGCGGCAGCGGCGCGTAGCGTACCGGTGGCGTAGTGCGAGTTCGCGTTCCCCTCCAGACCGTGCAACAAGAGAAAGGTCGGCGCGTCGTCCTGCACCGCCTTTGTTCGCACGACTTCGATAAAGTCGGCGTCGGGCGTCTCCCACCGCTCGGTCTGCGCCGGGAGATCGCGAGGTGGTTGAAAGAACTTTCCCCACATCGTGACGAGATGCGGATTGGAAAGCCAACGGGCGGGACGATACGACTGCGACACGGTTATTTTGGGAGCTTCGCTTGACGCGTGCTAATGATCGAAATTCGCTCTTTCCTGCTCGCGCGCTGAGAAGATGCGAAGCGCGTGACAACCCATTCAAAACATCAGCGCCCCCCCACTCCTGTGGAAGTGCAGATCTTCGGAACGAAGAAGAGCTCGGACACGCGCAAGGCACTGCGCTTCTTTGCGGAGCGCAGAATTCGAACGCATTTCGTTGACCTCACCGAACGTGCGGCAGCGCTCGGTGAACTGCGTCGATTTGCGCAGAAGTTTGGTGTGGCGGCGCTGATCGATCGCGACTCGAAGCGTTTCGCAGAGCTTGGGCTCGGTCCGGCGCGTTACTCCGACGATCACTGGCTTGGCAAACTCGCGGACGAGCCGCTGCTGCTTCGTGTGCCACTGGTGCGATTTCAGCACAAGGTGACGATCGGCGTTGACGAGGTGGCGTGGAAGGAGTGGATCGGGAAATGACGCAGTTTTCGTTCAACGGTGTGGGCGTGCAGTTCGGTGCCACGACTGTGCTGAAGAACGTGTCGTGCACAGTGGCAGCTGGTGAAAAGTGGGGAGTCATCGGGCGCAACGGATCGGGGAAGACGACGCTGTTTCGCATCCTCACGGGTGAGATGCAGCCGACCTCCGGCACGGTGGCGCGTACGCCCAATCTGCGCTTTGCGGTGCTGGATCAACATCGTGATTTTCCGGGCGTGACCACGGTGTGGGGCGCGGTCGCGGATGCATTTCGTAGTTTGATCGACCTGGAACTCGACTTGGCACGGCAGGCGAACGAGATCGCGGACGCCGGCGCCGAGGTCAGTGAACATGCATTACACCGTTATGCGCGTGACCTTGAGCGTTTTGAGCATGAAGGGGGATACACGTTTCATGCGCGTGTCGACGCAGTGCTCGACGGATTGGGCTTCCACCACGAAGCGGCGCATTCTCAACTTGTCGAACATCTGAGTGGTGGTGAGCGTGGTCGCGTCGCGCTGGCGCGCCAGTTAGTGATTCCTGCTGATGTGCTCCTGCTCGACGAGCCAACGAACCACCTCGATCTGGAGACGACGCGATGGCTCGAGGAGTACCTGCGCAATACGAGTGAAACGATTCTCGTGATCTCGCACGACCGGGCGTTTCTCGACCGCGTTGTCGATCATGTGCTTCACGTTGAGGATTGCACAGCGACGCCATACGACGGCGGCTATTCGCAGTTTGTCGAACTGCGAACGGAACGCCGGTTGTCGCAACAACGCGCGTACGACAAGCAGTCAGCGAAGATCGCGAAGGAAGAGGACTACATTCGCCGTAATATCGCCGGGCAGAATACTCGTCAGGCACAGGGGCGGCGAAAGCGTCTCGAGTGGTTGCCACGATTAAGTGCTCCGCCGTCCGAGGACGCCACCATGGCGGTACGCTTTGCGGCAGGCGAACGCGGTGGCGATTTGGTCGCGATCTTTGAGCGCGCAACGGTACAGATCGGCGAACGCGTGCTTCTGCGTGATTTCACCGAGTGGGTACGACGCGGCGACGTCGTTGGGCTCATCGGCCCCAACGGGACGGGGAAATCGACGTTGCTCAAGGCGTTGTTTGGCGAGCGCGACTTGGTGAGTGGAACAATGCGTTTCGGCAGCGGCGTGAAGGCGACGATGTCTCGTCAGGACTTTGCCAACGTACCTCGCGAGAAAGCACTATTTGACATCATCGCCGACATGCGTCCGATGTGGGAGCGTGGCGCCGTGATGGGTCATCTCGGGCGCGTGCAATTTTCTGGTGACGAATCGCAGCGCGTGGCGTCGTCGCTTTCCGGCGGCGAATTGGCGCGGGTCGCACTCGCGATGATGATGCTCGAGGAGGCCAACTTCCTGATCTTCGACGAACCGACGAATCACCTCGATGTGGAATCCATCGAGGAGCTGGAGGATGCGATCGACGCGTTTCCGGGAACTGTGCTCCTCGTGAGTCACGATCGCGAGCTGCTGCGCAAACTCGTTACTCGAGTTTGGGAACTGCGCGACGGGAAAATTCGCGCGTTCAACGGTGACTTCAGTGAGTGGGAGGAGATTCGCGACCGAGAGGCGAATGCGGCGGCAGCGCGGGACGCGGCTCAGCAGGCGGAGCGACGTGAGCAGGAAAAGGCAAACGCGCGAAAGCGCGCGGAGCGGGAAGCGAAAGCTCGTGGGAACTCGCGCGAGGTTCGACGGGCGGTCGAACGCGCGGAGTCGCGCGTGGAAGAATTGGAAGCAAAGATCGCCGAACTCGACGCAGCGATTGCAGATCCATCGTTGTACTCCAGCCCGAATGGGGTCAAACAGGCGAAAGCGCTCGCACGCGACTTATCATCGACAAGAGACGCGCTGACTGCCGCGATGATGAGCTGGGAAGCGGCGGTTGCAGCGGCCGAGGCGCTGGACGGTTCGTAACGCGCGGAAACGCGCAGCCAGATGGCTCGGTGCGACAGAGAGCTTTCCACGCATTGGTTAGCACCTGTCGATGGTAAGCGCTGCGCTATCATTTCAGGAGACGGCAGGTCAACTCCAAGGGAGCACAACACATCAACTCGGAACTGCTGGCTTGGGGTGGTTTTCTCGCCCTTGTCATCGCGATCCTCGCGCTCGATCTCGGCGTACTGAATCGAAAGGCTCACGTTGTAACGATCCGTGAGGCGCTGCGATTCACGCTCGGCGTCGTCTTTCTGGCGATCTGTTTCAACGGGATCGTCTACCTGCTGTATCAAAATCATTGGCTATCGTTAGGCACGCACATCGACAAGGTCGATGGCGCGACGAACGACGGTCGACTGGCCGCCGTGAAGTTCATGACGGGATACGTGATCGAGCTCTCTTTGAGCGCCGACAACGTCTTCGTCATCGCGATGATTTTTCAGTATCTGCGCGTGCCATTGCAGTACCAGCATCGCGTGCTGTTCTGGGGAATCCTCGGCGCTCTCGTTATGCGCGGGAGCATGATTCTCGTGGGGACAGCGCTCATCGCGCGCTATCACTGGATTCTCTATCTCTTCGGCGCGTTCCTGGTGTTCACGGCAGGGCGCATGCTGTTTGGAGGCGACGGTGACGACAATCCGAGCGATTCGGTTGTCATGCGCACGCTTCGACGATTCTTTCCCATTAGCCCGACATATCACGGGCAGCATTTCATGATCGTCGAGCGCGGCAAGCGCCTACTGACACCGTTGGCTGTAGCACTCGTGCTGGTGGAGACGACCGATCTGTTGTTTGCCGTCGATTCGATTCCAGCCATTTTCGCAATCACGACGGACCCGTTCCTCGTTTTCACGAGTAACGTCTTCGCGATTCTCGGGTTGCGCTCGCTCTACTTCGCGCTAGCGGGAGCGATCGAGAAGTTCCGGTACTTGAAGGTGTCGCTGGCGGCAATTCTCGCATTGGTGGGCGTGAAGATGCTCGTTGCCGACATGCTCAAGGAATCACTTGGCCCGAGCTTCAACTACTGGCTGCTAGGCGCAGTTGCCCTGATTCTCACTTCAGGTGTGTTGGCGTCGGCGATAGCGACACGGCGCCAAGCGCGGCGCGGTGATACGGAGAACATGCCGGTGGATTGATCGCCACATGCGATTGCCGCACTGCACGGTGCGACGTTCTATTCACGAGACTATTTCCCGCAATGCTGTGACCACGACTTCGGAACCCACGAGCGCCCTTCGGCTGGCGACGCGCGCCCAGCTCACTCAGCCGTTTTATGCGGTTGCGATTTACAGCGAGGCTCTCACGCTGATCGACGCAGGACGTCGAGTGCTGATGTGCGTGGGAGAGCCCGATTTCGACACACCGCCTCGGGTCATTGCCGCTGCCACTGATGCGCTTGCGCGTGGCGAGACGCACTACACGATCCCAGCGGGAATTCCGCAACTGCGCTCGGCTATCTCTCGTCACTATCGCGAGCGCTATGGGGTCGACGTCCCGGCGAATCGCATTCTTGTGACTGCTGGCGCGTCAGCGGCGCTGACGCTGGCGTTCGGCGCGATCGCGGAACCAGGTGACGAATTCCTGATGGCAGACCCTGGGTATCCCTCGAATCGCGCGTTCCTGACGTTTTGCGGCGCAACGGCGGGGCTCATTCCAGTCGGTGCAGAAGATCGGTTCCAACTGACGCCCGAGTTGGTGGAACGTTATTGGACGCCGCGAACACGCGGTGTGATGGTGGCCTCGCCGGCGAATCCAACCGGGACCTCTATCTCGGATGACACGCTGCGCGCCATTCACGAAGTCGTGCGCGGGCGCAACGGCGCGTTAGTCGTGGACGAGATCTATCACGGGCTGACATACGGTCACGCACCGCAGACGGCTGCCGCGTTAGGCGACGACGTTTTTGTGGTCAATTCGTTTTCCAAGTACTACTGCATGACTGGGTGGCGCTTGGGATGGTTAGTCATGCCCGAGGTGTGCGCGCCGGCCATCGAGCGCATCGCGCAACACCTCTATATCTCTGCGGCGACGCCGTCACAGTGGGCCGGCGTCGCGGCGATGGAGCCTGAAAGCATCGCCATCTTTGAAGAGCAGCGTCGGGAGTTCGAGCGCCGGCGCAACTGGATCATTCCCGCGCTGCGTGACATTGGCCTTCCAGCGGCGTGCGAGCCCGACGGCGCATTCTATGTCTACGTCGACTGCTCAGCTCACACGAATGACTCGTGGGAGTTTGCGCGGGAGCTGCTGCACGCGACGGGCGTGGCGGTGACACCGGGGCGCGATTTCGGGACGCACGAGGCCGAGCGCTACGTTCGGATTTCGTATACGGCGTCGTTGCCGCAATTGCAGGATGCCGTTGGACGTATCGGCGAATTTCTTGCGCGGCGACGCGGCTAGCGCGTCGCCGCGTCCCGACGCATCAGGCCGTCCAATCCAGCGAACTGGCGAAAGTCGGCTAACGCGAATCGCGCTGTTGGACGATTTCCTCAAAACTCCCCGATGAAGCCGATTTCGGGTTGCAGCTGGAGCCCGAAACGCTCCTGCACGGCGCGCTGAGCATGGGCGATCAGCGCGCGAACATCAGCGGCAGTTGCACCACCCAAGTTGACCATGATGTTCGCGTGCATATGTGAAATCTGCGCACCACCGATGCGATACCCCTTGAGGCCGCATTGGTCCACCAACCGTCCTGCGCCAACTCCCTCGATTTTTTGGAAGATGGAGCCAGCGCTTGGGTGAATGTCGAGCCAGGGATGGCGTGCACCGCGCCAGCTCAGATTCTCCTGAAGAATTCGGTGCATTACCGCTGGGTCACCCGGCGTCAAGCGGAACGTCACGGAGAGCGCGACATGCCGATGATGATGCAACACGCTGGTGTCGTACCCGAAGTGCATCTCCTCATTTAAGAAGGTGCGGCGCAAACCGTCTTCGGTGAGCACTTCGACCGAGTCAACAATTTCAGCGATGAACATCGTCCGCTCGCGCTCGGGCGCTGGAGACAGAAAGTGGAGATTCTGCCAAACTGCACCGCCAACCGTGCTCGGTATTCCGATGTAGTGCTCGAGACCGGAGAGCGAATGCGCGATTGCCGCGAAGATGAGTGACTGTATTGTCGCGCCGCTCTCTGATTTGAGCGTTTTGTCGCCCGTAAACTCGAAGTGGCGCGCTGCATTTCTGATCACCGCACCGCGAAAGCCACGGTCGCCGATCAGAATGTTCGCTCCGAGCCCAAGCACGAAGTGCGGCGTTTGAGTTGCACGAGCGATGCGCACCGCCTCTGCCAGATCATCGGCTGACGTGGCATCGTACAACACGTCTGCCGGACCGCCGATACGAAACGTGGTGTATGGAGCGAGCACCTCTCCAATGTGCAATCGGCTCGCATCGAGCTTTCCCTTTGCGCTCGCCATGAAGTTGGCAACCGTCTCGGGGATGGGGGTTGGTGCGACGTTCGACACGTAGTCGTTTTGATTCGGAGACGTAGAAGTCATCGTAATGGGAAAGAAAATGGAGCGCGGGAATCGTCGCCAGCGCTCATCTCTCACAAGCAACGGGCAGGGGATGCTGATACGCACGCGATCGTCCGGGTTTTGCCACCAGCTGCTGAAGGCTGCGCAACCATTCCTTGTCAGCGCGATCGTCGCCGTATGCGCAAGCGCACCGGTCGAGGGGCAACGGGCGAATCTCGAGAAGTTCATTCATCAACGCGTGCTTCCGAACGGGATGGAAATCATCGTCGCCGAAAACCACGGTGTGCCGCTCGCGACGGTGGAGATCAATGTGCGCAATGGCTCGTTTACCCAGCCCCCCGGCTACGAGGGGCTCGCGCATATGTACGAACACATGTTCTTCAAGGCTAACGATCAATTGCCGAAGCCCGACGAGTTCATTGAGCGTGCGTCGGAGTTGGGCGCCGTGTTCAACGGGACGACGCAGGAAGAGCGCGTCAACTATTACATGACACTTCCGGCGGATTCAATTGAGGGGGGAATGCGTCTCATCGCAGCTGCGTTGAGAACACCCAAGTTCTTGCGCGAAGAGTTGGATCGCGAACGCCAGGTCGTACTAGGCGAGTACGACCGCAACGAAGCGAATCCATTCTTTTCACTGCAGGAGACTACGGGGAAACACCTGTATCCCGGACAGTGGAGCAGGAAGAACATCATCGGTGAGCGCACTGTTCTGCAAACGGTGACACCGGACAAGATGCGCGAGATTCAACATCGCTACTACGTGCCTAACAACTCGGCACTCATCGTCACCGGCGATGTAGAAGCACAGCGGGTGTTCGCGCTCGCGGAGCAGGTCTTTGGTG
Organism: Gemmatimonadaceae bacterium; assembly: GCA_044224185.1. Taxonomy (GTDB): domain Bacteria; phylum Gemmatimonadota; class Gemmatimonadetes; order Gemmatimonadales; family Gemmatimonadaceae; genus SCN-70-22. The sequence goes on along the minus strand of JBGAKW010000010.1, from coordinate 152,492 downwards.
ACTGGGCCAAGGGTGAAGATCCGTTCGCGAAGAATCCCATTCCCCCGATTCCCCCGCTCGCGCGCAGCTCAGCCGTGATCATCGAAGAACCGGTGAATGCCGTGACGATACAGATTCAATGGCAAGGGCCGAGTGTGCGCCGAGATGCGGAGGCTACATATGTCGCTGACGTCTTCTCGGATGCGCTCAATCAGTCAGTCTCGATTCTGCAGCGACGTCTCGTCGATACCGGCCTCTTTCAATCGGTGGGAGTCAACTATTACACGCTGGATCAAGTTGGACCTATTTCCATTCTCGGGCAGACGACGCCGGAGCGATTGAAGGAAGCGTTGGCGGCACTCGATCGGGAAATCGCGAAGTTCGCCGATCCGGGATACATCACCCAAGAGCAGCTTGACGCCGTAAAGGCGGAACGCGCAGTGAGTACTGCCTTCGGCGAAGACCGGGCGAGTGGATTCGCGCACACGTTAGGCTTCTGGTGGAGTGTGTCGGGACTCGAGTACTACATGGGTTATGTCGATAACATGGCGCGCCAATCGCTCACAGATCTGCAGAACTACGCGCGGAAATACATCGTCGGGAAGCCACGCATCATCGGTGTGCTGATCGATGCGGAGTCGCGAAAGAAGTTGGGACTCAGCGAGAGCGACCTCATGCCGAGGACCGTGCAATGAGCGCGCGCCGGTCTGCGAGGGTGATACGCGCTCTCTTTGGCGCTCTTCCAATTCTCGTTTCGTCGTCGTTAGGCGCGCAACGCGCTGGAGTGTCACCGCCTCCACGTCCCATTTCGCCGGCGCCGCGCCCAACGGAGGCCTTGCCGGCGACTGCGGACACCGGCACGTCGATGTACGAGGTGGGCGGTGTTCGCGTCATTCATCGCATGGCGGCCGGAGAAATCGTCGTCGCAAATCTGTACTTGTTAGGCGGTGTGCGGCAGGTGACGTATGCCAACGCTGGACTGGAACTGCTTCTGCTGGAAGCGAGCGAGCGCGGAACGCGAACGTACCCGAAGGACAAGCTGCGCCGACAAATGGCGCGGCTGGGAACGGGGATCGTGACGGGCACGGATCGCGATTGGACGTCGTTCGGAATTCGCGCCACGCGCGCGACGCTCGATTCAACGTGGGCAATTTTCGCGTCACGCGTAATGCAGCCGACGCTCGACTCCACGGAGGTTGAGCTCGTTAGGCAACAGATCCTCTTGGGCGTGAGTCAGCGCCAGGATTCACCTGATGCCCTCGTGGAGTATCTGGCCGATTCGGTGGGTTTCGCCGGTCATCCGTACAGCATTGCACCTGCCGGCACACAGAAATCGATATCGTCAATTCGTGTCAGCGACGTGAGGAGGTATCACGACGAGCAAATCGTGAAGTCGCGGATGCTACTTGTGGTGGTCGGCGATGTACCTCGCGCACGCATCGAACGCCTGGTGGGCCAATCGCTCGCCAAACTTCCTGCGGGGAACTACACGTGGAGCCTGCCAGATACCGTGGTGCGTCGGAAGGCGAGCGCCATCGTCGTCGATCGAGCGATTCCCACGAACTACATCCTTGGGCGATACGCTGGCCCGAAAGCGGGGACAAAGGATTATTACGCGATGCGAGTCACCGCCGCGGTACTCTCCGGGCAGCTGTACGGCGAAATCCGTTCACGTCGAAACCTGACGTATGCGGTCGATGCGCCCTTTGAAGATCACGCTGTTGCGTCAGGCGGATTGTACGTGACCACCGTGCAGCCGGAGGTCACCATCGATGTGATGCGGCAACAGCTCGCCGCCATTCGTACGGGGACGATCGACGGTGAAGCGCTAGGACGGCTCGTGCAGCAGTTCCTCACCCAGTACTATCTCGACAACGAGAGCAACACCGACCAAGCGGACTTTCTTGCGCGGGCGTATCTGTTTGAAGGTGACTGGAAGGCAATCGATCAGTTCGAACAACGATTGCGGTCAGTCACTCCGGAAGACATTCAGCGCGTCGCCCAGCGGTATATCCGCGACGTGCAATGGGCATACGTGGGTGATGCGAAGCGAGCGCCGATCAAAGGGTTTGAGCGGTTCTAGCATGAGGGACCGTGCGTACGGAAGAGAAAAAGAGTGAGCGAGGGGGAACGGCCCCCTCGCTCACTCTTTGTTTTGATGCATGGACTGATCGTTCAGTCGTATCCCTAACGAGCGCGCGTTCAGCTACCCGGCTTGGTGATCTCGATCTCGAGTGAGAGCTTCACGTCGGGAGCGACGACAAAGCCACCCGTCTCGAGCGTTGCGTTCCAATCAAGCTTGAAATCGTGGCGATTGATCTTGGTCGTGGCGCTGAAACCCGCGCGGTCCATTCCCCACGGATCGCGAACAGCACCATACGACTCGGCCTGCAGAGTTACTTCCTTTGTGATCCCTCGGATGGTCAAATCGCCGACGATCTGAAACTCTCCCTTCGAGTCACCCGTGATGCGCTTGCTGACGAAGGTCGCTGTCGGGTGGTTCTCGGCGTCAAAGAAGTCGGGCGACTTGAGGTGAGCGTCGCGTTGCGCCTGTTTTGTGTCGATCGAGGAAATTGGGATCTCGACTTGGATCTGCGCGCTCTCCAAGTTGTTGCCGTCGTACTGGACGGTGCCGGTGATTTCAGAGAAGGCCCCTTTCGCCGTGGCAACCATCATGTGCCGTACGGCGAACTCGACGTGCGAGTGCGTGGCGTCAATTGTCCAAGTGGCGAGCGCGGGCGAGACGGATGTCGACATCGTTAACTCCTTGCAGGAAAAAGAGATGGCGTTTGAAAAAACAGGGTCAGGCTGACCTCGGCGCTCGCATCCGCGTGCAGTTAGATCAGCAACTTACTTTCTGATAGCTAGTGTAGTATAGTACGTTACTGTTGTCAAGTAACTTATATGTAGTAGGTTTCTTTCTATGTCAGAGCAACCCTTCGTTCTCTGTCCGCGATTCCATCGCGCCGTCGAACTCATTGGGAAGCGATGGACAGGTGCGATCATTCGAATCCTTCAAAACGGGACCGCGCGGTTCAACGCGATTGCGGCGGCGATTCCGGAACTCAGCGACCGCATGCTGTCCGAGCGACTGCGGGAGCTTGAGCACGAAGGGATCATTGCACGCCTTGTCATTCCCGAGACGCCTGTGCGAGTGGAGTACGAACTCACGGCAAAGGGGAAGGCGCTTGATGCAGCTTTCTGTGCTCTAGCGAAGTGGGCGGAGACCTGGGTCGACAACGAGGAAGGGGTCGCCGAAGCGGGCGTTCCGAGCTCTCACTGATACGAATCGGGCGCTAGGGAGGCGCAAGGCGTCGATCCGCTGCCGTTCCTGTCGAGGCGGCGCCTAACGAGTGCTCGAACGATTCGCCCGATGTTTCGCCCACGCCACTCTGGACGTAGAGCAGCTTGATCGGAACGACGATAGCTGCCAAGAGTGGAACTGCGACCAAGAGTCCGAGGAACCCAAAGACGAGCGCCATGACTGCCTGCGCCACGATTGTGAGCGCGGGCGGAAGGTCCATCCCTTCCTTCATGAGCATCGGGATCAGGACGTTGCCCTCGATCTGTTGGATGATCAGGTAGGCGATCGCGACGGAAAGTGCCTTCTCCGGAGAGTCGAGGAACCCCATCGCGATGGCTGGAACGGCGCTCAAAATCGGGCCGACTGTCGGGACAAACTCGAGAAAGCCAGCGATTACGCCTAACGCGAAGGCTGATTTCACGCCCAAGATCAGTAGCGTAACCGTTGTTACCAAGCCGATTGAAAGCATGGCGACGAGTTGGGTGACGAGCCAGCGACGAAGCACCGTCGCGACACGCGTGAGAACTTGTCCGATCTGCGGGCGCGACTCCCGCGGAAAAAGCGCGACAAGCCCTTCGTGATAGAGACGCGGCGCGGCGCCGACGTAGATGGCGAGGACAAGGATCAAGAAGAGCCCGGCGACGACGGTTACGGTCGATGAAAGAAAAGGAAAGAGATATCGAGCAGCACCGCTCAGTTGCTGAGTCACACGCTCGCGAAGCGTGGGGACGGTGCCTGTCTTGGCCGTGTCACTTTGTTCGGCGCTAGCCTTTGCCTTGACCTCGGCGTTGCTCGCTGCAGGGGATCTTTGGGAAGTATTCGAATCACGGCCGAGCGCAGAGTCGACCACGACAGGATTCACAATGGCGTTGCCGGCCGCGTCCCTGCGCCCGCCTAACAAGAAGGACGCCAGCCCGGGACGCGCATGAACCCACCCCTCAATGCGATCAAACGCTTCAGGCACGCGTTGTCGCAGGAGAGTGCCCTGCTCTGCCAAGGTCGGTGCGATGAGGGCGCCAACTCCGTACATCACGCCGATGAACGTGAAGACAATGAGTGCAGCGCCTACTCCTCGCGGAACGCGCAGCCGTTCGAGGCGATCGGTTGCTGCAGCGACGGCGAGACCGAACAGCACGCCGAGGAACGTCGTGAGCACGATCTCTCGGCTCACCCAGAGCAGAATAAGGGCGACGACCACCGTGCAGACGATGGTCGTCGCGCGCACGACGTCTCGAGTCCGCCAAGCGCTATCTAACGACGAAGATGGGTGCGCAGGAGGTCCGGCTGCGTCCAGCGGAGCTACGTCGCGCGCGCTCGAAGATGCGGGAGGGATCGTCATGGCAAGCTCGCGTGCGCGATCTATGCCACGAGGCGCTCCGCACCTACTGCTTGAGCGTTGCGCCTGTAAGTCTGCCTAACGCTCCCAGCGTCGTTTGCGCGGCGTTGAGCCCTAATCGAAAGTCTTCGTCCTTGAACGTTGAGAACAGGTCGGTTGGTTGATGCCAATTGGGATCCCAGCCATTACCGATCTGAGTCCCGCGCTCGTTCTCGCGCAGTGAGATGGCAGCCACAATGTCCTGAAACGGCCCCGAATCGGTGTTGGTCATGTGGCTTCCAACAGAAGCGGGATAGTCGGTGGCATACCTTTCGTTTGCTTGCTGGAAAATCCACGCAAGTGCTTGCGCCTGTGGCGCCATTTTCGACGAGACCTGAAATTCGATGTTTACGTCGGCTTCGGGGCGTTGGCTTGGACTGAGCGAGCCGTCGGCGTGCGGCATTCCGTGATCGAAGAGCATCATGTCGTGCTGGATCATACCGAGCCATCTCGGCTCTGGATATTTTCCAGACCCTACAGGCTCTTCCTTGCCTTGGAGGGATTGCCGCTGAGCGACGTACGCGCGAGCGCCGTTGAGTCCTGTCTCCTCATTGTTCCAGAGCACAAATCGGATCGAGCGCTCTGTTTGGACATCGGGTGCGGAGAAAATACGCGCGAGTTCCATGACGATTGCACTTCCGGACCCATCATCGTTCGCGGCTTCGCCCCATCCGATGCCGTCCATGTGCGCACTAACGATGTACATCTCCTCAGGATGCGTCGTCCCGACCTTCGTGCAATAGACGCTTTGACGCTGTCCGGGCGAGCTCGCTTGGGCGTTCAGTTTGCGGAGCGCGGCATCGGGTTGTGCCAGTGAATCTTGATTGACGCCGGTTCGAGCGCGGACGCCGCGCGGGCGCCCTCCGCCAGCTGCAACACGAGGGTTTATGGCGGGGCGCGGTGCTCCGGGGGGCGCCGCGGGGCGCGGCGCTGCCTGAGGTGGCTGGAAGTCATATGTGATGCGCTCGGTGTTGGTGCAGCCACCAGCCTTCAACTGCGCCTCAATCCAATCGAGTGCAGCACGATTGCGATCGGTGCCTTGGCGACGATCACCGAACTTGGTGAGCCCTTTGATAGTTGCTTTGTACCGCTCGAGCTCGAGTCGTCCCGCAAGTACGCGGACTGGGTCGAACGTGGTGTCTTGCGCCAGTGGTTGAGGGTTCTGCGCCGCCGCCGTCGCGACGAGCAGAGTCGTGAATACAAGGCTCACTACCGCATGACGAGTTGTCGAGTGCATGCAGAGTTCCGGGCGTGAAAGGGATGCAGTGAAGGCTGTCAGCAAAGCGCCGCCGAGTGACATACGCTCGTCGGGCGATGCCCGTTCACGTGGATGTCAGGGCTACTGCCGTTCTCGACTTGCCAGGATCGCTCGTACGTCCTCGAGGGTGACGCCGATGGCCGCGAGGGCAACCAGGGTGTGATACAAAAGGTCGGCACCCTCCTCCGTCGCCCGCGGGACATCACCATCAGCGCACGCGACGACGAGTTCAACAGCCTCTTCACCGATCTTCTTCAAACGGAGGTTTCGGTCGCTAAGCAGCCGACGGGTATAACTCGGCTTCTCGTTAGGCGCATCGGTCGACGATGCACGTGTTTCGATAGTCGCCGCCAAGCGATCCAATACATCGCTGCTAGCATTGCTGGCCGGCGTGTCGGTCATTGGGAGGGTTGACTCTTCAGAGGCAACGTCAAAGCACGTGACGGCGCCGGTGTGACACGCGGGGCCGGCGGGTGCAACGAAGGCCAGCACTGCGTCGCCATCACAGTCCGATGCCAGCGACAGCACGCGTTGCACGTTGCCGCTCGACGCACCCTTATGCCACAACCCTCGCGATCGCGAGTGATAGTGCATCTCACCGGTTGCGATCGTGCGCTCGAGGGCTTCCCGATCGGCACGCGCGACCATCAGGACGGCGCGCGTTGACGCGTCCTGTGCGACGACGGTGACAAACCCACCCCCTTTCTCAAAATCGAGCGACTCCAGATCGAGCGTGCGCACTGTCATGAGCACCATCCCCTCGAGACTAAGGCGACTGCCTAACGAGCTAACGTGTTGTGGCTTGAGGGAACGGGACTTCAAGTGCGCGCGCAAATTCCTTTGCGAGCGCGACATTGCTGGCGAAACCATCGCCGCCGTCGACCCGACCCCCGCCGCGCCAATCGCTGTACACCCCACCGGCCTCACGAATAATCGGGAGGAGCGATGCCGCGTCCCACGGACTCAATCGATCGTCGACCATCAGTTCGGCGCGCCCCGTCGCCACGAGGATGTAACCGAAGCAATCTCCCCATGTGCGAGCGACGGCCACCCGACTGCCTAACGACTCCCACCGCGATCTCCGCTCAGGATTGTACGCGAAGCGATCATCGGTGGTGAGGATGGTTGCGCGGCCCAGATCGTCTTCCTTCGACACGTAGCAACGCACACCATTCCACCAGCATCCTTCACCCGCGGCGGCGGCGACCATCTCATCGGCAGCGGGACAGAAGATGGAACCGGCGAGCACCTCAGCTCCTTGGGCCACTGCGATCATCGTCCCCCAGAGCGGCACACCACGAACAAAGGTCTTGGTGCCGTCGATGGGATCGATAAACCAGCGCCGTCCCAGCGCTCCCGGGGTAAATCCAAATTCCTCGCCGAGAATTTCATCGTTGGGAAAGCGCGCGCTGATCCACGCGCGCGCACTCTCCTCCGCTTGGCGATCGGCGATCGTGACGGGGCTCCCGTCACGTTTCGTGTCCACAGTAATCGATGTGCGGAAATGACGAAGGGCAACGGAACCTGCGACGCGCGCCACTTCGGTTACTGCCTCGAGCAAGAGCGACGGAGTTGTCATTGCCACGTCCGCCTAACGGGAAGGTGGCGCGCGGCCATGGCCTGCTTCAGTGCCGCAACTGTCGTCACGCCATCATGCAGAATTCCGGCAACGAGGGCGGCATCCGCGCCACCAGTTTCGATGGCCTCGCAGACATGTGCGGCATCTCCTGCGCCGCCAGATGCAATGACGGGTACGGGAACGGCATCAGCGACGGCGCGCGTCAGTTCAAGATCGTAGCCACCTCGAACGCCGTCGCGATCGATGCTGGTGAGCAGAATCTCGCCGGCACCCCGTTCAGCGCACTCCTTGGCCCAACCGATGGCCTCCAACGCGGTGGCTTCACGCCCACCTTTCACGAATACGCGAAACGTTCCGTCCACCTTGGCCGCGTCGATGCTGGCCACAACGCACTGCGCGCCGTAGCGGTGCGCAGCCTCGGTGAGAACCGATGGACGCTCGACCGCGCTGGTGTTGAGCGAAACCTTGTCGGCGCCGGCACGCAATGCGCGCCCCACGTCCGACGCAGAGCGAATCCCTCCGCCAATGGTTAGGGGAATAAACAATCGCTCAGCCGTGCGGCGCGCGAGATCGAGCAGCGTCGCTCGCTCTTCGGCACTCGCCGAGATGTCGAGGTAGGTGATTTCATCCGCGCCTTCGCGCTCGTAACGCTCCGCGAGGACGACTGGATCGCCGACGTCGCGTAGCGCTTCGAAATTGACCCCCTTCACCACACGCCCCCCGCGTACATCGAGACAGACAATGAGCCGGCGTGTCAGCATTATGCGTCGTTCGTCGAGGTATCGTTAGGCGCACGCGGCGTGCGAACTGCCACGCTCCCCTTCGTGCTGAACACCGCGCCGGAATCAACGAGCGCATCGCGAATCGCGAGCCCGAGCGACTTGAATGCCGCTTCGACGATATGGTGGCGATCGTTTCCGCGGAGGACACGCACGTGCAACGTACTTCCGGAGTGCTCGGCGAACGAACGCAGGAAGTGCTCGTAGAGGGAGCTTGGTACCGGCCCTTCGTAGTAGAAGCGCCCTCCCAGATCGATGGCTGACTCGACGAGCGCTTCGTCCATGGGAATGATGCGATGGCCGTAACGCGCGGCCGTCGCCGGAACGATTCCCTTGAGGCACGCGCCTAACGAAATCGCGACATCTTCAATCAGATGGTGGCGCAGATCGCCCCTCGCGTGCAGAGAGAGCCCGAGGCCGGCATACCGCGCCCACGTCAGCAGCATATGGTCGAGAAAGGGTTCTCCCGTGTCGACGTCGATGGTCTGGCGCGAACGACGTAGCATTACGCGAATGGTTGTCTCGCGTGTGGATCGCTCGAGGGAGTGTTCGTCCACCGCTTGCGCGCCAATGACCGCGCCACTATCGCCTAACGATGCTCCCGAAGATGTGCTCATGACGCGAACTCCTCTGCGACGGCCCAGGGATCGAGGGCGCCGGTGTAAAGAGCCATTCCAATCACCGCCCCGGCAAGGCCGCGGTCTTCGAGCGCGTGCAGGTCGCCGATATTTGAGATTCCCCCCGATGCGATGACAGGGAAGACCGCGGCTTCGGCGACATCTTCCATGAGGGGCAAATCCGTGCCTTGCATTTGCCCTTCGCGGTGGACGGCGGTGACGAGCAACCCTGCGAGGGGGAGGTCGTTAAGCTCCTCGACCACGTCGAGGATGTTGGACGGCAACGTGCGTTGCCATCCTTGCGTCGTGACTCTCCGTTCGCGGACGTCAGCTGCAACGATGATAGTGCCGGGATTGTCATGCGCCAACTCAGCCAACCAATCCATGTCCTCGAGTGCCCGAGTGCCAACCACGGCGTAGCGGGCACCCTCATCAAGCATGTCCATGACCGCGTCTTCGGTGCGAAGACCACCGCCCACCTGCACGTCCACCAGTTGTTCATACAGAATGGACTTCACCACGCCGGAATTGCTGCCACGCTTTAGTGCGGCATCGAGATCAACGACATGTAACCGCGCAAATCCGTAACGTGCCCACTCGCGCGCGACGGCCACGGGATCGCCGAGACGCACTCTTTCCTGCGCGTATTCGCCTCCGACAAGCTGCACGCAGGCCCCTTCACGCAGGTCGATTGCTGGGATCGCGATCATGACAGCGCCTCGTCGAGAAAGGCGCGCACGAAATTCACCCCGGGCGTCGACGACTTTTCGGGATGAAACTGCACGCCAACGGTGCGCCCGACGCGAATTGATGCAGCATAACGATCGCCTTCGTGTGTGCTGAATGCGGTGATGACAGAGCGATCGTTCGGGCGACACACATACGAGTTCGCGTAGTACCCTTCGCGCAACTCTGCCTTCCGAAACAATGGTTCTCCTATGTCGTCGAGAGAATTCCAGCCGATTTGCGGGAGGCGTTCAGCGCGAATTCGCTCGACCTGACCCTTGACGAAGTCAAGACCTTTGCCCGGTCCCTCCTCGCTTTCCCTAAACAGCAATTGCATGCCGAGGCAGATGCCTAAACAGGGAAGTCCATCAGCGAGGGCGGAACGCATTGCATCGCGTCCCGGCGCGAGCGCTTCTGCGGCTGGTGTGAAGGCGCCAACACCCGGGAGCAGAAGGACGTCAGTTTGAATGGCGCGAAGTGGATCGGCTTCAATGATCGGATCGTTCCCGCTCAAGGCGACCGCTTTGGCGAGCGAGTGAAGGTTTCCGGCGCCGTAGTCGAAGATGGTGATCTTGGCGTTAGGCATTCGAGGTTTCCTCAAGGGGCCCGCGAAGGTCACGCATGACGCGTGCGAGGAAATCCATTGCGTCGCGTTGCCCGATGGTGATGCGCAATGCGTCGCCGATGACGGCGAGGTTCGGGAAATGCCTAACGAGAATACTCCGCTGGCGCAGAGCGTCGCTCCAGGCGGTAGCGTTTCGCACAGGGACAAGGACGAAATTCGCGTCGCTGGGGAGCGGTTTGAATCCGGCCTGAATGAGCGAAGCGGAAAAGGCGTCGCGCGTGACGCGTACATCAGCCACACACTGCGCAACCCACGACAAGTCCTCTGTTATCGCGGCCAGCGCCCCGATCTCGCTCAGTGCCGTGACCGTATACGGGCCGCGCACTTTTTCCAATTCGGCGATGAGGGGACGCTCACCGACCACGAAACCGACACGTGCTCCGGCAAGGCCGAAGGCTTTGGAAAACGTTCGAAACACCAGCAAGCGTCCACGAGTCGGCGCCGTCGCCGCCACATTGGTTCCCGCGTACTCTGCGTAGGCTTCGTCCAGAAAGACGAGTCCGGACGCGTTTCTCAGAACACGCGCTATCGAGTTAGGCGATATGGACGCGCCGGTCGGATTGTTCGGAGAGCAGATGTACGTGATGGGTGCGTTCACGCCGGTTAAGGCGTCAGCGTCAGCGTCAAGGTCGCGAGAAAGCGGGACGGCAACGGGTGTGAGCGAGTTGGTTTGCGCAAAGACGCGCGCCATCACGAAGGTGGGATCCATGTACGCAACGACTTCACCTGGGCTGCCTAACGCTCGGAAGGCGCATCCAAGCAATTCGTCCGATCCACATCCGACCATGACTTCGTCGTCATTGACCCCGATGTAGTCGGCGATCGCAGCTCTCAGCTGGTGCGAGTATGTCGATGGATAACGCGACAAACGATCGGTCGCGGCTGACGCCATAGCGCGTACGGCGGCTGGTGGTGCACCGAACTGCGAGGTGTTGTCTGCAAGTTCGAGTGCATATGGCGCTGGGTCGACGTCGTACGCGCGAATATCGCGAAGACTCTCCCGAGGGGTCCATGTCTTCTGTTGGCTCGTCGTTGTCATCCTTCACCTCGCGTTGCCCAAGCGCGCGCGGCCTTCGCGTGTCCATCAAGGCGCTCTGCCTCGGCGAAGACGGCAACATCCGTTGCGAGTCGAGCTGCAGCCGCAGGGGTAATGCGCTGATAGGTCGTCCACCGAATGAAGTCGAGCGTAGAGAGTCCGGAGTAGCAACGTGCCAGTCCGTTGGTGGGAAGCGTGTGGTTGGCGCCGCTCATGTAGTCGCCAAACGACACGGATGCGCTCTCGCCGACAAAGATCGTTCCGGCGTTTCGCATGCGTGGGAGGACGTCAACGGCGTTGGCGAGTGCGAGAAGGAGATGCTCGGGAGCGTATGCGTTGGCAAACGTTGTCGCTTCGTCGAGCGAGCGCACGGAGATCACGGCGCCATTCGCTGCAAGCGATTGGCGAATGATGTTTGCGCGAGAATAACCGCCGAGCATCGTGCTTATACTTTCCTCGATCTTTTCAGCAATGTCGCCGCCTAACGCCACGGCGACGACGCAGGCCATTGGGTCGTGCTCTGCCTGTGCCAGAATCTCGCGTGCGACTTGTGCAATGTTGGCGTTTCCGTCGACGATCACGAGCAGTTCGCTGGGGCCTGCCGGTGAGTCGATTGCGCAGGCCTTGGCCACCTGCACCTTCGCTTCCGTCACCCACGCGTTGCCCGGTCCAACGATGCGGTCCACGCGCGGCACGCTCTGCGTACCGTACGCCATGGCGGCGATCGCGCCGGCTCCGCCTAACGCGAAGACTCGGTCGACCCCGGCAATCGCGCATGCAGCCAGCACTTCTCGGGATGGCATTCCGGCGGGGCTCGGTGGCGAGCATACGATCACTTCGCCAACTCCAGCAACTCGCGCTGGAATGACGCCCATGAGCACGGAGCTGGGATATGCCGCCCGCCCGCCCGGCGCATACACTCCGACTCTGCCTAACGCGTCGGGGCGGCGGCCGATGACAATGCCCGGCTCAGTCTCGACCTCTGTCACTTGTGGCAGAAAGGCGCGATGTGCGGTCTCGATATTGCGCGCGGCACGCTCCATCGCGCTGCGCACGTGCGAATCAAGGTGCTCCAGAGCCGCGGTCCACTCCTCGCGCGGCACGTCGAGCCGTGTGAGCTTGGCGTTGTCGTATTCGCGTGCAAGTGACTTGAGTGCCGAATCTCCCTCGCGTCGCACGACGTCGATCGTCGCCGCCACTGTATCGCGCAGTACGTCGTCGTCCGACGTTCCACGATTGAGCAGTGCAGTTCGCCCCTCGGCGCCCAGCGAAGACATTGCGCCTCGAAAGCGCAGAGCTAACTCCGTCATGCCATCAACCTCTCAATGCGAGTCACGAGAATTCCTTCCGCGCCTAACGATTTGAGGGACGCGATCGTCCGATAAATCGTGGAAGCTGGCACGACCGCATGCACCGCGACGAAATCACCACCGTTCATGATGTCGATGACCGTTGGTCCGTTGAGTCCCGGGATGACGGTCTTTACTGCGTCGAGCGACGCACGAGGGACGTTCGCCATCAGATAGCGCTGGCCACGCGCGCGGAGTACCGATTCGAGCGCTGAACCCAAATCACGCAATGCAGCACCCTTGGCATCATCACGCGCTCCCATTCCCGGCGTGGCGATGAGCCGAGCCGTCGACTCGAGCACTGTCGCCATGGGTCGCAGCCCGTTCACCTTGAGCGTCGAGCCGGTGGACGTCAGATCAACGACGACGTCGGCGATTCCCAAGTGCGGCGCGACTTCCGCTGCTCCACTGACAGGAACGATTTCGACGTCGATTCCTTCTTTTGAGAAGAAGGCGCGAGCTATACGCGGAAAGACTGTCGCGACGCGTGTTCCGGGTGACAACGATTGAAGGTCTTGGATGGGAGAGTCGTCGCGCACAGCGACGACGAGTTTGCAGCGGCCAAATCCAAGATCGAGACGTGAGTCGAGTGCACGCTCGGACTCACTCACCAAATCCCAGCCTGTCACGCCGACATCTGCGGCGCTGTCGGCGACAAATTCTGGAATGTCTTGTGCGCGAACGAACAACGCCTCGAACTCGCCGCCGAGCGAGGCGGTCAATGCGCGCTCACCTTGTGCGCGCACTTCGAGGCCAGCGTCTTTAAACAACTCGCGCGCTTCTTCGGCGAGTCGCCCCTTGTTGGGGAGAGCGATCTTCAGCATCAGGGCAACGATAGTGGAGAAACAAAAGGCCCGTCCGGAGAGGACGGGCCGAGGCAATTTTCTAGTGCGTTAGAGCGAGTGGAGCGCTCGATCAGTGCACGCGAAAAAGGCCCAGGCCCGAGAGGGCGTGGCCGTGATGCGCGTGATGATGATGGTGCGAGCGGTATCCGAACATGGGTCGGAACGTAGTTGGAGGGGGTGCGGAGCGTCAACTCGAGGTTGGTGGTGAAGAAAAGCGGAGGAGTGTAACCCCCTTTGCGAAAGGGGACTTTGTGAATAAGTTCACAATGCTCGCGGGGCCCCGCGAGCGATGCGGGCACACCCCCCGCGTTCCAAGAACATTCGTACGGCTCTGGAGGCCTTCAGAAAATGCGTTTTTACGGCATCGCGCTCGCAACCAGCGCGTTCGTCCTCGCTGCCTGCGGCGGTGGTGAGAAGAAGCCCGCCGATTCAGCGGCAGCACCGGCAACCCCGGCTCCGGCCGCTGAGGCTCCGGCTACAGCTGCTCCCGCGGCCGCTGGAACCGCTGCCCCGGTTACCGGCGCGATCCATGAAGTGAAGATGGTTGGTGATGAAAAGGGCTATCGTTTCGAGCCCGCGACGATCACCGTCAAGGCTGGCGACGGAATCAAGTTCACGATGGTTTCCGGTGGCCCACACAACGTGGCGTTCGACCCGGCCACCATTCCGGCCGATGTGAAGGATCAGCTCTTCGCCAACATGCCGAATTCGACCGACGGTTCGTCGCCGATGTTCATGAACGCGAACGAGACGTGGACCCTCTCGCTCGGCAACGTGAAGCCTGGCAAGTATGATTTCCACTGCACGCCGCACCTCGCGATGGGGATGAAGGGCGTCATCGAAGTTCAGTAAGCGACAGCGCTTCTTCGCTTCACAGCAATTCGATGCGGGGGCACCCAACGGTGCCCCCGCATTCTATTTGCGGCATCCACGTCGAGTGACGAGTGTTCTCCGTAGTTGAAATACGACGATATGCCTTCTCCTTCTACCACGTCGCGTCTATCGCTTCCATCGCGCCGTCTTCGCACGACGCCGCGTGCGGCGTGGCTTGGCGCGCGCGCGAGGAATGTTCTGCAGAGGAGGAGGCGTCTGGCAGTGGCGGGCCTCGTGTCGTTTACGCTCGTCTTGCTCGGCTATCTGGTTCTGCCGGCCGGGGTGCTCGGCGCGTTGAACCTCATCGCATCGGGTCGATCGGCACGGGCGGATACGACCGAGTTACAGCTTCGCGTCATTGCCGCGACACGGCGCGTCGCATCCGCGACAGTGACGCTCAGCGACGTCCGAGCGCGACACGAAGCCGCGGTCGCGTCCGTCGTTGCACCGGTACTTTCATCGGAAGAAGCAGCCGTTCGTGATTCGTTATCCCGCCTCGCCGGCTCGTTAGGCGCGTTGATCCAGCGAGCGGATAACGCCCCGCTGCCTGAGTCGTACCGCGCGCTAGGCGATGCAACGCCAGTTCGCGATGATCCGCGCGTTCGCGCTCTTGCTGATTCGCTGGCCGAAGTCGAGCGGGAGCGCGACGAACTGGGAAGCGGTGCCACCGTCGACCCGGTTTTCGTTGCGCTCACTTCGCAGGCAAACACCTATGGGCGTGCGATTCAGTCGATCGCGGAAGAACGCCTAACGCAACTGAAGAACGACATTGCACGCCTACAGGCGCCGCCGCTCGTTCCCGATTCCGCGCGGATCGCGTCGGCGCCGGACACGGTACCGGCGGCCAGATCGTACGCGGTGGTTTCACGCGAACTGGAGATGGCGCAACGCGCACTGGAGGGCGGACGACGACTGAACGCCGTTGCCGACTCCATCGAGGCCAGTGAGAGATCGCGTACGCAACTAGCACCATTTCCCGTGCTTGTGGTCGGAGCGGGGATTATCGCACTCGTACTCGCGTTCGCGTTGGCGCTCATCGACGAGATGAGGAGTCCGCGGGTGGCCGATTCTGCCGAAGCCGAACGCCTAACGATGCTCCGTGTTCTAGCCGTTGCACGCACACGGGATATTCCGGCTGATCGGATGCGCCGAGCCGCCGATCGTGCATTGCCGCCACTGCTCGATCCTACGTACGACACCAACCGCATACTGGCTTGGCATCTCACCGCGCAGTGGCCCAACGATGGTATCGTCACGGTTACGGGAGATGAGCCGATTGTGGCAGCGACCGTTGGAGCGAATCTCGGCGCCGTGCTCGCATCCGATGCTCGGGCGACTCTCCTCATTGACGCCGATTTCGAAGATGAACCGGTGCGTCAGGTGCTTGATCTCCCGGCCAGCCCGGGTCTTGCCGCGGTTCTCGACAATCGCCGGAAGTGGTCGGAGGCGCTCCTGTCGGTGACGGTTGGGAGAAGTCGTACTCTCGACGTGTTGCCGAGCGGTTCTCGACAACGCCTAACGGGACCCGCCGAGTCTGAGGCGCTCGTGGCTGAAATACAGCGCGCAGCGAGAAGACACGATGCGACCATTGTCGTTACATCGCTTCAAGGAGCGCGGCGCGCTCGTGCGGGAGACGCAGTGATCGTGTGCGCGCGAAAGACCCAAACCCGACTGGCGACTCTCGCTCGCACCGTGGCGACGCTGATTGATGAGGGGGCGTGGGTGCGAGGGGTAGTACTGTGGGATGGTCCGCTCCCCGCGACTCCGCGTGCCCGCACTCGCCGCGTGCCCAATGACACGACGCGCGCTGCCTAACAAGCCTTCATCCATGCTGGCCTCGATGCGGGATACATGCTGGTCGGGTTGACCACGCGATGGTGGGATGGCGTCTTGGCCGTAGCCCGGGCTTGATCGGCGCGAGGATTGGCGCTGACTTTCAAGGGCTCGCGTTTTTGCTGCTCGATCGCTTTCTGGGCTCGCAGATCGTTCGCGTCACGTAGCGAGAAAATCTCACCGCTCCATTGCGGGGAATTTGCTCTGCCGGGGTGCGTGCGACGCGGCTAAGTTTCCGCCCCCTTACCATACCTCGGAACGACTCAAGCCCCGGCGTCACGCAATGCCGATTACCGGCTACTCCGACCGCATCAATCACGCGCTCGCCTTTGCGGCGAAGCACCACGATCAGCAGGTTCGAAAGGGGACGCGGCCGCCCTATCTGACCCAGCCGGCGAACGTGGCCGTGATCCTCACCCGATATGGGCAGGAAGATGAGACGATCGTCGCCGGAATCCTGCACGATGTGGTCGAAGACTGCGTGCGCGACGGGTTTTCGCGCGAGATGCTCGACAGGCGCGTTGGCGACAAGTTTGGAGCGGGCGTACTCGATACGGCGCTGCAAGTGACGCAGCGCAAGGTCGATGACGATGGTGTCGATCTTTCGGCTTCGGAGCGGCGCGAGGATTATCTCGAGCGTCTCGACTCGGCGAGTGATCAGGCGAAGTGGGTGTGCGCGGCAGACAAACTACACAATGCGGCGACGATCGTTGCTGACTTACGTCGCACCGTCGACCCGGGAAGCGTATGGAGCCGCTTTGCGGTGGGCAAAGAGGCGACCGTGCATTGGTATCGCGGTGTGCATGATCGCTTACTCTCGTTAGGCTTCCAGGCGCCCATCATGGACGAACTCGGCACCATCGTGAGAGAGCTCGAGGAGTGGGGCGCACGCTAGCGCCCGACCTGCGTTACACGGCTGCTGGCTCGTGACTGCGGCTTGCATCCGAGTAATGCGACGCCACGTAGGCCTCGAGAATCGCCAGAAACTCTGGGACGATGTTGTCACCTTTGAGCGTCGTCATCAATTTTCCGTCGACATACACGGGAGCTTTAGGCTCCTCGAACGTTCCTGGAAGCGAGATGCCGATGTTGGCGTGCTTCGATTCACCCGGCCCGTTCACCACGCATCCCATGACCGCGACCTTCATCTCTTCAACACCAGGGCGATTGGCGCGCCAGACCGGCATCTGATCGCGCAGGTACGTCTGGATGTCTTCGGCCATATGCTGGAAAAAGGTCGAAGTGGTGCGCCCGCACCCAGGGCAGGAGGTCACCTGCGGATTGAACGACCGAAGCCCTAACGATTGAAGGATCTGCTGCGCGACCTGGACTTCTTCGGTACGGTCGCCGTTCGGCTTGGGCGTGAGTGAGACGCGAATGGTGTCGCCAATGCCCTCGGCGAGGAGAATCGACAGGCCAGCCGTACTGGCAATGATGCCCTTGCTTCCCAAGCCTGCTTCGGTGAGCCCGAGGTGGAGCGGATATTCGCAGCGTGCTGCAAGGCGCCTGTAGGTTTCGACGAGGTCCTGCACCTGCGAAACCTTGGCGGAAATGATGATCCGATTGGCGCCGAGTCCTGTCTCTTGCGCGAGAAGCGCCGAGCGCAATGCGCTTTCGATCATCGCGTCGATGTACACGTCGCGCGCGTCGCGCGGTGATACACTGGCGGCGTTGGCATCCATCATGTCGGTCAGGAGATCCTGGTCGAGCGATCCCCAATTGACACCGATGCGAACTGGCTTCTCGTTGTCTATGGCGACTTCAATGATCGAGCGGAAATTCTCGTCTCGGCGTTTTCCGCCGACGTTGCCGGGATTGATCCGATATTTCGCGAGCGCTTGTGCGCACTCGGGATACTTCCGGAGGAGCAGGTGACCGTTGTAGTGAAAGTCTCCGACGATGGGGACATCAACGCCCACGTCACGGGCGCGCCGGACGATCTCGGGGACCTGCTGTGCGGCTTCGTCGTTGTTGACCGTAACGCGTACCAATTGCGATCCGGCGCGAGCGAGATCGGCGACCTGCGCTGCTGTGGCGGCGGCGTCCGCGGTATCGGTATTGGTCATCGACTGCACGACTACCGGATTCGGCGCACCGACCCGAACATCGCCGATCGTGGTGACCAACGTTTTTCTGCGTGCGTTGAACGTCACTGCCGCTCCATCCAGAAGTCGCTGTAAGTTATCGCCACTGAGGGACCACGCACACGGCCCGCGCGGCCGCTTCGCACCATCGCACTTCTTTTCGAGAGAACCCCATGGCTTCGGATCCCGAGATTCCCGATCGCGGCTACAACACGAGTGACGTCGCGCAGCAGGCGCCGATAAAACGTCCCGGGTTTGCACGCCGCCACTGGGGAAAAGTCACGCTGTTCGTGCTCATTGGCGTTCCTGCGTTAGTGCTTGCCATTTGGACGGCAGTGTCGATGAGCTTCACCTATTCATCGGGCGAACGCATCGGGTATGTGCAGAAGCTTGGAAAAAAGGGGTGGATCTGCAAAACGTGGGAAGGCGAGCTCCAGATGTCGAACATTCCGGGAAGCGCCCCCACGTTATTCAACTTCACCGTGCGCGATGACTCGGTGGCTCAGGTCATACAGTCCGCTGAGGGAAAGCAGGTCTCACTGAGCTACGCGCAGCACGTCGGCATTCCGCTTTCTTGCGTTGGCGAGACTGAGTATTTCATCGAAGGTGTACGAGTTGTGAACACCCAGCCTGGCCTCAGCGTGCCCGCTCCTGCTCCGGTGCCCACGATTCCGCCGGCGCCGCAACGTTAGAAGCGGGCGACGTCCAAAACCGTGCGCCGTTCTGGTCGGTGCGCGGGAGCATTGTTCAGCTAGCCAAGCGTTCCTATATTCGTCGCGCTCGAACACGTCGGGTGGTGCCGGCGTGTCGTCGTTCCTCAGCGGAAGTGCGACGTATCGAGCGAGTGACATCCGCTCATTTGCGACCGCCGGGGTGCACGACCCACATACGCCGGCGAGCATCATCCCAGGAGCGAAGTATGCGTACGACCGGAAAGGTGAAGTGGTTCAACGACGCGAAGGGGTATGGTTTCATCACGCCTGACAACGGCTCCAAAGATTGCTTTGTGCACTACAGCGCAATCCAGGGGACGGGCTTCAAGTCGCTGGCCGAAGGAGATTCGGTGGAGTTCGAGATTGTACAGGGTGAGAAGGGGCCAGCAGCAGACGGCGTGACGAAGATCGGCGCGTAGTCACAACGCCATCCGGCAGTCGGCGCAGTCACAAAAAGGCGGGAGCGTCCACAGCGGACACTCCCGCCTTTGTCTTTGCTCTCATAACGCCGCTGCACTGCTGCCGCGTCTCACGCGTGACAGCCCTCGTTAGGCAGTGGTTACGGCGCGGACCGTCAGACGACGCTGCGTCCGCGATTGCCAGCGAACACCAGTGCGATGCCAGCTACCACGGCGATCCCCGCGGCCACGGGTGCAATGGGGATGCGTGTCCGCTCCGTTTTGCTGATGTCGACCGGACCCAGGTCAGCCACCTTCTCGCGGCGCGTAAACGAGATGCCGCCAAGTGCAAAGCCAACGATGCCCAGGACGATGAGAATGATGCCGATGGCGCGCATAGGAGGGGTGCGGGAGGGGTTTGACGCCGCCGGAATGGCGGCGCCTAACGGGACCCACCAGCAGGACTCGTTCCGCGCCCATGGCTGCGTTCGCTCGCAGGACTTCGCACATGACAAAGCGCGCGCAGCCGCAATGGCCGCGCGCGCTTCCGGAAGGCCGAGCTTACTTGGCGAGTACGACGCCATCGATCACGTGCACGATGCCATTCGATCCGCGCACCGATGCCACGATCTTTGCACCGTCGATCAGGACCGTTGATCCCTGGTGAGAGATCTTGGCTGACTTCCCATCGGCCATGGAGAGTTCCAGTCCATCGGTCAGCTGGTCGGGGTCGAATACCGACACCGTGACATGGTGCTGCAACACGGCGCGCAGCTTGTTGATGTTTTCGGGCTTTAGCAATTCCTCGACAGTCCCTTTCGGAAGCTTGTCGAACGCAGCATTGGTCGGGGCGAACACAGTGAACGGACCAGCGTTCGACAAGGAGTTCACGAGATCGGCAGCCTTCAGGGCGGCGACGAGCGTCGTGTGGTCAGCCGAGCCGACCGCGATCTTCACCACGTCTTTCTGCGAGTCTTCGTCTTTCACGTTCGACTGTCCGACCGCCGGTGCTTCGGCTGCTGCCGCTGCTGGTGCAGCTGCAACATTCTCGTTCGACGACTCGGTCTTGGTGCTGCAGGCTGCGATCGGCGCGAGTGCGATGATCAGAGCGAAGGTTCGTGAGCTGCGCATGGGATGGTTCCTCTGCGGGTGTTGATGGGCTCCCGCGAAGGCGGGAAGGCAATGCGGCAATGTCATTGCACCTATTTCGTACTGAGATGTTCGCCACGTATGGCAGGCGATACAGTAAGGCGCATTCCTCACCGCGCGTCGGACAATCGAGCGCTGACACGTGAGGGATGCGTGTATGCCTGAGCCAATCCTCAGCGATCGAAGCGAATCCCTAAACGTCAGAAGCCCCGGCACCAGTGGGGTGCGGGGGCTTCGGCATTCAGTGGATAAGGGCGCCGACTAACGAGCGTTAGCCGACCATGAGCGAGAATTCGTTGCCCCGTCCCTCGGGTGCGGGAAGAAGCGAGGCGCGAGCCTGCTCGAGTTGCGTGCGCACCGCCTCTGGACCCGTTCCGCCTTCGACTTCACGACGTTCGAGCGAACGCTGTGGTGAGAGAGCGTCATACACGTCGTCGCCGAAGGCAGTGTGCGCGGCTGCGTATGCGGAGCGCGGGAGGGTGTGCAACTCCTCTCCGGTTTCCTCACACAGGCGAACGAGAGTTCCCACTGCCTTGTGGGCCTCGCGGAATGAAATCCCCTTCTCCACGAGGTAGTCCGCGAGATCTGTCGCCATCATCACACTCGAAACCGACGCGCGCATACGTTCGGTCTGAAACGTGAGTTCGGCGATTGCGCCGCTGAGCGCAGGGAGAACAAGAAGCATCGTGTCGACGGCGCTGAACAGTGCGCGCTTGTCGTCCTGCAGATCCTTGTTGTATCCAGAGGGGAGTCCCTTGAGCGTCCCAAGGAGTGATACGAGGTCGCCCATGACCCGCCCGGCGGATCCGCGTGCGATTTCCAGGGCGTCGGGATTCCGCTTCTGCGGCATCATGCTCGAGCCGGTCGTGTATTCATCGCCGAACTTTACGAAGCCAAACTCGCTGGAGCCGTACAGGATGAGATCTTCGGCCAAACGCGAGAGGTGCGTGGCCATCATCGAGCAGGCGAACACGATTTCGGCGACGAAATCACGGTCGGCGACAGCGTCGACGGAATTGCGCGACAGCGCGGCGAAGCCGAGCGACCCTTTGAGAAGGACGCGTGAAATGGGGAATGCGCAGCCGGCGACGGCACCCGAGCCTAACGGGAGTGTGCTGGTATTGCGAGCGGCGACTGCGAAGCGCTGACGGTCGCGATCGAGTGGCCAGAAGTGCGAAAGGAGCCAGTGCGCCGCGGAAACGGGGATGGCGCGCTGCATATGGGTGTACGCGGGCAGAACGGCATCCTGCAGTCCTTCCGCCTGCCTAACGAGCACGTGCTGGAGCTCGCGGATGGCGACGTCGAGGCGCGCGCACGCGTCGATGGCCCACATACGAGAGCCGGTCGCGACCTGGTCGTTGCGCGAGCGTCCGGTATGGAGCTTCGATGCGACGTCGCCCGCCTCTTCGTGGAGGAGACGGTCGATCATCGTATGAATGTCTTCGTCGCTGTCGATGGGCAGTTCGCCATCTGCAATGCGACGAGCGACGCCATCGAGGCCGCGTTCAATGGCTTTGCTCTCGTCGAGGGTGAGGACGCCCGCGTTCCACAACGCGACGGCCCACGCCTTCGAGAGCTCGACGTCAAACGGCCATAGGCGAAAGTCGACACCGATGGACCGGTTGAGCGCATCCATGATCGCCGACGACGTTCCACTGAAACGTCCGCCCCAGAGTCGGTGCGTCGCTTTCGGTGCCGCGCCTTCGGGTGCAGGCGCTGGAATGGCCTGCACCCCGATGGGCGTTTCAGTCACGAGTTCGAGGGGCGTCACGCGTAGGCGAGTGACGTGTCGGTCACCCCCTCGGGCTTCTCCTGCAACCTGGCGAGCTCGCGATCCTTCAGCGCACGAACACGCTGTGGGAGACCGTACAGGCGGATGAATCCCGCTGCATCGGCCTGCTGATAGACGCCGTCGTCTTCGCCAAAGGTGACGAAGCGCTCGTCGTACAGGGCCTGTTCCGACTGACGGCCGGCGATGACGACATTGCCCTTGTACAAGCGCAATGTGACCGAGCCCGTGACGCGTTCCTGAATGACATTGACGAATGCGTCGATGGCCTGCTTCTCCGTCGTCCACCAACGTCCTTCGTACACGAGGTCAGCATAACGAGGAGACATCGCGTCCTTCGCAGCGATGGTGCGGCGGTCGAGGACGAGCATCTCGAGTTCGGAGAGCGCGGTGTACAGGAGCGTTCCACCCGGCGTTTCGTACACGCCGCGCGACTTCATTCCGATAAGGCGATCTTCGACGATGTCGGCGCGTCCAACGCCGTGACGACCACCGATGGTGTTGAGCGTCTTGATGAGGGTGACCGGATCGAGGCGCTCGCCGTTGACCGAGACGGGTGTTCCCTGCTCGAACCCGATCGTCACGTCCTCTGACTCGTTAGGCGCGTCTTCGGGATCGGTGGTGAGCATGAACATGTCCTTCGGAGGCGCCTGGTTCGGATCCTCGAGGACACCGCCTTCGTGCGAGATGTGCCAGAGATTGCGATCGCGCGAGTAGATCTTCTTCGCGGTGGCAGCAACGGGAATGTTGCGCGAGGCGGCGTAGGCGAGCGCGTCCTCTCGCGAGCGAATGGTCCACGCGGCTTCACGCCACGGGGCGATGACCTTGAGGTCGGGCGCAAAGGTCATGTAGGTGAGCTCGAAGCGCACCTGATCGTTTCCTTTGCCAGTGCATCCATGAGCGAGCGCATCAGCGCCCACTTGGCGCGCGACATCGACCTGGTACTTGGCGATGATGGGGCGCGCCATGGAGGTGCCGAGCAGGTACTTCCGATTGTAGATGGCGCCGGCGCGGAGCGTCGGGTAGATGAAGTTCTCGACGAACTCGCGGCGCATGTCGACGACGTAGCACTCCTCAGCGCCAGAAGCGATCGCCTTTTCGCGAACGCCTTTTAGCTCTTCCTCACCTTGGCCGACATCGGCGGCGACACAGATGACGCGGGCGTCGTAGTGTTCGCGCAGCCAAGGGACGATGATTGAGGTATCAAGCCCGCCAGAGTAGGCGAGGGCAATAGTTTGCATGACTATGCTCCGAGTCCGGGATAAACTTTCAGAATCGCTGCATAATCTACCATCCCCTTACGCGAGATGGAAGAAGGAAAAGCTGCCGATTCTCGCCCGCGACGTGGATGACTATTCAGACTCGGCGAGCTTTTCGAGCTTTCGGGCGAGCTTTTCTCGAGCGGCGGCGGATCGACAGATGATAAGCACCGTGTTCTCACCGCCGATGGTTCCGATGATTTCGGTCCAACCAGCGGAATCAATGGCCTCGGCCACCGGCTGCGCGCCCCCATAGATGGTCTTTACGACCAGAAGTTCACCCACGCCGTCGACCGAGGAGAAGAACTGCGGGAGCACGTCTTCTACCAGCGTGCGATCGTCGTCCATCGCCAGCGAATCCGGGGAGGCGTAGCGGGGTCCGTCGGGGGTGGGAATTCGCGCCAGCCTCATCTCACGCAAGTCGCGCGACAGGGTGGACTGCGTGACATCCCACGCGCGGTCGCGTAGGAGCTGGCGGAGCTCTTCCTGGCTTCCGACGGGTTGTGCCGCGACGATTTCGCGAATCGCGGCGTGGCGATCTTTCTTGTTCACGGTCGGCGTCTCCGGAAGTGCATGGCGGGAGCTACGATAGCGCACGCGTAGGCGCGAAGTAAGCGCTGAACCGTCGCACGGGTCGCGGAAGTTCGCTGCGCGCACTCGCGCGTGGAGCGCGCAGTGTTCGGGAACGGCCCAAGACGTTGACATGCGACGTGTGAATCTATATGCATTCATCGTGCATAGAATTCCTGTCGGCGTCCTCGGCGCCAGTGGCTACGCCGGGCGTGAACTCTGCGCCCTCATCAACGCCCATCCGAACCTCCAACTGGCGTATGCAACCGCGAACGCCCATCGCGGCGAACACGCCCACTTGGGCGGTCGCGACGTTCGCTTCATAGCGACCGACGACGCCCCGCTGACGTCGGCGGAATTGGTTTTTTCGTCGCTTCCGCACGGTGCCTCGGCAGAATGGGTCGGGCGTGTGCGAAGTGTGGGAGTACGGGCGATTGACTTGTCGTCGGACCTCCGTCCGGGACACACAACGCTCGACGTCCCATACGGACTTACCGAGGTGGCGCGCGCGGGCCTCAAAGGAGCCGACATCATCGCCAATCCTGGGTGCTACCCGACGGCGATTCTGCTGGGGCTCGTCCCGCTCTTGGAGCGCAAGCTGGTACGACCGGGCTCCTCGATCATTCTCGATGCGGCGAGTGGAGTGACCGGTGCTGGTAACTCGCCGAAGTTGGAGCTGCTATTTGGTGAAGTGACGGAGAACTACCGCGCGTACGGCGTCGGGAACGAACATCGTCACCTTCCCGAGATGCGTTCGCTTGTTAGTCAGTACGGGGTTGACGCCGACCTCCTGTTCACCCCTCATCTGCTCCCGGTCGCGCGCGGGATTCTCGCGACCACGACGGTGCAGCTGACGGAAGAGATCGACCATCCGTTGTCGTTGTGGCAGTCGCACTTCGCGCATGAGCCATTCATCGAGATTACGGAACACCTTCCGACGCTGCGGGATGTGGTGCATCGCAATGTCGTACGCATCACGGTGCGAAAGGCGCACGGGATGCGCGTGCCGACGCTCATCGTGTTGTCGGCGATTGACAACCTCGTGAAAGGAGCGGCGGGGCAAGCAGTCCAGAATGCGAACCTCGCGTTAGGCATCGCCGAACAGACGGGGCTTCCGCTGTGAACGCCTCGATGGGAGGCGCGAGGGGTGTCGTGCGCGTCATCAAGATTGGCGGGCGGGCGCAAGGTGATGCGCGCCTCGCAGGCGCGGTCGCACAGGCAGCGGCCAGCGGCGTGTCGCTATGTGTGGTGCACGGCGGAGGGGATGAAGTCTCACAGCTGCAACGGCAACTGGGTGGCGAGCCAACATTTCGTGATGGTCGTCGCGTCACGACCGAGAGCGACCTCGCCGTGGTGCGAATGGTTCTATCGGGCACGGTGAACAAGCGCCTGGTGTCCGAGTTCCTCACGGCCGGGGTGCGCGCTGCCGGGGTTTCCGGAGAAGACGGAGCGCTCCTCACGTGCTCGCGGTTTGGCAACGGAGAGTTCGGCGAAGTCGGCGAACCGCAGGTGGTGGATGTTCGACTTCTGTCCGCGCTCTTTGCCGGCGGTTTCGTCCCCGTCGTTTCTCCGCTGGGACGCTTCGCCGACGGTCGAGGGTGCAACGTGAATGGCGATGACGCGGCAGCGGCGATCGCCTCCGCGTTGGGCGCGGACGAACTCCTTCTCGTGGCCGACGTGGCGGGCGTGCTGGACGGGAATGCTTCTCCGATCGCCGCGCTCGACGCAGACGAGATGCAAGCACTCATCGCCAACGGCATCGCAGTTGGCGGAATGATCGCCAAGCTCGAGGCAGCGGGGCGCGCGCTGACGGCGGGCGTGCAGCGAGTACGGATTGGTGACATCAGCGCCATCTCGGACGCACAGGCTGGGACGACCATGACGTCTCTTCGTGCCGAATCGTCGCGAAGCGCCTAACGATCAGCTCTCTTCAACGTTTCCTACATCCGACGAACAATGGCAACAATGACGCAACCGATTGGCTCCTCCGCGGCTCAGAATGCCCTTGTGCCCACGTACAAGCGCGCGCCGATGGAACTCGTCGGTGGCGAGGGGATCGAATTGTTTGACGCGGATGGGAAGCGCTACCTCGATTTCACGAGTGGCATTGCCGTCAACGCATTAGGCTACGGCGACCCAGGGCTTCGCGATGCCATCGTGCACGCGGCCGAGGGATTGGTGCACGTGTCCAATCTGTTTCGTACGGCACCGGGAGAAGCACTGGCGGCAAAACTCGTCGCTTCTTCATTTGCCGACCGGGTCTTCTTCTGTAACTCCGGCGCCGAGGCAAACGAAGGCGCGTTCAAGTTTGCGCGCCGCTGGGCACGCAGCATCGGCGGAGCCGCCAAGCACGAAATCTTCTCGGTGCGCGGCGCATTCCACGGACGTCTCTTTGCATCGGTCGCGGCCACCGATCGGCCAAACTACCGAATGCCGTTTCGCCCGCTCGCGGGCGGTGTATCAATACTCGAACGTGATCTCGACGACCTCGACATCTCATTGAATTCGGAGACAACTGCAGCCGTCATCCTGGAGCCGATTCAAGGCGAGGGGGGAGTACGGGTGTTGGATCCGCAATTCGTGCGCGGGGTTCGCACCCTAACGAGTGAGCGGCGCATTGCGCTCATCTTCGACGAGATTCAATGCGGCCTTGGACGTACAGGACATCTCTTTGCGTATGAATCACTAGGCGTAACGCCGGACATCATGACGCTGGCGAAGCCAATCGCTGGCGGGCTCCCGATGGGCGCCATACTGGCAACCGAAGAGATCGCGTCGGCGATGCAGCCTGGTGATCACGGAACGACGTTTGGAGGCGGCCCCTTTGTGGCATCGGTGGCCAACCACGTATTCGATCGACTTTCCAACCCTGAGCTGCTTGCCCATGTGCGTGAGATCGGGAGCTGGTTTGGCGACCAACTCCGAGCCATCGCAGAGCGCACGCAGCGCGTGCGCGCGGTTCGCGGAGCTGGGCTGATGTGGGGAATCGACGTCGTCGAGCCGGCCGCGGACGTGATCGCGCGTGCGCGCGAAAACGGCTTGCTGCTGGTTTCTGCCGGTGAGCATACGCTGCGGTTCTTACCGCCGCTGGTGGCGACGACCCACGATCTCGCGCGTGGGCTTGAGATTCTGGAAGTCGTGCTGATGGCGGCGACTACCTAACAAGAACTGGGCGCCGCTTCTCGCTGCGACCCGGCTCGGCGTTCATATTCGTTCGACTTCATTTTGAGCGATCATGAGCGCCGAGTTTCCGTTCGTACCGTTGCAGTTCAGTGAGATTGCGCTCGAAGAGTCGCGCGCGCGCGGTCAAGCGTTTTTCGAGGAGATGAACAGGCGTCGCACGACGCGCCACTTCTCGAACCGCCCCATTCCGCGTGACCTCATCGAACTCGCGATCCGCACGGCGGGGACGGCGCCGAGTGGGGCGCACCAGCAGCCATGGACCTTTGTGGCGGTGAGTGATCCCGCACTCAAGCGCGAGATTCGCGAAGCAGCGGAGGCGGAAGAACGGCAGTTCTACAGTGGGCGAGCGCCGGAGGATTGGCGCGAAGCGCTGGCCCCGTTAGGCACTGACGAGCACAAGCCGCACCTGACCGATGCACCGTGGCTCGTTGTGGTTTTTCGTCAGGCATTCGGTGTGCGCCCCGACGGAAGGCGGCGAACGCATTACTACACGGTGGAGTCCGTCGGGATTGCCGTGGGTTTATTCGTTGCCGCCGTTCATCGCATGGGGTTGGTGACCCTCACGCACACGCCAAACCCCATGACGTTTCTCAGCACATTGTTAGGGCGGCCGGAAAACGAACGGGCGTATCTCATTCTGCCAGTTGGCTATCCAGCGGACGGCGCGCGTGTTCCAGATCTCCAGCGGAAGGCGTTGGGCGATATCGCCGTTTTCCGCTGAGCCCCGGCGCCGCACCATTTGCATCCGCTATCCGGTCCTGAAAACACATGCCTAACGATCATCGCGCGGTCTTTCGCACGCTGCACGAATCCGGCTGCTTCGTCATCCCTAACCCGTGGGATGTAGGGAGTGCCCGCTACTTACAGCAGCTGGGCTTCAAGGCGTTGGCGACGACCAGTTCTGGATTCGCGTGGAGCCAGGGCCGCGCCGACAATAACGTCACTCTCGCGCAGACGCTCGCCCACCTAAACGCAGTAAGCAGCAACGTTTCTATTCCGGTGAACGCGGACTTCGAGGGAGGGTTCGCGACTGAGCCGGAACGCGTGGCTGAAAACGTGGCGGCGGCGACGACGACCAACATTGCCGGACTTTCAATCGAGGATTCCACGGGGAGCGCCGATGCTCCGCTGTTTGACTTCGAGCTAGCGGTCGAGCGCGTACGGGCGGCGCGACGTGCAATCGACGAGAGCAAGACGGGGATACTCCTCACCGGACGTTCAGAGGGCTTCATCGTAGGGCGCCCCGATCTGGCGGAGACGGTGCGTCGCCTGGTGGCGTATGCAGAAGCGGGAGCGGATTGTCTGTACGCGCCAGGAATTCGCTCACAGCACGAGATCTCGACGATCGTTGCGGCGGTGGCGCCAAAGGCGGTGAACGTGCTGGTTGGGAGTGACTTCACCACCGTCGCCGACCTCGCCGCGTTAGGCGTTCGGCGAATCAGCGTCGGCGGCGCGTTGGCGCGCACGGCGTGGCATGGATTCGTGCGCGCTGCGCGAGAGTTGAGTGAGCGCGGCACGTTTGGAGGCTTTTCCGGTTCCATCGCGTTTGATGAGGTGAACCGGTTCTTCGCGTGACACACGGTCACGCCTCGCGCGCGGTCATCGAAGTCGCAGGATTTCGAAAGACGTACGGAAAGACCATCGCTATCGGCGACGTGGGCGCCCTCGCACTCATTTTTGCTGTCTGCACGGCGCTCTCGGCAAAGTCTTTCGGTGGGAGTGAGAGCGCCGCGCGAGCAACGTTAGGCAGCGCGTGTCCAAACTACGTTGCGCTAGAACACGAGGCCGAAGGTGACAGGGACAGTGCGCACGTCCTTGAACAGTGCCTTCCCTTTGTCGACAGCAATGTTATTGAGTCGCCCTTCAACAAAGCCGGCGATACCACCCAGCTTGAATCGCAGACCGGCACCACCGTTGTACGACAAATTCGTTGCGTTGAACGAGGCTCCTGTCGTGGTCGCGTCGGTCTTCAGATCGATCGCCCCCACTCCGGCAAGCACATAAAGACCCGCGGCAAGTGGCACCTCGATATTTCCGAAGCCGCCGAGGAGTGTAGAGACGTCGCTCGTGGAATACGCTGCCGTCGCGTTGCGCGCGGTGGGGAGTATCGCGCCGCGCACCGCTCGCGCGAGGCCGAGCGCAGTCGACAGCTTGTCGGAGATCGAGAAGCGCCCGTACGTGAGCTCGGGGCGAAGGCGTAACGCTTGGCCGAAGACGTTGATCAGGAGCGACGCGTCGCCGTGGATGCCCAAGTTGTGATAGTCCTTGAAGCTCCCCGTTGGGATTGTCGCACCTCCCGAGACAATCAGAGACACGGGGCGTGTACTACCAGTGAACTGCGCCTTCGCGGCCGATGGAGCACAGAGCAGTGCGGCAGCGGCGATTGACGCGAGAAGGCCAACGTAGGGGGGACGCATAGTTCCACTCCTGAGCCTTAAGGTGGTGCACGCCAAAAGGGCGGCGCTCACAACATGTGACTAGCTCGACAAGAGTGCGACCTGATGCAACGTCTCTACACATTCACGACAGCGACGACGACTGCGGCGCCGTAGATTCCGCGAACCCGATTCCCCACGAACGCGCGAATCATGCGATCGATATCATCCTTCCCCCTGTCCGTTGCCGCACTCCTGGTGAGTCTCGGCTGCGCGAGTGCGCAAACCACGACCGAACGGACGTCGCCGGCGACGAGCGAGACCAGTGTTCCTCCCGTGACGCCGATGGCGGTGAAACCGACGCTCGTCGTCTTTTTCACCGTCGACCAGATGCGTCCCGACTACCTCGACGTCTACGCGTCGCAGTTGACCGGGGGGTTGGCCCGCCTCTCGAAGTCGGGGGCGTTCTTCACGAACGCGTTCCAGGATCACGCGATTACCGAGACCGCTCCAGGGCACGCGAGCACTCTGTCGGGGCGTTTTCCGTATTCCACGGGAATCGTGGCCAACGTCGCGGGAGTGAATGATCCCAACTCACCGCTCATCGGCGCCACCGATGCTGGTGCCTCGCCGTTCCGTTTTCGCGGAACGACGCTTACCGACTGGATGTTGGCTGCCGATCCGAACACGCGTGCGCTCTCGGTGTCGCGAAAAGATCGCGGCGCGATACTCCCGTTAGGCAAGGCGAAAGGTCAGCCGTTTTGGTACGCCACGAACGGCACCTTCACGACAAGCCGTTACTACGGCGATACGCTCCCGACGTGGGTGCAGCAGTTCAACGCGCGCCACTTGCCGCAGTCGTACGCCGGAAAATCCTGGGATCTTCTGCTCCCAGCGGCGTCGTACACGGAGCCGGATAGCGTGGCGCTCGAGTCGATGGGAACTGATTACGTCTTTCCCCACCGATTTCCGGCAAGCGGCGCACAGACGGCAGCGGCGATGGCGACCTACCCAATGATGGATGAGATCACGCTTCAATTCGCACTCGCCGGCGTGAATGCGCGCGGCTTGGGGAGCGATCCATCACGCACCGATTTGCTGGCGGTGTCGTTGTCGACGACGGATGCGGTGGGCCATCGCTTCGGTCCGGACTCGCGCGAGCTGCACGATCAGATTGTACGCCTCGATCGCTACATGGGCGCGTTTCTCGATTCGCTGTACAAGTTGCGCGACTCCACGCGCATCATCATCGCGCTGACCGCTGACCACGGCGTTGCGCCAATTCCCGATGCGTCAGTCAAGTCGCGCTATCGCCCGTCGAACACGACGGGTCATGCGGACGTGCTTCCCGTCGTGCGCGGCATCTATCAGAGTTTGCGGCAGGCCGGCGTCGACACGAGCGCCTTTCGATGGGAAGACGATTTCCTCGTGCTCGATCCGGTCGGCTTGGCGAAAGCGAAAGTGAAGCGAGACTCGGTGGCGAAAGTGTACGCAGCGGCTTTTGCGCGCGTCGATGGCGTGCTTCGATCGGACGTGGTGTCCGAACTCGCGAAGAAGGATACGACGAAGGATGCGATTGCCCGCCGCTGGTTACACATGCTCCCGCCGGACATCAATGCCGCCGTAACGGTAACGCTCAAGCCGTACTTCTATCCGGCGGGATTGGCGCTCGTGGCGACGCATGGGACACCGCACGATTACGACGCGCACGTTCCTGTGCTGTTCTACGGTGCGCCGTTCAAGAGCGGACGTTATCCCGAGTTTGCCCGCGTGGTCGATATCGCGCCGACCCTGGCCGCGGTCCTGGGCATCAAGCCACTCGAGCGACTGGACGGGCGACCGCTGGTGCACGCTATTCGTTAGGCAATGCGGCGGCGCCCAGCGGTTCAGCATGCGTTTGACGAGGCGCGCTTCGGGAGCGCGAACATCTTGAACTTGCGCGATCGCTTGCCGTCGGGCGCCGAAGCGGTACGTCGAGCCGAAGGATGGCTCCGCACGCGACAGGTGGAGCGCGTGGGCGAAGTGTTGCTCATCACTGGGCGCGGCAAGGGGAGTCCGGGAAACGTCCCAGTTGTGCGTGACGAAATTCAGCGCCTGCTGCTTCGACTTCGTCGCGCTGGCGTCGTGCTCGACATACGCGAGCACACCGCGGGTTCGTTCGCCGTGAAGCTCGCGCCCTTGCGCGCGCTTTTCGAGGCGCCGAGGCGACAGCGAGACGCGTCGACGGCACCGCGGACTACCGATAGCAGCGGCCTTGCGGGTGTCGACGGCAGCACCCGCCAGCTCCTGCGCCAACTTGCGGAACGTTCGCTTGACTCGTTAGGTGTGCAGCGACCCGACGCGACGCAAGTCGACACGGAGATGGCACGACAGTTTTCACTGTTGGTACGCGGTAGTCCGGACCATGGGCGTTCTGATGAGTGGCTACGCGCTGCCCTCACACGCGCCTTACACGAATACGAGGACCTCGACCACTGAACTGTTCTATCGAGTCGAGTCGATACCATCGTTGCGAGCTTCCATCCACCCGCAGGATTCTCTAAACACCAACAGCATGTCACATCGACGTCGATTGCTCACGCTCGCGGGCGTGTTGGTTCCATCAACACTTTTCGCCCAGGGCATCACCGGCTACGCCGCCGGAAACGCTGAGCGTCAACGCGCGCTCGAAAAGGCGGCGTCCGCGGCGCCCGATCCCGCCAAGGCCTCCGCGCACTCACGTGCCCTCTCGGCCGAGCCACATGTGTCCGGGACGCCGGCGCAGGCGAGGACGCGTGACTACGTGATTCAGCAGATGAAAGCGATGGGACTCGAGACAGAAGTCCGCGCCTACGATATCTGGATGCCGCATCCCACCAGCGTGCGGGCGTGGCGTGTTGCTCCCGAACCGCGCGAGCTCGATTTGCGCGAGGGCGCGCTCGCACAGGACACCACGTTAGGCACCACCGGAGAAGTGCCTCCGATCAATGGTTACGGTGGATCGGGCGACGTGACCGCAGATGTCGTCTACGTGAATTACGGACTGATCGAGGACTACAAGCAGCTTGCTGATGCGGGCGTTTCGGTCAAGGGAAAAATTGCCATTGCGCGATATGGTCGTTCGTTTCGTGGGATCAAGGCGCGCGAGGCGGAAAAGAACGGCGCTGTTGCGCTCCTGATCTACTCGGATCCTCAGGACGATGGATACGTGCAGGGCGACGTCTATCCGGAAGGGGCGATGCGTCCGTCGCAGGGGATTCAGCGTGGTTCGGTCTTTAACGGTGATGGTGATCCGAGCACGCCGGGATGGCCGAGCACGGCGGGTGCGCGCCGCCTAACGACGGCTGAGATGAATGTTCCGCGCATTCCGGTGGTGCCAATCTCCTACGGCAACGCGACGGAGTTGCTACGGGGGTTACGGGGCACGGCCATTCCGCGGGGCTGGCAGGGGGGACTTCCCTTCCGTTACCACGTGGGGCCCGGGCCCATCAAGGCGCGTGTGGCCGTGGCGACCGACACCGCTACGAGAGCGCTCAAGACGATCTGGGACACCTTTGGCATCGTACGCGGAAGCGAGTATCCGGACGAAATGGTCATCATCGGGGCTCACCGTGATGCGTGGGGGCCCGGTGCCGGCGACAATGTGAGCGGAACGGTGAGCGTACTCGAAGCGGCGCGCGCGGTGGCGGCACAAGTCGCGTTAGGCAATCGTCCCAAGCGGACCATCGTCTTTGCCACGTGGGACGCGGAGGAGTGGGGTTTGATTGGCTCGACTGAATACGTGGAAGATGACTCGTTGCGTCTGCAGCGTGGCGCCGTAGCGTATCTCAACCAGGATGTGGCGGCGACGGGAAGTGCATTCGGCGGAGGCGGCTCGCCGTCGCTGCGTGCGTTGTTACGAGATGTCGTGAAGCATGTCGACGATCCGTCGGGGAAAGGGAGCGTATATGACAGCTGGCGGCGCGCCCAACGCCTAACGAGCGATTCCATCGAGCCACCGATGGGCGACCCGGGTGGCGGTTCCGACTTCGCTGGCTTCTACAACCATTTGGGCATTCCGATTGCCGAGTGGGGTTTTGGGGGGCCTGGCGGCGTCTACCACTCCATGTACGACTCGTACGCGTGGATGACGCGATTCGGCGACACGAATTTCACGTATCATGCGACGGCGGCTCGCATCGCGGCCTCGATGGTGCTCCGCCTCGCGAATGCAGACATCATCCCGTACGACTATGCAGAGTACGCGCGGACGATGCGGCGGTATCTCCCGCCGATCGATAGCAGCCTCGCCGCGCGGCGCACGGCGGCTTCTACTGTGCCGTTAGCGCAGGCCATCGATGCGATGGAGCGGGCGGCGCGCGCGTTTGCCACCGCCCGCGACGCAGCATTGGCTGGGTCGCCTAACGCGACGGTACGGCAGCGCACCAACAAGGCGTTGTTGGGTGTTGAGCGTGCACTCACGCGTCCTGAGGGGCTGCGTACCCGCCCCTGGTTCCGGAATCTCATTTACGCCGCGGACGAGAACAACGGATACGCGAACATGGCGCTGCCGTCGGTGAACGAGGCGCTACGTGGTCGTGACGAGGCACTGGTGAAGCGTGAGATCGATGACCTCGCGTCGCGCTTCGCGGCGGCAGCGCGACAGCTTGATTTGGCGCGCGAGTCGTTAGGCACGCACTAAAGGCGTCACACCAGAAGCACGAGCGCCGGTCATCGCTGGCGCTCGTCTGCGTGGGATGGGAGGGAGCGCGGGCGGTGTGCGCTACGGTGCGAGCGGATTACGCTGCAAGACGAGGGCGAGGGCGATGAGCACAGCGATCACGGCCACCACGGTGATTGCGAGCGTCACCATCGGATGCGGTTCGTCGGACCGGCGTTTTTCGGACTCCTCGCGCTTTCGATCGGTGTGTGTGACGATTGGTGCGCGCGCCGGGCGCCCACGTCCGCGAATCACGCGCGGGCCCGGGCGCGGAGACTCCACGGGAAATGAGAACGGCGTTTGGGAGAGCGGCATCCCGACGACGACGGATGCGGAAACGTCGACATCCGCGGCAGCATCTGTCGATGCGGACTCGTTAGGTGGGTCATCCGACTCACTGGGCAACACGACTTGCGCCGCCGCCACCATGGTTGCGGGGTCCGCTGGAGTCGTCGGTGTCGGAGCGAGCGTGCCTTCCGTTGTCACTTCCTCGACAATGGTCGCCGGATCGCTTTCGACGTCGGCGGATTCGGATCCTGTGGTCGGTGTGAAGGCGCCGTGCGCCACATCGCGCAACTCATGTTCACCGACTTCAATGGTTCCTGCGGCGGTGCTCACCCCGCCAGCTGCAACCGGAGATGCTACACCCCTGGAGAGTTCGTCGGCCAGCGGCGCGTTGCCGATCAACGCAGCGTCCGCCGGTGGTCTATCGAGGGAAGCCTTCCCCTGCTCCGCTTTCGCCCTCACGATGACGTCGGCGAATTTTGCCTGCAGTTCGGCTTCGACCCAGATGTCGTGCACCACGGGTTCGTTGGCGCTCGCATTGACCAGCGCGTCAGCGGCGAGCGCAGCTGCAGCGATGTCGAGAGGCGCCGGGCTCGATTGGACCACGCTTTCAGGCGCCGGAGCTGAGAGTTCGACGGCTGTGGGGAGTGGCGTCTCGATATCCTTTGGGGACCGCTGCTGGCCAACGTGTTGAAGCTCGCCGGCTGCGCTTGACTTCTCCGCGGGCGAACGATGAAGTCGGGCCGCGGCAAGGCGCGCGCTACGCGCACGCGCGGCGCGCCTCGCAACGCCGAAGGAGTCGTGCACCGTGCGCCCGCGGGCCGGTTTCAGGGGTTCTGCCGACTTCGCCACTGGCGACTCGTTAGGCGGAGTGGTGCCTTCCGTCCGAGACGATGCGATGGGGAGAATGGGTACCGGAGCGCGTGGCGGCTCGACCGGCGTGGGGTGCGCCTGAATCGCGCGAACGCCAATGGCGGGGGTGATCTCCGGCGCCTCCGCTGGCTCGTGGGGCGGAATCGCCACTGGCACGCGAAGCGCCGCGGCACTTCCCGAACCTAACGACGCAGCAGCACCTCCACGAAGCGGCATCACCGGAACGCTGGGCGGCGTAACGGCAATTCGACGACGCGCGGCTCCTTCGTGTCCTCCCTCAAGGCGCAACGAGCCGAATATGCGGCGTGGCGGAGGTACATCGGCGGGGAGTGCCATGCGCGGCACCTCGCGCTCGGACTCAGCGCCGCTGACGTCGTGCTGATGCGCTGCCGCGCGATGAACGCCCGGCGTCTCGCGTTCGTCGCGACGAGTCGTATCGCGCGTCATCGATTCCTGCGCTACCGCCGGCACGGCGCCCTGTTCGACCGGGCGACCTGCAGGAGCTGCGGCTGACGGCGACATGGCAGCCGTGGGGGCGGGCGGACGAGCCGTAACAGCGCCTTGGGTCGGTTCCAGCGCCGCTACACCTCGTTCACCTGACGCGCCCTCGCGCAAGATCCGATCGCGCACCTGCTGATCGCGAATCTGTGCATCGCGCGACGTCGACGGAGCGGCGGCGCTTTGCGCGCGCTCCTCAATATTGTCAGCGCGTTCGCGGGCGAGCACGTCGCGCGCGACTGATTCAGCGGGCAACGTGCGCCCTCGACGCAACGGCGGTGCGTCGACCGCTACGTCGATGTCGTGATCGAGCACGGGGGCATTCGAACGCGGAGGCTCCAATTCACCCAAGAGTGTCGGTCGGTGCCCTTCTCTTTCGTCACGGGCGGCACTCCCTAACGCTGCGCAGCAGGGGCATCCGAGACGGGGCGTGAGGTCGATGACCGCGCGAGCACCTTCCAGTAGCAGCTCCGCGAGCGATGTCGCGAACGCCTCATCGTCGACGGTCACCTGGTGCCACTCGGGGGCGTGCGAGGCGAGGGCAGTGGGCGCCGGACACCCCCCTGGCAACGAGTAGAAACGGCGTCGGTCGGGCGGAATCACCGAATCGAAGACGGCGGGTTGGCGTACCGCCGAAATGCCGCGCTCGGCGAGCCGTCTCAGGAGGTCGTCAGGCGCCAACGTCGCGTTGATTGCCGCGTCGCCTCCCGTGTCGCAACTCCCGATGTACGTCACGCGCATGCGTACCGTCGGCTGCAACGCTCGAACATACCGGGCAGCTGCAACAGCGGGCGAGACGAAGGCGACGATGTGCGCCGCAAGCTCTGATCCCGACGCGAGGAGTCGCTCGCGCATGCGCGCGCACGCGCAGAAAATCGCCGGCGCTTGCCGACGCGCATTCAGCGCGCGCAGCGCATGCTCGGCGACGATTTCTTCCCCCCAACTCACGGGCACGGCGAAGTCGTAGCCCATCGCATGAATCGCATGCGACAGCTGCACTGGGCGCGCGGGAAGCGCGGCGACCAGTGCATCATTGCCGACTATAGCGACTTCGATCGGGCGGGGGCGGGGCGTGCTGCCGTCGATCGGCGGGCGGGAAGACATCTAGGAAGGAAGGGGACCACGACGAGCTCTTCAGTGCGGGACTCCCAATCTGCAATTTGGGCGCCCGGCCGGAAGTCACACACATATATTCTCGCCGCCGCTCGATTTCGCGACTCCCTTCCTTCAGAACGTCGTGCGAGAGCACGCAGTCGACGACTCATTCGCCAATGCCTTTGGCTGTGTTGAACATCGTACCGTCGCAACTCGCGGCACGACTCGCTACAGGCAACTTGCCGCAGTTGATCGACGTGCGAGAGGAGTGGGAGTGGAAGGTTGCGCGGCTGGATACCGCTCGGTTGATCCCTCTCGCTGACCTCGCGCGTGCGAGCGAATCGCTTACTCCCGATGACGATGTGGTTGTGTACTGTCACCACGGCGTACGCTCCCTGATGGCGGCACAATTTCTTGTGAATCATGGCCTTAAGCGCGTGTGGAAAGTCGCCGGTGGAATCGATCGATACGCGGCCGACGTAGATCCCGCGATTCCACGTTACTGATGCTCGTCTGGTTTTGAGCGGTTTGTCTCACGCATCTCGTTGACGCATTGATACGCGCCGCGGCGACGGTTCTCGCGATCATTCTCGTGCTGTGGTTGCGGCACGCATTGGCGTGGCGGCGCGCGAGCCGGCAACGCCAGCGCGAACATCCGCCTGGCCCCGACGGAGTTGTTGCGGGCGCTGAGTCGATTGCGTTGGACGCGGGACGATTTGGTGTCCTGATACTACATGGCTTTGGTGATTCACCGCAAAGCGTCGTTCCCGTAGCGCGGGCGCTGCACGCGGCAGGAATGACCGTTCGGGCACCTCTACTCCCTGGTCACGGGCGGACGCTTGAGGTCTTTAGTCATTCATGCGCCTCCGAATGGGAGCAGTCGACGCGAGAGGCGTACGCTGCGTTGAGGGTGAAATGCGAGCAAGTTGCGGTTGTTGGTGTCTCGATGGGAGCCGCACTCGCATCGCTCCTCGCGACCCAGGAGGGCAAGCAACGAGGAACACTGACGTCCCTCGTCCTGATCACGCCCTATTTGTCGATGACGCCGTCAGCGCGGTGGGTGACACCGATATGGCCCATCTGGTCGCTTGTACGACCGTTCTTCACCAGCGACAAAGAATCATCGATTCGAGAGCCGAACGCGCGTGCCGACTCGTTAGGCTACGGGATCACGACGCCACGTTTGCTGCGAGAGTTGCGCAACGTCGTCGATCGGGGCATCGCGTCGAGCGCGCGACAGAACGTTCCAACGCTCATGATCGCGTCGGAGCACGACTATCGAATTCCCGCGGAGACCGCGCGCGCGATCTTTGACCACATCGGATCGTCGGAGAAGGAGCTCCGCTGGGTGCGACGAAGCGGCCACGTGGTGACTGTCGATTTCGATCGCGAAGAAGTCGCCGCCCTCACCGTCGACTGGATTCGCCGGCACTTCGCGGCGTCCAGCCCTAACGACTGAAAGCAGCCTCTTCGGCCGGCGACGGCCGCCAGGGGCAAAATGCGACACCGTTGAACCACTCAGATGGCGGGCAAGTAAGGCGGTCAGGACGCGCAGTATCGGCACGAGTGCGCGCGGACTTAAGTCGCAGTCACAGCGGCGATTAACGCTCCGGCCCGCTGACAATCCGCGCTTCGAGTTGTTCGCGACGTCTGCTGCGCTCCCAATTTGGGAGAAACGTCGCCGAGAGCGTGACGCAAAATGCAATCGACGGGTGAGCACCGAGCCATCACTGTCAATATTTGCGACACTGTTCAAATGGGTGACGGTCAGCGAAATGGCTCGTCGAATGGCGGAAGACCGAATGGATGAGCGCGTCATTATCACCCGCGGACCAGCCGCAGCGGCGCGTTGCACCCGTACAAAGCCCACTCTCGCCACTCGAGGTTGTGATGCTCAACCGCCGCACGATCAGACTTGCTGCCCTCGCCACCGTCGTCATCGCCAAAACCGCCGCTGCACAGTCCGGATTGCTGTCGAATATTCCGACAGTGTCGTTGACCGCGGTGAAGCAAACAACGCTCACCGTCGCCATCAACTCAGGATCGTCGCTCAATCTCGCGTCGCTGACCGACAACGCCGTCAACAGCTTCGCAACGCCGGTGAACATCACGACCACGTGGGATATCAATCCCTCGGCGGCCGCTGTTGTACTCGTCGGCTACTTCAGCTCTCCTTCGCAGGCACTGGCTAACGGGACGGACTACATCGCGTCGTCGCTCGTGAAGGGGCGCCTCGGCACGTCCGGGTTGTTCAACCCCTTCAGCGGCGCGGTGGTTAGCGGAGGCGCGGCGTCAGCCGGTGTCGCTGGCGGAACGTTGCAGCTGTTCTCGCAGAGCGTGAACGGTGCGAACAAGAAGTCGAATCGCACGGACGATCTCTATTTGCAGATCGACCTCACCGGCCAAGCCGCGACCGCGGGCACATACACCGGTACGCTCAATCTCCGCGCCATTACGCAGTAGACATCGCACGTCATTCACTGCCTAACGACCGCTTTCAGGCCATGCGCTTTCGGATTCGAACACTTCTCGCGCTGGGCGCCTCCGCGTGGCTCGTCCCGGTCCCGCGTGCCGGGGCTCAATCGGTACGCCCCGCCGTTGTCGAATATCCCTTGCAGGGAAGCGGCAAGTTCGAGCTCGTGAACGAAACGCTCTTTCCGATGAGCGTGGTGCTGGAAGCGCGCGGCTTTCGCGTGGATGAACACGGCACACTCACTGATGAGCCCTTTGACAGTACGAACGTGCAGCTCAAGCTCTCGGCGATGTCGTTCCGTATTCCGCCGTTAGGCACCTACTCGGTCTACTACGAGGCACGGGCGAAGCAGCTTCCCGCGTGG
The DNA here is from genome assembly GCA_044224185.1 of Gemmatimonadaceae bacterium. GTDB lineage: Bacteria > Gemmatimonadota > Gemmatimonadetes > Gemmatimonadales > Gemmatimonadaceae > SCN-70-22. The sequence continues at coordinate 112,528 of JBGAKW010000010.1, read as the reverse complement.
TTCATGATTCTTAGTGCCATGACGGGGGCCCGCACCAGCGAAGGGTTGAACGTGCGACTGGAACTTCCGCACGTCGTGTATCTCCTGCAACGCGACCCACTCAATAAGAGCGCGGTCGCCATTCGCGGCTTCACGTTCGATTCCACGTCGAAAAAGGCGGTGGTCGAACTGGAAAATTCCAGTGCCTCGTTAGGCAGGGTGATCGGATCGGAACTCTCGGCAAGTGGCCGTCACGCGACTCCGTTTGGCGGCTTTCCGCTCTTCCCCATGAGTCGTCGCCGCGTCGAAGTCCCATGGGATGGCCGTGAAGCGCCCGATCGCGTGATGCTGCGCTTTGCGAATTTCTCGATGGAGTCGCGGCGTGCAGGTGAGAGCCAGTAGCGATCGCGCCGATCGATTCCAGACGCCGCCTGCCTCGCGCAGCCGCGTTCAGCGCGCGTTCTGTCATGCCGCGGTCGCCCTGTCGTTAGGCATCAGCGCGAGGGCGCAGGCACAGGTGGCCGATATCGCCGCCGTCACTCCAGCGCTTCTCCCGGTCGGATTCTGGCAACACACGTCCACGTCCTCAGCCATCGCCGCGGCGGCGAATGCGCTCACCATTCGCATCAACTCGGGTGCAACGCAGGCCATCGGTACGATAGTCGACAACAGCGTCAACACATTCCCTTCGCCTGTCAACATCACGACCGAGTGGACGCTCTCGGCGACGACCCTGATAGATCTGGTCGCATACTTCTCTTCCTCCACCGCCGCGCTCGCGTCCGGATCTGCGGCGATCCCCTCGTCACTCGTGGCTGGCCGAATGAGCAGCGGGAGAGTCAGGTCTTTCACGGCATTCACGCAGAACGGTGTGGGAGGCATTGGGACCGCTGGTGCGTCGCTGCACCTCTTTCGGCAAGTTGTCCTGGCTGGCATTAACACGACCGGCGCTCGTACCGACAATCTCGAATTACAAATCGATTTGCGCGGTGCGCCGATCCTCGCCACGGGAACCTACCGTGGCACGCTGGTGCTGCGCGCAATCGCATATTGACGTCGCGTGTTGAGAGCCACTCAGTCATCGCGACGCACCGTGCGACGCCAGCACCTAACGATTGGTCTGGCAATGGCACTCCTGGTGCATCCGCTCGTTGGGCGAAGCGCTGCCGCACAGGTCTTCCAGGTACAAGGCGGCGGTTCGTCCCTGTTCGCGGGTTACGGCGGTGTCGTGAACGTCTGGGGAAATGGGTACGACGGCTCGTTAGGCATCGGCTATCTGGATGGACTGCGGATCGGAGCTACCGCGAGGCGCCTGATCGGTGGGCGAGACACGCTTCGCGTCGGCAACGACATCCTTCCGCTCTCGCTTCCGACGGACATCTTTGGCGGTGGAAGCGCGATGCTGGCACAGGGCGTTTCACTTCAACGTCGCCGTGGCCGGACCACGCTTCACGCCTTCGGCGGCGCCAGTGCCAATGCGCTCGCTGCTCCCTACTTCGCCGCGAATCGCGCGAGTCATGGCATGGGGTACGCCCACGCCACGTATGACGTAAGCCGAACGCTATCTTTCGGTGCCCATGCGGTGATCACCACCCGCCAGTCGCTGCTAGCGTCGGCGACGTGGCGTCCCGCATTGAACGTCGTTGCGACAGCCGCGGGAGGCGTCGGAAGCAACTCACCGTTTGCTTCGACCGCCATCGACGCCAAGAGCGAAAAGCTCGACGTGCGCGCCGCCTTCTCGCTCCTCGGCACGCGATTTCGACGAGCAGAGGCGCCGCTACCGCTCCAGAGCGAGAACGAGCGTGAAAACGTCTTGCTCACCTGGCGCCCACGTCTTGGACTCACCTTCACCGCAGGGCGCCAACACTTTCGGCAAGACTCGTCGTTTCGCACGCTCGCCCAGCGGGCGACACTCACGCAGTTTGGCGTCAACGCCACGCCGTTCAAGACGTCGCTGTCGAGTGGCATCTTCCTCTCGCAATCGGGCGCACAACGAAACATTTCTTCGTTTGTCTCGGCGCGGTCGCCGATGGCAGGCCGTTTCCAGAGCGAGTTGTATCTGCTGCGTGTGTGGGAGCCGGCGCCCTCTCGTATCACAACTCCCGTCCTCTTGCTGCGCGAGACGATCACTCAGCGCTTGTCGCTGTTGCAGGTGATTTCACGCAACCAGGGGCGTACCACCGTGAATTTCGGTGGCACGCTGAACACGGGGCTGAGCAGTGTGTCGCTCGATTATCAGGTCGTGCAGTCGCCGTATCTCACGAAGAACCCGTTTGTGCAAACGATCGGTCTCAATGCTCGCCTACAGCTTGGTTCATATGCTGTCTCGTTAGGCAGCTTTGTGACGCCGGATGGCAAGGTGCACTACTCGGCCCAGGGGAGCACGTTTCTGTATCGCGGCTTAGGTGGCATGACCGCACGAAGCGACAATGGCGCTCGACTCGAGCGTTACATGGTCTCGGGCCGAGTCGTGGATGAGGCGGGGAGCGGAATCGAAGGCGCAGCCCTCGAGATCGATGGCACAACAGTGTACACCGATTCGCGCGGTCGCTTCTTTGTCCGTCGGCCGAGCTCGCGAAAGGCCAGCGTGCGCGTCGTGCTCGACGATTTTCTTCTCCCAGGGCGCTTCAGCGTCGTGAGCGCCCCGACAGCCGCAATACCAGCGCGCGAGCAGGATGTCGTTCCGCTGGTTATCGTCCTGCAGCGGCTCCCGTCGAAACAGTGACGATCGTGCCCTGCTGACCCACCGGTGTGCCGTCGGTCAGCACGCGTCGATAACGCAGCTGCCAACGCGCGGCGCCTAACGATGATCCGCCGGCGGCGACGGCGCGAAATCGCAACCACGACGACAGCGGAACACGTGTCCATCGTGCTGATAATGGAATCAGGCGATTGTCGCTGTCGCGTACCCAGAGCGACGCGCCGCGAACACCGTCCTCCTCCACCCGCAGCTCCGCCGCACTCGAAGAATCGAACGTCGCTGCGCCACGCGGGGACGGAATCTCGATATCGCTCACGGATGGTCCGCGCACCGTACGTTGGGCGCTGCTGCTATCGGATTCCGCACGCTTGGTGGCGGAGAGCGTGACCCACGCAACCTGCGAGCGAAGTCCTTGAGCGTGAAGGAGCGTCGGCAGGAGCAGCAGTGTGGCGAGCGCGCCTAACAACCAAAGGGAGCGCTGGCGTTGATCGCCCACCGGTACGGCGCGTGCACTCCGTCTTCGGGCACGACGCGGGCCAGCACGGCGCGGAGCAACGCGAAGCGAGTTGTACGAAAAGCGGTCCATGCTCTCGAGTGTCGGCGCAAGAGGTCTTACAACTTCACTCCCGCGCCGCATTTCGTAACTGCGGCTTTAGCGCCTCCGTGTCTCTTACGCGAGAAGCCAGAAATCACCAACCGGAAGTGCTGCTGCCTTCCACGCCGCGGGGGCGCGGCGTGGAAGGCTCATCCGTCGGCTCGTCGGTGAGTTTGAACGTTCCCCAATGCATCGGCATGAACTTGGCGCCCGCTCGCCCATCAGCTGCAAGCCCCAGTTCGCGATAGGCCTGAATGGCCTCCTCGGGATTCATATGCACGTGGCGCATGAACCAGCGTGGCTCGTACGCTCCGATAGGCACAAAGTCAGCTAACCCAAGTGGGACAAAAGGCGCCGCGCGACGAGTCCACCCGCTCCCAAAGCATCCAGCGCGTGACCTCGCGAAACGTGGGTGCGTGACTTTCCGGTCAGGGATTGCGAAACCCGCCTGCAGGGTCGTGGCGCTCGAGAAGGCTTGCGCGAGACGGGACAAGGGGTGGCGACGCGCCGAACGATGAAGTTCAGGATCCATCGACGATCGGTTTGCTTCTCATCTCACCCGTCCTTCCGACTCCCCCTCCCCCTGCACTTCCGCGTTAACTTTCATGCTCCCGCGGCGGTCGCCCACCGGACGGCTCTCCCGAGCGCCGATGGTTCGGCTGCCGCGCTGTGTTTTCATCTCTGAGGTACTCATGCCTGATGTTACATGCTCCCGCTGTGGCCAAACGCGCGCCGGCTTCGAGCGCCCTCCTTTTCCCGGCCCCAATGGTGCGCGCATCCTCGCTGAGACGTGCCAGGTGTGCTGGGGAGATTGGTTGAAGCAGCAGACGATGCTGATCAACCACTACGGGCTCAACGTGATGGACCCGCAGGCCCGCACATTCTTAACGCGCAACATGCAGGCTTTTCTGTTTAAGGCCGGTCCGGGAGAGGACGTCGACACGAGCAAGAAAGGGAGCATCTCGTGGTGACGCGGACAGGAGTACGCGCGATCGCATTGGCGATTGTGGTTGCCAGCATTGGATGTAGCCGGGCGCCTAGACCAGAAGAAGCGCCGGCGCCCGAGCGTGCGGGCGAGCGCGTGGTTCCTGATCGACCTGCCCCGGTAGCTCTCATCCCCGAAGAGGGGGGAACGTTACCGAGCGCGCGAAAGCGCGCGCGTAGCGCTGCGGAGAAGGCGGCCGTTGCGTGGAGTGATTCCGTCAATCGCACTCTCTCGCTTCGCGACAAGGTGGCGCAACTCGTCTGGCCATGGATTCTCGGTGACTATGTCGCCGAGCATTCGGCTGAGTGGGAGCGGCTGTCTCGCTTGGTGACGCAAGAGCATGTGGGCGGCTTCATCATGTCGGTTGGTGCGCCCACGGACATCGCGATCAAGGCAAACGCGCTGCAGCGACTCAGCGCGCTGCCGTTGCTGATGACGGCTGATCTCGAGACCGGTGTTGGCTTTCGGGCTCGCGCGGGCTTCTTCGTGCCTAACGCGATCGACTTGGGCGGCGCGACCAACTTTCCGCTGCAGATGGCATTGGGAGCCACGCGTGATACCGCGCTCGCCTATGCCATGGGGCGCGTGACGGCACTCGAAGCGCGTGCGTTAGGCATCCAGATAGCCTTCGGACCCGTTCTGGATGTCAACAACAACCCCGCCAATCCGGTCATCGGCGCTCGTTCGTTCAGCGAGGATCCCAAGCTCACCGCACGACTCGGCGCGGCGATGGTGCATGGGCTTCAGGATTTTGGCGTGCTCGCGACCGGCAAGCACTTCCCTGGGCACGGTGATACCGAAACGAATTCGCATCTTGCACTCGCCTCCGTCACCGCGTCGCGCGCGCGGCTCGATTCCGTGGAGCTCGTACCATTTCGCGCCGCGATCGACGCGGGTGTCGGCGCGATCATGACATTTCACGGATTTCTTCCCGCGCTCGATTCGAGCGCTGTGCCGGCGACGCTCTCACCGAAGGTGATGACGACATTATTGCGGGACGATTTGCACTTCCAAGGTCTCCTCATCTCGGATGCAATGGACATGGCCGGTGTTGTGAAGACGTTCGGCGCGAACGAGGCAGCCAAACGAGCAATTGCAGCCGGAAACGACGTTCTCCTCATGCCGGCGGATGTGAAGGGAACCATTGATGCGGTCGTCGCCGGAGTGGCGGAGGGACGGTACGACGAGGCGCGTATCGATCGTTCAGCGCGTCGAGTGCTGGCGCTGAAGCACTTGTTCGGTCTCAATAAGAATCGACTCGTCGACATTGAGAACGTGCGTCGCGTCGTCGGCGATCAATCGCACGTCGCGCTCGCCGACACGATTGCGGCGCGCGCATTTGTCCTCGCGCGCGATTCTGATGCGCTCGTTCCGCTGCGGGCGAATGCGACACGCGGTGGTAGCGGGCGCAAACCCCGTGTGTTGTCGGTGACATATGCGCGGCGTGCAGATCTCGGAGCCGGAACCACGTTCAACGCCGAGCTTCGTGGCAGCACGGAAAGCTTGCGCACGTCGTATATCAGTGCGGACGACGAACGCCCCGACTATTCGCGTGTGCTACAGGATGCGACGACGAGCGATGTCGTCGTTGTCAGCTCGTACGTGAACATCACGTCGGAGACGGCGACTGCTGGGGCACCGAAGGCGTTCATCGACTTCTTGAGCGCGCTGCGTGCTCAAGGTGCGAAGGTGCTGCTTTTGTCTTTCGGTTCTCCATATCTCCTGCTGCAAACACCGCAGACGGGGAGTTATGGCATCGCGTGGGGGAGTACGCCGTCGTCGCAAAAGGCGGCGGCGCGAGCGATCACGGGAGCAGCGCCGATTCGTGCCAAGCTACCGATTTCGATTCCGCCGTTGTTGCCGATCGGGGCGGGCGAGGAGCGCGGCTCAGTAATTCCGTGATGATGTCGCGGATGTGTCGGTGCAGCGCGCGGCAAGAAGTGCGTTACGACTGACGATTGCGGCGATGCGCGCTTCTTGCGCGAGTGTCGCGAGTGTCGCGAGTGTCGCGAGTGTCGCGAGTGTCGCGAGTGTCGCGAGTGTCGCGAGTGGTGAGGGAATCGTCGATTGACGCGTTTCTCAGCGGAGGGTAGTATGCGCGTCGATCGACGCGTGTGACGCGCCCTTGACATTAGTGTCACGTTGGTACTTATTCGCGCATCATGCGCGACCGCAGCGTCACCTCCACTCCCCCTGCGCGCGCGTCGAGTCGGCGCTCTCCGTTTTCCATCGACGTCATACTCTTCACGCCACGCGGGAAACAGCTCGCGGTGTTGTGTGTGCGTTCCGATGATCCTCGCGCACGCGAGCGTTGGATGTTGCCATTCGACGAGGCAGCGGTGGGTGAGTCGCTCGATGCGGCAGCACGTCGCATTGCGAGGAGCGCATGCGGCGTCGAGCCGGCGTGGATCGAGCAAGTGGGAGCGTTTGCCGATGATCGCCGACATCCCAGCGACGCTGCGCTATCGATCGCTTTTGTTGCCGTCGTTCCCGCGGCGGATGTGGAGCGCCCGTCGGAGGATCATGCCTGGTTTGGCGTGGGAGAGCCGCCAACGATGGCACCACGACAGCGCGCCATGCTCGATGCTGCCCTCGAGGCACTGCGAACGCGCATGGATTACGCGCCGATCGCGTTTCGTCTCCTTCCGGCGATGTTCACGTTGAGTGAACTGCAGCAGATGTATGAGCTTTTGCTGGGTAAGCGTCTACACAAAGCCTCATTTCGTCGTGCGTTACAGGCTGCCTTTCTCGTTGAGCCGACCGACGAGTGGCGGAGCGAGGGGCGTGGGCGTCCCGCCCAGTTCTTCCGCTTTGCGCCGCGTAAACGTCGCGGAGGGCGACGCGGCGTGCGATTCGACTTACTCGCGTAGTTGCGATCTTCATTCGCCGTGGCGCTTCACCAACTTGCCACGATCGAGCGAGTGAGAGAGTCCGAAGTGAAATGGTCCGCTGGCGACGAATTGGTGTGCTTCATTCGCCAGCGACTCCTAACGTGAGTACCGAGAGCGCAACGTGTGGCTGGCGCGTGACACCAAGGTCGGTGCAGAACGGTTCACACATTGCATTCTGTCATAGGGCATCCTTGGTGGTGAGTCGCGCGTAGGATTGGTTCTCGTCAAAGGGATTACGCGTTGTAACGCGTAATTTTCGCATCACTGCATGACGCGCTGCAGTCGTATCTCTTGAGTGGCACAAGCACGTAGTCGCGGACGCTTTCTCACAGACATCACAATCGAAATGTGAGTGCAACGGGCGCCGTTACGGGATCGAATCTTGACCGTCCGGTGTATTAGTTGCAAAGTATCAATTACACACGAACGCGGAGGCTGTGTCGTGCTAGCGTATCTAGATGCGTTGTGCAGTGCGCTCCGTCGCCGCGACGTAATCGCGATCGCTGAACTGCTGCGCCACCCCCTCGCGTCTGCGCTTCCACTCGCGGTCGTCGAAGAGTCGCAGCGCATCGCAGCGGCTGCACCGGACGACCACATCGCACCCGTTCAGACGTTGCGCCTGTACCATCAGACCGCACATCTACTCGGTGCGTGCAACGATCCTGCTTCACGCAGTCGCGTGGTCCCGCTGCCGCGCGCATCTACGGATCGTCCGCGCCAAATGGAATTGGACTTCCCTGTTCCCACGGCGGCCGTCGCGTAGGTACAAACGCAGGATCGATAGATCGAATCGATAGGTCGGCCGCACGTCATATCAAAAGCGCGAGATCATAGTGATCTCGCGCTTTCTTGTGCACTCCTGCTAGAACTGCGGTTTGCCGTCGGACCGTAACCGTAGAAGGGCTTTCGCAATCGCCACGTTGTCCTGGGCGATCTTGAGGAGCTCGTTGAACACAGCGTTAGGCGCCTTGCCCTCGGCAGACGCAATGATGGGTGGTTCGTGCCCATCGCGACGCGTCGGATCGGTGCGGCGTTCCACCGTGACGTGCGCGCGATGTGTGTCGGTGTCGCGCATGCTTTGCTCCTCCTCCACATGCACGAAGCCGCCGCCGGGCAGTTCACGTTGGTAAACGACTTTTTGTTCCTTGGACATTCGCTTCTCCGTGCCGTCCATCGCGCCTCGTTTCCGTTGCAGCCACGACGATATGGATAGACGACGAATGCTGCGAGGCGTCACGTTTACCTACGAACGTGACAAACGGCACGTTAAGAAAGTGTGCTAACTGCCCCAGGGAAAAAAGATGGGTCCCGATCGCATGCGACCGGGACCCACTCGTACAGAGGCGATCCGTCAGACTTTCATGACGTCGGCCGCCTGCGGCCCTTTCTGCCCCTGCACGATTTCAAACTCCACCTTGTCGCCCTCCGCAAGGGTCTTGAAGCCGGGCTGGTTGATTGCACTGAAATGGACGAATACATCCGGTCCACCCTCACGCGAAATAAAGCCGAAGCCCTTCGCGTCGTTGAACCACTTCACTGTGCCAGTGATGCGAGCCATGGAGCCGTTCCTCTTCCCCTGCGGGGCAAAACTGTGGAGCAATACTGACCCCAAGACATCCCGCGGCCGCGAGCCATCCGGAGGCCGATGAGCGCAGATAGGTACGAAACCCCATCCGACGCGAGGAGAAAAAAGCTCGCGCGCTCAAGACGACCGAGCGCGCGAGCACGAACGATCGACTTTCGCGGGAATCCCGACTAAGCTGCTCCCGCAATATAGCGCGCTGTCCGTCCGCATGAAGTGCACTTTAGGGTCACATGCGAGCGGGGTGGTGGAGGAAAATGATCGGGCGAGCGCTCGATCGAACCTGAGCATGACGGGCAGCTCAGCGGTTCGCCGGTGCGATCACTGGCGATGAGATGTAGGGCCTGCGCCGGATTGTACGTCGCCGGACGGGGCTTGCGCATGAGGCCTCCTAAGCTGGTACGAGATGCGCGCGGAATACGAAGGCCGCGACTAAAGGAAAGGTAACCGCCTTGGGTTGCAAATCCAAGTGGCGCAGTGATTTGCACTACCTGTCCTAGTCTTATGTGCGCCTGACGACTCGCGATGGCGCCGATTTCCCGCCCCTCGCGTTCGTCGAAAAAACGTCGCCTTCTCCCACGCCAAATTTCTGCGGACCGACCTTTCAAACGCGTATACCGCGTGAAGCGTTGGGCACGCGGTCGCCGAAGCCGCGACGATCAAACCGCGTCAAAGTCGAATTCAAACAACCCGTCAGTCCCAGGAGTGCGATCGCCGCCAGACGCGACGCCCCGTGCGCAACGTGGGGCGATCGCTGAAAACATCCGTGGAAAAGCTGTCTTCGTCGCTCAACGCATCGGTTATATCAGCGGCCCGCACCGAAAGCCCGTCCGCCATCTGCAGAATTTCTCCTTCAACAGTCGCGGGCGTCGCGCTTCGCTCACCTTGTGCGCACTGCACGACGTGATGCAACTCGGCCAGGTGGAGCGGCAAAAGCTCGTTAGGCACGAGCGCTGCGAGACGTTCGTCCAAGGCCGACGCGACCATCGCCGCCGCCCCGACCAGCCGCCCCATCGGTGTCCAGGAGAATCCGGTGGGCGTGATGTCAAAAGCGCGCACCTTGCCAACGTCATGCAGCAGCCCCCCCGCAACGACAAGATCGGTGTTGGCTTTGAGCACCCGGGCGGCGCTTCGCGCCAACGTCGCGACCTCGATTGTATGGAGAAGCAATCCGCCGACGAGCGCGTGATGCCGGGATACACTCGCCGGCGCCCGCTCGAACTCGACGCGAAATGCGTCATCAGCAAAAAATCGGTCGACAACGCGTCGCAGCGTGACAGACTTAAGCTCCCCACGAGCGCGGTCAACCCAGTCCCACAGTTGCGCAACCGGCACGGTGATGCGCGGAAGAAAACTCTCCGCAGTGACGGATTCTGCCGGAAGAACGCGCAGCGCGCTCGTTAGGCGAAGCTGCCGCCGGTGCTGGAACTCCGCTATCTCACCGATGACCTGCACGACACGTCCCTGCTCTGCCCCGGCGATCCACTCGTGCTGATTGAGCCAGACGGGCGCTGTTGCGATGCGACCGGTCGCATTGCCTAACGTGAGAATGACGAACGGATCGCCGTTAGCTTGGCGGCGCTCTTCGCGCGCAAGCACAAGAAATTCGTGCTGCACGCGGTCTCCGACCGACGCCGACGGAATATCGAGTGATCGCACGACGTCAGCCGATGAAGACGATGTCGCCCTCGGCGTCGAGACCCATCTCCTGCTCCAGCCCGCATACGCCGCAGACGCGCTGCACATGCCAGACCGCGTTGAGTGCGCGCCTTTGCGCCGTGGACGCGGGCTTCACCACCAATCGCTTAAACGAGTATTCCTTGCAGTGCTCGCACGCATGTGAGCGTGCGATGAGCAGTGCACGTTCCTTCGAGATGACTTTCGGCAACGGTGCACTTACTCCGCGTTGCCGCCGGGAGGATTCCCTAGCAGCGGCCGCGGTGAGCCGTCGGCGCGACGCGCCCCACCTTCAGCGCCGCTGGGATTCGCGCTCGGACGCAGCATCTCGCGCAAGCCGCCTAACGCGCCAAGCATTCCAGACGCTTCGGCCGGCAGAAAGATCGTCGTCCCCTTGCCGGCAGTGACAGCGGGGAGCGCCTCGAGGTACTTCTGTCCGAGGAGATACGCGGAGGCCTGGCCATCAGGAAGCGCTGCGGCAATGCGCTGCAGCGTCTCGGCCTCGGCATTCGCCATCGCCAGTCGTGCTTCGGCGAGTCCTTGTGCGCGCAGGACGGATGCGTCGCGTTCACCCTGTGCGCGAAGGACCTGCGATTCACGCACACCTTCGGCCTCGAGAATGGCAGCGCGTTTGGTTGCTTCGGCATTGGTCACTGCCGCGCGACGTTCACGCTCAGCGCGCATCTGAAGCTCCATCGATTGCTGAATCTCTCGCGGCGGTTCGATCGATTGCAGCTCGACGCGCGTGACGTCGACACCCCAACCGATTGATGCATCTTCGATAACCTCTCGCATGCGCTTGTTGATGACATCGCGCGAGGTGAGTGTGGCATCGAGCTCCATCTCGCCGACGATGTTGCGCAACGTCGTTCGCGTGAGGGTCTCGAGTGCGTACGGGAGGTTCTGCACCGAGTACGTCGCCTTCTGTGGATCGGCGATGCGGTAGTAGAGCACCGCATCGATATCGATGGTGACGTTGTCTTTGGTGATTACTGGCTGACTCGGAAAGTTCAGCACCTGTTCACGCAGGTCGATGCGCGTCGTGGAACCCGACGCGATTTTGCGCACGCCGCCAATGTCGCTCTCGAGATAGCGCACATCGAGCGTCTTCGGTCGTTCGAGAATCGGAATCAGGATGTTCAGTCCCGATCGCGCGACTCTGTGGAAGCGGCCGAGTCGTTCGATGACCATGACCTCTGCCTGCCCGATGATCTTGATGGAGGCGTAGAGGAAATAAATGGCGGCGAGTGCCAGCACGCCGGGAAGAATGGCAAGCATCGCGTCTCCAGTCGGTTATTCGTGGATGGATTGTAGGTGAGGTCGTGAAGGCGGGGAAGGGAGTCGCGAACCGGAAGGTCGTCTTGCGAGCGAATCACGACGCGGCTTTATACTGCACGCGTCGATGCTCCCCACAGAACATTTCACGACGTCAGAAGGACTTCGCCGAGCGCGCGTTGCGACGGCGATCGTTTTCTTTCTGAACGGCGTGGGCGTTGCGAGCTGGGTGGTGCGCATTCCTGCGGTGCAGGTGCGACTATCGCTTTCACCGGGCGCGCTGGGCGTTTCGCTGCTCGGGATGTCGCTGGGTGCGCTGATTTCAATGCCGATCGCCGGGCGCTACGTGGTAAGGCTCGGAAGCAAGCCAGTGACGACCGCGGGCGCGCTCGCATTCGCGGCAACTCTTCTTCTTCCCGGGCTTGCCGCGGGAAAATGGTGGCTTTTTCTCGCGCTCCTCGCGACAGGAGTTGCAAACGGTGTTGTCGATGTGGCGATGAATGCCCAGGCGGCGGCGGTGGAAAAGGGGTACGGGCGACCGATCATGACGTCGTTTCACGCCTTGTTTAGTGCCGGTGGATTGGTCGGATCATCCATGGGCGGTGTGATTGCCAATGCGGGGGTGACGCCCGAGTGGCATCTGGCGGGAAGCGCGGCGGGAATCGCGGTCGTGGCGCTCGTCGTCTCACCGCTGCTGTTGGATGCGCGCGCCGACCGAAGCGAGGAAGGACATGGTGCGTCACGCTCGCTCTTCAATCTTCCTTCACCGCTCTTCGCGTTAGGCGTGCTCGCCTTCTGCATTCTGTTTGCCGAGGGTGCGATGGCTGACTGGAGCGCGGTGTACCTGCATGACGTATCGCACGCCGGGGAAGGGAAGGCGGCGCTCGGCTATGCGGCCTTCTCGGTTACGATGGCGTTAGGCAGGACGATCGGCGACTCACTGGTGGCGCGTTTCGGTGCGCATCGTGTGGTACGCGTCGGAGGTGTGGCGGCGGCGATGGGCATTGCGTTGGCGTTAGGCGATCCGCGTCCAGCGATAGTCTCCATCGGCTTCGCCGCGATCGGGGCGGGGTTGGCGTCGTCGTTCCCCGCAGTGTTATCTGCGGCGAGCCGAGTGCCTGGTGTACCGGCGGGGGCGGGAATCGCACTGGCGTCGACGGTCGGGTACACCGGCTTCCTCTCCGGGCCGCCGCTGATTGGATTCGTCGCGCAGGCGACGGATCTGCGCGGCGGGCTCGGCATGGTCGGGGTGTCGGCGCTACTGGTGGTGATGTTAGCGCGGGCCGTTGGCGAGGGGAGCCGTTCGCTCCCCGGCGCTGCCTAACGAGAGTCGCGCTACCTAACGCGATGCGCGGCGACGCATGGCGCGGTTACCACGTCCAGTCGGCGACGTACAGATTGGTCTCGGTGGCGACCTTCGAGTGCCGATTCGAGGCCCAGATGATCTTCTTGCCGTCCGGCGAGAACATCGGAAATCCGTCGAAGACCGGTGTGAATGTCACCTGCTCGACTTGATCGTGCGTGGCTTTTTGCGCGGACGCGTCGACGAGATAGAGATCGAAATTGCCGCTGCGCGGGGCAGGGTGATTCGACGCGAAGATGATCTTCTTGCCGTCGGGAGTCCACGAAGGGCCAAAGTTCGCACCGCCTAACGCGGTCACTTGATGGTTATCACTGCCATCGGCATTCATGACGAACAACTCGACGCGGCTGGGCCGCACCATCTTGCGCGCGAGAAGAGCACGGTAGTCGGCCAGTTGTGCGGAGTCGGCCGGGTGATGCGCGCGATACACGATCTTCGTGCCGTCGGGCGACCACCACGGACCGCCATCGTAGCCCGGAGTGTTCGTTAGGCGCCTAACGTCGCTGCCGTCGACATTCATCGTGTAGATGTCGAGGTCTCCATCCTTCAGCGAAGTGAACACGATTCGCTTGCCGTCGGGGGACAGCACGCCTTCGGCGGTGTAGGTGTCGTAATGCGTGAGGCGCTTGAGACCCGTTCCATCGATGTTGACGGTGTAAATATCGAACGGGTCGAGCGGCCATACGTAACCCGCCGAGGGATCGGGCTTTGGCGGGCAGATCGAGTCGTGCGCGTGCGACGAACCGAAGAAGAGCCGTTTTCCATCGGGAAGAAACCACCCGCACGTCGTCTTGCCGAGGCCATTGGAGACACGGCGCACGTCCGATCCATCGGAGCGCATGACGTACTGCTGATCGCAGGTGCGCCCTTCGCGCGAGGATTGAAATGTGATCCACTTGCCGTCGCGGCTGAAATACGCCTCGGCGTTTTCTCCGCCGTCGGTGAGTTGGTGGATGTTGCTCAGATGCCGCTCGCCGGCGGCGGGAGCGACGATCTCGTTAGGCGCCGGCGTGTGCGCGACAGCGGGCGCGCCACCACTCGACGGCGCGGCTGGCGCGCAAGAAATCGCCGCCACGGAAACCGTGGCGGCGAGGAGGGCAGAGAGGCTTCTCATGCAGTGAGAATTTACTTCGGTGAGAACTGCGGTGCGAGCGCGAAGAGGTCCTTCTGGTTCTGTCCTCGCTTGAGGATCTCGATGGCTTTTTGCAACTGCGTATCATCGTCAAGCGAGTGGCGCCGCGCCGTTGAATCGCCGAACGCCAGTCGTGCAACGCGCCCTTCGATCATGCGGTCCACATAGGTTTGCGCGTTGTCGTAGAGCTTCTTGTCGACGTCGATGTTCTTCTTCTTGAGCCGCGTGAAGAGTTCGTCACGCCATGCCGGATCGACCTTGAAATTCGGGTTGTTGGCGACCTTCGGCTTCAACTCCATCGCGTAGTCGTAGACCGTGACGTACACATCCTGCGACTTGGGCGCAATCGACTTGAGGAAAGCCTGCTCCGCTGCCGTGAACGTATCGGGCTTCACCATAACGTCTGGCGTGATGGCGCCACCCCCGTACACCAAGCGCCCACCGTCCGACTTGTACTTTGGACGCGCCTTCTTGGCGGAATCGCTCTCGAGCGAGTCGGGGTGTACTTCGACAAACTGCCCGTCGGGAAGAAGCTTGCGTTCCTTCTGAATGGAGCGCCCGGACGGCGTGAACCACTTGCCAGTCGTCATCTTCAAGGCATAGCCGCCATCGAGATTGAAGACCGTCTGCACGAGTCCCTTACCGAATGATGTCGTGCCGAGAATGAGCGCGCGATCGTGGTCCTGCAGCGCGCCGGCGACGATTTCGGCCGCCGAGGCGGTGTACTGGTCGGTGAGAATCACGAGCGGGACATCCGGTGCGATGGGCTTTTCGCGCGCCTGGTACGTCTGGGTCTCGTTGCTGCGCCCGCGCACCGACGCGATCTCCGTTCCCTCTTTGAGGAAGAGATTCGAGATCGAGAGCGCTTGATCGAGGAAGCCGCCTGGATTGCCGCGAAGGTCGAGGATGATGCCGCGGTTGCCTTTCGCGGTCAGGTCGCGAACGGCAGCGGCGATGTCGCGTGTGGATGCTTCGTTAAAGCTCTGCAGCGGGATGTACCCGATCTTGTCGAACGAGATGGCGTACGGAACCGCTGGAACGTGAATGATGGCGCGAGTGAAGTTGGACTTAATGGGCTCCGGTACGCTTGCACGAGCGAACGAAACGGAGACTTTGGTGCCCGGTTGGCCCTTGAGGGAATCAGAGATCCGAGCCGACGACCAGCCGCGTGTGCTTGCGGTATCGATCGCGACAATCATGTCGCCTTCCCTCACGCCGGCGCGCTCGGCCGGAGTATTAGGGAAGACTTTCGAGATGTAGACACCAACTCCAACGTGCTCTTCGATCTGCATACCTAAACCGCCGTAGCGTCCTGCGGTGTTGGTGTTGAATTGCGAGAGCTGCTTAGGAGAGAAGAGCTCGGAGTAGGGATCCTGGAGTTGCGTGACGAGTCCACGCGCTGCCTTCTCGTACAGCATTGCTGCATCGACGGAGTCGACGAATCGACTCTGCACGAGGTCGAGCACCTGCCCAAAGAGGCGTCCACCGTCGGCGGTCTGGCGTTCTTGAGCGACGAACGCGCCGGCCACGAGCGGCACTACGACGACGCCCGCGAGGGCGAACTTGCGCATGCGATTCATTCGGACATCCGGAGAGAGGACGGTTGGGCGAGAAGCCGCGTGTTCGTCGGCAATGACACCAACATGTAACGAACGCGGACCTCGATCCTCGAGCGTCGTACAGGCACCACGTGCAAACTCACCATATCTACGAAATACGCCATCCCTAGTGCCGAGTTCCGGGATGGGAGGAGCGTCAAGAGGGACTTAATGGAGACGTGCTCTGGCTACGCGCGTCACACGACGCGCGCTGGGCGTGCGCGGGGAGCGGGGGGGAGCGGGGGGGACGACGGAGATCACGTGGGACGAACTGCGAGGACGTAGTCGACGTACCACTGCTTTCTGATTTGGTGGACCTTGGCATCGCGGACGATTCCGGCGCTTTGCAGCATTTCATGCGCCGGCTGGAGGACTCGTTGAAGGTGCGAGGGATAACGCTGCACAAGCGGGACCTGCTCAGCGAGCGCTTCCAATTCGACACGCCAAGTGACGACATCGTCGGCTCGGGCGACCTCAAGCAGTCGATACAAACGCCGAGCTACAGGCGACGAGAGGGCGAGGTACTGCGCAGGCTGCAGGGTGGTCGTGTGCCCGTGCGCAATATTGGCGCGAATCTGGGGGGCGAGCGTGACGCGCGCATCGCCCGGTTCCGACGCGGTGAAAGTCGGAAACAGCGCGAGCTGTTCACGATCAGCGACGCGTCGACGATCGATCGATACTGCCGAAAGCACGGAAAAGCGTCCTTCGAGGTTGGCACCGAGTGTGGCGCTCCAATACGCGCCCGAAGATTCGAGGAGAGTGCGTTCCAACCGATTCAGCGCCGCGCGAAGCTGCTCATATGTGCGACCATCGGCACGACGTCCGATGGAGCGCAGGAACGCGTGGAGCGTGAAGGTGACCGCGCCATCGTTAGGCGCGCCGGCGTCGATGTAGCGCCGGCAGATCTCGACGTACACGTCCTGATCAAACGTTCCGGGGAGGCGATCACCCGGATTGGGGAGGACGCGCCAGCGCCCGCCTTGAGGCGGCGTGTAGAGAATCGTGGTCTCTTCGGCCGAATCGCTGAGCCTAAAGAGTGGAAGCGCCTCGAGCGCACGGTCGAGGACGATGGCGCGCCCGGGGGGGCGTCGCGGTTGCGACGGGCGCGGCGAATTGGCGCGAGCCGGGTCCCCGGGCATCGATCTCGTCAGGTGTGAGGCAGACGTGAGGCGCTCATCCGAGTTGGATGAGCTGCCCGGAAATGGGCCCACTCTCCGATGAACACAGGAACTTCACCCATTCACCGACAGTCTCTCGTTCGACGTACACCGTCTTGTCGCTCATGCTCGCGGTGTTCGCGGCAGTACGGATGGCGGTTGGCGCAAGGGCGTTGGCGCGGACACCGGTCGCGCGTTCCTCTTCGGACACGGTGCGCATGAGTGTCGCGACGCCTCCTTTGGCCGCAGCGTAGGCGGCCATCCCTTTTCCGCTGGCGCCAGGAACCACCGCGGCCGACGCGAAATAGACGATGCTTCCGCGCGCCACACGCAGCATGGGGAGGAAGGCGCGTGTCGTTAGGTGCGCGGTCGTGAGGTTGATCGCGAACATTCGTTGCCACGCTGCTGCATCGGTTTCGGCGACACTCCCGCCGCCCCATCCACCAGCGAGGCAGACGAGTGCCCGGAGTCCCTGCTCGTGCGCTGCATGGAGGGACGTGGCGACGCTGCCTAACGCGTCGGCGTCGGTGAGATCACACGCATGCGCCGTGGCGCGCAGCCCACCGGCCCGGAGCTCCACCGCGCGAGCCTCAGCTTCGGCTCCATCGCGGTCGAGCAACACCAGTGTGTATCCCGCTTCACCCAAGATGCGCGCAACAACTTCACCAACCTGGCCACGGCGGGCGACGCCGGTGAGCACAGCAAGTGGAGCGTTCGATGAACCCTGCACTGGCGTCGTCATCGTGCTTCGACCCTGCCTAACGATGCACGCAGCGCTTCGCGAAGCATCACCAGCGCGTCGTCGCGTGCGGCGGGCGAGTCGTCGCGCACGTGCAGCTCCACACCATCGGCCACTGGAAGTCGGCGCCAACTGGAGAGCTTGTCCCCGTCGTGTGCGGCCGTCTGCGGAACGTTCGCGCCGAGCACTGTCGCGAGCGACTGCGCGAGCCGGCGTTCGAGTGCATCGCCGGTGACTTCGCGCATCTCTTTGCGAATGGCGTCGAGCGACATTCCCTCGCGCTGCCGCATCTTGATGGACAAGAGCTGCAGGAAGTGACGGTAGTTGTATGTCGCCGAGGTGCCGGCGCCCTCGGGTCGATCCATCAGCTGGTTCGCCACGTAGAAGCGCACCGAACGCGCCGACGGCGCTGCACGCGCCGACGCATTGGTAGGGCGCACCCCCGCTGCATCGACGAGCGACGAGACGTGAGATGCGAGCCCGCGTGCATTCCACGGGGCATGGCGCGCGTGAGCGCGCAGTAACGCGACAGGAGACTCCGCCATAGCGGGAAGATTACCCCTGTTTATCAGTGGGGCGCCAGCCGACACGACGGAAAGGCCTCGTGTCGGCAAGCCAGTGCAGCGCCAGTGAACGGAGAGTCTCCGATCGCGCTAGCGCATCCGCCTATCTCTGCTAAGAGCCATCTGAGGCACGGACGGGGTCGGGTTTCGGGAAGAGCGAGGAAGGGACGCTGTGTTTAGCGGCAATGGAAGCGATCGCCTCAAGGTCGGAAGGCTTCTCCAGGAAATACGTCGCACCCAGCCGAAACGAGGCGAGCTTGTTGTCCTGATCGGGAAAAGCGGTAAGCGCGAGCACCACGGCTTCGGGAGACAAGAGGCCCGCTGCAGCCATGACCTGAAGTCCAGCGTCGCGTTTCCCCCCGAGTCGGATGTCGCTGACGATCAGATGAAATGGCTCGGCGGCGAGTGCGCGCGTGGCCTCGTCGAGCGTCGCAACGGCCGTGACCGTCGTTCCCTCAACTTCGAACAACTCAGCGAGCGTGTCACGAATGGATTGCTCGTCTTCGACAATCAGAACAGTTGGCATAGCGGGGATTCGCATGTGAGCGCGCTCGAATCGGAGCGCGCAATGCCAGAGAAACGTTGCCGTGGGCTAAAGAGTGCCCGAGCGCGAATGAGCGACCGAACGGCCGAAGACGGTCCACCGCATTGGCACTCGTGGGAAGACCCCTTGCACCCGGTGGACCTCCGCGAGGGTGCCGAGGTTGCAAAGGCGACGTCGGAGTACGCGGCCGATGCCAATCGTTAGGCGCGCAGTGGCATAGGAGTGTTGGGTTCAACGAGGGGCGGGATGGTGACGATCAAGCTCGTTCCCGCCTCGGCGGTAGATTCAATCGCGATGGTACCGCCGTGTTCCTCGAGGATGCGCTGGCAGAGCGCGAGCCCAATGCCCGTCCCGTGAGGCTTGGTGGAGAAGAACATCTCGAAGACGCGCGGCAGAACGTCGGCGGGAATGACCGGACCACCGTTCGTTAGGCGGAGGCGCCACGCGCCATTCGGGAGGATGGCGGAGTGGAGACTGATATCGCTCCCTTCAGGGGCATGGTCGACCGCGTTGACGAGAATGTTCAGGAAGACCTGCGCCAATTGCTCGCGATCGATGGAACAGGTGACGGCTGGTTGAGTGCGGGTTCGACAGAGCGCGAGGGCGCGTGATTCGATGAGACCGCGCTGTGTGTCGAGGACATCATCCCATACTGCATCCGGGTCGCCAGCGGTGAGTGCGATAGGCTTGGGCCGACCGAATTCGAGCAGCGACGTCACCATCCGGTTGAGTCGTTCAACTTCGCGCAGAATGCGGCCGACGTTCTTTTCCACGACCGGATCTTCCTTCGACCGAAAGCGAAGGAGTTGCGCGGCAGAAGAAATCCCAAACAACGGATTGCGCAGCTCATGTGCGACTCCCGTTGCCACTTCGCCGATGGCCTCGAGACGTCGCTTGGCACCGACGCGTCGCACGAGCCACGCGCGCTCAATGGACACCGCGGTCTGCGCGGCGAGGGTGGCAAGGATGCGCTGCGCTTCATCGATTTCCTGATGCGAGCGCGTGGCGTCGACGAGGAGGAGCATGGCGCCGATAGTGCGTTCGCCTCCGCTCATCGGCGCCGCGATCTCCAATGCGTCGTCACTCACATGCCTAACGACGATACCCTCGCGCTCCATCGCCGCCTGCGCGTGCGTCAGGCGATCGCTGCCTAACGCGCTGCTGTCGTCGTATCCGACGCGATAGGTGAGCTCGAGCGGAGCGTCCTCCTCGGTGCGGAGAAAGACGGCGAACGACTCGCTCCCGACCGCGCGGTGAACCTGCTGGCCGATTTCCTGAAAGACACGATCGAGATCGATAGCGCGCGAGAGCGCCAATCCGGTGTCGATCAGCGCTTCGCGTGCGCGATGACTCGGCGTGATATCAACGGTCGAGAAAACGAAACCGCTCACCTGGTGACGCTCGCGCAGCGCGGTGATCTGCATCAGGAAGATGCGCTCTTCATCGGGAGAACTGCACGGAAATTCCCACACCACCTTTGCCGTGCGCCCCGTACGCAGCATCTCCATCGCCTGTCGAACCTGCTCGCAGTAGGCGGGGTCAGCGATCGAGGAGAACAGAGACTGCCCACACACCGCGGCTTCGGTCGAGAGGAGTGGGGCGCCGTTTTCTTCGGCGAAACGTGACCATGAGCGGTTTGTACTCGTTATGCGCCCTTCGAGGTCGGTGGTGTAGACGATGACCGGAAGCGCGTCCAGGACTTCGCGTGCGAATGCCGTCATGGTGGATGGATCGAGACGACGAGGGTCGAAACGGGATGCGGGGTGCGTCGAGAGCGACGCACCCCGCACGAGCTACCACAGCGCAGCGTCGGGAGTGACGCGAGGAACTAGCGCTTCTTCTTGCCTTTGCCGCCCTTTGCTGCTGCCGCTTTTTTGGCTGGCGCTTTCTTGGCGGCCGCCTTCTTGGCCGGTGCGCTCTTGGCTGGAGTCTTCTTCGCGGGCGCCTTTTTCGCTGCCGCCTTCTTGGCCGGAGCGCTTTTGGCGGCGGCTTTCTTGGCAGGTGGAGCGGCTTTCTTCGCTGCGGGTTTTGCTGGGGCTTTCGCAGGCGCGGACGCTTTCGCTGGCGCTTTCGCTGGAGCCTTCGCCGGCGCCTTAGTTGCCGCTTTCGCTGGTTCGGCTGGCTTGGCGGGAGCGGCCTTCGCGCTCTTCGGCGCTGCGGCCGGAGCGGCTGGTGCAGCTGCCGCGGGAGCTTCGGTTGCGGCCTCCTGCTTCGCCGGTGCGGGTGCTGGCGGCTTGGGGGGACGTCCACGACGTGCTGGCGCACCGAACACGACTTCGTCGTCTTCGGCGTCATCCTCCACATCGTCATCGTCTACGGTTTCGACTTCTTCCTCGTCGTCGAGTGCCGCTTCCTCAGGTTCATCCCAGAGGCTCTCGTCGTGCTTGGCCGAGCCCCACCCGGTGTCGTCATCATCATCGTCATCGAACGAGGAGGAACCGTACCCCAGGTCGTCCATGTCGTCGTCGTCGGAAAATCTCAGCGTCTCGTCCCACGCCTCGCCACGCGGCATGAATGCCTCCTACTAGTAGTGATCGACGGTTAGTTTCGCGATGAAAGTGTCGGGTGCACGTGCGCGTCGTTGTCATGCAGCGCCGACACTGGAGCGACGTCAGCGTCGCTACCTGTTGGGATCACCTAGTACAATTGCGCGCTCGCGGCGTCAAGCGGTAAGCGTCGCGCATATGTGTATTGTCGCCAGCCACAATGCTGGCGCTGACTACGGTTCGATTCCGGCGACTCGACTTTTCAGTCAGCCGTTAGGCCAAGAACGCGCTTCTGCTGCACGACGGTGCGCAGCGCGTCATACGCGACCGGATCGATAAAACCACCAGCGTGGGCGGCGAGGTAGTCGATGGTGTCCTCACCCATCATTGCTGGGCGGTACGCGCGGCGTGAAGTCAAGGCGATGAACGCATCGGCAGCGCAAAGGATGCGGCCTCCGAGGGAGATCTCCTCACCCGACAAGCCGCGCGGGTAGCCAGTACCATCCCAGTGTTCGTGATGGTCGCGTACGGCATCGATCACGTCAGCGAGTTGAGGGAGGGGTGACAGAATTTCGACCCCGATCGTTACGTGCTCCTTGACGTGTTCGAACTCCTCGGGACTGAGCGCGCCAGGTTTGTTCATGACGGCATCACGGAGCGCGATCTTGCCGACATCGTGCAGGCGGGCGGCGATTCCGACGTGGTGAACGGCAGCGGCGCCGAGCCCCATCTCCTCGGCGATGGCTCGGGCGAGTGCAGCGACGCGCAATGACGTTCCGGCGAGAAACAGGTCGTTTCCTTCGTGCATCGAGACGAGCTTGGCGATTGCATCGACGGTGGCCTCGATGACCACGCCGCGCGCGCGCTCGAAGTCAGTGGTGCGGCGAGAGACTTCATCGCGAATCAGGCGCTCGACGTTGCGCTGTTCCACGGCAAAGTCGCGACGATGGAGCACCCGCTGCACGGCACCCAGCAGATCCTGCAGATCGACAGGCTTGGTGAGGTACTCCATGGCGCCGAGCGAAATGGACTCGGTGGCCGTGAGCTTGTCGTTGACCGCCGTCAACATGACAACGGCGAGGTCGGGATCGAGTTCGTGAACTTGCGGAACGAGTTCCAGTCCGGTGATTCCCGGGAGGCGAATGTCGCACAGCATGAGCGCGTAACGACGCGCCTTGAGCATCTCGAGGGCGAGCGTCCCCGAATCGGCGACATCGACGTCGTAGCCGCGCACGCGTAAGAACTTCGCGAGGGCGAGTCGAATCGTCTCTTCATCGTCGACGACGAGGAGACGACGCATCTCGTGATCGCCGATAACGCGGTTCGTGAGCGGCTGAGTCGAAATCGATTCGGTCATGAGGCAAGCGACGGGGTGCCGCGCGCAGCCCCCGCCGCTGGGAGAAAGATGCGGAAAGCGGTTCCGCCACCGAGTTCGCTCTCTACGCTGATAGAGCCACCGTGCGCTTGTACGATACCATAGCTGACGCTCAATCCCAGTCCCGTTCCCTGTCCGGCGGGTTTCGTGGTAAAAAACGGTTCAAAAATACGCTGTCGCGTTTCTTCTGACATTCCGACGCCCGAATCACTGATACTGACGAGCAACCCGCCGTCGGTGTTAGCGCTGCGAACATGTAGTCTCTTCGTCGTCGCACGTTGCAGCGCGTACTCGGCGTTCACGATGAGGTTCAGAAGTACTTGCTGCAGCCGCTGATCGTCGCCGCGCACGGCGGGAAGCGAGCGATCGAGATCGACGATGACATCGACGCCCGCGGAGCGCAGCGAGTAGCTTCGCAAACGCAGCGTGAGTTCGATGATCTCGTTGATTTCCACCGGTGCGCGGGACGGGCCGGTCTTGCGTGAGAAGATGAGCAGATCACGAATGACACTCACGGCGCGGTCCGACTCGCGCTTGATGAGACGCACCGACTCGCGCTGTTCCTCCGGGAGTTCTTCTTCGAGGAGAAGTTGCGCGAAGGCGGAGATGCCGGCGAGAGGATTGTTCAACTCGTGCGCGACACCCGCGACCAACTCGCCTAACGCGGCGAGTTTTTCGCTTTGGCGGAGCTGCTCCTCGATACGTCGTTCGTCGGAGAGGTTCCGAACGGTCACCACTTGTCCGACCGACGTGTTGCTGTCGTCTCGGATGTAGCTGAGCATGACCGAGGCAGGGAACTGTGATCCGTTGCTGCGACGATGTACATGCTCCGCCAACCAGATGCTCGATGAGTGACTGGGTTGTTCGCCAGGAAGGCGGCGCGCAGGCACTGCCGACGCGACGAGGGCGTCGAGCGTCATCTGCGCGAGCTGCTCGGACGAATAACCGTATTCGCGCTGCGCGGCGTCGTTGGCGTACCAGATATGACGATCGAGTCCCAGGACGAGGACGGGCTGATCCATCGTTGCGAGCGCGGTAGCGAGCATACGCTCGCGCTCGCGCTGCTTGCGCTCGGCTTCACCGAGAATGAGGACATCAGCGGCGAGTGCGACGTGCGTGGCCAAGTGTGGTAGCGCCGCTTCGGTGTCGTCGAGCGGAGTGTCGTCACTCGGCAGTGTCCACAGGACGCCTAACAAGCGATTCTTGGCGATGAGCGGAAAGACACGTGCGTCGTGAGGAGCGGCGGAGCGTTCGCGAATTGTCGCAAGGCGGTCGGCGTTGATGGTAATCGCCGATGTCTCATTCGCGACGAGCGAGGCTGCGCTCTCAGTAGTCGGCGCCGAGAAGCCACGCAGCGACTGCAACGCACCGGCGGCGGCGACATAGCGTAGAGTGGCCCCGCCATCGATTGCGAGCGCGAGCGCCTTCCCTTTCGAAGGCACGACGCGATCGACGATTTCGAGCACCTCTCGCGCGGTGTCGGCCGTCGATGCGGTGCCGAGGGCGGCGCGCGCAATGGCTGCTGCCGCTTCGGCTACGGCGCGCGACTGACGTTCGCCGGCGAATAACCGTGCGTTTTCGAGCGCGACGGCGACGTGGGCCCCAAAGTCGCCGAGTAGCTCGCGTTCTCCCTCGCCGAAAACGCGCCGATTGCGCCAACACAGGACGAGCAACCCACGCACCGCGCGGTCGACGTTCAACGGGAGAAAGGCGATGCTCTGCACGCCCGCTTCGCGGAGTGCACGCCGTTCGCCGGAGTCCTCGTTAGGCAGTGAGGCGGCGACATCATGAAGGACGAACTCCTCGCCGGTGGCAATCGCCTCCTGTGTGCTCCCCGACCAGAGATTTTCGAGCGGATACGGCGCCAGCACGTTGGCGACGCCGTGGAGGTGCGACACGGATGCGTGACGGGAGGCGGGGTCGACGGCGTAGATGGCCACGCCTTCAACGCCCAGCCATTGTGTCGCGACACGCGAGATTCCGTCGAACACTGTGCCGCGCGAGACGAACGACGCGAGCGTGCGGCCGGCGGCGGCGAGGATTTCTGCGTGCCGCGCCGTTTGCGCGACGGCGCGATAGAGTCGCGCGTTTTCAACGGCGAGTGCGGCGTGCGAGGCAAGCGCTTCGAGCAATGCCTCGTCGCGCGCGGAAAAATCGCGACGGGGATTCCCGTAGACCAAGACCGTGCCGATCGCGCGATCGCCAACCATGAGTGGCGCAACGACCGCATTGGGTGTGACGTCCTCGAGCAGGCTCGCCGACAACGAATACCGTGGGTCGGCGCGCAGATCTGACGTGCGCTGCGTCCTTTTAGTGCGGATGGCCTCGCCGCTGAACGCTGCGTCGATTGCGAGATAACCGACAAATCGATCGCGAGCATGTCCGGCGGTGCCGGCAAAACGCAGGCGGTCGCCTTCCAACATGGTGACGGTGGCGCCGCGTCCGCCTAACAAGTCCGCCGCATGCTCGGCGATGAGGTTCACGACGCGCTCGAGTTCGAGCGATTGATTCAGGTGGCGAACGATTTCGCCGAGAGCCTGGGCTTCGCGCGCGCTCCGACGTTCGCGTTCGAGGAGTGTGGCGTTGCGAACGGCGAGTGCGCCAATCTCCGCCAGGCGCGCCGCCAGCGGGGCGGCATCGTGGTCGAATGCGTTGCCTGGTCCGTTGATGGCGATGAGCGCGCCGAACGGACTGCCACCAGCCTCCATCGGAGCTACGATGACGCTCCGAATGCCGAAGCGCTGTTCGAGACGCGGGTCGACAAATGCCTCGCCGTCGCCCTTGTTGGCAACAATTACTCGTCGTTCGTGCAGCGCACGCGCACAAATTGTGTCGTGCAGCGGAAACTCGTGGTCGCGCAAGGTTTCGAGTAACCCAGCGCCCCCATCGGCGTGCAACCGCTCGCCCTCCACCGAGGCCACAACACACCCTTCAGCGGCGAGGAGCGCCATCGCGCTATCGGCGAGCGCCATCGCTGCATCCTCGGCATGCTCGGCCGCACCCGCCAGACGGCGCGCAACCGCGAGCAATTCAGCGGGCCATTCTGGGTGCGGTGAGGACGGCGGTGTGTGCCGGATCATCCGAGATAGGCGAGAGCCAAACGCTGCCTCAGTCTTCGACGAATTCGACGTTGACGCGATGCGGAATAATTCCGGCGGCGTGTCCGCGCTCAAGCAACAAACGCACGGCTGCGCGTCCGGTGTCGCCGTAATCCAGCGTCCAATTGTTGACGTACATACCGACAAAGGTGTCGGCTTTGGCGGGATCGAGGCCGCGTGCGTACTGCATCGCATGGGCGAGCGCGGCCTGACGATGCTCGAGCGAATAGGCGATGCTCGCACGCAAGTGGCGCGACAGCGTCTTGATCAGCTCTTCGCCAAGATCTTTTCGCACAACGTTCCCGCCTAACGGCAGCGGATACCCCGTTTCCCCGAACCACCACTCACCCATGTCGGCAATCAAGTGCAGTCCGCGATCGGCAAAGGTGAGCTGCCCTTCGTGAATGAGGAGGCCCAAGTCGACAGTTCCATCGACCACCGCGTCTTCGATTTGGTCGAACGGAGTGGGGACGGCTTCGAAGTCGGGCTCATACAAACGAAGGGCGAGGTACGCGGTTGTCAGCGGCCCAGGAATGGCAATGCGTTTTCCTTTCACGTCGGCACGTGTAAGGGGTTCGCGCGCGACCAACCGCGGACCGTATTTGTCGCCCATTGAGGAGCCGTGCGGAAGGAGCGCATAACGATCGGCGAGGTACGCATACGCATGGATCGACACCGCAGTGACTTCGAGTTCGCCACGCAGCGCGCGCTGGTTGAGCGTCTCGATGTCGCGTAACTCGTGCACGTAGCGAATGTCGCCGGTCTCGATCTTCCCCGCGGCGAGCGCATAAAACATGAATGCGTCGTCCGAATCGGGGCTATGACAAACAGTGATAGTGCGCATGCTCTAAAGACAAAATTCAGGGAAAGATCAGGAAAGTCGTGCGTTACTTGCCGCTCTTGGCTTCAGCGATGGCGGCGTCGATATCGCCTTTGTGGCGGGTGTACTCCTCGAGGTTCTTGGCGAGTTCGGAGCGCTGCGCGGCGAGAAGCTTCGAGTGATAGCTCTTTCGCGCTGCGGTGTCGTTCTTGAGTTGCGCCACTCGCGCGCCGAGGATGAGTCCGAGGAGGTGTGTAGGGTTCTTGGAGAGAATGGCGTCGGCTTGCTGCTGTGCGAGGGCAAGGTTCCCTGACATCTCCGCCATCCGTCCGTAGTCGTACTTCAAATCGTCGTCGAGTGGACCGAGGAGCTCGTAGGCTTGCGCCGCCATTCCCGCAAAGAACGTCGCGCTGTCAACTTTTCCCTCTGAGGCTTGACGCATAACGCGATCGTAGAGACGGTCGGCACGTTCGCGTGGTGACATCGAGGAGATATCAGGGGCGCGCACCGCACCGGGCGCGGCGCCGGATGCGAACGGCGCTGATGGCGCACTCCCGTCGAGCGGGATGTTTTGCACTTCGGGTTGCGGTGTGGACCCAGTGCGTTGGACGGCGACGATGATTACGACGGCGACCATCGCGATGATTCCGACGGCCCACGGAAGTATCGAGCGCGATTGCGGCGACGTGGAGGGCACCGTGGTAGGGCGCGCCGCAGCTCCGGCGTTGGCGCCGACAGCGGTTCCGCAGTGATGACAAAAGCGAGCGCCGGGAGTGAGGAGCGTTTGGCAGGCGGCACACTGCACTCCGAGGAGCGCCGCACCGCACTCGGCGCAGAACTTTCCCGCCGATTCCGTACCGCAGTTCGGACAGGCGATGGTCTGAGATTTCTGGGACATACGCGAAACATACCGGAGCGTGGGAGGGATCGGGGAGACTGCAGTACAAAAAGCCCCTGCGCACAGGCGAGAATGTGGCGTTGAGTGAGGAGCACTTCACTCGTACTGTTCGTCGATCTACGCAGCGTCCAAACTCGAATTATTGTCGATGCCTAACAATCTCGCGGGCGCCAACGCGGCCGACATTCTGGCGATGGCCGAGCGGCAAAAGGTGCGTTTTCTGCGCCTCCAATTCACCGACGTGCTTGGCGTCAACAAGAACGTCGAGATTCCGCGTTCGCAATTCGAGAAAGCGCTTGCCGGTGACATCCTGTTCGACGGTTCATCGATCGAAGGATTTGTGCGCATCGAAGAGTCGGACATGCTGCTCGTGCCGGATCTCTCGACTTTTCTCGTGTTTCCGTGGGGCGAGAGCGAGACGCGTGTCGCGCGACTGATCTGTGACATTCACATGCCCGATGGATCGTCGTTCGCGGGCGATCCGCGGTCGGTGCTAAAACGCCAAATCGGGAAAGCAGCAGAGATGGGGTTCGTGATGAACGCCGGGATGGAGGCGGAGTTCTTCATGTTCAAGACCGGTGCGCAAGGCGAGCCGTCGACGATTACGAATGACGTTGGGAGCTATTTCGACATGGCGCCCGCCGACCTCGGAGAGGATGCGCGGCGTGCGATCGTCTCCACCTTGGAGCAGATGGGGTTCGAGGTGGAGGCGTCACACCACGAAGTGGCACACGGGCAGCATGAAATCGATTTTCGCTATGCCGATGCGCTCACAACGGCGGATAGCATCACGACGTTCCGGTTCGTTGTGAAGCATGTGGCGCGGCAGTTCGGACTCATCGCGTCGTTCATGCCCAAGCCCATCTTCGGGCAGAACGGGAGTGGGATGCATACGCATCAATCGCTCTTTGCCGAGGGGAAAAATGCCTTTTGGGCGCCCGACGCGAAGTGGCAATTGAGCGACACAGCGCTGCATTACATCGGTGGGTTGTTGCGCCACGCGCGCGGATTCTGTGCGGTGACAAATCCACTTGTGAATTCGTACAAGCGATTGGTGCCGGGATACGAGGCGCCCGTGAATGTGGCGTGGTCGATGCGCAACCGATCGCCGCTGGTGCGGGTGCCGGAACGGCGCGGCACGGGCACGCGTGTGGAGTTGCGCATGCCCGACCCGTCGGCGAATCCCTACCTCGCGCTTGCCGCCATGTTGGCGGCGGGGCTCGATGGTGTGGCGACGAAGGCAGATTATCGCGAGCCCGTGGACACGAACATCTTCGAGATGTCGTATCGCGAGAAGCGACGGCTGCGCATCGACGATCTCCCGCGTGACCTGAGCGAAGCGTGCGACGAGTTAGAGAAGGACGACGTCATCATGGCCGCGTTAGGCGAGCACGCGGGGCGCCAGTTTCTGCATGCGAAGCGTGAGGAGTGGCAATCGTACGTCACGCGCGTGCATGCCTGGGAGTTGGAGAACTATCTGCTGAAATACTGACGAGTCGTCAGCCGCGAGATTCAGCGAGAGAGGAGCCTTTGGATAGCCCGCATGGCTCACTGTATATGATGATTCCTGGCGAATCGCCAGCGCTTTACGATGACATCCTCGCCGCGCACGACCGCCTTCGTCCGTACATTCGCGAAACGCCGTGTGATAAGAGTATCGCGCTCGGATGGTCGGATCTCGATCCAGGCGCCAGGACCGAAGTCTTTCTCAAGCTGGAGAACCTGCAGCACACGGGATCGTTCAAGGCCAGAGGAGCGCTCAACCGCATCCTGTGCCTAACGCCGGCGGAACGAGCTCGAGGTGTCGTCACGGCGTCGTCGGGAAACCACGGTGCCGGGGTTGCGTGGGCAAGCGCACAACTGGGCGTCGCCGCCACGGTCTTCGTTCCTCAACAGGCTGCCGCAACAAAAGTCGCGATGATCGAGCGCCACGGAGCGACCGTGCATCGCGTGGGGACGGACGGGTTGGATACGGAACAACACGCGCGTCGCATCGCAGAGCAGCAAGGACGCATTTACGTATCTCCCTACAACGACGCAGCGGTGATGGCAGGACAGGGAACCGTGGGGGTCGAGCTCGCGTCACAGCTTGAGAATGTCGGCGCTGTGTATGTCGCGGTCGGAGGCGGTGGCCTCATCGGCGGGATTGCCGCCTACCTATCGCGCGCAATCCCCTCGGCGCGGATCATTGGCGCGCAGCCAGAAAACTCGGCGGTGATGGCACATTCAATTGGTGCGGGGCGCGTGGTCGAGATGCCTTCGCTCCCAACGCTGTCTGATGGAACGGCGGGCGGGATAGAAAGCGACACCGTGACGTTTCCCGTCTGTCAGTCACTGGTCGACGACTGGGTCCTCGTGTCGGAAGGGGAAATCGCGGATGCGATGCGTCGCTTTATCGATGCGCACCATCTGCTGATTGAGGGATCGGCGGGGGTGGCCGTTGCGGCGTTCGAAAAGAATCGCGCGCGTCACGTGGGCGAACGTGTGGCGATCGTTGTATGTGGCGGCAACATTTCTCTCGATCGCTTGCGCGATGTCATCGATACTCGTTAGGCGCGAACGCCCCGTGGCGTAGGCGCCCGAGACACAATCGTCCCCCATGCGAACAGCGCGCGTCAGCCAGGCCAACGCGCGCTGATTCGCGAATGAGCGCACTACCTCGAAATGGAGCTTGAGGCGGGCGCTGCGACGGTGACGACGACCGATTTGGTGGCGTCGGTGACGCCCGTTCCGGTTGCCTTGATGTTCATGGTGGTGGCGCCGAGCGCTGCGTCAATGGCTGGCGTCAGGCGCACCCATGAGGTGGTGGAGCCGCCGAGAATCGTCGCGGGGACGAGGTCGAATGTGACGCCGGCTGGGGCGTTATCGACGGAGAGCGTGACGTCGCCCGTGAAGTCGCCGGAGCGTACGATCGTGACTCCAACGCTATCAACGACACCTTGTGTGACGGTGATCGAGTCGACGTTGGTAGCGAGGCCGAGGGAGCCTCCCGTGTTCGTGATGTTGTCGTCGTTGCCGCCGCAGGCGGCAGCGACGGCGAGCGCGAGTACCGGGACCCAGCGCAAAGAGCCTCTGAGTGGCATGGATGTTCTCCATTGTTTGTTGATACGGAGCGGCGCTCGCCGAACGTCGGCGACACCGGGGAGGACTGACGTCGTTTCGCATCCTGCGTGCCACGTTGCCGTGCGGAACGGCAAACGAATTGGCGCGAGCACGACGTGGGGAGCCTAACGAGGCGCGCCGTCACGGTGCTGTGATCCATCGCCTAACGAGAATGGTCGCACATTCCCCGGGCTGCCTCGCCGCATCGTGGTCTCATGCATAGCGAATCACAAAGGGCCGCCCGGTCGCGCCGTTGGACGACAGCGGCATACGACCAGCGATAGACGAGCGGGCGCGTGCGCACACCGTTTGCCTAACGGCATTGCGACAAACGTTATGATGCAGCAGGGCCCGGCGACCTGGTGGCCGCCGGGCCCTGCGCTATCTGCGTTACTGTCGTGGCGTCTCGCGAACTGCCGCTGTGACGCTACGGCACGACCGATCCGGATCGTGACGCCTGGAGGATGTTCGTCCCTTCTATATACGGCGTTGTGTAGCCCGCGGGCCCGAGCGTCCACCCACTGGCGGACATCAGATAGCCTAACGATGTGCTCGCGAGCGGCCCCCAGACATTCTGCCAGCCGCTGACGCCGCTGAAGTCGGGAAAGTCGAACGCGAAGGGCGCGCCCGACAGATAGCTTGAGGTGTTGGTGACCCACACCGAGCGTTTGGCGCCCGTCACACTCTGCGAGTAATTGAGGAAGAAATAGCGATTGTAGTCGGCTTGCGCCGCGAGCTGAACGCGCGTGCGGAGATAGGGTGTACTCGCGAGTGTCGTGAAAGTCGGTGTCGCCAAGGCGGATCCGAGGTTCACCACCTTCGATGTGGCATCGTGGAAAACTTGCGTCGACGAACGCGTCGTCGTGCTGCCACCGCTGCTCTGCGTCGCGGTCCCCTGCAGGACATGAAGGTCGCCGCTCACCATCCGCGCTGTGGGTAGCGCGGCATAGTTCGCCGTCGACCCCGAGAGGATCGAGAAGCTCAAGAAGCCGAAGCCAGCGTTGGCTGACAGCAGCACGTTGCTCGCCGTGACCGTTTCGCCCGCCACTGCTCCATTGAGCGTGAGCGGTTTGATGTCGGGATCAAACGCTTCGGCCGCGGCGAAGTCCAGAACGGGAAGTGTTGCGCCGTTGGCGGGCGACAGCGCGCGCCTAACGATGAGTTTGTCCGTCGCGAATCCGATCGGCGACCCCGACCCGAGTGCCTGGCGCGCGGCAACGAGGTCGAGCGCTCCGTTCGCGACGTTGCTGAGCGTGAAGGTTGTCGCCGGCGACGTGATCTGAGCCGCCGTACTGCCTAACGTGACGCGGGCGTTGCCCGGGGCGGCACCCACGTTGGCGACGCTTCCGGTCACGGACTTTCCGGTAGGTACGGTGCACGGTCCCGTGCCACGTCCCTGCAACTCGTTCAACGTGCCGTAGACGAATGAGACCAGATAATCGTTGGCCCCATTCTGCGTGACGTACGCGATGCCTCCGGCGCCCGAAATGTTGAAGCCGTAGACGTCGCCCACATTCGTCACTTGCTGCCACGGTCCGTTACCGTTTTGTACGGCGAGCCAGATGGGGCGATCAATGGCGTTGCAGCCGACGAAGCTCCAGGAGACGTTGCCCCCAGTGATTGGAGGTTGCTGCACCTTAAGCGTGTAGGTCGCGTTCACTGACTGCACGCCGGCACCATTGGCGGTCACTGTGAGCGTGTACGTCCCGAGTGCCGTCGTGAGCGACGCAGAAATGTTGACCGTGACAGTCGATGCGCTCGTCGGAGATCCGGTGACGGTCGTCGTCACGCCGTTAGGCGCACCGCTTACACTCACCGTGACAGGCGCGGTGTAGTTAGTACGCGCGATGTTCGCGGTGAACGATCGCCCGCCACCAGCAACCACTGAATCGTTTTGCGGCGAGAGCGTCATTGCGATCGCGGGCGTGGCAGTGATCGTCAGAGTTCCCGTCACCGAGGCGTTAGGTATTCCACTCCCCGCACCAGTGATCGTGATGCCGTACGTTCCCGCCGGCGCGGATGCGCGCACACTAAAGGAGACGAGCCACTGGTCGATCGTCGTCGGGCTGGGCGTGAAGGTGGTGGTGACGCCGGGCGGAGCACCCGCGGCGGTGAGCGTAACGGCACCGGTGAATCCCGAGCGGGTGACAACGAGCGTGACGCCCGCGCTCTGCCCTTGCTGAATGGTCGGGAGTGCGCTGGTCAATGCGAGGGAGATCGAGCCAGTCGGTGCGGCGGTGACGGTTACTGCCAGCGTTGCGGTCACGGAGTTGGCATTTGCCGCCGCAGCGACGCCGTTCACGGCGATGGAGTACGTGCCCGGAGCGACGGTGCCGGACACGGAGATCGTGAGAGTCGTGCTATTCGCGGTGACAGAACTCTGCCCGAATGCGCCCGTGATACCGTTAGGCAGCGTGCCGAGCGTTAAGTCAACGGCTCCGGTGAAGTTTGCACGGGTAATCGTGATGGTGGATTGTCCATTGCTGCCTTGCTGGATGGATAGCGCTGGCGGCGAAAGACTCATTGTGAGTGTCGCCGGCAGGGGATTCACTGTCAGCGAGAACAGCTGCCAGACGCTCGCGACGCCACTTCCAGAAGCGGAGATCGACAGTGAGTAGCTGCCTGGCGTTGTGCTGGCAGAAGCTGCGAGCGCAATCGTCGTCACATCGCCAGTTGTCGTTAGGGTCGATGTCACGCCGTTAGGCGCGCCACTAACGGCCACAGTCACCGGACCTGTGTAGTTCGTGCGCGTGACCGTTGCACTGAAGCTTGTTCCTCCGCCAACGGGAATGATCGCAAGCGTCGACGAAATGGTCAGCGCGATCGACGGCGCGGCGTTTACTGTCAGCGTGACCGTCGCGGTGTGATCGCTGAGTCCCGTCGCCTTACCGCGAATTGTGAATGAGTACGATCCGGCGGCAACTGTCGGTGCGACCGCCACGCTTAGAGTCGTTTGGGTTGTCGCGGTGGTGATCGACGACGGAGAAAACGTGGCAGTGACGCCAGTCGGGAGAGATTCGACTGAGAGGTCGACCGTCCCTTTGAAGTCGCCTGTCCGGGAAATTGTGGCTGTGATATTTCCTGACGTTCCGGCGGTCACGGCGAGTGAGGGCGCCGAGAGTGAAACCGAGAAGTCCTTGATGTCGGGAGTCGTGGTGCCACCATCGCTCCCACCACACGCCGCGCTTAGCACCAGCAACGAGGCAGACCAGCGACGAACCATTCGAGATGTGAACACGACGATCTCCGAGAACAGATGGTGACGACCAACAACTTCGAACTTGTAGTGTGTGCCATGCCTACGTATGACGACTCGCGCAGCTCCACCGCACAACGGATGCGCTCACCAAGCGCAAAACGCAACACGGCCCGGCGATGGTTCGCCGGGCCGTGCGCTTACGCTAATCAACAGCTGCAATGCGGCACGCTACGAGCGAGGCGCTCGCAGCGTGCGGAGCATCACACCGGGAACAGCATCTCGCGGTACTTCGGGAGCGGCCAGTACTCATCGCCCACCAGCACCTCTAGCTGATCGCTCAAGTCACGCACCTCTCCCATCGAGTCTGCACCAGCCGACGTCAAAAGCTCGGCGCACTTCTTGAGATCTTCATGCATCCCCTCGGCCTGGTCGATGACCTTCACCATGGCGTCGCGCTTGAGACGGAGTTTCTTGGCCAGCGCGCCGATTTCATTCGCGCGCTCGATCTGCGGAATCTCCTTGATCCCCGCTTCTTTCGCCTGTGCAGCGGCAGCAGCGAGTGAACCAGCGTACGAGTAGACCGCGGGAAGCACGAGCGTGTCGATGATTTCCTTCATCGTGTGCAGCTCGATGAGGATGTCCTTCACATAACGCTCGAGACGCACATGGTAGCGCGACTCCAGCTCTTCCTTCGATAGAATGCCGAGGTTCATCAGCAGCTCTTTCGATCGGCGGTTGGTGAGCTGCGCCAGCGCTTCCGGAGTGCGACGGAGGTTGAGGAGACCACGTTTGGCCGCTTCCTGCACCCACGCATCGGAGTAGTTGTTTCCCTCGAAGCGCACGTTCTTGGTTTCGCGGAAGACCTTTCGCACCACCTTCATCACCGCGTCTTCGACAGAGCCTTTGCTCGCCTTCTTTTCTTCTTTGATCTCGTTCGTGATGTCGTCGATGGCTTCGGCGACAGCGGCGTTCACGAGGGTAACGGGGAAGGCGATTGACTGCGAGCCACCGACCGCGCGGAACTCGAACTTGTTGCCCGTGAAGGCAAACGGCGACGTGCGATTACGATCGGTGTTGTCCTTCTCGATCTCGGGAAGCTTGTTGACGCCTAACGAGATGAGCTGCTGCTCGGCGCTCTTGGCGGCAACCTTTCCGCTCGCGATCTCTTCGATGACGCGCGTGAGCATGTCACCCATGAAGACCGAGATGATGGCCGGCGGCGCCTCGTTGGCGCCGAGCCGATGTTCGTTGCCGGCGGTGGCGATACCGGCGCGGAGAAGGCCGGCGTGTTTGTTCACACCGCGGAGCACCGCGGCGAGGAAGACGAGGAAGCGGATGTTCTGATGCGGCGTCTTGCCTGGCTTGAGCAAGTTGGCGCCATCGAGCTCGTTGTCCGACGAGACCGACATTGACCAGTTGCAGTGCTTCCCCGATCCGTTGACGCCGGCGAATGGCTTCTCGTGCACAATCGCCTGCAAGCCATGACGGAGCGCGACGCGGCGCAACACCGACATCACGAGCTGGTTGTGGTCAACGGCGATGTCCGTCTCCTCGAAGAACGGCGCCATCTCGAACTGGCTGGGCGCGACTTCGTTGTGACGCGTGACGATGGGTACGCCGAGTTTGTAGAGCTCATGCTCTACCTCAGCAATGCAGGCCTGAATGCGCTCGGGGATACCACCGAAATAGTGATCTTCGAGCTGCTGTCCACGCGGCGGCGGCGCACCGACGAGCGTGCGATTGGCCATCACGAGGTCAGGGCGAAGCGCGAAGTGCGTGCGGTCGATGAGGAAGTATTCCTGCTCGGGGCCTAACGTGGTGCCGACGCGCAGCACGCCCTTGTCGCCTAACAAGGCGAGGAGGGCGATCGCCTTTTCGGAGAGAATGTCCGACGAGCGAAGCAACGGCGTCATCTCGTCGAGCGCTTCGCCGTTGTAGCCGATGAAGACCGACGGAATGCACAGCGTGCTGACGTTCCCCGACTCGATGATGAAGACGGGAGAGGCTGGGTTCCACGCCGTGTAGCCGCGAGCTTCCCACGTTGCACGAAGCCCGCCCGACGGGAACGATGAAGCATCTGGTTCCGACTGAATCAGCTGCGCAGCTGAGAACTGCTCGATGACCGACTTGCTCTCGTCGAACGTGAGAAAGGCATCGTGTTTTTCCGCCGTTAGTCCGGTCTGCGGCTGGAACCAATGCGTGAAGTGCGTGGCACCACGAGAAATCGCCCATTCCTTGATGGCCTGGGCGACTGTAGGGGCGATTTCGGTATCGAGCTTTTTGCCATGGCGGATGGCGCTCGTGAGTTTTTCGTAGACGTCTTTCGGCAACTTGGCGCGCATCTGCTTCACGCCGAAGGTGTTCACTCCGAAGTACTCGGAGACGTTCGACTTTTTACCGTTAGTCGAAGCCAGCGCTTTCACGCTGCGGTCAGCAATGTTCTGAATTGCCGCCCGCCGGGCGGAGTGTGTCGAACTAGACATGAGAAGTCGGGGGGTCGGGGTGTCACCAAAAAAGTGCACTTTTCGCATTTTTTGGGGTGCAGCACTGCAGAAATAAAGCCAAATATGCGAGTCATCGCAACGGATCGTGCAGAATTTGCACACTTTGGTGAACGGCTATCAGATCGGTCACTATCGCAATGGTGGGGCGGGCCGATAATGGATCGACACGGCACACCGAGGGAGGCAGCGTCGTGAGAACGACCGGCGGCTGATGGGTACATTGAGGCCATGTCCACGGCTCAGTTTTCCTCGATAGCGAGAACGGTCGGAATAGTCATCGCCGGACTTTTCGCGGTCGCGCTGGCGGCGAAGGGGGTGACCGTGCTGCGCGATGTATCGGCAGATCCGACGACGTCGATGGTGGGCCCGAACGACCTCCCTCCTATTCCGCCATCATCGGGGGAGATAAGCGACAGCGTCCTCGCGGCAGCACGTGTGCGCTTTCCGCTCCCGGATTCGCTTTTCGGGGTGAGCGGCGCGGTCCGATTCCGGACGTTGACAGCAGCACAGGCGCTGGCGCTTCCTGGTTTTCTCAAGAGTTATGGCGAGCGCGCCTTGCATACGGCGGCTGTGCGCCTCGTTCCGACGCAACGCGACACCGGGAATTTCGCCCTTATCGTCCTGCGTCCGTTTGGGGCGAAGCGCGGCGAGGTCCTGAATGGTTATCGCTTGGGGCGATGGCCGGCCGAGCGCTGGATCATGGCCCGCAACTACTTCAACCCCGACGGCTTCATTGAGGTGACGCCTGAAACTCGGGGGCTGCCACTCTCGTTGCATTTCACGTTAGGCGACTTTCTCACGCACGACCAGGACGCGGTGTGGCCCAAGTACGTCGTCCTGGAGCCCAAGTTGATCGACAAGTTGGAACTGGTGCTGGCCGACTTGGCGGCGCACGGTGTCCCCACGGGTCACGTGAAGGTGCTTTCCGGGTTTAGGGCACCGTATTACAACGATCGTGGAGTCGGAGAAGGGATGGCGCGTGCGAGTCGTCATCAGTTTGGCGACGCGGCAGATCTCATCGTGGACGATGACGGCGATGGGCATATGGACGATCTCAATCACGATGGTCGCCTCGACGCCCGTGACACGGAGCCGATCGCGGCAGCCATCGCTCGCGTGGAGCGTGCGCACCCCTCGTTGATTGGTGGGCTGGGAACGTATCAGGCGACAGGACCGAGCGGCGCCTTCGCGCACATCGACGTGCGCGGAACGAGTGCCCGCTGGGAAAGCGGTTGGTGGAAGAAGAAGGCGACCCCATGATCTTGTTCCGACTGGCACTTCAAGTCATCGCGGTCACACACGCGACGCTCATCGACCCCGCGACGGGGAAGGAGCAGCGCGATGTCACGATCATCGCGAACGGAACGCGAATCGCCGAAGTCGGACGTTCGTCATCAGTGCATGTACCGCAAGGGGCGCGCGAAGTGGCCGGGCGCGGGCGCTTCGTGATTCCGGGGCTTTGGGACATGCACGTGCACACCACGTTTGCGGGAGGGCGCGACTTGCTCGCGCTCTACGTCGCTAATGGAGTGACGGGGGTGCGCGACATGAACGACGATCTCGCGACACTGCGTGGATGGCAGCGCGAGATCATGGCTGGCTCGCTCGTTGGTCCGCGCATGGTGATGGCGGGGGCATACCTCGAGGGTGGCCCTGTTCCGATCCCGCACCTCGTGGTTCGCAACGCTGACGAAGCGGTGCGCGCGGTCGACTCGCTCGCCTCGTTAGGCGTCGATTTCATCAAGGTGCACAACCGACTCAGTGCCGCGTCGTACTTCGCGGTGTTGCGCGAGGCGCGCAACAAGGGATTGGTCGTCGCGGGGCATATCAATGCGCCGATCACGCCGCTCCAGGCGGCCGACTCGGGGCAACGATCGCTCGAACATCTCTACGGATTCAACAACAATTGCTCGCACGATGATTCCGTGCTGGTGGCCGGGACGACGGGGCTCGTGCGCTTCCTGATGGGCGTCTGCACCAACGAGCCGCAGGAGCCGATGTATCGAGAGCTCGCGAAGCGCACTGTGTGGGAGACGCCGACGCTCGTGGCGATGACGGAGCTCGCAGCACTCAAGGCGGGGACGCCGCTGCCGAGTGATTCACTGGTGGTGTACGCGAGCGATTCGTTGCGTAACCTCTGGAAGGTGATGGCGGAGATGCCGGCCAATCCGACGGACGCGCACATCGCGGGCGCAAAACGCCTGTTCGAGAAGCGCGTGGCGATGACTGGTACGCTCAATCGCGCCGGTGTTCGGCTGTTGGCTGGCACGGACGCGCCGCTTCGGACCAGCATACCGGGCTACGGGCTGCACGACGAACTTGCGCTCCTGGTGCGCGCTGGACTTACGCCGACCGAGGCGTTGCGGACCGCGACGACGGAGCCGGCGCGCTACTTCGCGACGGATTCGTTAGGCAGAGTCGCGCCAGGCGCTGTTGCTGACTTTGTGGTGCTGGACGCCGATCCGCGCATCAACATCGCGAACACGCGCCGCATCCGTGCTGTGGTGGCCAATGGGCGGCTCTACGACGCCGCAGCGCGTGCGACGCTATTGGCAAACGCGCGCAAGGCCGCCGGCCACTGAGTCGCTGGCGCACGATAGGGCGGGCGGGTCACCCGATTGGGTTCTTCCCTCCAGGGAGGGTCACGCGAATAGATTCGGCGGTTGCCACGCCCGACGACCGACGATGCGACACGGGCTCGTTAGGCGCGGAATCTGATTCGGGGGGAAGAACCATGACGAAGGGACGGTTGGAGGCGTTCAGCGATGGGGTGATCGCGATCATCATCACCATCATGGTGCTGGAGATCAAAGTGCCGCACGGCGCCGAATGGAATGACTTACGCCCGTTGCTTCCGGTTTTCCTCACATACGTGCTGAGCTTCGTCAATGTCGGCATTTACTGGAACAATCATCACCATCTGCTTCACGCCACGCACCGCGTCAACGGCGCCGTGCTGTGGGCGAACATGCATCTCCTGTTTTGGCTTTCACTGATGCCGTTTGCCACGGGGTGGATGGGCGAAAACCATTTTGAAAGGGGGCCGGTGCTGTTGTACGGCGTGGTGCTTCTCATGGCGGCCGTGGCGTACACGGTTCTGCAGAAGTGTATTCTGGCGTTAGAGGGAGCCGACTCACTTCTCGCGCACGCCGTCGAACTCGACATCAAGGGAAAGATTTCGCTCCTCGCCTACCTCTCGGCGCTGCCGGCGGCCTTTTTCTCTCCGGTGGTGTCGGGGGTGCTGTTCGTGTTGGTGGCCTTGATGTGGCTTGTTCCCGACCGTCGCATCGAGCGCATTCTCCACCAGACCGATGGACACGTGCACGGCAAGAGCGGCAGTGCCGCCTAACGA
Source organism: Gemmatimonadaceae bacterium (assembly GCA_044224185.1). Classification (GTDB taxonomy): domain Bacteria; phylum Gemmatimonadota; class Gemmatimonadetes; order Gemmatimonadales; family Gemmatimonadaceae; genus SCN-70-22. The sequence continues at coordinate 72,913 of JBGAKW010000010.1, read as the reverse complement.
GCTGGCACCCAGATCGTTAGGCGGAGGGTGGACCGTGCAGCGGGGAGCGCTGTGCGTTCGCGTCTGACGCTGCGTGCGGGCCCCGAGGCGCTGCGCCTCATTCGAGAGCGCGGCCTGCGAGCCGAAGACGTGGACGTAGTCCCCGGAGCATCAGGAGGCGCGAAGTGGCTCGCGATCGCAGGACTCGATCGCTACGTCTTTGGCGAGTTCTTGCAGGCGCCGCGCACACGCGCGCTCCACCTCATCGGCTCGTCGATCGGGAGTTGGCGCATGGCGTGCATGGCGCAGCGCGACCCAGTGGCAGCGCTAGCGCGAGGGCACCACGCCTACATCTACGAACAGCGGTATTCCGCGCACCCGTCCACGCGTGAAGTGACCACGGTCCTGACACGTGCGCTCGATCTTCTCTTGGGTGAACATGGCGTTGAGGAGATTCTCTCGCATCCGTGGGCGCGGGTACACATCATTACGGCCGAGGGGCGGGGTTTGGCGGCGAGCGAGCGTCGGTTGCTGATCGCGGCGTCGCTCGCGATCGCGGCGGCTGGAAACCTGATTAGTCGCCGTACGCTCTCGCTGCAGATGCGGCGCTGCATCTTTCACAGTGCTGGCGATGAAACGCCCTTTCGCGATCTCAGCGATCTACCCACGACTCACGTTTCGCTGACGCGCGAGAATCTGCGTGCAGCGCTCCTCGCCTCGGGGTCGATCCCGTTGTTGTTGGAAGGGGTGAAGGTTCCGGGGACGCCCCGTGGCGTGCACTGGGATGGCGGTGTCCTCGACTACCACCTCGACCTCGACTTCGGCCCCGGCGAGGGGTTGGTGTTGTATCCGCACTTCTACGCGCACGTGGTCCCCGGATGGTTCGACAAGTCGTTACGCTGGCGGCGCGCCAAAGGGAGCAACTTCCGGCGTGCCTTGCTCATTGCTCCGTCGGAGGAATTCGTGGCGTCGCTGCCTAACGGGAAGATTCCCGATCGCAAGGATTTCTATCGGTTGACGGATGACGAGCGGACGAAGGCGTGGCAGCGCGTCGTCGATGCGAGTGCGGCGTTAGGTGACGAGCTGCGTGAACTGGTGACCATGGGGCGCGCGGCGGAGCGCATTGTGCCATGGGAATGACGCACGTGCTGCTGGTGGCGATGCTGGGCGTGTCTTTCAGCGTCCCGTTAGGCGCGCAAGCGAGTGGCGACGTGTTGTCGATCACGCACGTCAACGTCGTCGACGTCGAGAAGGGCATTGTACGCAGCGACCAAACGGTGGTCGTACGCGGGACGCGTGTCGTCTCAGTCTCTGGCGCTCGGCATGCGGGGCCGGGGTTCGGTGCAGATTCGCCAGGAGCATCAGCGCCGGCGCGAAATACGGAAACGGTTCGACGCCTCGACGGACGCGGGAAGTACCTGATGCCCGGGTTCTGGGACATGCATGTGCATACCGTCATGCCGGGGGGAGCGAGCACGCTCGCGCTCTACATCGCCAATGGAGTGACGGGAGTGCGCGACATGGCGGGCGATTGGTCGACGATCGTTCGGTGGCGTGGGGAGATTGTCAACGGATCACGGGTGGGACCGCGAATCGTTGCGGCGGGGCCGTACATCGAAGGGGGCGACGTCCCGGTGCCACACCTGCTGGCGCGCACGCCTAACGAGGCACGTGCGGCGGTCGATTCGCTGATCGCGTTAGGCGTCGACTTCGTGAAGTTGCACAGCCAGTTCAAGCGCGAGGTCTTTCTCGCCGCTGCCTCACGTGCGCGCGAGCGCGGAATCCCCTTCACCGGTCACATTCCTCGCAGTGTGTCGGCCGGTGAGGCGTCGGACTCCGGTCAGCGCAGCCTCGAGCACCTGCTGCAGATTCCGAACGCATGCACGCCCAAAGACTCGGCAGCGCTCGCACCGCGCTTTCAGGTGCAATCGGTGTTGGCGCGCTGCTCGTCGGCGCCGCTGGACACGCTCTGGCAGCATCTAGTGCGCAATGGCACATGGGTGGTACCGACGCTCGTGGCGCAGTGGGAAGTCGCCCACTGGCCCAAGCGCGACCTCCCGGGCGATGCGTATGCTCGCTGGATTCCCGATTCGATGTCGCGGTACGTCGCGGAAATATTCCAGATGCCTAACGACATACCGCGTGGCGCGAACGTGGTGGGCGAGGCGCTCTTTGCACGACGGATGCGGCTGGTTGGTGAAATGGCGCGGGCGGGCGTCGCCGTCATGCCGGGAACCGATGCGCCGCTTCGCAATTCGCCTCCCGGCTTTGGACTGCACGAAGAGCTTCGCCTCTTTAGGCGAGGCGGGATGTCGAACGCGGCGGTGTTGCGCTCGGCCACGTGGGAGCCGGCGCGCTTCTTCCAGGCACTCGACTCACTGGGAAGCGTGGCGGCTGGGAAGGTGGCCGACCTCGTGTTGCTTGATGCCAATCCGCTGGCCGACGTCGCGAACACACGGAAAGTGCACGCGGTTGTCGCCAACGGTCGCCTGTTCGATGCCGCAACCATCAGGGCACTGCTGCGCGAACGGGACCGCGGAAGAAAAGCGCCGAGCCCATAATTGTGCTGCCGCTATCGTGCAAAATGTCGCAAGTGCCTGTCGCTGCCCGTCGCCGTTCGTCGCCCGACTGGCCTATGGAGCGCCTAACGCAAGTAGTCGCCCAATCGCCTCAGGTCGACATTCCCCCCGCAGACGATGGGAACGACCGTGGTGCCGCTGCCTAACGACAACCGATCGGTAATGAGCGGGACGATGGCGGCTCCCGCGGCTGGTTCGGGGACGAGCTTGCAGCGTTCCATGAGCACGCGCATTCCGTGAATGATCTCGCGGTCCGGGACGACGAACCACTCGTCGACGTAGGCTTGGGCGTGGGCGAGATTTCGCACGCCGGTGAACGGGGCGGCGAGGCCGTCGGCGATAGTGTTCATCTTCGTTAGGCGCTGCGGTGCACCAGCAGCAAGCGAACGCGTCATCACGTCGGAGCCTTCGGGCTCGACCCCGATGATGCGCGCGTTCGGGCGCAGCGCCTTGATGGCGGCGGCTACACCGGAAATGAGGCCTCCCCCTCCGGTGGCCACGATGACCACATCGACATCGGGAATGTCTTCGAGAATCTCCAGTCCGACGGTGCCTTGGCCAGCGATGACGCGTGCGTCGTCGAATGGATGCACGAGTGTAAGGCCGCGTTCATCGCGCAGCTGCAACGCGGTGGCGAGCAGGTCGCCGTCGGTCTGAATGACTTCGCCGCCGTAGCCACGTGTTGCTTCGACCTTCGAGGGAACGGCCGTCGCGGGCATCACGATGGTCGCGCGAATTCCCAGGCGAGACGCACCCCACGCGACGGCCTGCGCGTGATTGCCCGCGGAAAGCGAGATCACGCCGCGAGTCCGTTCGTCGACCGATAACTGACGAAGCGTATTGACGACGCCGCGAACCTTGAACGATCCCGTCTTCTGGAAGAGCTCGAGCTTGAGGATGACACGCGAGCCGCTGGTCGTACTCAGATAGGTTGACCCAGCGACGGGAGTGCGGTGCACTACGCCGGCGATGACGTGCTGCGCGGCGCGGATCTCATCAAGCGAAACGAGCAAATGCTGTTCCATAGGCATCGCGGACTTTGGGTGACGGTGATCGCTTGACGATGTATGTGATGAGCGGGTATGTCGAGCGGTGTCACCTTGAAGGGGGGTGCGGAGCCCGATAGCTTCTGCGCTCCACGGTGCGGTAGCCAAGTGGTAAGGCCCCGGTCTGCAAAACCGGTATTCGCGGGTTCGATTCCCGCCCGCACCTCTGTAAACCGATCGAAACCGAGGCTTAGCAACCGCGCTGAGCCTCGGTTTTTCATTTCCGGGTACGAATGGCGGACGAGACCTCGCGCCAACCTCACTATTCTTGTCGCCGTTGACAGTCACGAACGACTCGGCGAAGCTCATCAGGCGCCCCATCCCGACGGCGCACTCTTTCTCCATAAGCGATAATCGACGATGCATATCCTCGTGGCCGAAGACGATCGCCAACTACGTGCTTCCATCGCACGCGGCTTGCGCGAGGCTGGCTACACGGTTGATGAGGCAAACGATGGCGCCGAGGCGATTGCGATGGCTGAAGCGCGCGAGTACGACGCCATTGTGCTCGACATCCTGATGCCAGGGACCGACGGATTGGAGGCGTGCCGATCAATTCGCCGCCACAGCAGCCGCGTTCCGATCGTGATGTTGACGGCGTTGGACTCAGTCGACCAGCGCATCACGGGGCTCGATGCTGGGGCAGACGACTACCTCGTCAAACCATTCGATTTCGGCGAACTGCTCGCGCGACTGCGAGCGCAGACGCGTCGCGTCGGTGGCGCCACTGGACCAGAGCTCATCGTCGGCGACCTGGTGATCGATGGCACGAGACAGTCGGCGCGTCGCGGCAAGAAGGAGATCCCCCTCAGCAATCGCGAGTTTGCCTTTCTCTCGTATCTCGCGCGGCATGCGGGGCGGATCGTCAGCCGCAACGAGTTGATGTCGCACGTCTGGGATGACACGCGCGACTCGTACTCGAACATCATTGACGTGTACGCCAGCCGCCTGCGTCGTAAGATCGACGAAGGGCGGCCGGTACCGCTGTTCTCCACGCATCGTGGTGCGGGATACATGTTGGCTGCACCCGAGGGAACGCCGGTCGCGCGCCGTCGTCGTTAGGCGGCGCGCCGTCAGATGCTGCGGTGGCCATCGTCGCTCCGAGCGCGACTGACGCTCTGGTTCACGCTCGTGCTCGGCGCGCCACTCGTGGCGTTTGCCGCGGGGTCGTACGTCTTTCTCGAACGCACACTCCTGACGCGCACCGATCACTTCATTTCGGACGCGCTGACCGCGTTCATCCGCGAACTCGGGGCAGAACGCGCTCGCGCGGCGAGTACCGGAGATGCAGTCCGCATGACGGTGAGTGAGGTGCGCTTTCGTGATCTGCGCATCGTTGTTGCCGATTCGTCAGGGTCGCTCATCGCCGTTGGAACGCCGGTGGAAGAGGGGCGCGGCGAGAGCATCCCCTCCACCCCCATCGACGCCGAGCAGATGATGCACGCCGTCGATGCACAGGGAGGGGGAGCGACGACTCCACAGGCCTTTGTCGCACCGGGTCCGCTTGGCGGATACCGCGTAGTCGCGCGCCCCGTCACGCTGCGCGGTGAAGGGTTGCGCGTTGCGGCGGCGTATCCGATGCGCGACATCCACGACATTCTCGAGCGCGTGGGGAAAGCCTTCCTCGTCGCCATTCCAATACTCCTCGTGAGTGCTGCGCTCGGCGGATACTTTCTGGCAAAGCGTAGTTTGTCACCGGTGTCGACGATGGGGGCTCGCGCAGCGGAAATCTCTGCTTCCACCCTCGATGCACGTCTCCCCGTCGTTAGTCCGAATGATGAATTGGGCGGGCTGGCGACGGTGATCAATGCGCTGTTGGATCGGCTGGAGGCGTCGTTCGCACAGCAGCGGCGCTTCATGGCCGACGCATCGCATGAGTTGCGAACACCGGCGGCGATTCTACGAACCGAAGTCGATGTGACGTTGTCGCGTCCTCAGCGAAGCGAGAGCGAGTATCGCGAGTCAGCGGCTGTGATGCAGGACGCTGCGCATCGCCTCACTCGCATCGTCGACGACCTGTTTCTTCTGGCCCGCGCGGACGCGGGACACCTCGTGTCGCGTCGTGAACCCTTGTATCTCGAGGAGGTCGTTCACGATGCCACGCGTGCCGTTCGGCACCTTGCCGACGCGCGCGGTGTGAGGGTGGAGTTGGGGCAAGTGGTCGAGGCGCCGTTGGAGGGCGATGCGGACTTGTTGGGGCGTTTGGTGCTCAATCTTCTCGACAACGCCATCAAGTATTCGCCGCATGGTGGACTCGTCACCGTGACACTGGTGCGACGCGGCGATCGCTACGAAGTGAGCGTAGTCGACGACGGAGTCGGGATTCCGGAGGCGATGAAGGAGAAGATTTTTGAGCGCTTCTATCGTCTGGACGCGGCGAGATCGCGTGCGGAGCGAACGGCGACCAGTGGAGCGGGGCTCGGCTTGGCGATTGCGAGGCGTATCGCCGAGGTGCATGGCGGCACGCTGGAACTGGTGTCGTCGCGTCCTGGCCGGACGGAGTTTCGCCTAACGCTTCCGGTGGCTTCGGCCGCTGTGGAGCCCGAAGCCACCGTTCCCGCCTAACGACTATCGCTCGCTAGGACTTGGCGATGCGCGCCGCGCAGAGGGCCTGCGCGAGTGGGGGGAGTCCAGCGGCATCTCGCCGCATGTCGACGTGGCGCGGATCTTCGATCGGGGCCGGCTCCAACGCGCCGCCGTTGCCGCGTACCAACTGGGTGCCGTAGAGCTGTTTGCGCCCGGACATGATGCGGAGGCGATCTTCCATCGTGGCGACGGCTGCGGGGGGAGATTCGTCGGGTCCCGCTTCCATCATTCGATGCAGGACGGTGCGTGCGAGCGCGGTGTCGCTCTTCGCGATGATCCATACGGCGCGAACGCCAGCCGGACCGACCACCGAACGTGTTGGCCACTTGGAGCCTCGTTCGCGTGCCAACGCGCGCAGGCGCGCGAGGACGAGCGAATCGCCGGCGGCGGCCTTTTCACTACCGACGACTTCATAGCCGCCTAACGTAGAAATCGAATGTCCCGCATCGATGCCGGCTGCTCGGAGCAGTGCCGTGCGCAGCGAGTCGTCTGACCAATCGTGTTTGGACTCGTCGCTCCACGCGCGCTGTTTGCGAAACCATTCGGCCGTGGTATCTGGCGCAGGGCAAACGGTAGGCGACGACGAAAGACGTTGTTTGGCCTGCGCGCTGAGAGGCAGCGCGAAGACGGTGACGAGCACGGAAGCGAACGCGAAGTGCCGCGGCAGATGGAGGCTCAAGTTCGGTGCGCCTAACGAGCGCGCCACGGTTGAGAGGATGTTGTATGTCATTTGTCGCTCGGCGTGACGGTGAAGTCGGTGAACTCCGTCATGCTGTCGGTCTTTGACCAGAGACCAACTTTTCCCGACACCGGGGCGGTTAACGTGTACTCGAGGACGAGCTGCCCATCGAGATAGCCCTGCAGCTGCGTCCCATGCACCGCGATCTTGAGGTCATGCCACGTTCCGAGCTCCAGCGGAAAGTTGGCCGGCGCACGCTTGACGAATCGACGCGTTCCCTGGTTAAAGGTCCACAACACGACGTTGTCCTCAGTGCCGTTGAAGCGCACGGCGAGATAGTCGCCGTTCGGCTTCACGTCGAAGAGGATTCCGCCACAACGGTCGAGCGTTCCGCCGACCATCATGAACCGCATCGAGATCTCGCCGTTTTCGAAGTTGTCGATGCCTTTGGCAACGGCGATGGGGAAGTACGCGAACGCCTTGACGTTGTCGATGAATTCTTCGTGCCGCGCCCCGTAGATCGCTCGCGCCTTGTCGGCGAGGCCGCCGGCTGGTTGTCCGCGCTTCCACTTTCGCCCGTCGACCATCAGGACCTTCTTCCCTTCCTCCGATGCAACGACCCAGTCGCCGACCATGGGGAGAAACGTCGAGGGCTCGCGTCCGACAGCATCCTTGGCGACGTCGACGCGAATGCTTTTGGACTTTTGGGTCGCAGCCTGGGCGTTTGCTACCAAGGGGAACGCGGCAACCACGAGCATCGCCGTTACTGCGCGCACGGCGCTCGTTAGGCGCCCAACTCGTGCACGGTTCTGAAGATCAAACGTCATGAGGATGAAGTCGGGGATCTGAAATGTGGAATTGACGATCGTGGAGCCGAACGAAGTGCAGGCGCTATGAACTCGGGATCGAGCTCGCGCGACGACGTGGGCGATGCCACCACCAGAGAAGTGCCACCAACACCGGGATCATCACGAAAAAAGTCAATGATGCGCCGCGAGCCTTCACGGCGAGTGGATACCCGGGATACGCACGAGAGGTATCAGGTGATGGAGGTTGTACCCCAGCCAACGCATAAATCGTTTCGAGGACGATGGGCTCGGTGGTGGATCGTGTCATCGCACGTTTCTCACCAACCTGATACCAGACTTCTCCGTATCCTTCGCCCGAACGCGCGAAGAGCCCCGTTCCCGTCTTTACGGAGCGCTCGATTCTCACGTCGGGAAGGATGCGCTCGAGTTTTCGAAGCACTCCACGCTCCAAGTCGGCGAGGCGCGGATCCTCGGGGGCGAGATTTGCGGTGATGTGGAGGGGGGCGGGGAGCTGGCGCAGCGCCTGTTCGTCGCCCGGTGCGAACGAGTTGCGGCGATCTTCGCTCGTGTCCCAGCTCCCGCGAAGGCGCGACGCTCCAGTGCCTAACGCGACAGCTGCCAGCACGACAATACCGCTGGCGGCCCAGCGCACAGCACGTCGCCGCCCCGGGTGCAACCAGATGACCGCGAGCGTCAATAGCGCGAGCGACGCAAGGATGCTGACGCCAACGATGCGCAGCGACACCTCGCCCCGCTCGAACACGCGCAGCATCGCTTCGGGTGTAAAGCGCGCGAGCGTCTGCGCAAAGCCGCCTTGCACCTGCGCCACAAAATCGAGCGCCCACGTGCCTAACGTGACCGCGAGAGCCACAACGGCGGCGCTGGCCGCTCCGTCGGTGACCGCTGCTGCCGCTAGCGCGACCGCACTTACCACGGCGCCGTTCAGGAGATGCCCGAGCAACACGGTCGCCACCTCGGGGCTAAACAGATGTCCCCCGTAGCCGTGCCACATGATGAGGGCGGCGATGCCAGGAAGCCACGCCGCCACCCACGCCAGCAGAAGGACAACGAACTTCAACACGACTACCGTCGTGAGCCTAACGGGCGCCTGCAGCAGGAGCGCCAACGCACCGCTCTCCTTCTCTCCGCTTAGCAACCGAATGGCCACGAATGGAAACAGCAGGGACGCGATCAGCGAATACGCGCCTAACGTGGGAACCACGATGCCGTCGAGCGGCGTGATTCCTTGCGCGAGTGCCGCAGGCGCATCACCCGCACCGCTGGCTTCGGCATACGCGCGAACAGCCGTCGTGAAGGCATCGCCAACAAGGGGAGCAATGACAAGCGCAACGAGGAGCGCCGCACGTGACGCCGTCAATTCGCGCGCATCCTTCTTCGCCAGCCACCAGAGTCGTCGCACGCGCGCGCTACCCAAGTGCAAGGAAGATGTCCTCGAGACTATTACTCTCGATTCCAGCCTTCACTCGCAACTCCTCTACGCTTCCATCGGCGATCGTTCGCCCATCGGAGAGAAGGACCAGGCGATCGCAGACACGCGACGCGTCAGTCATGGAGTGAATCGAAAGGACGAGAGACCTTCCTGCGTGTGCCAGCGAACGAAATAGCGAGATGGTTTCGCGCGTTTGTCTCAAGTCGAGCCCGTCGAACGGCTCGTCCATCAGCACAATGGGATGCGGGGCGAGGAGGACCAGCGCGAGGAGAAGGCGCTTGCGTTGCCCCTTCGACAGGGTGCCAAGTGGTTGGCCGTTCAACTCGGCCACGCGCAGCACGCGCGTGATGTCGCGGCGCTCCGCTTCGGTTCCACCACGCCCATACAACGCTGCACTGAACGCGAGGATCCAGTCCGCTGGTTGTGATTCCCACGGCGTGATGCCGTCGGGGAGATACAAGACAGTGGAGTGATCGGTCGGGCCTTCGCGCTCGAATGTCGTGACTTGGCCGGCATCGGCGGGAAGAAGCCTGGCCAACGTCGCCATGAGCGTGGACTTTCCGGCGCCGTTGGGGCCAAGTAGGCCGAGGACTTCGCCGCGGCGCACGTCGAAGGTAGCGTCGCGCAGCGCGTGGACGCTGCCAAAGCGTTTGGCGAGCGAGCGCACGCGCAACCGGACCGCCGAAGAATTAGTCTCCAAGAGTTACGAAAGAATTGGCAGGGTACAAATCCGAGCTTTCACCGAGACCGTTGTGTTCGCGCCCCTTGCGCGGCACTCGCGCGCTTGGGGAGGTTTGCCGGATGCAACCACTCCAAGATCTCTATCCGGAAGACTATTCGCACTGCTACGGCTGCGGGCGGCTCAATGCTGAGGGCCTGCATGTGAAGAGCGTGTGGCACGACGGTGCGTGTACGGCGCGATTTGTCCCGCGCCCGGAGCACATGGCGATGCCCGGCTTTGTGTACGGCGGCCTGATTGCGTCGCTCATTGACTGTCATGCCATGGCGACGGCGGCTGGCGCCTCGATGGTCGCCGGGGGGCAACAACCGGGCGTAGACGAAACCCCTCGTTTCGTGACGGGTTCACTGCATGTCGATTATTTGCGGCCGACACCTGCGGGTGTCGAGCTCCGCCTCACCTCACGCGCTGCCGAAGTGGGCGCGCGTAAGGTGATCGTCGAGGCGTCGCTGTGGGCGGGCGATGCGGAATGTGCAAAGGGGCGTGTCGTTGCCGTGCGCCTTCCGTCGTCGATGGCCGGCAGCGCCTAACGCCAAACCGGCGCGAACATCTGTGGACGTCGTCGTGCGAGAGCGCGATGCATCAGGAAACGCAGAGCGCGCTAGAGACGATCTGCTTCGTCCTCCGCGCGATCGAGCTCACGGTTGCGTTCGCGTTCGCTTTCGACGCGCTGTTGCGCTTCGCCAAGCTTCTGCTGGGCTTTGCCTTTCAGTTCCTGCGCTTTTCCCTTGATCTGTTCACTCTGATTGTCGGTCAGGTCGCCAAGCGTGCCACGCACTTTTCCTTCGAGTTCTTTTCCGGCTCCCTTTATGCGGTTGGCAAGTCCGTCGTGCTCGTTGTTGTCGGCCATGATCGACTCCGTGTACGGGTGAGATCCGCGCACTGCGCGGATTGCTTCAGTGTGCAAACCGCATTCCGCACAGTTTCAGCTCATCCGCGTTAGGCAGCCACAACTGGCGAGCGTTCCGCAGCTTTCGACGGAGCAGCGAGGGAGGTGCGAAAAGCGGCCGCGTAGGGTACGCTTCGCGTTCCGTGTTGCACTGGGGGGATTCACCGTCATTTGATGTCCGGCTCACGCCTCCCTTGATTCACCTGCTTCGCTCCTCGGCCTTCGAGCTCATGACCGTGTCACCCTTTCTTCACAGCCAACGCCTCGTGACGCGTCGCTCGTTAGGTATGGGGCTGCTCGCTGTTGCCCTCTCCGCCTGCAGTGATGGTACCACGTCGGTGTCCAAGAGCGGCCCGGCCGCGCTCGACGTGGTGAGCGGGAACCTGCAGACGGGCACAGTTGGAAATCCACTTAATTCGCCGCTTGTCGTGCGCGTGACCTCGGGCTCAGGGGCGCTGGTCTCCGGCGTCACGGTGGCGTTTGTGGTCGCGTCCGGCTCTGCCACTGTCTCGCCGGCGAGTGCTGTGACCGATGTCTTTGGCGAGGCACGAACGCAGGTCACGCTCGCGTCGACACCGGGCACGGTGCAGGTCAAAGCATCCGTCTCCGGGTCGTCGCTCTCGACGTCATTCACCATCACTGCGGTCGCGCAGCCATCGTCCAACTGCACGGCGGGAAGCAGCATTGCGCCGACGTTAGGGCAAATCATCACACTCACCACGAGTCCGCTCTGCATTGCCGGTGGCACCAGTGGCGGTGACTACGCGATCATCGCCTTCAACGAATCCAGCTCTGCGACCGCTTCGGCGAGCATCTCGTTGCAGCCGACGGGACTCGATGCATCCACCGGTGTCGTGCAATCGGGGGACATCGCCGCGACGTCGCGCGCGGCGTTCTCTCTCTCGCAATGGGCCGGCAGCAGCGGGCGCACGCGTCGCGATTGGCAGATGCCACCGGCCGACGCGCGACTCCTCGCGAGCAAGATTCCTGTAGCGCGCGCGGCGTATTCCTCTCGGAGTGGTGGCGCGCGTTTCTCCGTCTCCGCGACGGCCGCTCCGGCGGTTGGCGACATCATCCAGCTCAACGCCAACTCGAACGATGCGTGCTCGAATGTGCAGAAGCGTGCGGCACGCGTCATGGCGATTACGAATCGCGCGATCATCGTCGCCGATACCGCGAATCCTACCGGTGGTTTCACCACCGCCGACTACACGTCGTTTGGTGCGACCTTCGATCAGTACATCGATCCAACCGATCGCCAGAACTTTGGGGATGTGTCCGATATCGATGCCAACGGGCACGTCATTCTCTTCTTCACGCGCGCTGTCAACGCACTCACGCCGAAGAACGCGAACTACTACGTCGGCGGGTTCTTTTTCAGTCGCGACCTGTTCCCGCTCACAACAGCAGGGGGATTGGAGGGGTGTGCGGGATCAAACGTCGGGGAACTCTTCTACTTGATGGTTCCCGACCCGAACGGCGTCGTGAACGGAAACACTTTTTCCAAGACGTTCGTCACGAGCGCGACCATCGCCATCGTTGCGCACGAATACCAGCATCTGATCAATGCCTCGCGCCGCATTTATGTGAACCCGGCAGCGACCGATTTCGAAGAGACGTGGCTCGACGAAGGGCTCTCGCACATCGCCGAGGAGTTGCTGTTCTACGCGCGCACGTCGCTCGCGCCCAAGCAGGATCTCGACGTGCCGACGCTTCGCGCGAGTTCCACGTACGTCAGCGTCTTCAACGACGACGCAATCGACAACTTCGGCCGCATTCGCGAATACATGTCGTCGCCGTCGAAGAACTCACCGTATGCGCACGACGATTCGCTCGCGACCCGCGGGGCGACGTGGTCGTTCCTCCGGTGGGCCACGGATCACAACAGTGCGTCCGATCAGTCGACGGTATGGAGAGCGCTTGCGAACAACGCGCTCATTGGAATGGCGAACCTGACGTCCGTCTATGGCTCCAACCTTCCGCAGCAGTTCCGCAATTGGGCCATCTCCCTAATGACCGATAACGTCTCGGGAGTAGATGCAGGGCACCAAATGCTAAGCTGGGATTATCGCTCCATTCTCGTGGCGTTGAGTCAGACGTCGACGTATCCGCTGGCGCCGCTGTCCTGGACGAATGGAACAGCGACCACGACGAACCTGGTCGGTGGCGGCGCTGCCTACATGCGCTTCGCGGTGGGAGCGACGCAAACAGGGAGCGTTGCATGGCCCAGTATCCCGGCGAATGTCACGTTGACGCTGGCGCGCCTGCGTTAGTGAATTCTTAGCGTCGTACGGTAAAGGCAACGGCAGCAACAAAGGCGAGGTCATCCTCGCCTTTGTTGTTTTTCTCCCGTACGACACTGGCAACGTAGGACCGTGGTCCGTAGGATAGCTCGCCGGGCGCAACGATCCGCGCCGTTGGGTTGCGCGACAATCTCGCAACATTCCCCCCTCTCCCAGTCGCCACTCACGTGACGTGGACAGCCGCCCCCTACGGCGTCACCGCGAACGGAGATGCTGTTGAGCTCCACACGCTCACCAACACGAGCGGCGTGGAAGTGGCGTTCCTGACGTTAGGGGGAATCATTGTTTCGATTCGCGTTCCTGATCGCAACGGACGCTTGGACGATGTCGTGCTTGGATGCGATTCACTCGCCGAGTACCAGCGTCCTCACCTTCCGTACTTCGGCGCCATCATCGGACGGTACGCGAATCGTATCGGCAGCGCGCGTTTCGTGCTCGATGGTGTCGCGTACCAGCTCGCGGCAAACAGGTCTCCGAACGCGCTGCACGGTGGCGTGCGCGGTTTCGACAAGGTCATCTGGCACGCAGAGCCGACTCCAAGGCGAGACGGCGTGATGCTTCGCTATACGAGCGTCGATGGTGAGGAGGGATACCCGGGGGCGTTGCAGGTGACGGTGACGTATCGCCTCTCCGACGACGCGGTGCTGTCGGTGGATTACGACGCGACCACCGACCGTGCGACTCCGGTAAACTTCACCCAGCACTCGTACTTCAACCTGGGTGGCCACGCGAGTGGCGACGTGCTCGATCACGAGCTGACGATCCATGCGTCTCGCTTCACTCCGGTGGATGGCGAGCTCATTCCCACCGGCGAGGTGGCCTCGGTCGAGGGCACGCCGTTGGATTTTCGTCACAGCACGCTCATCGGCGCGCGAATTCACAGCGACGACGCGCGTCTGCGCAGCGCCCACGGCTACGATCACAACTACGTGCTGGACCGCGAATCGTTAGGCGGAACGTTAGCGGCGGCGGCGCGTGTGGTTCACGTTCGGACTGGTCGCACCCTGGATGTCGCAACAACAGAGCCGGCGATGCAGCTCTACACGGCCAACACGTTTGACGGATCGCTGCGTGGCAAAGGGGGGGGCCACTACGCGGCGTACGCGGGGCTGTGCCTGGAGACGCAGCACTTTCCCGATTCGCCCAATCATCCCGAGTTTCCATCGACGATTCTGCGGCCGGGTGACTCGTTCCATTCACGCACGACCTTCGCTTTCGGTGTGTTGTTGTGATGCCTAACGACGCGCCCGTTGCAACCTGGAGCTTGCAATGACTGATTTTCGCTGGGGAATCCTCGGCGCCGCACGCATCGCCGAGACCCAGGTGGCGCCCGCCCTACAGCACGCGACGGGCAACCGCGTCACGGCCGTTGCCTCGCGTGATGGTGCGCGCGGCGAGGCGTTTGCGCAGCGGCTGGGGATCGATCGGTCGTTCGCCAGTTACGAGGAGCTGCTGGAGAGCGACGAGGTCGATGCCGTGTACATCCCGCTTCCCAATCACCTGCACGTGCCCTGGTCGATTCGCGCGCTCGAGAGCGGCAAACACGTACTCTGCGAAAAGCCCATCGCAATGAGCGGTGCGGAAGCGCGCACGCTGCAGGACGCGACGCGCGCGCATCCAAGCCTTCGCGTGATGGAGGGCTTCATGTATCGCTTTCATCCGCAATGGGAACACATACGTCGCCTGATCGATGATGGAGCGATTGGCACGTTGAGCCTCGTGGAAGCGTTCTTCGCGTATCACAACACCGACGCCGCGAACATCCGGAACAAGATCGAAATGGGCGGCGGGGCGCTGATGGATGTCGGATGCTACGGGATCTCAGTGGCACGCTGGCTTTTCGGCGCGGAGCCGACGCGTGTCATGGGGAGCGTCGAGCGCGATTCGCGATTCGGGACCGACCGCCTAACGACGGGGATCCTCGAGTTCGAGGATGGTGTAGCGACATTCGGCTGTTCGACGCAGCTGGCGCCGTCGCAACGCGTTCATATCGTCGGAACGGAAGGACGTATCGAAGTCGATCTGCCGTTCAACGGACCGCTCGACCGGCCGCGCCGGGTGCGCCACATTCGCGGGGGTGAGGTGAGCGAACATGTGGTCGAGGGGGAAAACCAATTCGTCCGTATGGGCGAACGCTTTGCCCATGCGGCGCGACACCTCGGCCCCGTGCCGACGCCCTTGAGCGACGCAGTGGCGAACATGGACGTCATCGATGCGGTGATGGAGAGCGCCCGCGAGAATGCATGGATCTCCCCATGCACCCAAGGAGTGCGGTAGATGTACGCCACGTGCACGTACTGTTATGCCTCGTTAGGGACGAACCGGGAGCTCGAGCACTTCCCGGTGGCGCGGCGCGTGGCGTTCGACCCGAAGAAAGGGTGCATCTGGGCAATTTGCCCTTCGTGTGCGGGGTGGAACCTCGCCCCGCTCGAGGAGCGATGGGAGGCGGTCGAGGAATGCGAGCGGCGTTTTCGCGCGACAACGTTGCGCTACTCGTCAGGGACCATCGGCTTGGCATCGCTTCCCGACGATGTCGAGCTCATTCGCATTGGTCCTGCCCTACGCCCGGAAGTGGCGGCGTGGCGCTACGGGCGGCTCCTCGCCCGCCAACCGCAGCCCGCGAGGCGCGTCCTCCGCGCGGCGGCGGGAGTGGCGGCGCGTTCGATGGAAGCGTTGGCCCGCCGGCGCGGGTCGATGCGGCACGACGTCCGCGCTGCGCTATCGCGCGCCCTCGTGCTGCTGCGCGGCAATCAGGTGATGGACCTCGTTAGGCTTTCGCATCACGATGGTGAGAGTGACCGCGTCGATGTGCCGCTCGCCGTCGTGCGATATCGCCACCTGCTCAATGCAGCACTCGTCCGTCCGGCACCCTGGCAACCGTGGGCGCTACAGGTCGCGCACGACCACGGCGTTCTCACCATCGAGGGTGATGCGGGGATCCGCACGGCCGCGCGCTTGTTAGGCGTCATCAATCGCAGCGGACACGCTGGCGGCTTCACGGGAGACATTCTCGCCGCGGCGGTGAGAAAGGTCGATGAAAGTGCTCTCGCCGACTCGTACTTCAATCGCGTCCTCGCAATCGCGCTGCGTGCCGACTGGGGACGCTCAGGTCCCGCGAATTCCACGCTCCCTGATATCGCGCCAAGCACGCCCATGGTTGCCCTTGAGCGCGCAAGTTCCGACATGGAGCGCCTTGTTTCCCGCCTAACGGGACGCACCTTCTGGGGACAAGGAGGAATCGGGAGCGAACCCCGCGCCGCGCTCATCGATGTCCCGCTGGTCGATCGGCTGGCGCTCGAAATGGCCGCGCACGAGGAGACCGAGCGCCGCGCGCTGGAGGGTGAACTGGCGGAACTTGAAGCCGCCTGGCGCGAGGCCGACGAAGTCGCGACGATCGCCGACGCCCTGCTCGATCCCTAGATCAGCGTCGCAGCAAGGGGCACCGGGGGTGGCGCCCGCGAAGGCAAGGCGAACATTTCACGCGACGTGAAATCTTCTCGCTTCGCGCCTCGACCAGCTAGCCACCATGCGCGCCTCGCCAACACACTCGCTCGCCGCGACACTCGTGGTCGCCCTTCTCTCCTCGTTTAGTCCAGCAACTGCACGCAGCCAAGCGACGGCGGCTGACTTCCAACGCGCCGAGGGGCTCCGACAAACGCTCGACGGGCTGATTGTCGATGCGCCAGAAGCGCCCAACTGGATCGAGCAAGGGAGGCGATTTTGGTATCGCAAGTCAGCGCGCGGCGGAAATTCGTTTGTCGTATTCGACGTCGCGGCCAAGACCAAGCAAGCGGCGTTCGACCACGCACGTCTTGCCGCGGCGCTTCCTCCGAGTGCGAGCGGTACGGCGTATACCGCGGTGACGCTTCCGTTTCGTGACTTCACCTTCGCCGACGCGGGGCGCGCCATTGACGTCGTCGTCGATTCGATGCGCATCCGTTGCGACATCGTCGAGTATCGCTGCACTCGTTTAGGGGCGGTGGTCGATACGCTCGACCGAGATCCTCGGCGTTTCGGTGGAGGGCTCTACGGCACGCCACCCGTCCCGAAAGATCGCCCGCGTGTCTCTCCCGACGGGAGCCGCGAGATCACCGTCCGCAACTTCAACCTCGTTATGCGGCGCGTGGGAGCGAAGGAGTGGAGCACCCTCTCGTCCGATGGTTCCGAAGGTGATGCATACGCGCTGCAATCGATCGTTTGGTCACCGGACTCCAAGCGTGTTGCGGCCTATCGTATCCGCCCGGGCTACAAACGCGAAGTGCACTACGTCGAGTCGTCGCCGGAGGATCAGCTGCAACCGAAATACTCGTCTCGCCTGTACAACAAGCCGGGCGATGTGCTCGACCGCGAAAGCCCGGTGGTGTTCGATGTGGACAGCAAGGCGATGGTAGTAGTAGACGACGCGCTCTTTCCCAACGCCTATGAAGTAAGTCCGCTCAAGTGGCACCGCGATTCGCGTTCGCTGACGTTCGAATACAACCAGCGCGGACATCAGGTCTATCGTGTGCTCGAGGTCGATGCCGCCAGCGGACGCGCGCGCGCCGTCATCGACGAACAGTCGAAGACCTTCTTCGAATATTCAGCGAAGAAGTTCCGCTTCGACGTTGATGATGGAAAAGAGATTGTGTGGATGTCTGAGCGCGATGGGTGGAATCATTTGTACCTGATAGATGGCGCGACTGGCGCGGTGAAGAATCAGATCACGAAGGGAGATTGGCTCGTGCGCGCGGTGGAGCGCGTCGACACACTCGCGCGACAGATCACGTTTGCCGCAAGCGGAATGTACCCGGGGAAGGACCCGTACTTCGTCCACTACTACCGCATCAACTTCGACGGGAGCGGGCTTGTCGCCCTCACCGATGCCGACGCGTCGCATTCCGTGAGCTTCTCGCCTGACTACTCGTACTACGTCGACACCTATTCACGCGTCGACCTGCCACCCGTGTCTCAGCTTCGCCGCACGAGCGACCGCTCCATCGTGAGTGAGGTCGAACACGCCGACGCCTCCGCGCTGCTCGCAACTGGTTGGCGCCCGCCCGAGGTTTTCACCTCGTTAGGCAGAGATGGGAAGTCGGAGATCTGGGGAGTCATCATCCGCCCCATGCACTTCGACGCGCGCAAGCGCTACCCTGTGATCGAGAACATCTATGCGGGCCCGCATGGTTCATTCGTTCCAAAGACATTCAGTAACCAGGTCGGCATGCAAGCGATGGCAGAACTCGGCTTCATCGTCGTGCAAATCGATGGCATGGGGACGTCGAATCGTTCCAAGTATTTCCACGATTTCGCCTGGAAGAACATCAAGGACGCTGGCTTCCCCGATCGCATTCTTTGGCACAAGGCCGTCGCTGCCAAATACAAATGGTACGACGTTTCGCGCGTTGGCATTTACGGAACGTCCGCAGGCGGACAGAGTGCGATGGGTGCGCTCCTCTTTCACCCGGAGTTCTACAAGGCCGCTGCATCATCGGCCGGATGCCACGACAACCGAATGGACAAAATTTGGTGGAATGAACAGTGGATGGGGTGGCCCATCGGCCCAGAATACTCGGCGTCGAGCAATGTCGACAACGCGTGGCGCCTGCAGGGAAAGCTGTTGCTCTTAGTTGGCGAGATGGATCGTAACGTCGATCCGTCGTCGACGTTCCAGGTTGTGAACGCGCTTATCAAAGCGAATAAGAGCTTTGATCTTCTGGTGATTCCGGGCGCCGATCACACGTCCGGCGGCGCCTACGGGGACCGCAAGCGCTACGATTTCTTCGTGCACCATTTGCAAGGCGTCGAGCCACCGAACCGCAATTCGGTGGCTGCGGCAACGGAAGGTGGCCTACCGCGGTGAAGCGCGACGAGTGTATGTCGCCTCCCACTTCGCAGCGCCCGCCTCTGGCGAAACCATCTGAACTGTGCGAACGCCACCCGACACGGAATTCGACATCACCCGCGCTCCCTCCACGCGGAAAGACGCGAGTGTGAAGCCTGCGGGCTCACTTAAATACAGCGCGTAAGCATCACCACCGACGAGCGTACTCTCACCGCGCAGCGATGCGTCACTCCAGCTGACTGCGCCGAGATCGGGACCGCCACACGTCACATGTCGATTCGTGGCGAGAAGTTGCGGATGCGTGGCGTGCTCCCGAATGCACAGCGCCTGTACTTCGAAGCGTGGATCGATGGCCCCCGCTGCGAACGACTTCGTGAATGCACCCAGTCTGCGCTTCGTCCAGAACTCGAAGACTTCGTACGATTTGTCCGGTGCGAGCCCAAGGTCGGCGAAGTCAATACGCGATGGCGCCCCCTCAATGCGCGCCAGCACACTCCATCGCTCGAACGGCCGCGAGACGTCGAGCAGAAACAACGATTGTGTGTGACGCTGGTCTGCCTCGAACGGTCGCGGCCCAGACCCGCTCATCGTTAGGCGCGCCTCACCTAACAAGCGGGAGCGAGACGGATCTACATCGTAGAGTTGCCCCGGGAGAGTGACCGGGACAGGTGCTGCGCGACGAGCCGCCTCCACCCGCGCCGTCCGATACACACTCGGCGGATCGGTGAGCATCATGAGCGAGCCGGTGAGCGCCGTGACCGTAGTTGCGCGGTAAGCATCAGGCTTTGACAACTCGATGTGATCAGGGTCGTTGCGCCAGACCACATTGTTGAAGGAGTTGTACTGCGCAAATCCTCCATACCCGAACCCGTCGTCGCCGAGTCGCGTGGCGTCCAGAATTCCGATGAGCTCCGGACGTGGCCCCCATGAGCCGACCATGAAGCGATCACGCCCGATGACATCACGAATGGACTGAACGAAAGCGCGAAAGACCTGTTCGCGATCGAGCCCTTTCGATGCGAAATAGTCGGCGTGCGAGTTGTATCCTTCGTAGATCAGATGTCGTAACGCATCGACCTTGAAATAGGCCCATCCGTCGCGGGCCAGCGAATCGTAGACGGGGCGGACGAGCGTGCCTAACGTGGACGAGTTCGAGCCGTCCATCACGTAGCCAACCCAATTACCGTATGCAGGACCGCCATCGGGCGATGGGAGAAAGTACTGCGGGTTCGCTTTCGCCCAATCGTCCTGATGAAAGGTCGTGTTGGTCCACAGGGCCGGCTTCAGCCCTTGCTTCGCGATGTACGCGCGAAGTGCACTCAGTCCCGCGGGGAACTTGGCGTTGGCGTGGAGCCAATGCTCGGGAATGCCGATCGGGTTCTGCTGGTACCCGTCGTCGATCTGGAGATACTCAAAACCGAACGGGAGAAGCCGCTCGCGCAACACGTCCGCCGTCTCGTGAATGTCGCGTTCGGTGACCTTGTCGCGGAACGCGTACCACGACGACCATCCGGCAACTGGCGTGGGCCATATGCGATACTCCCACGGTGCAAATCGTGCGAGCCCGCGATGCTTCTGATAGAATCGCGGGCGAAAGCGCAACGCGATTTCGCGTCCGGTCGCCCGAATCCGAAAGTGATGATCTCCAGCGGTCGTCGTCGTTGCGGCTGACGGAGTGATCTCGACGATCGCGGGAAAATCGACGGACAGCACCCAGTCATCGTGCCGGTCGTACACGGCGCGATTCCGTCGATTGAATGACGGGCCATCGCTGTGCCGCACGAGAACGAGGGCGTCCTCCATTGGCTCTGCCTCGGCGGCGAATCCTTCATCGCTCGTGACGAGCTCGCCCTCGAGCTGCAGCTCAGAGCTTCCACGAGCCGTCCATTTGAGCACCTGTGTCACACGATCATCCAACGAATCGACCAGCATGCGCAATTCGCTCGCGCCAGTGGCATCACCCACCGTTCCTGAAAAAAACACGTGCCCGCCCTGACTCAGGCGCAGGGTGCGCCCCTCGCGCTGAACGATGGCCGCAGCGTTAGGCGGTGGTGCCGATTGCTGCGCCGACGCGAAGGCGGGAACGACGAAAGCAAAGGCCGCGAAGAGGCGACCTAAAGACGAATGAGTATCAGGACGCATGTCGATCAAAGGATGTGAATTACCGCGCAATGTCGGTGACGTACTCTGTTTCGATGTTCTCAAGGTAGACGCCTTGCAACTGTCCCGCTTTGAGTCGCGGAAGCTCCAAGGTCAGTTGATACGCTCGATCACTTTCGAGGAGCGACAGGTCCGCGTAAAACCCTACAAAGGTGTGACGTGCCTGGCGGATCGCGGTGTATGCCTTGCGCAGCTCGACCTGTTGGCCGTTGATCGCTAAGCGCGCATCCCAGCTGTCGTCAGGCTCTGCCAA
Source organism: Gemmatimonadaceae bacterium (assembly GCA_044224185.1). GTDB lineage: Bacteria > Gemmatimonadota > Gemmatimonadetes > Gemmatimonadales > Gemmatimonadaceae > SCN-70-22. Next base: position 51,620 of record JBGAKW010000010.1, on the reverse strand, counting down.
CTGCACGTAGAGAAGGAGTCGTTCGGGTGCGAGCCAAGTAGCGCGGTAGTCGTCTGGAGTCCACGGAATCGGCCACGCGGCACGCCGAGCGGCCAACTGCGCGCGAATGCGTGCTGGTATCGTGAGCGTCGCAACGAGCCGGCCGCCGGTGTTCGTCGAATCATACGCGACGACCGGATGAAATCTCCCCATGCGTTGACCGCCGAAACGAACTTCTGTCGAAATCCCCGATGACGTCTTTGTAAAGGGGAGTTGCACGCCGTTGACCTGGAGTTCGCGCACGCTCGTCGCAGGAGGGAGCGCGACATCGACGCGCGACGTCGTTCCCGGCTCGCCGCGAACATCCGACAGTTGCAACGTTTCATTGTCGACACGCGCGCTCCCCGTTACTCCATAGACGCTCGGCGACGTCAGCGCCGTGACAGGTGTAATGCGCAAGACCAGCGCGCTCTGCCCGTCCATCGCGACTTCGACGCTATCGCCACGACTCCACGCGGGAGCCCCATTGTGTGCGAGACGTCGGCCGCGCTGCGGATATACTTCTTCCAGTGCGTACCTGGTGCCACTCGTTAGGCCAATGTCCGAACTCAGCGGAAAACGCGTCGAGAGCCGCCGGCCATTGGGATTGAACAGAAAGACATAGCCACTGTCCCCCTGCATCGCCGCGGTCCCGTCGATGCCGCCCACGCGCGGCGGTCCGACAATCGTCCGCGTTAGGCGCAACAACTCCTTGTGAGACGCGGTCCATTCGATCCATCCGCGCCACCACCCAATGTCTTCGGCAGCGAAGTGTGAATACTCCGCCGAATCGCGCGCTGGGATCATGTCGAGGACGTTGTTCCACCCTCCAAGCGCAATCGACGACAACACCGAGTATCGCCAGCCGAGGTAGTCCCAATCGCGTGCGCGAAAGCGGATGGGGAGTGTGTCGCGTCCGACGGCTGCCTCAGGCATGTCGCCGGTGTCGTCGCCGCGCGGCGTCTGGTGCGTCATGTATCCGGGCACGAGCTCACTCGGCGCAAAATCGTAATTGCGATATCGATACGCGGTGTATCGCTCGCGATCGGCCGAGACCCGATCGAAATGCAAGCCGGGAAATGGAATGAAACTCTCCGGCTGTTCGTCGTTAGCGGTTGGGTGCGGGTAACTCCCCGCGAGCCAACTCCACGGACCGTACTGGTGATACGCCTGGCGGCCGTCGATGACGATATCTGGAACGCGCCGCCGCGACTCTTCCATCACCCGTCGCCAGCCGAACCACTGCGCGTAGCGACTGGTCTTGGAGAGCGTAAGAAAGGTGTGGTCGAACGAATACCCGGCGACCCCAGTGCGGCGATGGAAGGTCACGAGCGCGTCGATGAGCCAATCCTGGAGTGCGCGTACGCCGAGGTCCGCTCGCAGCGTCGTGGACGTGGGCGAGCGCCTAACGAGCCACGAAGTATCCTGCGTGAAAGCGAGGACAGGATATACGTACGCGAGGAGCCCAACGCCTTTGTCCGCCGCATACCCGACCATCTCTTTGATGGTTGGTGGCACCTCACTCGTTGCGATGTTCCACTCGCCGCGCCGAATCTGTTCGCCCAGACCGAGCCAAAGGACGTATTCCCATGACCAGTCGTCGCTACTCTCACGGCGTCGCGAGAGCTCGGAGTTAGCAGGGGCGTAGACGATTTGCTTGGCACCCACGGCGGCGGCGCGCTCAATCACGCGCCGATACTCATCACGCCCATGCGATGTTCCAACGTCGATCTGGTAGTCGTTGGCGGTCCATCCGACAAAGACGTTCGTGGGTGTCGTCGGCTGGTAGACGAGAAACGCGCGCACCATCGCGGTGAACGCTTCGATCTCACGTTCATCGAGTCCCGGCGCGACGGTTGAATCGTGCATCAACCATTCAGCGCGCATCTGCGACGGCAGGACGCGACCACTCAAGCGATATGGTGCGATGAGGACACGGTCTACAGGAAAGTCTCCATCGTCGGCGCGCCACGTCATATCAGCGTCGTACGCGAGCGAAAGATCCGGCCCTTCCCGATCGATCTGCAGGAACGGGTTCTGGGCGACAACGAGCATTCCCGTACCGTCCCGAAAGCGCAGCGCGGTTCCGTAGTCCTTGGTGTGCAGATCGGCGCGCGGATGCCCAGGATTGAAGTGCGACGTAGGGGTCTCGCCTAACGATGCGCGCAGTGGCACGAGCCGACCGATGCGCGCCGTGCGTGAAGCGGCGAAGCGGACAACGAGCTGTTTGGAGATGAATCCCCAACCCGGCTTAAGTTCGTAGACGGCATCGATCGCCGATGCGCCTGCCCGCCAAGTGAGCGTGACACCATTGGCCTGCTCTCGGCGAGTAGGTGTGGGGAGCGCGCGTGAATCGATCGTCACGCCGTCGATGGAGATGGTGAAGTCGTCGCTCGTTAGGCGATACGACCGTCCGGTCGCCAGGTCAGTAAATGTCGTGAGTCCGCGCGCACCGACGGTGGCACGAATACGCTGGTTCGTGAGTGGCGCAAGCGCTCCACTCGCGCTCAATACGTGGTGGATGTCTGCGAGCGCAACGGGTCTGACCGTCGGAGAGACTGCGGCGTCGTTCGCAAGCTGAAGCGCGACTCCAAGCGCACCGGCGACAAGCGATAAGTGCATCATCTAGGAGAGGAAGTCCGGGCGTTAGGCGCCTAACGTCAACTGCAGCCGAGTCACCGATGCCGGCGGCAGGCGGTGCACCACGACGCTCCCGCTTGCGGTGAGCGATGTGGTTACCGGTGCGACAGTTTGCGGAGCTGCAAATGTGTTATGCGCGTGAACATCTGCGTTGGCCAGCGTCATCACGGATCCGGAGCGCACACTCGCGCCACGTAATACGATCTCGGTTTCCCGCGGTTGCGTGAGATGTGGATTGGTGAGCGTCAGCGTTACCACGCCACCCGCGAGCGAGGCGGAGCCAGCGAGACCCCACAGCGAGCGCTCCTTCTTCTCGGAGTCGGTGTACACGACGCGCGGAGCCGATATCACGGTGCGTAGCGCCGTGCCGCCCTGGTGCGGTGCAAACATCGCGAAGACGTGATAGGTCGGCGTCACGACGAATTTGTCCTCGTGCGCCAGAAAGAGTGATTGAATGCAGTTCACGAGCTGCGCGATGTTGGCCATCGCCACCTTGTCGCTCTGGCGATTGAAGGTGTCAAGCGTGAGCGCCGCGACGAGGGCGTCACGCATCGTCGATTGTTGGCCGAACAAATGCTCGGGCGAGATGTTCGTGGTCTGCTTGTGCCACGCGCCCCATTCATCAACCACGAGTTTCACGCGGTGCTCGCGGTCGAACTCGCGCATCACCTGCCAATGCGCGGTGATGAGCCCCTCCATCTTGTCGGCGCTCGCCAACAATTCGTACCAGGCCGTGTCGTCGAATGCCACCGCCTCGCCGTTAGGCGCGCTGCAGTAATGATGTAGGGCCCACCCCCACAGGCGCTCGATATCGCCTCGCTTCGCCACAAACTCGAGAAAGCGGCGCGTCCAGTCGTAGTCGCCGCCGCTCGGGCCCGAACCAATCAGCGCAAGCGAGACATCGTGTCGCTGAACTGGCCACGTCGCGAATCGCCGGAACTCACTCGCGTACTCGTCAGGCGTGAAGTTCCCGCCGCACCCCCACGACTCGTTGCCCACGCCCCAGTATCGCACGCCGAACGGATCGGGATCGCCACCGGCTGCACGCAAGTCGGCTAACGTCGTACTCCCCTTGGGTGAATTACAGTACTCTACCCACTGATGAAATGCCTGCGCGGGGAGCGTACGGAGATTTGCGCCGAAGTACGGCTGCGCTCCCACCGCGCGACAGAAGCGCATGAATTCGTTAGTCCCGAAGGTGTTGGGATCGAATCGCGCGGGGATGTTGCCGAGTGAACGAAGATTCTCATCGTCGGCCCAGACGTTCGTGCGACGCGGACGTTTGTCTCGAGGACCAATACCGTCGCGCCAATCGTACGCGTCAGCGAAGCACCCTCCCGGCCAGCGCACGACTGCGGGACGAAGCGGGCGCATCGCATCGATCAAGGCTTTTCGAATGCCGTTGATGTTCGGAATCTTGGAGCCTTCACCGACCCAGATGCCGTCGTAAATCACGCCGCCCAGATGCTCGGCGAAATGACCGTAGATCTCGGGGGCGATGGTGGCAATCGGTTCGTTGACGAGTACCTCGACGTGAGCGTCGGCCAAGTACGCACGTCGAGGGCGCAGGAGGTTGGACGCGCTGCCGAGCGCACCTGCGCGAGATGTGTAAGAGGCCAGGAGCGAACCGGCGAGCAAAGCACGCGCGACGAAATCGCGGCGATCGATGTCGGACATGTGCGGCCTCGCGCGTCACGCGCGCAGGAACGAGAGCGAAGGGCGTCGTCCACGCCGCGTGCGGCGGGAATGAAAGCGCTTACATTATGCCCGCCGTTGGCTCCCGCAATACGCGAAGGCCTGTCTCGCGCGAAAGGCTCGTCCGATGTACGCTGACCAATCAACCATCGAGAAGCTCTCCGCATGAGCGACCAGATTACCCGACGCGACGCGCTCAAGGTACTCGGAATTACCGGGGCCGCCGCGCTGGTACCAGCAGCGGCAGGAGGCGCCTCGCTCGGCGCTGCTGCTTCGGAAGCGAACAACGGGCTGGGCGAAGGCGCGCCGGTGGAACTCCTTCCACTCACCTCGACGAGCGACGTCACCATTCCGCCCAAGGGAAAAGCCTTCTTCAAGTTCTCGTTTGATTTTCCGGAGCCCTCGGTCGTGTTCGAGGGACATCGCTTCGGCGTCCTGGTCTTCACGCACGAGAACATCTTCGCGCTCGATCCGCTGAAGACGACGGCCACCGCAACTGACAATGCGGTGACCGTCAGCTGCAACGGCTTGACGTGGGCAGGCGGGCAGGAGAAGGCGCCAGGGCGCGTGACGCTGCAACTGCGCAAGGTTGACGATGCCATCGAGTGGTCGATCGACGTGGAATGCGAACGCCCCATCAAGTCGGTCACCACTGTCATCCGCGATATGCCGCGCGGACGCGTTTCGTTCGGTGGCGGCGACTTCTTCGACGCCAAGGACGACGAACTTCTCTTCGGCTATCCGTTCAGCGGCGGCGATCTCTTTGGCCCAGGTGGCGCGGGAGGGATGACAACACCTCTCGCAATGTTCGAAAAGGCACCTAACGACTACCTGTACATCTCATCGCTCGACGATCGAGTTCGGACCAAGCGTTTCTACCTCCAGCCTGGTGAGGGTGGCTATCGCGTAGAAGCCGGGTGGGAGGTCAACGGCTGGGAGCACGTTAGGCGCCTCACCGTTCCCACGTGGCGACTGGGGCGAGTCACGAGCCCTGATGCTGCGCTCGCGCGCCATTACGATCATCTGCGCCGAGTGTACAAGCTCCCCGATTATGCCACGCGGGCCGATGTTCCGGCGTGGATGCGCGACGTGGCGCTCGTAACGACGCTGCACGGTCAGCACTACACGGGATACATCTTCAACGACTATGCACGCATGCTGGAGATTTTGCGTTGGATGGCGACGCAGCTTCCGGCAGACCGTGCGTTGATTTTTCTCTCTTCGTGGGACGGGCGGTACTACTGGGACTATCCTAACTATCGCGTGGATCCACGCATGGGCGGGGAGCGCGGATTTGCGACGTTGGTCCGCGAGGGGCGCAAGCTCGGCTTCCGCATCATGCCGATGTTCGGTGCCAACTCCGCCAATCGCCGCCAGCCCGTCTGGCCGCGCATCGCGAACGCTGCAACGTCCAAGGTCGATGGCGATCCGATGTCGCTCAACTGGGTCGATTGGGACAACGATCGCCATCAGGAGGGGTGGCTCTCGTACATGAACCTTGGCGTGGCGTCGTGGCGCGACTGGTTAGGCGCACGCATCTCGGACATCGTCACGCGCTTCGATGTCGATGCCTACTTTCTCGACATCATCGGTGGGTGGACCAACAACCCTCAGGCCGACATGCACGAAGGGGCGCGCCAACTCGTCGCCGCGTTACGCGCCAAACATCCGCGGGTCGCGTGTGTGGGCGAGATGCACTACGACGCACTGCTGGAATTCATTCCGATGTATCACGCTGGCGGCGGTGGTCTTGGACGAAACTTCGTGCAGCGTCACGCCAAGTTCTTCTCGCATTTGAGTGCCCCCGCGCCCGGACGCGGAAGCAGCGGCGTGCATGAGTCGGGCTTCGGACACTTCAACAATCAGTCGTTAGGCTTGTATCCGAGCGCCATTCCCACGCTCCAAGTGGTGGACGACACCTTCTCCCAACATCGCGACACGATGGCGGCGATTATCCAGGCAGCCAAGGCGCGCGCGGGGATCGCATGACCAGTCGCCTGCATGAAGACGTGCTGCGCGCCAACGTGGAACTTGCGCGTAGAGGGCTCGCGCAATTCACCTTTGGCAATGCCAGCGCACTTGATCGTGAGCAAGGCGTGGTGATCATCAAGCCAAGCGGCGTTCCGTATGAACGCCTGAGCGTTGCGGATCTCGTTTCGGTGTCGCTCGAGAATGGCCGCGTCATCGAGGGAACCCTTCGTCCGTCATCCGATCTCGCGACCCACCTCGCGCTCTACCGCGCATTCCCATCAGTCGGTGGTGTGGTGCACACACATTCGCACTACGCGACGGTCTGGGCCCAGGCGCGTCGCGACATTCCGTGTCTCGGGACGACCCATGCGGACCACTTTCATGGACCCGTTCCGGTGACTGATGTGATGACCGATGATGAAATCGGTGGCGCCTACGAGGCGAACACAGGGGCAGTTATCGTTAGGCGTTTCGAAGCGCTCGATCCGGAGCGCGTCCCCGCAGTGCTGGTAGCCGGCCACGCCCCTTTCTGCTGGGGACCTACGGTCGACGCGGCAGTCGAAATCGCCTCGGTACTGGAAGAGATAGCGCGCATGGCCTGGCACACGATGACGGTCAATCCCGACGCGACGCCCATCTCCCAAACGCTCCTCGACCGGCACTTTCTGCGCAAACACGGAAGCTCGGCGTACTACGGTCAGCCATAGAGCTGGACGGACGTGGTCGTTAGGCGCTAGAAGATGAGTGAGAAGGCAACCGGGATGCTCGCAACGTTCTTGAAGAAGGTCTTGCTCTGGTCGACCGGAATATCCCGGAGGCGTGCTTCGAGTCCGCCACCGATGGGGCCGAGCTTGAAACGAATGCCGGCTCCCACGTTGTATCCCCATTGCACGCCGTTCAGCGCTTCTCCGATGGTGGTGACATCGGTCCGAAACTTCATCGCCCCAACGCCGCCAATCACGTACGGTTGAAACGGAATGTGTCCGAGCGGCACTTCGAGGTTGCCGAATGTTCCAAGCGCCGATGAGATGGCGCCGTCGCGCAGCTTCGTGAGGTCGGGGATCTTTGGCAGCGGAATGTTCTGCGCCGCTCGGAGTTGCACGTCACCGTTAGGCAGCCGCACCAATCGTGTGGGGACATTGCGCGGTGTCCGCTGCGATGCTGTCACCAGCGCGCGCACCTTCTGCTCCAACACTCCGAACCGAGCATAGGCGACTTCCGGACGCAGGCGGAGCTTCTGTCCCCAGAGCTTCATGACGGCGGACGCACTTCCATGCGTGCCGAGATCGTGATAAGTCGCAAATCCTCCAGTGGGAACAGCGAGTCCGCCGGAGAACACGAGCCGAACGAAGCGCTGCGAAGGACGTGTACCGGTTGTAGCCACCACCGCCGGTCTCGCTGGAGTGACCGCACTGGTATCCTGTGCGGAAGCCACGCGCGAGGCCAACACCTGCATTGCCAAGATGGCGACGAGTCTCGTTATGCTGCGTACCGTGTTCGTCATCCCCCCTCCCGTGCTGCGGTTAGTGCGGTTTCAACCCCGCGGCGATGGCGCGAACGCGCGGTAGGACGTGACCAAGCGCCGTCGGGGCAGCGTCCGGCGTGCCTAACGCGAAATACAACTCACGCCACATGGCGAACAATTCCTCACTCGTCGCCGCGCCCTTGGGGTCTGGCTCTACGACGCGATACGGTGGACACAACGCCCGCTGCGCTTCCTGCACCGACGTGAAGGTCCCTGCCGCGAGAAACGCAAAAATCGCCGAGCCTAACGAGGTGATGGGACGCTCCGGAATGAGCATGGGTTTGTTCATCACGTTGGCGTAGATGCGATTCAGCACCTCGCTCCGCTGCGGGATACCACCACCCATGATGACACGATTCACCGGCACTCCGTACGCCATCATGCGTTCGATGATGATGCGCGTGTGGAATGCGGTTCCCTCGATGGCGGCGAACAACTCATCGCGCGCGGTGGAATTCATGTTCCACCCTAGCGTGACACCCCCCAAGAATGGATTGACAAGCACGGTCCGATCGCCGTTGTCCCACGTTAGGCGGAGCAGCCCGCTCTCACCCGAGCGCATCTGCTCCATCCCTTGGGCCAGGTCGCGCACCTTCAGTCCGGCGCGCTGCGCAATCACCTCGAAGAGGTATCCCGTCGCCGAAAGGCCCGCCTCGATGCCGACGAAATCGGGGTGAATCGAACCGTTCACGACGCCACACACGCCCGGCACGTTCCCGATGTGTTGTGCAATCGCCATCGTGCACGTCGCCGTTCCGACCACATTCACGACATCGCCCTCGGCGATTCCAGCTCCGATCGCATCCCAGTGCGCGTCGAATGCACCCACCGGAACAGGAATGCCACTCGCGAGTCCCAGCTTCGCGGCCCAGGCGGGATGCAATTCGCCGGCGATGTGTTCCGACGTGCGATAGACACCACCGAGTTTGTCTCGCACGCCGCCTAACAAGGGATCGACGCGACAGAGAAATTCCTCTGGTGGAAGTCCGCCTTGCTCTTCGACCCATAACCACTTGTGTCCCATTGCGCAGACGGAGCGCGGAACCTTGGCAGGATCGTCAATGCCGCACAGGACAGCGGCGACCATGTCACAATGTTCGAGCGCCGTCACGAAGTCGCCGCGCCTCGATGGATTGTGTCGCAGCCAGTGCAGGAGTTTGGCGAATCCCCATTCAGATGAGTAGACGCCCCCGCACCGATCAATCGCCGGAAGTCCCGTTTCGTGCGCAACGCGCGTAATGAGTGCCGCCTCGTCCTTGGCGCGATGGTCGCACCAGAGGTAATAGTCGTCGAGCGGCGTTAGGCGCTCTCCGACGGGGATCACTGTCGATCCCGTTGTATCGAGTGCCAGTGCCTTCACCTCACGCCCATCGACGCGCGCATCGCTAAGCGCGAGTCGCATGGCCACTACGAGCGCATCCATGTGCGACGCATGCGACTGCGTGGCGAAATCGACGTCGGTTGCGTGTCGTACAACGGGATACGCGGAAACGCCGAAGCCAATCACGCCGTCCGACGAATCGACAATGGAGACGCGCACACTCTGCGTCCCGAAATCCACACCCGCAACGATGGTCATGTGCAATGCCTAACGATGACGGTGAACGTCCCAGCCCATGTAGCGCGAGGTGGCTTCGTGTACCACGGCAGCAACCGATGACAGGTTGGCGGCGACGTGATGTTCGAACCCATGCTCGCAGATGTAATGCAGCAACTCCTGCATGCGCGGAATCTCCACGACGCCAGCGCCGCCGAACGTCTCCAGCGCGTCGTCCGTGAATCGCCCCTCACCCACGTATCCACGAATCTTTCCCGTCCGATCGTCGGTGGAAAATCGCGCGAAGGTCATCTCCGATGGCCGCACGCGCCCGACACACGTCCCGTAAGTGTTTTCGCGCCCAACAGTCCCCGCGATGATCTCCTGATAATCCATCCGCACATCGGCAAAGAAGTGCTTGGGGAGATTGCTGCAGTGAAAACAGACGGCGCGGTTCGGATCTTCGCCGTAGTTGTTGTTCCAGTCGAGGAGCGCACTCGGTGTCTCCGACGCCAGTGCGAGGGCGTACATGCTGAGCGTTCCGCATACGTCAACCTCACACGCACTCGGCGCGATCTCGTCGCTCATCATGCTCATCACCGTACAGGGAACGACGCCGAAGAATTCTTCGATCGCGGTCCAACACTGAACCGCACTGACGTTCACGTCGGCTTCGGCCATCCATTCGTCGAGCACGACGCCCAGCTTTGCCATCTTGATGAGCGCCGAGTCGGGGACGCCGTCGGTGGGGACGTAGGCACGCATGGCAGCGAGCTGTCGTTGCGTGCTTTCCGCGTCGTCACCTAAGCGTTGAATGCGCCCGAGTATTTCGGAGAGGTCGATCGTCTCGACGGCAATTCCCGATCCCTCGAGAATCTTCTCGCTGTATCGCACGGTCTTGAATGCGGCGGGACGTGCTCCGATGGCGCCGATACGTGTGGTCCGAAGTCCGCGCACGACACGCCCGATGGCAGCAAAACGCCGGAGGTCACGGCGTAGTGAATCGGAGTGTGGCGTCGCGGTGTGGAGCGTCGTGAGGGAAAACGGAATGCCGTACTGCGTGAGCACATTGCACACCGACATCTTCCCGCAGAACGAGTCGCGGCGGTCGCGGATCGTCATCTTCGACGGAACGTCCGCCGCGGCGTGAATGAGCACCGGCACGTCGAGCCCCGCCAGCCGCAACGTATCGGCGATCGCGCGTTCGTCACCGAAATTGGGAAGAGTAACGACGATGCCATCGATGGCGTCGCGATGGTCGCGAAAGAGCGCGGCGCACGCCTTGGCTTCGTCGCGTGACTCGACCGCGCCGTAACGCGTGTCGTCCGCGCCTAACGCGATGACGTCGAACCCTTCGTCGGCCATGACCCGGAGCATCTCGGTACGTCCGTCTTGTACCAGGTGTCCAGGAAAGAAGCCGCGATTCCCGACGATGAGCCCCAGCGTCGGACGTCGTTTGGCATAGGGAGTCCGAGTTGCAGGGCGCGGCGCGGTTTGTGGCGCGCTCGTGTGCCCGTTCTTGGTGGAGATCTGATGCAGCGTCATGGTTCCTCGTGATGTAAGCGCTTGCAGAACTAACAGAATCTGCCGCCGCAGCGACGGTTAGCGCGAGATGTCCTGCGATTGGCGTCGTTCTAGCGTTGACGTCGCGCGAGGCGCCGCACCGGCCCGGTCGAATCTCGGACGACCAGCTCGGGCTGTAGTACGACTTCACTCCCCGGCACTCGACGCTTCCGCGATGGCGCGAGGAGCGACGCGCAAATCAAACGACCGATCTCCTCACGCGGAATGTTGGCCGTCGTTAGACCAGGGGTCGAGAACTCCGCGAGCCCGATGTTGTCGAATCCCGTGACGGAGACGTCGCCCGGTACCTCGATGCCGCGGGCGCGCAGTTCGTGCAGCACCCCGAGCGCCATTACATCGTTGACGCAGACAATCGCGCTGGGCGAAAAGCCAGACGAGAGAATCTCACGCGCCCCGCGCCGTCCGCCGTCGGTGCCGTCGCTGCTGGCAACGGTCATCGTCTTCACTTTGGGGGAGAGCATCGTTGCGGTGCGAAGAAAAGCGTGACGCCGCGCGTGCAGCGGACCTAACGCGGTGTGATGCCCGACAAACGCGATCTTGCGGTGGCCGAGTGTGTGGAGATGCTCGAGAACCGCACGCATCCCGGCGCGATAGTCCGTGCGAATCGACGTGAAGGGCATTCCCACCTCACCGACGTCGTATATCGCGACAGGGAGCGAACTCCCCGCGAACTCATGTACGATGGCGCGATCCATCTCCGACACCACGATCGCGAGCCCCGACACGCGACGCCCCAGCATGAGTCGCACACTCGTCGCCAGTCGTTCGGGGCGATAATTCGTGTTGGCGACGAGCACTTCGTATCCTTGCCGATGTGCGTCGGCGTCGAGCGCGCGAAAGATGTCGAGGAAAAACGGGTTCTCGAGATTCGAGACAATCATTCCCAGCGTGCGGCTCGTCCCACCGGCAAGCGTACGGGCATTGAGGTTGGGGACGTACTTCAACTCAGCGATCGCGCGCAACACGCGATCGCGCGTCGCACTGCGCACGACACCGACGTTGTTGAGCACACGCGAGACCGTTGCCGTCGACACGCGCGCGCGACGAGCGACATCGTCGAGGCTGCGTGCGACGCTGGCGGTGCGAACAGGCATGCGTGCGGGGAGGGCGAGGGGGGGCTTTTGTCACATCGCGTGCGAAGTGCGCGCAGTCGCGCGTCGCAACGCGGGGCAAGTATTTCATGCGGGGTATCACTACACAAGCACGCGCGTTGTTTGACACGCGCAAATCGCACTCGTAATCTTGCAAGCGCTTACAACCCATGGCGATCCGTACCTGGTGAGCTCTCCCACCGACGTGAATTCACGCGCGTCCGCGCCGCAAACTTCGCAGGGCGCGGCCGCCGTTCCGCCAGCATTGCCGGTGGAGCACACCGCACGCGCATCCGCGGCCAATCGCATCACGCGCTCGATCCTTCGGTCCCAGCAAGCGGGCCTCCTTGTCGTGTTGCTTGTCCTGGGAATCGCGCTGACACTGGCCTCGGGCTCGCACATCGACAATGCGACCGGGCGCGAGATCAACAACTTTCTGAACCGCTACACCCTCGTGCAGATGGCCACCGACGCGAGCGCGTTCGCCATCATGGGTGTGGGAATGACGCTCGTCATTATCTCCGGCGGCATCGACCTCTCCGTGGGCGCCGTGTACGCACTCGCCGGTGTGACGATGGCGATGGTGCTGCGTGCGGTTGGACCCATCGGCGACGTCGCCACCTTCTCGTTAGGCCTGGTGACGTGCGTTGCCGTGAGCTTGGCGGCGGGTCTGGCCAACGGGCTGATGGTCATCGGGCTTGGCGTGCACCCGTTCATCATCACGTTAGGCACCATGTGGATGCTGCGCGGCGTTGCGTTCGTTGCCTCGCGCGCGGAATCGATCCTCGTCCCACAAGCGCTAACAGCAGTCGCCAAGGCACCGCTCGGACTCGGCGCTGGACTGTATCCCGTCCCGCTGCTGGTGATGATTGCCGTGACGATCGTTGGATCGGTCTATCTCACGAGAACGGTGATGGGGCGACACATCTTCGCAGTTGGTGGCAACGCCGAAGCGTCGCGCTTCTCGGGACTAGACGTCAAACGCATCACGCTTGGTGTCTTCGTCGTGTCGTCGCTCGCCGCCGGCGTTGCGGCGTTCATGGGCGCGTCGTTCTACGGATCCGCCACGTCGTCCGACGGCAATGGCTATGAGCTCTACGTCATCGCGTCAGCAGTTGTCGGTGGCGCATCATTGAGCGGCGGGAAGGGGAGCGCAGTCAGCGCCACGTTAGGCGCCTTGCTCATCGTTCTCATTCGCCAGGCCATTCGCACGCTGCATCTCGATCAGAACTACGAGTGGATCATCATTGGCGGGGCCCTCATTCTCGCCGTCGTTATCGACCAGAGTGGCACGCGACTGCTGGCACGCCGACTCGCAAAAGGCGAGTCCACTCGCCCGTTGCCTCGCACGCCGTAATCACGCGCTAACTACGCGCTACCTGCGCACCAACTACTCCTCTCACCACGCAATGCGGAGCTTCGGAATGCACGCACTTCGTCAGCGCATCATGCACATCGCAGCACTCACTCTCGTCATTGCGACCGTTGCTTGCGGTGGCGGAGGAGATGCGAAGAACGCCGGTGACTCGACGGCGAAAACTGCCAGCGCGAAGAGCTTCCGCATCGCGATGATCGCGAAGAGTTCGACGAATCCGGTTTTCCTCTCGGCGCGAACCGGCGCGGAGAACGCCGCGAAGGAACTCTCAGCCGCGAACAACGTCAACGTCACCATCGATTGGCTCACGCCGCCGTCCGAGGACGGGGAAGTGCAAGCGCAACGCATCGCTCAAGCGGTCAACGACGGCGCCAATGCGATTCTCGTTTCGGCGAGCGATGCAGGAAAGGTGACCGGTGCGATCAATAACGCCGTCGATCGCGGCGTCCCCGTGATGATGTTCGACAGCGACGCCCCCAACTCGAAGCGCTTCTCGTTTTATGGTGGCGACGACGAGGCGATGGGACACCAGGTGATGATGGAGCTCGCCAAGCAGATGAACGGAAAGGGAAAGATCGCTATCCTCGCCGGAAATCAGAACGCACCTAACCTGCAAAAGCGGGTGAAGGGAGTAAAAGACGAAGCAGCAAAGACACCCGGCATCACGATTCTCAACACATTCTTCCACGCCGAAACGCCGCAGGATGCCGCGGCCGAAGTGCTTCGCGCGCAGACCGCGTATCCCGACATTCAGGGATGGGCGATGATCGGGGGGTGGGCGCTCTTCACGAAGGCGTTGCTGACCGACCTCAATCCGGCGAAGGTCAAGATCGTCTCGATCGACGGACTTCCGGCGCAGCTTCCGTATGTGGATACCGGCCTCGCGCCAGTGTTGCTCGCGCAGCCGTGTTACCTGTGGGGTGAGATCTCGGTGAAGACGGCCTTCGATAAGGTCTATCTCAAGAAAGATGTGCCGGCGCACGTGCAGATGGATCTCGTACGCGTCTCGAAGGACAACCTTGGCGAGTGGGCTCGCCAGCTGCAAAAGTGGGGATTCGCGGACGTCGATCAGAAGTTTCTTGCGCTTCCGAAGTGACGATAGGCAGCGCCGTTCGCGCGTGACCACCGTATGACTACCACTCCTGCCGTCCGCTTCTCAGGCATCACTCGGCGTTTTCCAGGGGTAGTGGCGCTCGACGACGTCTCGTTTGACGTCGCCCGGGGCGCGGTGCACGCGGTGTGCGGCGAAAACGGAGCGGGGAAAAGCACGCTCGGACGGATTCTCTCAGGAATCCAACACGCCGACGCTGGCGAGATTCTTCTTGAGGGAGAGCGCGTCGCCTTCGCCAATCCACGCGAGGCGATGGCGCGCGGCGTGGCAATGGTGCATCAGGAGCTTGCCTTCTGCGAGAATCTCTCGGTCGCCGAAAATCTCCTCTTGTCGCGACTTCCGTCGCGGTGGGGATTCGTGCAACGCGGATCGCTGCAGCGTGACGCGCAGGCACTGCTCGCTGACGTCGGCGCCAGCGGAATCGATCCAGCGCGTGGGATGTCGACCCTGAGCATCGCCGAGCAGCAGGTTGTGCAGATTGCCGCCGCCGTGGCCGCGGGTGCCAAGGTGGTCGTCTTTGACGAACCCACGTCGTCGTTAGGCGAGGGTGAGGCCGAGCAGTTGTTCACGCTCATTGCAGAACTCAAGCGGCGCGGAGTGACTATGCTCTATGTGTCGCACCGGATGCCGGAGATCTTCCGATTGTGCGACTCCATCACCGTTCTGCGCGATGGTCGACACGTCAGCACGCGCCTAACGAGCGATACGAGCGAGACAGAACTCGTGCGCGAGATGATCGGGCGTCCGCTGGGTCAGTACTTCGGCGACCACTCGCGGGTTGCTGCCGGCGAAGAGTTGCTACGCGTTGAGGGGCTTTCCTCGCCGCGACGTTTTCATGACGTCACTTTCTCGCTTCGACGCGGAGAAGTGTTGGGATTGGCGGGCCTGGTGGGAGCGGGGAGGTCGGAAGTGGCGCAGGCCATCTTCGGACTCGACCCGGAGGCAACCGGCCGCGTTCGCGTTCGGGGAGACGAAGTGACGATCGGATCGCCGCGAGAAGCGATGGAGCATGGCGTCGGACTCGTTCCCGAGGACCGCAAGAAACAGGGGCTCGTGCTCGGCATGGCGTCCAGAGAAAACACGACGCTCGCGTCGTTAGGCAGCCTTGCGGTGCGCGGATGGATTGATCGCAATCGCGAGCGCGATATGGCCGCATCGTATTTCGAGCGCCTTCGCGTACGGGCCAACGTCATGGACGTTCCGGCTGTGACACTCTCGGGCGGAAACCAGCAGAAACTCGTGATTGCCAAATGGCTCGCGGCACAAAGCGAGATTCTTCTGCTCGACGAGCCCACGCGCGGCGTTGACGTCGGAGCAAAAGCAGAGCTTCATGCCTGGATCGACAAACTGGCGGCAGAGGGCGCGGCCGTGCTCCTCATATCCAGCGAACTTCCCGAGCTCCTCAATCTCTCCACGCGTATCATCGTGCTGCGCGGCGGGCGAATGGTGGCGGAGTTATCGCGAGAGGATGCAACGCAGGATCGGCTTCTGAGGCTGATGACAGGGTTGGAGGACGCGGTCGAACGGGATTCGGCGGCGCAACCAGCCTAACGACCCCGCCCTCCCATGGCGACTACGCCGCCGCCGGCAATCGCAGCGTAAATACACTCCCCTCGCCATACGTGCTCCGCACATCGATGTCGCCGCCTAACAAGTGCGCGGTGCGTTGTGCCACCGTCAGCCCCAGCCCACTCCCCCCAACCCGGCGCGTCGGACGCTGCTCCACTTGCCAGAACGGCTCGAAGATGCGGTCGAGATCCGTGGTGCGGATCCCAAGCCCGGTATCACTCACGGTGAACTCAAGATCATCGCCGCTCCGTCGCACGCGCATCTTCACCGACCCACGATCGGTAAAGCGCACCGCATTGCCGAGTAGATTGACGAGAATCTGTTTGAGCCTCAAAGGATCGCTCTCGATGATGGACTCTTCGTTCTCCACGTCGACGTCAAACGTTAGGCGTTTCTCCGACGTCAACGGCGAGATGAGCACCTGAACACTTCGCACGAGTTGCCCGAGTGTGAATCGCTCCCGGTGAACCGTATCGCTCTTCAGCTCGATATTCGTGAGCGTTAACACCTGCTCGATCAGCGCCAACAGGTGATTGGCACTCGCCCGAATGCGCTCCAGTGCAACCCGCTGATCGGGTGTCACCGGCCCCGAGAGTCCATCGGCGAGCAACTCCTCATACCCAATGATCGCGGTGAGCGGTGTGCGAAGCTCGTGGCTCATCATCGCCAAAAACACCGACTTCGCATCGTTTGCCGCCTCGGCCAACTGCGTCAACTCTTGCTCGCGCAGCGCTGAGCGCACGAGCTCTTCGTTGATCCCTTGAAGCTGCACGGCCATGGCGGCGCGAATCTGACGTTCGCGCACATCGTCCGTGACCTCCTCGATCTGCAAGACGACACAGTCGGAGTCGCCCTCCGTCATCATCGGCCACGCAGAAAGGCTCACGTGGCGATGGTCATTCCTTTCCAGCTCATGATCGACTTCCACCCGCGCTACGCTTGCATGTGTGCGCGCGACCTCAGCCACAATTTCTGCCGCCCGCGCGGCAACGGATGAGGTAAATACTTCCGACAGATGACGGTTGATTGAATCCGATGGAGCCCGACCGGTGATGAATCGAATCGCTGGATTGGCGTAACGAACGCGCAGAGTTCGCGAGTCCACGACAGCCAACGCCATTGGCGCTGGCTCGAAGACGGAAAGGATCGTGTCGTGAGGGAATCGATCGTGGCTCAAACTCATTGCACCTGCGTTCGCAGAAGATGGGCGATTCAGACCGCGGCTACCTGTCATGTTGCACCGCTTCCGACGGTGATACACGCCACAAGTAAGTGCACGCATCGCGCCCGGATGATTCAATTGTCGAGCTTAGCTCTCGTTAGGCCGACTGGCACGTAAGTCGCTTTGTGAGTGATATCACCGCTACTTTTGCGGCAATTCGTTCCGGTTTCGCCTCGTGCCCTCTACACGTTCGCTCTCCCTGACCTCGCTAGCTGTCGCATTTCTGGTCACCGCTGCGGCGTGTAGCCCTGCCACGGGCGTTGACGCGGAGTCAGAACGTCCGACTCCCGCTCTTTACGCCGCTCTTGATACCCTGCTCATGGCGGAGCGTCGCGCGGAGTCCCGCTATGGACAAGTGTTGCGCGCTTTCGGCACGGTCGATCCATTCTCGCGACTCAATGCCGAGCAGCCGCAGCTGACGGAGTCACTCGAGCGCATCTATCTCAGCTATGGCGACGTTCCTCCGGCCAATCCCTATGCCGGCATGGCACAACCGTACGTTGCCTATCACTCCCTGGGCGACGCCTGCAGCGAAACGCTAAACGAAACGGAAGAGCTCGTAGCGATCTACGATCGCGCACTCCGGCTCCATCCCTCGGCCAGCATTGCACGCGTGTGGACGCAAAACCGACTGCGCGCCAGAAGCGAAACGATTCCCGCGGCCAGAAGTTGTCGATGAGAGCAAAGCAGAAAAGCAGAAGCGCCTAACGAGCTCCGTTAGGCGCTTTTCGCTCTTGTCAGGCGCCTTTCCCCTTGTTAGGCGCCTAACGCGCTCCCGGCTCGTACTCGACGCCAATCAATGGCGACGAGGATGGTGAAGAGCGTGATGGTTACGGCGGAAATCGCGCACCACGGGCAAAACGTCTTCATGATGATGAACTCCGCGTACTTGAGGCGGAGCGTGAAGACGAAGGCCGGATACACGAGGAGCGCGAGGAGACGAGTCGGCCAGACTTCCATCTCGTTGCCGCTCCGTGTGCCCAGCATGGCGACCAGGAAGATGGCCGTGTAGCCGACGGCACCGATGAGTGCCACGTCGACACCCAGAAACCACCCCCACGAACTGAGCTGCACTACCTCGCAGCCGCGCCCCGGCCCACAGGAAAGACTTCCCATGTAGCCCAGCTTCCAGAGATGGAGATACGTCGCAACGAGGGCATTGAGCAGCGCGAGTACGGCCATCACCTGGCGAACAACTGGCGTCGCGGCTTCTCCGTTGAGGTGCCCCTCGGTCGAAGAGTCGGAGTCGATGGCGGAGTTGGTCTGCGACACGTGGAGGGCGACCGGAGTGAAATGAGTGTGTGAATAATACTCACTCTATTGCGCACGGAATGCGCCCTCTTCTCACCGTCCGAGAGTAGCCGGACGCCTCGGGTTCGAGTAAGTCTGTCTCGCCCCGAATTACCTCGTATCACCACGACGTGCGGAGGTTGGAATGCGGTTCCTCGAACTGGGATCGGTTGCACTGATGGCGGCGCTGCTCGCCCCCGTCCCAGTAGTGCAGGCGCAGCAGGCAGCATCGACGCTCCAGGTAAAGGACTTTCTCGATCTTGAGAATGTGGGCGATCCGCAGATCTCGCCTGACGGCAAGACCATCGTCTACACGCGCGGCTTCATCGACAAAGTCAACGACCGTTGGGAAGGCGCCATCTGGGTGATGAACGCCGATGGCACGAAGAACCGTTTCCTCACAAAAGGGGGCGGCGCTATCTGGTCGCCCGACGGAACTCGCATCGCCTATATCAATGCGTCGGACGACCCTAAGGGTGCGCAGATCTTTGTGCGTTATATGGACGCCGAGGGGTCGACGACGCAGATCACGCGACTGACCGAGTCGCCGGCGAATATCTCATGGTCGCCTGACGGAAAGTGGATCTCGTTCACGTCCTTTGTTCCCAAGCGAACGGATTGGCAGATCGATCTTCCGGCGCCGCCGCCTAACGCGAAGTGGACGCCGCCGCCGCGGATTGCCGACCGTTTGCACTACCGCGCCGATCGTCGCGGCTACACCGACCCGGGTTTCACGCACCTTTTTGTCGTCTCGGCAGACGGTGGGTCACCGCGCCAATTGACCCATGGCGAATGGAACGTCGGCGCAGCATTCGACGGCATGGTCGTGGGCGGCGCACAGACCTGGACGCCCGACGGCAAGAGCATCCTGTTCGACGGCTTCGCCGATTCGACGAGCGACAAGAACTTCCGCGTCACGAACATCTATTCAGTCGACATTGCATCGGGTGCGATGAAGACGCTCACGACGACGAAGGGTGCGTGGCTCTCGCCCAAAGTGTCGCCCGATGGAAAGATGGTTGCGTTCGTCGGACGCGAGCTGCTTCCTGTCGTTTGGCAGACGGCCGATCTCTATGTGATGAATATCGACGGCTCCGGGGCACGCGACCTAACGAGAGGGGTCGATCGCGAAATGGGGATGTTTGGTGGTGCCAATGCCATGTGGGCTCCGGACGGCAGCGGCTTGTACGTCTCTCCGCAGGATCGCGGCACCGCCAACATCATCTTCGTTCCGCTAACCGGAGCGGTGCGCCCCATCACGACTGGCAACCACATGCTGTCGCTCACTAGTGTCTCGAAGGGCGGTGAGCTGATCGGCACGCGCACATCATTCCAGAAGCCGGGCGACGTCGTGCGCGTGACGGTGGACAAAAAGGGCGCAGCGCAAATCGCTCAACTCACGCAGGTCAACGACGACCTCCTGCAAGGCAAGACACTCGCGAGCGCCGAAGAGATCTGGTACCCGTCAAGCGGCGGCGCAAAGATCCAGGGTTGGATCGTGAAGCCTCCCAACTTCGACGCCAGCAAGAAGTACCCACTCCTCCTCGAGATTCACGGCGGACCGCAGGGGATGTATGGCGTGAACTTCGACATGATGTGGCAGGTCTTCGCGTCGAGTGGCTTCGTCGTCTTGTACCTCAATCCGCGCGGCTCAACGGGGTACGGCGACACCTTCGTACGCTCCATCGAGAAGAGCTATCCAGGCCCTGACTACGATGACCTCATGGCTGGCGTCGACACGGTCGTCGGGCGCGGCTACGTGGACAACAAGCAGCTCTACGTTTCCGGATGCAGCGGCGGTGGTGCACTCTCAAGCTGGGTCATTGGCCACACCAATCGTTTTGCCGCTGCGGCGGTCCGTTGCCCCGTCAGCGATTGGATCGGAATGGCCGGAAACGCCGACGTCCCGTACTTCGCGTACGCCTTCTTCGACAAGCCGTATTGGGAAGACCCGATGACGTGGTTCAAGCAGTCGAGCCTCGCGTATGTCGGCAACGTGACGACACCGACGATTCTGATGACCGGCGTGCTCGACATGCGCACGCCGATGCCGCAGAGCGAGGCGTTCTACGCGGCGCTCCAAGTGCGCGGCGTTCCGTCGCGACTCATTCGTTTCGAGAACGAGTGGCACGGAACGGAGTCGATGCCATCCAACTGGATGCGGACCATGCTGTACATGATGAGCTGGTTCAAGCAGTACACGCGTCCGTCGATGTAGAAGCCCTCTCATCAATGGTCGCCGGAATGCCGGCGCCCCGCGCCGGCCCGAAGCCGTCGACCATTTATGAGATGGCCTGTAGTTACCACGCAGCAGCGCCTAACGAGACGGCGCGCGACAACACCATACCGTAAAGCGACGAGGGGCGGAGACCCGTTGGTCTCCGCCCCTCGTGTCTTTCCCAAAGAAATGCCTTATGGCTGCATCGTTGCAGCTGCGGCTTTCGTCGTTGGTGACGTGTCCTCGAGCGTCTTGAGCACATCCTGCCACTTGAAGTTCCCCTTGCCCAGGATCCAGTGGTCCATCCACGACTTCTGCGCGACATCCTTGAGGAGCTGGTTGCGCGGATCGGGGATGCCATGGGTGTTGCCAGGATACACAAAGAGCTCCGTCGGAACGCCGAGTTTCCTAAGCGCCATGTGCAGCTCCTCGCTTTGCGGGCGCGGCACGCGAGGGTCGCCATCGACCACGTGAATCATCGTCGGCGTCTTGGCGTTCTTGATGTAGCGAATCGGCGACTGCTTCCAGTACGGCTCGAAATCCTCGTACGGAAGTTTGTTGCCCAGGTAGTGCATGCGGACGTCCTGCATGTCGCTCTGCGCGTACATGGAGATCCAGTTGGACGTCCCCGCGCCTGACGAGATGGCCTTGAAGCGCGTGGTGTGCGTGAGGATCCAGTTGGACCAGTGTCCGCCGGCGCTCCAGCCAAACACCCCCATCTTGTCCGAATCGACCAAGCCATCGGCAATGAGCTTGTCGACGCCGGTCATGATGTCTTCGTATCCCTTCTTGAAGTAGTCGTTGACGATGCCCCACTTGTGCGCCTCGCCGTAGTTGGTCGAGCCGCGATAGTTAGGCATCAACACCATGTAGCCGTCGCCGGCATACACCTGGGCGCCGTAGCCGCCGTTGAAGCCCAACACATCAGCTGCCTGCGGGCCACCGTGAATGGCGACGACGAGGGGATAACGCTTGCCACTTTGATAACCGACCGGCTTGATGAGAATACCGCACGCCGTTTTACCGTCGGTCGACTTCCAACATGTTTCTTCTTCGTCGCCTAACGCGAACTGCTTGGCCTGCGGATTGGCTTCGGTGAGCTGGCGCCACGACTGCTTGTTCGCAATTTGCGCAACGTCATCGACGACAAACGACACGTTCGGCGTCTTGGGATCGGCGTACCCGATGAGGATCTTCTTGCTGTCGTCATCGCGCTGCGCAAAAGTCGCGGCGCGGAAGTCGGTCACCTGCTTGACTGTGTTATTGGCGACATCGAGCGCCATGACCTGCGCGGTCGCCTTCACGCCATCGTTGTAGTAGATGGTCTTGGAATCGTCCGACCACCACCCGATCGTCACGTCGCCGTCGTACGACGCACCGAGCTTCTTCCACTGTCCGTTCACCGCCGAAATGGGGCGAGTGTAGACCTTGTTGGCGCGGAAGTAGACGAAGTCGTCGGACGCCGAGAACGCAATCGTCTGACCGTCAGGTGCAAACGACAGCTCCGACTCGGCGATCATCTTGTTGTTGGTGAGTCGCTCGATGTTTCCCGAGTCGAGGTTGAGCAAATACAGATCGCCGTAGTTGTTCCCCTCCATGATGGAGCGGGCGTAGCGATCGTTAGGCATGCCGCGGAAGCCGGCCCACTTGCCGTCGTCGGAGAGCGACACGTCCTCGACGGCGTAGTCGCTCGTCGAGGTCAGGCGGCGCTCGCTCCCAGCGGCGATGTCGTACACCCACAACTCGACGAGCGGCGTCTCCTGGTTGCGCACCTTCACGTCGAATTTTTTCTCAATTCGCTCCTTATTCGCGTGATCGACGGAATCGGGGGCGAGAAAGAAGATCTTCTTCGAATCTTTCGAGAACTGCCACCACCCAACCGGCGTCGCATGCGTGAAGAGCGGGCGCGCCTTGGCCGAGTCGATGCCGGCGACCGGGAGAACCATCAACTGCTGTTCGTCGATCTTGCCGGCGGAGAAGACGAGCCACTTTCCGTCTTTAGAGAACGCGAAGGCGCCGACGCCGTCCTTGGCGTCGGTGATCTTCTGCGCTTCGCCGCCGTCGGGGCGCATGCGGTAGAGCTGCTGCGTGTTGCCGCCGTTGGCCGCGTCGCGATTCGATGCAAAAACGAAGAACGAACCATCGCGCGCCCATCGCGGCTGCGACTCGTTGCGATCCTTCGTGAATGTCAGTTGGCGAGTCGTCGCAAGGCCGCCACTCGTCGAGACGAGAAAGACGTCGCTATAACTCTTCGCGTCCTTCCAGTTCGGTACGCCGAGCGTATAGAGCGCCCACTTGCCGTCGGGTGAGGGGACGGGAGTTCCCGCCTGACGCATGAGGCGCATGTCGAGGAAGTTCATCGGGCGCGGCGCTTGAGCGCCTAACGCGGCGGCGCCAAGCAGCGAGAGCGCCGCGGTCGTACGAACGATGGTCATTGCCAGAAGCTCCAGACGAAGTGAGGGCCGCGAAGCGGGTACGAAGCAAGGCGGGCGTTAGTCTACGGGCGACATCCCGGCGTTGCTGAACTCCAATAGGCACCCGAAAGTGCGCGAACGGTAGCGGTCACGTGCGTCTCAAGGGACGCGTGCGAGGGAACGTAAAGCCCGACCGGGGTACAACTTGGAGAACGAACGGACCGTTGAGGATCACCCCATGTACGCCAAGCTCTTTACTCTCGCGCTGGGCGCGGCACTGAGCGGCGCTCCGGCAGTAGCACAGCACGCTGACGCGCATTCACTGCGCACCGCAAGCGACACGACCGTCTCGGCGGTACAGAAGTCAGCGCCACAGAAAACTTTCGTTGAGGTCGACAACTCAGCCTACCTCGACGCGAATGTGTATGCGATGCAAGGATATCGTCGGGTACGTCTCGGAACGGCGATCGGCCTTCTGACGACGAAGCTCGAGATTCCGCGGTATCTCGTCGATCCTGGCTTGCCGCTGCGTTTTGTCATCGACCCCATTGGCGGTCGGCGCGCATCGGTGAGCGATGAACTGGTGGTGTACCAGGGTGATACGGTCGGACTTTACGTTCCCCCCTTCTGAGAGCCGATCGCGTTGCCTTGGGTAAGTCGAATGCGGGGCCGGACAAGGAGTCCGACCCCGCATTCTTGTTTCGATGGATTCGTTAGGCGCAGCGGCGATCGACTTTGTTGCGTCTCAGAAAGTGCGTTCGCACCACTCCCAGCGACCTCATCAGCCCCTCGCAAAGCACACCCAACAACCCTCGTTAGGCTTGCGTTCTCTCCGCACAACCTGTCCCATCCTCACATCGCAACAACGATTCTCGAACGCCGTGGGTGCTCACAGTCGATAAGCCGCTGAACTCATCGACGACTCGCACCGTGGTGCCCTCTGACCAAAGGGTGAGCAAGAGGATGACACGTGCACACTGAAAACCCCGCTCCTCTAAGTCGCCGCTATCTCTCCGCTCTGAGCATCGCCGCCGTACTCGTGCTCCTCAGCGGACTCACGATCCGCAGGTGGCTCCTCCCGGTCGAAACCCCGACGCCAGCACCGCCCAGCGAAGCCTCCGCGCTGCGACAGCTATCGCGCGAACTGCTCTTCGATCGCTCCGCAGACTACGTGGCGGAGCGCGTCAGCATCGTCGCCTCGCAGGTGCTATTCGATACGGCATCGCATGCGTCGGCGGTGCGATGGAAGGGAGATACGCTCCTCACGACCACCGTGCAGCGCCCTCTTGTTGCCCGCCTCGTGGCACGCGCCGACTCGCTCGACTCCTCCCCATTCCTCGTATCCGACACACTCGGCCGCGACTGGGCGCTCGTTGTTGGGCGGCGGCAGGATGGAGGGATCATCTCGTCGTCGGGCATCGGCGGCGGCACCATTCGCAGCGAGTGCGCAGGGCGATCGGTGGACGAGTACTTGTTAGGCGCACCGCTCCACCCGGCGCTCGCCGGCGCTGGCGTGTTCAATTTCCGCGGACGATTGGTGGGGCTCGTCGTGCAGTGCGGGCGCCGCGTCGCCGCGGTGGCGTCCTCCAGCTTTCCGCGACTCCTCGCGCGACAGTCGGAGGACGAGGAGCTGCATGGTCCGTATGGCCTCCTCCTCGCGCCGCTCGATTCCAGCACCCGCAAATTCTTTGGTGCCGATTCAGGGATGCTCGTGACCGCGATCGCAACGGGCGGGTTAGCGTCGCAGAAGGGTCTGCGACCGGGCGACGTGATCGTTGCAGTTGACGGCAACGCGCCGCGGAACGCCGACTCCCTCTGGCGAATGCCAAACAACGCCGCCGACTCCTCGACGACACATCGCGTCCTCCGTCGTCGCGGGCGATCGCTGGTGACATTGTCGTTAGGCGCCCCCCCAACGCTCGCCGTTGCGGCACGTGGTGATGCACAGGCGATCGGATTGCAGCTATCGGATTCATCCAGCGAAACGCGTCTTGGCATCCCCATTACCGCGGTCCGAGACGGCTCTATCGCGCGCGCCGCAGGCCTTCGCCCGGGCGACCGGCTGCTTCGTATCGGGGACTCCACCGTCGCCACCGTCGATGAGGCCGAGCGGCTGCTCGGCCGCGCGCGTGCGACGCCGGTGTACATCGTGGTGGGACGCAATGACGTCGAGCGCGGCATCCTCCTTCCGCCGCTGGCCCCCTGAGGACGACATGAACGAACTCGCTTCCCTCGGCCTCATTCTCCTCTTTGCACTTCTTGTCGGCCACTTGGTGAAGTTTGCCAAGGTGCCCGAAGTCACGGGGTACCTCGTGGCCGGCATCCTCGTTGGCCCATCGGTACTGGACTGGGTGAGTCACGAGAATCTGCAGGCGCTTCATGTCTTTAGTGAAGTTGGCCTGGGACTCATCCTCTTCTCCATTGGCTCGGTCTTCGAGCTGTCGCGCATGCTCCGCATCGGCCGGAGCGTCGTGAAGTTGAGTCTCGGTGAGTCTGCGCTCGCCGCCGCGCTGGTGGCGGCAGCGATGTTCCTTCTCGGGCAGCCTTGGCAGGTAGCCCTTCTTCTCGGGGCAATCGCCATCGAGACCGGCGCGGCGTCGACGCTGATGGTCATTCGGGAAAACAATGCGAAGGGAGTGTTTACCGAGTCGCTCACTGGCGTCATCGGCATCAACAACATTCTCGCCCTTGTCAGCTTCAGTCTCGTCGCCGCGTTCCTCGATTTGCACTCGCTCGTTGCCAGCCAATCGTTAGGCGACCTTCGCAGTCTCGCCGGGATCGTCTTTCCGTTGGTGTGGCAGCTGGTCGGCTCGGCGGCACTTGGCTTCTTGGTGGCAATCATGCTCGCCGCGTGGGCATCGCAGGTGGTCGAGTCGGGAGAACTCCTCGTCCTGCTCGTCGGGAGCATCCTCCTCACCGTCGGCGTCGCGACGTATCTCGATCTTTCGCCACTGGTCGCCAGCCTCGGTATTGGCGCGACAATGGTCAACGTTTCACGCAAGAGTCGCCGACTCTTCGAAGAACTGTCCAAGACCGACCCACCGCTCTATGTCATCTTCTTCGTGCTGGCCGGCGCGGACCTGAATCTGGCGCTCCTTCCGTCGTTAGGCGTCCTCGGTGTCGCCTACGTCCTCTGCCGTGCGGTGGGGAAACTCGGCGGTGCCTGGCTTGTCGCCAGACGTGCAGAAGTCGCCGACGAGACACGAAACCTGTTGGGCATGTCGCTCCTCGCACAGGCTGGCCTTGCCGTAGGGCTCGTCCTCGTGACACGCGAGCGCTTTCCCGAATTTGCGCCCACGGTCACGACAGTCGTACTTGGCGCGGTGGTCGTGTTCGAGATCGCTGGCCCGTTGAGCGCTCGGTTTGCCCTCGACCGAAGCGGGGAGTCCCGGGCGCAGGAGCCCCCGACATTGCTGCCAACAATTACCGATAGCGCCTAACGACTCATCTCGCATTTCCCAACGCGGTGGTGCGCTGGCCCCTTACGCCGTCCGCATCTGCACCGTCGCTTTCCGCTCCAGCTTTCCCCACCCCACAACCTTGCCGCGAATCGCCGATGCAAAAGCGCGCACCACGACGCCGTACATGATCTGGCGATAAACAAAGCGTTGCAGGAAGATGAGCCACGTCATCCCCCACTCCTCGTTAGGCTCCATGATCAAGGCGAGGATGGCAGCACCCCAGTCAACCAGCAGGAACAGCGCATACATCGAGACCAGCCGCTCCAGCGATTCGCTCGCATAGGTCGCCCCGTGCTGCATCTTCATGATCCAGACAGAGATCAAGCTCCACACGAACGCCAAGTCGGCGATCGGCGATAGCGCGGTCAGGATGAGCTGGAAGAGCCATGTATTTGGCAGCGCCACCCAGCCTAACGTGCCGGAGCGCGGTGCGAACAGCGTACGACGATACTTCCACGCGCACTGCAACGTCCCGAAACTCCAGCGGAAGCGCTGCTTGGCCAGACCGCCTAACGTGTCGGGCGCCTCGGTGTACGCGACTGCCTCGTCTGCATACGCAATCCTCTTCCCCATCTTTCGGATCGCAATCGTCAGGTCCTGATCCTCGGCCAGCGTGTCGTGTGAGAAGCCGCCAGCCGCAATCACGAGGTCGCGGCGCCACGCGCCGACAGCACCCGGCACAACCGTGATCGCGTTGACGATGGAGAACGCACGCCGGTCGAGGTTCTGCGAGGTCACGTACTCGAGTGCCTGCCAACGCGTGACAATGTTGATGCGGTTGCCGACTTTCGCATTTCCAGCCACCGCGCCGACGTTCGGATCAACGAGCGGCGCCACGAGCTCGGCAACGGTGTTGGGCATGAAGATCGTATCGGCGTCCAGACAGACGACGATTTCGCCCCTGGCACGGGTGATACCGAAGTTGAGTGCCGTCGATTTTCCGCCGTTAGGCTTGGAGACGACCGCAACGCGCGGATGGCTGTCGTACGCCGAGTGCGCCAGCGCGAACGTTGCGTCGGGTGAACCGTCGTCGACCACCACCACGTCCAATTCGCCCTGATATTCCTGCTCCAGGAGCGAGGCGATGGTGCGCAGAATGACCTTCTCTTCGTTGTACGCAGGGACGATGACCGTGACCTGTGGCGCAAAGTCGGATGAGGGCACGACACGCCGACGGCCGCGATACCGCTGCCCCAGCGCAAGCCCGGTGAGGATGGCGAGGCGTCCAAGACCCAAGACGATTGCCAGCGCGAAGACAAAGTGGACGATGTCCTGCGAAGCCCCGACCAGCGCGTACGAGCCCAACTCGAGAAACCGTGTGGTTGCGCTCGAGGGCGGGAGCGTCGGCATTGCCTCCGAGCGTGGAATGCCATCGAGCTCGGAGAGCAGCACGAGGGTGTCGCCGCGCGCCCGGAGCGAATCGATGATCGTGCCTAACGCGGCAATCGTCGGGCGGCGAACGCCGCCACCATCGTGCAGGAGGACGACGTTGCCGTGCGGGCGTTGGGTGAGCACGTTGCGCACGATCTGTGACGCGTCGCTCTCGCGCCAATCATCGGAGTCGACATGCACGCCAGCGGTCACGTAGCCTAACGCATCAGCAATCCCGATGGGCCCGAGTTCGTCCTGTGTGGTCGGCTCGGCGTCGCCGAAGTACGGTGGACGGAAGAGCGCCGTGCGCCGATCGAGCACCGCTTCGAGCACACGCTCGGTTCCACCCAGCTCCAGCCGAGTGAGCCACGGCTCCGTGAGCGCGAGATTGGGATGCGAGAAGGTGTGATTCCCGATCTCATGCCCTTCGGCGTAGATGCGTTGCGTTAGGCGGATGTTGCGCTCGACGTTCTTTCCGATGACGAAGAAGGTCGCCGGCGCGTGGTAGTGGCGCAGCGTATCGAGCACCGATGGCGTCCAGCGTCCGTCGGGACCGTCGTCGAAGGTGAGCGCGACGCGATGGGGCGACGCTCCGGTGCGGCGAATCACCCAAGGAGCAGGCACAGTGGAGATGCTCTCCGCCACGACGTATGTCGAGGCGGTATCGAGCGTCACGGAGCGAACGCCGGTGTCCGGCGCCGTAT
Organism: Gemmatimonadaceae bacterium; assembly: GCA_044224185.1. Classification (GTDB taxonomy): domain Bacteria; phylum Gemmatimonadota; class Gemmatimonadetes; order Gemmatimonadales; family Gemmatimonadaceae; genus SCN-70-22. The sequence continues at coordinate 22,824 of JBGAKW010000010.1, read as the reverse complement.
CGAGCCGCAGAATTTCGCCGTTCCCCTTGAACTCGACGTCGTAGCCGGCGAACGGAATCGAAGCGAGTGCCGACGCCGGTTGGTCGAGCCCTGTGCGTCCGAGCACACGCCACAACGAGGGATCTTCCGATCCCAAACGCCAGACCGCGTGTCCGGCGACGCCTAACGAGGACGTCGCCTTCATTTGATCGTATGCGGTGACGCCGTCGAGGTACCATACGACGTGATCCGTCGAATCAGGCTCCGTCCATTCCAGGTACGGATTCATCGCTTCCCGGTCGAATCGCAGCGCCGCGTGATGGTCGCGCGCCGCGGCCATGACGTCCTGGAACGTCATCTCGGATCCGGTTTTCCCATCGCCGTCATTCCAGTCGTAACCGTACGCTCCGACAGCGAGGATCGCCTTTTCAGGCGGCACGACGCCTAACAAGCGATTGGTGCGCGCGAGATACCACTGTTGGCTCGCAACAGGGCCAGGGTCGCTCGTTCCGTAGTGTTCGTCGTACAGCATGAGATAGACGCGATCGTCCACCTCTGCATAACGACGAATGGCGGCGATGTCGTCGTCGGCGCCGACGGCCTGGCCGAGCGTTGCGCCCATCGGTGCCAGGACTGCGTGCAGCTCTTTCAGATAGCGCACGAGGTCGGGGACAAGCGCGTCGGGAATATTCTCGAAGTCGACGACCACTCCTCCCAGCCCTCGGCGCTCGACCATATTCGCGATCATCGCGAGGGAGCGTTCGCGCGCTAGTTTCGAACGCAGCAACTTCCCGAGACGTCCGTCGTCGAAGTGGCGGTTCTCCGACGAATAGTTGGAGAGCATGGCCAGCACACGCGGCCGGCGTGCGGCGGGGAGTGAGTTTGCTACGTCGAAGACACGATTGTCGATCTTGGCAAAGATCGAATCGCCGTGCGGTGCCACGAAGAGCCACTCACACGCCACCGCATCCATCTCATTCGCGTGCGCGGCGTACGAGACGTACGAGTTGTCGTCCCAGTTGACGTAGAAACCGACCACTTCGGGATCCTTTACTCCGGCGCCAAGCTGGAGCGGGGCCGGCTGCGCCGCGGGCACGAGATGGCGCGCGCGTCCACCCACGCCCCCCTGCGACGCGAGGAAGCGCTTACGAGCATTCAAACGCGCCCTCTCACGGGCTTTGCTCTCGGGACGCATGCCCTTCACTTCTCCACGCGCCGCGCGAACGACCGACGCAAACGCGGGGAGTGCCGGCGGAATCAAGACGCCCACTACAATCACGATCGCCACGAGCGTCGTGAGAAATCCAACACCAATCGCGGCGCGGCGGAAACGTCCCCAGCGGCGACCAGATGGATCGAGAAAGACAGGATTTTTTGTCGTGCCGTCGTTCATTGCAGAGCTCCAACAGGAATCGGCTGCGAGTAGAAGCCATCTTGGGAGATGGCCTGTAGTCCGCGCCGCAGACGACTAGTAGTTTGGCGGCGGCAACCTTACGGGCCACTTAATCGCAGCGAGAAATGACGTATTTCTATCGGAATTTTTGCTCGTTACCGAGCATCACCTCGTTCGTCACCTTTGCCCTTCTGTCGCTATGTGCGGGTGCTCGCATCGATGCGCAGGTGCAAGCAGACGTGCTACTCCGGGGGGGCCTCATCGTCGACGGCAGCGGGGCACCGGGACGCATTGGCGATGTAGTCCTAACTGGCGACCACATCTCATTTGTGGGCGATGCGTCACGCGAACGCATTCGCGCCAAACGCACGATCGATGCGCGCGGGCTCGTCATCGCCCCCGGCTTCATCGATCCGCACACGCACACGTTCGCAGATCTTCGGAGTAGCAAACGAGAGCGTCGTCAAAACGCCGCATATCTCACGCAAGGCGTCACGACGGTGATCACGGGCAATGACGGTGGTGGCCCGTTCGACGTCGGCGATGCGTTCACCCGTTTCGAGCGCGACAGCATCGGCACCAACGTGGCGCTGTACGTCGGCTTTGGCTCAGTCCGCGGCAAGACGTTAGGCATGTCGTCGGCCGCCGCAACGCCCGAGCAGCTCACGCGGATGCGCGCCATGGTCGCCAAGGGAATGGACGAAGGGGCACTGGGGCTGAGCACAGGGTTGTACTACGCGCCCCAGAGCTATGCCTCGACAGAAGAAGTGATTGCCTTGGCGCGCGAAGCCGCTTCACGCGGGGGCGTGTACGACTCCCACCTCCGCGATGAAAGCTCGTACACGGTCGGCCTCGTCGGCGCCGTAAACGAAGCGCTCCGCATCGGGCGCGAAGCGAAGCTCCCCGTGCATATCGCGCACATCAAGGCGTTAGGCACGGACGTGTGGGGAGAGAGCGACACCGTGGTCGCAATCGTTAGGCAGGCGCGCGCTGCTGGCGAACACGTCACCGCCGACCAATATCCGTACACGGCGAGTGGCACCGCCGTTGGTGCCTCGCTCCTTCCGCGATGGGCCGAGGCGGGGGGGCGTGACTCACTGCGCAGCAGGGCGACCAACCCGGAGTGGCGAGACAAACTCTACGCGGCGATGAAGGACAATCTGCGTCGTCGCGGTGGCGCAGCATCATTGCTTATCACCGATCGCGGACGCCCCGAACTCGCTGGCAAGACGCTCGAGGACATCGCGAAAGCAAAAAACGCCGATCCGATCCTCGTCGCGATCGAGATCGTTCTGAGCGGCGATGCGTCGGTGGCGTCGTTCAACATGCAGGAGTCCGACATCGAGCGTTTCATGAAAGAAGACTGGGTCTTCACCGGCTCCGATGGTTCTGACGGACACCCTCGCAAATACGGGACGTACCCGCGCAAGCTGCACGAGTACGTATTTGGCAGGCACGTCATCACCCTTGAACAGATGGTACAGCGTTCGAGCAGCGGAGTCGCCGACGCGTTAGGCATCGCGAATCGCGGTCGCATTGCCACCGGTCAGATTGCCGATGTCATCGTGTTCGACAGCGCAGCCGTCGCCGAGCGTTCGACGTATCAGGCGCCCGATCGTTTGGCGGAAGGAATGCGCTACGTCTTCGTGAATGGCGTCGCCGCCATCGATGCCGGCAGTCTCACCGGGCGACTCGGCGGTCGCGGAGTTCGTCGCAAGTCGTGACGGAGAGGGGGAGGGGGAGGGGGGAGCGGTCGACGCTGGGAGTGCGCCTCACGCGCCTGGCGTCCGCCGCCTGGATGCTTTGCGCCGTTAGTACGTCGGCGCGGGCGCAGGTCCCGCTTCTCTATTCGCTCGACGCCGACCAGAATCCCCGTGGCATCGCCTGGCGGCGCATCGAGACGCCGCACTTTGCGGTCATTTATCCTGATTCGTTAGGCGCGGAAGCCCAGCGCGTTGCGCGACTGCTCGAGGCGACGTACGCGCCTCTTCGGAAGACGCTCCCATCGCGTCGCGATCGAATTCCGGTGGTGCTCAATGACCGGTCAATGACGTCCAACGCTTTTGTTTCGTGGGCGCCGCGCCATTCGCGATGGTATTCGCTGCCGCCGACAACGGTCGATCAGATGGGGCCCGTCGACTGGTATACACTCCTCGCCTCTCACGAAGGACGGCACATCGTCCAGCAGGACGCTGTGCGCACGGGGCTCGTCGGATTCTTCGATCGCTTGTTCGGCGACAACACCACTGCCTTTCTGGGAGGAGCGTTGTACGTCCCGTCGTGGTATTGGGAAGGCGACGCTGTTGCAACGGAAACAGCGCTCACTGATGCTGGGCGCGGGCGCCAACCTTCATTCACGCAGCGCATTCGCGCGCTCCGAGCCGCAGGAAAGCCGTACGAGTACTGGCCAGCGTGGGAGGGCAGCTACCGAACCTACTATCCCGATTGGTACGAATTGGGTTTCGTGCTCACGACGCATGTGAAGGCAAAATACGGAGCGGATGCCTGGCCTAAAGCTCTGAAGCGTGCGACGCGCAATCCCCTGGCGCCGCTCGCGCTTTCACAAGCGCTCAAGCACGTGACGGGTCGCACGCTCGTGCAACTGCAGCGAGAGGCCATCGCCACGCTCGATACCTTGTGGACGGCGCAACGCGCCGCCTTGAGCCTAACGAGTGTGCACCAGCTCTCTCCCGCAGACCCGTCGTTTCACAACTGGCTGCAGCCCCAGTACGCGGGCGACGGGAGCATCATCGCCACGTACAGCGACCTCTCGACGGTCAAACGCCTTGAACGAATACGCGACGGCAAGCGCGACGTGCTGGTGCGGAACATGGCACTTCCGGGAGAGCTGCAATTCCACGTACGCGGCGACCGCGTTGTGTGGAGTGAATACGAGGTATCGCCTCGTTGGGGGGAAGAATCGTTTCTCGTCGTGAAACGGCTCGATCTCACGACGAAGCGCATCACGCAACTCACGCATCGATCGCGATACTACTCGCCCGCACTCTCGCCTAACGCTGAGAGAATTGTTGCGGTGCACTTCTCGCTGGCGCGCGAAGCAACGCTGGTCATCCTCGACGCCGCCTCAGGGCGCGAGCTGCAGCGACTTCCGAGCGTCGGCGGCGCATTTCTCGTGACGCCGACGTGGTCAAACGACGGAAAATCGATCTTTGTCGTCGTCGTGGACTCCACCCGCGGAAACGCACTCCTGCGGGTGCGACTCGACGGCACTCCCGCAGACACGATCGTGCCGTTCACCCATGAGGCGATCTCTCGCCCGACGCCCGTGGGCGGGGAAGTAATCTTCGGTTCGCCGCGCTCGGGTATCGACAACATCTACGCCGTTGACACCGCGACGCGACGTGTGCGGCAGTTGACGTCGCGTCCGTTCGGCGCGATGTGGGCGTCACCCTCGCCCGACGGTTCGCGGATCGTTTTCAGTGACTACTCGGTGCGCGGCTACGATATCGCCGAAGCAGCGTTAGGCATCGGAGCCGAATCCGCCGTCCTGGACAAGCCGTCCATCGAACGCTTCTTCGAGCCCGTGGTCGCGCAGGAATCGCGGATCGACTCGGTGCCATCAACGCGTCAATGGAGTTCGATCCCGTATCGCGGCGCGTCGACGCTCTTCGACTTTCACAGCCTAACGATCGCGCCAACGTCCGATGCGGCGAACGCTGGTTTGGCGCTCGAGTCGCGCAACGTGCTCAACACCTTCGGGCTAAGCGTTGGCGCCACCTTCAACGTGAATGAGCGAACCGGAGCGGCGGAGATCGGCGCGAGTTACGCGGGGCTCCCCGTGATATTCGATGTGGCGGGGCGCCTGGGGTCGCGCGCGTCTAGCTACGCCGATACCGCGGGCATCGAGCGCGGTTTCTCCTGGCGCGAGCAGTCGCTCACGACATCGCTTCGCCTCCCGCTGACACGCCTTCGCGGACTCACGCGTCAGTCACTCGTCGCGACCGCCAGCGTCGGCCTCACGCACATCAGCGACCAGCCGGTCGCGTTTCGCAATGAGAACAACAACGGCAATTTCACGCCGGCCACCTACTCCCTCTCCGCGTTTCACCTGCGCCCTGCCGCGTACCGCGATCTGTATCCGACGGGAGTGGTCGCCACCGCGCTCTATCGGCATACGCCGTTCGGAAGTGACTACCGATCGCATCAGGCGAGCATTCGTGGCGCGATGTATTTCCCGGGCTTCTTCGCAAACCACGCGCTCGTCGTTGACGCTGCCCGCGAGCTGCAGGATCCCACGAACTACCGGTTTTCTTCGCAGTACCTTTTTCCGCGGGGCTACTCGTCGCGATTCCACGAACGCTTCACGCGAGTCGGTGTCTCGTATTACCTCCCGCTATCGTATCCAGACCTCGCGTTAGGGCCGTGGGTCTATGTGCGACGACTTCAGGGCGGGGTATTTGGGGACGCCGGGCGCGGGAGCACGCGAACGGGAAACGCCGTTGCCGACTATCGGTCGGCGGGCGCGGAACTCACCGCGGATATTTCCCCCTTCGGACTGCGTGAAACCGTGAGGACTGGCGTGCGCTACTCACGCACTCTCATCAACACGAATCGTAACACGATCGAGTGGATCATCTCTTTGTTCTAGAAGCCATCTCGTGAAAGGTCGCGGGGGCGCCGGTGCCTGCGCCGGCCCAGACCCGTCGACCATGATATGAGATGGCCCGTAAAACGCCTCGGCGTGCCTAACGAGCTGCAGGGGCTCTCTCCTCACTCACTCGCACCTCATGACTGTCCGCGCCGCTGAGTTCTACGACAAGAAGTACTTCGACAAGTGGTACCGTCATCCCAAACACCGGGTGAAGTCGGCGTTGGACATCGAGCGGCAGCTGCGCTTTGTGGTCGCCGCGACCGAGTATCTCTTCGAGCGCCCGGTGCGAAAAGTCCTCGACGTCGGCGCGGGGGAAGGGAATTGGAGTGTCGCTCTCAAGAAGATCCGCCCCGGGGCGAAGTACTACGGCGTGGACGCCAGCGAGTACGCGGTCCGGCGATTCGGCAAGAAGCGCAACATCCGACTCGGCACATTCGGCGACGTGGGTGAGCTTTCGCTCGACGACGACTTCGACCTGATCCTGTGTTGTGGCGTCATGAACTACATCGCGCCTCGCGAATTGTCGCGAGGATTGAAGGCGCTCGCACAGCTCACGTGCGGGACCGCCTATTTCGAAGTCTTCACGTCAGCGGATGACGCGACGGGTGATTTTTCACGCGAGTCGTCGCACACGCCAGAGTGGTGGCGCGCCACCATGCGTCGAACCGGGTGGTCTCCAGTGGGGATGCACCTCTATCTCCCGACGCCGCTCATTTCCGTCGCGGCCGCGCTCGAGCGCGCTCGTTAGGCGCGCTTGTTAGGCGCGCTTGTTAGGCGCGCTTGTTAGGCGCGTATCGACGGCGTTTCGCGCTTGCCACGGAATCGCGCCAGCAATCCTTGTGCGCCGCGCGCCGTATCGCGCGCGACCCATGCGAGGGGCAACACCTGTTGCTTCACGAAGCTGACCGGCACTTCGTCATCGACGCCGTAGGAAGTGGGCAGGTTCTTCGGGTCGTAATGGAACGTGCCGAAGAGATGGTCCCATAGCATGAACGTCGTGCCGAAATTCGTATCGAAATGCCGCGGATCGCGCGAATGGTGGATGCGATGGGCCTGCGGCGTCGACAAAACATAGGCGAGACCGCCGAGGTTGAGTCGTACGTTGGCGTGCGCCAGATAATCGACCGCCATGAACATCAGTCCGAAGGGCGCCACCAGGTCGGTGCCGAGGAAAAGCACCATCGTCAGGTGCAACGGCGTTCGGAGCAAGGTCTCGAGAAAATGCGCGTGAATGGACGACGTCACGTTCATGTTCTCAACCGAGTGATGAATCTTGTGGATGTTCCAGAACACCGGGATGCGGTGCATCAGCCGATGAGACCAGTATCCAATGAATGTCAGGACCACGACCGCCAGCGGCATGTAGAGCGCGAGTGGCAGGCGCTGATCGAGGTGCAATGATGGAAGCGAGAAGTAGAGCCAAGCCTTTCGGAACAGCGGTGTGAGAACAAGCGCGTACACGCCCATCTTGCTCGCGAGGAGCAGATACGTCCCACTCAACACACTTTTTCGGCTCCACGGACGGCGCACTTGTGGAAAGAGCAGTTCCGCCAGTCCGATTGCTACGAGGAGTATTCCGTACCCATAGCCTGGAACGACCAACCACCGAAAGATGCTGAAGTCCTTTGGGGGGATCCACGACGGACTGAAGACCCACCCGAGGGCCATTACGAGCCAGTGTCGCGCTGCCTCAAATGCTTCGATCACGGAAAATCGTCCTCGTAAATGTTTGTCGCGCGCCCACAACCCGGCGTGGTGCCGCCCGCCCGCCAGTGCGCCCTGACGAGCCTAAAGCTGAAAAGCTCCCCAGAGCGTGATCGGCGAAAGTATCAGGGCGAGCGCTCGCAGTCGCTGACGTTGTCTCCAGAGCTGCAACGCCGGCACAGACAGCACCATGTAGCTGAGCGTGAGCATCAGTCCCCACCAACGATCCGCAGTCACTGGCCTTTTCTCCACACACGTCTTGAACCGGACACAGAGCGAGAGCGATACGGCCGAATGTTCACGCGCTCGAAATCACTGTCAATACAGACGTATTTTCCGCATTGCAGATTGAGGGTGGCCGCAATTGCACGGTCGCATGGGTGTCCAAATCGCGTCGAGGTGGCGCGACTCGCACGTGGTTCGCCACGGACAAACGGAGCTGAGAGCACAACAGAATGCGGGAGCGCCCGAGTCGGACGCCCCCGCATTGTAACCGCTCACACCGACTCCAGGCTTACGCCTTACGATCGATGCATCCCGTGTACTTCTGGTTGTTACGCTCCGCCTGCGGTACGGGGAGATTTTCGTCCGGTCCGTACGCCGCATTCTTGCGCGGGTTGAGACCACCCTCACCGGGAAATACCTGCGCAGCTGTGAAGTTGTAGAGGCGAATCATCCGGCGCAGATCGCCGAGGCGTTGGCCACGTCCGAATGTCCAGAACGCACGCTCGCGGAAGAGCAACTGCAACCGCGCACTCGCCGAGCCGGGATCGGTCAACGCCGGCATGCCCGAAATCGTCAAGGTCCCGATGTTCGAGGGGCCGGTGCGCAAATCATTCAACGTCGTCAGCCACGCCGCGTTTCCGGCCGCCAGCTGTGACTCGGCCAGGATCAATTGTGCGTCGACGTAGTTGGCGACCGGCACCACGGAATTGAATGCCGGGAAAACACCCTGCGCATCGTACGGTGTCACGCCATCGAATCCGAACTTGTTGGGTTTCGAGGTTGGCACTCGCGGATCCTTCGCGGAGACGAAGGGCATTGCGTTATTGATGCGTCCGCCTTGCGAGTCTGCCGAGTCCTGCACGGTGTAACGACGAGCGGAGGTGGCCAGCCCCCAAATGAGGTTGTCCTCGATGCCCTGGGAGCCGGGCCACGTGAGGTTGAAGGTGAACGTCCGGGGAATGCCTGCGACCGCCGCGCCGGCATCGGCCTGCTTGCCTAACGCGAGGAGCGCGCGACCACGACCGACTTGCGCCGAGTACTTCACGCGAAGGCTGACGGTGTCGGTGGCCGTCCCGACAGCTGCAAGTGCGGCATCGAAGGACGCGAGCGCGACGTTGAACGCGGCCGGCCCATCGATGGCGGCGGAGATGTCGGGAGTCCCGGTTGAGAGATCCGCAAACGGCTGCCCATTGCAGAAGTCGAGCGCCGACTGCAGCTCGGCGTATCCCTTGATGAAATACATCTCGCCGATCTTCGCTTTCGAGGTCGGCTGGTAAGTCTCCAGCGCCTTGGCCGCGGAGAACGCCTGAATGCGCGCGCGATGGATGTCGCGGAACGCCACGGTCACAAGCGAGTTCTCTTCGGTGACGTTGCGCTGGTCCGTCTCGTCGCGCTGCGTGAAGGTGTCCGCCGACTTCCACTCGTCGACGAGGAGCCCGCCGTAGAACCACGAGCTCTCATCGAGCGCCGTCATGAACTTGAAGAGCCTGATGGCGCCCACGCGAAGTCCCTCCGCGCCGTCAGACGAGTTGAGGTTTCCTGGTGCAATGACGTCGGGGTCGGTCACTCCCAGCAGCCGATCCCTGGAGCACGCGCCTAACGTGGCCAGCGCGGCAACCGAAGCGGCGAGGGTAAGCCCCCGGTATTTCGTTGAAGATCGCTTCATATGTTTAGTCACCTCGCGCGGTCAGAACGCGACGCTGAGTCGAAGGATGAAGTACGTCGGCACGGGCATCGCCTGGAAATCGCTCGGCAACGACGCAGTGGAACCGACGTCGGAGTTGCTCTCCGGGTCGAGGCCCGTGTACTTGGTCCAGATGTGCAGGTTGCGGGCGGCAAAATTGAGCGAGACATCCTTCGCTCCCCATGCCTTGGCGGTCAGTGACGTCGGGAGGATCCACGTCGCCGAGAGTTCACGGAAACGGACGAAGTCGGCCTTCTCCATGAAGCCAGCCTGTGTGCGCGATGCATGCTCACGCACGGCGACGGCGCGCGACTGCTGGAAGAACGACGCGGTCTTGTCGTAGGCCCCGAAGCAGTTGTTGCGGCTTCCGCAGCGAATGCGTTCCGTTCCGTTGAGGAGATAGTGGCCGCCCTTGTAATCAAAGAGCGCGGAGACGCGGAGACGCTTGCGGAGAAGATCGACGCTGTTCGTCATCACCGCCTCGTAACGCGGCACGGAGTAACCGACGAAGGTCGACGAGTCATCGACGGTGATTTCATTCAGCGTGAGGATTCCGTCGCCGTTGGCATCGGCGTAGCTGTGGATCTTGCGCTGCCAATAACCAAACAACGGATAGCCGGGCTGGTTGCGCGTCGTGGTGCCGACTTGCGGCGCCAACGGACGCCCTTGCGCGTCCTTGCCTAACGTGAGAAGCTCGTTCGCGTTGGTCGATCCATTGATCGAGAAGTTCCAGGAGACCGAACGACGATCGATCATGAGCGCATTGACGAGGACTTCGAGACCGGTGTTGCGCACCGAGCCGAGGTTGGCGCGCTGTGTCGAGTTCCCCGATCCAAGCGATGGCGGAACGACGGCACCGATGAGCGCGTCCTTCGTCAGCTTGCGATAGTACGTCAACTCCAGCGAGACGCGGTCCTTGAAGAGGCGAGAGTCAAAGCCCCCCTCGAACTCCGTCGCCCGCTCGGGCTTGAGAATGCTGTTGCCTAACGAGGTGAAGGTCACGCCCGGCTGGTCGGTCAGCGCGACGTTGGTCGTCGTCGGCGAGTAGTACAGCATGGCGTCGTTGGCGCCCGGCTGCACGCCGGACGTTCCGTACGCGGAACGGAGACGGAACTGCGAGAGCCAATTCGTCTTCGGGAACCACGCTTCATCGGACATGACATACGACGCGCTGAACTTCGGGTAATACACGCGCTGGAAGTCGGTACCGAAGGCGCTGTTCTGGTCGGACCGCACGGCAGCCGTCAGGAAGAGTCGGTCGCGCAGCGCAACCTGCTCTTCGACGAACACGCCGAACGTCTTGTTCCGGTCGAACGAAGCGTCGGCGAGCTTGGTCGCTCCGCCGCTGATCGTCGACGCGCCGGGCGTGAGATTGACCGAGCCAGCACCGTTGCGGTCGAAGGTGTTGTCGACCCACTGGGCACCGACCGACGTCCGCGATCCCACGCTGGTGAACGGCGTGAACGAAGCCGTCGCCGTCGCGTTCGCGGTAATCGTGCGAAGGTTCGTGCGATCATCCTGCACGAAGCCTAAACGCGTGGTGCCGACGTCCGCGCAGTTACCGCGCGCACAGAACTGCTGGTCGATACGGCCGATGTAGTCCACACCAGCGTCCGCGCGCGCCGACAGCCAGCTCAGGGGACGATAGTTGACGTTGGTCGAGCCGATGTACCGGTTGATGTACTGCGTGTAGACATCCTGGAAATGCTCCGCCGGCGTCGAGGCACGATAACCGTGCAGGTCGAAACCCTGCGTGCTCAGGCGGCCGTGTTCATAGCCCGGTCCGCCGAAGGCATTGGAGAGCAATCCGAGCGCGTTGTTGTCGTTCTGCGGGAGGCGATTGCCTAACGTGATGAATCCCGACGAGAACTGCGCATCGAGCTTGGGCGACAACGCAGCATCGATATTGGCGCGGAACGTACCGCGCTTGAGCGCGTTCGGCGTTGCCCACTCGTCCTTGATCTTCACGTTGAGCGTGTCGAGACGATGCTGGTCGAATTCCGGGATCTTGAGAATCCCTTCTTCGTTCTCGTACTGACCGCTCACGAAGTAGCGAATCGCCTGAACGCCACCCGAGACCTGAAGGCCGGCCACCTGACGGTTTCCCGTCCCCAGCGGCGTGGTGTTCTTGTTGTCAAAGAGGTTGAACTTGCTGAGCGAGTCCGAGATGCAGAGCCCGTTCGAAACCTGCGTCAGCGACGTGTTGAGGCAGTTGCGCGTCGAGCCGGCAGGCGCGTGACCCCACAACGTGTACGCGGTGGGCCAGGTGTTGTGGTCCTGAATAATCCCGCCTTCAGCAAAGACGTTGTAGCGCGTCTGCCCAGCGCGGCCACGCTTCGTGGTGATGACGATGACGCCATTCGACGCGTCGGTCCCGTACAGAGTTGCAGCTGACGGACCCTTCACGATCTCGATGTTCTCGATCTCGGCCGGATTGATATCCTGCGCGCGGCTCTGGACGCCGCCGCCGGTAAAGATGTTCCCAGACTGCGACCCGTTGTCGCTCCGCATACGCACGCCGTCGATCACGTAAATCGGATCGTTCACGAGCGAAATCGAGGAGACGCCGCGAATGCGAATGCGAGCGCCCACACCCGTGGCGTTTCCGGGCATGACTTGCACGCCAGGGGACTGCGCGACCAACAGCGACGCCACGTCGGTAACGGGGGCGGTCGCCGTACGCTGCGTCACGTCCACCGACGTCACAGAATTCCCCAGCTCAACTCGGCGCTGCTCACCGGTTGCGGTCGTGACCACTTCGGCCAGACGAATCACGGCCTGCGTCATCGCGAAGTCGATCGTCTGCGCCTGACCTGCGGCTACCGTTACGGACTTCTTCTGCTCCGTATATCCGACGCGGAGGACGCGAACGTCATAAGTGCCAGCGGGAACACTCCGGAGTGAGTAGCGCCCATCGGCGCCGGTGGAAGTGAAAATCGACGTGCCAACGATGATGACACGCGACTCGGGGAGGGGCTCGCCGGTGTTCTGTGCTGTCACTCGCCCAGTGATCGTGGCGCCCTGCGCCAGTGCGGCGCCGGACGTGAGCGTGAGGAGCACAGACGCGGCGAGGAGAGCGCGTTGAAACGCTCGAGCCTTACCGAGGACATCCATGTGGATCTCCATGTGAAATGGGTGATGTTCGCGACCGAACTCGGTCGTCCTTCCAGTCCGGGGTGGAAACCGAACTGCCCCAAGGGATTGAAAGGAGAGCCGAAGATATGCCGTGCATAACGAGGCGAACAGGACTTCATTTGCCACATGAAGTTCAGATATTCGTGTACGAAAGCGGCACCACGCTCGCGCGCTGGCGCGGCATACGAAAAAAATCGCGATTCCTCCCGAAGGAGGCGCCGCGATGCCTAGGATGCGCTAGCTTTGGCCGATATAGACGGCGCCGATGAAGACGTCGTCGCGTGTGCTCTTGCTGGGGTGGTGAGAGTGAGGGGTGCCGCCCACGAAGGAGCGACACCACCTCGACTCTGCACCCCCGTACGAGTCCCCCCCGGGATCGTAACGGGTTGACGGGGAAGATGGGCGGACCCCATCATGCGGAAGTCAGGTCGAAATCAGGTGATGGCAAAGTGTTGCAGATCAACACCTTCAACGGCTTTTCTCTGCACCGAAGTGATGGAGTGCCGGTGCGGGAACTCCCACGCCGGCTGGCTGCCATTGCCGTCCTCATGGCGCACGGGGGAGAACAAGGGGCGAGCCGAGAGAGGGTGCTAGAGCTCCTGTGGAGCGGCCACGATCCCGCGAAGGCGCGCCACGCGCTCACCCAGTCGATCTACTCCCTCCGGCGCGCCTTCGACAACGACGACGCCATCGTCGGCACTTCGCAGCTCTCGCTCAACCCGGAATTCGTTCGATCCGATTTGGGAGACTTTGCTACCGCCGACCAAAGGGGCGACGACGAGAGCGCGGTAGCGCTTTATCGCGGTCCCTTCCTGGACGGCTTCTTCGTTTCGGGAGCCGCCGATCTCGAACAGTGGATCTCACTCCGTCGCGAAGAATTCGCGCGCAAGGTCGCGCAAAAGCTCGAGCGACTTGCTCAGAGCGCAGAGAGCGAACAGCGCTCTGCCGACGCGGCATCGTACTGGCGCCAACGTTCGGCTATCGACCCTCTCGACGCGACGGTGGTGCTGAACCTCATGCGTGTCCTGGCGGAGTCGGGAAATCCGGCGTCCGCGCTTCAGCAGGGGCGCATCTATGAGAAGATGGTCGCGCAGGAGTTGGAGCTCCCCCCCGACACGCGAGTCGCCTCCTATATCGCTGCGTTGGCGGAGGGGCGAGTAACTCCACCTGGGTCGCAATCGGCGGTGGCAACTGTCGCTCCGAAGGTCGCAATCCGGCCGACAGCGGCAGGCGGTCAATCGACACCGCTTTCGCTGACAGAGGTAACGCCGCCGGATGGGGCTGCGCTCGGTACAGCCGTCGCGATCAACGGTGACCCGCAACGTGACGCGGCGGAGCCGGCACCTAACGAGTCGATCTTCACGAAGGGGCGCTCACGGTGGGGCGCGGCCGTCGTGGGGGGCATCGCTGTCGTGGCTCTCGCTGTCGGCGTGGTGCGCGGCGTCATGCGCCCCGCCGTGCCCGGAGCACCGCATGCCTCGATTGCCGTTCTGCCGTTTCGCGCGACTGGAGCAGAGACCGGCCTCGCCTTCTTGCGCGAGGGCATGGTCGATCTCCTCGTGCATGCGTTGGAGGACGGAGACTCGTTAGGTGTGGTGGACGCGGGTCGCCTGATGAGTGCATGGCGTGCGCGACGAAGTGACCGCGGCGAGCTCCCCACCGACTCGCTGCTGCGGTTTGCCGAATCGTTAGGTGCGCGGCAGGCGGTCATTGGAGCCGCCGTTGGAACGCCGCAACGACTCATCCTCACAGCGACGCTCGTCGATACGCGCGGCGGCGCGAGACTCGCACGCGCTTCCGCCAACGGTCCGGTCGATTCGCTCCCGCGGATGGCGCGGCGGATGGCGGTGCAACTCGTGGCCCAGGCCGCAGGGGAAGGAGACATCGTCCCCGGACATCCGACACTCGAAATGCCCGCGCTCCGTGCCTACCTGCGCGGCCGCGACGCACAGCGTCACGGCGATTGGCGCTCCGCGCTGGCGCAGTATTCGGCAGCGGTTCGCGTCGACTCGACGTTCGCCTCCGCGTCGTTAGGCATGGCGATCGCAGCGGACTGGCTCGAAGAGTGGTCCCCGCGCGCGCGTGCGCTCGCGCTTGCGCACGCACAACGGACGACACTCACACCTCGTGAGCGCGCGCTGCTTGATGCTGTCGCTGGAGTGCGCTACCCAGATCCGGCGCCGTCGGTGGAGCAGCTGGCAGCGTGGGAGCGCGCCGCTGCCCTCTCGCCCGATCGGGAAGAGATGTGGGTCGAACTGGGGCGCCGCTTCCTCCACGAAGGTGGCGCGGCCGGTGTTCCACGACCGATGGAACGGGCGCGCCGGGCGCTCGCGCGCGCAGTGACGCTCAACGCACAATCGCTCCCGGCACGACGCGCGATGTTGACGCTGATGCTGGCCGAGGGTGACCGCGCGGCGTTAACACGTTGGCGCGCGGAAAATCCCAGAGGTACGGACAGCACTCGCCACGACGTGAGCGAGGCGTGGAACGTTGCCACGGTGCTGGACGATCAAGCTGCATTGCATCGTTTGCGTCCGTCGCTCGATTCGCTCGATGACGACGCGCTGCGGCGCATCGCGATTTTCGGCATTCATGACGCCGCCCAAGTCGCGGATGGCTGGCGTGCCGCGCAGCGACGCCTCTCGCATGTGCAGAGTGGTGACGCACACACCGACGCACTGCTCGCGCAGCACGCGTACGCAATGGTCGGAGGGCGACCGGGTGAGGCGCTGCGAATTCTTCAAGCTTTAGGTGAAGAACCCACCGCGCGCGGGGCTAATCTGCGATTGCAGGTGCTGGATGCCCTGTACTCTGATGGTGATACCGTTGCCGGCGCCGACGCTGCGCGCGAATTGGCCGCGCGCGCCGAGCATCCGACCAACTCGGCCGAAGGGCATGCGATCCAACTCGCTGACCTGTGTGTCGCGGAACAGTGGAAGGTGTGGCGCGGTGACTTCAGCGGGACGACGCGCGCCGTACGCGTGCTTCAAGCACCTGCGGACGCACGATATCTCGCGCCGGGAGTTGCGAATCCGCAGGCATGCGCGACGCTCCTCGATGCGATTGCAACCGTGCGCCAGCGCGACGCGCGCGCGACGCAGGTGTTGGCACAGCTCGAGGCGCTTTCGCTGGTTGGTCCAACGGTGGGTGATCTTCGGCACTACGCGCCGTTGGTAATCGCCCGCCTTCGCGGAGAGCGCGGCGAAAGCGATGCGGCGCTCGCGGCCGTGAGGCGTCGCCAGTACGCGCGCGAGTGGCCGCGCTATCTGGCAACATCCTTGTTGCTCGAGTCGCAACTCTCGGAACGAGTTGGCGATCGTGCGGCGGCGCGCCAGGCGCTGCGGCGTTATCTCGCGCTGCGGGCGACTCCGGAGTCAACGACGGCGGATGCCGTAAACGGAGCGCGGCAGCGACTCCTTGCCCTTGCGGGTGATTGAATCGCTGCCGCCACACAGGTGCTACTCGTTAGGCCTGCGCTACACCGCGTCGGAAAGCGATGTGAAATTGAAGTCGCGCACCTTGATCGGCGGAACGACGACCGCGCCACCAGCCTCGGTCCCCGCTAGGCGCTGCGGACGTCCAAGCATCTCGACGTTGTTCAGCATGAAGAGCGGAGAATCGTTGAAACGGAAGTTCTTCACCGCCTTGCTGATCTTTCCGTTCTCGATGAGAAACGTACCGTCGCGCGTGAGGCCGGTGTAAAGGATGGTGCGTGGATCGACCTCGCGCAGATACCAGAGGCGAGTGACGAGAACACCGCGTGGCGTTGCCTTGATCATGTCTTCGACAGAAGCGGTGCCCCCGCTCATGAGAAACGATGTCGGCGCACCGGTTGGTTGTACGCCTTTCTTCTTGGCCCAGAAGCGCGAGAAGTACAACGTCTTGAGAACGCCGTCCTTGATGAACTCCTGCCTGCCTAACGGGAGTCCGTCGCCGTCGAAGGGCTGGGCGCGGATCATCGGATCGTTCGGGTCAGCGTAGATGCTGATACGTTCGTCCATGATCTTCTCACCGATCTTTGTTCCACCTCCTTGCTTCACGAAGGGTGAGCGTCCTTCGTCGGTGGCACGTGCGTCGGCGTAGAAACCAATGAGCTGGCAAAGGTCGCCCACTGCCTGCGGCTCCATGATCACGGTGTAACGCCCTGGCTCGATGGCAACCGGATTGCGCGAGAGGCGCGCCTTGTCGATGGCACGCATACTGACGGCTGCATAGTCGATCTGCTGCGCATCGTTATGCTCGGCGCCGGCCCAACCAGATCCGGTGCCGTCTTTCGTGCGTGCAGTGATCGTGTAGTTGCTGTTGGTCGAGCGATGGTAGGCAAAGAGTCCTGTGCTCGTCCCGTGGGCGGTGACGCCAACACCATTTTGCAGAAAGCCGGCGACCGTGAGATCGCCCGCTTTGCGTGCCGGGTCCAATCCTGTGAGTGCAATCTTGGCGCGAGCGTCGGCACTCATATTCGCGACCGACGGGAAGTATGCCTCCACATCCTTGTACTGCTGCGGCGGAAGGAGGGGCATCGATTCCGGATCGTCAGGCGCAAGGCGCGCGAGCTTCTCCGACTTCTCGACGGCGGCGCGCAACGCGTCGTCGGTCACCTCGTTGGTGGTGACGACGGCGTGTTTCGGTCCGAAGTAGCTCTGGACACCGAGCTGAAAATCGGTGACGGCGCCCGCCGTCGACATCTGATTGTCGGCGAAACGCACGTTCGTCTGGTAGCCGCCGAAGATCTGCACTTCGATGCCGTCGGACTTGGAGAATTTGCGCACGCGCTCGACGAGCGCCTGTGCATCGTCGCGCGAGAGCACGGCACCGTTAGGCAGGATGGTCCCGTCGCGATCGATGAGACGCGACGGGGCGCTGATGGCGTCGGAAATGTTGTAGCGTCGCATATCGTTAGGCCTTTCGCCCGGTGTTGATGACGTTGACTTGCTTGAAGCGCGCCGGCACCGAGCCGTGGCTCACGGCGTTCACCTGCCCCGGTTGTCCCTTGCCGTCAAAGAACGAACCCCACACTTCGTAACTCTTTTTTCCGCCGATCATGTCCATCGAGTTCCAGAAGTCGGGGGTGCGAATCTGGTAGGCAACGTCCTTCAACATCCCCACCAGCTTCCCTCCTCTGACTTCGTAGGCGAGCTGGCCGCCGAACTGCGCGTTGTAACGCTGTTGATCGATGGAGAATGAGCCGTCGCCGACGATGGCGATTCCCTTGTCGGTGGCGGCAATCATGTCTTCCCACGAACGATCGGTGGTGCCAGGGAGGAGCGAAACGTTCGGCATGCGCTGGAACTGCACAGAGCTCCAGTTGTCAGCGTATGAACAGCCGTGTGAGCGCACCGGCTTCCCCTGTGATTTGTACCACCAGTCGAGCCACATCGCCTGCTCGCGCGTGGTCTGGTAGTCGTTGACGACGCCGTTCTTGATGATGAGGAACTCGTCAGGTGCAACGCCTTCGTCATCATAGCCAACGGTTGCCAACGCACCTGGCTGCGAGCGATCGCCCTGGATGTTCATGAACTCGGGCCCGTACTTGAAATGCCCAAGCATCTTGTCGGGAGGCGCGACGAAGGAGGTGCCGGCGTAGTTGGCTTCGTAGCCTGAGGCGCGATCGAGTTCTGTGGGGTGTGCGATCGATTCGTGGATCGTGAGCCAGAGATGCGAAGGGTGCAGGAGGAGATCGTAGCGCCCCACTTCGACTGGCTTCGCCTTGAGCTTCTCGCTCGCCTGTTCTCCCCACTGGCGAGCGTTGTTGATCAGGTCTTGCTGTTGCACCCACTCCCAGCCGCGTCCCACCGGCGGGAGGGTGTTGCCGCGATTCTGGAAGTCGGTGAAGTCGGGGGAGACAGCAGTGAATTGCTGTTGCAACGCGCTCTGCACGATGGTTTGTGCGATGACGGAGCCGTCGGTGTTAGCGTAGTTGCGCTCTTGTTTACGGAAGAAGAGGGCGCTGAAGACGTATTTGACGTTCGCCGCCTTCATCCCTTCGGCGTTGGCCTTGATGAGAAGATCGGCCTTTTGCTCGACCGGGATGGACCATGGATCGATCTCGAAGGCGTTCTTCCATGTCGCGTTAGGCGAGGTGGGAGCAGGGGCGAGTTGAATCATGCGGTCGCGCGCCACGCGATTTGCCTTTGCGATCGCGACAGCCTCTCTGGCAGCGCCGGCCACTCCGTCCTTGGTGAGATCGCGCGACGCGGCAAAGCCCCACGTGCCGTCGACAAGGGCGCGCACTCCGATGCCGATGGAATCCGTGTCGACGACGTTGATGATTTGCTGTTCGCGGGTGACGACAAAATTCTGGAGATACCGTCCGATACGTGCGTCTGCGTAGCTCGCGCCGCCGAGTTTAGCGGCGTTGAGCGCATCCATAAGGAGCTCCTTCACCGAGGCGTCCATTGCCATCAGGTTCGTCGGTGCGTGGAGCGGTGCCGTAAGGAGCGTGGCAGCGTCGGCGCTGCGTGCCGTGCCGCCGAGTGCAACGGCGCTGGCGGCGAGTGTCCCTGCCTTGAGGAAGTCACGACGTGAAGTCGTCATGTGGAACCTTGGGCTTTGGAGGGTGGTGCGATCCTGATGAAGTGCGCGGTGCCGGGCGGCAATACGGGGCGAAGCAGAATGAAGTGCCAGTGTGTTGTGATGATACGATAGTGGGCTGGTGCGCAGGGCAGAGGGGAGCGGCTGCGCGACCTCCGTAATCATATGTTTTCTAGAAATCGCGTAAACATATGCTATTGAGAGGCTTACAAGCGCCACCAAAAGCATCATCTCACCCGAGAGATCCGTGACTTGTAAACACTGCCCAGTGAGTGATCCGATGGTGGCCAGTTAGTGTGGAAAACTCGATAAAGATCTGGAGTCCGTGAACCACCAGCCTCCGAAGGTCTTCACCGCCAAACTGCGCCGGCACAGATTCGCCGCATGCCTCGCTCAATACCGCAACAGGTTCGCGACCGAGCGCCACTCGCCCTCGTTTTCGTCGTCGCCACCTTTCTGAACGCAGCGCTCCTGTTCGCGGTCGAGCCCATGTTCACGAAGCTCGTACTCCCATTGCTCGGTGGAACACCCGCCGTATGGAATACGTGTCTTCTGTTCTTTCAGGGAGCGCTGCTCGCAGGCTACCTGTACGCACACCTCACGTCGCGTCGCCTCTCGGTCGGAGCTCAGGGACTGCTTCACCTCGCCCTCCTCCTCGTTTCGCTCACCTTCCTCCCGATCGCGCTCCCGGCGAACAGCGCACCTCCGGCCGCTTCCACACTCCCGATTCCTTGGCTCCTCTCCCTCCTCACCACCACACTCGGCCTTCCCTTTCTCCTCCTGTCGGCAGGCGCGCCGATGATGCAGCGATGGTTTGCATCGTCCAAACACACATCCGCCGCCAATCCGTACCAACTCTACGCCGCCAGCAACCTTGGCAGCTTTGCCGCGCTGATCGCATATCCCACGCTGATCGAACCCAGACTTACGCTTTCTGAACAGCGTGTGGACTGGGCACGCACTTATCTGGTTCTCATCACCCTCGTAGCAGTGGCGTGCTATCTCACATGGCGCGCGGCCAGGCACGAGCGAGGTGATCGCGACCAACTCAGGCACACAGGTGACCCGCAATCGGAGGATGACAGCGGGGACAATCCGGTGACGGACCGCGCGAGGCTCGGCGTTAATGTTGGTTTTGGGGGGGGCCCCCCGCTCGACTCCGCAGCATCGCAACCGCCGCCCCTCCCAGCCAAAT
This sequence comes from Gemmatimonadaceae bacterium, assembly GCA_044224185.1. Lineage (GTDB taxonomy): Bacteria > Gemmatimonadota > Gemmatimonadetes > Gemmatimonadales > Gemmatimonadaceae > SCN-70-22. The sequence goes on along the minus strand of JBGAKW010000010.1, from coordinate 2,366 downwards.
CCGACGTCACCTCCGGGGCAGGTTCTCCGACACCGACCCTGATTCCCACCCAAGCGTGGCGCCTCCGCTGGCTCCTCCTCTCCTTCGCCCCCTCGTCACTCCTCCTCGGCGTCACCACCTACCTCACGACCGACATCGCCTCGGTCCCCTTTCTCTGGATCGTCCCGCTCGCGCTCTATCTCCTCACCTTCGTTCTCGTCTTCGCGAATCGCCCGCCACTCGGCAGGCGTTTCATGCTTTGGTTTCAGCTGATCATCGGCCTCGCGTTGATGGTCGTCATCAGCGCCAATCCCGCAGGTAAGCTGACGCAGGTCGCACTACTCCATCTGCTCGCCTTCTTCGCGACGACGATGGTGTGCCATCGTGAACTTGCCGACTCACGCCCCGATGCCCGATATCTCACCGAATTCTATCTCTGGCTCTCGTTAGGCGGAGTGCTCGGTGGGATATACAATGTGCTGTTGGCGCCGATGATCTACGATCGCGTGCTCGAGTATCCCTACGCACTCATCATTGCGTTCGGCCTGCGACCGGGAGGCGCCAACCAACGCTACGACCTGCGTTCGGTGGCGCTCGACGTCATTCTCCCGCTGCTGTTGTTAGGCGGTGTCCTGGTCTGCAATCAATTGCCCACACCATCCGGTTCGTGGGGGACGAGGTTGATTTTCGTCTATCTGGGAGCGGCGGCGCTCATCGCCGCCACGTTCTACAAGCGCCCGTTGCGACTCGCGTTAGGCGCGGCGGCGATCTTCTTCGGCGTGCAGGGAGGGCTCAGGACCGACTCCGACACGATGCTCGAGCGCCGATCTTTCTTTGGCGTCTACCGCGTGCGTGTGTGGGACCAGTACGTCATCCTGCAGAATGGCACGACAACGCACGGCGGCCAGAGTCTTGACGTGAATCGGCGCACGGAACCACTCACGTACTACAATCGCTCCGGGCCGCTGGGCGAGCTCTTTCGCCTAACGACAGATTCCGTAGGTGCCCGGAACGTCGCGCTTGTGGGACTTGGTACCGGAACCACCGCGTGTTATTCGCGTCCAGGCGAGCGCTGGACGTATTTCGAAATCGACCCGCTCATCGTGCGCATCGCGCGCACGCCAGACCTTTTCACGTATCTGCGTGATTGCCAGCCGAACGTGAAAATCGAGCTGGGCGATGCGCGACTCTCCATGCGCACTGCAGCCGACTCGAGCTTCGACCTGATTGTCCTGGATGCATTCAGCTCAGACGCGATTCCGGTGCACCTCATTACACGCGAAGCCCTCGCGCTCTATGAGCGAAAACTTCGGCCAAACGGAATCATCGTCTTTCACATCAGCAATCGATATCTGCGGCTCGAGCCTGTTCTGACAGAGCTCGCGCGTGATGCTCGCCTTGCCGGGGCGAGTGCAAATCGCGACGTCAGCGACGACGAACGTCGCAAGCTCTATTATGGATCGCACTGGGTCGCGCTGGCGCGCGAAGCGCACACGCTGGCGCCGTTGGTACGGCACGCCGGTTGGAACGTTCTCGCGCCGTCGGCTCCCGTTAGGGTTTGGACCGATGACTACTCCGATGTGCTCGGCTCCATGACGTGGCGGTAGGGACGGTGCGATAGGCCACCCCGACGCGTTGGCTGAGCCTAACGAGGCGCCATTCCCTGGGTAAACTCGCGGAGGCGGAGGGAGATGGTTCCGAACGCGAGGTGTGTTTCCATGCGCACCATCAGGCGGCGTTCGTCGTTTGTGAGCCAGAGCTCTGCGCGTCCATTCTTGCTGAACACGCCACGCGCCTTGATGATCGGACGAAGCACGATGGTGTCGAAGGGACCAGCCGGGACCTCGATGCGTTCCGTGCGCTCGACCTGGACCGTGACCGGGTTGCGATCCGGAATGAAGTAGCGCGGAAAGTCGTAGCTCTTCCCGACGACCAGCGGCTGGTTGCGGACAAAATACAAAAAGGCGCCGTCGTCGAGTGGGTGCTCGACGGTGGGTTGTTCCGGCTTGTCGTTTTCTCGGAACACTCCGCGTTCGGGTAGGATTTCGTAGGTGTAGCTCCGCTCGCGGCTCCCTTCGACGCTTTGTTTGACGTGTCGGAGCGAGTTTTCGTTTTCCATGTCGATCCAGCTTTCGAGCACCTCATGGACTCGATAGCCGGGGATCCCGCCGGTGATCTCGAGCTTCGTGTGCCAGGCGCGCCGACCGCGAATTGTCTCGATGCCAAGCACGTCCATGCGCGCAGTTCCGACGTTGAGGAATCCGAACTTGACGTCGTAGATGAGCGATTCTCCAACTCCGTACGCATTGCGCCGCGGCGCGCCGTCCGTGCTTTGGGCGGTGACGCGTGCGGAAGCGCCCGCGAACAGGAGCGCGGCGGCGAGGAAC
>JBGAKW010000032.1:0-39819 GCA_044224185.1 Gemmatimonadaceae bacterium | reverse complement strand
CTAACACTCCTAACGAGTTTTTTGTCAAGCGGGTGTAACGGACAAGCGGCCATGCGTGGTGCCATGGTCGTGCGATGCCTAACGATGCCGTGCCGCCTGGCCGCGGGTGTCCGATCTTCTCGATCATCCAGGGCGCCGCGCGCACTGGCGATCACACACTCCTGCGAGGGATTCGTGTCCCTCAGATGCCGTCCCCCGACCAAACGCCTCACCTCCCATTCAACGCCGCGGAGGATCGCTCCTCTCAGTTAGACTCGGCGGGCTCGTGAGACGTGGCCACTGCGGACGTTTGCGATACGCTACGGCCTGGCCCTTGAAGCGGCCATTGTAGTCCTCCTGTTTCGACAAGATGGCGTACACGATGGTGGCGAGTTCCTTCGCGACGAGCGCGCGCGCGATGCGTGCGCCCTTGCGCCGGACCCACCGCTGATGAAAGGCCGCGATCTCCGGCGCGTGGCGCACGGCCTTCACCGCGGCGTGATGGAACGCGAGCTTGAGATAGCGATTGCCGTCCTTCGAGCGCGTGTGCCGCGTTTTCCCGCCGGAGTTATCCGCCCCCGGCACCAAGCGACAGTACGAGTGGAACTGGCGCATCGACGGAAAGCGCGCGATGTCGTCAATCTCGAGCAGCAGCGTCGCCGCGACGGTGGCGCCGATCCCCGGCACCCACACGAGTCGTTGCGCCTCGGGTGTCGGAATGAGCTGGTGGCGCAGGAGCCGATCCAGGGCCTTCACCTGCTGCGTGAGAAGCGCGCGTTGTTCCTCCTGCCACGTGACCTGCAAGCGCGGAAACTCGGGCAGCTCCGCGGGCGTCGCGACGTTGTACTTCGCCAGCAGACTAGAGATGGTATGCAGGCACCGCGTGCGGCGGGTCATCAGTTGCATGCGGCTGCGCAGGAGATCGCGCATCTCGCGTTGGGCCGGGCTGATCATGTGCGCCTCCGGGACGAGGCTGACGCGCAGAAGCTGCGCGAGCGTGCGGGCGTCGATGCGATCCGTCTTCACCTTGGCGTAGCTGATCGCCTTCAAGTATTTCGCGTGGCCCAGCCGCAGGTCCACCCCTTCGGTGGCGAGCAGGTCGCGCATCCAGTACCACGTGCCCGTGCACTCGACGACCGCGCGATGCGTGTCGGGGAGCGTGCGGAAGTAGGCGACGACCGCGGGACGCGAGGTCGGCAGCGACGCTTCACGCACCGTGGTGCCCGCCGCATCGACGGTGTGAATGACGACGGAGCGTTTGTGGAGATCGATCCCGGAGTACAACATAGAGGCAGCCTCCAAACGAGACGAAGCCGGACAATACATGCGTTCTCGTTGGGAACATCAACGCGTTGCACCTGCCAGACGAGCTATTGATTGCGCGCAACATGCGCGCAACTTGTTGTAATTCGCCTGCAGGTGAACGCTAGCGTTATACCGCGATCCTCCATGGTCTTGAACGAGGCGGACCTCAGATCGATGCACCGATTCACCGTGCGGCATCGGGACATGCTGGCGACGAGCGAGTGGGCTGGATGCTTCTACTGTCAGCGCATGTTTCCGCCTAACGAGATCGAAATGTGGATCGATGGCCGCCAGCCGGAGACCGGCGACACCGACGATGGTGTAACCGCGCTTTGTCCGTATTGCGGCATCGACGCCGTCCTCCCATCGGCGGCGCCGATACCGCTGACGGCCGATGTGCTCGCGCAGATGCGCACCTTCTGGTTTGACACCTAGCAGGCGCCTCTGGACCGCCGCACTCAGTGCTCGCCGGTATAACAAGCGTTGGTACAGACACGCACATTTCGGAGGCGGCTTCGCCGCATTGGTGATAACGTGCGTGCTGCACAACTCCACGTTAGGCGCCTCTCGAACCGACCAAGCACCCGCGAGGCTTCGCGTGGCGGTGGTTGGTTCCGATCGTCGCGCATCCGCGGCATTGGCCTGACGAACAACGCCTTCCTACACAGGAAAGGACTCGCCGGCCTGTTGCGAAGTGGCAGTGCAGCGCGTGCGACGAGCGGTCGACCCTATTGGCGGCCAGTCCGGCTGTTGCGCGCGACGGCGCGTGTTCGGCGGATGCGTGCAGAGGCGCGAATCCGGCAGCGGTGCGCACTTGCGCCAGTCCGGCGTCGCAGGGAAGAGCCCGCCCGCTTCGCGGAGGGGTCTGCTGGGGCAATCCGCTGGTCGGCGCCTAACAACGGGTTGCACCCGTCAGCCGGACAACACTATGGATGTGGCTTCGCCACTTTGGTTATACTTCGCCTGCAGGTGAACTCTAGCGTTAGGCGGAGCAGCGAATGGTCGACTCCAGCGTGCTTGCGCTACTTGTCCGATTCCTTGCGGTCTTGGCGACGACCTTGTCTCCGACGCCGACGCCCGGCGTCGAGCGCTGTGGCGTAAACTCGCCGACCGATTCGGCCGCCGCCGCGGGCTACCTGCGTGGCGTGCAGTTCCTGCTTCGACACCCATCGGCACCGCGTGCGGCGGCCCGCTGGGTGCCCGCGGACTCGAGCCTGTGTGCGCGTGCGGATGCGGCCGTGCGTCGTCACGCCCTGACGAGCGACGACGCGCGCCTCTTCCTCTTTGCGGTTTCGGACTTCGGACGGACGCGCTATGCGCTCGTCGTCAAGGAATCGCCACCGGTCCCTGGCGAATGGAACGGCGGCGCGATTTGCTTCTTCGATGCGCGGTGGCGCAAACAGGGAATCTGTGTGGCGTACTAACAGCCCGCCTAACAACGCCGTGCAACGGACGGGCGATGTAGGGATTGCGCGCACTAGAGGTGCGCGCAATTTGTTATAACTCGCCCGCCGCTGACGGCTGGCGGTTAGGCGGATGCCCAGGCCTTAGAGTACCTTCTCCCTATGGCGCTGACTTTTGAGTGGGATGAACGCAAGGCGGCCGAAAATCGCGCCAAGCATGGCGTCGCCTTTGACGAAGCGCTCACGGTGTTCGCCGACCCGCTCGCCCGCCTCGACGAAGACGATCGCCATTCAGTTTCCGAGCCCCGCTTCGTACTATTAGGAAGGTCCCGTGCGGATCGATTGCTGGTCGTGATGTTCACCGAGCGAGGCGCTGAGAGGATTCGCTTGATCAGCGCGCGCGACGCTACGCGCTCCGAGCGCAGACAGTATGAAGAAACCGGTCGCTAAGAAGAAGGCACCGCCCGCCCATCGTCCGGCGCCGGACGATGCGGAGATTCGGCCCGAATACGACTTCTCGCAGGCGCGGCCCAACCCGTACGCAAGGCGCTTCCAGAACGGCGTCACCGTCGTCGCGCTCGATGCCGACGTGGCGGAGACATTTCCGGATGCCGCCGCCGTGAACGACGCGCTCCGCGCGCTCGCCAAGATTGCGAACCGTCCCACGCGAAAGTCACGGCCGAAGCGTCGCACCGCCTAACAACGCGTTGCACCTGACAGGCGAACTATTGATTGCGCGCAAAATGCGCGCAACTTGTTGTACTTCGCCCGCCGCTGAAGGCTAGCGTTAAGCGGTCTAATCAAGCAATCCATGCGCAAGGGTTTCAGCGCAGATACCGACGTGCGTCTCAAGAGCGATTCCTCGCGCGAAGACCTTGGCGCATTTTTATTCAGTCGACGCGGAGAAGCGGCATCACGCTCGTCGACAGGGCGCGACGCATCGGGAACACGAGCGCAGCGCACGCCACCACGAGAAGAACAAGGCTCACCCCGAGGAAGACGCCGACGTCGGTGGCGGAGGTCTGGAATAGGAGTGGTCCCATCCATGGTTGAATCCCAAGCGCGGTGGACAGTCCCACGATTACGCCCAATGCAACCGCAGAGAGACTTTGACCCGCGGCGGTTGCGAGTACGTGCCGCGTTCGAGCACCCAGTGCGCGACGTACCGCGAGTTCTGGCGCGCGCTGCACGACGATAAAGGCAACGACCGCGTAGAGGCCAATGCCAGCGATTACGAGGGCTAAACCTCCAAAGAGCGAGAACATCGAGGCACTCAGGCGCCACGGTCGCAGTTGTGGTTCCAGCGTGTCGCGCAACCACTCGACCCGCAATCGCTGAAGATCGGGGCGCATCTGGTGGAGGACCGTTCGCACGGCGTTCGCGGTCACCGATGCTGAGCCGTTCATGGTGATGATCAGACGGTCAGGTCGCCCTAAACCCACGCGGCGTTGCGCGAGCGGCACGTAGACCAGTGGCCCATTCCGGTCGAGAATACTTCGACCGTACCAATATCCCCGCAGCACGCCAACGACCGTCCAACATGTGCGGTCTGGTTCATCAGCGCGCATCGGCAGAAACACACACTGGCCGAGTGCCTCCTCGCCGGGGAACAAAAGGGCGGCCAGCGGCTCGTTGATGATCGCGACGGGAGCCGCACCGTCCACGTCTTGACTGGCGAAGTCGCGACCGCGCATCGGCGTGCCGAGCGCACGAAAATATCCGCTGTCGACGGCCGACTCGTACGGCGTGGCGTGTATGCGTTGCGTGAGCAGGGCCGACGAGCGCGAAGCCGTGTGCACATTGACGGCACGAAGCGCACTGCGCGCGAACACGGCGCGATGCACGCCAGGAAGCGTGCGGACACGATCCAAGAGCTCGCCGTATGTCTCCTCCCGCTGCTGACCAGCCGTCATGACCTCGTCCGGATCGAAGTCGGCGATCAATACCCGATCAGGGTTCAGTCCGAGTTCCAATGCATTCACGCGGCGAAAACTCTTCGCAAAGAATCCGGCGATGACGAGAAGGAACGCGCATAACGCCGCTTGGCTTGCGAGCAGCGTTGTTCGCACGCGCCCGCTCCGCCCCCCTCCGACGCTCACGCCGACTTTCAGCGCGCGCGTGAGATCAGGGGTGAGAGAGTGCGATAGCGGCACGAGCCCGACGAGCAGGCCGGTGCCTAACGCCACTACCGCGGCGTACGCGAATACGCGGGCATCGATCACCCCTCCGTCCAGATCGCCGCCGACGAGGAACACGCGACGTACCACGCCACCGACGGAGATCGCGACACCCATCGCGGCTCCGCCACTCAACGTTGCGAGGAGGAGTGACTCGGTGAGCATCTGCCGCACGAGACGGCCACGCCGAGCGCCGAGCGCTGCGCGAATACCGATCTCCCGACGTCGCGTAAACGCGCGCGCGAGCAGCAGGTTCGCGACGTTCGCGCATGCGAGCAGCAACACCATCGCGGCCACACCGCCTAACCAGAGGGCGACGCGTACTTCACGCGGCGCGTCGGGACCACGACCACGGATCGCGGATGCTAACAGCACTCGCAGGTGATCGTACGGCGCGACCGGAGGCGCGTCTTGAAGCGCAACCCGCGTGGCCTGGAACGCCGCGGTCGCGTCATTTGTCCCAGGCCTCATTCGCGCGGCAAGCGAGAGCCAACTGCTTGCGCGATCCTCAAGGATCCCCGGCCGCACCGCATCATCGGATGCGACGGAAAGGGGAAGCCACACATCGGGGACACCTGCATCGACGCCGGAGAATCGGGGTGGTGCCACTCCGACGACGGTGTACGTCGCGCCTCCAATACGGAGGATGCGGCCGAGGACGTGTCGGTCACCGCCAAACTTGCGTCGCCAGTACTCGCTACTGAGCACGGCGACGGCGGGGCCGCCGGCAGTCGCAGTCTGTGGGAAACCGTCTCCCTCGCCAAACAAACGACCGAGTGCCGGGCGAACGCGAAACACGAGAAAGAAGTTTCGCGACACGAGCGCTGCCGCGATGTCCTCCGCTTCGGCGCTGCCATGGACTGACAAACGCTGACGAGAACCCCCGGCCACACTCTCGAACGCCGGGACTTCGCGTTCCAGATCAAGCAGTTTGGGATAGCTCGCGAAGGCACCGATGGGGGCCCCTGGCACCTCAAACAACACTCGCCGAATAAAATTCGGTTCTCCGATTTCCGCCGGAGCACGTAGCAGGAGGCGGTCGATGACGCCAGCCATCGTGACGTTCGCGCCGATTCCCAGCGCCAGGGTCATCATGATGAATGCGGCAGCACCAGGGGTGCGACGCATCTGACGTAACGTCTGGTACACGTCCGTGCGAAAGTCGCGGAGCCAACGCAGGTGCGGCCGCGCGTGCGACGAGAATGTTGGCGACGCGGAGATTCGCATGCAGAATGCTGGCGACGTTTCCCAGGCCACGCAATGCGATGCGTGCGCCGAGCCCACCGCAAGCAGGGGATGGTTGTTCGTACCACGTGCTCGCGCATCTGTGGTTGATCTGCTTGGCGCGTCCCTGGGTGCGGCAAACGACGGACTGCGAGGGGCACCAACCCACTGCGTCAACGGGTGCGCGCCGCTTAACAAGCGTTGGTACAGACGCGCACATTTGGAGGCGGCTACGCCGCGTTGGTTATAACGTGCGCGCTGCACAACTCAACGTTAGGTAGCAACCGACATCTCGATCAGGAGCCGGTGTGGGGCAGAACATCGGCGCGCTGCTGAATCAGCGATGGAGGATCGGTGCGCGCCATGCGCTCTATCACAAAGACGGCACCTGGTACCACCAGCTTCGTCACTTCCCAGGCGCACTGTGCGATCCGAATGGCTACGTCCTCTTCAAGACGGAGGCTGACTTTCGAGGGTGCCCGCATCTCAGCATCGATCAAGACGTGAACGTCGCCGGACACATTTCAGATATTCCGTCATACGTTCGCGTGCCCGACGATCGGAGGTACACCGGCTCATGACCAAGAGCGGCGAGTCCAAGTCGAACGAGTGGCACGGCCTGCCGAAGAAACGCTACGGCGAGACATTCGGCCAATACCTCAGACGAATCACCCCGGAACAGGAATTCGCCATGACGATGTCGGCGCGAGCCATTGCCGTGATGCCGAGGTCGATCTTCGAGAGCTACATTCCCAATCTCCAGGAGTCTGAGGAGTAGAGTTCGCGCACTGCGCAATCGGGATGATGGGTAACAGTGTCTTCCGGGAACATGGGTAGCACTCAGCCCCGGGTGAGGGTGGCAGTTTTCTCGTCCAACCGGGCGAGGAGGACATGGCAGAAGTAGACCGACCAGATCCCGTCCTCGTGTTCCTCGAGGCCGACGGGATAGTGAATCAAGCTGTTGGTGAGCAGAAAGCGGGTGTGCTGATCGGCGACCGTGAGCGGATAGCAGTACTCGCCATCCCCCGTGCGGAAGTGCCCTTTGAAATCGGCGGTCCAGAGATCGTTAGGCGCCTGCGTCGTCGCGCTGCTCACGCCAGGATGCGTGGCACGATAGCGCCGCCGCTTCGCGTGAATGAGCCCCGCGCGTTTGAGCAGGTCGCTCGCCGTGCTGATCGCCGGCCATATCATGCGCGGATACTGCGGCTTGAGCCAGGCGATCAACTTCTCCGGGCCCCAGTCGGGATGCTTGGGTCGCGCGCCACAGTGCAGCGTGGCGACGGTGTCGCTCACCTTGTGCGGACAGTGATGCGGCGCGCGACTGCGGTCGGCGAGCCCTTTGCGGCCGTCGGCATCGTAGCGCGCAATCCACTTGTAGCCGACGCGTCGGCTGATCTGATAGCGCGCACAGAGCTCCGTCATGGTGAAGCCGCCCGCGCGGTAGGCAGCGATGAAACGGGATCGTTGATCCATAGGTGACGTCTCCAACCACGGCATCGCGCCCTCCTGGTGAGAGCGCGATTCTAGCCGTGAACGGCGCGTGTTACCTATGTTCCCGGAATGACCTGTTACCTATCTACGCGGTTTATACCTGCCCGCCGCCTAACGATCGTTGTAAGTGAAATGCCAGTCGGGGGTCGTGCTGATGCACGCTCGTACCAGCGGCTGCGACCTAACCTTGTGTTGCTACTGGCAACGGCCGATTCACATCGCACCGCGGCGATTCACTGACCGGGAGGTGCGCGGCGCGCATGTTCAATCTCGTCCGAGCTGATGTTCGCTCGCCGGAGCAAGGCGGCAAATCGCGAGCTTCGTCGAATGGGATCGAAGGCTGGATCACTGAGCGACATATAGAACACCCACAGTGGGCCAGACGTGTCGGCGGAGCGCTCGAGTGCGGTCAGCGCGTTGCCCGTATCGCCCATCGCCAGAAAGACGCTCGCCCTCGACACGTCGATGAACCACGGTCTCGGACTCCTGAGCTCCATGTCGCGAACGAGGCGATTCGCGGTTGCGGTGTCGCCGAGTCGCGCATACACGTACGTGGCATTCGTCATCTCGCGCGTGACCGGCGCTGTGAGGAGCTGACGCGCGACGTCGGTTCTCCCGAGCGCGAGGTTCACCAAGGATCCGAGATTCGTCGCAGCGAGCAGCGTCGAATCGAGTTGCACGGTGCGCTCACTCTGAGCAAGTGCCGAATCAGGCATGCCCTTCAAGAAAAACGCGTACGAGAGCCAGGCGGAAATGAGCGGCGACGTCGGATCGAGAGTCCGCGCGCGCTCGAGCTGCTCGAAGCCCTTATCGATTGCGCCTCGCATGATGAGTTGACGCGCGAACGCTTGTCGAACAGTCGCATTATTTCCGTCGAGCGCGATCGCTCGTCGCATGGCGGAGTCCGACGCACTCCACGCAGCGCCAAGCCCGCGCGCGTTTCCAAGAGCGACCCACGCTTCGTCGAGCGTGCTGTCGAGCGCAATCGCGCGCCGTGACTCTGCGACTGCGGCAGTTAGGATCCCATCTGCCGGCGTCCCGTCATAGAACGGGCCGAGTTCCAGCGCCAACGCGAGCGCGGCATGAGCACCGGCGAAGTTGCTGTCGATTACGATCGCACGCCGAAAGCTCCTCATGCTCTGATCGACGGCCCGGCGACGCATCTGCTCGCGCCCAATGCGATACGCATCGAGCGCTGCTGCATTCGTCGTTCCCCTCTCGGCTCCGGGGCGAGCGTGAGAGTTTCTGAAGAACCACCCAAATGTCAGCGCCGCGACCAGCGCGACAGAGAAAACGGTGAGTACCACACCGCGATGGCGATTGCTCGGCGATGATTCCGCGCCGTGTAGCGTTTTGTCTAGCGCCGTCAGAATGTGTTCGGCGCTCTGCGGACGTCGCGCTGGGTCCTTCGCCAGACATGCTGCCACGAGATCCGCAACGGCTGCGGGTACCTCAGGACGCAGCGTCGTGACGGGTAGAGGAGTACCGCGGAGGTGGGCGGCGATGATATCGGACGTGCTGGCACCGACAAATGCCCGTGTGCCGGTGAAAAGCTCGTACGCGACGCAGCCGAACGCATAGATGTCCGCGCGATGGTCGACGTCCGCGTCACCGACTGCTTGCTCGGGCGCCATGTACGCGGGCGTTCCGATGACGAGACTGTCGTGCCTAACGCCGCCCAAGTTCAGCGGGTCGACCACGACGTTCGCGGTCTCACCGCTCCGTGATTCCGCGACATTCTCGACTGCCGCGACAGCCCGCGCGATGCCGAAGTCCATGACAACCGCGGTCCGGTCGGACAGGAGAATATTCCCAGGTTTGATGTCGCGATGGACGATTCCGCGATCGTGCGCATACGCGAGCGCGCGCGCGACATCTCGCAACGTGCCGATCGCTTCACTGATCGATGGCGCATCGTCGCGCGCAAGCCTGTCGCGAAGAGAGCGCCCTTCGATAAACGGCATGGTGTAATAGGGAAACCCCGCGACGGTTCCAGCCGCGAGGACAGGAACGATGTTCGCTTGCTGCAGCGACGCCGCGAGCTTGATCTCGCGAGTGAATCGCTCGGCAGCGACTCCCGCAACTTCAGGCGGAAGTACCTTGATCACGACTTTCCGCTGGAGCTCGCGCTCCTCGGCGACGAACAGTCGCGACATGCCACCACCAGCCATCTCTCGCTCGATGCGGTACGTCGCCCCGAGTGATGTTTGGAGCTCTGCGAACAAGTTGACGTTGTAGTCGAACAGGCGATTGCCAAGCAACGCAGACCGCTCGCGCTCGCCTTGCTCGAGTATCCGATCAGCGGTACCCTCCGACGCAACGGCGAAGCGTGATAGCTCCGCCGCGAGGGCACGGTCGCCGGCGGAAATCTCCGCGATGTACGCCGTCCTTTTTTCGGGCGGCAGATCGAGCACGGCGTCGACGAGCGGCGCGAGTTTTTCCCAGCGCTCGCGCGTCAACGGACGGTGGGATGCCTCGCGTTCGTCGTTCAACTGTCGAGCAAGTCACGAAGAAGCACCCGCGCTTTCGCCCAATCGCGTTCGACTGTTCGAACCGTGATTCCGAGCGCGGTCGCGATCTCCTCGTGGGTCAACCCGCCAAAGAAGCGATACTGCACGACGCGCGCGAGACGTTCGTCGATCTCGGCAAGCCGATCGAGTGCTTCGTCGATTTGCAGAAGTGCGCCGGGTCGTTCTTCGGTCGCGACAGAGTCGGAGTCGAGCGTGATGACGTCTTGCGTCCCACTACGCTTGACGGTCATGCGGGCACGTGCGCGATCGATCAGGATGTGTCTCATCGCGACGGCGGCCAAAGCGAGAAAATGCGCGCGATCGTTCCACTGCGCGCGCGACTGGTCAACGAGCTTTAGATACGCCTCGTGAACGAGCGTCGTCGTCGCGACCGACGCGTCAGTACCGGCGAGCCTGCGGTGGCGGTGAGCGATCTCTCGGAGCTCGTCGTAGAGCAGCGCCGTCAACCCGTCGAGGACCTCCCGTCGCCCGCTTCGAAGCTGGTCCAAGACGTCATCGTCAGTCCGATCGGCGCACATACAGGGTAACTCGGAGGTCGGGGCGACGTGTCGGGTTCTCGGAGGGTTTCCCGTTCAGTCCAGTATGAGCGGTGACCTGCCACTGGCCGAGCCACAACATGGGTTTCGCCGTAGCGAGCCGCAACACATCTCACCCTGACTGGGCACAATATGAAAATCCATCGCTGGCTTTCCTTGGCACTCGTTGCGGCTGCCGGCACGGCGTGCGACCATCCGTCCATCGTGCAACCCGATCTCCGTTCCACGGAAACATCGTCGGTGCGCGATCTCCAGAATGGCAAGCCGACGATCAACGTGTCGGATGTCGAGCAACTCTACGCCGCCGTGAACGATCCGGCGAATAGCGGCTTCGCGATTGTCATAGCCCCAGGAACCTTTGCATTGTCCGCGAAGACGCCGGGCAACGCGCCTCGCCCGAACGGCGGTCGTCTCGAGTTGCAGCCCGATATGTCGCTGGTGGGAGTGGCCGGTGATCGCGCGGCCGTAGTGATCGACATGTCGGCGCTGCCGTTGGCCTCCTTCAACGTCTCACTCGGGCGCACAGCGGGCATTCGGGTTGGCCGCGGTAACAACGAAGTCGAGTGGTTGACTATTCTCGGAAACCCATACTCGGCAGCGGGCGTCGAAACGGATCTTGCCGACGCCAATCCGACGCACGTCGTGATCGCACATATCGTCGCGCGTGAGAGTATTCGCGGCGCCGATGTTCGGAACACAACCGCTGCGATGTCGGGCAGAATCATTACCGCCGTGCTCGAGGACAACGAGTTCTATCGGGGCGCCGAAGGAATTCGCGTGCTCAATAGCGGCGGCGCCATCGGCGGACAGATCGACGTTACGATGCACGGAAACAGGTCGCACGACAATGCGAATGGTTGCATCATCGAGCACAATCGGGCGAGCTCGGGACGAATCTCCATCCGCTCGAGTGGCGATCAATTCACTCACAATGGACTCGGCTGCCTGATCGGTGGCGGCCTGGTTGCCGCGCCGGGCGCCGCGAACTCGAACGTCACCTACTTCCAAGCAAACGGGGACGCATTTAGCGACAACACGCTGACGCAGTTCCCCAATGGCGGTGCGATCGACTTCGGAGGACTGCTCGTCGTCGGCGCAGAGACTCCCGGACTCGCGAACAGTGCATCGCACAATTCGGTGACGGTGGCCCTATGGGGCACGAAAGTATCTGGAAATCAGCACATCGACTTCGAAGCGTACGGCGCACGCTCCATCGCGAATCCGCCTGGCATCTCCGGCATCGACAACCGAGTGACGATTGAGCTCCATGGCGTCAGCAAGCAGCTGAATGTCGTGGCGACCAACAGCCTACCGTTCGATGTCGGCGGGACAAACACGGTGACCGTTGTGCCTTAAGAGATTATCAGATCTGTAAATCCGAGCGACGGCCGACTGGTCGAGCGGAGCATCTCGACCAGTGCGGTCGCCGCAGGGGCTCGCTGGCGGAGCATCCCGATCTCCTTCATCATGGGTACCGAGTGGTCCATGAACTCTTTTTGTACTACGTCGAGCCCACCCACCGGGCCGGAGAAGTTGACCGCGGCGACAATGCCGATTCCCGGAGCCAACGGGTGCGCGCACGTGGGGTCGTTTGCAGTCACGGCTACGAGACTGGAGATGTGGCCACCGGCCGAAAAGCCCGAGCGCACGACGCGCTGCAGGTTTACTGGGTAGGCGCCCTTTTGTCGCTGATGTAGAAGCCCCCACCGTGCAGGAAGACCACGGTGCGCGATGCAGCACGTACCTGGCGCCACTGGCTTCGTAACACGCGCGGCGTTCGCCGTCGCGGGCCGCATGCGCGAGCCACCATTGAGCTTGACCGGGTCGTTAGGGAGGCGGTCGAGGCGCGTCGGTGTCTTCGCCGTCTCGGGCAGGACGGCGATGGTGATCGAGTCCTTGTGCACGTCCATGCCGAGGTAAATGCTTGCAGCAGCACGCGACGGCGCGGCTGTCGCTGATCAAGCAGGAAGTGCCGATGACATGGGCTGGTCTCCGCAAGCACGCGACGGTTAGGGCGTCGCAGGAGGCTCTGGCTACTCCGGTTCGCACCGAGGAGCTAACCCACGAAAACATCGGGGGCCAGCCCAGTCAATTCTTCTAGGCGGACCAAACAGTTCTTTCCGAGGAGCCGACATGTTCTCGTCCGACGATCTCCAGATGCTTACCCGGATCTTCGTGTACGGCCTCGCGAGCGCCACACCCTGGCTGTTGGGTGCCGCAGCCGTGATCATCGGCCTCACGCGCGGGGAAGCGCGTCGCGCACTGCTCTCGTTTATTCGCGCAGTCCGGCAGCGGACGGCGCCACCCGCGGTGCGCCCCGACGAAGTCGCCGCACTCCTCGACCACGTCCGGAGCCTCGAGGAGCGCTTGTCCTACGCCGAACGTGCGCTGCTCACGCAGCGCGTCGCGTCGCAAGAGAAGCTGCCGACCCCCGGGCGCATCGTGGTGCCACCACACCTGCTACGCACGCCGGTGTGAGCGTCAGGTGCGACCGCCCGAGCACAGACAGCGGCACGCCGGTGTCCGCGCGCCGCTTCACAATCGCTGCGACACAAGGGCGATCTCTTTATTTTCCGCACAGCGTGCGCGCGTTTTGTTGTACTGCGCCCGCACCTGACCGTTAGCGTTCGCCGGACTCGCACCCGGCTAGCTTCAAGCCATGTGGCCGACCATCTGGACCGTGGGGCACTCGACCCGCTCGCTCGACGAGTTCCTGGCGGTGCTCAAGGTGCACGACATCGAGCTCGTCGCGGACGTCAGACGCTTTCCCGGGTCGCGACGCCTGCCGCAGTTCGCCGCGCCGGCGCTCGAAGGGGCGCTCGCCACCCGCGGCCTCGCATACCAGTGGCTCCCCGAGCTCGGCGGCCGGCGACGGCCGGCCCCAGAGTCGCCGAACGACGGCTGGCGGCACCCGGCGTTCCGCGCCTACGCCGACTACGCCGCGACCGAGGAATTCGCCGAGGGGCTCTTCGCGCTGCTGATGGCGGCCGAGGGACTGCGGACGGCCGTCATGTGCGCCGAGATCTTGTGGTGGCGCTGTCACCGGCGGATCATCGCCGACGTGCTGCTGTCGCTCGGCGTCCCGGTGGTGCATATCCGGGACGCGCAGGTCGCGGAGCCGCATCGACTCGCTGCACCGGCGCGGATTGTGGGCGGGCGCCTGATGTACGCGCGGGACGCTCGTATCGCCGGTTAGCGAGTCGTTGAAGCTGGTTGCGTGATTCGCCGAGTACTCCTCCCAACATGTACCTCCGATAGCGCCCAGTAGCAGAGCAAGCGAGGCGAAGCTGGTGAAGAAGCGCGCGCCGCCGACCATTTATGAGATGGCGTGTACTTCGTTGGCGTCGCGTACGTGAGCTGGCGCGCGGAACATCAGCGCGTCGAGCAGCGAGATCATCGCTGTGTTCGCCCCAATGCCGAGTGCGAGTGACAGGGCTATCGCGAAGGAGAACGTCCGATGCTGCCAAAGTCGCCGTCGGGCGTAGCGCAAGTCAAACGCGAATTGGTCCGCGAGGATCACCTGATGATCTTCCTAAGAGCGATTGGCCGAGACGCAAAGTGGCAGTGCGGTGCATCTGGGCGTTCGCCGGTGCGCGGTGTGTTCAGCTTACGTCAGTAACGACAGATCCGCGCGGAATTCAGTTCTCGGGCGGCGCCGCATGTACCCGGCGCCACTGGCTTCGTAGCAGGCGCGGAGTTCCCGTCCGCGCGACGAGCGCCGCGGAGGCCGCGGTGGGTTCGGATGCTGCGGACAGTGATGACCGTGATGACATGGCCTAGTCTCCGCAAGCACGCGACGGTTAGGGCAGGCAGGTGGCTCTGGCTACTCCGGTTCGCGCCGAGGAGCTATCCCATGAAAGCATCGGGGGCCAGCCCAGTCATTTTTTGTAACTCGACTCATTGTGATGTTATAGCAACGCACAATCGCGCTTCGATACGACGCACAGCGCAGGGTCCGCGCGATCCTTTTTACATATCCGCTGAACTACGACTGGGCGAAGGAAGTGCGCGATTACGCCACGGCACTCGGACGCCCCGTTCTGTTGCGCGAAGACTTGCAGCGCCCCTCCGCCGAGTGGCACGACGCCACGACGACTTTTCGCGTGTGGTGCGAACCGTCGCCACGGATGCGCCGTTGCCACGCCGCGCTTCGTGATCGCGTGACAGCGCGCTAGCAAACGTTGGACCAGACACGCACCTTTCGGACGCGGCTACGCCGCCGGTGTGATAACGTGCGTGCTGCTCAACTCCATCGTTATGCGCACGACCCACCTCTGGAGGACTGTATGGGAGCCGAGTGGCCGTGGGAGGAGTCCCTCGACGCGCTGGTCGCCGCGCCCGCGCAGCATCGCCTGATCTTCGAGAACGCGCACGTGCGCGTGCTTGATACACGGATTGCGGCGGGTGAGCGGACGCCGGTCCACACCCATCGCTGGCCAGCCGCGCACTACGTGGTGAGTTGGAGTGACTTCGTCCGCCGCGACGCGGCCGGCGTAGTGCTCGTCGACACCCGCGCGGCCGGCACGCGGCCCGCTCCGGAGGCGCTCTGGGGCGAGCCACTCGCGCCGCACTCGCTCGAGAACGTGGGCGGACTGCCGCTGCACGTCATCAGCACCGAACTGAAGGTGCTCGCGCCGGGCACCTGACGAAGCGCGGCGCGCAAGCGTTGGGGCAAACGGCACATCGCCGACATCGGGCTCGTCATGCTGTCGTCCGAGGGATACGGCCGGCGTTGGCTTGCGACGCTGGCGTTCGGCGCGCAGCGTGCGCCCTGAGACGCGGGAACGGCGCGCCGCCTAGCACTCCTAACGAGATTCTTGTCAGGCGGTTGTAGGCTCGGTCTCACTCGCGGTGAAGGTCGCCGTGCGCTTCTCTCGTTCATTCGAGCCGTTCGGCAGCACACAACGCCACCCGCGTTGCGCCCTGACGAAGTCGCCGCGCTCCTCGACCACATCCGCAGCCTTGAGGAGCGGGAATCTTAGAGGCCATCTCACAAACGGGCGCCGGCTTCTCGTCGCCATGCCGCGCGCCGCGTATCGCGCGCTGCAACTGACGAGCGAACCTTGGATGGCGCGCACAGAGTGCGCGCATTTTGTTACAACTCGCCCGCCGCTCAAGGCTAGCGTTTGCATGACTGAGCGCGCATTCCCAACGACGCACCTTCACGCCAGCGCTCCCTCTCCTGGAGGCCTGATGCTCGACCTGGATCCTAAGATGTTCGAGACCCTGCTGCACTACGCCCTTGGCATCAGCGCCATGTTCTGCAGCACTCGCGTAGTCGTCGCCTTACTGCAGCGTCGTGATCGGCGGAACACGGAAGTCGTGCTCGACATCTTGCACGAGCGCATCACTCGCCTGGAGCAAGCCACCGAGTACATCGCGGGCGCGCTCGCCGCACCCGAGGAGGGCGCGCGCCCCTTTGACACCGCCGTGCGTCCCCGGACGCCGCTGCCGCTCGAGGCGGCCCCTCGACCGCATCGGACGCCGCGCCCCATCACACCGATTGCCTAAGGTTACGCGCACCGGTCGCCACCGGCGCGCGGGTGCCGCCCCCACGCCGCACGCTAACAACGTGTTGCAGCAGACGGGTGGTTTAGGGAGTGCGCGCCCAGCAGTGCGCGCGTCCTGTTGTCACTCGCCTCAGGTGAACGCTGGGCGTGCTGCTGCGTATCGCAACATACGCAACGATCACAGCTGGAGCGGGAAGACGAGCCTCCGGGAGCGCACACATCTCCGCCGGCTTACGTTCATGGCCGGCTTCATTCGGTGTCGCTGTGGTCAACTGAAGCCGTGGCCCGAGCACAATTGGAGATCGAGGATACGATGGCGTCTCGCACGAACACAATCGTTCAGCTCTTGTCGGCTGCCATTGCGGTACTGTTCGGTATCGCTACGCTCTTCGCCGGCGGCCGCGTGCTTCTGGGTGCAGACCCGGGATACGTGGTGTTTCGCCCCCTCCTCATCTACAACACGGCAATGGGGATCGCATATCTGGCAGCCGGCGTTCTTCTTTGGCGCCGCATCAACGCCGGACGATATGCGTCGGGAGCAATCTTCGGGCTCAATGTCCTCGTGCTCGTAAGTATTCTCGTGCTCTACCGGACGGGCGGTGCTGTCGCCGTCGACAGTCTCCGGGCGATGTCGCTTCGGACGATCGTCTGGCTCGGCCTGTTCCTGGGGGCATCCTGGCTCGTTCGGTCGAGGCCAGCAGCCTAAGAACCGGTTGCAGCAGACGGTCCGCTGCGACGCCCGCCGCCGCCCCCCAACGTTAGGCGCCCATAACAGATACTCACATGTGCAAATGTACGACGCCTCCACTCTGGTATGGCGACTATGAGCGAGTGGATCTTGGCACGGACACGTCAAACGGTACCTACGCCGACGTCGCGCTCGAAACATGCAAATACTGTGGCGCGATGTGGTTGAACTATCACTTTGAATACGAGCATCAAACAGCTTCCGGCCGCTGGTATCGGGGCATCATTTCACGGGAGGTTGCGCAGTCGGTCACACCCGAAGCAGCCCTTGCCACGCTGGAGCACTTGCCTTGGTGGATGTATGGCGGGTCATACTTCGGCCATGCCGGGCGTCGGCGCGAGGCCCCATTGAGGGCGCTTCTATGAGTTTGGCGCCTAACGACTCTGCGAAGCCTCACTCGCTTTCGGTCGCGCGCGCGATTGCTGCCGTGGCGTTCGCCGTCGTCGTCCTCGTCAGCGCCGCGAGTCGAGACTTTGTACGCGCGGGTGCGTGGGCCGTGATCGGCTTTCTCCTCGTCGGTTTCTATCCTTCGTCCGCCGCACGCGCCGAACGCCGAGGTGTGCGACTGCTCGCATGGGGGCTGGCCTCCGTTGCTGCCCTGCTCGCGTTGTGGACGCTCGCCGTAGCGTGGCGCGGCGGACGCGGATAGCTCAGAATCGGTCGCGGTAGTGAAGGCGTTGCATCGCCCGCGGAAGCGCGGTGCGGCTTGACCACACGTTGCAACGGAGAGGCGATTCAGTGATGGCTCGCCTCGCGCGCTTCGATGGCATCGCCTGCTGCTCACTGTGGAGCGTTAGGCATGCTCCATACTCTGAGCAGGCCGAGGCTTTGATGTGCTCGGGAGCGTTTCGCCGCCCTCATGAGCGTCGCATGAAGATGCGCGTCACGTCCTACACTGGGCGAAGGCATGCCCGCACGTGTCTCGCATCGATTACAGGCCATTTCATAAGTGGTCGGCGGCGCGCCGGCGCGCAGCGCCGGCCAGAAGCCGGCGCCCATCTATGACATGGCTTCTAGAGCAGCGTGCGATGCGGCTCCCGGTGTCTTCCGTGTCCGTTTCCGTACTTCCCTCCCTTGTCCAACCGGCGATGGAATGACATCGTCGAGCGCAACCAGCTCAGCGGAGACTCCACGATGCACCTGCTTCGTTCGTTCGCGAGTTTCGCGTTTGTACTTCTTGGAATGGGTTGTCGTTCGGACGCGGGCACGGCTCCGTCCGGCGCGCTCATCGGCAAGTGGGGGGCTACGGGAGCGGGCATCGAAGCGACCGCTTCATCGGTCTCACTGTACATGCCCTGTGCCTTCTATCGTGGCACCGGGGCGCTCATCCCCGATGCGGCCGGGCGCTTCGTATTCGCGGCAACGCGGCTCGGGCCATTTCGCAATCAGACCGTGACGGTGCAAGGGACCGTGACCGGCGAGATCCTGTCGTTGCGCGCGGTCTTCACGACACTCGACGGAAACGCCAGTTACAGCACCTCCGTGACGCGAAATGCGCTGGCGGACTTTAGTGGCATTGATTGCGCGGCGAGCGCCGGGTAGCCTCTGCGGTGCAGCGCATTGCAGGAGCGCGCAGAGCACCGCGCTCCTGCCTAACGACGCGTTCCATCGGACCGGTGATTCAGGGATTGCGCAGACGAGAGGGTGCTCGCACTTTGATGTACATCGCCTGCAGGTGAACACTAGGCGTTAGGCCGCACCAAGACCGCTGTAGCGCTCACGCAGGAGAGCCATGCGACACGGGGAACGCCAAGTGGCGATCAAGTTCTTTCGGCCATAGGTGCGCGGCGGCTATCATCGCCTGCAGCTGCCCGCCGGAGTTAGGGATTTCCTTACGACACTTCTGAAACCGCCGTTGCAGCTGACGCTGCGCGTGAGATCGCGTTCCACCATTCTCGAAGCATCATGTCACGAGCAGCCAAGCGTCCGCGCGCAAAGGTTCTCATCTTCGAGTTGCGGATCGAGCTACGCGACATCAAGCCCGCGATTTGGCGGCAGGTGCTCATTCCCTCGATCGCGTCGCTCGATGCCCTGCACGCAGTCATCCAGGAGTGTTTCGGTTGGCAGGACTACCACCTTTATCGCTTTAGGGTGGCGCATCGCGCGTTCGAACGTCCTGACGCAGAGTCGGATGCGGAAGATGCGAGCCTGACGACGCTGGCGTCACTCAACCTCGCGGTTGGTGACGCATTCTTGTACACGTACGACTTCGGCGACGATTGGGAACATGCGGCGCGGCTGATCGCCACACATGCGGTCAAGCCCGAAACGTTCTATCCTGCATGCGTCGCTGGCGCGCGGGCAGGACCACTGGAGGATTCGGGCGGGGCGCCTGGATACCAGGAGTTGATTGCAATTCTCGCCAATCCGAGCCATCCGGAGTATCGGGAACGTCGCGAGTGGGCCGGACCTCACTTTCATCCGGAGGTCTTCGATCTCCGTGCGACGAATCGGATTCTCGAATTGGCGTTTGGCGACCCCGCAATCTAACAAACGATTGCAGCCCGACTCGCCGAACTGTCGATGGCGCGACTCCTCGGGGCTGGCATTTCTCACTCGGCGCGCGGCGAACGGTCCGCGCTTCTGCGCCATGGATGAGCGCGTGCCGCAGGCGCACGCAGAGTTGTAAAGTGCCGGCACTCGCGCTATCGTCTGCGAACTGCGCCTGCGGAGAGTCGATGATGAGGTCCATGCTGTTCGCGTCGAGCGTCGTGATGGCTACGCTCTGGGGTCCCGTTCCGTGCAACGGCCAATCCACTCCGGAACCTCCGAGTGTGCCTAACGGCCCGCTGCAGTCACTCACGCAACTACTCCTTGGCAAGTGGAAACTGGACGTCCGCTTCGAGGCCACTCCCTCCACCGGGAACAAGGTCATTGTCGGCGCGGGCGAAGAGTCATGGAGTTCGGGCGCGGGCGGTATCACACTGCTGGAGCAGGAGCACATTCCCTCGCAGTACGGTGACACGTTCCTGATGGGCGTAATCTGGTGGGATCGAACGCGCCATCAGCTTGGCGGCGTCGAGTGCAACAGTTATCTGCCCACGACCTGTGATCTCACCGGCGCTCAGCGAGACATCACGATCAGTTGGGATGGGAGGAAGTTCCAGATCGACGAACTCGAGACGCACAACGGCCAGCGCACAGTGTGGCACGAGTATTGGACGGACATCACGCCGGAGGCCTTCACCCAAACCGGTGACGTGACGCAACCGGATGGGACAACGACTCGGTTCATGACCATCCATGGCAAGCGCGTGAAGGAATTAAAGACGATTGGTCCGACATAGGTGCGTGTGCACGGTTCGGCGCGCCAGCAGCGCGCGGTGGTCTGAGCGCGGCGTGGGTCTGCTACCGCGTAACCTGCGTGCCAGCGTCGTTCCTGGGCGCGATAGACGAGACGCGTCGAGCGCTGCCTAACGACTGCTGCCACTGACAAAGAGGTGGCGGAATCTGCTGGCTGCTTCGTGTGAATGCCTCCTGGTCGTACCGGAGCGCACCAACCAATGAGGGACGAGCGGCGCTGATGCCGTCCGGAAACCAGCACACTACTAACCACGTGTTGCATCGGTCACACGAGCTGTTGATTGCGCGCACAAGGTGTGCGCATCTTGCGATAACGGCCCACGCTGTTGCACTTTAGCGTTCGCCCTTCGACAGACCCTGCGATACGGCATGGACTTCACGCTCACGCATCGCGGAATCCCAATCGGCATCGCCCACACTGGTGACGCGCGGGGTCTCGCGGTCATCGAAGCCAAACCCTTGCCAGCCGTAGACGCGATTCGCTCCCATATACCCAAATGGACAGGCGTACGCGTCACAGCCATTGGAGCGCGAGGACTCAGCGAGAGCGTCGAATGGCACGATGAGCGAGGAACCGTGGTCCCGGCCGCGCGTGTCGACATTTGGCTTGCCGCTGGTGGCCAGTTGCTTGTCTTCACGACCTTCGATCCGCTGGCGGCGGGCGTCCCGGCAGTGATGCCGCCGTACCGAAGGTCGGGGTTCGGCGAGGACGATGGCTAACGACGTGATGCTTGCTCGCACAGCCCGCGCGCATCTCCAACGAAACGCTACCCATCCCCCCGTAACGCATCCCGTAGCGAAACAGCAACCGTCTTTCGCGCGGGCACGTACGTCGCCGCCAGCACCAATCCGACGATCGACAATGATACGACCACGCCGACTGATAAGGTGAGCCATCCACTGATCGGCACGAAATGCTCAGAGACCAATCCCATGATCAGCAGTATGGGGGCGGCGACGAGCGTTCCGACACCGAGCTGACGTCCGCCTTCGCCTAACAAGAGTCGCGTGACGCCAGCGTCCGTGGCGCCTAACGCGCGACGCACGGCGACTTCGCGGGTGCGTAAACCGATCGAGCGTGACATCAAGCCATATGTGCCAACCAACGCGAGCAGGAGCGCAAAGCCAAAGCAGCCAGCGAACAACTTTGCCACGGAGACCGCGATGAGTCCCAGTTTCTTCAAGAACTCTTCGTATGACTGAACCGAGTCCGGCATCAACAGCGGGTCGATTGACGTGAGCGCCTCGAGAATTGCCTGACGCCCGGCAACTTCTGTCGTCTTGTAGCGAGCGATAAACGCCGTGTATTCGCGGTCACTTTGCAGCAGCGGGAGATAAATCGCATCGGACGTGCGCCTACGCGACAGCGGGTTGCCTAACAAGACGTCGCTGGTGACGCCGACGACCGTTCGAAAGACGGTGGTATCGCCAACGCCGGCGAGTCGAAGCTCCGCCCCGATTGGCGAGCGCCCCTTCCACTGGCGATTGGCGAGCGACTGACTGATCAGCACCACGGGCGCGCGGGACGCATCATCGTTAGGGCCTAACGAGCGACCGGTTACCACTCTCACTCCTACTGTTGAGAAATCGCCGAGCACAGAGAGAATGTGTGCGCTCGGCAGAATTGCCGTGCCGCGCGCATCGCGCAGGGCGAAACGCCCCGCGTCCGACTCCTGGTCTGCGAGTGTATTCCGCATGATCACCCCATCGAACGCGTCGTCTTCCGCAAGTCGGGCGTATGCGGTCCGATAGAGCTGCGCCCGAGCCTCGGCGGATGCATAACGAGCGACTGGCGGCATGATTCCACCCTGCAGAAGATGCTTAGGGTCGAAGCCGGGGTCGAGCTTCATCGCACGCTGCGCAATCAGGCCAGACATCGCGCCGAAGAACATCAACACCGTCACCGTCGTCACCTGCGTGATGACGAGAATGCGTGACAGACGCCCTTCCCTCTTCGCACCAGCGCGCGCGCTACCGTCCTGCATGACTTCGCGCGCGTTCATGCGCGTGGTGCGCGACGAAAGCACCGCGCCGAGCACCGCGATGGCGACGGTCACGAAGGCGCCGGCGGTGATCAGCGTGATGTGATCCATCTGCCAGACCCACCAGAATGCGAGATTGTCTTCCATGTTTGCACGCGTCCAGCGCGTAATGGCCGACAGTCCCCAAGCCGCTCCGACAGTTCCAACGATCCCACCGCCCAGGCAGAGGAGAATCGTCTCCCACATCCCCTGCATAACGAGTCGACCGGTAGAAGCACCGAGTGCGAGACGAACCGCCGTCTCGCGCATTCGCTCGTTAGCTCTGGCGAGGAGCAAGTTCGTGACGTTGACGAGTGCAAGAAGCAGGATAAGCGCGGCGAGTACGTTGAGCGTTGTGAAGACGAGTGCTCGCTCCTCGCCGAATTGAACCGACGGGAATGATTCGACCTGCACCGCTATCGGATCACGCGCGAAGGCAGTATCACGCGCAACGAGGAGGCGTTGCAGAACCGTCGTTGCTTCTGACGACGCGCGTGCATGCGAAACATCGGGATTCAGTCGCGCGACGAGCCTGAGCGACTCGAGCCCGGGTTGTCGCATGTTCATCGTGCTGGCCGGAAGCGGTAACCACGCTTCAGCTGCAACCGGGAAGCCGTAGCCTTTTGGCATGACGCCGACAACACGCGTCATGACGTTGTTGAGCGGCACGGTTCGACCGAGGAGAGACGTGTCCGCTCCGAAAACAACTTCCCACGTCCGATACGACAGAACAATCACAGGCTCGGCGCCGGGATCAGAGTCGGCTGGGCGGAGCGTGCGTCCCATCAGCGCGTGTGTACGAGCGACGGTGAAGAGCACCGGATCCGTCACCGTTGCGTCAACGACGCGCCGATCACCTTCCGCGCCGACGAGAATCTCGCGGCTCATGTAACCGCCGACGTCGCGCATGGTGTGAAGGGAGGCGCGGAACTCGCGAACGTCTGCTGCATCCACTCCCTCGAGACGACCGCGCCTAACGGGGTCGATGCGTACGATCTGCGCCCCTTGGTCGAGAGGGAGCGGCCGGATCATCGCCGTATGAAGAAACGAGAACGTGAACGTGCTGAGTCCGAGCCCGCCGGCCAACACGAGGATCGTCAGTGCGGTAAAGCCGGGTGCCCTGCCAAGGAGTCGGAACGCGTAACGAATGTCGCTGAAACTGAACACGTGGACTCCTGTTGATTTGCTTTGATGAGGCCGGGCCGAGCGACCGTGCACGATGTCGCGCGCGCGTTCTTTCAGACCGGAGAGTGAGACATTGAATAGTTCGCGGGCGAGCCAGCCTAACGAGAGCCGGTCATCCTTGTGCTGCACGCTTTCTTCGAGTCGATCGACAAAGGTCCGGCGCATGTCGTCGCCCCATTCCCGGCGAAAGGCGGAAGGGAACGCGTAGAGCGCCGCGTTGTACGCGCAGATGGCGACTACGTGCGTGGCGCACATAGGTTTCACAGTCGGCTCTTCGCGTCAATTACCGCCGAAGGCATGTTGTCTCACGCCACCATCACACTTCGTTGACACCTCCGCCCCCTTCCTCACGTAAACCTCTGACCGGCCCCCACCCCTGCCCCGTCAGAGATGCACCTATCCATCCGCGACGTCTCGAAGACGTACCCCAACGGCGTCCGCGCCCTGCATAACGTCTCCCTCGACATCCCCAGCGGGATGTACGGCCTCCTCGGCCCCAACGGAGCCGGCAAGTCGACGCTTATGCGCACTATCGCCACCCTGCAGGAGCCGGACAGCGGCTCCATTACACTCGGCGATTACGCGTCTTCCATAAACATCGTCAAGGAGAAGGACCGCGCTCGACGCACGTTAGGCTACCTCCCGCAGGAGTTCGGCGTCTACCCGAGCGTCAGCGCCGAACGACTCCTCAATCACTTCGCGGTCCTCGAAGGGTTCACGGAGCCTAACGAACGAAGAGGCGTGGTCGAAGGGCTCTTGCGACAGACGAACCTCTGGGACGTTAGGCGCGAGAAGCTCGGGGGATACTCGGGCGGAATGCGTCAACGCTTCGGCATCGCCGTCGCCCTACTCGGCGATCCCTCTCTCATCATCGTCGACGAACCCACGGCTGGTCTCGATCCCGCCGAGCGTGTGCGGTTCCTCAATCTGCTCAGTGAAATCGGCGAGAAGGCGGTGGTCATTCTCTCCACGCACATCGTCGAAGACGTCGCGGAGCTGTGCTCGCGCATGGCGATCATCAACAAGGGCGAGATCCGGCTCGACGCGGAGCCGCTCGCGGCGGTCGCCTCGTTAGGCGGGCGCGTGTGGCAGCGGTTCGTGCCCAAGAGCGAGCTTCCCGAGATCGAGCGACAGCAACGCGTTATCATGACGAAGCTCGTCGCGGGGCGCACACTCGTGCACGTGTTCGCAGACGGTCGACCCGGCGACGAGTACGAGCCGGCGGTGCCGGACCTTGAGGACGTCTACTTCAGCGTCATGGCGGGATACATGGGCACTCGCGCCGAGCCGGCGATGAGCGGGAGCGCATCGTGACGTTAGGCGAAGTCTATCGCTTCGAGGTGTGGTACCGCTTTCACCAGCGGTCTACCTGGGTCTACGCGCTCGTGCTCATCGGCATGCCGTTCCTGCTGATGCACGCGATCAACGGGAGCTCGCTGCGGCTCAACGCGCCGGTAAGCGTGATGAACATCGCAACGGTTATGGGTGCGATCGCGATGCTTGTTACGGCAGGAATCTTTGGCGACGCAGCCGCGCGCGACGTGCAGACGCGCATGCATTCCCTCTTTCATACGTCACCCATCAAGGAGCCGCAGTACCTCGCCGGCCGCTTCCTTGGCTCACTCACTGTGAACGCAGTGCTGCTGCTCGGCGTGCCGCTCGGGCTGTTGCTCGCGTCGGTGATGCCGTACATGCCGGCGGGGAAATTCGGGGCTGTGCAGCTGATGGCGTACGCGCAGGCATATGTGCTGCTCCTGCTACCGAACCTCGTGATCATCGGCGCGTGCATGTTTGCCGCCGCGGCGCTGACGCGGCATCCGCTCGCGACGTACCTCGGTGGCGTCGTGCTGTACATCATCGGCACCGTCGCTGGCGATCTCACTGACGGCTTCTCCAATCTCACGCTCTCGGCTCTGGTCGATCCGTTCGGGGGAAGAGCGATCGCATTTGTGACGCAACTCTGGACGCCGGCCGAGTCGAATGAGCGGCTCATCGGGTGGCCGAGTGTGTTGCTGATGAATCGCGCGATATGGCTTACGATGTCGTTAGGCGTGATAGCGGCGCTCATCGGGCGATTCCGGTTTGCACATGACGGTGGCGGGGAGCGGCGTCGATGGTGGAAACGGCGAGTGGTTGTTGATACGGCGCCGGAGAAGCTCACACCCTTGACAGCCGTGCGTCCCTCGCTGCGTCGAGACGCCGAGGTCGGAACTTTCTCGTTAGGCGTGCGATTCAAACAGGTGCTCGAGATCGCGGCACGCATGTGGCGCGAGATTGCGGCGACGCGCGTGTCCCTGCTGATCCTCGTCGGCGCGCTGGTCTTTGTCATCGTCTTTGGATGGGACGTGGGGGCGGAGGTCTACGGCACGTCGACGTGGCCCGTCACACATCTCATCGCGGGGACGGTGCTGAGTACGGCGCTCGGGCCAGTGATGGCGCTCCTCATCGCGATCTCTGCCGGCGAGCTGGTATGGCGTGAGCGGGACGTGGGGATTGGCGACATCGTGGCGGTCACGCCGGTGCCTAACGCGGTGTCGCTCCTTGGACGATTCCTGGCGCTGGTGGCGATGTTGGCCACGTTGCAGCTGGTACTGATGCTGGCAGGGATCGCGCTGCAGACCATTCGCGGCTGGCACCAGTACGAACTGAGCGTCTACTTCAAGCTCCTGTTCGGCCTCAAACTCGTCGACTACGTGTTGCTCGCGGCGCTGGCGATGGCGGTGCACGTCATCGTGAACCACAAGTACGTCGGGCACCTGCTCGTTGTCCTCTACTTCGCGTCGACCGTCGCGTCAGGAATCATCGGCATCAACCATCGCATGCTCGTCTACGCGTCCGATCCGGGATGGGTGTGGTCGGACTTCAATGGGCTGGAGCCGTTCCTGCAAGGGATCGTTTGGTTCAAGGCATACTGGGCAGCGTGGGCGTTGCTCTTCGGGGTGCTGGCGAACCTCTTCTGGGTGCGCGGGCGTGAGCGCGGAGCTGGAGCGCGTCTAGCACTCGCTCGGCAACGGCTGAGAGGTCCGGGGCTGCGCGCCGGCGTACTCGCCGTCTCGCTCATCGTCCTACTCGGTGGTTTCGTCTTCTACAACACAAACGTCCTCAACACATACCGAACCCCTAAGGAAGAAGCGCTGTTGCGAGTTGAGTACGAGAAGAAATACAAGCGCTACCAGGGGGCGCCGGAGCCGAGCTTGGTGAAGGTGCGCACGCGCGTAGAGTTCTTTCCGTCAGAACGTGCGGCCGAGGTGACGGGGGATTTGACGTTCGTGAACCGTACGGCGGACGCGATAGACACGTTGCACGTGCTGCCGAGCGCGGAAGTCGAGACCCATAAACTCGAGTTCAATCGTCCCACGCAACTCGTGTTGAGCGACAGTGCGCTCAACTATCGCATGTATTCGTTAGGCAGCCCCTTGGCGCCTGGCGATTCCGTGGTGATGCACTTCGAGGTCGCGCGGCGTCCTCGCGGGTTTCGCAACAACGGCGAGCCGACCGACATAACGCCTAACGGCGCGCACATCGAGCAGAACTGGCTGCCGTCGTTAGGCTACAGCGCGGCGCGCGAGGTGGGAGACGAGACGTTTCGGCGAGAACATGGCCTTCCCCCTCGCACGTTGCCGCCGAGCGCGGGGGATGTGGATACGAGGTCCGGTGCGAATGATGTGGTGTTGGTGGACGCGGAGATGGTGATCGGCACTGATACGAGCCAAGTCGCGATCTCGCCCGGGACGCTCGTGCGCGAGTGGAAGGAGAATGGGCGTCGCTACTTTCACTACAAGACTGACGAGCCTCTCCGCTATTCGGCGGTGGTGCACTCGGGTAAGTACGCCGTCAAAGAAACGACGTGGCACGGGATGCCGCTCCGCGTTTTCTACCATCCCACGCACGACGTGAACGTCGATCGCATGCTCAAGAGCATGCAGGCGTCGCTCGCATACTACTCGGCGCAGTTCGGTCCGTACCAGTTCAAAGAACTGCGCGTCGTCGAGTTTCCTCGCTATCAATCGTTTGCCAGAGCGCACCCCTTCACCATCGCATTCTCCGAGGGAGGCGCGTTTCTCACGCGCGTAGACTCGGGCGAAATCGAGCGCACGTTCTTCGTCGTCGCGCACGAGACCGCGCATCAGTGGTGGGGCGGCCAGGTGATTCCCGCGCAAGCCGCGGGTGCCGCGCTCGTCTCCGAGACGCTGGCGCAATACAGCTCAATGATGGTGCTCGAGAAAACCTTCGGTGCACGGATGGCGAAGAAGTTCTTCGATTACCACATGGCGGAGTACTTCCGCGGGAGGACGGTGTACACCAACCGCGAGACGCCGCTAATCGACATGGTCGGTGCGCCGTATTTGCACTACTTCAAGGGCGGGCTCGCGATGTATACGCTGCGCGACCGGTTAGGCGAGAATACAGTCAACGGTGCGCTTCGGACGTTTAGAGAAAAGTACGCCGGCGCGAATGCCCCACCCGCGACGTCGCGCGCTCTGTATACAGAGCTGCAGGCAGTAACTCCTGACTCGCTCAAGCCGCTTCTCTCCGACCTCTTCGAGCACATCACGCTCTGGAATCTCCGCGCCGACTCGGCGCGTGCGAAGCGCGTGGACGGCGGTTCATGGCGAGTGACGTTGTATGTCGATGCGCACAAGGCGCGAGCGGACAGCATCGGGCGCGAGACACCGATCGAGATGGATGATCTCGTGGAGATTGGCGTCTTTGGTGCGCCAGCGGAGGGAAAGTCGGATTCGGAGCCACTCTATCTCAGGCAACACCGCGTTAGGTCTGGGAAGCAAACGATAGAAATCACGGTGCCAAAACTTCCGACGAGTGCCGGGATCGATCCCAACGCCAAGTTCATCCAGCGGGAGCGGGACGATAACATCGTCGAAATTCCCGCTGCGTCGGCGAAGGCGAAGCGGTGAACGACAATACTCAGACCTGTACGCGCCCCCGCGACGCGCGCGCGGTTGCCATTCCCGCGAGCGCCGCTGGCCCGTTCTGCAAGCCTGCCAGCTCGACCTCCTTGTGCCACGCGCCATGGCCATCGTCCGCGTATTCCGACGCCAGCGGTCCGAGGTAGCCGTAAAAGACGCAGCTCTTGAAGCCCTTCTTGCGCATATAGTCGGCGCCGATCCGAGCGATCGACTTATTCGGGTGCACATGCTTCCAGAACTTGTCTCGTTGCGCGAGCGTCAGCGTACCGTCCCGCACCCCTTGCTGCACCGTCCTGTTGTTGCTTGCGGCACGTCGAAGTTCTTGCTCGTACGCGTCTGGTGTGAGCACCGTTCCGCTGTGGCAATGGAAGAACTTGATGGCTCCTCTAAAGGAGGGATGCAGCCCAGTGCCCATCAACCGGTCGCACGCTTCAACGATCAGCAGCTTCCGCTCTTCGAGTGTGGGCCCGCCGACATCGACCTTCACCTGGATGTAAGGGACGCCCGGATTGCCGTGGCCACGGATATAGATCGCCGCGTCGGGCCTGCTGCCCGCTTGCACCAGGAGCATATTCGGTCGCCCACCGTCCCAGAAGACGATCTCGAACTTGTTCCCCGTGCTGTGATTCCACTGCGCGGTCTTGATCGCCCACTCGTCACCTTCGGTGACGTCCCAAGGAATGAAGACGACGCGCTTGCCGCGATTGCCCACGTGTGGGTCCACCTTGTTCTTGAGTCGGTCGGGCGTGCGATCGAGTGGCATGTGCTCCTCGCGTAACTGTTGGATGAGGGGATTTCACGGTGCACTTACCGCCGCGCAGCGTCGCCTGCCGCGCGACTCGACTCGTATAGATCTTCAATCAGTATGGGCGGATTATACGTGCGGGACTTTTGCGTCGCGAGCACGGATGCGCGACGATGAATCTCGGCGCGAAAAGCGTGACAGGACCGACCCAGGCCTTCATCGCTGATGGAAACGGCGTGCTGATCAGTTCCGACTCGATGCTTCGAGCGGCGGCGCCCCGCCGTGTATTCTCTTGGCTCCAGTGCGTTGCGCTACGTCAATAGCCTCTGTAGGAAGGAGAGTTTGTATCTCGACTTTAGCTCGATCAATAGTGCGGCAACGAGGACTAGTAGATCTCGCGACAAGAAGTCACGCTGCTTGTTCTCGCGTGCATTGTTGATCGAAGCATGCGCCCACGTTGTTGAACACTCGACCTCCAATGCCGAAAGCAATTGCAACAGCACTGCTCTCCGTGATGTTGATCGTCGCGCTCGTCGTACGCGCGAGCGCGCTCACACCAGACCAAACACGAATGATGGTACGGCTCTCGGAAATCGAGATTGCCCCGGAGTACCTCGAGGAGTACCTGCAGATTCTGAAAAAGGAGTCCGCGGCCTCCGTCCGTCTCGAACCCGGCGTGATCTCGATCTTTCCCATGTCGCAGCGAGAACAGCCGACGCAGGTGCGCATTCTCGAGATCTACGCGGACCGCGCGGCGTACGAGTCGCACTTGCAGACGCAGCACTTCCAAGAGTACAAGACGACGACCATGAAGATGGTCAAGTCGCTCAGACTCGTTGATATGCAAGCACTCGATGAGGAGAGTATGAGAGTGTTGTTCGCCAAGCTCCGCTAGCGGATGCTCGTTGGAGGCGACTGGATACCAAGACGGGGTCGCATGGCGACGTGTCGAAGGGTGTTCCGCACGAATCAGGCAGGCGGCATGATTCGCGTGGAGATCAAATCAACGTATCAGCGTCTCCGAAAGAGATGGATCGCCCTGCGGAATGCGAAGGGTCTCGTAAAGTCATCGAAGTAGGGCCTAACGATTCGGTGAACGTTCACGATCTACCTGTTCTTTGAAAGACCGCCGTACTCCTTGCCAAACACGCCGCGTGCATAACGACACCACCTCTATTCGAACCCAAGCCGAGCGCTCCCCCCACGGCGAGCACTCCGTCCCCGTCTATCTCACTTCAAGCTTCGTCTTCGACGACGCCGAGGAAATGCGCGCCGCGTTCGCCGACGAGATCGAACGAAACATCTACAGTCGCTTCACGAACCCGAACGTCACTGAGTTCGTCGACAAGATGTGCCAGCTCGAAGGCGCGGAGGCCGGATACGCCACGGCTACCGGGATGGCGGCGGTGTTTGCTACGTTTGCGGGACTGCTCAGTATGGGCGACCACATCGTATCGGGGCGCGCGATCTTTGGATCGACGCACACGATTCTCACGAAAATCATTCCGCGATTCGGGATCACGCATACCTACGTCGATGTCGGGGACGGAATCGACGCGTGGGAGGCGGCGATCACACCAGCCACGCGCATGATCTTCGTCGAGACACCCACGAATCCTGGGCTCGACATCGCCGACCTGGACGCGTTAGGCAAGCTCGCAGCGTCGCGGGGCGTGCTGCTTGTCGTCGACAACTGCATGTCGACTCCGGTCCTGCAACAGCCGCTTAGGCTCGGCGCCCACCTCTCCGTACACTCGGCGACCAAGTTCATCGACGGGCAAGGACGCGTGATGGGAGGCGTGGTGGTCGGACGCGAGAATCTTATCAAGCAGATCTACACATTCTGCCGGAGCACCGGCCCTGCCCTCTCTCCGTTCAACGCGTGGGTGCTGTCAAAAAGCCTGGAGACGCTCTCGCTCCGCATGGAGCGTCACGCAGCGAGCGCGCTCGTGGTTGCACAACACATGGAAAGCAGCACGGATCTGGAGCAGGTCCGTTATCCCTTCCTGCCGTCGCACCCGCAGTACGACGTCGCGAGACGGCAGATGTCGGCGGGGGGTGGACTCGTGGCCTTCACCCTGAAGGGCGGCATCGACCGGGGACGGCGATTCTTGAACGCGCTTCGCCTCTGCTCGCTGACGGCGAACTTGGGTGATACACGAACCATCGCGACGCATCCGGCATCGACGACGCACGCGAAGCTCAGCGAACAAGAGCGCCTTGCGGTCGGCATCACGCCGGGACTCGTTAGGGTCTCCGTCGGACTGGAGTCGATCGAGGATGTCGTGGCGGATCTCGACCAGGCGCTGATCGCATCTCGTTAGGCGTTTCTTCTGACTGTACGGGGGTCGGCGCCGGCTTGCGGACCACCGTTCGGCCCGTGCTACGCCAGCGCCCCACGCATCCCGAAGTACGCTCGTCCCCCCCTCTCCGCGCGGGCCTTGTGCCCTTCGGCGTCAACGTCGCCCTCGACGGCCGCGCCGAGTGGCGCTCGCTACGTCTGGCGGGGCGTGCGGAGGTTCAGTATCGTCGGCGTTCGACCTCTACAAAGGAGATGCGATGATCCGAACCCCGTTGCTCGCGCGGCTCGGCGCAGCGTGCCTCGTGCTCGGCGCCACGACGAATGCCACGATGAGCACCGCGCAGGCAACCGCGAAGCGCGCTGCTCGCGTCGATCCCACCGCAGCACTCGACGCGTACTTCGCGCAGGCGATCGGAGAGTGGGAGGTCCCGGGAATGTCGGTCGCCATCGTGCGCGGTGACTCCGTCGTCTTCGCGCGCGGCTACGGCGTGCGCGAGCTCGGGAAGACGGGGGCTGTCGACGACCGGACGCTCTTCGCTATCGGATCCTCGAGCAAGGCATTCACCGTCGCACTGCTCGGCATGCTCGTCGACGAGGGGAAGATCCGGTGGGACGATCCTGTGACGAAGCACCTCCCCGAGTTCCAGCTCGCCGATCCGTGGCTCACACGCGAGGTGACGGTGCGCGACCTCGTCACGCATCGCGTCGACGTCATGCGCGCGGACGCAGTCTGGGAGGGGACGTCGAACAGCCGCGCGGAGATCGTTAGGCGCGCACGCTTCCTCAAACCAACCGCGACGTTCCGGTCGAGGTTCGACTACAACAACATCATGTTCATCGCCGCGGGGGAGCTCGCGGCGCGAAAGCTCGGGATGAGCTGGGACGACGCCGTGCGCCAGCGCATCTTCGCGCCGCTCGGCATGGCGTCGTCGAACACGAGTACGCACGCGTTCGGCGAGAACCCGAACGTCGCCACTCCGCATGGAACGATCGACGGCACGATCCGTCCGATCGAATGGAAGAACATCGACAACGCGGGGCCGGCGGGCTCCATCAACTCGAGCGCGCGCGAGATGGCGCAGTGGCTGCGGTTGCAGCTGGCGAAGGGGAGCATCGGCGGGAAGCAGCTCGTGAGCGCGGCGCAGATCGCCGAGATGCACATGATGCAGATGCCGATGCGTGTGAGCAGCGAGTGGTCACCGGTCGCGACGAGCCCGATCCCCGCGCTGATGGTCCCGGGGACGAACTTCATGGGTTACGGGCTCGGCTGGTTCCTGCAGGACTATCGCGGTTACAAGGTCGTCGGCCACGGCGGCGCGATCGACGGAATGCGTGCTCAGGTCGCAATGATCCCCTCGGAGAAGCTCGGGCTCGTGATCCTGACGAACCTCGACCAGACGTCGAACAATCTCCCCGAAGCGCTCATCTTCCGGATCTTCGATGCGTACCTGGGCGGTGCTCAGCGCGACTGGTCGGCGGACCTCCGCGCGAAATGGCTGCCGACGCGCGAGGCACTCGTTAGGTCAGCCGCGGCGAAGCCCGCGACGCCCGGGAAGCCGTCGCTCCCGCTCGAGCAATACACGGGGAGCTACGCCGACAGCCTGCTCGGCGAGGTGCGCGTGTCGGTAGAGAATGGGAAGCTGGTGGCGGCGCTCCCGAACTTCATCGCCGACCTCGAGCCGTGGGGGTACGAGAGCTTCCTCGGCCGGCAGCGCAACGGACTACGACTCTCGATCCTCTTCCAGTTCGCGCCGGCGCAGGACCTAAGCGGGCGACCGGGGAGGTTGATCATCCCGATGGTCGGGGAGTACGGACGGAGGTGAGAGGCGGCGCGTGTCGCGTCCGATCGTCGACTTCAAGGAAACGGTCCGAATCGAATCGAGACCCGACCGATCACGGTGCGACGCCACGCTTGAGGAGTCCGAGTGGATCCTCCGGGTCTACACCGTTGTCGAAGACCTTATCACGATCGCGGTGCGTTAGGCGGTAGACGGCGCCGAGCCAGTTGTTGAAGAACGCTTTGCCGCTGTCACCCCATGTGTTGTCCAGCAGCTGCACCACGTCCTGCTCTGGAAAGTTAGGGAGCGGCGAGCCAGCCTGTTGCGCCGAGCGTGCCTCATCCCACCATCGCTCGATGACGGCGGCGGCTGCATCGGAGATGTAGTGCTCGGGGTACGGCGGAACGTCATCACGCTCGCCCGCGAACCAGCGGTTCGCCTCGCGCGCGTACTCCTTGAGCAGAGAGTTGATGTCGTACTCCGGATGACCCTGGAAGTAGACGACGCGGAACTGATCGGCGCTCACCGCCAGGTGCACGCCGCCCTCCGCGCTTTCGGCGAGCACGGTGAGTCCGGCGCTCTCGAAGTGCGCGCGATCGATGTCGTTGTTCCTCGAATGCGGAACGTCGAATCGTGTGTTGACGTCGCGGAGGAGCGGGTGGCCCGGCTTCGTCACGCGGTGCTCGTATACTCCCCAGCGCTTGCTCGGGAGCAGCACGCGGTTGATTCCGTGGAAGTGCTTGAGCAGCGAGTGCGTGGCGAGGCAGGAGCAGAGAACGGACGTGACGTGCTCCGACGCCCACTCCACGACCTCGGCGAGCGGCTGCCAGAACGGTTCCTCGTCGAGCGCCGGGTTCGCGACATTAGCGCCGGTGATGATGAGCGCATCAAGTCCTTCGGCGCGCAGCGCGTCGAAAGTCGTGTAGTGCCGGTCGATGTAAGCCCGCGTCTCCTCGTCGCGCTCGATACCAGGGACGGTGAAGATGTGCACGTACATCTGCACGATCTTGTTGGAATTCCCCACCATGCGCAGGAACTGACGCTCCGTGACGCGCAGCGCCGCGTCGGGCATCATGTTCAGAAGACCGATGTGGAGCTCGCGGATGTCTTGATGGAGGGCACCGTCCAGCGAGAGCACCTCATGGCCGGCGCGGCGCAGGTCTTCGAAGGATGGGAGCGAGGAGTGGGCGACGAGGGGCATTAGCGCGTGTCAGACGGCGTTGGAGCGACGTTCTGCATCATAAACTCGCCGCCGCCGATATGTAGCGAAGCGCATGCGATCGAGATCGCGTATTTCACATTTCCCGGCGACGAGGGACGTGGGGTCGCGGCAGCGATGGCCGCGTGCTGGAGACGGTGGCGTTTGCGCAGGATGGGAGTCTGGTGGATCCAGAGGATGGCCCGATCTGGCGCTGGGAGCGGTCGGTGGATCGCGATGGCGGGGATTCGTCGGCGCAGTCGGCCTGACAGGCGCGGCTACAGCAGCGGAGATTTAGGCTGCGTGGAGCGCCTGCGTTTCTCATTTAGGCTTCTGTGGGGTTCTAGCGTTAGGCGGCGTCGGGTAATACAAGTCGACGGGCACCCGCCTAGGTGCCCGTCGTGCATCGCAGTCAGTAGTGATAGCGCGCTTGGAGAAACTCGACCCGGTCGTCGAACACTTCGTAGACCAATCGATCCGACTCGTTCACGCGACGGGACCACACGTTGCCGCCCATATGCTTGAGGTGCTCGGGCTTTCCAATGCCATCGTACGGGTCGCGGAGTGCCGCCTCCATGAGGTCAAGCACGCGAAGCGCCATTTTCCGGTTCGTGTCCACCCAGTATCGGAGATCCTCTCGACACTCGTCCTGGATTACGGCAACCCGCTTCTGCTTCCTGCCCGCCATACCAGGGACTCAGTCGCTATGTGCCAGTTAAGGTGTGACGTTCTCGAGGCCCAACTCCGTCCGGAGCGCCGCCAAGTCCTGCGCATGACCTTTGCCGCCGCGCGCACGACTAAGGGCCGTGAGCAGACGAGCCGCATTCGCTGGCGACCGCAGCAGGTACGCCGTCTCCCGCAGGCTCTCCAGCTCGTCGGCTGGGATCAACGCCATGTCTTCGTGTCCGCGGCGCTGGATCACGGCGACGGTCCGCGTGTCCTCGACCTCGTTCCAGATCTCGGCCAAATTCTCGCGTGCGTGGCTGTAACTCACCTTGACTGTCATCGAGCCTCTTTCAAACTTGTACAGTAATATTGTACAACTCAGCGCGCCTTACAAGGGCCGCGTCCAGCGATCGCGGACGCTGAGGAGCCATGTGAAGCCGAGCCCGACCTCCGAGCTTTTCTCAGGTCCTCAATTACCGCATTTTTTCTAGATGTCTACGGTTCTCGGAGCGTGGCATGAGTTCTTTGGCGCGTGATCTGCCGGCTCCGCCACTGGCTGCGTCGGTGGCGGTCACCGACGAAAGCCTAATCGTCGACCTGCTCGACGGTCGGACGCTGACGGTGCCGATCCTCTGGTTTCCGCGTTTGCTCCATGCCTCCGCGGAGGAGCGCGCCCGGTGGCGCCTGATTGGTCACGGCGAGGGCATCCACTGGCCATCCCTCGATGAAGACATCAGCGTCGAGGCGCTGGTGGCCGGTCAGCGCTCGCTGGAGAGCCAAGCATCACTGCAGCGCTGGTTGTCCGCGCGCGGTGCGGCTTAACTCTCGCTGTAGCAGAATGACGGCGTTTGGATTGCGGGCGTAGAAGTGCGCGCATCGCATGGCGCTCCACCCGCAGCTGAAGTCCATCGTTAGGCGAACCCTCCGTTAACCGATGGTCATTCTTCGACCGACGCAGAAGCTTCGCGCGCAGTTGCCACTCACCAACGACTGCGCAACCGAGTCGGACACTGCACTCGGCGATTGGTACATCAATCGGCTCGTGGTTGATCGTCGTCCACTCCTTCTGTTGTTGAGTGCAAACACGTTGCTCCCCCTGCTCACTCCGGCGCGCGATGTGCGTTCGATTCCTGAGCGATTGCCGGGTCTCGTCAGCAGCGTATTGCGGCGACTCGGCGTCGCTCAGACTCTCATCGACGCGGAAGTACGGGCCATGTCGTCCGTGTGCATCGCGCCGACTCGCGACCGTTCTGTGCTTGGTATCTTGGTTGACTACGCCAAGTCAGTTCCGTTCCACCTCGAAGCCGGTCGCTGGGATGAAACGACGTTACCGTTCGTTGAACAGAAACTCGCGATGACGCCGTGGCACTGTAGTGGGCCGCTAAGCGACGTTGTGTGGCCCAACAAGGCGGCGCCGCGCCTGTTGCTCGAAAAGTGGGGGGCTGGCTAAGAAGCGGATGTAGTTGACGAGCGATTCCTGGGGGGCTCTCTTCGGAGGATAGCGATGAACTGGCGTGATCATATTTCGATCGATTCCGAGCGTATGCATGGAACGCCCTGCATGCGCGGTACGCGCATTCCGGTTTACGTCGTTCTCGACAATCTCGCCGCCGGCGAGACTCCAGAGACTATTCTTTCTGAGTATCCCAGCCTCCGACCGGAGCATATTCCCGCGGCGATCGCCTATGCAGCTGCGCTCGCGCATGAACGCGTCGTGCCAATCCCCGCTGGATCGGTGCGCTTCAAGCTCGATGAGAATCTGCCAAAGGGTGCGCGTGAACGGCTCACGTCACGCGGCTGGGATGTGCACGACGTGCATGACGAGCATCTCGATGGAGCGATCGATGACGCGGTCGCGATTCGTGATTTTCCGAGCGGTGCCTAACGAGCATTGAACCTGACAGAGAGTCGGTTTATTCCCCTGATCGAGATGCTGTGGGTGACAGGCTTCGTTTGCACCTGGACTAGCACCTTCGTGGCACGAGTCTCAGGGGTGCGATAACGCGCTCAGCGGACTTCCTTCGACAAGTCTCTTACCTCACCCGTGCCTCGAATTGCACCTTACCGCGCGTGACAGAAACACTTTCCCAACTGTCCGACGCGCTGGCGGGGCGCTACGCGATCGAAGGCGAACTCGGTGCCGGTGGCATGGCCACGGTGTATCGCGCTCGCGACCTCCGCCATGATAGAGTCGTTGCGCTCAAGGTGCTCCGCGCCGATCTCGGAGAGGCTGTGGGGCGTGACCGCTTTCTGCGGGAGATCCGCCTCGCCGCATCGCTCACGCATCCACACATCCTCCCGCTCCACGACTCGGGCGACAGCAAAGGAGCGCTCTGGTTCACCATGCCGCTCATGAGCGGTGACACGCTTCGCGATCGACTGGTACGAGAGGGACAACTGCCGGTCGACGAATCGATGCGTCTCGCGGGTGAAGTGGCCGACGCGCTCGATTATGCCCATCGGCATGGCATCGTCCATCGAGACATCAAGCCGGAAAACATTCTCCTGCACGAAGGGCATGCAGTCGTGGCGGACTTCGGCATCGGCAAGGCGCTCGCGGGAGCAACTGAGCACGCGACGATGCACACGCAGATCGGCGTTACGGTCGGCACGCCGGCATACATGAGTCCCGAGCAGGCGGCGGGTGAGGCAGTCGATGGACGCAGCGACCTGTTCGCGCTGGGGTGCGTGCTCTTCGAGATGCTGACCGGCGATGTCGCATTCAGCGGACCGACCGTTCAGGCCACGATCGCACGCCGCTTTGTTCACACACCGCCACCAGTGTACACGCTGCGGCCGGGTGTGCCGCCGGCGCTCGCAGCGCTCGTGGATCACCTTCTGGCGAAGGGCGCAGACGAGCGAGTGGCCAGCGGTGCGCAAGTTTTGAGCGCGATGCGAGCGCCGGCGTCGTCCTCGGTCACCGCCCCGACGTCTCATACCGAGCGCTCCGTCATCGTATTGCCATTTGCCAACGTCAGCTCGGATGTCGACACGGAGTACTTCAGTGACGGCCTCACCGAAGAAGTGATCGCCGATCTCTCGCGAGTGAAAGCGCTGCGCGTCATCTCGCGAACCACCGCTATGCAGTACAAAGCGAGCACACAGTCACTTCGCGAGATCGGGACCGCGGTCGGTGTGCGGTGGGCGCTCACCGGGAGTGTGCGTCGAGCCGGGAACGCACTCCGTATCAGCGCCCAGTTAGTGGACGTGCAACGCGATGAACCACGTTGGGCGGAGAAGTACAGCGGCACGCTCGACGATGTATTCGATGTGCAAGAGCGGGTGTCACGGGCCATCGTGGCGGCATTGAACATCGCGCTGTCGCCGCAGGAAAGCGCGCAGCTGGCGGCGCGTCCGCTGCAGGATGTGCGAGCATTCGAGTTTTACCTCAAGGCTCGCGAGGCGCTCGCTGGTTACGACGTTGCACGCGCCTTACCTCTCATCGCGCGCGCCGTCGAGATTGCCGGACGCGTGCCAATCCTCCGTGCAGTGGAGGCCTTGAGCGGCATCATGTCGCTGCGCGTGGGCGCCACGCGAGATCCGATGCTCATTGCTTCCATCGAGCGGGAGGCTCGTGCCCTTATCGCCGAAGCACCCGAATTTGCTCAGGGATACGCGCTGCTCGGATACCTCGCGTACGAGACTGGCGACCCGGTTACTGCGGTGCGCTCTCTTCGGCGCGCATTCTCGCTCGATCCGTCGGACGCCGACATTCGCTTCTTTCTCGGGATCTCGGCGCAGGCTGGTGGACAGGCGGATCCGCGCTCAGCGCTCGAGTGGCTTGCCCTCGATCCCTTGTCACCACTCGCCAACATCCTTGTCGGCGCGAACTCGTGGTGGTCGGGGCGCTTCGCGGAAGGCACCGCGTATCTCGAGGAAGCGGTGCGCCTCGCGCCGGCCGGGCTGATTTATCATTGGGGACTGGGCAATCACTATGCGCTGATGGGGCGCTACGAGAAAGCTGCGCAACAAGCCGCATGGTTGGCCGAGCACGCGCCACATTTTCCGTATACGCCGACGCTGCAGGGATTGATCCTTGGCGCCCGAGGTCAACACGCGGAAGCACGGGCGGTGCTCGAGGCGATTGACGAGACCCCACTCGACGGCCACCACATCTTTCACCTCGCGGAATCCTACGCGATGGCTGGCGCGCACGCGAAGGCGGTGGAACTCCTCGACCGCGCGGTGACGATGGGATTCTACCCTGCGGATTACTATGAGCGGTTCTCGCCGTTCTTCGCTGATATCCGTGAGCGCGATGATTTCGCACGCACACTGGAGCGCGCGCGCGTGTGCCGGGCGGAGTTCGCGGCGGCGGTGGGGTAGGTCGCGCGTCGCGGCTGTGGCCCTTTTAGTGCCGCTCGACCTGTGGGCGCGAGCTGAGGGTCGCGTGCTTGCGGGCTAACAAATGCGTTGCACCTGACGCGGGCTGGTGGTTTCGGTAGCGCACTCGCGCGCATTGCGTGCTCGGCGCATTTGTTCAAGGCGTTTGCAGCGGAACCTCATCGTTAGGCCGACATAGCCACCACGAACATGACAGACGAACCCACGCGTTGGCTCCACGACTATGATCCGTCCCCACGGGAGCCAGATGCCCGCTGCGATCTGTGTGGGACACTCGGCACCATCGCGCGAGCGCAGCGTTCTGACAACTCGTCCGGCACCGATTACTCCCACGCCACTGTGCGTCGCTACTGCGGCGCGTGTTGGCCTAACGCCCAAGCGCAGCTCGAGGAGGAAGGCGTATGGGGTTGGTCGTCGCGCGCGTGGCATGATGCCGAAGGTTTCC
>JBGAKW010000052.1:0-5857 GCA_044224185.1 Gemmatimonadaceae bacterium | reverse complement strand
GCTCCGCACTGGCGCGTGACTTCCTCGACCTCGGCGAACGCGTCGTCCTCCAGCGGCGTGGGCCATGACCAGAGGACTTCGTAGCCCTGCAGCTCGTTCGCGCGGTAGATCGCGCGGGTGAAGTGGACGGGGGCGGTCATGCGGGGACCTCGCGGGCGGCGTCGATGGCGGCGCGAAGGGTTGGCCCTTCCGTGAACGTCGGTCCTCGCAAGTCGTATGCTGTTTGCACATACCACGCTTCACTGTCGTCGTAGTGGTAGTCGTGCTTCAATGGAGTCGAGCGGCCCGAAAGGTTCTCCTGCATCCAATCCAGCCGCGCCTTGTCCGCGCACAGCGGGGCGAGGAGGGCGCGAAGGGCAAGGAATGTTTCGTCGCATTTCTCGCCGTGTGTCTTGTTCAGCATCGCAGAGTAGACGGCTACCGCTTGCCCCCAATTCTGTAATGCCTGCTCGATGTCGGGCGGGAGTTGTGTGCTCATCAATCCACGCCTTGACGCTCTGCTTCAATGCGTCCGGCAATCGCGCGCAACCGGCCCTCGCGCGTCGGGTGGGCGTCGAAGAACTCCTGGCGTTCGCGCTCCAGCTGATACTCGACCATCATTGCGTCGAAGTCGGCGGCGTTCGGCTTCCAGCGCGCGCGGGCAACGGCGATTTCCTCGGGGAATTTCATGACGGCACCCCCACACTGAGCCACGCACGGACGCGGGCCATTTCGTAC
This sequence comes from Gemmatimonadaceae bacterium, assembly GCA_044224185.1. Taxonomy (GTDB): domain Bacteria; phylum Gemmatimonadota; class Gemmatimonadetes; order Gemmatimonadales; family Gemmatimonadaceae; genus SCN-70-22. The sequence goes on along the minus strand of JBGAKW010000052.1, from coordinate 5,140 downwards.
TGCGCCTTCGCGCGGATCGTGTTGAGTTCGCGCATCTGCACACGATCTTTGATATCCATGATCGTATCGCATGTCTTCGCGTACTCGCTCGCGCTCGATGCGCTGTGTGGCTTGCCCGTCATCGGATTCGGCTGGCCGATGAGCGACGCGACGATCTCCGCCTCCGTCCTCATTAGCTCACGGCGCGTGATGTACTCCTGCTCCACGGCATCGGCGTAGTCCTTCGCCGTTTCGCCGATCGGGTCTACCAAGGGATCAGACATGGTGGTTCCTCAGAGTGTGGAGTGTTACGTTTCCCGAAGTCAGCGGCTTAGCCGTTGGCCCTCGGAGTGGAACGGTCAGCGCGCAACCGCTGGCCGTTTTCCGTTTCGGTGTTCGCGACGCCGAAGGTATTTCGACTCACAGGCGCACCATCCAATGACAGCGCCTAACGAGAGCAGGAGCCACGAGACGAACGCCATCGTTATTCCCACTCCTGCATCCCACACGCGCGCATCAGGCGCTCGCGTGCCTTCGCGTGCTTCTCCGCCTTCCGTACTTCGGCGAACAACCACACGAACCCGATCACCCAGCCGACGAACATCAGCACGTCGTAACGCATAGATGTCTCCATAGGATTGCCTAACGATGCTTGGCGATGACAGCTTCGATCGCCGCGTGGAGTTCGGGACTCGCCTTCTTTTCGCCGCGCAAGATCTTGTAGACGTAGCCGAAGCTCAGTCCCTGTTGGCGCGCAAAGTCCGACACGGTGCTGCCCTTCAGTGCCAGCGCACAGCGCACCAGTGTGAGGCGAGAAATCTTCGGCGTCTGTTCGCGTTGCGTTCGTTTCATGGGCACCGATATTGCCAAGTCGGAAGTGGACAGCGATTTGTACTCGGCCATATCTACTTCAAACTTTCTAAACTTGCAAGTGGATTTTTTGAGCAACCGGCCGGGGAAGAAGTTTCAGCCGCGTTTTGATCCGGCGATCGGCGTGCGCCTGAAGCAGATCATCGACGCACGAAAGGAAATCGTCCGCGTCTTTTCCGAGAATTTGCTACGGGAGACGGGGCACTCGCCGAGCGAGGCGGAGCTGTCCAAGAGAATCACCGGCAAGGGGGGCGTCACGATGGCGGACGCGCCCCATATCGCCGCAATGGACCCCGAAGGTCGCATGACGCGCGACGAGGCGCGGTGAGGGAGAGCATCGTTAGGTCGTCTGATTCCGCACCAGTCGCGCGAGCGCGCTGATGACCTGCTTATCGATGGTAGCCGACGCTTTCGCCGCCTGCGTGAGCGCGCGCACCTGTGCGGCGATTTGCGCGTTAGAGGGAGACGCAATCGCGAGGTAGGTATCCGCACCGCTCACGATGTTGTCGAGCGTGGCTTTCGCAGACGCCGCCGCCTTGCGCAGCGCGTAGATGTCGTTGGGGGGCGCTTGAATGGTTGCCATCGTTAGGTGGCCGTGATGGTGAGCGAATCCGTGCCGACGCTGACAACGATCGGTCCCGCCTGCGCGGCGGTGATGACGCATGTCGCTTCACGGAGTCCGGTGGCGTCACCGGCGACCGGCGTCGTGGCTTCGGTGACCGTGGAGCCGTTCACGTCCCATGTGACCGTGGCGTCGGTGGTGCCCCAGTGACACGTGGCGGCGTCCGAGCCGTTGGCGGCAATCGTGAGTTTGTCGGCGTTGAGCCCCGCGCTCACGACGGTGCTGCTATTCAGCAATCGCGTGGCGGGCGGCGTGTTGCCGCTGGCGTATTGGAAGTAATTGTTTTTCATGGCCACGGGGCAAAGCGATACGCGATCGTCATCGTCACCACGGTGTTCGAACCCAACAACGTGATGGACGGCGCCACGTAGGGGAACGCCGCGCTGTAGCCGTCGATGTAAAATGCCATCGTCCCCGCACCGCTCTGCAGAGAGTCAGGCGAGACACCAATCTGTCCCAGCGCCCCCCAGGCATTGCCGCTGTAGCCGTACACGGTCGGCGTGCCGCCCTGCGCCGCATAGGCAAACCAGTAGTACCCCGGCGAGAGTCGTAGCGGGGACGTGATGAGGTCGATGTTCCCTGTCGCAGTGCCGGGGACTGTCCCAAACTCCCGCACCAGCGTCCCCGGGTTGCCGTAGCCGTCCCCCGCATAGAGCGCCAGCCGGATCACCGATCCTGCACCGACGGTTGTGATCCACACGCCGACGCGATCGATTGCGATGGGGCGCGTCAGAAAGAGCGGTGTGAAGATCAACCGCCCGTCCACGAGTGTACGGGTGGCGGCACTGCCTAACGCCGCCGCCGCCCACCGTCCGGCGCGATTGCGGGGCACGAACGGTGAGGGACTGGCCCACGCCGATTGCCCGCGCTGCATCATGAGCGCGTCTCCATCGTTTGGCAGCAGCCCCGGTAACCCCATCAGCCCGTTCATGAGGCGTAGTCCGGTGAGTCAACGGTGATGCAGAATGATTCCGCATTATGCGTCGAGGCGCGAAGTGACCAGCCGGGGGGGAGCACAAGGTCCGGTGTCGTGAACTCGTCTTCGAACGCGGCGGTGCTGGCACCAACCGTCACGGCGGTGACGACCCGCTCTTTGTACGGGTAGTACGTCGAGCCATCGTAGCGGTAGAAGCGGATCATTCCCGCCGTGGTTGTCACGAGCGCCTTGATGTTGACGCGCGCCACGCGGGTTCCGCCGTTGGCCGCGGTGACGACCGTACCGATGGTGCCTGTGCCATCCCGGTTCGTATTGGCGGTGGAAATGACCACCCCCGCGCTATGCGGGATCGTGGCGTAGACTGGAAGGTTCGATGCGGCCATTAGTAGGAGAGCCCCAGTAGGTAGGTGTTGAGGCCGATCGCGCCAACCATGCGATCGACTTCCGCGGCGTTCACGGCATGCATCACATCCTTTGTCCCCGCGGAGAAATTCACCGCCGCGTTCGCGTTGCTCGAATCGATGATCGTTAGGCGCACCAACGTATTGGCGTCACTCATGTAGCCGATGCCGACTTCGTACTCCGCGGCCGCCTGATGACGAATCGTGTAGCCGAAGACATTCGTACTCCCGGTGCCGAACGCGTCCGAACAGCGTCGCCAGCCCGTGTAGGCGCTCAGCGTGAAGTTGCCCGTGCCGGTCGTCGTGGATTGTTCGAACACCAAATTGCGATACGGCATACCGACTCCTCGTCGTTAGGCAGACTTACGGACGGACGACGCCAGCGGTGGCGGCGGCAACGCGTGCGCGAATCGCGGCGGCGAGCGGGGACGCGCTTTCATTTGCTGCGAATGTGGCCGACGCGTAGCCACTCTGCGCGGCGCCGAAGTAGACGTTGCGGAGATGCGTGGCGCGCACCGCACACCCGAACGCCGCATCGCCGATCCCCACGCCGCTACAGAAGTTGCCGTAGGTGCCTAACGACGCCGCGTTGTCCGTGAAGATGAAGTCAGTGACGGCGGGATTCGTGTCGAAGTTGATGAGCTGCTTGACCTGCGAGCCATCCGACACGAGCAGCCCGCTGATTTCCACCTGCCGCACGTTGTTCTGGAGCGCCACGGCGAAACCGGAGCCGTTGAACGCGCCGACATTGAGCGAGTCGATGACATTGTCGCGCATCACGACGCGCGAGAGGGGAACCCCCACGGTGCCAGGGTCTTGCGCCGAAAACCCGACGCCTCCCCCTGCATGGCGGAAGAAGTTCGACTGGATGACGATGTCGCCGACGAGACACCACGTGCAGCCGCCGCTCTGGTTCGTCGACTTGAGGGTGAGCGCATACCCGTTCTGCCCATCCGCCCACGAGCCGTCGAACACGTTGCGCTCAATCCGCACGCGCTGCGCATTCTTCAGCTCGAACAAATTCTTCTTCGTGAACACGCCCTTCCACTCAGGCGGCGAGTAGATCCAGTTGTTCGTGACCGTGATGTCACTCGGCACGAGGCCCGCGATGCGAGGATCCGCGCCGCCGAACATCACGTTCTCCCCGACACCGCCTAACGTGTTGTTGTGGATCCGGATGATGCCGGGCGTGTTGTAGCCCCAAATCGCTTGTGAGTCGGCGCCCTTCTCGTGGCAGTCGTAGAGGTAGCTGTCGGCCACGGTCACGCGGGACGCCGCGATGTGCACGCACCGACGCAGCTGCATCGTGGCAGTGCCGTGGAGCCACGTCTGCACGAGCGCGATGTTCTGGACTTGCTGCGCGAGACTCGTCGCGTTGGTGATCCCGAGATCGGCCAGCGAGTACACCGTGCCCTGCGCCGCATCGCCCACGAGTTCGACATGCGTGAAGAGGTAGCCGCTCCCCTGCACGGCGATCGCGGGCGTCGCACCGATCGCGGTGAAGCGCGCCCACCCGCTGACGCGGGAGGGATCGACGCGTTCACCCGCGGCGAACGTCGTCCCGCCATCGGAGCGAATGACGACCCAGCCGGTATCGCTGCGCGCGGGGAAGGTGACGTTGCCCCAGTTGCCGGCAGCGAGACAAAGTGTTGCGCCATCGCGCAGATAGAGCCCAAGCAGTGCGCCTAACGCGAGATGTTCTGTACAGGAACGTTGTACAAGTCCGGCGGGAATCACCGGCACATCGCGCGGGAGCTCGGCGAATCCGACGAAGCCTTGCGCGTTCGGCACGGGCGGTGGCGTCGGAACAGGTGTCGGTGTTGGCGTAGGGGTTGGCGACGGCGCAGGCGCCTGCAACGCCACCCGCTGCGTCACACTATTCGTGCGGCCTAACGAGTCATGCACCGTCAGCGTCTCGTCCCACGCATTGGGTGCATCCGACGACGCATTGCGAATGATGAGTGACCCCGTCTTGTCAGGCCGTCCCGCTGAATGCCACGCAAACGAATCGATCGCACCGGACGAACTGCGCGCGTCGAGGGTGCAGCGCGCGGTATCACACGTCGAGATGAAGCGCGCGACGGGGCCAGCGGGGGGAGGAGGTGGCGTATTAACCACCACCTGACACAACGCCCCCGTGCGTCCGTCGAGTCGCCCTGCCGCGCGCGCTTGGGCTTTCGTCAGCGTGACTGACTTGAGATAGCGCTTCGACGCCGTATCGACGTCGGCCTTGAACGCTTTCGCGCAGGCGCTGTCGAGGGTGACGGTTTGACTTTCCGCTTTCTTGTTCAGGAAAGTCGCCAGCAATAGGAAAGTGAGGAGCAGTCGCTT
>JBGAKW010000031.1:0-41527 GCA_044224185.1 Gemmatimonadaceae bacterium | reverse complement strand
CTTTCCGCACGCGAGCGCGGTGTTCTTCCAGATTCGGAAAGCCGGGGACATCAGCGTCGAGTCGTTCGCCGTCGTGTTGCAGAACAATGCGCAACACGTGGAGGTCAGCCACCTGCTCGTCTCGGAAGGCTCGCAGATCAGCGGCGTCGGGATCGGTGACGCTGCGTTCGGCTGCGCGGTCGGCTCGACCTTCTACATCGACATCGAGTGGGCCGAAGTCACGGCGTACTGACAAGTTTTTGTCTCTCGGTGTTACATTTCGCGCAGGGCAGCACGCAACACGCATGAGGGTGGTATGAGTTTCCTGAGTGGGTTAGGCAAAGTGCTCGGTGGGGTCGGAAAGGTCGCGTCCTTCATTCCCGGCGTCGGCACCATCGGCGGCGCGGTGCTGGGCGGGCTGGGCGGCTTGGCTGAGGGGAAGGGACTCGGCGGCGCCCTCAGCGGGGCGGCGGCAGGCGCCATTCCGGGCGGCGGCGGTGGCCTCCTCAAGACGATTGGCGGCGGTCTCCTCAAGGCAGCCCCCGCGATCATGGGCGGCATCAGCATGGTACAGGGCGCCAAGAAGCAGGGTCAAGCCGACAAGATGGCGGCTGACGCATTGCGGCTCAAGCAGCAGCAGTATCAGGACTTCGCGCCGATCCGCGCACTCGGGATTCAGGGCTTGCAGAACACCCAGCGCCCCGACCTGACCTCGATCTATCAGAACAAGCAGAACCCCTTCGCGTGAGGCGCTGACATGGCACTGACCCTCGGCCAACAGCCGCAACTCCCGAACATCAATCAGCAGGCGCAGCCGGTCCAGCAACCGCTCAAGCCGGTGGCAGGGCAGCAGGCGTCCTCGCTGGGGCAGGGGACGTTCTCGGCTGGCTCCAATCTCATCAACGCGCAGATCAACCCCACGGACTCGGCCCGCACGCAGAGCGCCACAGGGATGACGGATCAGGCCGCGCAAGGGCTGGCGGGCTACAAGCAGCCGACGTGGACCGGGGTGCAGTCCCCGAACAATGCGGGGGTGCTCGGGCAGTTGGGATCGGCATACGGGCAGACGCAACAGATGAGCGCGGCTGGATACAATCCGGTCGCCGGAACGGACCTCACAGGTGCGCGCCAACAGCTTGGGATGGCCGCAGGAGCCGCGAACGGCACCAACCCCTACACGGGCATGGGGCAGACGGGCGGCTTCGGCTACGGGGCGGATACGAGCCAGGTCCGCGCGATGGGCTTGGATCAGCTCAACAAGACGCTGAATACGACGCCTGACCGTGCCGCGCTCGCGTCGAGTGCGTTCAACCGCATTGCGGCTGATTCCGCGCCGCAGTTCCAGCAGGATTTGCGGGCCACGAGTGCGCTCAATGCCGCACTCGGACGCAAAGGCTCGGGGCTGCTGACGAACAACCTCGCCAGCGTGCAGGACGAGCGGAACCGCTACCTCGCCTCACAGCAGGGGCAGTTGGCAGACAATGCCGCAGGACTGGCGTTGCAGGACCAGGCGGCGAAACTCGCCGCAGCACAGGGCTTTGGCGCGCAACTCGGTTCGCTGGATCAGGGGGCGGGTAGCCTGAACTTGGGCTACCAGAACAGCAACAACAGCGCCCTGAACGATGCGTTCGGACGCGCCAACACCGCACAGCAGAACGCCTTCGGGAACCGGCTGAGTCTCGCGAACGCCGAAGCCAACTTCGGGCAGATCGGACGGCAGGACGCCACGCAGGAGCGGCAGGCGCAGATCGACGCGCAGAAGTACGGCAACGACATTCTCGGCCAGAAGGCGGCGGCTGGGCGCCAGTATGCCAACGACCAGTACGGGATCGGGCAGGACGCCTACAACCAAGCCGTCAACGAGCGCGATAAGGGCTTCAACGCGGGGCAGGTTGGGTTCCAGAACCAGCGCCAGTTGCTCGTCGACTTGAGCGGCTACGAAGGGAACAGCCGCGCCAACGACGCCAATGCGCAGAACGCGTTGCGCGGCGAACGCAATTACCAGTACGGGTTGTCGCAGGACGCGCAGCTCGCGCGGGAGCGTCAGAACCAGCAGCAGGAACAGCAGTTCCAGCAGGGCTTCAACAACTCGGCGCTGCAAACGCAACTCGGCTACGGGGCGTCGCCCTACAGCGCGATGACGAACCAGGCGAACAACCTGAGCGCACAGGGCGCGAATGCGATGTCGGCGGGTGCGAACCTGCTCGGACAGTACGGCATCTCTCGTGGGGCGGCTGATCCGGCGTCGGGCTTGGGGCCGTTGCCGGGAGCGGCCAGTGTCGATTACGGCGCGGGGCTGAACGCAGCGGGCATCGACCCGAACGACCCCTACGCGTCACTGTTCCAGATCCCGACGAGGAGTTAGCCCATGGGACTTGACTTCGGCGCCTTGATTCCCGCGCTCGCACAGGGCGCATCGTCGTACATGCAGGGCCAGCGCATCGGCGAGCATGACCGCGAGCAGCGCGACGCGTTGCTGCGGCAGCGCGCCTTCGAGGAGTGGGCGCGCAAGCAGCAGTTGGCGCAGAGCGCCGACGCCTTGAAGCAGCGCGGGGAGATCGACCAACAGAAGCTCGCGAACGCCATTCTCTTGCGTCAGTTGCAGGAGCAGGGCTCGACGCAGCGTACGGGGATGGTGCAGGACGCCACCACCGACCGCACGGGCATGACGAACACCTCCCGCGAAAAGGTCGGTGCTGGCAACAACGACGCCGCGATTCGTGCCGCCGAGATCCGCGCACAGGGTCAGGCGAACGCCGCAGCGATCCGTGCAGCCATGCAGGGCCAAGGAGGGATGAATCCGTCACAGGCGGCATCCACCGCTGACCGGATGCAGAAGAACTTCGGCTCGCAGTGGGAAGTGCTGGCGAACGGCGTCAAGCAGTACAACGCGGCCAAGAACGCCATCGCGAACAACGTCCACACCACCGCCTCTGACCTGAACCTCATGCAGTCGGTGGCGGCGCTCGGGCAGGGCAAGGCGGGGGTCGTGCGTCAGGGGACGCTCAAGCTGGAAGGCGAGAACCTGACCATTGGCGACGCCCTGACGAAGTACGCGAACAAGCTGCAAGGCGGCGCGGGCAAGGGCTACATCCTTCCGCCTGCCGTGCGTGACGCGTTCATGAAAGAGCAGGAATACATGCTCCGTGCGTACGCCCCGGACTTCAAGCGCAGTTATACGACTGTGCGCGACGAGGCAAAACGGCGCGGGTTGGATCAGAGCGGGGATTACATCGCGCGGGACTACTACACCGACATGAACCCCGGTGGTGTGGACGCGTATCTGCAAGCGCAGCAGACGCCTACGGCCCCGCAGATTCCCGGTGCGCCGAATCTCTTCACGAAGCCGTCTGCCACGCTTCCCTCGTCCAGTGTCAACATCTTCACGACGAAGAAACCGAAGGCGCCCTAGATGAACGATCCGCTTTCCCGTGAGTTGTATCTGGCGGCACGCGCGAACGGATGGTCCGATGAGGATATCATCGCGCACGGCTACACGTTGCCCGCTGCGCGTGGGCAGGGATTGGACATTACTGCCAAGCCGGACCGCACCGACCAGACGATTCGCAATGCCGATCCGGTGAATCCGGTAGTGGCTGGGGCGGCATTGGCGGCGAACGGCGCATTGCTCGGATTGCCGAACGCGGCACTCAAGCTGGGGAGCTCGCACTACATAGACAAGGCGCGCAAGCAGATGGGCGCGTTAGGCACCGTTGCGGAAATGGGCGGTGGCATGGCGACGGGTGGTGCCTTGGGCGATCTCCTGTCGGCGGCGAAGATTGCCAAGTCTGGTGCCGATGTCGCACAGATGGGGAAGTTGGCGCGTATCGGGAATGCAGCGAAAGCAGGCGCCGCCACGGGCACCGTCTACGGCGCGACGGAAGGCAACGACCTGGGCGATGCGGCCAAGAAAGCGGCGATCGGCGGCGGGTTGGGCGGGGTGTTGGGCGGTGTCGCGGGTGGCATTGGCGAGCTGCTGACGGCGCTCAAGGCGCGGATGGGTGGCGCTGAGTCGCAGCGCGCGATGCAGGAGGTGGGATCTGAACGACTGCACAACACCGCCAAGAGTAGCGGTCGCACGACGGAGCAAGTCGCGCAGTCGATCGAGCAGAACACCGCGCCCGACATGCTGATCGCCGATCAGGACATCCACCACGCGGTCTCTCTGAAGAATCAAGGGGACATCAGCCCGAAGGCGAAGGCGCTGGCGTCACAGACGTTGCGTGCGCGTCAGGCAAGCGAAGGGTCACGCGTCGCGAAGGAAGTCAGCGACATCGCAGGCGTAACGCCGGTAGATGCGAACCCGCAGATCAAGGCGCAGACGGAACAACTGCATCTAAATGATGAGGCGCGGTACACGCCGTTCTTTGCGGCGAACAGCCAGCCGATCCCCGAAGCCGCGCAGGAATTTACGGCGCTGATGATGGACAACCCCTCGCTCGGCAAGATGCTGGAGCGCGAGCAGCGTAAGACACCGGGGCGCTTCTTTGTCGTGGGACCGAACAAGTCAATCATCCCGACATGGGAAGGGATACATCGCGCGAAGGTGGCGTTAGGCAGCGCATTCGAGAAGGCTGCTGGTGGCCCTGACCCGTTCCTGCCCGGACTCCTCAAGCAGACCGAGAGCGATCTGCTCGGCAGCGTCGCGCACCTCCCCTCTGCCGCCGATTACGACGCCATTCGCGCTGCGTCACGACACGAGCGAGTAGGCCGCGAAGCCTCGTCCGAGGGCGCCAACATCCTCTCGACGGCCAAGGGCGACTTACCCACTGCAAAAACGGGCGGTGATGTGGCACGTCGGGTGGGGGAATTGAAGAGCGGCACGGCGAAAGACCCTGCCAATCCCGAAGCGGTGCAAGCCTTCCGGCAGGCGGCGGCGAGTGCGTTAGGCCGCGATCTGGAAGGCGCGGCGCATCCGAGCCAGGTGCTTCGTGCGCCCGATGCTCAGCCGCGTGTCAATGCGCTCTTAGATACCCCACAGCAGCAGGCGGAGGTGCAGGGGGCGCTGGATCGCAGTGCGCAGCGCACCTTGACGCGTGACATTGCAGGTGGGTTGCCGACAGATACGCCGGAACTGACCAGCGAAGCTGCGCCGATCGTCACGGGGTTAGACATCAAACACGCGTCAGAAGGGCGGTTCGCCTTCCCGTTCACGAGCGCGGCGAAGAAGGCATCCGAGAGCGGCTACACCAAGCACGTCTCACGTCCCGCTGCCGATCTGTTGGCGGAATTGCTCCTGTCGGCACAAGGGCCACAAGGTGCTGCGAAATATCGGGGCTTGGCGGAGTTGCTGGGGAAGATCCGCGCCGAACGCCTCGCTTCCAGCGGACGTCTCGGGGGCCGTGCGGTTGGCGGTGTCGCCGGGGCGCTCCCGCATTTCCTCGACTCCTCGCAATGACCCCCGCCAACACCAAAGGCCAGGTGCCTGTGAACAACGTCCTCACCGATGTTCGGACGCAGATCGCTGCGATTGTGCTCACGCTGCAAGCGTTCGGCTACGTCGTGATGTCGCCGCAGGAGCAGATCAAGGATGTGCGCGAAAAGCAACAGGTCGAGTTGACGGCCATTCGCGCCGAGCACGCGCAACGCGATGCCGCACAGGACCGCAAAATCGACAGTATGCTCGTTATTATTCACCGTGTCGATGCGCTCGCCAAAGTGAAGTGCCTCGAAACTCAGGACCGGCTCAAACGCACGATCCTTGAGTGTCCGTAGACCCCTGACTGTGACATTTCGCGCATGTACCTCGATGATGCCGTTGACCAGTATGAGCAGGATGTAGGCCCGATTGCCGCGCGCAAGATGACGCGCTTGGCGGCGGTCTACAACATCAAGCGCGTGTTCTGGACCGTGATCTGGCCCGCGATCAAGGACCAGAAGGTGCAAGTGAAGTGGGGCTGGTTCCGCCCCAGCATCCCCGTCTCGGCGCTCAAGCCGCTGTTCGAGCAGGTGTTCGGCCCTGAGAACGCGCCAGATGCGGCGGCAGATCAAGCCGAACCCGTCGCCGCATGAGCGTTCCGGCGTTTGAACGCGCCTTCGCGGTGATGATGCCCTTCGAGAAGGGGTACGCCAACAACCCGAAAGATCCGGGCGGGGCTACCCTTGATGGTATCACCCAGCGGACCTATAACGAATGGCGCGACCACGAAGGACTCGCAGAGAGATCCGTGAAGCTGATGACGCCGGACGAGACACGGCGGATCTATTTCACGCGCTACTGGATCGGATCGTCCAGCCCCAGCGTGCTCGCCAACGCGCATAAGGAACTGAGCGCCATCGTCGATTTCGATTGGTGCGTGAATGCAGGGCCAGCGCGCGGTGCGTGGTACGTGCAGGCCGCTTCCGGCGCAACGCCTGATGGGGTATGGGGCACGCGCACCCTCTCGGCGATCAGCAAAACGCCTGACGCGCTGCTTGCCACCGTGCTGCTTGTTCTCCGCGCGCATCACTATCACGCGCGCTGCGGCAACGCCGAATCGTTGCAACACCTGACGAACCTTTGCGAAGGGCGCGGATACACTCTCTCAGCCCAATGCCTGATGACCTTGTATCGCGGATGGAAGCCAGCGGAAGACGCGGCGCTCATCGAAGGGCGCGCAAACGGCCTCGCGCATAGCGTTATCGGCAAGCGGCTGGGGCGCACCGCCGACCAGTGTCGTTCGCGCTTCCAGCGCATCAACGCCAAGCAGGACAGAGCCGCCGAAGTCCCCGCGATCAGTGATACACTGGACGAAGCGACGGATACCCGCACGCTGGACGGGGATCGGGTGCAGACGCTGGAACAACTCCTGACGGCGGCGCGTGTCGATCGCGACGTGTGGGAGGTCGAGCGGCACGTCATCAACAAATGGGAAGTCGGCGCCAAGCATCCCACGACCGGTGATATCGTTGTGGAACCGCTGTGGCAAGTCAAGGCGTGGCTCAAGCGCAAGGCAAGCGTGGCGCTGGTCGAGCACATCGAACGCCTCAAGGCGCACATCAGCGCCGACACCGCCTTACGCAAGCACGCGCCCCCCTTACGCCCCAGCGATGCGTTGCGCGAGGAAGCACACATGCTGGAGATCGACCCCTTCGACGTACATCTCGGGAAGCTCTCCTGGGAGCCAGAAACGGGCAACGACTACGACGTGGCGATTGCCGAAGCGCGCGTGCGGGAGGCGATGGAGGACATTCTTTGGCAAGCGTCGTTGTATCGCCTGACGCGCATTCTCTTGCCGCTCGGCAATGACTGGTTTCACGTCGATACCATCACCGGCCTGACAACAGGTGGGACGCCCCAGGATAGAGATACGCGCTTCCACCGCATGTATGAGCGGGGGCGTGGGCTGGCGTCGTGGATGATCCACCGCTGTGCGGAAGTGGCGCCAACGTCCGTCGTCATCGTGCCGGGGAACCACGACACGCAGACGGCCTACACGATGGGCGACTCCCTCTACTGGGAATACCAGAACGACCCGCGTGTCACCGTCGATAACGCCCCGACGTTCCGCAAGTATGTGCGCTTCGGCGCGAACCTCGTTGGCTTCACGCACGGCAACGAGGAGAAGGTGTCGGAGTTGCCGAATATCATGGCAACCGAACAGCCGCAGGCGTGGGGCGAGACGCTGTATCGGGAGTGGCACATCGGGCACCTGCACCGCCCGAAGGAACTGACGAAGACACCCGTGAACTCTTTCAACGGGGTGCGTGTGCGGGAGATTACGTCACTCTCGGGCGATGACGCATGGCACACGAAGAAAGGCTACAAGGGTGAGCCGAAGGGCATGGAAGCCTTCGTGTGGCGCTTTTCGGGTGGCGTGCGCAACCACCTGACGCACCTCACCGCTGTATCGAGAGCCGCATGAGTCGCCGCCTCTCCGACGCTCTTTGACGAGGACGGGAAACCGGCGAGCGGCCTCTATCTCCCCGACCGCCGCGTGATCCAGGTCGAGGCGGGGATGGACCTCAAGGTGCAGGTGCAGACGGTGCTGCACGAAGCCGCGCATATGTGGCTCCTCGATGCCGAGTTGCGGCTCGGCAAGCGCGAGGAGAGCGTCGTCAACACCGTCAGCATCGGCACCTTCAACGCGGTGTTTGGTCGCTGGGTGGCACAGAAGCACTCTCAGTCGGCGTAGCACACTAGTTCGTCGCGTGCTGTCCTTGCGTTGCGTGCTCCCATCGCATTGCCAGAATTGTGCGCACAATCTCGCGGATTTCAGGCGTTCGTCCCACCTCCCGACGTGTGCGCTGAATGGCGGAGACGAGATCGACGTCTCTCCCGCATAGCAGCAAGAGCCGATCAAGCATCTGCTCCTGCGCACGTGTCATGATGCGAAGACTCATAGCGCCTTATGCATAGGGATCTTTCAGCTCCGTCTTCGGGGTAATGCGCGGATAGGGTGGATCGTCGTTCTGCGCCATCAGCGGCACGCCACTCTGCGTCGGCATCGGCACGCGGACACGCTGCATGATGCGGTCGATGCGCTCCGGTCCCTTGAACGTCCGCGCGTAGTTCTCGGCGTACGTCGCGTCGCTGATGGCGCTGGGGCGGCGCTTACTGCCTTTCCCGCTCATTCGTCGGTTCTCCAGCGTTCGGTGGGGAAGATGCGGCGCGCATACAGCGCGTCACGGATGCTTTGGTGGCACTGGCGGCAGAGGTCATGCGCGCTATCGCTGACGATATGCTGATTCGCCCGTGGCGCTCGCGAGGCGCGCTGGGGTCCGGCAGGGCGCTTGCCGCATTGCGCGCACAGGCGCTTCATGCGGCCAACTCCTCGATGGTCAGTTCCAGGCGGGGTTCTTCCCGGCGCGACACCAGTTGCTCGGGCAGGCTCGCCCACACGATGTGCTTCGGGTTATCGTTTTCGATGTAGCCACGCGACTTGAGCCAATCCATCGGCGCCTTCGACGCACGGTAGAACGCGTTGTCGGCGTCCATCCCGTTCGGCATGACGAGTTTCGCAGATACCCGCACTTTCTTGAACGGGAAAGCGGGCGGTTTCGGGAAATCCTTCGCGCACGATACGAGGTCCGCTGCTGCGTACCATTTCTTTTTCGCGCTCGCCCACGCCCAGCCGCCAGAGCGGTTGCCCCGGTTGCGGTTGGGGGGCAATGGCAGGATGAGTCGCATCACTGCCCCAGCACCACGGCACAGGTCACGCTAGGATGTAGCGCATCGGGCACGCTCAGCAGCGCAGAATCGCGCTGCGCCCGCGTGCTGTACGCGCGGCTCGCCAGCTCTGCGCACCACCGCTTGCGCGTCGCAACGTACGAGTCCTCGTGCGCGAAGACGCTGGCGCACGCTGTGGCGAATAGCACACACATAGCTATAAGTGTCAACGGTTTGTCACTCATTCCGTAAACTCCTGCGCGTTGGCGTCGTCCATGTCGGCGGCGATGGGGGTGATGTCAACATGCTGCGGGTTCTCCTCAAATCCTTCGCATTGCATAGCGTCTTTCTTGGGCATCCAGCGGTACCAGCACTTGCGTGCGCCTAACGTGGCGTGCTGGCAGTAGACCGAGTGCCCACCCATGCGTAGCGCGTGACGGCACGGCTGATCGTAGACGAGTGGCTCGTCCTCGTCCGCAAAGAGAAAGATCATCTCAGGACGGGGGATGTCGGTTCGCTCACTCACGCGTCGCCTCCGAGGTCAAGTCGGTCCTGCGGACCTTCGCTTGCCGCTGGCGCGTCCAGCACGAGGGAGCGCAAATCACGAAGGATCGCATCGTTCTCCGCGTGCCACGACGGACCAAAGAAGTTCGGCGAGCTGATATACGCCCGATTCTCCTTCGCCCGCTCCACCAGCGGCACGACGGCGGTGCGGAGTGCGTTGTGACGGCGCCGTTCTTCCTGAACGTTCTGTTCAAGAATCTTGATGTTCTTGCACGCGTCGTCGTAGTCCTCCCGCAGCGCCGCGCCCTCGCGCTGGGCGTGTGTGCATTCGGCGAGAATGCGTTCAAACGCTTGCCGTTCCACGCTGTGCTTCCCGTAGTGGCGCGCGTTGAGCAGGTTGTAAACGATCGCAGCGTCTTTGTCTAAATCACTCGCCCCGTCCTCGATCGCGGAATGGTTCTCGCTCGTCAGGGACTCGCGGGAACGCGCGGTGGACAGGCGCAGCGCAGCGGCGATGCCCGCCATCTCACCCGCAGTCGCGTCCCAACCCTGACAAGATGCCAGTCGCAGTACCGCGTGCGCGATCTGCGCGACCGCCTCGCGGACGTCCAGCGGCGCGGGCGTGGGGGGATCGTTAGGCGTTGGCATCGGGGGCCTCGGGGGAAGGATCAAACTCGATGTACGTTCCTGACGCGTCGAAGTAGGACTCGCCCATGTCCTTACCGCCCATGCTGCACTTCTCGCATCCCAATTCTGCTAGAAAGCCGTTAGGCGGATCGTACGACTGACGCTTCATGTTCGACCACTTCCTGCCACATGACGGGCAGCGCATGTGAATGCGGCCGTCACGTAGTTTCGCGAAGCCTGTTGTGCGAAGCGTGAGAAGGTCTTTGCTCATTTCTTCCCCTCCCCCGCCGACGCGAGCGCGGCGTCGATGGCTTCGCGTAGTCGATGCGCACCGTGGTTCGCGTAGCCGTTGCGTAGCCCGCTCGTGACCAAATATCGGACCGTCCATCCGTCCATGCCGTCAGGTTTGATCGTTAGGTGCAACCTTTCGGCCTTATCGAGTCGCTTGCTGTCCTGCTCCACCTTCCCCAACGCCTCCCGCGCGCTGGCGAGGTCGGAGAGGGCGGTGTCACGTTGCTCCTCTACGCGTTGCCACATATCGCGAGCGTTGTCGCACGCTCTGCCGAGGTTTGTTATGTCGCGATTGAACGCTTTTGCTGCTTCCTGCACGGTGTCGAATCCTTCATCCTCGCGTGAGCACAGCGTCCAAGTCGCCGGATCGTCGTCGTCACAGCGACGAATGCCTAACGCGTCGAGCGCTTCGGTCAGCGCCGTCCGCTCCCGCTCCGCCTCCCCGAGCGCGGCGCGCAGGCGACGAATTTCCTTCTCCGACTCATGCAACGCGTGACCGATCACGAGGTCGGGATCACTGTCGGGTCGCGCCGGAACGTTCATGGCCCAGCGGCGAAGTCCGAGGCATAAGTCCGAGACGACGATATTCGCCTGCGTGATGTGCTCAAGTACGTCGCCGTGTGTCTCTGTCTCGTTAGGCACTTGCTTTCCTCCCGAGCGCCGCACTGGCGGCACTCTGCACGAAGTAGGGTTGGGTGGTCATCGCACCCCCGCCCCGGCAATGTCGCCGCCCTGGAGTCCGACGATGCTGTCGTGTGGCGGGATCTTGATCGGGGCGTAGCACTGGCCGGAATTGGCGACGTACCCGCCAGCGCGGTTACAGTCTGCGGCGAAGCGGCCCTGTGCTTCGGTGGGCGCGCACCCCGCGAGGGCGAGGCAGGCGAAGGCGGCGCCCCAGCGGGGCAAGCTGAGGCCCTTCAGGGCCGAGACGATCGGGAGAAGGCGCTTCATCGCTTGCCTCCCTTATGTCCGTCGCCTTCCAGCGTCTTCTTGAACAGCGTACGGCTGGCCGCATGGAATACAACGACGCCTTCTGGATTCATAAACCCCGGCGCTGCTACGCTTCCTTCGGTCGCGAGCTTCGCCAACACGTCGTCAATCTTCGACGTGTCAAATGTCCACTGGAGTAACGTCGGCACAACATGGCAGCACGCAGGACGCGCGGTGTCGTCACTCCACCGCGAGACATTGAACAGGGAGAATCGCTTCTCGCCGATGTTGTAGCGCCGTTGGATGCCAGCGCCCCACCACTCCCCGAAGTGCGAGCCAGGGCCAAGCTGCATCAACTCGTCGCGATGCTCCTGCACCCATGCGGCGAACCCGAAGTTGTCGGCGAGTGGCGTGATCCAACGGTTGCGTGACCCCGCGTAGATTTTGCCGTCTTCGGTGATGTGGACCTGTGCGTTACTACCGTCCAGCTTTTCGGTCACGATCATGTCTTTCGCGAGCCGCGAGATCGACGGGAACTCGACGAACGGTGGCGCGACTTCCGTGGTGATGGCGAGCGAGTCGGTCATTGTGAGAGTTGAGAGAGTGTGTGTGAAATCGTGTGTGGAAACGTACCGCAGATGGGGCGAATAAATGCCGTAACACTAGCTAAGGCGTACACTTACGGCGTAGGTACATCTGGCTCTGGAGCGCCGTCAGCGTGCGGCTGATCTTGTTGCGCACGGCCACGCTCGTCGTGCCGGTCACGAGCTTGAGGCGCCCGACACCCTGAAACGTGCGGTCGATGCCGAGGGTTCTCATGCGGCCTCCTGCGCCGCCGTAACTAGCGCGCGCTGGACGGCATCGGCGATGGCCCGCCCCATCGGAAACGGCACTCCATTCCCGACTGCTTTCTTTGCCGCACTCACCGTCAACGGACAATCCTCTAGCATGCCGCGCGGGAACCCCTGCAACTCCAACATGTCGCCGAGTGTGCGTGGCGCTTCCCGTGCGCGTGATCCCTTCCAGTCGACCGACCCGTGCATGCTCACCGTGCGCTCCGTGCCGGCGTTGAACGGGATGAGCGCAGGGTACTGCACCACGAGTGGCAAGTTCGACCAAAACGTGCGCGTGCGGCGCTGCTTTTCGCCAAGGCGCGCGTTGTCCACCTTCACCGCGTAGGCGTCGGGGAATGGCGCATAGGCGCGACTCGAGTTTTCCATCACCCACCATTGCGGCTGGGCCTCCAGTACGATCCGACGAAACTCAGGGATGAGGTCAGGCAGGACCGAATCGTCTCCCCAGCGGGCGCGATTGACGTTCCCGATGGGCGAGAATCGCTGGCACGGTGGCCCGCCGATCACGCCATCCACTCTCCCGCTCGGCATATGGAACGTTCGCACATCTCCGCCCCATAGACTATCAGGGCCACGCACAACGGTGAAGCCAGCCGCCTCAAACGCGGCATCGAGAAATCCGATCCCTGGGAACAGCGAGAGCACGAGTGTCATTGTGCCCGCTCCATCATCACGTCGAGGACTTGCCCGTAGACGTACCGCTTGAGCTTCCCCTTGCCCGGACGGAAGACGGGGAAGTCGCACGCTTCCAGCGTCGGCACGCTGACTTGCAGCGCATCAGCCAACTGCTCGGGAGACAGCACGGCATCGCGTGAGGGGGTAGCTGGGATCTGTTCAGTCGTGGTCCACATCAAGAGAGTGTGTTAGATGGTGCGCAGCCCGTCATACGACGCGCTGTAACGGTCCCGTTCCAGCATTTCTTCCAGACGCCCCCGATCAATACGGAGCAGTTCCGTCTTGTCGAACACGTCACCGAGTCTGTCTTTCAGCAGCTTCACGCCCATGCAAGACGGCTCGTAAATCTCTGGCTTGGCCCTGCCACCTTCGCGCGCTTCCTTCTTGAGCTTCTTGATGTCGTCGCGGGTGAGGTCCAGCCGCAATGGACGCCAGAGGCCCAGGATAACGTCTGCCGTCCGCTCCAGCGCCGCTGCCCCTGCCAGATCCTCCATCGCGGGCGGTTCGTAGCGCGTAATCCCCACCCCTCGCTTCAACTGCGCGAATGCAATCCCGACGACGCCATGCCGCTTGCAGAGGTTCTTGAAGGCATGGACCGTCTCCGTCAACTCACTGATCGGGTTCTGGCCAGATCCGTGCTGCATGTGGTGGATGTGGTCGAGCAGGATCAGTCTTGCGCCGTTGTCCCGCACCGCCTTATGGACATCGCGCTCCAGCACCGCCCGCGAGATCATTTCCTCTTTCGAGTACCAGAGCATGTGCGCTTCCAGTTCCAGCCGCTTGATTTCGGCGCGCACCCGCTGCATCGCGTCCTGGTATTCTGTCGTGTCCTTTTCGTGCGGCTCGGGCTTCAGGATCAGCTTGAACGGGACGCGGCAGTTGATGCACGCCTGCTTGATGCCGAGCACGCCTGCGTCCTGCTCGGTGCCGAACACGTACGTCGAGACACCCTGCGCCAGCGCCCAGCGGACGATGTTGTGCGCCAATAGGCTTTTCCCGTTTCCCGGCGCGGCCCCGATGATGCAGAGTTCGGACGGCGCCAACGCCCCGCAGAGCTTGTGCAGCGGGAAGACCGGGAATCGGAAGAACTCGTTCGCATCGAGGCGCAAGCGCGCGAGCGATGCCCGCGTACGCTCCACCGCGTCGTCTTCGGCGCTGGGGCGGTCGTCGGCATCGTCGGGCGCGGGCGCTACGAGTCGCAACGCCATGCTACGCGGCCTCTTGCAAGCGCGATTGCCGTTTACGGAGCCGGTAGCGCCGCACGGTCGCGGCATGTCTTGCCTTGTCTCGTTTTTGTGTCCGCATGCGCTCGCACGTCACACAACGGCGGTAGTAAGCGCCGTCAGCATAGACCATTTTCGTATTCTCTGGCACAAACGCATGGCCTTTATAGCACGCCGTTTTATTGCTATTGGCGACAGCTAGGCCCTCCCCGCGCATGATATTCTCCCGATGCGTTACAGCCTCTAGGTGGTCGGGGTTGCAGCAGTGACGTACTCGGCATAAATGATCTAAAACAAGGCCGTCAGGAATCTGTCCGCGAGACGCCAGGTACATTGCGCGATGCACTCTCCATTGCTTGCCGTGAAACCCGACACGACCGTAGCCGCTTGCCTTCGCCCCCTGCCACAGCCAACAACCATCTTCTGACACCGCCACGCGAATGAGGATGCGCTCGCGCAAGGCGTTCAATTCGTCGCTAGACATTGGGGTCGGTAAAGAGAGAGAGTGTAGGTGTTTCGACAACGGGAGCGAACTGCTCTTCCATCGTTAGGTCTTGCTCAAGCAGCCTCTCCTTGAAGTGGAGGTTGAACGCTGTCACATCGCGTATCCCCGCACTCGCCGCATACCCCGGCCACTCCTCCGCAGGGCTGCGATTCGCCAGCTCCAGCCACCGCTGGAACGACTGGACGAACCACGCCAGCGACGTTGCTCGCCCCGGCTCGTGCTCCTGCTGGTACGTCTGGGCTGCTCGGAGAAAGGCCCCCAGCGTTTCCGTCAGGAGCAACGGCTGCGTGAGCTTGCGGAACTTCGGGATGGACTCGGGGCCGAAGAGCCGCGTCCAGCCCTTCCACGCGGCGTCGTACTTCGCGTTCGGCACGGCGGCGGGCGGTTCCGTTCGCGTTGCTGACCTTGAGTTGGCACGCGGGCGAGCAGAACCGTTGCTGATAGGCATGAGGCACGAAGGTGG
Organism: Gemmatimonadaceae bacterium; assembly: GCA_044224185.1. Lineage (GTDB taxonomy): Bacteria > Gemmatimonadota > Gemmatimonadetes > Gemmatimonadales > Gemmatimonadaceae > SCN-70-22. Next base: position 26,388 of record JBGAKW010000031.1, on the reverse strand, counting down.
TGTCGCAGCCGGGGCGGGCACACGACCGGATCGAGGGAGTGGCGCGGCGGTCAGGGCGGGGCTTGTCGTTCGTGCCATCGTACCTGCGCTTGTTCGTGCGGGAGCGGCATTCCAGCGAGCAGTACTTCATGTTCAGGCGGGCGCTGTCGGGGATCAGCACACTGCAATCCGTCGCCGCGCAGATCCGGCCCGTGGGACGCACCGGCTTGGGCTTCCGGGGCGCAGGGGGACGCACCGGGAACCGGCAGGTGAGGGAGCAGTACAACGTCGTTTTCGTGCGAGCGACAAACGGCGTGGAGCAACGGGCGCAATTCCGGAGCATCCCCGCGTCGATGTTGCCGTACAGCGTCTTGACCGATGCCGCCTCCACCGCCGCCCGTGCCACGTACGCGGGGCGCGAGTGCGGCTGCTTATCGTCGCAATGCGGGCAGCGCGCGTGCAGGTAGCCGATGCTGTCGGTGACGTAGTAGAGCACGTCCTGACAGACGCGACACTCCTCCCGCTCCATCGACCCCGGTTCGCTGGGGATGTTATGGTGCCGCGCCGACAGTCTCACGCAGTAAAATCCTCATACGGCTCGCACCACGTGTCGTCGTAGCTGATGGTGGGATCTTTCCATAGTTTGCTCGGCTTGGTAGGCGCTGCGCACCATTGTTGACGTGCCAAATGCCACCATTCAAAACCACGCGGCCCCTTACGGAACACGATGACACCATACCCCGGCGCTTTGTATGCTGCTGGATGGTTCATCATGCCAGCCCTGCCATCCGCCCAGCGGCGTAGGTGTAGGATTTGCCTAGCTCGATGCGCTGGATCAGCGCGAATCGCTCGGCGTCGAGCAGCGCGAGTTGCGTGCGCTCGCTATAGGCACGCGAGATAAACGCCTGGTACTCGGGTGCCTTGCGCGCGAGATCGTCCACAACGTCGTTGGACATGCGCGTCTCAGTGCCAAAGCGCACGCTATCGCGGCACGCGGCGAGGATGTTCTTGCGCTCGTGCTCGAAGGTGCCGAAGGGCCCGTAGCGGGCGTGCAACGCCGCGCGCTTGATGTCCAACTGCTCTACGCGGTCGATGCGCTCGTTCGTCAGCGTGAATGTTCCGTCGATGTCGGCGCTCATGGAGTTTTCTCCTGGCGTCCAACGGCGCACATCGCCTTAAGGAGATCAATAGCAGAGGTTTGCAGCGCTTCGACGGTCGGGGCCAAGGCTGACCCTGCGGCTGACCATGCGGCTGACCGTGCGGCTGACCATGCGGCTGACCCTGCGGCTGACCATGCGGCTGACCGTGCGGCTGACCATGCGGCTGACCCTGCGGCTGACCCTGCGGCTGACCGTGCGGCTGACCATGCGGCTGACCATGCGGCTGACCATGCGGCTGACCCTGCGGCTGACCCTGCGGCTGACCATGCGGCTGACCGTGCGGCTGACCCTGCGGCTGACCGTGCGGCGTCAAGCGTAGGCTGCGCCTGCCCAGCCGTCAGGCCATCGGCGATGCGCGCCAGCGACTCCAACGCCTGTGCGTGTTCCGTGAGCCCTGCCAGCCGCAACCACGCGGGCGCCTGTACCCGCGCCAGCCAATCAGTTGCCATCCATGCACGCGTCTCATCATCTGCCGCGCCCGTATTCGTTCCGATTAACAACGGGAGCAACGGCTTGAGCAGCTTGGTGCGCGGTGGCTCGGGGAGCGCATCATTCCATGTGCGGCAGAACGTGGCGATCACAGGCGACACGCAGACAGGCGCATCGCTATGCGGCTCGCATGCGACCCACGCAACGGCTTCCATCACGCAGAGCTCTGCGCCCCGCGTCTCGTGCGTGCCCTTCGCGAAAACGAGCGTATCAAGATCCAAGACTGGTGTGGTCATGTCGCCTTCTCCTCAATGTCGGGGAGTTCGGAGATCTGCGACCAGTCGCTCGGCAAGTGGTCAGCGACGGGGCGAACAAGCGCCCATAGCGTCCCGTCTGACGCCAGTGCGTACAACGTGCGATGATGCGTCTCGCTCTCGTTCGCCACGGCGATCTGCTCGATGCGGCGCTTGAGGCGGTAGGGGATGGGGTCGCTCACTTGTACCCCTGAATCATCACGGTGGCGATCACGCCGTTGATGGCGTCAAGGTCGTAGTTCAGGCCGTGCTCACTACACTGCGGGACGATCTTCTCCACCGCCCACGCGAAATGCTTCTCGTACATGCGCTGCGCGGCCTCGTGCTTCTCGATCAACGTCGGGACGAGCGTTGCCGCAGGCGCGGGGCGTGCGGCGGCTGCGGGGCGCGCAGGGGCCACCGCGACGGCAGGCTGCGCCGTGCGCTGGGCGAAGTCTGCGAAGTCGTCCGCGATCTCCAAGTCCAAGTCGTCGAGGCCGGGGATGTGCGCCGCGCCCGCGCTGAACGGCTGCTTGGCGTTACTCGCGACCTTCGCGGGGGCGCGTACGGCGCTCGCTGCCGTCGTGCCGCGCGCCACCTCGATATTGAGGAACCCCTTGCTCGGATCGTCACGCATCGGGGTACGCGACACCTTGAGCGTGACGCCTAGTGCCTCGTCGAGCGTCAATCCGGCGCGGGTGAGCTGGCGCGTAACCGCGTCCTGCTTCTCGTAGATGTCGGTGCCGTCGCTAAAGGACAGCTTGTACTGCGCACCGAACTTGGATTCGGCGTTGTCGTAGCCCGTCAGGACGCCAACGAATGCCGTTTCGGGGCTGGTGGTGACTTTGTGGATGGGCATGTGTTAGGACTCCAATTCGGGGAATGGGTGGGACATCGGACGGACGATGCGGCGGCACGACTGCGACAATCGCCGCACATCGGGGAACGACAATTCGGCGCGGCGTAGCTCCAAGACCTCACGCTTGAACTCAGCATTCTCCTTGCGGAGCTGCGCGTTCTCGCGTTCCAGGCGTGACGTGTAGCTGCGCTCGTGGCCGCGATGGTAGGGCGCTTTCATGTTAGTACGCCTCCGCTTCTTCCAGCGTGAGAAAGAAGTGGATACCCGACGTGCATTCGGCCCAGCGGTCGTCGTCGAAGGGCTGGCGCGGGCGTACGACATCGCCGACGTGATAATAGAACGCGTAGTCGTGTTGTGAGGCGACCGCATCAACGTCCGTCGCGGCGTCCCATGCCAGCACGACCGCATACTCGGCCCTGCATTTCCTTCCGGTCGCGTTGCTGCGCTTGGCGTCGGCGGGTATCCACAACTGCGCGATGACGCCATTCGTGAGCTTTTTGTAGCCGATGATGTCGCCTTCGGCGCAGATGTTGAGGCGCGCGGCGGCGATGGGGTCGAGCTTCGCGCCGAAGAGATCCGCGCCGGAGAGCTTCGCGTAGGAGAGATCCGCGCCGGAGAGCTTCGCGCCGGAGAGCTTCGCGCGGGAGAGATACGCGTAGGAGAGATTCGCGTAGGAGAGATTCGCGCGGGAGAGATCCGCGTCGGAGAGATTCGCGTAGGAGAGATTCGCGCGGGAGAGATCCGCGTCGGAGAGATTCGCGTCGGAGAGATTCGCGCCGAAGAGATTCGCGCCGGAGAGCTTCGCGTCGGAGAGATCCGCGTAGGAGAGATTCGCGTCGGAGAGATTCGCGCCGGAGAGGTCCGCGCCGGAGAGATTCTCGCCGAAGAGATTCGCGCCGGAGAAGGCGCGTTGGCCCGACGCATACGCGGTCAGGAGTTCGTCGCGGGTCATGCGGCACCTCGCACAACACGGCGCTCGACGCTGAGGGAAGGGCCGACTTCTTCGACGAGTGCGTAGACTTGCACCGCGCCGCCGTCCTGCTCACTCCACCGACGCGCCGCATCAGCGGCAGCGCGGAGTGTGTCGTACGTGCAATGCTCCACCGGGCTGTTCCGCGTGAAGCGGATCGCGAGGAACGCGGGGCGCAACGGGTGCGCTGATGTGGGGATCGGGTCTGGCTCCGGAATGAACTCGGGCCATGCAGCGGCAGCCATGGGGCAACCTCACTGAGATGGGGGAATCACCGTGCTCTATTCCTTCAGGAGTAGAGCGCCCTACAACCAACGAGAGAGAGTGTATGCCTAACGTATAGACGGACCGGATTCTGTCAAGCCTTTTGTTGCTGTGGCTTTTCGCGCATTGCGAACCCCTAAGAAACGCACGGCAGAGGCGACGTGCGTTCGGTAGGTCAGTACCCGCGCAGCTCCACCAGGTGCAGCACGAGCCGCTTGCGGTCCTTCTCGAACAGGGTCAACGTGTCGCCTTTGTCGCGCCAGCGCGTGACCGTCTCACGCCGTACCAGAATGGCACGCGCAAGGGCGCTGACGTTGTGTTCATACTCCTGCAATAAGGCGTGCAACAACTGCGCGTCGGACATTCTGGCGTGCATCGTGCGTCTCGTGCGAAGGACGCGCGGAATGTCGCACGCTTCCGCCTGACGCGGAACCCCCCGCCTCCCCTCCAGTGCCATCATCATACACGTGACCCTTGGGCGCTGTCCTGCGGAGTCGAGCCTCGATGACGGACAGCGCCGTGAGCGCATCGAGGGCATGGACGCGTGCGGTGATAAGAGCGGAGTCGTCGTCGATCGACAACGCTTCCAGTCCTACCCACAGCATTAGCAGCACCCCGCACGGTAGGCGCTCCACAGCGCGCGGGCGATCAGCAGCTCGCGGGCCGTGTGTGCGGTGCGCGCTTGGCGCTCCTGGATCTGGCACTCGACCAGCGACGGGACGCCGAGCGAGCCAACGAGACAGCGGAACATGCGATAGGTCGTGCCGTTGGGCGTTCTCATTTCCGTTCCCTCCCGATCGTCACGCAGTAGAGGATGAGGGCCACGCCGATCGCCGCTGCCGCGATGCTCAGGGGCCAGCTTGTTTGCGTTACCATAACCGCTCTCCGAGTTGCGTCACGTACCCGAAATCGTTGGCGATATCCTGCTCAGTCGGGCCCTTCGGGAGCGCCAACACGTAGGCGTCGTACTCGGCGCGTACGGTTGCATAATGCTCGGTTGCTGAAGCCAAGCGCGCCTTCCAATGGCGTATGGCGTCCTTGTCCCGGCGCTCAATGGCGTCGTCCAGATAGCAGCGCGCCTGCCACACCATCCCTTGTGCGTCGTCGCGGCGCTTCCAGATGTCGTTAGCCATTGGACACCTCCGCTAACGGCGTGAGGCGTTGCGTGGCTTTGGCGGCGATGACGCGAGCGGCGTGTTCGACGTTGAGGAAACAGCGTGGAGCCAGCTCCAAGCGAGTCGTCGGGGGCTTGGCGAGTTGCCAGCGTTCCCCGGTCAATGGGAGGGGTGCGATGTGCATTGAGAGAAACCTTTGAGAGAGAGTGTACGAACGGGCTGCTACAATAGCACGAACGAGCGCGGCTGTCGAGTGCGACTATTGCCGCACTACGCGTCGTCGGTTGTCTCGGACTGGGTGCGGATGGCTTCGATAAGCGAGCATGCCATATTGCGAATGCAGAAGGTCTGCCCAAGGGCCATCAGATCATAGAAGCTTAGTTCGCCGTCAAGTTCTTCTTTCGCGTCGTCGATATACCCGACACGTGAGACGTTATCGCGCAGCCATGTGAGGAGGTCAGCGGTGTACGTATCGGCCATCCCGTCGGCGATCTCATAGTGATCGAGCGCGTCCCAGTCGTTGTCGTGCGTGTCCAGCATGTCCACGATATCGGTTACGAGCGTGCGGCACGTCTCATAACGCCAGTTGTTCGGCAACTCGCCATCGTGCGCGTCCCGCACCGCGTCTGCCATCCACTCGGGGCGATCATCGGCAAGCCGAATAAACGTTGTGCCATCGGTGCGCGTGTCCGTGATAAAGGCGTCGGCAAAGTTGCGTGCGACGACGGCGGGGTTGGTGCGAGTCATTGTGTCACCTTGAGTTAGGGTGTCTGCCCGTTAGGGCGGACGGAGGGCCAGAGGCCCGACGAGAGAGAGTGTTTTCGCGTACAGTGCCTAAGCTACCGACTGCGACAAATCACGCAAGCGAACGGAACCCGAAACGCCCGACGCACGACGCCCGAAAACTCGCACGCGACTAGGACGCGCACGTCACGCGCCTCCGCTCGATTTCAGCGTTAAACGCCGCAAGCTGTTGCGCGCATTCGTTACACCATTCGTCGTCATTCGCTTCGCTCAACCAACGCTGCAATTCGCGCACCTTGAGCTGTAGGTAGGCGTCGGACATGTACGAGAGGTCGGCAAGGGATGTGAACATTAGCGCCCTCTTACGAGAAGTAGACGAGCTTGTCGTCGCCCACGTAGGCGTCGGATGACCCGTAGCCGTGCGCAAGTTCTGTCAACTTGCGCCCCACCTCGCCCAAGCCACGATCCCAAAAGCCAGCGCCGTGATGATTGCGTGTCAGCCAGAAATCGTGTCCCGCTTGGCTGTCGTCGATATCGGCCAGCAATTCGCCCGCAGACTCTACAAAGTCGTTGCACTGTTCCGTCGCACTGGCGAGGGATTCAGGCGCGATGTCGGAGACGTCATAGTTATCGTCTAATGGCGTTCCAGCGTCATCACCTTCCGTGCTTGACCATAGGGCGCATTCCAGATACGCGTCCAGAAATGCGCGAGAGGCTTGCGTTGTCATATCATCACCTTGCGAGAGAGAGTGTCGAACGATGGAGCGAAACGCGTCAACGCCTTGCAGCGTCGTGTCGGCTATGCCCGAACGCGTGAGGAGGCTACGCTTGCATGTAGCTCGGCACCTCCATGTCAAACGCAATCAGGAACGCGTCTGCGATGTAGTCCTTGATATCGTTGCGATTGCGTCCCGATACCTTGATGTCCACACCCGTAAACGTCGGTACGACCGTGACCGTGTGCTCTGTCCATCCATCGTACATACCCACATCGTTCATGTGGTGAAAGGATGTCTCAAAGACGAGCTTGCGATCATTCGACGCATCACGGTTGAAGGCCGTCCCGTTGTCGAATCCGCTTCCGCTCGGCAACTCGCCTTCCAGTGCCGTCAACCGCTCGTCCCATTTCTGCTTCCATTCCGAATTACGGACGTTTTCGCAGTTCTTGTACGCGATCAGCGTTGAGGCGAGCTGCGTAAGCAGCGTTTGCGAGCGATCCATTTGGTCACCTATTGAGAGAGAGGAGAGAGTGCGTCGTGCGGTGCTGCGACTATATTACGATGTGCGCGAAATCGCTGATGCGCGCCTCTGTCGAGTCCCGCGCAACCGTGCTAGCAACCGTCAACACGGTTGCGATGTGGCCAAACGTCAACAACCGAACAGATTACGCACTTGGCGCTCAGGCGCCTCGCGTTGCAAGTCTGCGAGCTGTGAATGATGCACGCAGTACACGTAGTTGCTCGGCATGTCCGCTTCCAGCTTGTCGCGAAGATCGGCAGCAGCGGCAGGCGTGCTGCAATCACGGAAGTAGCGCAAGCGGTTGCTCGCGTCATCCGAACGGGCGACTACAATAGTGAGGTTGTGCATGGCGAGAGAGGAGAGAGTGTATTGTGTTCCCTGCTATAATACGCATCGCGGCATTTCGCGCAACCCGAATAGGAGCCGAATCGTGAAGTCTCTACGTGATTGCGAGCAAGTGACATGGGCGGCTTAGGTTCAGGCCCCCCACCTCTCTATACCATAGAGGACGGGGAGCGCGTCCTTCAGCTCATGCGGAATGGGGAGGTGAGCCTATCCGCTGCACTAGAGCATGTCGGTATGGGCAAGGCGGCATGGTATCGCCTCTGTGAGGACCACCCGCAGCTCCAAGCCGAGTACGAGACTACTCGCCCCATCGTCGCCCACTCCTACGCCGAGAAGGGTATCGCCGCCGTACAGGAAGCGTGGGAGAAGGTGCTTGACGTCAACGTCGATGCGAAGCGCGCGAACGCTGTGGCCTCAGCGGGGCGCAATTTAGCGGACCGTTACGCATGGATGGCATCGCGTATCGACCCCGCGACATGGGGCGACAAGGTGCAGCACAGCGGCGCGATCGAGCACCGCGCGGTCGTGTTGCTGCCGCAACTTGTTGCGGCGCCAGCGGTTACGGCGCCAACGGTGCGGGCGACGCTGGCGAGCGGGGGCGACGGCAGCGACGCCGACGCGCCAGCGGGGTAGGGGTGTGGCGTCAGCGCAACACTCCAGGACGTTATCGAGTTATCCACATCGCAAGCGTAGCAACGCCAACGAGTTAGCGAGTTATCCACATCGCGTACTTGCTCGCAATCACGTAGCGATGCAAGCGCCGTGCCAGTCGTAGCGGCACGACTATTGCGTCGCCAGCGAGCCAGCGCGTTGGGACGATGGCGGGGCCGCGCGGGGGTTACGGTCCACGCCCACAACTTTCTACGCGCACGCACGGCGCTGTGGCGCGTAGGCGAATCACCGGAGTCTGGCATATGCCCTACCGCAAGCCGTACCGTGATCCCCTGCTATTGGCGCCTACGCCAGTGCAGCACAACAGCCCACAGAAGTGCGACTGCTTCGGTGGCTACTGCTACCGCAAGCTATGTGCCGAAAAGGAAATTGAGCGAGCAAGGAGTCAATGCACCACAAGCGCAAGAGACCCAAATCGAGTTGGGCGGGCTGCCTGATGTGCAAGCCCTGGAAGCACCAGCGAGCACCTGGCGCGTGACCTGAGAGACCCACGATCGGGGGAATCACCTTGAGAGGGTTTGCTGGCGCGAAGCGCAAGCGGAGGGCCACAGGCCCGACTTGAGAGAGTGTGGCGGGTCATCCAGCAATGGGTGGCCCGTCTTCTTGTATGTGCCTATTGCATTTCGCGCACCTTCGCATTATGTTCGGGTATCAGGATTCTGTCACCGTGTCCTGCGCCGTCTAAGCGTACAGCCGACGAAAACCACGGGAAGAAAGGGTAGTCGGGCACGAGCAGACCCCACAGTCGCTCTTGCCACCCAATGATCTCCTGCTCTGCGGACACGCAACAGGAGGCCGCAGCACCGACTATCTGGCACGAACGGATACTCGTATCCGGCTGGGCGCGCGGGGACTCGTTTAAACAGGCGACGGACGAGCGAAGAGCGTTTCGGCACAACGATGCGGTGCGCGTAGGCGTCAGGGCATCTTCGGCGAGCGGCGGCGCAAACAGCGCCACCTGCTGCGGCGAAAATGACGTCGCCAACCCGTGAGTGAGGTGCGTTTCAGATGGGGAAATTGTTTGATTTTGCGGCCCCGCAGCGCTTCGATCCGCGAGACGGATTGCGGCGCGATCTGCAACGTCACTGGCAGCGCAAGCGGCGCCTCAAGCGGCAGGGCAAGGCCGAAGAGCGTTTCGCCAGGGCACCGAACCCGAAGCAGCCGTTGTCCGTGGAAGAGTGGGACCGCCTGATCGCCAACGCTACTGCCTGACAAACACTCTCTCAAGTCCCGCTATGACTGCAACGCTGGTGGATGGCCCCCTCGCGGGGTATAAGGCGCAGATCCCGACGGAGGCGATCGTGGCCGAGGTGCCGGTGTCGCGCTACGTCGAGCGCACCGTCAACGCCCGAGGCGACACGCTGAAGACGCGACGTCGCGTGCGCGTGGCGCACTACGCCCTGACCGGACGCGGGTTCTCCTTTCAGGGCTACGCCGTCCGATGACCGTCCAGGCCAAGACCCCCGACGAGCTGCGCTGCCTCAAGGCGCACGAGAAGCGCGAGCGCAAGAATGCATGGCGCCTCATGCAACATCGGAAAACGCAACTTGGTATGCACGGTATTGTGTTGATCTCGCCTCGCGGCGCAAAGGCGCTGACGCCGAAGATCAAGGCGGCAATAGCGCATTACCTCGATCCCGCATGATGCTCGTCGTCGGCGAATACTGGGGTGGCCCGCTCGATGGCGAACCGGCGATGATCCTCAAGCCGCTCAACTGCCGCCATGTCGAGGACGCCATCTGGCTCCCCGAGCTCGGCGAGTCCGACGAGACGACGAAGACGGAAACGCACGTGTACGAGCAATTCGGCCTTCTCATGCGCTATAAGGGGCGCAAGGCATGAGCGCGCCAGTAGAGGCGTACCACACGGCGACGATTGACCGCAAGGACTACGAGACGCCAGAGCGCATCTTCGCTCCGTTGCACGAGGAGTTTGGGTTTACTGTCGATGTCTGCGCGCACGAACTCAACCACAAGATGCCTCGCTACTTCACGCCAGAGATGGACGGACTGGCGCAGGATTGGACCGGCGAGCGGTGCTGGATGAATCCTCCGTACGGGAAAGACATCGTGGCGTGGGTGAAGAAAGCGCGCGAGTCGGCGCTGGCAGGAGCGTTAGTGGTCGGTCTGCTGCCTGCGCGGACAGATTCGGGCTGGTGGCATAACCATGTCGTCCCAGCAGCAGAAATTCGATTCCTGCGCGGGCGCATCAAGTTCGTTGGGATGCCCTATTCCGCCCCATTCCCATGTGCCGTCGTTGTCTGGAGACCTGAATGACCAAGCGCGCCAAGCACGTGGATCGCTCCCGCCTGCTCTCGATGGACGAGCTGGTGACGTACCACAAGACGTTCGTCGTCCCCATCCTCGACGCGATGGCGGAACGCATTGTGGCATTAGAAAAGGCGGTGGGGCTAGGGACTGACGTACCGACTAACGCCGTGGTGAATGGAGCTGAGTCAGCAGACTCCACACTAAGCGTTGCCCCACCCATCGCTCCCCCGGATCAGATCACCGATCCCGTCTTCCCGCTGGACACCGAGACCACCGATGAAAAAGCGTAAAGTTGGCAAAGGCACCAAGCGCCCCTGCTAAAGCCGAGAGCGAGTTCCCGGCCGCCACCATCGGGGTCTCGCATCTCCTGAAGCCGGGGCAGGAAGTCGTCTTCCGGCCTCAGCCCCGGCAGGAGTTGTTCCTGTCCTCGCCTGCCTTCGAGGGGCTGTTCGGCGGCGCGTTGGGCGGCGGCAAGTCCACCGCGATTCTCTACGGCTCGACGCGGTATTACGACCGTCCCTCGTATCGCGCGTTGATCCTCCGCAAGACGTTCCCCGAATTGCGCGAACTGATGGACGAGGCGGTGTCCATCTTCCCGTCGATGGGCGGGCGATGGGTGGCGTCGGAAAAACGGTTCGTCTTCCCGTCTGGCGCCACGATCGAGTTTGGCTATTGCGAAACGTATGCCGAAGTCTTGCAGTATCGCGGCCAGCAATACCAGTACATCGCCTACGACGAAATCGGCGATCTCGTGGACGAGCGGGTCTGGACCTTCCTCCTCACCCGACTCCGCAACGGCAAAGATCCCGACATGGTGAAGATGGCGCGGTGTACCGCGAACCCTGGCGGTGCGGGCGAGCCGTGGCTGATGGCACGATTCATCGACAAGTGCGGCAAGGACGGGGAATTGTACGTGGACCCCGAGACCGGGAATACGCGGTGCTTCGTGCAGTCGAAGTTGCAGGACAACCCCGAACTGCTCAAGAACGACCCTGAGTACGCGCGCCGCCTGCTCGTCCTGTCGTCCACAGAGCGCAAGCAACTCCTGGACGGACATTGGGGCTTGGGCAGCGTCAAGGCGTTCCCCTCCCTCACGGAGCACTCGCATGTCGTCCCCCGATCCAAAGTCCCCGACTACGCCCAATGCTTCGGCGGCTTCGACTGGGGATTCGGACACCGCTGGTCGTTCAGCGTCGCCTACGGGAGGCCAGGCGGAATCCTTCGGGTTGTGGACTCTTGCGGAGGACGGAAGCAAACGCCGGATGTCATCGTGGATCGCATCCGGGATTTACTGGCATCCCGCAAACTCAAGATTTCCTCGCTCAACTACACGGTCGCCGGATCGGACGTCAAGATCCGCGACGAAGCGCGCGGGGCGTACGGTCCCTCGGTGATGGAGCAGTTCGGCGTCGCGGGACTGTGGTTGCTCGGTGCGGATCAGTCACGCATCGCCGGATATCAGAACCTCTTGCGTTATATTGACCATCGGCTGATCGAGTGGGAAGACACGCCGGGGAATCACATGGTCATCGCCACGTTGCGGCGCATGGTCACGGACCCCGACAACCCCAACGATGTCCTGAAAGTCGATAGCAACCCCCTCACCGGCGAAGGCGGCGATGACGACTACGACCAGACGCGCTATCTCGCGATGTCGCGGCCAATTGCAAGTGTGGAGCCCGTCCAAACGTCAGCCGTGGAGCAACGCGTGAAGAAGTACATGCAGAAGAAACCCGAACGCGACCCCCGCGCCATCCGAATGCCCCGCACCCTCTCGCTCAACGCTGGAACCCGCACCCTCAAGGTCGCATGAGGAAACTGTTGCGCCGTCTGTGGCGCGCCATCGTCGGTAACGTCGAAGATCGCCCGAACCCGCTCCCCGAGCGTCGGGATGACCCCTTTCGGTACGACCGATGACCCTGCGTGAACGCTTGGCGCGCTGGCTCTTCCCGCCGATCAATGCGGTGGTCGAAGAGGAGTTGTTCGAGAAGGGGTTTCAGTCCGGCGTGAAGTCGGGCGAAGCCATCGCCAAGCGCATCCCTGAGCCGGAACCTGAGCTTCCTGTCGCGCCCGAACCTGCGACATTTGTCGCACCCGCCGATCCGATCAAGCCCGAGTACGAGGCGCAGATCGTCGCGACGTGGAGCCACTACCCGCAAGCCGCCAGTCTGGTGCGGACGCGGGTGCGGGCCTTATCCAAAGATCCCAAGACGTCACCGGACCAGATCCGGCAGGCGATCGAGGGCACCGTGATTGAGATTCAGTGACCGCTCCCGTCGCCGCACCCGAAATCGCTGAGGAAGAGCCGCCAAAAGAAGCGGTCGATACGCCCGCCAAGTCCGCGCGCGGCCCGCTGCTCGACATGGACGAGGAGAAGGCGGCGAAGGAAGCGGAACGGCTCTGGAGGCTGAACCCGTTCTTCCACAAGCTGCACGCGGGGCATTGCACCCAGCACCAGATGTGGCGGAACGGGGACCGTTTCGTGCGGCTGCTGGCCGATCACGAGAACGGCACCGTGCGTATCCAGGTCCCCGGCTCGCTGGACGATCTGCCCCCGGTGCCGAACAAGGTCGAGGAGCAAGTCCGGAACGCGGTCTCCACGATCATGTCGGACCCGCCCAAGCCGGAATGCGAACCCTCCAACGATACGCCCCAAGCGCGTGAGGCGGCACAGTTCGCGACGCGGTTCCTGACGGCCCTCTCGACCGAGAGCGGGCTGAACATGGACAACCGCATGTACGAAGCCCTCGACATGGCGGCGACGTACCGCTCCAGCTTCCTCGAAGGCGAGCACGACCCGCAAGGCGGGGGTTACGTCCCCCTGACGATCCGCGCCCGCCCATCGGCCACGACGACGGCAGACGCCGAGACCGGCGCTCCGCAGCCCGATGGCAGCATGGATACCCGCCCCTTCGTCACGCGGTATGTCGGCAAGGGTGGCGTGTTGTCCGAGTCGCCGAAGGACGCGCAAATGACGTGGCAGAGCGGGTTGAAGTGCAACCTGCTCACCTCGAATCAGGTCCGGTTCCTGCCTCGCATCGCGAGCCGTCTTGCGGACGCGGAAGGGGTGGTGGTGGCGCGTTTCCGTCCGTTGGGCGAGATGAAGCGCCTCTATCCCGACGTCGAGGCGATGGACGCCGACACGCTGCGCGAGATCGTGCGCTGGAAAGTGAGCGACCATACGCGCCTGCTCCCGATGGAGTTCGAGCGCCAGAAGTCGCCGGACACCGACAAGGGCGACGCGGAAGAGCCGAAGGACGACGTGTTGGTCTGCGAGTTGAAGGTGTATTACAAGTCGTGCTTCGCGTATCCCAAGGGCTGCGAGGCGGTGTTCGTCGGTGGCAAGTACCGCGTCAAGGATGACGTGTTGTACTTCGAGAACGACGAAGGGATGCCCGAAGTCATGGACGTTCCGCTGTCGCAACTCCCGTGGGAAGTGCGGGCAGGTGGCGGGAATTGCTACGGCGAGACGCCGGTCCGTCGGTTGGGGATGCTGGACGAGATGCGCACGACGCTCTTTACGAGCGGCATGGAGTATCTGCATCGGTTCTCGCGTCCGCGCTGGCTCTTGCCGCAGGGGACCACGGTCCAGCCCGAGACGCTGGCCGACGACACGGTGCCGGTGTACTTCAACCCGGTGGGCGAGCCGCACTTCCTGCAACTCCCCGCCTATCCGCAGATGGGGTCCGAGTATCTGGACCGCACCAACGCGGATATGGAGAGCATCATCGGGATTGGCGGTCCCGCGATGGGGCAGGTCGCCGGATCGGTACGTTCGGCAGACCAGACGAACACGCTCATTGAGCGGTCCACCATCGCGATCACGCAGACGCGCGAGAACGGGAAGGACGCCTACGAGCGCATCTTCCGCATTCTCCTGCAACTGGCGCGCCGCTACTTCACCGAAACGCAGCTCGTCACGTTCCGGGGCGAGGATGGCGCGTACCAGGTCAAGGAGTTCTCGCGCGCCGACTTCGGGAGCACGAAGCAGGTCCGTGTGCAGCGCGGCACGTGGACGATGATGACGCCGATCGCCAAGAACGACGCCATCAACAACGAAGTGCAGGCTGGTGGGTTGCCGCCTGACGAGGCCGCGCGGCTCAGGCGGGAGAACATCGCGGGGATCGTCGGGCTGGAAGACAACCCGCACCTCTTGCGCGTCAAGCGACAGTTGGGCGTCTGGCGACAGGGGCCGAGTGACGAGGTGAAACAGGCACAGGCGCTTGCGCCGCCGCCCGCACCCCCGCCACCGCCCCAAGTCGATCCGGCGAGTGGACAGCCCATCCCGGCGCCTCCGCCGCCTCCTACGCCCATCCAGAGCGCAGCGCAGGCCATTTTCCCGCTCCTGCCCGTGGATGAGGAGCAGCCCGTCGCGCTGATCCGGCATCAGGAGTTGGCGCGCGGGGTGGCGGAAATCGAGTTCTACAACCACCCGCCCGAATGGACGCAGGCGCTCATCGGCGCGTACACGCAGGCGAAGCAGGCGGCGGGCATCCAGACGATCGCCGAGCAGCAGCAGGCGCAGCAGGCGCAGATGCAGCAACAGCAGCAGGCGGCGCAGCAGCAGGAGCAGGCGAAGGTGCAGGAGAAGATGGCGCTCAAGCAGGCCGATCATCAGTTCCAGCTTTCCCGCGACGCCCAGCATGACCAAGCGGCACAGTTGCGCGAAGGGGATCGGAATGCCGCACGTGCCACCGCTGGCGTCCCTTGACGTATAACACTGTGTTATATTTCGCGCACCTTGAAACCAACGGCTGAATGAGCGACGACGAAAGCGACGTGCTCGACAGGTTTTTGGCGGATGATGACGTGGCGGAAACGCCCGACGTCGAATCCGTTGACCTCGACAACCCCTCTGAAGCGTCTCCACCTGAACAGACTGAGACGGTACTTGCAGACGGCGTAGATCGAGGTGACGGACGCGACAATCGCGGCAAGTTCGCGTCACAGAAGGACATAGATGCGGCAAGTGAAGTAAAGTCTGAGGTGCCTGTGACAGCAGGCACGCAGACACCCGACATCAACGCGCCAGCGGAAGCGGCGGCGGCTGGTGAGGTGAAGACAGAAGCGGCGCTTGTTTCTGAGACGACGCCGTACGTGGTGAAGTACAAAGGGCAGGAATACGAGGTTCCGGGGGCACGCGTTACGCCTGACGGCGTAATCATCGCGAAAGATCATCTGGAACTCGTCAGTACGTACTTGGGAAAGGGGATCAAGCTGGACGCCGAACGCGCCGCGCTCCGAGAGGAGAAAGCGATGGCGAGTGTGGAGCGGGCACGCATGACCGCCTCGAACAAGGAAGTCGAGAAGCTGATGCAGATCGCTGGCATTGGCGACGAGACGCAGTTCGCGGAAGCATTGCTCACCTACGGGCTGGAGCTACGCGCCGCGCTTCCCACCTTGCAGCGCGAGATTGCGCTCTCGGAACGGGAAGCCCGCATCGCCTTGCAACGCGAATTGTCACAGCCCGACCCTGACGAACAGGTCGCACAGGTGGAGCAGCAAGTCATTCGCAGTGAGGCGGAATACCTCACGCAGATGAAGGCCGCGCCGCGCTATGCTGCCCTGAACGAGCAGGATTGGGGACGAGTCCAGCAGTACATGCTTGCCAATCGCAATCGCTTCGCCTACCGCGTGGGGCAGAATCCCACACCGGAAGAACAGGCGGAAGGGTTGCGGCCCGGTGAGCTGGCGTACGATCTGCGGCAGGCGATTGCCTACGCGGATGATCTGCACGCGATCCGCGCCGAGACCAAGGCGGCGATGGACGCGAACAAGACAGCGGTGGAGCAGGCGAAGCGCGTCGCGGAAGAGAACGCGCGCAAGCTCGCCAAGGCACAACCGCCAACCCCGAAAGTCGCCGCGAAGACGGCGACGCGCTCGAAACCGGCAGACGACGATGACGAGGACGAGTTCTCGGCACGTGCGCTCAAACGCGAGTTTGAGGACGTCTTTCGGTAGGAGCGTTCACGGGAAGTAACCCGTGGCTATTTCGTATACCACGTCAGGGACGACCCTGGCGAACATCGGCAAGAAGATTCAGGGCAAGGCTCTCAAGGGCTTCGCCAAGCGCAGCGAGACGTGGGGCTGGTTCAAGGAGCTCGATGACCTTGAGATCGACTTCTCCCAGCGGGAAGTCACTACCCCAATTGACATCATCGGCCAGCCGAACGGCGCGTTCATCAGCGAGTTTGGCTCGGAAGCGAACCCGTACACCGCCGCACCCGTCGATCTGACGTTCGTGTGGGCGTTCCTGAACCACCGCTTCACCTTCTCGCGCACGTCGTTCCATCTCGGCCGCAAGGCCGCTGAGGGGATGATCGTCAAGCAGTCGGTGTGGCAGACGCAGAAGTTGATGGAGTCGATGACGCGCCGTGTCGGACTTGGCATGTACGGCTTCTCGACCGGCGTCATCTGCCAGACCACGACCGTTGCGACGCAGGCGTCGGGCACGTACACGCTCTCTGCTGGCTTCGGTCAGTCGGCGATCTCCGACGCGACCTACCTCGCCCAGCCGTTTGAAATCGGCGATGTCGTGGCACTCGTCCGTTCCGCCGCGCTCGTCACGAACGCGGTCGGCACCATCACCGCCGTCTCCAAGACGGGCGGCACCATCGACGTCACGTGGGCGGGTTCGGTCACCTCGGCGTCGGGCGATAACATCGTCTTCGCCAATGCGTACCCGGAAAACGGCAACCTGACGCTCGCGGGTGCGACGGAGTACAACAAGGCGCCGTTCGGACTCATCGAAATGATGACGTCCACCACGGTCCATAACCTCTCGGGTTCGACCTATGCGCGCTGGAACCCAGCGGGCACGGACTCGACGGGTTCGTACCTGACCGGCACGCGCATCAAGAAGGCCCAGCACCTCATCAAAGTGAACGGCGGGGGCAAGCTCGATACCCTCATCCTCGCGTTGGGAGTGGCGCGCGCCCTGTTCCAGCAGACCTACTCGGCGGTCAAGTACAGCGACCCGCTCGGAATGGAAGTGCTGGGCAGCGTGAACACGAAATCCATCAAGCAGATCGACTCTGATCCGCTCTGCCCCCCGACGTACGCGTTCGGTCTCGCCTCGCCCTCGTTCCGCAAGTGGGTGTTGACGGAGATCCCGGACGAAGGGGCGAAGGACGTGTCGGATTCGCCGCTCGCCACGGTGGACAAGTTGCAGGGTGTCTCGGGCCACGTCCTGTCGCTCGACTTCATCTACAACTTCGTCACCACGCGTCGCGCGGACGGCTACATGTGGTCCGGCCTCACCGAAGCCTAACGACTTCAGGGTGGGGAGCTCACCACTCCCCGCCCGATCACATGGAGACTTCCAGTGGCAGTTAAAGCCAAATACAGCGAACACGGGCAGAACTTCGAGGCAGCGGTGGATGTCGGGGCACTCTCCGATATTGCAGCCGCCAAGCCGCTGACGTTCCCGTTGATCGCGCTCGCCGCGCCCAACGGCATCAGTGCGGCGATTTTCACTATCAACACGTCCAACGATCACGTCTTAGGTCCGATCGGCATTGCCGGGAAGATCGTCAAGGCAACCATCTCTTCGGGACGCGTCGCGTCGTTAGGTACGGGCAGCTTTTCGCTCTATGTCGCGACGACCGATGGCACCACGAAGACGTTGGTCACCAACACCATCGACCCGGAAGCCATCACCGTGAACGTGGGGGTCAACTTCTCCATCGTCGCGGGCTTGGCCGCTCGTGCCGCCACGGACGTGCTGTTCCTGCGCTGCACGGCAGACAACAACACGGTCTCGACGGACGCCTCGAACGTGAAGGTCACGGTATGGGTCGTTCCGACCGATGCGGCGCCGACGCGTGGTGCGTCGGTGTGGGGGACCTAGATGTACACGCCGACGCGGGTTCCTGATCCAAGTTGGGTCGAGGAACTGGAGCGCATGGCGCCGAAGCAGGCGTCGGTGTCGCACCTGACGATCCACTGGCACGCCGGGACACCGGAATCGCCAGTGGGTCGCTGGGTGATTTTCGAGTGCATCCCGCACGATGCAGCCAAAGTCTTCGGGCTGCTGGAGGATATGGACGTCCGGCTCGCCGAAGATGAAGCGCGTGCGCGGGAACTGAACCATCGCTACACGCCGGACCCGTTGTTGGTGTGGGCGAAACAGTACCACGAGCAGACGAACACGCTGCCGACGCCGTTCTGGGTCGTGCAGGGCTATGAGGGCGGACACCCTTTCAAGTACACGCCTGCCGAACAGGTGTTGGCGAAGGCGGGGTTCCTGCCCGCTGACATTCCAGCGATCGGGCAGCTCGCCTATGCGGAGCCGGATCGTCGGACCTATCGCGCGATGGCCCAGCGTGCGGAGATGAAACGTCTCGTGAAAGATCCCTACGAAGCCCGCGAACTTGCCCGTGCGCTTGCGAAGCGGATGCAGCGCAAGGCGTTGGTCGAGGAATCGAAGGAACTCGCACGGGAGATGGTGGACGAGCACGCGGACACGATGCTGGGCGCTTCGGCGCCCGTGGCACGTGAGGACGCGAAAGGTAGCGTCACCGATCTCTCGGACGAACATATCGACCGCTACATCGAAACAGGCGCGTTGCACCTCAACCCCTAAGCACCGGACACATGGCCCTCGGCTTTCAAGAGAAGAACCGCCAGATCCTCACCCGTCGCTTCCTCAAGGCCCGCGACCAGCACGGGCGCATCTTTGGCGCGAACATCCACACCGAGACGCAGCATCCCGTTGATGCCGTGACCCCGGATGGCTGGACGGCACCGTACCTCCCTGATCCCAAGTACCGGATCTGGCGCTACGACATGGACAACGGCGGGCATTCGGTCTTCCTCGACTATGACGCGGACATTCGGGACCGCAAGTTCGCGTTGAAGGAATGGACCGAGAACATGATGCGGATTGGGATGCAGATGAACGGATCGTCGTTCGACGCGCGTCGGCCCAGTCCCGAAGTGCTGCACATCGTCGGCCCGAAGCCTGCGGCGGTCGAGATCCCGATGGCTGCGCAAGCCGGGGAACCGTGGATCTTGGGGCGGGCTGTCCCGAAGCCGCGCTGGGCGCAGGCATTCTTCCCGGACGTCGCGCCCGACCCGCTCGCGTTCCTGAAGATGACGGACGACGAGGACGAGACCGAAGTCGCCGCGCCTGTTGCTGTGACAAAAGCCGCACCCCGTAAACGCCGGAAGACGCGCACGCGCTCGCGTGCGACTGTGACAAAAGCCGCACCGCCCGCTGTTGCGCTTGCAACGGCATCACCGGAATAGCCTCGCATGGCAAACGTTGGCCCGACCGTCCCGAACATCGGCATCCGCAAGTGGGTGCTCGATACGACCGCTGTCATCGACCTCGGTACCCCGAACGACCGCACGTTAGGCACCTTCGAGGTCGAAGTGAAGCCGGTCGGCGCTGGGGGGAGCTTTATTCCGAAGCAGACGGCAGACGGCACCGGATACTCCGGTTCCGATCTCAAGTCGTGCATCTACTACACGAACGACTCGGAAACCGTCGTCACGGCGGGGACGTCGCATAGCGCGGCGAAGATTCTCTATATCCCGTCTGACGGGGCGCGCACCTATCTGGACTACACCGCAGGTGCCGGGACGATGGAGATTCACGTCCGCTCGTTCATCGGCTAGCCGATGTCACGCGGACGCCAGCCAAACCGGAGAAAGCACGCGAGTGGGGGGGCGGGTAGCCCGCCAGCGCAGACGACGCTCGCCCTTGCCTCCTCGACCGTCACCGTCGTTGCCGATCTGAATACGGCAGGGCTGGCGTACGAGGACGTGGTGATTACGTCGTCGGGCGGGAATCCGTCCGGCCCGTACGTCTCGAACGTCACGCTCAACTCGGGCAGCGGGTGGCTGACGGCGAGCATCGTATCCGTCTCGGGCGGCTATGCGGTGCGCTCCGCCGTCGATCCTACGGGATTGTCGGCAGGCACCACCGTTACGGGCACCATCACCGTCAACGACGCGAACGCCGTCGCCACCGTGCAGCTCGCGGTGACGGCCAGCATCGTCGCGGTCCCGGTCGGACAGTTGGGACTCTCCACGACGGCAGCCGTCGTCTCGGCCACGGTGGGACAGAACCCCTCACCGAACACCGTCACGTGTCAGCTTGGGATTGTGGGTGGTGGCGTGCTCGGGACGTCCAGCCTCTTTGGTCCCATCGTCTACACCGGGACGCACACGGGCTGGGCCTCGGCGAGCATTGACGCGAACGGCTTGATGACCGTGACGCTCACCACGAGCGGGTTGGTAGGCTCGGGTAGCTCGAACGCGCGCATCGGCGTGCAGGACAGCAATTGTTGGAACGAATGCGCGTTCAACGTCGCGTTGCAGATGGGCGCGGCGGTCGGGAATCCCGTCCTCGTCGTGTCGCCGAGCAACGTTGCGGCCACGATTGATCCGGGAACCAACGCGGCACAGGTCACGCTCACCGTCTCGAATGGCGGGACCGGGACACTCGCGGATCTCGGCACCATCACCTGCACGGAAGGTGGCGCCGCCACGTGGATCAGCGAGAGCGTCAACGGCGCGCAAATCACGCTGACGTTCGCCACGACCGCACTGGCGGCTGGCAACTACAGCGAGAACCTGACGATTGCCGCCTCCGGTGCCACCAATGGCTCCGTCGTGGTGCCGGTCGGAATTACGGTGCGGACCACGGCCCCCGTGGGCGATCCGACGTTGCCCACGGAATACACGTGGAGCCGTCCTGCGGTGACGGGCGCAACGCTCATCGTGACAGGGAGCGGGACCACCTCGAATCTGCAAACGCTGCTCAATACGTGCAGCCGTGGCGACAAGATTGTGTTGCAGGCAGGCACCACGTACATGGGGAACTTCATCCTTCCGCCGCGTCCCGGCAGTGTGGGCGTTGAAGGGTGGGTGTCCATCGTCTCCAGCGCGGACGCCAATATCCCAGCGGGCGTGCGCTTCCGCCCGACCGTGCATGGCGCCTATGCGCCGATCATCGCCAGCCCTAACGCCTCCCCTGCGATCCAGACGCGCGTCCCGGGCAGCAACACGAATACGGGCTGGTACTTCCGGGGCATCAAGTTCTCGCGCGATCCGAACCACACCAACATCAACTACGCGGTGGTGGCGCTTGGTTCAGGCCGTGACGACGGCAACGTGCCGCCTACTATCTGGCAGAACACGCTGGCGATGGTGCCCGAAGATTTCATCTTCGACGCCTGCTGGTCCGAGAGCTTGGACAGCCAGAACACGTTCCGCGCCTACGAGATCAACGCGAAGAAAGTCGCCATCGTCAACTGCTGGGTGAATGACGGGCACGTGACCGGCTCGGAGAATCAGGCCATCCACGGCATCAACACGCCGGGGCTGATCCTGCTCCAGAACAACTACATCGCGGGCGCCACACAGAACATCATGTTCGGCGGCGGAGATCCGGGCATTCCCGGCTTGAACCCGACCGACATCGTGATTCGCGGCAACGACATCTACAAGCCGCTGATCTACAAGACGCAGCCGCCGCCGCTTGCCTCCGTCAAGGAGACCATCGAGTTCAAGGTGGGCGTCCGGGTGCTCCTCGAGAACAACATCATCGAAGGGTGCTGGACGCAGGGACAGGTGGGCTTCTGCCTCGGCCTCAAGTCGGTGAACCAGAGCGGCGCGGGCGGGCAGTTGAACATCGGGCACACGCTGGCCGAAACGGGGCATGTGACCATCCGACGCAACCTGTTCCGCAACTTCGGCACTGGCCCTGGTGTCAGCGGGAAAGATCCGGGCACCTGCGTACTCGCACACGACATCCTGTTCGAGGAGAACTACTTCGAGTTGATGAACGTGCCGCAGTACGATGGCACGGGCGATCACCTCCAACTCTCGAACAACGTCCAGAACGTCAAGTTCCGGCGTAACACGTTCTACCGCGATCCGGCCTATGCCGCAGGGAACGGCAGCTATCCGATCCACGCAGGCATTGTCTTTTTAGGGAACGGCAGCGTGCCGCAGGCGGCGAACAGCGTCACGAACCTGACGTTCACGGACAACATCATCCAGCTCGGGCAGTACGGCTACTACGCCTCTGGCATCGCGCAGGGCGAAGCCGCGATTACCGGCACGACAAGCGCGGTGAACGGCGCCAAGGTCTACACCGGGAACTACGTCATCGGGGCCAGCACGAGCGGGTACCCGAACACCACGTTCGTCTCGACGCTGGCCGCTGCGCATGCCGCTGGGAAGGGTGTGCCCTACACGACGATCCAGAACTACACCAGCGGCGTGCGCGTCGCGCGATAACCGGACTCTCCATTCATGGCTACGCACAAGATCGACTTCACGAAGATTCTCCTGCCCGACTCCTCAGGGAACGTTGGGCCGGGGAACTCGGCGTCGTACGACACCAACGACCGTTACCCGCATGAAGTCCTCGTGTTCAAGGATACGGCCACGAAACTGAGCGCGAGCGCCAGCTTCACGATCCCGAACAACTACGTCTCGGCGCCCACTATCGCGATTCGCTGGCGAACCGCCGTCGCGTCGGGTGACGTGCGCTGGAACGTGGAGTTGACGCCGATCCGTGGCGATAACACCACGTCAGGCGATCCGGCAGCGGACACCGAAGCGTTGGCGGTCACGGACTCGGCAGGCACGGCGCTCCGCCTCATGGCAACGTCGATTGCAGGCACGGCGGGCAACTATCAGGCAGACGATCTCCTGCTCGTCAAGGTGTCGCGTGATGGAACCAATGTGGCGGATACGCTCGTCGGGGACGTCTTCATCGAAGCGGTGCAGTTCACCTACGCGGACGCCTGACGTATGGCGCTGACGTTCCCGTTAGGCGCCGACTCGCTCACCGCATCGGCGAGCGCCACGTTAGGCACGCTGGGGACGAAGGGGACGCTGATCTTCTCCGTCTATCCGACGTCGTTCGCGGCGAACCAAAGCATCTTCTACCTGCACAACGGGGGCACGAACGGCATCGTTGCGCGGCTCACGACGTCCGGTTCGTTCAACCTGATCTGTGCGCGCACCACGTCAAATATCGACGTGGAATCGGCGGCGTCCTCGATCACGCTGAACGCGTGGAATGACATCGCCGTGGTGTGGGATACGACCGGACTGAGCACCGACCAGAAGATCTATCTCGGCAACTGGAACACCCCGTTCGCCGTGGTCGGCGCATACACCACGCAAAGCCTCGGCTCTGGCGCGGCGCTGTCGTTCTCGGCGTACACGCCTCGTGTCGGCGCAAATGCGACGCCCGCGGCGCCGTTCGTGAACGGGCGCATCGCGTACGAACAGCTCTATACGCGCGTGCTCTCCGTGGGCGAGATGCAGAACATTCAGATGCGTCGCAAGGCGCTGGCGAATTGCGTCGCGTGGTGGGAGTTGGGGCAGGTCGGAACGGCGACGGCGTCGCCCGACCTCTCACTCAACGGCATTCGCCTGACGACCGCGGGAGCGCCAACCCCAGGCGTGCATGACCCGCGTCCGATGTTCCGTGAGGCGTTAGGCAGTCACAGTATGGCGAACTACGTCGCGCCCGTCTCTGGCGTGAGCGTCACGAAGCGGTCGGCGCGTCGTCGGCGTGCAGTCGCGGCGCTTGCGGCGATGGGGTGGATGCGATGACGCTCTATTCGTCAGCGGACTGCTTACAGTTCTGGAAGGACCAGTTCAAGCGTCCAGAGACGGATGACGCGTTCTCGGACGCGCTGATCTATCGCACGCTCTCGCGCGCCCAGTCGCAAGTCGTGGGCGACATCGCGGCGGTGTTCCCGCGCCTGATGATGGGGGCGCCGCATCAGTGGACGTCTGCGGACGGCGGATTGACGTATCAGAGCACGATCCTCGATAGCGCGGGCAACCCGATCTACCCGTTCGGACACGCCGAAGTCTTCGTGCGCTCGGGGAGTGGCTACGACAACAACCCACTCTACGGCTCCACGTACGACGGCGAGGGCGATATTGTCTTCGAGGGCAACACCTTCCGCATCCCCCAACGCTGGGCACGCTCGTTCAGCGGGACGTTATGGGTGCGCTGCGTGCAGATCCCCGACGTCATCAGCGCCTCGTCGGAACCGACGTTGCAGCCCCCGTTCCTGCGGGAGTTGATCGTGCTGCGGGCGCTCATCATCGCGGCGAACATGGGCGGGCAGCGCGACCCCGCGCCGTACGAAACGCTCTACAAGCAGGCATGGAGCGGTGTGGATGGCACGTCAGGCTTCTGCGCGATGCTGACGACGCAGTATGCGCGCATGTACGACGGCGCGAACCAGGGCATTGGGTACTGGCGCCGCTTAGTTGCACAGGGCGGGTTGGTCGGGAGTTCGTCGTTATGATCGCGGCATTGCTGCTCGCGGCGGTGCTCGACACCGTGAAGATGACGTTGCCCGTGCATACGGCATTGCAGGCGACGCCCCCTGACTCGCTCTCGGGCTGGTGTGCGACGCAATGGTTCCGGGACGCGGAGCATGAGACCGTGTACCTGACGACGATCAAGCGTGCAGAAGACAGCAACCCGACGTGTGCGGAAGGGCAGGCGGTGGTGCTGGTGCGTCCGGCGTGCGTGTTCAGCATGAGCGAACTTGCTTCGCTCCCGTACCGTGTGCCTGAAGTCGTCATCATCTGCCGTCCGCACGCGCACGGCATCCCGTTATCGCCCATGCGTCGCACGGAGCGCGCGGGCTGATGCCGCGCAAGACGTGGCCCTCACGCGCGTATCCACGACCTCAGATCATCCGCAGCGGCCCGTGGAAGGGGATGCGCGATGCGCTGGAACCGGAATCGGCTGACCCGCAATACGCGAAGCTGATTCAGAACGCGTACGCGTCCAACGTGGATATTGGGCTGCGCTGCATCACCGGGATACCGGGGTTCGCGCTGGCCGGGACGCAACTCGGTTCCGTAGGCGCGCGTACCTGCCAATGGATCGGCCAGTTCGCGCGCACCAACGGCACGACGCAATCGCTCGTCATCGTGAACGGGACGCTCTCCGAGTACAACTGGGGGAGCAACACCTACACCACGCGCCTGACGAACGCACAGATCACCGGGGCTGGCGCGACGCTCTCGACGACGGCGACGGTCTACTGCGTCGTCTACAACGATCTGCTCATCGTCTCGGACGGTGTGAACACGCCGTTCCAGTGGGACGGGACATCGGGCGGCGGCGTGACGCTGCTCTCGAATGCGCCCGTCTGCTATGGCCAGCCCGTCATCTACAGTGAAAAGCTGATGATGATTAAGGCGGCGGAACGTGACACGTTCGTCTGGAGCGAGGAGGGGCAACCCAATGTGGGGTATGAAGCGGGTGGCTATCTCAATGTATGGGGCATAGGAGGCGCAAAGGCAGAACGCTTGGTCGCATTGGCGCCCCGCAATGAAACGTTAGGCGTCATTCGCGAACGCTCCACGACCGAGATTGCCGGACAAGTCGCGACGGACTTCAAGACGACGGCCACGCGCGCCTCTGTGTCCGAGAAGATCGGCACGACGGCTCCCGGTGCGGTGCTGGTGCTGGATGAGGGGACGCTGAGTGTTGATGCGTTAGGCAGACCGCAGTTCTGGCCGAAGGGTGGCACCTACACCGTTGCCCCCGCGCTGTGGGATGCGTGCGCGCAGACCGTCAGTGGCATCGCGACGTCGCAGATCCCGAATATCCAGATCACGGACGACGAGGCGTGCTCGCTCTTTTGGGTGAGCTTCGCCGCGTTAGGCGCGTCCAGCCTCACGTCACATCTGCTCTTTGAGCGGACGGGTGAGGTGCCGAACCTCGTCGGCGTCGCGCAGTTCGTGGCGCAGCGCATGGGGACGTGGATCAACGCGAGCGGCCAGAAGGTGCTCGTGCATAGCGGCGTCGATGATGGGTACCTCTACTATCACGGCACGCCGACGGGCTCGCTGTGGAACTTCGGCTACAACGCGGGCACCACCCCGATCCCGCATGAGGTGCGGCCTGCCGAGATGGGGGTGGACATCGGGGAGGAGAAGAATTGGGATGAGTTCTCCATCTCCATCATCACCGACACCGCCGCGACGTTCTCATTCGACTACGTGACGCCTTCGGCCACGTCCGCTGCGACGCAGACCATTGC
>JBGAKW010000051.1:0-5978 GCA_044224185.1 Gemmatimonadaceae bacterium | reverse complement strand
GGCGGCGAACGCAGTCGTGTCGAGGTGCTGTGCCGTGCTTTGGCTTTGCGCGCTGCGTGTGCACACGAGCGCAAGGAAGGACACGCGTATGAGCGATTTCATCATGATTGATCGAGCCTTGGCTGTCGCGATTGTTATCGTCCTTTAGGCATAAAAGCCCCATCTACTATTCGGTCGAAATAGGCAGCAGCCTTCGCCGGCACATCGAAGTACAGCAGGAAATCACCACACCGAGCGAAGTAGCGCCAACGATTTCCGTTGCGGAGTTCTCCCCGCACATCTGCGCCTTCGAATTCGCGCCACTTCCACGTTCGCCGCGTGATGGTGGCCGATTCGGCGAGCCAGTCTTCCGGAACTCTGCCAGCGGTATTCATCGGGCCAACCATAGCCTGCAGCCGATACGTTTCCCCTTGAAGCGTGTAAGCAATCGGCTCATTCCAGTATGCACCTGCGGGAGCCGTCGCCGAGTTGCGCTTGGCGATCGTCGATGTATCGCGTTCGAGAGCGGACCATTCAGTCTCATGTTCCACGCACGATCGTCTCGCCTGCATTCGCTGCTCGGCGCGTTCAAAGGCCTTCGCGATGTTTGAGTACGACGTGGATTCGAGATTGTTGTAGTCCATGAGCAGGTGGTCAAACCGTCGACCGCGTGTTTCCTCACCAACCGCGCCCCGCATTGCTGACAAGACTGGGCGGGAGGGCAGAATTCTGCCAGCTACTTCCACTGTCGCTTGATACAGCGCGCAGAAGAGACTCCAGGATTCTTGTGTCGCGTCCTCCTCGCACGCACGGTCGTCGTGCTTGTTCCAAACGGCTGGTCCTGAGAGGAGCTGACGAACCTTCGTTAGGATCTGGAAGTCAACGTCGGAGATGGGGAGTTCCAAGCCGTTAGGCTGTGCGTTCCTGGTCAACGTGAACCCGCGCTCACGTTCGTCAGGGTCGCGGCAAGTCCCCTCATAGTTACGAGCGTCGGCGCGACGCAGAACGCATACGCGTGACGCCTTCGCGACCCATTGGAATTCAATGGAGCTGTCGGGTCGTAACGTGATCGCTCCCGAGCTGATTGGCGTCTTCCCGAACGGTGCCCACCGCAGCGTGATGCCAGTGGGGCTGCCTCCGAGTTCGAACCGCTCAACGCCCTCAGTGCCTGTCGGAGAGGCCCAGACGCCAAACCAGACGCCCGGATCCGGTTGCTGGCCTGCAGCCGGCGAGAACGCGGAGACTGTGGTTATCAGCATGAGCGAGATGTGGAGAACGCCTCTCATCATAGTCCTTGAAAAAAGGGCCGGCGAACGATGCAAGGTGTAGTTAGGCGCGATCGGCGCGCCGCTATCGCTTGCGCGTCACCGATGGTGTGATTCCGTTCGAGTCAACAACGAGAACTCGCCCCCAAGCCTTGATCAAGTCGCCGCGCCGCGGCGTCAGCTGGGCTTCAACGAGAATCGAATCCTTGGTCGCCTGAATCACAACCGAGCCAGGAGACATATCGACAATGAGTTCAGCAGGGATTTTGATCAACAGCGTGTCGCGGCTCTTTGGATCGTGCCAGCGGCGGAGACTGTCCGCGTTTTCGAAAGCGCGACGCGCTTTCAACCGAGCTTGTTGGTCCTCGCCTCGAGACCTGACGGCGCCGGCGTAGAGAAACCAGATCACCCGCACCATCGCCGAGTCTCGGCCACTGACGACGATCTTCAGGAAATTCGCGGGAACCGGTTTTGAGGGCGCAAGGACGGTTACGGCTACCAAAACAGCAACAAGCGCTCGCATCGTCTTTCCTGGCGCAAATGATGGATTCGTCCGCCTAACGCGAGCGTTCAGATGCAGTCCAACTACAACCTTCCGAGCATTCTTCCGCGCGTAATCCCTCGGTCGCGCGCTTGCTGCAATACGTAGTTAGACCACGACTAGCGCGCGACTGTCACAGTGGCGTAGTCGCTGCGCAGGGGGCCGTAGCCAATCACCGCAAACTCCGCCTGCAGGCGATAGGTGCCCTCCGAGAGGGCACCGGGCGCCCCCGTCGTTTTCGTGGTGGCAAACGTCAGCACATCCGAGAGCTCTTCCTGTGGGAGCAGCGTCGTGGTGCCGGCGACGAGGGTGCAGGTGCGTCCGTCGGAAACGGCCAGCCGAGTATTCGCGGACTTGGCGATCACGTAGACGATGGCCTGGCACGAGAGGCCGGCGATCCGCTGAGGTGTGGAAGACTCGTTGATGATCGTTGCCCGGACGCGGAGCGGGTCGCCAGCCGTGAGTACGGCCGCGTTAGGTTCAACACGGATGTGCAGCCCGGCGGGTGCTGTGGGCGCGGTTGAACACGCGACGAGTCCGAGTACCAAGATCGATCGACGAAGAAGCTTCATTGGTACCTCATTCGAATGGCGGTGGAAGTTTGGAGCGGTCCGAGGTTTCGTCCAGCAGCGGACGCTTAGAACAACACGCGCGCACGCTGTGCGCGCAAGCATCAGGTGGCGCGAGTGTTGGAGCGAGGCCTACGCGATGGGCGGCGGATCGTTGAGGCGCAGCCATGCGGCGACAGTCGCCTCCGTTCCAGCGTGCGGGGGGAGCGTGCGCAGAAACGTGATGAACTGCTCAAGATCGAGGCCGAGCAGCGGCACCCAGTCATCATTGTCCTCAGGCGAGGTGTCGACAGCGTGTGCGCTCGACCTCGACAGAAACGCGGCAACAACGCGTTGCACGAATACCTCGAGATCGACACCCACACGTTGTACCTCTGCATCCAGGGCGGCAACGAGCGCGGGATCGAGCGGTGACGGGTCATTCATGAGGCATCGATTGCCAAACAAAGGGAAGGAGACAGACGGCGTAAGCGGGGATCATCCGCTAGGACTGCTGCAGGCCGATGCTCTCGATCGGATCTGTCGAGAAGCGAATCGGTGGCCCGCCACTGACAATGCGAAGCGTGGAGTCGCTGGGGTTGCGCGCCCTAATTGTTAGATGCAGCACGGCGGCTGAATCGCGCAATTGAATCACGCGCTGACTTCGGGTAATCGAACAGCGAGCGCTGTCGCCAGGATGATGCCAACGCTGAGCGTCAGCACCCAAGATGCCCAGTCGAGCATGAGCCACCGCGCCGCCTTGACTCGGAGCGCTTCGTCAACGGCATCGCGGTACCCCGCCACAACGACTACGTCCTGGGCCGGACTCATGACGAAGATGGTGAAGAGGCCGGCCGCGATGAAGAGCGCCACTGCGGCTAGAACAAGGCGCCGCCTCGGCGTCCGCCAGTTGCCGACCAGTGCGAAAAGGAGGAGCGCGAATGTCACCGTCGGCATCACTTCCCAGAACGAAGCGCTGTTGTACCCGTACTCGCCGACGAACATCGCCAGTGACCGGGGAGGCGCTTTCGTCACGGTGCTCACAGTGACGGCAATCGCGAAGAGTTGGGCGCCAGCCTGCAGCAGGGCTCCGACGACGGCTGGAATCAGCGAGAGGTTGGGAAGGGTCGGAGTTCTCACGTTAGCGTGTGTGATGGTGGGGCCCGGAGTATCGTACGCTGCCTAACGCCAAATAGCGCCACGGGTCTGCTACAGCCTATCGAAATAGAGTGCACCAAGCGCTCACATTCTAGCTCGGCAGCTGCAGCCGTTTCTTCGGCGGTCCACCACGAGTTACGACGTTGCCACACTCGTGGTCGGCTTTGTTGGTTCCGTACCCTCCGCCAATACCCTTGCCAACCGGCGACGTGCAGCACACGATCATTCCGCCTCATTCGCCGGTCCCCTCCATGCCCGCCACGACTCGAACCCTCGCGGTTTCCGCGCTCGTCGTTCTGGTGACACTGGTGCCTAACGCCGTGCATGCACAGTCGGTGTGCAGCTCTCCCATCGAGGAGAAGCACTCGATTGAGCCCGAGATGTACCAGATGTTGAATGACATTTACATGCGGCCGAAGGGGTCGAAGGTCAAACTGCCGCTGCTGAACGAAGTCTTCCTCGACATGTACGGCGACGAACGGCAAGCCGCACCCACGGGGCGCTGGCGTCCGCATTTCGGCAAGTGCGACCCCGTGACCGACAACAGCATCTACAAGATTCAACAGCTTTTCTCATCGGCCAACCCGAATGTCAGTGGGAGCGCAACCAGCGTGGGCGGCGTGTCCACGGGTCCGTCGGCGCGCTATGCGTTCGGATCGTCTCAGGCGGACAACGAGATCGTTGTCGGATATATCGACCGCGGTGACTTCACCACCTTTCACGCATTTCGGTGGACGCTCGCTGGCGGTCTCGTAGATCTTGGCACCCTTGACCCTGCGAACAACCCGACGCGCACGTCGATGGCGACGGGAGTAAGTGCCGATGGCGGTGTCGTCGTCGGCTTTTCGCAGTTAGGTGCCGGAGCCGCGCAGCACGCCTTTCGTTGGACCAACTTGGGGCTCGTGGACCTCGGCGTTCCTGCAGGGCCGACGGGCGATTCGCGGGCGACAGGCGTGAGTGCAGCCGGAGACGTTGTCGTTGGCGACGCGACCTTCGCGGACGCGGCGAGCTTCTCGGGTTTTCGAAGCGGCGCATTCCGCTGGACGTCCACCGGCTTCCAGAACCTCGGCGCACTCGAGCCGGGCTTCTTCAGCATTGCCACTGCCGTCACGTCCGACGGCAACACTGTTGTAGGGCAGGGCGGCGTGCAGATCACCGTCGGCGGAAGCTCGACGAACGGGAGTCGAGCGTTTCGGTGGACCAGCGCGGGAGGAATGCAGGCCATTGGGCCGCTAGCCGGACACTCGCACGCGGTCGCAACTGGTGTGAGCGACAATGGGAAAGTCGTCGTCGGCATCTCGTCGACGGGCCCGTTGGCGTACAACCGGGTGCTCAACTACGGACAGGGCACAGCCTTCATCTGGACCGCGAGCGCAGGGATCAAGGAGCTGCGCCAGGTGATGGTCGACCGTGGGTTCAACATGACCGGCGTCTCACTCGTGACGGCAACGGGAATCTCCGAGGATGGCCAGTTCATCGTGGGAGATGCGACGGGGCCTGGCGTCCCCGCCGGCGAGACGCGCCCCTATATCATCAAGCTCTGCGACGCGGCGAACAACCCGCGCTGTTCGCCTTTCCAAGCCGCACCCGTCGCCGCGGACTTTGCATTTGCGACATCGCGTCCGACGTCGGTCACGGTGCCCGCGGGGCAGAACGTGACCGCGATTCTGACGCTCACGCCGAGTGGTGGCTTCAACTCAGCGGTGAGTTTCACCTGCTCGGGGTTACCGGCGACGACGGCGTGCGCCTTTGCGCCCGCAACGCTTACGCCTAACGGTGCAGCCGTTTCGACTACGTTGACGATCTCGACGACCGCGCCGAAGGCTGGTGGCTCGAGCACGATTGTGGTGTGGACTCCGCCCGCTGGGATCGCGATAGCGATGTTGCTCGGCGCGCTGTTGCTCGTTGTCGCTCCGACGCGCGTTAGGCGCCGGCTGGTGTACGCAGTCGCCACGATTGGCGTGTTCACCTCATGTGGTGGCGGAGGTGACAAGGGCGGGACGACCCAGCCTCCGCTCACGGGTGGTACGGCGGCGGGCACGTACGCAATTGTGGTTACAGCGACTTCGGGATCGGGCGCGTCCGCGGTGATGAAGTCACTCACGATCACGATGACGGTCACGAGCTGAAGGGGGGAGACGTCGCCGCGCTCGGAGCTTCGATGGTCTGATGGTAAGCTATCGCTCCGGCTGTTTAGGGGGCGCATGCTGGCGGATGAACTCCTGCACGCGTGCCGGCATCGGCCCCTCCATGTCAGGCGCGATGGCGCGCATCTCGTCCGCCAAACCCGCCAACATCACCGGCGTCACCGGTTGTCCGCCGTTAGGCTCGGACATGATGAGGTCGAGGAAACCTTCGGCATCATGCCACGCGCGCGACGACCAACCCCATACGCCTTCCTCCTCGAGCTGCGCTTGGGCGTTAGGCCAACACGCGCCGCAGTAGCGACGCACAGTGGCGTGGGAGTAATCGGTGCCGGACGAGTTG
>JBGAKW010000009.1:0-255990 GCA_044224185.1 Gemmatimonadaceae bacterium | reverse complement strand
GGGCGGGACGGGGGTGGGACGGGGTGGGGTGGGGAAGCGCGCGGTGCAGCACTGCCGCGTTACTACGGTGGACCAGCGCAGAGAATCTCACGATTGCGTAAGTGCGAGGGAAGCCGCATGCGCACTCACACTCGGAACGGGACAATGCACACGAGTCGAACGTATCAGCTCAAAAGGACGATCAGTGGTGCGACGCTGCTGATGGGGTGTGCGCTTGCGGCGATAGCGCCGACTGCGGCCATCGCCGCGCAAGCTGCGGGTATCGATCAGCGCGCGATCGCCAACAAGCTCGTCGAGCGAATGGCGCTCAAACCGGGCGAGAAGGTCCTACTTGTCGGCGTCCCCTCCATGGCGGAGCAATTTGTCGTTCCATTGCGGCTGGCGGTGAAGCGCGCCGGTGGTGAGGATCTGGGGGCAGTGGCGTCAGAGGGAGCGACGCCGGATAGCTGGCACACCGCATTTACCGACGGGATTGCCGGAAAGTCGGGCGCGGCGCTCGAGCAATACCTAACGAGTGCGGACGTGGCGGTGATGCTCCCCGGGGCGGTGCCGGCGCATCCCGTCTACGCCGCCCTGCAGCACATCATGACATCGCCTAACGCCGGGCACATTCGCACCGTGCATTTTCATTGGGCCGGGGCGTATGGACTCGATGGCACCTTGCACGAGACATCATCGGCCAACGCCTTCGTGTACCAGCGCGCGTTGCTCAACACCGACTACGCGGCCCTAGCGGCAAAGCAGCGTGCATTCGAGCAGGCCATGCGCGGGAAGGAGATCCGAGTGACGACGCCAGCGGGGACCAACCTTCGCTTCCGCATCGGCGACCGCAACGTCACGAAGCAAGACGGCAACGCCTCGGCCGATCACACCAGGGATGCCAAGGTGCTCATCGATCGCGAGGTGGAGCTCCCGTCAGGCGCAATTCGCGTCGCGCCAATCGAGGGGAGCGTCAACGGCTTCATCGCCTTTCCCGACGGGGAATGGGGTGGCGTGAAAGTCAAAGGCCTGGAGATGGGCTTCCAGGATGGCCGCGTTGCGACGTTTACCGCGAAGCAAGGAAAGGAGGGAGTCGAGAAGGAATTGGCGAGTGCTGGCGACGCCGGCAAGTCTTTCCGCGAATTCGCGCTTGGGCTCAACCCATTGCTGGCGATTCCGCGCACCGGCGAGCGCTGGATTCCGTACTACGGGTACGGCGCTGGAGTAGTGCGGCTCTCGTTAGGCGATAACAGTGAGTTGGGAGGGGCGGTGCGCGGCAATTACGTGCGGTGGAACTTCTTCACCGATGCCACCGTCACCGTCGGTGGTGTACCGTGGGTCGTCAACGGAAGACTGGTGCGTTGACACCACCAATCCCTCCCGCGCCCTTCGTTCGGTTGTTATGCTCTTCTGCCACATCGCACCGACCGATTCATCGACTCAACAACTGTCTCACATGCGTCGCACGCTGCGCCTCGGGCTGATCGGAGCCTCCTTACACCTATCGATCGTTATGGACGCCGACGCGCAATTCCTCCGGTCGGCCGATGTCAACGCACTTCCCTCGAAGGCGGCGGATGCGCGCATCGCCTACGGAACCGACTCGCTGCAATTTGCCGAGTTGCGGCTGCCTAACGGGAAGGGAAAGGGTCCGTTTCCGGTGGCCATCGTCCTGCATGGCGGATGTTGGGTGCACGCCTATGCGTCGCTTCAGAACGCGGCGGCACTCTCCGACGCCCTGCGTGATGAAGGGGTGGCGACGTGGAACGTGGAATATCGCCGGCACGATGATCCGGGTGGCGGGTGGCCAGGCACATTGACCGACGTGGGTCTCGCCGCCGATAAGTTGCGAGATGTTGCGCGCAAGTATCCGCTCGATCTTACTCGCGTCGTCGCCGTCGGGCACTCGGCGGGCGGCCAGCTCGCGCTCTGGTTGGCGGCGCGCCACAAACTACCGAAAACATCGGCGCTGTACGCTAATGCGCCGCTGCCGCTGCGAGCCGCGATTGCACTTGGCGGTCCGGGGGACCTTCAGGACTTCGCCTCGTACCCCGGCTTGTGCGGTGAAGGAAACGACGTGGTTGCTGCACTGTTGGGGGGGGCTGCCGAGTCGTTCCCCGATCGCTGGCGCGATGCTTCGCCGGCGGCATTTCTTCCGTTAGGCGTGCCGCAGGTGATGCTTGCGGGCGAGTCTGACAAAGTGATGCCGCGCGAACACCTCGACGCCTACGCAGCCAAAGCCCGCGCGGCTGGCGACAACGTGTCAGTCATCGTGGTTCCCGGGGCAGCTCACCATGAAGTCATGTCGCCCAAGTGCGTGGCGTGGCCATCAGTGCGCGACGCCGTACTTTCTTCGTTAGGTATCAAGCGGTAGTCGGCCTGTATTGATCGGAACGATTTCCATGAGAACGAAAAGGCCCCGTCTGACCGACGGGGCCTTTGTTGTCGTTAGGCAACTGCGGCGTCAACCGCGCTTGTGCGGGCGCCCGCGACCATTCAAGTCGAGATCGTACACTTCGCCATTGAGCGTGGCGGTCGGCTTCGATGTTCCGTTGAAGGTGATGACCACCTCACGCGTCACCGTTTTGCCGTCGTCTTTCCCGCCGGTGATCTTGATCGTCATCGTGTGCTTCACGGTACCGGAAATCGGCCACCCATGGTCGGAACGCGGCACCGGAATCACCACGTCTGTCCACGTCGCGCTGTGCGTGATTTGGTATTTGCGCGCCTTGGTCGTGTCGGCGTTGTCGTCGTCCATCTCGCGCACACGCGTCGCGGTGCCGTTCGACGACCCGTTCCACGTGCGCTTGGTCTCGGTTCCCGCGAGACCTGTCGCGGTGAACGTGCCGCTGCGATCGACTGTCGCACCGAAGTGTCCGTGTTCCGCGTCTCCCTTTATGGTCGTGGAGATCGTCGCTGTCGCGGTTGTCGCGGGATCATACGCTGTTTGCGTTGCGCCAGCGGCGTCCTTGAACACGCAAGTGCGAGTGATCGAGAGCTTTCCGCGCGTTGCCGACGTGCACTCGAACTTTCCAGGATCTGCGCGGAATCCGAAGCCCCAGAGCCCGCTTGGCCCGCGCATCACTTCGATCTTCTGCGAGGTGACATCGGTCGCGACTGACGCGGCATCGGCGTTGACGCTCGCGTTCGTCGTCGGGGAAAGAGTGGCGTTGTCGGGCGATGAAGTCGGGTCACCTCCGCAGGCTGCAAGCAACACAGCGGCAGCGAGTGCGCCAGAACGAAGAGTTGGCTTCATAGGAGAGATGCTTTGGAGTTCGCGTGCAGCTGCAACGTGGCAGCCGGGGGGAAGAGAAGTACAGCGGGAGTGCAGAACCGAAATTGAGAACCAGTTAGCCGAGCCGCCAGCGCGTCCGCCAGGGGTGAGTCACGCGACTGCGGTAGGGAGACGACGGGTCGCGGCGAGTGTTAAGGGCAGGAATTACCGGGTAAAGCTGCAACGATTGCGCCCGTGGGTCGGTGCGTCATCCCACAATTCGTCGGGGTGTGCGGTCGCAATCGCCAATCATACGCGACGCGGCCACCAATGGCGACACGCCGTAGGTGCGAACTCCCCTACACGACCAAGCCCCGCATGAATGTGGGGCGCTGCAGGGTCTTGTTTCGGCTTTCGTTATGCGATCGTGAATGAGATTCTCATGAGCCGGGATCGCGCAGGACCGGGAGTTGTCCGGTTTGATTGCGTGCTTGCTCTTTGCGCCGTTCTACGTGACCGAGAAGGGGAGGAAGTGCGCTTGCATGACGAAGGGAGTCGCATGCGAGCCTTCGAAACCGCGTGGGCCGGGTCTCCATGCAGGCCACCTCGCGCGTCAGGGGAGCGGTGACGGCGCGAACTCGAAGTCGATGATACCGCCAGCTGCAATAATGCTCCCGCTGTTGGCCGAAACCACGCGCTGTGCAAGCGCAAAGGCGGCAGGGGAAGGAAGTCCCTCCGCACCCGAAACGCGCATGGAGAGTGGTGAATCGGTACCGACCTTGATCTCGAGGCTCCCCCCCTCGATGGTGCGACTGAGCGCGTCGTGTAGAAGATCGGAGAGAGCCTCCTGCAGCCGTACACGGTCGCCAGAGACCGGCGCTAGCGGCGTGGCAATATCGACTGACACCGTGACGTTGCGCTTCTCTCCTTCCATCTGCAACGACGGGACAATTCCTTCGACCAGATCGCTGAGCCTAACGCGATCGCGTCGTAGTGCGCCTTCGTCGAGGTCGAGGCGCGCGATGTCGCGCAGGCGAGCGAGGCCAATCTCGACGACCTCGGCGGCAACGCTTGCCGTACCCAACATCTCCTCCTGATTCTCGTTGAGTTCACCGAAGTGGTTGTCGAGAAGAATGTGCAGCGGAAGTCGTACTTCATCCAACTCCTTGACCGATGCATCGGCCGTACTGCGCACGAGCGTCGCGTACTCGCGGGCGCGTTCGTGACGGCGCGCGCTCTCCTGCGCCTGCAACGCGCGCGACTCCGCGAGCGCGTCGCTCAGCCGATCGACGAGGTGTTCGATGCGATCCAGTTCGTCGATAGTCTCGTTAGGCGAGAGCGGCGCAAGCGGGGCGAAGCCAAGCAGGGCGCTCGCTCGTTTCACCGTCGCGCTATCGCCCGCACGACCCGCGCGACGGGCCGCGAGCTGTTCGATGCGATGGGCCACATAGCGCGTGTTGCGCCAGGCAAGGACGGCCGATGCAATCGACGCGACAACCGCCACTAGAACAAGCCATTCCGGAGCCGCACGCGCGTATCTCCCGAAGTACGCGAGGGCCGCGACGGAGAGAACGCCGAAGATGGCCGGGAGAACGGCGAGAAAGAGACGCTGTCCGACACGCATCAGTCGTCGTCTCCCGCGTAGCGTTCGCGTACCACGCCATCATTGAGCGAGACCACGAGGACATCGAGTCCCGTGCTGTTGTCGACAAGGCGCTTGACCACGGAACCGTGGCGCATCCGATGCCAAAGAGAGCGCCGGCCCTTTCCGACCAACGCAAGCGTCACCTCTCGCTCACGCGCGAACTGCAGTATCGTCCGCGCGACGTCTTCGCCTTTCAATTTCACGAATTCGGCGCCTAACGATTGCGCCATCTGGATGTTCTCCACGAGCATCCGCTGCACGTCGGATTCAATGCGTGTCGCACTTTCGGCTTCTGTCTGCACGTAGAGACAGTACCAGTCAGTATTGAGACGTCCCGCGATCCGGCTGGCGCGACGAAGCAGTTGTGCCGTAAAGGTCGCATTGCTCGACATCGCGACGAGGATTCGCTCCACCGTCTTGCGCTCGCTCCGCCCTGTCCCCGTTTCTCGACGTACAATTTCCTCCCGCGTGCGATCCACCGAACTCGCCACCTCGCGCAGGGCGAGTTCTCGAAGTGTCGTTAGGTTTTCATCGGTAAAGAAGTTCGCCAGCGCCGAGTCGATCTTCTCGGGCGCGTAGATCTTTCCCTCGCGCAATCGTTCGCGAAGGTCTTCGGACGAGATATCGAGATTGATCACTTGATCGGCCGCCGAGACGACCCAATCCGGGACCGTCTCGCGCACGGTGACGCCTAACGTGCGCTGGATGACGTCATTGAGCGACTCGAGGTGCTGGACGTTGACGGCGGAGATCACGTTGATCCCTTCGTCGAGCAGTTCCATCACGTCCTGCCAGCGCTTGCGGTGGCGCGAACCAGGGACGTTGGTGTGGGCGAGTTCATCCACGAGCGCAACCTGCGGACGGCGCGCGACGATCGCTTCCAAGTCCATCTCCTCAAGCGCGACATTGCGATACGGAATGCTTCGCCGCGGAACGATCGGAAGATCGCGCAACTGTGCGAGTGTCTCCGCGCGCCTGTGCGTCTCCACGAAGCCAACGACGACGTCGACACCACGACGACGCAGGTCGTGAGCTTGCTGCAGCATGCGAAACGTCTTTCCGGTTCCCGCGGCCGATCCCATGTACACCCTAAGCTTCCCGCGTTCGCGACGGCGAACGATCTCGAAGAAGTTCGTCGTCTCGCGGTCGGCGGCAGATTCGGTCACGGCAGCCCTCGTCGTGCTAGAACGTGAGTCCGAGCGACGAGACAAGGAGGGCATTGCTCGCAGCGTACGCGCCGACGCGATGTGTTGGCCAGACGTCGGCGCTGGAGGCAAACATGCGCGCCTCACTCCTCCAGAGAAGTCGCGATGAAAGCGCCACGTCGACGCCTAACGAGCCGCTGTTCGTCTCAAACGGTTCGCCATCGTGCGTCGACACCATCACCCGATGCGGATCGGCATATCGTTCGACGCGCCCGATGACAGCGAGACGGTCATTCACGGTGTACTTGCCAAGTAGTGATGCGCCGTACCAAGTCGCCGTCTTGCCGTTGATAGAGGAGCGCTCCTGACTTCCTACGTCGACCGCTCCCGCCATGACGAACGCCGGCCCGAGCTTGTACTCAGCAATGACTTCATTGAAAACTCGCAACTCCCGCACACTGGAGTCGGGTGCGACGTCGCCAACGAAGTTCGCGTACGTCAGCGTTAGGCCTGGTGACGCGACATAATCGAGTCTCACGCCAACAGCGAGTGGCGTGTTGTACTTGGAGATGACTTGCCAGCCATTCACCGCGACGATCGTCGCCGTCAGCGCGGGCGCTGGCGTCCACGTCAGCTTTGCCCCCGCCTCGTAGTACGGCGAATAGTCGGCAATCAGCGATCGCGTGTACGTGATGTTGTCACGGGAGATCCACCCTTCGTAGCCGATGTGCGAAAAAAGGATGCCGCCATCGAGCCAGAGCGACTTGTTGAGTTGATAGCCAATGGTCGCCTCCTGTAGAAATTGACTCACCGATGCGCCGCTCACGCTCCCGACTCTGGGCTCCGCAGCATAGTTGGCTTGAACCGATGTCCCCCATTGAAGCGCCAGGCGACCGCGGTAACGCTTGGCCGCGAGCTTGGCCTCGACGAACGCCAGGTTCACGTTGAACTCGGCGTGCCGTGCGGGCTGCGTCGTGTAGGAACGATCGAAGTTGGCAGGCTGCCTAACGTCCCACGCGAAGTATGTGTCGACAAAACCACCATACGTGAGCCTTGCCGTTGTATCCTTGGCAGCACCGACCTTCGTTAGGCTGTCGTGTCCCGGCAGGCGCGGCCTGAACGCAGAATCGAGCGCGATGTTCAGGAGGAGCACGTTCACGCGCGGCTCCCCAAAGAAGCCAAACTGTCGGGACTCAGTGTGAGCATCGAGAACGGCACGCACCGCAGTGCTATCGACTCCGCGCGCTCGGGCAACGCGCGCCACCTGCTGGCGAGCGTTCGCTGGCGAGATGTGAGGATCCAGTCCCGAGGCCGAGCGTGTCACCATATCGCTCGGAATCGCTCCCTGCCTGGCGCCATCGTTGTTCACCGCGTCGGCGACTGACTGCGCGAGTAGTGTGTCGGCGAGCTTCGCGTCTGTTGGGCCTTTGTTGGTTCCCGACGATGCGGCCGCATCGTATCCCGCGCCTGCAGCTGACGGACGCGGATGGAAATATTGAGGCTGCGTGAACGCCTGCCCGATGAGCGAGCTCCCCACCACACGTCCGTTTGCCCTCACGAGCGAACCGTTCGCCTGACGGGGAAAGAGAAGTTGCGCGAGCCCGGTGACGACGGCGGGATACATCACGCCTGTCACCACGCAGAGCACGAGCGTCAGCGAAATCGCCGGGCGGAGTTGATTGCGGAGCATCGGCATGGTCACACCAGGTGCAAGACGACGAGCGCGACATCGATGAGCTTGATGCCGACGAACGGAACGATGAGTCCACCAAGTCCGTACACGACAAGATTCCGCCGCAGGATTGCAGCTGCTGGCGCGGGGCGATACCGCACACCGCGCAACGCGAGTGGAATCAAGGCGACGATGA
Source organism: Gemmatimonadaceae bacterium (assembly GCA_044224185.1). Taxonomy (GTDB): domain Bacteria; phylum Gemmatimonadota; class Gemmatimonadetes; order Gemmatimonadales; family Gemmatimonadaceae; genus SCN-70-22. The sequence goes on along the minus strand of JBGAKW010000009.1, from coordinate 248,139 downwards.
TCAGGGCGTTGAAGATCACGCTCGCCAGGATCGCGGAGTCGCTGGAGTGCAGGCGCATGAGGTTCAGCGCGCCTAACGCTGGATAGGCGGAGACGAACATGGCGGGAATGATCGCGAAGTACTTCGCGACATCGTTCGCAATGGAGAACGTCGTCAATGCGCCACGTGTCATCAGGAGCTGCTTCCCGATTTCCACCACTTCAATGAGCTTTGTCGGATTGGAGTCGAGGTCGATCATGTTCCCCGCCTCCTTTGCCGCTTGCGTTCCACTACTCATCGCAACGCCGACGTCGGCTTGCGCCAGGGCGGGCGCGTCGTTTGTGCCGTCGCCGGTCATCGCCACGAGCTTCCCGCCGCCCTGCTCGCGCTTGATCAACGCCATCTTGTCCTCCGGCTTTGCCTCCGCCAGGAAGTCGTCGACACCGGCCTCCTGCGCGATGGCTGCAGCGGTGAGCGGATTGTCGCCCGTGATCATCACCGTGCGAATGCCCATCGCACGCAGACGCTCGAAACGCTCGCGCATTCCTCCTTTCACGATGTCCTTCAGATATATGACGCCGAGGACGCGCGCGTTGCGGATGCCTAACGACATGGTGTCGCGTTCGGCGACTACCAGTGGTGTCCCCCCTTCGCGAGCGATGCGTTCTACGAGGGGGCGAAGCTCGGCCACCCCATTGCCACCGTGCTCGTGTACCCAGCGCGTCACGGTGTCGCCAGCCCCCTTCCGCAGCTGCATCCCCGCGGCATCGATCCCGCTCATGCGTGTCGCCGCCGAGAAGGGGACGAATGTTGGCGTATCGAGTACCGACGCCGCGCCATCGGCAATCATCCGCGAGTTTGCCAACGCCACGATGCTGCGCCCTTCCGGCGTTTCGTCGGAGATCGAGGCGAGGCGAGCGCGCTCCGCCAGGAACGATTCATCGACGCCGGGCACGGGATGAAACGACACGGCTTGACGATTGCCTAACGTGATGGTCCCCGTCTTGTCGAGAAGGAGCGTGTTCACATCACCGGCTGCCTCAACGGCGCGCCCACTCATCGCGATGACGTTCTGCTGGATCATTCGATCCATTCCCGCGATGCCGATGGCGCTGAGCAGTCCGCCGATCGTTGTCGGAATGAGACAGACGAGCAGCGCGACAAGCACCGGCGTGGAGACCGACGTCCCCGAGTACAGCGCAAAAGGCTGCAGTGTGACGACGGCGAACAGAAAGACGATCGTGAGTCCCGACAGCAGGATGGTGAGCGCGATCTCGTTAGGCGTCTTCTGCCGCGCGGCGCCCTCGACGAGGGCAATCATGCGGTCCAGAAAGGTCTCACCCACTCCAGCAGTGATGCGAATGACGAGATAGTCCGACAAGACCTTCGTCCCACCGGTGACTGCCGAACGGTCGCCGCCCGACTCGCGGATGACGGGCGCGGACTCTCCAGTGATGGCCGATTCGTCGACTGAGGCCACGCCTTCGATGACTTCGCCGTCGGACGGAATGACATCGCCGGGTTCGCACACGACATAGTCATCTCGCTCCAACTCATTCGATGGGACAAACAGGAAGTCGAATCGGTTGTTGCGATCTTGCAGCTTTTTGGCTTTGGTCTGCGTACGTGATGCGCGGAGCGTATCGGCCTGCGCCTTCCCGCGCCCCTCGGCCATCGCCTCGGCGAAGTTCGCGAAGAGCACGGTGAACCAGAGCCACACGGCGAGTTGCAGAGTGAAACCGATGTGCTCATCGCCAGCGCTGATGTCGCGCCCCAGCACCAACGTGGTAACGATGCTTCCCACGAAGACCACGAACATGACTGGGTTTCGCACCATCGTTCGCGGCCGAAGCTTCAGCAAGGCATCCCGAACGGCACCTCGCACGATGGGTGCGTCAAAGAGTGGGCGTTTCGAAACCGACATCTCAGAAGAGCCTCCCCGCGCCCATCACGAGGTGCTCGACGACCGGGCCTAACGAGATCGCGGGGAAGAAGGTGAGGGCGCTCACGATGAGAATGACGCCAATGAGGAGGACGACAAAAAGCGCCGATGATACCGGGAATGTTGCAGTTGACTCCGGAGTGGTCTGCTGTTCGGAAAGGAAACCGCCTAACGCGACCATCGGCACCATCATGGCGAAGCGTCCTACGAGCATAGCGACGCCGAGCATGGTGTTGTAATAGGTTGTGCTCGTGGTGAGACCGGCAAAGGCGCTCCCGTTGTTTCCGGTGGCGCTCGAGAAGGCGTACAGGATCTCCGACAGTCCGTGCGGCCCAGCGTTGTTGAGGGCCGCGACCCCGTTAGGCGTCGTCACGGAGACTGCCGTCGCGACGAGGATCGCGGCGGGGAAGACCAGGACGTAGAGCATGGCCATCTGGATTTCGCGCGCCTGAATCTTCTTCCCCAGGTATTCCGGAGTGCGGCCGACCATCAAGCCGGCGATGAATACGGTGAGCACCACCATCACCAGCATGCCGTACAATCCAGCGCCGACGCCTCCCAAGACAACTTCGCCCAACTGGATGTCGACGAGCGGTACGAGTCCGCCTAACGGGGTGAACGAGTCATGCATCGCGTTCACCGCGCCGCACGATGCATCGGTGGTTACCGTCGCGAAGAGCGCAGAATTGGCGATCCCGAAGCGCACTTCCTTGCCCTCCATATTGCCGCCGGGATTATCCGCGCTGGCAGCGACATCCACGCCGCGTGCCGCGTGGATCGGATTGCCGTGGCTCTCCGCCCAATACGCCGTCGAGACGCCAGCACTAAAGAGCACGTACATCGCAGCCCACACCGCCCATCCGTGGCGCTGATTCTTCACCATTCGCCCAAGCATGTACGTCATCCCCGAGGGAATCACGAAGATGGCGAGCATCTGCCAGAAGTTTGTCCAGGGCGTGGGATTCTCGAATGGATGCGCGGAGTTGGCGTTGAAGAAGCCGCCGCCATTTGTCCCGAGTTGCTTTATCGCTTCCTGGCTGGCGACGGGACCCATCGCCAGGACCTGCTTCGCTCCCTCGAGAGTCGTCAGCTGCACGTAGGGCCTGAAATTCTGGATCGCCCCCTGCTGCACGAACAGCAACGCTAGGCCCAACGACATAGGAATGAGGATGTACAGCGTTCCGCGAACGGTATCGACCCAGAAATTCCCGATCCTTCCGGCGCTTCGGCGCGCGATGCCTCGCACCAGCGCGACGGCGACACCCATGCCGGCCGCCGCCGAGACGAAGTTATGAAAGGCCAACTGCATCATCTGCGACAGGTACGACATCGTCGCTTCGCCGCTGTAGGACTGCCAGTCGGTGTTGGTCGTGAACGATGCGGCCGTCTCGAACGCCTGTCGCGGCGTGAGCGAAGCGAGCGATTGAGGATTGAGCGGGAGTAGCGCCTGCGCTCGCAGCGCCAGGTACGTCAGGAGCATCGAGGCGACGCTGAAGAGGAGCAGTGCCGACGCATAACGAGTCCAATGCTGATCCTCGCTGGCGTCAATGCCGCATGCGTCATAGATCGCTCGCTCGAATGGCGCGAGCCACCGCTGCGAGCCGTCATACACGCTCACGAGGTAGCATCCAACCGGCTTCGCCACCAGCAACACGCACAGCGCGAAGAATGCGATCTGCAGCCAACCGTTAGTCGTCACGGCTAGAAGCGCTCCGGACGCAGGAGCGCGTACACCAGATAGACGAGGATCGCTACGGCGACCATCAGCGCCAGCACAGTTTCAGCGCTCATGCTCAGCGCTCTTCCGGGCAAGTGCCGGATGTCTCGCCCAGCCGCGCGCAGCCGCGGACATACAGCAGCATCAGCGCAAAGAACGCGAACGTGAGCAGCACGTAAACAATGTCGAGCATGACTCCTCCACCGAACACCGCGCTGCGCATGAGCATCGACGGTGCGATGCCTTCACCGCGCGAGACGAAGAAGAGGATGCGGCAGGCGGCGCACACGACGCACAAAGAGCGCGTCGCGGCGCATTAAGACGGCGTTAAGATTCTGATCGCGCGCAGTGACTGCCGCGCCTAACGACTGTCGGAGTCACCTTCGTCGAGGTCGGCGAGCGATGCGCCCTGCAGCGAGAGTGTAAACAGACTCCCGCCCCCCTCCCGCGGCGCGTAGGTGAGGGATCCGCCCTGCGCCTCGGCAAGCCCCCGCCCGATGGCGAGCCCGAGTCCCGCGCTCCCAACGTCCGGACGCATGTTGGCCGGACGATACAGGGCGTCGAAGATGCGCTCCCTCTCGTTAGGTGCGATTCCTGGCCCGCGATCGGCAACGCGAATGCGAATCCATTCAGCCTCGCGAGCGACGACGATGTCAACCGGCGACATGCCGGGCGCGTACTTCCGCGCGTTTTCCAACAGGTTGACGAGGATTCGCACCGAATGCGTGAGGTCGAAGCGCGCGAGCGGGAAGTGGTCGTCGTGAGGAAGCTGCACGTCGATGCGGCGTCCGGCAAAGCTCCCTTCCACTTGCTGCAGCGCGGTGGCAATCAGATCGTCTACCGGAGTGACGGAGATGCGGAGCGGGAATCGACCGCTCGCGAGGCGCGAGACGTCGAGCATGTCGGAGACGAAGTGGTTGAGACGGTCCGCCTCCTGGCCGATGATGTCCGAACGTTCATCGCCTAACGCGCTTAATTCGTGTGCCAGCGCCTTGATCGTGGTGAGCGGTGTGCGAAGATCGTGCGATACGGAGGCGAGGAGGGCGTTTCGCATCTGGTCGGCCTCCCGCATCGCCTCGAGATGTGCGTCGGCACGCTCCAGGCGCGATCGCTCGGCGCCTAACGCGGCGTAGTACGCCAACGCGGCGATCAGTCGCTCGCGAGTCTCCGGGAGCGGAAATCCGCGCGCGTCCTCGACATCCAGGACTCCGATGAAGCGCGTTCCGCCACGCAACGGAAGCAATAGCCGTCGCACCGCCTCGCCGCGCAGTGAGTCGTGCAACGCCGAGCCGTCGTCGGTGATGACGCGAACGATGCCGCCGTCGAGAATGGCAATGCGCGCTCCACGCGCGAGCGACATGCGCACGGGCTCGAGGTCGAGGGAATCGTTGCCTTGCGCCACGGCGCTGACCGTCCATACCGCTTCGGCAGCTGCAAGCGTATGGGCGCCATGTGCAGACACGTCGCCCTCGCGCGTGTCACGGGTGGCGCGGGTGTCGCGGGTGTCGCGCTCACGCACGACGTGCACACGACAGGCAGCGACGCCTAACGCCGTGCGTGCAGTCTCCGCCACCACCCGCAGCGCACCTTCGGCGCGCGGAGCAGACATCGCCTCCGCGCCTAACGAAGCAAGCGTCGAGACCTCGGCGGCACGTTCGCGCGCCTCATCGGCCTCGCGCTGCACACGATGAAACAAGTGCGATGCGACGACACTCGTCCCCAAAAAAGCCAGCAGTACAAACAAATCGAGCGGGTCGCTGATGACAAGCGTCCCATATGGCGGCAGGAAGAACCAATTGAAGCCCAGAAACGCGAGCCCGGCGGTGAGAAGCCCGGTACGCCGCCCACCATCGGCCGCTGACGCCAGGACGACGAGGAGTAGGGCGAGCGTGATGTGTGACTTGTCGAGACGCGCGCGAAACGGCACGAGCGCCGCAACAGCAAGTGCCAACACGAGGACCCAGAACAGCGGCCGCCACTCCCGGCCTGCCGATGAGCGCCTAACGAGTCTGCTCGTGGGCGAGGAACCGCGGCCTCTTGCTTGCTCGTGCTCGCTCACACGCGACTCATTCCGCGACGAAGCGGTAGCCGACGCCGAGTTCGGTCAGCAGGAACCGCGGACGCACGGGATCGTCTTCTAGCTTCCTTCGCAGGTGTGCCATGTGGACACGAAGATGCGCCTGTGCGTCTCCGAACACGCGCCCTTTCCACACTGTGCTAAAGAGCTGTTGGTGCGTCAACACGCGCCCGGCACTCGATGCCAATGCGGCGAGAAGCTCCCACTCGGTTGGCGTTAGGCGAACGCGCGTTCCATTGCGCTCGGCCGTACGCCCCGCGAGATCGATGCGCACCGAGCCAACTTCGACGATGGTGCGCGTACCCTCATCCGCCTGCTGCCTCGCCGCTCGCCGTAGGAGCGCTCGGACTCGCGCCAGGAGCTCGGGAGGCGAGAACGGCTTCGTCACGTAGTCGTCGGCGCCAGCATCGAGTGCTTCGATCGTCGCCACTTCGTCGTGGCGCGCTGTCAACACGAGAATGGCCGCCGAGCTCCAAAGCCGGAGTTCGCGACAAAGCTCGGTTCCGTCCATGTCAGGAAGGCCGAGGTCAAGCACCACGAGATGTGGCGACTCCGCTGCCGCCAGCGTCAACGCTTCGCGACCGTTTGCCGCCTCACGAATATCGCCGCCCAGTGTCTCCAGAATATGCGAGACGGCGCGCCTGATCTGGCGTTCGTCGTCGACGATGAGAAAGCGATGCGCGGCGTTCATGGTGCAAGGACGTGAAGGAAGCGTACGCCCCGTCGTTAGGCAGCGGAGTCCGACGACTCGCTGCACACACCACTCGCCAGCGCGACGTAGTCGGGACGGTCGGCAGCCGTCTTATGTCGATAGGCACCGACGATAGCTCCTTTCGAGACGACGAATACACCAGGGAGCTGCAAGCCATCGCCCTCAATGGGTCCCATGAAATGACCGTGCAGCGTCGCCGCCAAACCACGCCAGATGACCCGCGGTCCGAACAGCGCGCCAAAGCTCCCTTGCTCCAACGCGAATGACTGGTAAAGCTGTCGCAGCGGATCGCTGATCAAGGAGACATCTTCGAGCCCGCCACGGCCACGTTCGAGGATCGCGTCGCCCGCTTCGGGCATCCCCATATGTACAAGGACAATCGCCGCCCCCGTGGCCTCGATTCTTCGGCGCTGCAGGCGCAAGTCGTCTAACGCTTCCTTGCAGAAGGTACAACCCCCGTGTCGCAAGAATACGACGAGCCGAGGTTTGTCGTTCGACAACTCGAGAAGAGAGATGCCGTCGTTGCTCAAGGCTCGCGCCATCGCATCGCGCGGGGCATAACGCAGTGGCGACCGGGGTATGTCGCCAGCAGCAAAGGCGCGGGCGGCACGCCACAACAACATCGTGAACGGGATCCACCAGATCACGTCGTTGGCCAACACGGCGGCGAAGGCACGCGCCGGAATGGCACCTTGCATCCATTCCCGCAGTGCGCCGATCGGAACGACGACCTTCGCTGCCAACCCCATCGCGATGATGGGCCAGTGACGCGCTGGGTCGCGCGACGCCACGATCGTCGCCGCGCCGAGCAATGCGACAAAGAGGCCGGCAAGTTGTACAAGTTGCGGATAGTTAGGTAACGCCAATCCGAACTGGGCGAAGAAAAACGCGGGAGCAATGATCGCGACGGCGCCCCAGCCGACCCCCTGCACCCCCGCGGCGGCCAATGCGCCGCGCAACCACGCCGGAATTGGCGAGGCGGCGTTGGCGCGCGTAAGCCGGCGCTCACTCGTTAGGCGCGGCACCGCTCCCTCGACATGGTCCACGTAGACCGAGCCGCTGCGCCAGTCTCCCGATTCGCAAGTGCAACCATTGCTCCCGCCAAGTTCACGTTATCCATATTCGGCGCGCCCAAGTACCTGTCCGCTTCATACTCAACAGGAAACACCCACCGGACGTTTCGTGGAATTTCGCTCGACCGCAAGCGACCGATTGCTATGCTTCGCGCCGTGCGCGCGAAAGATGGTCGCTATTGCCGCATTCGCCTTGAAACCGCCCCTGTCCGGCGCGCCGTATGAACGAGTGCGCAACTCGCTCACGCTGACTCACCATGTCATCGCCAGCAACAGTTCGTCCCTCGTCCGTCAAACCATGATCCTTCGACGTCGGTCATTCCCGCGCTCCCTCATCACAGTATCGCTCGCCGCCCTCACGCTAGGCGCAATCGTACCCGAATTGCTCGCCGCGCAGAGCGTCCCAGACAAAAAGAGATCGCTCGACCTCACCATTAACGGTACAGGTCTCAGCATCGGCGACTCACGCAGGGTCAAAGGGATTCGCCTCAACTACCGCGACACTCGGCTCGACCGTGTGGATGGACTCAACGCGACGATTTGGTACCCCTACGAAGGGGGTGAAGGAGATGTCAACGGAATCGCGCTTGGCCTCCCAGTCACCGGCGGGCGACACATTCGAGGCATTGTACTCGGTGCGGGCGTGGGCGTGTCCGACAACCTCTCCGGCATCGGAGCCGCCGCCCTCGGCATCGGCGGCGGAGGCGATATCAAAGGCATTTTTGTCGCCGGACTCGGCACCGGTAGTGGCGGTAATGTCACCGGTCTTTCGGTCGGTGGACTGGGCGTCGGCGCGGGCGGCGAGCTGCGCGGGATCATGATTGGAGGGTTGGGGGCCGGCGCCGGCGGAAGCGTGAAGGGTCTCCTCGTCGGAGGGTTGGGCGGCGGCACCGGCGGCGATCTACAAGGCGTTGCGATCGGCGGCTTGGGTGTCGGCGCCGGAGGACGTCTCAACGGGATCATGATCGGAGGACTCGGCGCCGGTGGTGGAAGCGGCGGAAAGGGGATCCTCGTCGGCGGACTCGGAGCAGGCGTCGGCGGCGACTATAAGGGAATTGCGGTCGGAGGAGCCGGAGTGGGCGCCGGAGGTGATTTCACCGGCTTAGCCGTAGGCGGCGCGGGCGTCGGCGTGGGCGGAGATGGGAAGGGAATCTTCATCGGTGGGCTCGGCGTCGGGTCGGGAGGGTCGCTGCGCTACCTATCGATTGGTGGTCTGGGAGTCGGTGCACCCACCATTAGCGGAGTCGCCGTCGGCGGACTCGGCGTCGGTGGGCAACACCTCAACGGCTTGATGGTCGGTGTGTACACCGTGCGCATCATCGAAGGTGGAACGCTGCGCGGTGTCGGCGTCAGCTCGTTCAACGACATTCGCGGTAGTCAGCGCGGTCTGACGATCGGGCTGGTGAATCACGCGTGGCGTTTGCACGGAATGCAGATCGGTGTGATCAACATCGTGAAGAACAACCCCAGTGGCCGGCGCGTCCTCCCCCTCGTGAACTGGAACTTCGACAAGTAGTCGGCTCAGAGCTGGGGGTCAGAGCTGGGGGTCAGAGCCCGGGGTCAGAGCCCGGGGTCAGAGCCCCGGGTCAGAGCCGGGGGACGGAGCAAAATGCGCGCGAACGACACAATTCGAATGCCCCACACACGACGGCCGGCGCACCACGCCGGCCGTCGCGCGTTAGGCATCGAGGTTCTCTACCGAAGCACTGCGCCGGTCCCTATCGTCGTCGTCGATTTGCCGGGGAGGGGGGCTCGAGCGAGGTTTTTCACGACTTCGTCCACGCCGCGTCCGCCGTCGTGCCCAAGGACGAATATTCCAAGAGGACTTTGCATGCGCACTTCCGTGGGGGCAACCGCTGTCGCAGCCATCATCGCGCTCATCACGGCCGGGAGCGCGTGCGCTCCCAAAGCCGAACGCGTCTCTGCCAGCGGCGGCGCCGATAGCAGCGCGTCGCCTAACGAGGCAACTGCCGCAACCACGTACGGCAAGTCGACCCCAGAGGCGACACGGTTCGCAGCGCTCGTCGACGAGTACCTGGATGGATGGGGCAAGCTCTATCCCTCCATTGCAGCCGGGAATGGACTGCACGCGCACGATGGGGAACTCGAGGACTTTTCCGCCCAGGCAATGTCCGCGCAGGTGGCGTGGTTCCGCGCGATGAAAGAAAAATTCGAGGCGCTCCCTGCCGACCGGCTTCCGCCGGATGAGCGCGTCGACCGACGCATCATTACGGGAATCATCGACGGTTGGCTCCTTGATATCGAGGTGGCTAAGAGTTGGCAGCGAAACCCGATGGTGTACGCAGCGGCCGTGTCAGACGGCGTGCACAATCTCATGACGATGGAGAACGCGCCACCTGCTGAACGGATGGCGCGCCTCGCAGACAAACTGAAGAAAGTCCCGCGCCTTCTCGGCGCCGCAAAAGCCAACCTCGTGAATCCGCCTCGCATCCTGGCCGAGCGCGGCGCAGCGATGTTCAAGGGGGCGAGCGGGATGTTGGAAAGAGATCTCGCGCTCGCGCTGCCGGGTCCGCGAGGAGAGACGTGGAACAGCATGAACGCCGAAGCGACGATCGCACGCGCGGCGATCGACTCGTTCGTCGTCTACCTGGAAAAAGAGGTCATTGCGAAGGCGAACGGCCAGATCGCGTTAGGCGCTCCGTACGTCGAGGCGCGATATCGCGCCGAAGAGCTGATCGATCTCCCCATCGACAAACTTCTCGAGATCGGCACTCGCGAGTTAGCGCGCGAGCAAGTGCTCTTTCGCGAGAAGGCGAAGGCGGTGGACCCAAAGCGCGACCCGATGGACATCTGGCGCGAGATCCTGAAGGATCATCCGCCTCGCGGGCAACTCGTTGCCGCCACGCGCGCCGTGGTAGACACGCTTCGCGCGTTTGTAAAGGCGAAACACCTCGTCGAGCTGCCTAACGACGAAACCGTCGTGGTAGAGCCGTCCAAGCCGTTCGACATCGGCCTGGCATCGATGCACGCCTCCCCGCCACTCGAAACAACGCCCGTCAAATCCATCTTCTATGTCACCGACGCCGACCCGTCGTGGCCCGCGGCGCAGCAGGAGAAGTGGCTCGAGCGGTACAACTACCCCTCGCTCACCATCACGTCGGCGCACGAAGCGATGCCCGGCCACTTCGTGCATTCCCTCTTCATGCGCCAGACCCCGGGCAAGGTGCGTCGCATATGGATCGGTCTGAATCCTTTCCCACAGCCTTCGTCGGGGCAGGACGGATGGGCGCACTACACCGAGCAGCTCGTCATCGAACAAGGATTCAAGAGTGAAGATCCTCGTTACGCGATGGCGCAACTCTCTGAATCGATGACACGTATTTGCCGCTTGATTGCCAGTATCTCCGTGCATTCGAAAGGATGGAGCGTCGACCGGGCGGCGAAGTTTTTTCAGGACGAAGCACACGTCCCCGAAGCAGCGGCGCGGCAGGAAGCAACGCGCGTCGTCTATGACCCAACAAACGGAGGCTACTTCCTCGGCAAACACGCGCTACTCACACTCCGCGATGACTACAAGGCGAAGGTCGGGAGTGCGTTCAATCTTGCCGACTTCCACGCGCGTGTGATGCGAAACGGAATCGCGCCCTGGTGGGCGCACCGTCAGCTGCTCCTGCCAGGCGACACCGCTGCACTGATCCGCTAGTCTAAGTAGCGCCCTTCCACAAATCGCGTGTAGGGCGCAGTTTCACGGTTCTGAGCAATTCCCCCCCCCCGCGCGCGACCTCCACTGATCAGGACCATGTCACTCTCGTACAAGTTGCTCCTCTCCGCTGCCCTTGCTGCAACGCCCCTCGTGCTACAAGCGCAGACACCTGCTGAGGAACCGCCGAAGAACCTGCAAGTCCTGCCCAAGGACATGCCGCGCGAACAGGTGATTCAGATCATGCGCCGTTTCGCCGGCGCGTTAGGCGTTCGATGCGATGCGTGTCACGCGCAGGCTTCCGGTGCTGCTGCCGCAAACGGTCCGCCGCGCATGGACTTCTCCTCCGACGAAAAGGAAAACAAGAAAGTCGCGCGCGCCATGCTACGCATGGTCATCGACATCAATGGCAAGTACATCCCCGAAACAGGGCGCACACTCACCGATCGCACGCGTGTGACGTGTGAGACGTGCCACCACGGCGCTTCAAAGCCGCGCACACTTTCCGCCGAACTGCTCAACGCGGCGGACGCAAAAGGGATCGATAGTGCCGTGGTGCGCTATCGCGAGTTGCGCGACAAGAACTACGGGCGCGCAGTATTCGATTTCGGTGAGCCCTCGCTCGTTGGAGTCGCCGAGGAATTGTCGCGCGCGAAGAAAGTGGATGATGCGCAGAAGATTCTGGCGCTCAACCTGGAGTTCTATCCGAAGTCAGTCATGACCATCACGGCGATCGCGCAGAATCAGGCCGCCAAGGGCGATACCGCGGCAGCGATTGCGACCGTGAATAAGGCACTCGAAGGTGACCCGAACAACCCGATGCTCAAGCGGATGCTTTCCGGTCTCAAAGGAGAATTGCGTCGGCCGTAGTAGGGAAGTGGTGGACGACCCGGGAGGGGTAGCGTAGGTTCGGAGACTTGGCCCCTCCTCTACGGTCGTCCACATGCTGAGACGAGATCTTCTGCGCGTTGTCGCTGGTGCCGCGGCGCTGCAATTCCTCCCTGATACCTCGAGCGCACTCCCTGCACTCGGCGCGACGCTCCATCGCTCGTTGAGTGCAGGAACGCGAAGCGCAGGAACGCTGACTCCGCCCCAGCTCGCGCTCGTGAGCCAGGTGTGCGATCGCATCATACCGGCGACCGACACGCCCGGCGCCCTGGATGTGCGCGTTCCAGAGTTTATCGATCTGGTGCTCACCGAATGGGCCGACGACGGCGATCGCGACGCGTTTCTGGCCGGCCTAACGAGTATCGATGACAAAGCGCGCGCTGTAGGAAGCGCTGCATTTGTCGAACTCACGGACGACAAGAAGGTTGAGGTGATGAAGGCGCTCGACGCTGATCGCAAGGCGAAAGAAGGGAGTGGAAAGACCTTCGGCCAATTGAAGGATCTGACCGTCTTTGCGTACTTCACGTCGGAACGCGTAACGAAAGAAGTGCTCAAGACGCGGATGTACTTCTCCACCTACGATGGCGCGGCGCCGGTGCCTGCATGACGCGCCGACAGCAAGACCGGCAGTTCGACGCCATTGTCGTCGGCTCGGGCATTACCGGCGGATGGGCCGCGATGGAATTGACTAAAGCGGGACTGCGCACGCTCGTCCTCGAAGCGGGCGGACCAATCGAACCGTCAAAGGACTACGTGGAGCACGTTCTCCCGTGGCAGCTCAAGTTCCGCGGCATGGGCGATCGCAAGGCGATTGACCGTGAGTATCCGGAACAAAAAACCTGCTATGCCTGCGACGAGTGGACGGCAAAGTTCTTCGTGAAGGACGCCGAGAATCCCTACACATATCCTGCAGCCAAGCCGTTCCGCTGGATTCGTGGGCGGCACGTGGGTGGGCGCTCGATCATGTGGGGGCGGCAGGTCTATCGCTGGAGCGATCTCGACTTCGAAGCCAACGCAAAGGATGGGCACGGCAACGATTGGCCCGTGCGCTACGCCGACATCGCGCCATGGTATTCCTACGTCGAGAAATTCGTCGGCGTCTCGGGAATGAAAGAAGGGCTCGCGCATCTTCCCGATGGCGAGTTCATGCCGCCGATGGCGCTCAACGTCGGCGAGCAACACGTGCGCGAAAAATTGATGACCGCGTACGGCGGTGACCGTGTGATGACCGTTGGCCGGGTCGCGATCTTGACCGAAGCGCACAACGGACGATCGAAGTGCCACTACTGCGGCCACTGCGAGGGTGGCTGCATAACGAGATCGTACTTCTCATCGCTCAACGCCACGCTTCCGGTGGCGCAGGCGACCGGAAAGATGACACTTCGTCCAAACAGTGTCGTCGAGAGCGTCTTGTACGATGCGAAGAGTGGAAAGGCGCGCGGTGTCCGTGTGATCGACGCCGAGTCGATGCAAGTGACCGAGTACACTGCGCGGGTCGTCTTTCTCTGTGCTTCCTCCTTGGAATCGACGCGCATTTTGCTCAACTCGAAGAGCGAACGTTGGCCCGACGGGCTCGCCAACAGCAGCGGCGTGTTAGGCAAATATGTCATGGATCACGTCATGGGAGGCGGAGCCGGCGGGCGCATCGAAGGGTATGAGGACAAGATGACGACCGGAAATCGCCCGAACGGCATCTACCTGGCGCGTTTTGCCAACGTGAAGAAGCAGCATCCAGATTTTCTGCGTGGCTTCGCGTACCAGGGCGGAGCAGGGCGCGGCGACTGGGGGCGCGGACGAGGAATGGATGGATTCGGCGCTGACTTCAAGACGCAGCTCATCCGCAAACTTGGCCCTTGGGGAATCGGTCTCGGTGGATTTGGTGAGTGCCTCCCTCGCGAAGACAATCAGGTGCGCTTGGACGCAGACAAGAAGGACAAATGGGGAATTCCGGCACTTCAGGTGGACGTGTCGTTTGGGCCTAACGAGCAGGCAATGGTGAAGGAGATGAAAACCGCCGCCGTCGAGATGCTCGAGGCTGCGGGGCTGAAGGACGTCGGAGGCAATGCCGACATCTCACCGCCGGGACTCGCGATTCACGAGATGGGCGGCGCCCGCATGTCGCGTACGGAGAAGGAAGGAGTGCTCAACAAGTGGAATCAGGCGTGGGACGTCCCGAATCTCTTCGTCACCGACGGCGCCTTCATGTGTTCGACCGCCAACCAGAATCCGTCCATCACCTACATGGCGTTCACGGCTCGCGCTGTCGACCACGCCGTGCAGCTCATGAAACAAAACGCTCTTTGATGTGTCCGCTCCTTCCAGCGCTCGTCGCAATCGCCGCGCGAGCGCCTAACGCCTAACGACAAAGGAATACGTCACGTGCCCTCTCGCAGAGAAGCGCTCAAACAGCTCGCCGGTCTTTCCGCGCTCGCCACGCTCGCTCCCGCCTCGCTCAGGGCGGCCGCGTCACGTGGTGAAACCGCGAGGTCCGCGCTCGTACCGGTCGCAGGACTCGGTCTCTACACCGTTCGCGACGAAATGAAAAAGAGCGTCGAAGAGACGCTCGCGCATGTCGCGAAAATCGGCTACCGGGAAGTCGAGTTCGCGGGCTACTACAACAAGACGCCAAAGGAAATCAGCGCGATCCTCAAGGCCAACGGACTGACGTCACCTTCCGTGCACGTACCGCTCGACGACCTCCGCGGGAAGCTGACCGAAGTGCTCGACACCGCGTCGGCGATCGGGCACAAGTGGATCGTGTGTCCCTACATCGGTGATGCCGATCGGAAGAACGCAGACGACTGGCGCAAAGTCGCCGCTGATTGCAACAAAGCGGCGGCAGCAGCAAAGAAGCGCGGCATCGGCTTCGCCTACCACAACCACGACTTCGAGTTCGTCCCGATGGCCGGCACGACAGGGATGAGCATTCTCCTGGCCGAGTTTGATGCGAAGCTGGTGAATCTCGAGATGGACCTCTATTGGATGACGAAGGCCAAGCAGGACCCACTCGAGTTCTTCAAGAAGTATCCGGGGCGCGTGCCGCTGGTGCACGTGAAGGACATGGCGCCTGACGGCTCGTTCGCCGATGTCGGCACGGGAAGCATCAACTTCAGTCGGATCTTTGCGCACGCCTCGCAGGCTGGGATCAAGCACTACTACGTCGAAAATGACCAGCCCAAGGATGTCTTCCCGAACATCACGACCAGCTACAAAGCGCTGCGCAAGCTCCAGGCGCGCTGACCATCAACTCCTCCACGAGTGACGAACCAACGGAAAGGGAATGCGGACAAGCGGAGCCAACGTGTTGAAGCGCTTCGCGGCGAGTCGCGCCGCCACGCCATCGGCAGGATGGGAAGCATGCTCGCGTTAGGCGCCTTGGGAGCATCGGATGTCGCGCACGCCGAGACGAGCGATGCAGTGCTCGAAGTCGCCAGCGCCGGCCGCATCAAGCAGTCCGTCTGCCAGTGGTGCTACGACAAGATTCCGCTTGACGACCTGTGCAAGGCCGCGAAGAAGCTCGGCCTGCAGTCGGTCGAGTTGTTAGGCGAGAAAGATTGGGCGACGGTCAAGGCGCACGGACTCACGTGCGCCATGGCCAACGGCCCGAGCACGATTCGCGTGGGTTTCAACAAACCATCGGAGCACGACCGCCTGGTCGCCGAATCGGAGCGACTCCTTCCGCTCGTTGCAGCTGCCGGATTGCCGAACATGATCGTCTTCTCCGGAAACCGGGACGGGATGGCGGACGGGGAAGGGCTGGAGAATTGTGTGAAGGGACTCCAGCGCATCACGCCGACCGCGGAGAAGCTTGGCGTTACGGTATGCATGGAGCTCCTGAACTCAAAGGTCGATCACAAGGACTACATGTGCGACCGCACGCCCTGGGGCGCAGAGTTGGTCAAGCGCGTCGGGAGCCCGCGCTTCAAGCTGCTCTACGACATCTACCACATGCAGATCATGGAAGGCGATGTGATTCGCACGATTCGCGACAACATCGCGCACATCGGGCACTTCCATACGGGCGGTGTGCCCGGCCGTAACGAGATCGACGAAACACAAGAGCTCTACTATCCGATGGTCATGCGCGCCATCATCGACACCGGCTTCACGGGATACGTCGCGCAGGAATTCATCCCGAGTCGCAACGATGCTATCGCGTCGCTGGCGCAGGGGGTCAAGATCTGCGACGTGTGACTTCCCTTTCGTGCTCGCGCGAGGACCGAGAAGTCACAACGTGTGTCCTCATTCGTGCGCCGCTGACTGAGAAGGGCGATGGAATGAGACGCGTGACCTCGCCTTCACGCTGACCTCGGACGAGGAGCGCTTCCCCACCTGAGTAACGCGATGCGCAGTGGCCGGCCCCATCGACGGTGCCGGTCACTCCCATATCACATCAAGTACCTTGACAGACACAGTACTATACGTCATATATATCGTCACATGACGAGCCCTGTTTCGTCCGACATCCTGCGCGGACACACCGACACGATCCTCCTCGGACTCCTGGCCGAGGGGGACAAGTATGGATACGAGCTCTCAAAGCTCATCTATGAGCGATCGGGGGAACGCTACGAGCTCAAGGAGGCGACGATGTATTCGTCGCTCCGGCGGCTCGAGAGCCTCGAGCTCATTACCGCATACTGGGGCGAGGAGAGTCAGGGGGGACGACGCAAGTACTATCACATCTCGGCGGCGGGGCGACGGATGCACAAGCAGCTCATCGACGAATGGGCGCGCGCGCGCGAGATCCTCGACACGCTGATGTAAGGAGACGCCACATGACCGTTCAAGAAGAGTTGGAGCAACGGCTGGAGTATGCCTTTCGCCGCTACCCTAACGAGACCGAGATCCGCGAGTTGCAGGCGGAACTGACGATTGGGCTGCGCGAGAAGCTCGCAGATCAACTGAAACAGGGAAAGCTGCCTAACGAAGCGCTGGTTGCGACGTTGCAGTCGGTAGGTGATCTGGACGAACTCGTGCGCGAGGTGCGCGCGCGTGCTGCGACGTCACAGAGGGGCGCGCGCCCTCAGGCGCGTGAAGCTGCAGACGATGCTCGCGCCGCCGCCGCCGCCGCCGCCGCCGCGGTCGACAAGTCGGAACTGCGTGGTGTGGAAATGTCCGATGCCGATCTCCGTGATCTCGACCTCTCAGGTGCAGACATGCGCGAGTCTGATTTCTCGAACACCGTTTTCGATGGCTCCAACCTTCGCGGTGCGCGCATGCGTGATTCGGAGTTCGGCGGCGCGACATTTCGGAACTGCGACCTGCGCGAGGCCGATCTGCGCGCATGCAATCTCGAAGGCGCCTGCTTTGACGGGGCCAATCTCGAGGGCGCACGGCTCTCCGAGTCCGCGTTGAACGATGCCACTTTTGTCGGCGCGATCCTCCGTCGCACCGAGTTCAAGCAGTGTGACCTCTCCGATGCGAATTTCTCGAATGAGACGCTGACTGAAGTCGACTTCTCGGAGTCGGAGATGTCGGGGGCTTTGTTCCGTGGCGCGATCTTTGAGAACGTGCGCTTGAAAAACGTGAGCGCCGACGGCACGGATTGCAGCGGCGCCCAGATGGACAAACTGAGCGCAGCGCTGATGCGCGGGGCGGGGGCGATTGTCGGCTAAACGTATTTAGTGCGGGAGGCGATCGCGCGTCGACAGCAGATACTCGATGGCGTCGCCGACGGGGTGATGTGGTGGACGCCTGGGACTTGAACTCGTTGCACGACTGTCTCCGGTAGAGGCGGGGCCACCAGATGAACGTCGGGTAACTGTAGCGCGGACGGGGCTTCGCGCGCGCCTTACGGCTCCCCGGATTTCGGCACATTTTAGCCGCATGACCCCGCACAAATTCGCAGCGCTGATCCTGGGAGCGATTGGCTCGTTCAGTGCCATCGCTCCTCTCCCTGCCCAGGACGCCGACATCATCTTCCGCGGCGGACGCATCTGGACTGGCGACAGCACACAACGCTTCGCGCAAGCGCTGGCCATCCGCGGCGATCGCATCATCGCCGTCGGCAGCAACGCCGCCATGGCGAGCCATCGCACGCCGCGCACTCGCGTCATTGAACTCAATGGCCGATTTGTCACGCCAGGCTTCATCGACGATCACACGCACTTCGACCAAGCCGGTGCAATTCTGATTGGCGCGCGTCTCCTCGATGTCAGCACCGCACCGGTGCTCGCGGAGCGTGTGCGTGATGCTGCCAATCGTTTGAGCCCTGGCGCGTGGCTCACGGGAGGCGATTGGGGGGCATACGAAGATGACCCGGCCAACTCCACGGGCACGCGCGCAGCCAACGCGCCGCCGAAGTCGCGCTTCTCACCCGACCGGTCAATCATCGATTCGGTTACGAAAAACACCCCAGTCCTGATCAATCGCTGGGATAGAAGCGCGTACCTGGCCAACGGCGTCGCGTTGGAACGCGCTGGTCTTTCGTGCGATCGGCCACTTACCGGCCTCGAATGCGCCGGCGGACGCGCCACCGGGCGCGTCTCCGACTCGGCGCTTGCTCGCGTTAGGCGGGCCATTACACCGACGTCGTTCGACCAACGACTGCGCGAAGCGCGTGCTGCAATGCGTCACTTGTCAGAACTCGGCGTTACGACCATCCACGACATCACACCGCCGCTCCAGCTCCCCGTCTACATCGCGCTCAAGGAACGCGGCGAGTTGACGGTGCGCGTGTTCGCACGCCCCACACTCGATAAGTGGCGCTCGCTGACCTACGCGGGTATTGCGCCCGGCTTTGGCGACGATTGGGTGCGCGTGCGCGCGCTCAAAGGCTTCGTCGACGGCATTCAAGGAAATTCCACCGCGCGCTTCTACGAACCGCAGCTCCATTCGGGGAAGCGGGGCGAGTGGCGTGATTCGACGAACACCGCGGCCACCAGCGGCCCTGGCTCAGGGATGATGCCCCCGGGGAACATGGAACGACTCCTCTTCGGTCTCGACTCCGCTGGGTGGTGGGCCAATGTGCACGCCATTGGCGACGAGGCGATCGACACGGTGCTCACCATCATGGAGAAGGTGATGAAGACCAACGGTCCGAAGGAACGTCGTTGGCGCATCATTCACTCTCAGGTCATTCGCAACGCAGAAGTCGCGCAGCGGTACAAGCGCCTGGGCATCATCGCCGAGGTACAGCCATATCATGCCATCGACGACATGCGCTTTATGGAACCGCGCATCGGCGATCGCGCGAAGTGGGCCTACGCCTTCAAGACGTTTCACGACGCTGGTGTGCCGCTGCTCTTCGGCTCGGATTGGCCCGGAACCAACGCGAGTTGGTATACCGCGAGTCCCATGACGATCCTCTACGCGGCCGTCACTCGGCAGACGATGGACGGCAAGCCCGAACGTGGCTGGCATCCTGAGCAGCGACTCGACCTCGAGACGTCGCTGCGCAGTTACACAGTCAATAACGCGTGGGCCGAAGGAGAGGAGCGCAACAAGGGGATGCTTGCGGCTGGCAAACTTGCCGATCTCGTGGTGATCGATCGCGATCTGTTTGCGACGCCTGCCGTGCAGCTGAAGGATGCGAAGGTAATGATGACTATGGTGGGTGGAAAAGTTGTGTACGAGCGAGGTGCAACGCATTAGGGTATGTCGCCTCGCTCCTGCATTTCACC
Source organism: Gemmatimonadaceae bacterium (assembly GCA_044224185.1). Taxonomy (GTDB): domain Bacteria; phylum Gemmatimonadota; class Gemmatimonadetes; order Gemmatimonadales; family Gemmatimonadaceae; genus SCN-70-22. The sequence goes on along the minus strand of JBGAKW010000009.1, from coordinate 228,465 downwards.
CGAGAGATTGACATGCCTAACTCATCAGTTCGCACACCTCCTTCTCCCCCCGCTGCTGATTCGCTCCAATCGCCTAACGAGGCCCCACCTGTCATAGCAGATGCTCACACTACTCGGCGCGCGTTCATTGCCAAGGCGTCGATCCTCAGCGCTTCGCTGCCTGTAGTCGGAGCAACGCTGGCGTCATGCTCGCCAACGGAGCGCGCGACGCCGGCCAAGTCCGACAGTTCGGCGTCCCAAGCCAAGCCAGCAGGTGCGCCGCCGGCAGCCGCAAATCCCGACAGTCGCGCCGATTCGGTGCATGGCGCGAACCATCCAACCTCAACGACGGCGCCTAACGAGAATCCTGTCTTCCAGCGTTACGACCCGACCCTCCCGCCGCTCCCATCGGCGCGCACACAGAAGCTCCATTTCCATGCGCGTGAGTTAGCCGTTCGAATTTCCAAGGATACCGTCGTGGCGGCCTGGACCTTCGAAGGAAACCTACCGGGGCCAATCGTGAGATGCCGCGTCGGCGATACGATCGAGTTCACGCTGACGAATGAAGGATCCGTTCCGCATTCGATGGACTTTCACGCGGCGCAGATCGATCCGGCGGTCGCCTTTCGATCGGTGGCTAAGGGCGAGTCGATCACGTACACCTTCAAGCCTCGTTATGCAGGAGCCTTTCTCTATCACTGCGGAACGTCACCCGTACTGATGCACATCGGATCGGGGATGGTGGGCGCGATCATCGTCGACCCGCCGACGCCACTCCCGCCGGCCAAGGAGTTCGTGCTCGTGCAGACGGAGTTGTACTTGGGTCCTGCGACCAACGGGATCCACCCATTCGACTACAACAAGATGTTAGCGACGCTTCCCGACCTCGTGACCTTCAACGGGAGGCCAGGGCAGTATCAGACGGAGCCCATCGTCGTGAAACGTGGTGATCGTGTGCGTTTCTATGTCGTTGATGCTGGGCCCACCGTGCCTTGCGCCTTTCACATCGTCGGCGAACAGTTCGACACCGTGTACTTGGGCGCGCCGCCGGCGAATGCGATTCACGGCGTGCAGACCTTCGACGTTGCGCCCGGTGGTGGAATGATCTTCGAACTCCAGGCAGACGTACCGGGCGAATTCCCATTCGTGAACCATGGCTTTGGTCACGGACAGAAGGGAGCGATCGGGATTCTGCGAGTCGAGTAGCGGTCGCTTCGGATGGTTAGGCGGCGCGCGCTTCTGCTGATCTCCTAAAAGAGAGAAGTATGTCGTGCGCCGCCTTGCCACTGCTGGAAGGCGACTCTCCCTTGCCAGAGATAGTGAAGCGCCTCGCGGTTCTGGCGCTGCTCCTCGGCCGACGCTTGCGACCAGTGGCAGGCAATCGCCTTCCACGCTGCCTCTTCGTCGGCTTGGGTTATGGAGACCGTTGTCTTGAGGAATCGCTCGTCGACCGGGTGAATCTTCTGTCCGTACCACGGTGGGGCGTTCGCCGTTCGCGAGGCGGGGAATCCGGCGAAGAAGAGTGGAGTGGCGCCGAGTGCTCCCGATTGAATCACTTGGGTGACGGCATTGCCCGTTAGGCGGTGGTCGGAGTGGCCGTATCCTCCTTCCGGTCCCCAGGTGATGACGACCGCGGGACGGAGTGCGCGCAGTACGGAGTCGATTCGCGTGGCAAGGGTATCGATGCGCTTTCCCGGCCAACCGGCGAAGTCAGCGAGACCGGCATCGTGAAAACCGAGGAGAATGGGTGGCGCGATGCCTAACGCCTTCGCCGAGCAGCGCGCTTCGTTGGCGCGGACGAAGGCGAGAGAGTCGCCGGTTGGAATCCTGGCGTGTTCGGCGGCGCCCAGGCGCCCATCGGTGGCGATGACCAGTACGACCCGACGCCCTTCGCGTGCATAACGCGCGAGCACAGGTGCAACGAGCGTTTCGTCATCGGGGTGGGCGAAGATTGCCACAAGTGGAGCGGCATCACCTGAGCCATGCATGGTGGCGGGTGGTGCACACGCCAGAAGTGAGGCCCCGATCAACGAAATGGTGACGAACCGTGCGAGGGAAAGGAGCGGCTGCATTGGGTTGTTGGGGTTTAGATCGGTGTGGCGCGCCGTCACAACCGTGGCAGACATCACACGCTGGTCGTGAAAGCGTCGGCGTCGATTGCAGCTATTGGTGATTCGACACATCGGACACCTTGTCGCTTCTTGCGGCAAATGCAAGCGACCTTTTGACCGATGAGGCGACAGATCTACCGAAGTCCCAATTCTGTAAATTGAAGAAAATCATAGAGTTAGCGTGGTACGGGTCCTGCTTGATAGGGCGGCGAAGAACGGAGCGCGTTCGGGGGCAAGCTCCAGTTGCTTTCAACTTCTGACCTTTCACACGCCAGAGAATCGTACCATGCGGATCACTCACATTGCTCGCTGCACCGTCGCTGCAGTCATGACCATTGTCGCTGTCGGATGTACAGACGCGAGCGTGTCAACGGCACCGGTTTCAGCGGGGGCATTCTCGCAGCGCGAAGCATCGGCGGCGACGAACTCTTCCAACACGTCTTCGCTCTCCGGGGTGGCAACGCTGACCAGCGTCAACGTTCTCACGCGAATGAAGGCGATCCCGGACATGGTCGCCAGCGCCACGATCGGAAAGGAAGGTGGATCGATCATCCTCAAGGGTGCCGGCTTTACATTGACGGTGCCGCCATTGGCGGTCTCGGTGCCGACAAACTTCAAGGTGCATGCGCTGGCTGGTACGGCCGTGGCATATGAGTTCGAGCCCCACGGTACGGTCTTTACCGTCTTCCCTGTCTTCAAGCAGGATTTGTCGAAGACGAATATGAAAGGGCTTACCAACGGAGTCGTCGAGGGCGCGTATTTCGCCAACGCCTCGCAGATCGATCCCACCACTGGTACGGCATCGGTGGACCAGTTCTTCACCACGCGTGTAGGTCGAAAGCACGAAGAAGATTATTCGGAGAACCAGAGAGCGACACCCCGAACACGAAGCGCCTCTCGCCAAACCCTGGCGAGAGGCGCTTCGTGTTGATGCACAGCGTAGCTAGACCATTCGGCGACTCTGCGACCACTTGCCGCGCGTGAAATCGGGGAACTTCATCGGCGAACTCCCCTTGGCCACGGACTGCTCGCTGAGCGGTCCAGGTGCCGACCACGCCGCGGCATCATACACATCGATATCAGGTGCGAGGCCTTCGCGCATGCATTGCACGAGACGGTATGCCATGACGTAGTCCATTCCACCATGACCGCCACTGCGCGCCTTTTCGCCGAGTTCGCGCCAGAGCGCATGTTCGTACTTGGGTTTGTAGGTGTCGATCGTTGTCCAACGATCCTCTTCACCATCACCTTCGATATAGATGCGCGGCGGGTAGTCCTCGAAAAGTCCCTTCGTCCCCTGCACGGAGTTGATGCGCGAGTAAGGGCGCGGCGATGACACATCGTGCTCGAGACGAATCGTCTTTCCCGATGCGGTCTTGATCAGCGAAATGTTCAGGTCACCGGTGACGTACTTCTCCTTCCATTTGGGCGAATCCTTCGGCTCATGATCGGCGCGCCACTTCGTTAGGCCTAACTCCGGAGTGCTCATCGAGACGAGGTAATCGAAGCGATCGCCGCGATTGATCCCCATGTACCAAGCGACAGGGCCGAGCCCGTGTGTCGGATAGAGGTTGCTGTTGCGCAGTGTATGATGCGCGCGCCGCCACAGACCTTCGTCGCGATCCTGGAAGAGGATCTCGCGTAGATCGTGGTTGTACGCCGCGCCCGCGCTCTTCACTTCTCCAAACGCACCGGCGCGCACCATGCTCAACACGAGGAGTTCGTTGTAGCCGTAGCAGCAATTCTCCATCAGGATGCAATGGCGGCGCGTGCGCTCGCTCGTGTCGACGATCTTCCAGCAATCTTCGATCGTGTACGCTGCCGGCACTTCGGTGGCAGCGTGTTTCCCGGCGTTCATCGCCGCGAGAACAACCGGGACGTGCCACTGCCACGGCGTCGCTGTGTAGACGAGATCGATGTCGTCGCGCTGCACGAGTTGCTCGAAGGCGTGGTCACCTCCTGTGAAGCGCGCCGGCTCGTAGTCATGACCTGCCTTCTTCATCTGCTGCACGGCCTTTTCGACCTTCTCCGCGACGGGGTCGCAGAGCGCGGTTACCCGAACGCCGGGAATGCCGGTCAGCTCGTGAAGGACGCTGCGACCGCGCAACCCCGTGCCGACGATGGCGACGCGGACGGTCTCGTGCTTCTCGAATGGCACGTCGATCATCGACGCGGCGCCGCTCGACGGCTTGTCGTGCGCGGCGTTAGGCGCGCCCTCGTTAGGTGTCTGCGCGCCGAGCTCGAGTGGGGCGGCGAATGCGGCGAGGGCCGAGCCCGCGCCAAGCGCGGCGGCACCCTTGAGGATCGCGCGGCGAGATAGCGGGGTGTCGGACGGGTGCTTTTCACTCATGAGAAAGCGTGCGGAAAGAGGGAAGCTGGAGGTCGCGACTCAGAGCGCCCGCTGCTGCGCGAGCACTCACTATCGCGAAGCTAACCCCTCTCTTCGGCGCCCGTCGACCGTCACCCGCCGTCTTTTCGGGCCACCGCGCACAGATCGCGAACTCCGAGCCTTGGACGCGGAGTCTCCCGTGGCGCTACGGCAGCATCTGGCAAGGAATGTTCGGCGTCAGCGGATTGCAGTTGCAGCCATACCCGTTTTCTCGGAACGAATACCCACTCACCATCTTCATCGCCAAGGCGTTAGGCGCGTTCGCCTTCGAGGGGACAGGGACCTGGCAATTGAGGTTGGAGCCACAGTTTGACGCCGATCCGTCCCATCGGATAAATCCCGATCGCAGAACATTCGGTGAACGGTCTTCGCGAGTGCGCGCTCTCAGGGTGAACAACGATCCCTGCTTTCCGTACACGAAGCTGAAGTCGAACTCCGGCTGGATTCGCCCTGTCTGCGTGAATGCATTGGTCGATGTCAGATCGGGCAACGTATCCGAGATAATTCTGCCAAACGACAAAAGGCCGGCAGTGTTCGTGCTCTGCAGCTTGATGTCCGAACACCCTATTGCTCGAACGCCCAATCCCTGCACTCGATCGAAGAGCGCCGTGACGGTTTTGTCCGCGTCGGCAGTGACCACCGCAACTCCTGCTTCGGGTTGCGCTGGATTCCCCTCCCACCCGACAAACTCCACCATGTCTCGCGGGGCCGACTTAGGTACCGGAGTTCCACTCGGCACTGAGAAGAAGCCGTTGGTCGAAAACTCGACCGCGATGATTGTCACGGTCTTCCCCTTCGGTACGGTCAACGTTGTCGTGAGTTGAGACGACCCCGGCTGGTATCGTACCGTCGGTGCGTTCTCGTTCACTCCGTTGGCGAGCATCGTCGCACGCGTGATCGCCGCATCGCCGACGTGGACGTACAACTGCCCTGCGTCGGCGTTCACATCCAAGTTCTTGGAGATGAACGTGAGCGTCACTGTTTGATTCTGCGTTGGCGGCTGCGTGGGGGGATTGGTGCTCCCGCCGTTGGTGCTTCCCCCTCCGCCGCATCCGGACAGCACGAGCGCGAGAAGGGCGATGGGTAACCCATGGAGTGGTTGCTTCGATCTCGGCATGTCGGTGAATTCCGAATGACCGAGTAGTCACCGCAACGTTGTTAACGGTTAATCGACTGTCCCGAGCTCTCCGACAGCGACATGCGTTCCACGATGTCGCGATAGCGTTTGTCCGATTTGACCGGATCGATCATCGGATCAACGAGAATCGAGGAGAGGTCAGACTGTCGCGCTTCGTAGGCGCGTTCGAGCCAGACGAAGGCCGAGTCGTTCCATCCGATTTGCGCGAAGTTCGTCGCGATCCAGAACTGCGCTCGCTCCTTCTCTTCGGCCGTCATTTTGTCGAGCAATCGCGGGATGTCGCGAGTGCGGTGGCTCTCATCGAGTAGCGCGAGTTCAACGGAGTCTTTGAGCGATTCGAAGATCTGTCGCGCTTCGCTTCTTCGTCCGGCGCCTTTCAGGATCTTCCCCTTGAGCAACTTGCTCCATGAAAAATCTGGGTTGAGGGCGAGCGCGCGATCGATGGCCTGAAGCCCCGCCTCCCAACGCCGGCCATAGTAGTATGCCTGTGCGACTCCGTAGGCGACCGGGAGTGAGAGCGGATCGAGCTTTCGCGCGATCTCGAGTTGTGCCGCTGCGGCATCGACGTTGCCACGCGCGAGAAGGACGTTCGAGTACCATGAGTGAGCTGTCGCATAGTTAGGCGATAGCGCAATCGCTCGCTGAAAGGCCTCGTCCGCCGCGTCCCAGTGCCAATCGTGAAAACCGCGCATCATTCCAATGACCGTCCACGCCTCTCCGAGTGTTGAGTCGATGGCGAGCGCTCGTTCGGCGCCAGCGTATGCTCGTAGCGCCGACTGGCCTGGCGGCGTGATGTGGTTCACCTCCATGGTCGCGTATACACTGGCGAGATCGGCCCACGCTGGCGCGTACGACGAGTCCGCGTGTGCGGCGCGCGTGAAGAGATCGATCGCGCGGTGATAGCCGCTGTCGGTGCGCTGGTTCCAGAAATAGCGCCCCTCCATCAGCCATTCGGCCACACGCGAATCGTTAGGCGCGCGTCGCGTCGGAAGCGTGCCAGCGCGAGCCTTGAGGCGATTGACAATCGCCCAGTGCACATTCTGCGAGACGAGGTCGAAGAGCCCGAACGCCGTCGAGCGGTCGAGTTCATACACCTCGGCCCATACGCGGACGCGAGTGGACGCGTTCACAAGCTGCACCGAGACGCGGTAGCGAGAGCCTGATCGTCGCACGCTTCCCTCGACCACGTGCGTGGCTCCCAGTTGACGCCCTACCTCGTGAATGTCGACGTGCCGGTCGCGAAAGGCCCATGCCGAGGTGCGTGCGATGACGCGAGTGGTGGTGTCGCGCGCCAGCGCTGAGGTGATCTCGTCGCTGAGCCCATCGCTGAGTATCACGTCGGCGGCGTTGCCGGTCAGGTTTTCGAACGGCAGCACGGCGATAACAGCCGGAGCGGAGTCGTTGGCCCGGGCGAACCAGATGCGCTGGGCGGCAAGTCCAACGATGCCTAACGACAAAATGCCAATAACGACGGTGAGGAGACGGGAAGGGGGGCGTGAAACGGATGGTTCGATGACCGCGACTTCGTGTCCCTGCTCCTGCTCCTTTCCCTGCGCTGCCGCCGAGTCTAACTCTGGAATGCGCCGACGCGTGAAGGCGGGGATGTAGGCGCCTTTCGGAAGCGAGATCTCCACGTCGCCGTATATGCCCGGTTGATCGTAGTACTCGTGAAGCTTGAAGCGAAGCTGGCGCGCCGCGACACGGACCGATGCATCGGAGGTGGTGTCGAACGTCGCAGGGCGTCCAAGCCCCTGGACCGCGACGGTGTACTCCTTCAGGTGCGAGCCGTGGCCGGCCAGCGTTTCCTCCACGACGAAGCGAAGGAAGGCAACGAGTTGGGGTGACGACGCGAGCGGCCCGGCAAGCAGTCGCTCCAGTTCGTCGCGAACCGCGGAGGGCTCGATCGTCTGCGCTTGGTCTCCGGTGGCTGCCATATCTGAGACAATGTCGTCCGGTGACTTCGCGTCAAGAGCGAGCGATGGAAATGCTCGCGATCCAGCGTTGCTGAAATGCAGCGAGGTGCTATTCTCTGCGCACCTCCTTCAACCCTCGACATGTCTTGTACAGTGACTTCATTCGTTTGGCGTGTGGCGATGACGAGCGCACTCGCCGCTGGGTGCATCGCGCCCATGGCCGTGGACCTGAGCGCACAAGCGAGCGCGGTTGCCGGCCCCGCCGCGCCTAACGTCAAAGCAATCCTCGCCGACCTCGATCGCTACATCCCAAAGGCGCTCGCCGAGTGGAACGGCGCCGGTGTCGCCGTCGGGATTGTGAAGGACGACTCGCTCATCTACGCCAAGGGATTCGGCGTCCGCGAAGTCGGAAAGCCCGACTTGGTGGACGACAAGACACTCTTCGCGATCGGGTCCAACTCCAAGTTCTTCACCGCCGTTGCGGCGGGAATGCTCGCCGACGATGGGAAGCTCTCGCTCGATGACAAGGTCACGAAGTGGATTCCCTGGTTCCAGCTCTATGACCAGTGGGTGACGCGGGAGTTCACGCTGCGCGATGCGATGTCGCACCGGAGTGGACTCGGGCGTCGCGGCGACGCCTTGTGGTACGGAACGTCCTATAGTCGAGACGAAATCGTTAGGCGTGTGCGTTACCTCGCGCCCAATTCGTCATTCCGCTCGGAGTATGGCTACCAGAACATCATGCTCCTCACCGCGGGCCAGGCAATCGCCGCCGCCGCCGGTAAAAGTTGGGACGATGTCGTGCGGGAGCGCATCTTCACGCCGCTCGGGATGACGTCCTCCAACACCAGCGTCAAGCAGCTCGCCTCGGTGACCGATGTGGCACGACCGCACGCGTTGGCCCCGAAGATGGAGCGCCCGGTCGCCATTCCGTACCTCGACATCGACAACATTGGTCCCGCCGGTTCCATCAACTCCAACGTGCAGGACATGGCGCGCTGGATGCGCTTCATCTTGCGCGGAGGGACGGTGGACGGACGCACACTGCTCAAGCCATCGACGCTGGCCGATCTTACCTCGCCACACACAATCGCGACGCGCGTTGTGAACGACACACTCAACCCATCGCGACACTTTGTCATGTACGCGTTAGGCATCGGGACATCGGACCTGATGGGCGTCAAGGTGCTGTCGCACACCGGCGGCATCGATGGCATGCTGTCGTACGTGTCGATGGTGCCAGAGCGGAAGTTGGGAATCGTTGTACTGACCAACGTGTCGGGGCACAACGCGCTGTACACCGCGTTAGGCGCGCGAATCCTCAACGCCTTCCTCGGCGGCCCCACCCGCGACTGGAGCGCGATTTCGCTGGCGCAGACGGTCAAAGCCGAAAAGTCTGCGGAGGAGCGCATGCGCAAGATGATGGCGGAGGTGCCCGCCGACGCGAAGCCGACACACGCGCTCGACGCCTACACAGGAACGTACCGCAACGAGATGTACGGCGATGTCACGGTGTCGATGGAGAACGGCGGATTGCGGCTGCACTTCTTCTCGGCGACCAACCTCGCGCTTGCGCCGTTCAACTACGACACGTTTCTCGGCACGCCGGTGACCGGATCGAATCTCGAGCCCGAACCGACGCCCATTCAGTTCGGTTTGGACAAACTTGGAAAGGTTGTGTCGGTTGAACTCCCCGACGTCGGCACGTTCGTTCGTGCCAAGCCCTGATACAGGGCTGAAAGCACAGCGGGGGCGACTCAGCACGATTCGCCCCCGCTGTGTTTCCGAGTTAGTGCGAAATGCCTAGGGACGTTTTCCCCATGTCGCTGGAGCCGGCTCTTTCTTCAGGGTGACGGCATTCGTCTGGAGAAGCTTCATCGCCTCGGCAACGGCGCGCTCAAGCTGCGGATCGTGTCCGGCGATGACTTCGCGCGGTGTGTTCTCCACGGCGATGTCAGGCGCAACGCCTTCGTTCTCAACCGCCCACTTTCCGTCGCGATCGAAGAAGCCGAGTCGCGGCGCAACGAGACCTCCACCGTCGACAAACGGCGCTTGGTCCGACGTGGCAACGAGGCCGCCCCAAGTGCGCGCACCAACCAGTGGGCCAATCTTGCGGCGGTGGAACATGTACGGCATGAGGTCACCGCCGGAACCGGCCATTTCGTTGATGATCATGACTTTCGGACCCCAAATACCGGCAGCGGGCGATGTAAACGGCTTGCGATCGCCCACTGGGTTGTTGAAGTAGCCATCGAAGTCGCGGCTCAACAACTCGATGATGTAGTCGGCTGCCGACCCACCACCGTTGTATCGCTCATCGACGACAGCGCCCGCACGATCCTGCTGGGCGAAGTAGTAGCGATTGAACGCGGTGTAGCCACCTTGGCCGGTGTTGGGAAGATGGAGGTACGCAAGCTTCCCGTGCGAAAGTGAATCGACCAAGCGACGATTGCCCTCGACCCACGCGCGGGTGCGCAGTCCCTGGTCGCTCTCCAGCGGGACCACCGTTAGGCGGCGCGCCCCATCGAGCGTGGGCTGCGCGTTGACGGTGAGAACCGTTTGCTTATTCGCGGTGCCGTCGAGGAGGCGATACACGTTGTCGCTCGCCTTCAGCTCTTCGCCATTGACCGCCAGCAGGTATTCGCCCGCCTTGACCTCGAAGCCCGGCGTGACGAGTGGGGCGCGCAGGTCGGGGTTCCAGCTTTCGCCGTCGTACACGCGCGCGAAGCGATAGCGTCCTTTGTCGACCGTGAAGTCAGCGCCGAGTACGCCGGTGTTGCTGTTAGGCACCTCTGGCATATCGCCGCCGCGCACGTACGAGTGCCCAACGGCGGTCTCGCTCTCCATCACGTCGAGGAGATAGTTCAGGTCCTCCCGGTGCGCGACAAAGGGGAGGAACTGTTTGTATTGTGCCACGACCTTTGGCCAGTCCGTTCCGTGCAGATTGGGCACATAGAAGTAGTCGCGAACCTTGCGACGCGCCTCTTCGAAGATCTGCGCGTACTCGGCTTTGCCATCCCACCACATGCGGAGTGTGGCATTGAGCCGTCCCGTGCCAGCGTTAGGCGCGGTTGGGGCATTGGCATCGATGAGGAACAAGCTTCCCTGATTGCCGCCGGTACGATAGAGCAACTTCTTGCCGTCAGCGCTCACGGCATACTGCGCAACACCGTTCGCCAGCTGCAACGCCTTGCGATCCTTCAGCGTGTAGCGGTGCAGGGGGACGCCCGGCGCTGGGCGATCGGATGTTCCCGATGCGGCAATGTTCTCAGTGAAGAACACAGTGCCCGGCGCACCCGCGCGGAGCTGCGCATAGTCACGCTCGGCGATTCCTGGAACGGCGACGATGCGGCGCGCAATGTTGGCGAAATCGATCGTGACCGTGGGACGCGGCGTCGTGGCCGGTGCAGGTGCTGCGTTGGCGGCCGGCGCGTTAGGCGGCGCTCCGTTTCCCGGCGCCGCTGCGGATCGGTCAGCGGCAGCGGCCGACTCGTCATCACTCTCCAGCGTGAACGGTGTCGCGTCGCCATTCTTGAGCACGACCGCATACAGGGCGTTGGTGCGCGGGCGCTCGTAGTTGGTCATGTCGAGCCACTGCGACCGCAGGGCGAAGTCCGTGCTCGCGAGGAACCAGAGGTATTTCCCACTCGCATCCCACGCCGGCGACGTCGCATCGGCCAGGCCGTCGGTGATCTGATGTTGTTCACCAGTCTCGGCGTTCATGACGACGATGACGCGATAGTACGTCGGCAGACGCTTGGCAAAGGCGATCCACTTGGAGTCAGGACTCCACGTCGGATTCATCGAACGCTCGGGAACCATGTGCGGGTCACCGTCGAACTTCTTCACCGCACCGCTTGCGACATCAACGACCCAAAGCTTCAGGCCAACGTCGGTGAAGAGAATCTTCTTCGAGTCGGGCGACCACGCCGGGGTGTATGGGAAGGACATTCCCGGGAGATCTATGCTACGCTGCGACGCGATGCCATCCTGCGATGCAATCACGAGTTTGTATTCACCCGAGGCATCCGAGAACCATGAGATCCACTGCCCATCAGGCGACCATGCCGGCGAGCGATCGGCGGCGCCGCTCGAGTGCGTCAGGTTGCGCACGTCTCCCTTCTCGGCGGGCACCGTGAATATCTCGCCCCGGGCCTCGACTAACGCGCGTTTGCCAGACGGAGAGAGCGCCAGGTTCGACATGCGCGCCGTAACGTCCTTCCACTGCGGCATGATCCACGGAAAATCGCCTCGTACGTTGATGGTGAGCGCCGTCGCCTTACCAGCTTTTGGGTCCAACAGATGAATGCGTCCCGCTTGTTCAAAGACGACCGCGCCGCCACCGGCGCCTAACGTCTTGACGTCGAAATCCTTGAACGACGTCACTTGGGTTGTCGCGCGTGACTTCGTGTCGTAGCGGTACACGTTTTGGACGCCATCTCGATCAGAGATGAAGTAGACGTCGTTGCCCACCCACACGGGATCCAACTCCTTCGAGTTGATCGGGCGCGCGATGGTGTCGAGGCCAAACGACTCGAGGTCGACGATCCAAATCGGCTTGTTCTGCCCACCGCGATAATTGCGGCGCTCGTCGTCCCACGAATTCGCCATGCGATAGGCGATGCGCCCACCGTCGGGCGAGATGGTTCCTTGGAAGGCACGCGGGAGGGCCATCGCTTCTTCGGCGCCGCCCTCTGCGGACACGGTCCAGAATCGCGGCACCGCGTTAGGCGCATGGCTCTGACGCCCGCTTGCGAATACGACGCGCTTCCCATCCGGCGTCCACCCGGTGACGTTGTCCGCGCCCGGATGCCACGTTAGGCGTTTCGGCTCGCCGCCATCGACGCTCACCGTGTAGACTTCGGGATTCCCGCCATACGTCGCGGTGAACGCGACCGTCTTGCCATCGGGCGAGAGATGCGGATTCGATGCTCCGCCTTGGTAAGACGTTAGGCGCCGCGCATCGCCGCCCGCGCGATCGACGACCCAAATGTTCCCCGCATACGCAAACGCGATGTGCTTGTCGCTCACCGTCGGTTGTCGTAGCAGAAGTGTGCCTTGGGCGCTCGCCCCGCGCGCTGCAGCGACGGCGAGGAGTGAGATCACGATTCGACGTTTCAAGGGATCATGGGGTGAAGGGTCGGACATACTTTTCTACATCACAGCAGCACCGGGCTCACAGAGAGAGACGCAGCGCACACGATCTTCGCTGTGTCACCGTCTCCGTCGCCGAAGCCTTAGCGCAGACTACTGCCGCGGCGCATTCTTCTCCACGAGCGCTGCCATCATCCGCAGCAACTCCTGGTTTGTCCACGGTTGATATCCATGCGGTTTGAGCGGGCGGCCGTACTCGAACTTGCCATCGTAGTACGGCCCCTTGCCCGGCTCCTTCGTACTCTCAAGAAAGGTCTCAAACCGATACACGCCGAGGTTGAGGAAGTAGTTGTCCATGTCTCCAACTGCGACGTGCAGCTTCCCGACAAGCTGCGGCCCAATCGACTTCCAGTTTCGTTCGGCGTAGTCGCGCAGGTCATACCCTGTGGCGCGCATCGACTCCGCGACCGCGCGATCGATGGTGCCGGTCTTCTTATTCCACACCGGCTTCGGATACCCGTCTGCTCCCACTGGCGCCCATGCGGCCTGCCACCCGTCCCATTGCCCGCCAGACCGCCCGTGTGACGCGATCACCATCTCCGCCTGATTCTCTTCGCGCACGGTGAGTTCGGTGAGTCCCTGAATGGTGCGGCTGGAAGGGATTTCGCGCGGGAGCCATGATCCATCAGACTGCACGTAGGCGTTGGTATCGGCGTAGATGTTGCCAAACTGATAGTTGCGGAAGTCGAGTTGGTCGGGATAGAGCCCCCAGGCGCCCCCGAAGACGTCAGGGTAGTGCAGCTGCAACGCGAGGACATCCCAGCCACCGGTTGAACCACCAGTGAGCACGCGCGCGTACGGCGCGGCAATCGTGCGAAAGCGACGATCGATCTCCGGAATCAACTCCTTCGTGATGGCGTCGCCGTACGGGCCGTTGTTGGCGGAGTTGAGGACGTATGAATCGTCGTAGAACGGTGTCGTGTGCTGAATGAAGACGGCGATGAATTCCGGTACGCTTCCCGACGTCCACGCCTTCTGGAATTCGCACCCCGGCTCGCGCGCGGTTCTCGCCAGGCGTGCGCTACGTTCTTCGGCACTTTCGACTCTGTCGCACCCTTCGAGGGTGAAGCCGAACGGCGCGCGGTGACTGAAGTGACCGACGGTGTAGACAACCGGATAGCGCTTCGCTGTGTTTGTCGCGTAGCCTTTGGGAAGGAGCACGACGGCGCCTAACGACATGGGGTGATTCCAGAACGCGCTGACGCGAGATGACGTGATGCGCACGCGTTTCACCCACTCGCTCTCGCCCGGGGCTTCGACAGGAGGAATCACCTTCGTCAGTGCGATACTGATGGTCGAACGTGATGCAGGATCCCAGTGGATCTTGCGTACGTCGCTGATGAGTGAGCCGGGCGACTGGTTGAATCGCTGCCCCTCACCGGCGTCCATGTGTGCCCAAATCGTATGGCCATCGGCGCGCGCGAACTTCGTGTACGGGAGGAGCAAACCCTGCACGAAGTAGTCACCTGCCGGAAGTTGCCTAAGTGAGGAAAGCGGAAATCCAGGTGTCGACGCGTCAATCGTGATACGCGTTCCCGATGCTGCGCCGTTCACGTCGACACCGAAAAACGGCTCGCTCCCGCGGTCGGCCCCGCTCTGCAAGCGCGGCTCCGCCTTGTCGGTACGCGCGATGAAGACAAAGGCGCGACCAGTGACGCGCCCGGGAGTCGTACCGCGAACTTCGAGCGAGAAGCCCTGTCCCTGGGCACCAGCGATCGGAGAGAACAGCGCGGCGACTGTCGAGACCGCGATCAATGTGCGCCTATATCGCATAACACCAACGATGAAGTGGCCAGCGAAGGAAGTGAAACGACCTCGCGCGACGGGCGCGCCTAACGATTGGTACCTTCTGTCACCACTGATGTGCGCCCGGCCCGGCGGGCGACACGAAAAAGGCCGCTTGCTTGGCCGCACCAGGAAATTGCTCGGCGTATCGCGCGGCCCACGCTTGCTCAAAGGCTTGGGCGTCGCCGGTTGGCACGATGGCCCAAACGCTCCCCCCGAATCCAGCACCGAACGCTGACGCCGCGCTCGCTCCCAACTCTCGTGCAAGGCGCGCCAGCGCGATTGTCTCGGGAATCTGGTTCCCCAGCCACTCTTCCGATGCGCGTTGCGATCGATCGGCGATCTCGCCTAACGACGCGAGGTCGCGCGAGGCAAGGGCGTGCGCCGCACGCGGCACGAGGTCGAAGCTCTCCAGCAGAAACTGCTCGAGCCGATGACGAAGTGCTTCGCTGCTGAACTCCGTCGTCCCAGCGACGCTCGTCAGTCCGCGCAGCTCGTCCTTTGCCGCTGCCGAACTCAGGGCAGCGTGAGCGAGCGACGTATCGTGCCGATTGGTGCGCTGGTTCCAGGTCGCCAGAAGATGCCGCACCATTCGGGAGGCACGATTGTACCCTTCGCGTGCTCCCGCCGTTTTCTCCGCCAACACCCCGCATGCGCCGACCACGAAGACGTGGGCTGTGGGAAACGGATACGCCGCTTCTCGCCTAACGGGAGCAAACGAGTACTGCACAATCTCGCCGGCCTCGCCGCACATGATGGCGGTGTGATCCTGGCTTCCCCCAAACGTCCCAACGCCAGCGTCCCCTTCAAGCGAGCGAAACGACTCACCGTTTTCGACCGTACCCAGGTACGAGGCGAGTTCTTCGCGCGAAAAGATGGCGCGGCGAAATTCTTCCGAGCTTCGAAGGTCGTTCGACTTCGCCAGAGCGACAAAGACGGCAATCATCAGCGCACTCGACGAACTCAAGCCGGCGGCAACTGGGAGGTCGCTGGTGAAGGCGAGATCGACGCCGCGTCGCGCCGACGGAAAGTTGCGCGCCAGGCGACGCGCGACCGTCGTTACGTAATTGGCCCACGCCCCCATCTCGCCACGCGCACTGGCGTCGAGCGCGGTCTCGCATTGTTCGCCGCTCCGCACATCGATGGCGCGGATGCGCGCGTCACTCCGCGTCGCGACCCGGACACAGAAGCCTCGCTCGACCGTCGCCAACAGCGATCGCCCACCGGCGTAGTCGGTGTGTTTGCCTAACACCTCGATGCGCCCCGGAACCCAAACCGAATGGCGCTTCGTCTTTCGCCCGCCTAACGAGTCAAGCGCGGCGTCACAGTGCGCAAGGAGCGCAGCTTTTGCCGTCGCCTGCGCAGGCGACATGCCGACGCGGAGGAGCTGGTCGAGGTCTTCCATACGTGAAAACTATCCGTCGGAAGCGGCGTCGGGGGGGGAGCGCAACTCCCGTGGATGTCCAGGAATGCCCCCACGTGTCACAGGGAAACTTCAATTCCCGCCAGCGCTTCCTTCACCGCCGGAATATCGCGCCGGCTCGACAGATCCAGCACGCCCCCAGCCTGGCGAATGACACGAAAGCGTTCTCCGAGCTCCTCCATCGCGATGCGCACAGCGTCCTGCAGTTCCAGCTCGCCCCGTACGGAGGGCTTCACGAGACGGCACGCACGAAAGATCACCGGAGAGAACGACCAGACGTTCATACTGACGAGCGAACTGTTCGCGAGTCGTTCGTATGTCGCGTCGTCTGGCTTCTCCACGATTCGCGTGAGATACCCTTCGCTATCTGCCTGCACGAGCGCAAATCGGCGAATGCGCTCAGCGGGGATGTTGCTTCCCGCCACCAACGCATCGTGCTCGAATCCGATCAATCCAGAAGTCCCGAGCGCTGCGAGCGCTCGATACGCATCGACGGGATAGTAGTTGTCGGCGTTGAGGACAATGACCGACTCGCCATCGGCAAATCGCTCGCCGGCCGCCACGGCGTCGGCCGTCCCCATGGGGCGTTCCTGAATCGCGAACGTGACGCGAACGCGTTCATATGAGAGCGAGGCGTAGTAGTCGCGCACGGCGCCGTGTTCCGGGCCGATCACAAGGCACACATCGCGAATACCTGCGTCAGCCAGCGCGCTTATGACGTAGTCGAGAAATGGGCGCCCTATGGGGATCATTCCCTTCATGCCGGCGTCGGCCACCTTCGCCTGTTCGGCATCGATCTCCGCATCGGCGTCGGCGCGACGCATTCGCGTCCCGAGTCCGCGCGCCAGAATGAGCGCCTTCGTCGTTCCCCTCAAGTGGTGCACTCCGCGAATGAAAGTTGTTCGTCGTGCCTAACGAGTTCTGTTGCCTCGCCGAGGTTCGGCGAGTCGGTCATGTCACGGATGTGCCGGCATCACCTGCAGCCAGGCGTAGATCGCGGCGATCTCGTCGCGGGTGAAGCGAACGAAGCGCGCCCTTGCTGCCTTTCCCATCAATGCCAGGTCTCGCCCATCACGCGACCGCCCGTCCAGCATCAGCGAGACAAACTCGTCGTAGCGGTAACCCATGGCCTTGATGAGTGCCGGACTCGTCGCGCTTCCCATGAGGGTCGCTCCGTGACATTCGGCACAAACTAAACGCGACAGGTACTCTCCGCGTTCCGCGGGTGACCGGTGCACACGATTCCCGAGCCTTGGCGCGGAATGGTCAATTGTTGCGGCATCGGGAACCAGCGAACCTTTCGAGGCGGCGTACTTCCCAAAGACCCGCAGTTCCGTTGGGGGAAGGGAGGGGAGCGAGTCGCTCGCTACGTTAGGCAGCTGCCGCAGCGAAGCGACAAGGCGTCCCACATCGGCATCACTCATGTGGTGCAGCGCCGCGGCGGGCATGGCAACGGTCCCGCGTCCGTCACGCTTGACACCTTCGCGAATGAGCCTAACGAGCTCTGCGTTGCTGTATGGCGCGATGGAGCGCGCGACGTTAGGCGCGATAAGCCGCATGACGTTTGGTTCGTCAACGAAGATCTTTCCCTGCAGCGAATCCGCGTGACAACTGTGGCACCCGACCAGCCACCCCAGCCGCTCACCCTCGGCGATGCTCGCGGAATCGCGAGGGATGTCGACGGCGATGGCCGCGACATCGAACCGTCGGTCGAGCGCCGCCGCGGCTCGGCGCCCCATGCGCGCGTACAGCCCGAACGTCACCAACAGAACTGCCACCGCACCGATCAGTACGCCGAGTAGCACCGTCCGCATACTCGTTAGGCTACCTGGCTTTGGAGATCAATCTTCCGATCCCGCCCACAACTTCGGCATGATCCGAAGCAGGCCAATGCCACTGAGCACGAACGCTACAAACCACGCCCCCGCCGTCCCCGTCCTGCCGTACAGGAATGATCCCGTCCCGAAGAGCGCGGAATACACGAACGTGATGCCCAGTATCCAACCGACAAGTGACATCGTGAGTTTGTCAGGCGATGCCACGCCTGGAATCTGCGCGCGCACCGCATTCCACCCGGGGCCTGCGGGGCGCACGAGTTTGTAGAACGAGATGAGGCGATCCCGATCGGTCGGCGTCGACGTGAACGTCACCGTCACCCAAACGATCGTCGACACGATGATGGTGATGATCAGCGACACCTCGGTCGACATCACAAGGCCATTCTTGCGTGCGATGAAGAACGCGACCGCCAGCACGAACGATGAGATCATCGCCGCAATCTCGCTCCACGCGTTGATGCGCCACCAGAACCAGCGGAGGATGTAGATGAGCCCCGTTCCGGCGCCGATGGAGAGAATCAGGTCGAAGCTTTCCTTGGCCGTGCCTAACGCGAACGTGAGGAGCGCCGCGCAGATCATCAGCCCGGCAGTCGTTAGGCGCCCGACCATCACGTAATGCTTCTCGGTCTCGGTCGGTCGCAGGAATCGGCGATAAAAATCGTGGACGAGATACGACGTCCCCCAATTCAAGTGCGTCTCGATCGTCGAGCGGTACGCGGCGAGGAGCCCCGCGACCATCGCGCCGAGGAAGCCGGCGGGGAGGAACTTGAGCATGGCGGGGTACGCCATGTCGTGTCCGATGAGCTTCGGGTCAACATACGGATACGCCGTGGCGATATCCGAGAGCTGCGGATAGATAAGCGTCGACGCGAGCGCGACGATGATCCATGGCCACGGACGCAACGCGTAGTGCATCACGTTGAAAAACATCGTGCCGATGACCGCGTCCTTCTCTGTCTTCGACGCAAGCATGCGTTGCGCGATGTAGCTCCCACCGCCTGGCTCCGCCCCCGGGTACCAGACCGACCACCACTGGATAGTGATCGGGATGATCATCACCGACATCGCCACGTTCCAGTTGTTGCTGAAGTCGGGGAGGAGGTTCAGTCGCGACGCCGGAATCTTCGTCATCAGTCCGGCGAGTCCTCCAACTTCGGGTTGCTGCAACGCGAAGTACGCAACCGCGAAGGTGCTCGACATCGTGATGAGGAACTGGATCGAGTCCGTGACGAGCACGCCCCAGAGCCCGGAGACCGACGCGAAGAAGATCGTGATCACCGCCGCGACCGTCAGCGTCTGCCACATCGGCCACCCTAAAACAATGTTGCCGATCTTGGAGGCGGCGAGGTTCACCGTCGCCATGATCACACAATTGAAGAAGAGGCCGAGGTAGATGGCGCGAAAACCCCGCACAAAGGTCGCAGCTTTTCCTGAGTAGCGAAGCTCGTAGAATTCGAGGTCGGTCATCACTCGCGAGCGCCGCCACAACTTCGCGAAGAAAAAGACCGTCATCATCCCGGTGAGGAGGAACGACCACCAGAGCCAGTTGTCGGCGACGCCATTCTCGCGAACCATGTTCGTCACGAGGTTGGGCGTGTCGGTGCTGAAGGTGGTGGCGACCATGGAGATGCCCACCAGCCACCACGGCGCCGCGCGTCCCGACGTGAAAAACTCCTCGGTGCTCGACCCCGCGCGCTTGTAAAAAAAGAGCGCCGGGAGGAATGAGATCACGATCGAAATCGCGATGACGGTCCAATCGAGTGGCGTGAAATGCATGGGGTGAGCTGAGCGGGACGGTCGGCGCGACGAATGCCGGCGGCGTGTTCGCGGTGTGCGAGCGAGCCATGAGCCGGCGCAAAGATACCGGTGCGTTCGAGGTCGGGGAACGAGGTGGGAGCCGATCGCCACCGTTCGAGCGTGACCGCATTCGGCGTCAAATCGTCTCTCGTGCACCTCTCCACTGGGAGGTTGTCATTGTTCACCGCCGGCAACGGTCGGTAGGAGAACTCACCGATCGAGGCTGCGTCATCACGCACCTCTATGATCGGTCCAAGCGCACGCGCAGTTCGCAATAGACGCGGAATCATTGCACGACAACTGCTATGTGCATTTTGCCTCCTCGTCGCTTCGCTCATGTTCCCCCTCCTCGCGCAGAGCCAGGAGAAGGGAGAGAAGCGCGATGAGGAACTTCTCCTCGGGACGATTCCCTCTGTCTTTGGCGCGTCGCGATTCGACCAATCGGTAACGGAAGCGCCGGCGTCGGTCAGCGTCATCACCGCAACGGAAATCAGCGCGCACGGGTGGCGCACGCTCGCCGATTTGCTGCGGACGGTGCGCGGCTTCTTCGTCACCGATGATCGCGCTTACACCTACGTTGGCACGCGCGGCTTCGGGCGTCTCGGCGATTTCAACACGAGAATCCTTCTCCTGCTCGATGGCGTGCGCGTCAACGAGCCGGTGTTCGACGGCGGATATGTAGGAACCGAGAGTCTCATCAACCTCGCCGATATCGAACGAGTAGAAGTGATTCGCGGGCCAGCGTCGTCGCTCTACGGGACGAACGCGCTCTTTGCCATCATCAACGTCATCACCGCGCCAGGGCGCTCGCGCCCCGCGCTCTCAGCGCACGGAGGGATGGAGAGTTTCGGGACGCGCGAGCTTCAGTTGTCCGGGGCTTACCGCCACTCCGGCGCGCCGACGCTCTCCGGCTCCGTGGGAGCAAGGCAGAGCGACGGACGTGATTTCCACTTCGCTGAGTTCGCCGCTCCTGCAACGAACAATGGTTTCGCCACGGGAGTCGACCTCGATCGGAGCCATCGCTTGTCAGGCAAGGCGGAGTGGGGGGCCTTCACGCTCTCCGCATCAATGAGCGATCGGCGCAAGCATTTGCCGACCGCCGCCTACGACGTGTCGTTCGACGACCCACGGTTGTACTACCGCGATCGGCAGGAGCTCATTTCACTCGCGTACAAGAAGAGCATCGATGCGAGTTCCGACGTGGCCGTGACGGTCTCGGGGCATCGTTACGACTATGGCGCGGACTTTCCGTTCGGCGACACGCTCACGACCGAGTGGACGCATGCGCGCTGGGGAATTGTCGACGGCCAGTATTCGCGCATTGTCGGCGGGAGACATCGCATCCTCATCGGCGGGATGTACCAGCACAACGCGCGCATGGAGTTCGTCAACACGACTCCGCTCACGAACGTCATCGACTTCTCCAACAACACCACCATTGACAACTGGGCGCTTTACTCGTTAGGCGAGTTCCGCCTTGGAAGTCGCCTCATCGTCAACGCGGGTCTGCGCAATGATTACACGCGGACGCTCGGCAGCAATCTCAATCCGCGCGCAGCCCTCATCTATCGACTTGGCGAGGGGTCCGCGATCAAAGCCCTCTACGGCCGCGCATTCCGCGCGCCTAACAACTACGAACGCTATTACGAGGATGGCGGAAAGACGCAGAAGGCCAATCCCGGTCTCGATCGCGAGCGCGTCACCACCTATGAACTCCTTCTCGAGAAGCTCTTCTCGCGCCATGTAAAGGGGAGCATCTCCGCTTATCGCTACGAGACACGCCAGCTCATCGACCTCGCCCTCGACACTACGGACGGGTTGCAGCAATTCGGCAATATCGGACGGGCGACCGGGCAGGGGATCGAGAGCGAAGTCGAAGTCGAATTCGGCGAGGCGATGGCGCGCGCGAGCTACTCCATCCAGCGCGCGTGGGATCCGAACAGCGATGCATCCCTCACGAATTCGCCGCATCACCTCTTCTTTGCGACGATGGTCGCGCCACTCGTACGCGATAAGCTGCGCGGTGCCGTCGAAGTGCGGGCGATGAGTGCGCGCCTTTCGCAAAATGACGTCCGCGTCCCGGGGCATGCGGTCGCCAACGTCATTCTGACGACGCGCGCTCCCCTCGGCGGTGCGACAGTCATGGTCGGCGTCTACAACGTCTTCGACGCACGCTACCGCGATCCGGTGGGCGATGAAGTTCGCATGACCTCCATTCCTCAGGATTCGCGCGCGCTGCGCGTTTCGTTGGGCTGGTCGCATTGAACGACACGTACGCTGAAAGACACTCATGCGCCGCGTTCCTGCTACGTCACGGTCACCGGGTGGAGCGCAACGGGTCATGAGTCGGCGAGTCATTTTCGTCCTGATCGGGCTCGTCCCTGCACTCCTGGCACGCGAAGTGGGCGGTCAGGGCGAGCGTTCGCACGAGACGCAGCGAGTGGTCGTGCTTCAGGGGACAAACTCCGACGTGCAGCGCGACCTTCTGGATGGGTTCAAGCGACGCCTTGAGCAAGGAGGGCGTCACGTGGAGCTCGATGTCGTCGCGCTCGACGCAGACCCGTCGCGCGCAGCGCGTGAGCACCCCGCCGATGTGGTCGTCGCGTTAGGCACGCGTGCCCTCTCCGTTGCTGCTCGCGACTGGAAGGGCGTTCCCGCCGTGGGGACGCTCGTCGCCCGCGAGAGCGCCATCCCCGATGGAAGTAGCGCCACGGCCGTGGTGCTCGAATTTCCACTCGATGTCGAATTCGAGTTGATGCATCGCGTCGTTCCCAAAGCGCGCCGAATCGGCGTGTTGTACGGCACTGACGATAACGCCAAGGTTGTGGCACAGGCGCGCGATGCGGCGCGCTCGCAGGGGCTCGAACTGGTTGCGCGACGTGTCGCGTCGCCCGCTGAGTTGCCTGCCGCGCTCGCCGCACTCGCTGGTGAGGTGGATCTGCTCTGGGGAATTCCCGATGACGTCGTGCTCACAGCGGAGACAGCAAAGGCAGTTCTCCTGTTCTCGCTGCGCAATCGGCTTCCCTTCATTGGACTGTCGGCGCAGTGGGTCAAGGCCGGAGCGCTCTATGCGCTCGACCGCGACTACACCGATCTCGGCGTGCAGACCGCTGACATTGCCGCTCGCATCCTTGATGGAGCTTCACCCCGATCGATTCCCGCGGCTCGCCCGCGACGCTCGCTCTATGTCATCAACGCACGCAGTGCCGACATGATGCGCATTACGTTCTCGCCCGAAGTTCTCCGTGGCGCACGCGAGGTCATACGGTGATCGCGCGACTCCTTCACCGCATGCGTGGCGCGGGACTCGCCACGCGGTACGCCGCTCTCGTCTTCGGATCGATCTTCCTGACGATGGCGGGTGCGGCATTCGTCCTTTTGTCTCGCGAGCGCACTCGCGCTACGGGTGAGTTGCAGTCGCGTGCCGATGCGATGGCGCAGCTGGTTGTCGCGAACAGCGAATTCTCCATCTATTCGGGGAACACCGATGCGCTCGCGGCCGTCGTCTCCCGACTCGACCGCATGGAAGACGTCGCGTACCTCCGCCTCCTGCGCCCGACAGGCGAAATCGTCCTCGATCGTCGCCTCGACACATCGTTCGTGAACCTGTCGCTCCCCGCCGCCCGAGGGAAGCGAACCACGGATCAGCGTCAGCTCAGGCTCGCGTCGCAGCACGTCCTTGACGTCGTGGCGCCGGTCATCGTCTCCGAGAAATCGTTAGGCGGCGACCTGATCCTAGGCGAACAACATGCGGCGACCGGGCCGATTGGTTACGTACAGCTCGGCATGACGTATCGGCCGACAGAAGCTCGTCAGGCGCAAGCGTTAGGACAGGTCCTCGTTACCACACTCCTTCTGTTGGCGATTTGTCTTCCGCTCACCGTCTACTTCACACGCCGCATCACCGCCCCGATTCGTGCGCTCGCCAGCGCGGCAGATGCGGTCGGCGACGGAAACTTCGAACCGTCTGAGGTCGTTCGCACGCACGACGAAATCGGGCGCCTCGCGCACCAATTCGACATCATGGTGCGCAAGCTGCGCGATTCTCGCGATCAAATCGAGGAATACCAGAAGTCTCTCGAAGAACGCGTCATCGCGCGCACACAGGCGCTCGCCGAGGCGCGGACACGCGCCGAAGAGCTCGCGCACAAAGCCGAAGAGGCGAGCCGCGCAAAGTCGCAGTTCCTCGCCAACATGAGCCACGAGATCCGCACGCCAATGAATGGCGTCATGGGAATGCTCGAGCTTCTGCAAGACTCCGATCTCGCGCCACGCCAACAGCGCTTTGCCGGTACCGCATTCCGCTCCGCCGAAGCGCTCCTCGAACTGATCAACACGATCCTCGACTTCTCCAAGATCGAAGCGGGAAAATTCGAGCTGAGTCCGGTCGATTTCGATCTCTCGCAGGCAATGGAAGATGTCTGCGAGATGCTCGCGGCGCGTGCACACGAGAAGGGACTCGACTTGGTGCTGGACATTCCGAGCAACGTCGGCACCTCCGTGCAGGGCGATGTTACGCGCTTCCGCCAGGTGCTGACGAACCTCATCGGCAACGCCATCAAGTTCACGGCGCAAGGCTCCGTTGGTGTTCACGCCACCGTCGCTGCACGCACGCCTAACGAATACACGGTGCGCGTCGAAGTGCGCGACACGGGCATCGGCATGTCCAGCGACGTTGTGGCGCGCCTCTTTCAACCGTTCATGCAGGCCGACGCCTCCATGACGCGCCGCTTTGGTGGAACAGGACTCGGCCTCGCCATTACCAAGCAACTCGTGCAGCTGATGGGTGGTGAGATCGGTGTCGAGAGTGTCGAAGGAAAAGGTTCGACATTCTGGTTCTCCGTTCCCCTCGAAAAGCGTCCCGACGAGCTGCTCGATTCGGGTCCTCCGACAGACGCACTCGTCGGTCGCCGCGTACTCGTGATCGACGACAACGAGACAAACCGATTTGTGCTGCGCGAACGACTTGAAGGCTGGGGCGCAACCGTCGTGCTTGCGGAAAGCGGTGTCGAGGGACTCGCGTTGTTGCAGGACGATATGCTCAGCGCGCCGTTCGATGTACTGATTCTCGACTACACGATGCCCGAGATGACGGGAGGCGACGTTGCGCGCGTCATTCGTGCCGATCCCGCCATCGCTACGCTCCCCATTCTCCTCCTATCGTCGTCGGGCGGGCAGGAGCTGTCGCGTCAATCGGCAGCGCCAGTCGATGCCGCGCTCACGAAGCCTGCCCGTCAACGCGAACTCGCCGAACGTCTCGCGCAGCTATTGCGCGCGTCGCAAGAGGTGCAGACGGTTTCATCGCGATCGGCAATCGCAATGGAGGCGCGGCGCTTCGTCGGAAAGCGCGTCCTGCTCGTCGAAGACAACGAGTTGAACCAGCAAGTGGCGCGTGGCTTCCTCGAAGCAATGGGGTGTGACGTCACCGTCGTCGAGAACGGAGAGCTCGCCGTACATCAAGCGCTCGACTTCTCCTTCGACATTGTCCTGATGGATTGCCAAATGCCGGTCATGGATGGCTACGTCGCCACCACCACCATTCGGCAACGCGCCAATCCTAACGCGCCTCGCATTCCGATCGTCGCGCTCACAGCGTCGGCGCTTGACGGAGAACGCGAGCGTTGTCTCGCGGCAGGAATGGACGATCTCTTACGCAAGCCGTATCGCCCGCAGGAGATGGCGGCGACGCTCGAACGTTGGACACGCAGGTCGGCGTTGGAACCGGTGCGCCCGCGCTCATCCACGCCCGCGGGTGGAGGGTCGGTCATTCCCGACATGGACGAATACCCGCGGCTGCAGTCGTCGGCGCTCGACACTTTCCTTGCACTCCCGGGTGGTGACCGCATTGCGCACGCGGCAAAGCTCACGTTCTGCGAGACGACGCCACGCTTGATGGAAGAGTTGAGTGCAGCAGTGGAGGCTGGCGACCGCGAATCCGTTGCCCGCATCGCTCACTCCCTAAAGTCCAGCAGCGCCATGCTCGGCGCCATGCGACTTTCGCATGGGCTTCGCGCACTGGAGCGGGAAGCGCGCGAAGTGCCCGTTGAAGTCCTGATGCGTTATGGCGTGAACGTGAAGGATGAATTTGCGGCTGTCCTCGCGCTCTTTAGTGAGACCGTCAATGCCTAACGCGACGCCGCGCACTCACGCACGCATCCTTGTCGCTGATGACGATACCGTGATGCGCCGTACCATGGCGCTCACCCTTGAGCATGTCGGGTACTCCGTCGAAGAATCACCCGATGGTGCCGATGCGTGGAACCGCGTGCGCGCCAACCCGCCCGACCTGATCGTGCTCGACCTGATGATGCCGGGTCTCGACGGCTACGAGGTGTGTGAGCGTGTGCGCGCGGAACGCGGACTTTCCGAGATCCCGATTCTCGTTCTCACCGGTGCCGACGACTCGCGCTCCATCACGCGCGCCTTCGAGATCGGCGCGACCGACTTCGCAACAAAACCGCTCTCACCACTCCTCCTCACCAACCGTGTGCGCTACATGCTGCGCGCGGTGGAAGTGATGATGGAACTCCGCCAGAGCGAGGCGCGACTCGCCGAGGCGCAGCGCCTGGCACGGCTAGGCAACTGGGAATGGAATGTGCGCACGGGATCGTTTGTCGGCTCGCCGGAGACGATGCGTATTCTCGGACTCGGCCAGCACACTGCGTCGCTGCACATCGATCAAGTAGTTGGGTTGCTCCATCCGGAAGATCGCGTGGCGAGCACGGAGGCCGTTTTGACCGCACTCCGGCGCGACGGTGTCCTCGATCGCGAATCGCGCCTCGTTACCTCGGATGGAAGTGAGCGATACGTCCACTTGTTAGGCGAGTTGGTACGCGCATCCGGCAGCGCCGGCGATCTCATGCTGGGAACGTTGCAGGACATCAGCGATCGCGTACGCTCGCAAGAGCGGATCCGCTCCCTCGCCTACTACGACGTCCTCACCGAGCTTCCCAATCGCCTTCTCTTCTCCGAACAGTTCCGCATCGCGCTATCGATGGCTCGCCGCCGAAATCGGCGGCTAGCGATGATGATTGTTGATCTCGACAACTTCAAGCGCATCAACGACACGTTAGGCCATGCAGCGGGCGACGAAGTGTTGCGAATCGTCGCCGCGCGCTTGCGCGATGTCGTGCGCGAATACGACACCGTCGGTCGCGACGGCGACGCCCACGGCATGAATTCTGTCGCCCGCATGGGAGGCGACGAATTTCTGCTCGCCGTGAGTGACCTCGAGTCGGGAGATCAGGCGGCGACGGTTGCGACGCGCCTGCTCGACGCGCTTCGCACGCCGCTCGCGATCGACGCGAATGAACTCTTCGTATCGGCCAGCATCGGCATCGCCATCTTCCCGGACGATGGCGGAAGCTTCGAAGACCTGCTCAAGAACGCCGACGCCGCGCTCTATCACGCCAAGGACGCGGGACGCAACACCTTCGGCTTCTTCAACGACTCGATGAGCGAAGCGGCGCTCTATCGACTCGTCCTCGAAACGAATTTGCGCCGGTGCATGGAGCGGGACGAGCTCGATCTCCACTTTCAACCAGTCTTCGACGCGCGCGACGGATCGATTCACGGCGCCGAGGCACTCGTTAGGTGGAACACTTCCGAGTTAGGGCCGGTGAGCCCGTCGCAATTCGTTCCCCTCGCTGAACGGTTGGGGCTAATCAATCCACTCACGGAACTCGTCCTGCAGCGTGCGTGTCGCACTGCTGCGAACTGGCACGCGGAGGACATCGCCCCCGCCACAATCTCCGTCAATGTCTCCGCCAAGCTCTTTCACCAATTCGACGTTCTCGAGCGACTGAGTCGGATTCCGGCGTCGCTCGGTGTCTCGCCCGAGCGCGTGATGTTGGAGATTACCGAGACAGCGCTTCTCGAAAGCCCTCAAGAGGCCGAGCGCATTTTGCATCACCTCGTCAACGCCGGCTTTGGTGTCGCGCTCGACGACTTTGGCGCCGGCTATTCATCATTGAGCCACCTGCGGCGCTTTCCACTCAAGGCGCTCAAGATCGATCGCTCCTTCGTCCGTGAGGTAGCGCGCAAGGAGAGTGATGCCGCCATCGTTGGCGCAATCGTCGGTTTGGCACGAAGTCTGGGAATAGAACCCATCGCCGAAGGAGTCGAGAACCGACAGCAGCGCGACGCACTTCTGGCGAAGGGATGTTATCTCATGCAAGGGTACTACTTCTCCAAGCCGCTTCCCGTTGACGAGTGCACGTCACTGCTCCGATCGCGGCGTGCGCCGGCCCTGGCGGGAGCGCGATAGCTGCGGCGCGCGATAGCTGCGGCGCGCGAGCGCGCACGGTGGGGTGGAACGCCCCGCGATCAGGCGTCACATTGCGCACCATGATTCTTCGAACGATTGCACTCGTGGCGCTCGCAGCGCGTGTCGCCGCTGCCCAATCCAATTCGCTCCTCCCCGTCCCTCGTTCAATTACCACCGGATCGGGGCGTTTCCACGTCGATAGTACCACGCGCGTCGCGATCACAAAGCATCGCGACCTCCGGCTTGAGCGCGCCGCGTCGCGTTTCGTCACACGTCTCTCCAAGCGAATTGCGCAGCCGCTGACGCGCGATTTTGCAATTGCCCCAGTGCCTAACGCGATCGAACTCCGCGTCGATTCGGCCGCGCGCACCGTCCAGGC
Source organism: Gemmatimonadaceae bacterium (assembly GCA_044224185.1). Lineage (GTDB taxonomy): Bacteria > Gemmatimonadota > Gemmatimonadetes > Gemmatimonadales > Gemmatimonadaceae > SCN-70-22. Next base: position 200,293 of record JBGAKW010000009.1, on the reverse strand, counting down.
ACTCGGCGATGACGAGAGTTACCGCGTGACGATCGACGGGTCGCGTGCAGTCCTCTCCGCGCGTACCACGCTCGGCGCCATTCGAGGGCTGGAGACGTTGCTGCAATTGGTCGTTGGAGATCGCACCAGCTTCTATCTCCCCGAAGTCGCCGTGGATGATGCGCCGCGCTTTCCGTGGCGAGGACTCCTGGTCGACGCATCGCGGCACTTCATGCCTGTCGATCAGATCAAACGCACCCTCGACGGAATGTCGATGGTGAAGCTCAACGTCCTGCACTGGCACCTGAGCGACGACCAGGGCTTTCGTATCGAGAGCAAACGCTTCCCGCGACTGCACCAACTCGGAAGCGACGGCGACTTCTATACGCAGAGCGAAGTGCGCGACGTGGTGTCGTATGCGAGCGATCGCGGCATTCGCGTCATCCCGGAGTTCGATATGCCGGGACACACTACCGCGTGGTTCGTTGGCTATCCGCAGTACACCGCACAGCCGTCTCCGGTGAAAATTCGGCGAGACTGGGGTGGCGCCGATGCCATTTTCGACCCGACTCGCGAAGCGACCTACACGTTCATCGCACGATTCATCGGCGAAATAGCGCCGCTCTTTCCCGACGCCTTCTGGCACGTCGGCGGCGACGAGGTGGAAGGGAAGCACTGGAACACCCCGGCCATCATCGCGTGGCGCAAAAAACACGGGATGAAAGACAACGACGCGCTCCAAGCGTACTTCAACCGGCGCGTGACGAAAATCCTAACCTCGCTCGGCAAACGCATGGTTGGATGGGATGAGATCCTTCACCCCGACCTCCCGGCGGGCACCGTCGTGCAGTCGTGGCGTGGGACGCAGTACCTGTCTGATGGAGCGAAACGTGGGTTCACCGGGATCCTTTCCGCCCCTTGGTACCTCGACCACATCAATCCCGCGAGCAGTTTTTATCTCGCCGACCCCGTTCCACAGTTCGACGAACTGACACCGCAGCAGCGCGCACTCATCATCGGCGGAGAGGCGTGCATGTGGGCGGAGTACATCACACCGGACAACGCAGATTCACGAATCTGGCCGCGTCTCGGTGCGGTCGCCGAACGACTCTGGTCGCCGCGCGAGACAACGAACGTCGACGACATGTATCGGCGTCTCGATATTCTCGCCGATCGATTGGAGGGAGCAGGGCTGCGCGTGGAGTCTTTCTCCTCGCGATATCTCGCCAAGCTCGCGCCGGGAATCGACATCGCGCCGCTCGAGTCGCTGTTCACCGCCGTGCAGCCGCCTCCGTTTGGCCAGACCGAGAACGGAAAGCTCCTCGACCAGACGCATCCCCTTTCGCGAGTTGTAGATGCATCGCGTCCCGATCCACGTGGCCGTTGGCTCACCGAGCGTCTGGTCCGACGGATGGTGGTCAATCGAGGCGATGCCGCTGCGCGCGATTCGCTTACCCTCCTGCTCAAGGCCTGGTCCGCGCTTCAGCCGAAAATCCGCGCGCTTGGTGAGCAGTCGCCGATTCTTCAACAGACGGTCCCCGCAGCAGATGCCCTGGCGCGAGTGTCCGCCATTGGGCTCGAAGCGATCGGATATCTCGCGTCTAATTCTCCGCCACCCGCTGACTGGGGAGCGCCAAGGACGGCCGAGTTGCGGACGTTAGAGGGACCATTCGGTTCGCTGCGTATCGCGATCGCGCCGGAGATCGCGAAGCTTGTGGCGGCGGTGGGGCAGCGCTGACCGGGCTCTGACCCCGGGCTCTGACCCCGGGCTCTGACCCCGGGCTCTGACCCCGGGCTCTGACCCCGGGCTCTGACCCCAATCGGGATGCGCGAAAGGGATGACACCTTTCATCCCTCCCCCGCTTTGTCTCTGGCCAAGGCGAACTATCATTCACCCCCCCGGTTTGCACGCCCTGTGCACGCAGACGGGGGCGCTGCTACCCCCGCCTCGGGCCCGGGTTCCGGTGTCTAAGTCTCGACTATTTCACTGTTTCCGCGCGAACGAAGCGCTCTCCCCGCGCGTAAGTCCCCTTGATGAATTCCATTTTTCGACTCCGTTCCGCTGTCGCCCTTGGCGCCCTTCTCGTGGCCGCCTCAGCGTCAGCTCGCGCGCAATCGCCCGATACGCTTCGCCTTTCTATTGAAGACGCTGTTACGCGCGCGCTTCGCGAAGGCGACGAGTCGCGGCTCGCCGCACTTCAGATTGATGTCGCCGACGCGCAGGTCACGACCGCTCGCGCGTCAGGACTTCCCCAGGCTCGACTCTCCGGCGCGTATAGCCAGGTTCTCCGGAACGCGCGCGCTGAGATCGTTGGCCAGATCTTCAATCAGAAGTACAACTACTCGTCCAACATCAACCTCTCCCAGACGATCTTTCAGGGAGGGCGAATTTTCGCTGGAGCGCGCGCGGCGGGTGACGTTCGCGGCGCCGCGAAACAAACGCTCGCCGAGGTTCGCGCACAGATCGCGGTCGACATTCAGCGCGCCTATCTGCAGGCGGTGCTCTCGCGCGAACTCGAAAACATTCAAGCACGCAACATCGAGCTCGCACAGTCGCGGATCACGCTGGTCGAACAGCTGCAATCCGCCGGTAGGGCCTCTCGATACGACGTCCTTCGCGCTCGTGTCGAGCGCACGAATCTCGAACCAAATCTCTTGCAGGCTCGTGCCACGCGTGAGCTTGCCGCGATCGAAGTCCGTCGCCTCCTCAACATCCCCGAGAATCGCCCTCTCGTCTTCACGAGCGAGCTGGATACTGCCGCGCTGCGGACGATCGTGCATCGCATCGGTGCCGATTCGAGCTCGGACCCCGTTCGGCCATCGGAACGGGCGGCGCAGTACACCGTCGATGCGCGCAAAGAGGGAATCCGCGTCGCGCGCGCCGACCTCATGCCGACCGTTTCGATGTTTTTTCAGACGGGGTATTCAGCGCTTCCGACGCTGAACGGCTTTCCATTCAAGCTTGGCGATCGCTCCAGCTCGTACTGTCCGTCGGGCTCGGCACCCACTCTGGTGTGTCAGAACAACGGGTGGTTCGCGGATCGCAACTTCGGGGTAAATGTCTCGTGGCCGCTCTTTGATGGATTGCGTGCCAAGGGAAACATCGACTTGGCGCAGGCGCAGGAAAAGGTCGCGCAGCTGCAACTCAAGCAGCAGCGCGAGCTCATTGGCGTCGAGCGTGCGCGTGCGCGCGCTGAATTTGGGCGCGCCGAGTCGGCGTTCGAGGCCCAGCGCCAGAATGTGCAGGAAGCGGATGAAGCGTTCCGCATTGCCACGCTTCGCTTTGAGCGCGGGCTCGCGACGCAGCTCGAAGTCTCTGATGCACAACTCCTTTTGTTGACTGCACGCACGAACGCTGCGCGCGCCACCGTCGACTACTACCTCGCTGCGGCAGAGCTGGCGCGGGCACGCGGAGTGGAGATTCCGCTCCCCCCCACGCGACCCGCGGTCTCCCCCCGTTAACCCACTACTCGTGCGTATCGATATTCGTGCGGCCTCGTTAGGCGCGCTCCTTCTCGTCCTGCAGGTCGCGTGTGGCAAGCCCGGTGATGCCGGCGCTGCCACCAAGAACGACGCTCCCGGCGCCGCCAAAGCAGGTGAAAGCGGCAGCGCGAAAGGCGGAGCCGCGCGAAGTGGTCCCCCCGCGATCGTCCTGGGCCCCACCGACGTCATGGAAGTGAAGAAGGGGAGCATCGAGGCCGGCATTGCCATCAGCGGCGACCTCAAGCCGATCGAAGAGATCGCCGTGCGCTCGCGCGTGGAAGGAAACGTCACGGCGGTTCTCGTGCGCGAAGGAGAGCGCGTGGGGCAAGGGCAGCTCCTCGCGCGCTTCGAGAACTCGGTGCAGGAAAGTGATCGTGCCTCCGCAGAGGCCGATCGCGAGTCGGCGCGCGCCGACGTGACCAACGCGCAGTGGAACTCCGATCAGTCCGAAGAGTTGTTCAAGGCCGGCGCGATTCCCGAGCGTGATTTGCGTACGGCGCAGCAGGCCCTGACGGCAGCCAAAGCACGCCTTGCAGCCACAGAAGCGCGACTGCGCGCCACCAACCAGAGTGCGAGCGACACGCGCGTGGTCGCGCCGACCACCGGCGTCATCTCGACGCGCACCGTCGAGAACGGTGAACACGTGACGAAGGGCGCGACGATCTTCACGGTCGTCCGCAACGATGTGCTCGAGCTCGAGGCGTCGGTCCCCGCGCGGCAGGCGGGGGAGCTGAAGGTCGGACAGCCGGTGCGCTTCTCCGCCGGCGGCCGTCAGCTGCAAGGCAAGGTCGCGCGCATTGCGCCAACGATCAACGCGGCGTCGCGCACACTGCTCGTCTACCTCCAGGTGCCGAACAAGGACGGCGAACTCAAGGGCAACTCATTCGCGACTGGACGCATCGTCGGCCGGACCATCAACGACGCGATCATCATCCCTGCGGCAGCCGTGCGTCAGTCCGCCAAAGAAGGCGATACGTTCGTCTATCGCATCGAGAACGAGCGGGTGCAACATGCGCCCGTTCAGGTAGGCGTTACCGACGATGTTATTGGCACGGCGCAGATTCTTGAGGGACTTTCCGAAGGCGACCGAATCATCGTTGGCAACGTCGGCGCGTTGGGTCGCGGAATGCAGGTGCGCGTTGTGAGCCCCGAGCAGCAGATACGCGGTGGGCGCGGGAGTGCCATCGATCGTGGAAGTGGCGAAAGCGCCAAAGCCGCCGTCGACGACAACCGCGGCGCGTCGAGCAGCAAGGGAAAGAAGGGAGGCACACCCAGCGCCTCAGCCCCGGGACGCTCTGTCCCGGCTGGCGGACCGAGTCGTTAGGCAGCGGAGACGAAGCGGATGTTTCTCTCGGACGTCTCAATCAAGCGCCCGGTCTTCGCCACCATGATGATGGTGGCGCTCGTCGTCTTTGGAATCGTGTCGTACAAGCGACTCGCCGTCGACGAGTATCCGGATATCACCTATCCCGTCGTCATCGCCTCGACGTCGTACCCCGGTGCATCACCGGAAGTCATGGAGCGCGACGTCTCGCGCCGCATCGAGGAAGCACTCAATACCGTCAACGGGATTCGCGAGATCACGTCGACGTCGACCGAGGGAAGCTCCTCCGTGCGACTCATGCTGCAGCTCAGCATGAATCCGCTTGAGGCGCAACAGGAGGTCATCGCCAAGATCGCGCGCATCCGGCGCCAGCTTCCGCCGGATATCGACGATCCTGTCGTTATGCGCTTCGATCCTAACGACAGTCCCATCATGTCCGTGGCGATGCAGTCGGACGAACGCCCGATTCGCGACCTGACCGACCTCGCCGAACAGACCATCAAGCCGCGCTTCGAGAGTGTGCCAGGAGTCGGCGGCGTGAACGTGAACGGCGGTACTTCGCGTGTAATTCGCATCCAGCTTCACGCTGACGCACTGGTGTCGTACGGGATTTCACCGGCGCAGGTCGGTGCGGCGATCGCACGTGAGAATCAGGAGACCCCTGCGGGGCGCATCTACAGCGGCGAACTCGAACGCTTGGTCCGCGTTACGGGACGCATTCGCGATCCGAAGGCTTTCAGCGACGTGGTGGTCGCTGTTCGCAACAACGCGCCGGTGCGCGTGCGCGACCTCGCAACCGTCGTCGATGGTTACGCGGATCGTCGCTCGGCCACCTACATCATCGACTCGACGAAGACCGTTCCCGCCGTCTCGCTCGAGGTCCTCAAGATCACCGGCTCCAACACCGTCGAAGTCGCGGAAGGCGTCAACAAGGTTGTCGCCGACCTTCGCACGACGCTCCCATCGGACATCAAGCTCACCCTAATTCGCGACAACTCCAAGAAGATTCGCGACTCGCTGGACGACGTCGAGCTCACCATCCTACTCGGCGCTGTCCTAACGATCGGCATCATCTATCTCTTCCTGAATTCGTGGCGCTCGACGGTCATCACGGGCCTGACTCTGCCGGTGTCGATCATCTCCGCCTTCTTCGTGATGTGGTTGTTCAACTTCACGTTGAATACGATGACGCTGCTCGCCTTGTCGCTCGCCATCGGATTGCTCATTGATGACGCGATCGTGGTGCGAGAGAACATCGTGCGCCACATCGAGATGGGGAAAGACCACTTCCAGGCGGCGAAAGACGGTACCGACGAAATCGGTCTCGCCGTGCTCTCGACGACGCTGGCGGTGGTCGCGGTGTTCATTCCCGTGGCGTTCATGGGTGGACAGATTGGAAAAATCTTCTTCCAGTTCGGCGTGACCGTCGCGTTTGCAGTACTTGTCTCTCTGTTCGTGTCGTTCACGCTCGACCCGATGCTTTCCTCGGTTTGGGCTGATCCGGAGGTCGAACACGGCGGTCATGCGGAGACGCGCAAGAAGACGAAAAACCCGATTCGCCGCATCGCCTTCGCATTCGACGATTGGTTCGAGCGAATGTCGGAGCGTTACAAGCGTTCGCTGGGTTGGGCGCTGAATCATCGATTGTTGATGGTTGGACTCGCGGTGGCATCTATCGCGGGCGCCTTCTTCCTCTTTCCAATCCTGGGCTTCACCTGGCTCCCCGACTACGACGGCGGTGAGTTCAATGTCTCGTTCCGCACGGCGCCCGGATCACGACTGGAGTATGCGACAGGAAAGGGGAACCAGATCGCCACGTTCTTGCGCAGCCAGCCGGAGGTTGCGTTTACCTCGCTGCAGGTTGGCGGCGGTGGTGGCCAGCGCGGCGTGAACGGCGGGCAGATTTACGTCAAGCTCAAGCCGCGCGAACAACGCAAGAAGACGCTCTTTCAGATTCAGACTGACCTGCGGAAGAAGCTCGCGCAGATTCCTGGCGTGCGTCCGTCGATTACGGGCACCATGTCGATCTTCGGCGGCTTCCGCCAGCCGATCCAGATCTATGTGCAGGGGCCCGAGCCGACGCGTCTCAAGCTCGCCGCCGAAGCGGTGCTGCAGACAGTTAGGGGAATTCCGGGAGTGGCCGAGCCGCAGTCGAGTGATGAGGGAGAGATTCCCCAGCTCGACGTGCGCGTCGATCGCCAGATGGCGTGGGCCTCGGGGCTCGCGATGCAGACCATTGGCGGAACGTTGCAGCCGCTCTTTCAGGGGCAGCGCGTGACGCGTTGGGAAGATCCCGACGGTTATTCGCACGACGTAATGGTCGTTTATCCCGACTCCACCCGTACGTCACCAGATGACGTCGCGCGCATTCCGGTGTTGAGTAACAACTTCGACCCGCGCACGGGTCAGGCAGCGACCGTGCCCTTGTCGCAGGTTGCCGATATTCGCCCCGGTGTTGGCCCGCAGCAAATCGATCGCGGATACCTCGAACGTCGGATCACGATTTCTGCTGGCGTCTTGCCCGGCTACGACATGGGAACCGTCGCAGACAAAGCACGCGCAGCGATCGCCGGCGTCGGTTTGCCCACGGGCTATCGCACGATTTTCGGTGGCGACGTGCAGAACCTCGATGAAACGAAAGGCTATGTGCTCGAAGCGCTCCTCCTCGCCGTCGTCTTCATCTATCTGATCATCGCATCGATCTTCGGCTCGTTCATCCAGCCGCTCTCGATCATGCTCGCACTCCCGTTGTCGTTCCTTGGCGTCGCGTTAGGCCTGCTCGTGACCAAGGGGAGTTTGAACGTGATGTCGATGATCGGGATCATCATGCTCATGGGCTTGGTGACGAAAAACGGCATTCTACTCATCGATTTCGTCAACAAGGAGCGCGAAGCAGGGAAAGATCGTCGGACGGCGATTCTCAATTCTGCGCGCATCCGCGTTCGCCCGATCATCATGACGACGGCATCGATGATCTTCGGCATGATGCCACTGGCGTTCGCGTTAGGCGAAGGGGCCGAGCAGCGCGCCCCGATGGCGCACGCCGTCATTGGTGGTCTGATCACATCGACGATGCTCACGCTGTTCATCGTGCCGGTCGTGTACACGCTGCTCGACGACTTGACCGTGAAGGTGCTAGGGAAGAAGGCGCAGCCGGCACATGCGCATGCTCAACCGGTGAGCGAACCGGCGCCAGCGCCGGGTGACTGATCGGCGCGCAGCGTCGAGAGGTTTTTGTTGGCACTCATTGAAGAAAGCGGGGCATCCCAACGGGTGCCTCGCTTTCTTGCGGGTCTGGTCGCGCGCGGGGAAAACGATGTCGCGCTGATGCGGCGCACGACGTCGCCATGAACCTGATGCGCAAGGCTGCGGGGACGCACTGTGATCCGGCATTGATGCCGCTCTTTGACCTCGTGGTGGAGTCGAGGCAGGTGGAAGGAAGTTTATAGCCGCGCGTCGTTAGGCGTCAGCGCAGGAAGGCGCGCGTCTTCCTGGCGATTCCCTCTTCCCACGCCAGCGCCTGTCGCATCCAATCGCGCGCGAAATGCTTGCGCGAAATCTTCGTCCGGAAGTGCTTCAGCCAGTCCGGACGCGTCCCGTCGACGTCGAAAAGTTTGTACTCGCGCGCCAGATCCCACGACGCGATCGTCTGCCCACTGCGCGACATGACCTTCGGATCTGCGGCGAGCGCCGCAACAGCACGACCGACCAGGCGAGGCGTCTCAGATGCAAGAAAATGTTTGTCTTTCTTCGCGCCGTCTCGCCAGTTGCTCTCGGCGACGCCAAAGTGCTCCAGCATTGCCTCGCTGCGAAGAAATCCAGGCGACACCGCGACGGCTGCAATCTTGTGACGACGAAGCTCAACGCTCATCGCGAACGTAATGCGCATGATCGATGTCTTGATGAGGTCATAAAACATCGATCCCCGGTAAGAAAGCGTGTCACCGTCGGTGACCTCAACGATGAGTCCCGAACGCTTCGCGATCATCAGCGGGGCCGCCAGCCGCGTCGTCAACAGATGTGAAAAGACCGATTGGCGCATCAGCTTCCACCCGGCTTCGACATCGCATTCGTGGAGTGGCTTCCAGAGCCAGTCGCCAGCCGAGTCGCCGCCCCACACGTCGTTCACGAGGATGTCGAGTCGCCCGTCTTGTTCCTGTGCGACGCGCGCGACGAGTGCGGCAACGTCACTCTCGTTCGTGTGATCGGTGCGCACCGGAATCCCCATGCCTCCAGCCGCCGTCACCAACTCCGCGGTCTCGTCAATCGTCTCGGGACGTCCGAGCTCCGATGGGGCGCCGCGAACACTTCGTCCGCTGCAATAGACCGTCGCCCCCAACTCGCCTAACGCGATAGCGATCCCGCGTCCGGCGCCGCGGGTAGCGCCGGCAACAATAGCGACCCTACCGCTGAGACGTCCGGTGCCCTTGCGGCTGACCGAGCGCGCGGACGCACTCGATGCCTCTCGCGAGGTTTTGCTCGTTAGGCGCTTGTGTGCGCGCGTGCGGCGGGCGGTCATGGACGCTATTTCCTCAGGAGGATTCGGAGGCGAAGGCTACGGAGCGTCGCGGTGTGCACGCGCGCGCCGCCGTTAATTGCGGGATCGAAATCTGTGCACGACGTCGCAACTTCGCGCAACATTCGGCGCGCAACGGTCGCGAGACGCGTAGCGGCGGTGCTCCGGGCGACCAGTCTTCCGGCCGACCGCTAGTACATCTCCCCGACTGGCGCTGCCTCCTCGGCCGCGCGTAACAAGTCCGCATTCGACGCGGTTTCGCCCGTGCGCGGTGGCGCGCCGCTCCCCACGTGATGTCGAATGAGCAGGGAGCCGGCGAGGGTAATCGCTGCTCCCACAAAGAACGGGGGTTGCAGTCCGGCAAACGCCGCAATCGCGCTCGCCAGCATCGGCCCCAACACCCTGCCTAACGAAGACGAAGCCTGAAACACTCCCATCACCGACCCGCGCTCGCTGGCCGATGCGGTGTTGGTCACGAGCACCGAGATACTCGGCGTGAAGAACGCACCTCCAACGCCGAAGAGCGCGAGCGGGATCAACGTCCACAACGCGCTCGGTGAAAAGGGCATGATGAGTAGCGCGACTCCAACGAGCATTCCACCCGAGCGCGCCAGGCCTAACGCGCCGAATCGGCGATTGAGCGTCCCGATTCCTCCGGCCTGAACGCTCACGGAAATCACTCCGACAAACGCGTAGAACCACCCCAGCGTCCGCGGAACCATCTGCATCACCTCGGCGCTCCACATTGCGTACGTGCTCTGCAACATCGCGACGGCGCCGGTGACCATCATGGCCGAGATGAGCAAACTGCGCAGGGCGGGACGCTGCAGGAGCGCCCACTGTTCACCGCGCGGGCGTGTCTTCGCCATCGCTCGATGTTCGGCACCGTGGCTCTCGGGGAGAAAGAACCACGTCGCGATGAGCGCCAGCGCCGAAAGTGCAGCGGCCGTGTATGCGACGAGTGCGATGTTGGTGCCGACCGCCGATCCACCGGCGAGCAGTCCACCGATCGCTGGACCGAGAATGAATCCGAGTCCGAAGGCGGCGCCAAGCATGCCTAACGCGCGCGGACGGCTCGCGTCGTCGGTGACATCGGTCAGGTACGCGTAGGCAATGGAGATGTTGCCGGCGGCGAGTCCGGAGACGAGGCGTGATGCCGCCAGCTCCCAGCCGTTCACGGCATGCGCCAGCAGGATGTTCGCCAACACATTCGCCCCGAGCGTGACGAGCAGGATGGGGCGGCGCCCGGTGCGGTCGCTCACGGCTCCCCAGATCGGGGAGCCGAAGAGCTGACCTAACGAGTACAGTCCAAAAATGAAAATGACGAGCGACGACGATACTCCCAACCGCTCGGCGTAGAACGGGAGGATCGGTATGATCATCCCGAAGCCGACGAGATCCAGAAAAACGATCAGGAAGAGCGGCGTCATTTAGCTGATGGTCTTGGTCTTCGTCGGGGGTACGTACAGCGGAGGAAGCCCGAGTTCCTGCAACAGTTTGTTGAGCTGCTGAATTTCGTTCGCCTCGAGCTGCTGCAAACGTTGCAGCTGTGTGTCGACGCGCCCGCCGAGGTCATTGAGGATTTCGCCGTGCTGCTTGTTAGGCGCCGCCTCTTGCCCCTGCACCTGCGCGTTGAGCGTCAACATCATGTTGTACAGCTTGATGGGGAAGTGCAGCGTGGCCTGGTCGTCGTGGTTGTACCAGTCCACGAGTTCGGTCCGCACGACCTCGAGCTGCTCGCGCACCGGCTTCGTCGCATCCTTCACGCGTTGCGCGTACGTCTGCTCTGACGACTCCTCGACACGGGTATCGATTTGCTTCTGCAGGTCTTCGATGCGGGTGAAGGCGCCGACGATATCGTTGATGCGCCCTTGCACCTTGAGCCCCATGTCGTAGGTGAGCTGCAAGTCAGCGGTTGTCGCCTGGATACGCGGATCGAGTTTGACGGTCAGGTTCTGGACCGCGGTATCGCGGCCGACGATGAGCCTCACGCGATAGTCTCCGGGGACAATCAGCGGTCCAGCGAACGTTCCTTCGTCGTTGGTCACCGTCTTGAGTTCCTTCGAGTTCCCCATGCGCAGGTCCCAGAAAAAGCGATTTGTGCCTGGGCGCGTGGTGACGATCGAGTCCGATGCGAAGTATGCGAGCGAATCACTGCGCGCGGCCTTGCGCACGGAGTCGGCGATGGCCAGTGAGTCGGGCTGCGGCGGTCGGCGTTGTCCTTCGCCTTTGTTCAGGTTTCGGCTGGCCGAGTCCTTGGAGGCGGCGTCCTTCGAAGTGGAATCGGTGGCTGGTGCCATGGTGACGGAAGTGAACGAACGCAGCACGCTTCCCTTCGCGTCGACAAACTGCAGCGTCACTTTGTCTTTAGGAGTTTCGCGCATCCAGTAGTCCACGAGGGCGCCGTCATACGGATTTTCGCCCGCGCCGCGTCCGCCGCCGTGTCCACCGGCGAACCGGATCGCCACCGCCGGTTGGAAGAGATGCACCGGCTTGGCGGTCACCGAATCGTGCAGCTGGCGGAGCAGGGTAATGTTGTCGAGCGACCAGAACGCACGACCGTGCGTCGCGGCCACCAGGTCGTCGTCGTGGATGCGCAAGTCGCGCACGCTGACGCGCGGCAGGTTGAGCTGCAGCGTCTCCCACCTTGCGCCGTCATCCAGCGACACATAGACGCCGGTCTCCGTCGCGGCAAACAAGAGGCCGCGACGTTTCGGATCTTCGCGAATCGATCGCGCGTAGGCGCCCATCGGAATCCCGGCGTCGATGCGCGTCCACGTCTTCCCGTAATTCGACGTCTTGTAGATGTAGGGACGGAAGTCGTCCAACTGATACCGCGTTGCCGTCAGGTAGGCCACCGCTGGATCGTGCGGCGACGGCTCGATACCCGTCACGCGGGTGTGTTTGACCATTCCCGCCGGAGTGACTTCCTCCCAGCTTGTGCCGCCATTCCTCGTTAGGTGCACGCGACCGTCGTCGCTCCCCGCCCACATCAACCCCTTGGTGATGGGCGATTCATCGAGCGCGTAGATGGTCGCATACCACTCCGTTCCCGTCATGTCCTTGTGCACCGGGCCACCACTCGGACCTAACGAGGCGGGATCGGCGTAGGTCAGGTCGGGCGAAATCTTCTCCCAGCTCCGTCCTTCGTTTGTCGAACGCCAGACGTTCTGCGACGCGGCAAAGAGAATGCTCGGGTCGTGCGGCGAGAGCAGCACCGGGAACGTCCACTGAAAGCGGTTCGGGACATCCTTCGCCGGCCAGCCGTCGTAGTTGCTCAACCAGACGGCGATGTCGCGCGTCTGTTCCGTGCGCTTGTCATGGCGCATCAACATCCCGGTATAACAGCCACCGTACGTGATGTTCGGATTGCGCGGATCGACCGCTATGTGTGCATTCTCGCAGCCGGCCACTGGCCACCAATCGCGCTCGCCGATTGCGCCGTTGTCCGAACGCGACGCAATCGACACGGTCGAGTTGTCCTGCTGCGCGCCATACAGCCGATAGGGCCACTGCTTGTCGGTGATCACGTGGTAGAACTGCGCCGTGGGTTGGTTGTAGATCGACGACCAACTCAACCCTCCATCCTGCGAGATCGTCCCGCCACCGTCGTTCCCGTTCATCAAGTGATTCGGATTCTTCGGATCGACCCACATGATGTGCGTGTCGCCGTGCGGCACGCGTATGCGGGAGAACGTTCGTCCCCCGTCAATCGATTTCCACACGCCCAGGTTCATGACGTACAGCGTGTTCTCGTTGAGCGGGTCGGCGGTGACCGCGGAGTAGTACCATGGGCGCACCTGGAACTTCTGTTCGCCGTTCGTGCGCATCCACGTGGCGCCTCCGTCGTCAGACCGGAAAATGCCGCCTAACGTGTCCTTCGCTTCGACCGACGCAAAAATGCGACGCGGGTTGGCGGGCGAGACCGCGACACCGATCTTGCCTAACGGCGCTTTCGGCATGCCGGGGTTTGTCGACAGGTCGGTCCAGGTATCGCCGCCGTCGGTGGACTTCCACAGGCCGCTGCGTCCGCCGCCAGCCTCCATCCCCCACGGCGAACGCTGGAACTTCCACATCGACGCGAACAGAATCCGCGGATTCGTCGGATCGAGTGACAGGTCGGTTGCCCCGGTGGAATCGTTCAGGAAGAGGATCTTCTTCCAACTCCTGCCACCGTCCGTCGTGCGGAAGACGCCGCGCTCCGCGTTCGGTCCAAACGCGTGACCGATGGCCGCGACGTACGCGATGTCCGGATTGTTCGGGTGAATGCGGATCGCCGTCACCTGGTGCGTCTCGGTGAGCCCCAGGTGCTGCCACGACTCGCCGCCATCGGTGGAACGATAGACGCCCGTACCGTACGTCAGGTCTTCGCGCAGCTGCGATTCACCCGTTCCGACGTAGATGACATTCGGATCAGATGGCGCGACCGAAATCGCTCCGACGGAGGAGATGTCACTCTTCCCGTCGGTGATGTTCTCCCAGCTTAGGCCAGCGTTCGTCGTCTTCCAGACTCCGCCGTTCACGCCACCGAAGTAGTGCACGAGCGGTCGCGTGGGATCACCGGCCACGGCGTCGACGCGTCCGCCACGAAACGGACCGACCAGACGCCAACGCAGCGCCTTATACGCTTTGTTCGTGGCGTTCGGGTCCGAATAGAGTTTCGGATTGTACGCGCTTGATGGCGTTGGTGCCGACGTAGCTGCCGGGCGCCGTTGGGCCGAGAGACCACTCGGCGACGCGAATACCGCGGCAAAGGAGAGCGCGAGCGAGGCCGAAGCGAGACGTGAGGTGACGAACATATGGTCTGGGAAGCGAGACACGGATGCAACAAGAAGAACCGCCCGCGATGAGGCGGGCGGTGACGGGAGAAGATATGGAGAAGACTTGAGGCGGGGAGGGGGAGTCCTCCTAGTGGGCCGCCTTTCGACGCGTGGCCCACCCCTTCTTGGCCGCACGGCTTCGCGCGGCGGTACTCATGCTATGACCACCAATTCGCCCGCCTTTTCGAGCGGAGCTGTGATCTTCGGAACGTCCGCGTCCAGAGCCGGACTTCTTTCCGCCGTGCGTCATCTTGTTGACGGTCGCCCACGCGCGTCGCTCTGCCTCGCCCTTCGGCTGTCCGCGTTTTTCGTAGCCCTCCTCGATGTGTTCGGCCTGCCGCTTTTGTTTGTCGGTATAACTCCCTTTGTCTCCACGTGGCATCTGTGCCTCCGAGCTCAGCATGATTGGTGAATCGTGCGTGCACCTGCTACTCGGCATAGACGATGCCAGCGAGGTCGCTGCGCGCCGCGCTCGTACCTCATATTCGCCTAACGAGAGATGCAGCGCGCCGAGTTGGAGCTGCATGTGGCCATGTTGCCCCAGGTCATGGAGCGTGGCGCGTCCCGGTGGCGTGCGCGCACTGCATCGACCGTGCGCTTCACATTGTTGGCGCCGCGACTGTCCCAATACTCGCCATCCGCGGTCGACGAAATCGTATCTGACGTGGCCATCGCTCGTGCATCGATGCGATCTCTGTCGGGATGTGTTACGAACGTCGCGCTGTCGAGCTACGCCGTTGGGCCCGGGAGGCGACCGCAACGGGTAGCTTGCTGAATCGCGTCGCGGCATATTCGCCGCATGCATAGATCTCTCATCGTTGCCATCGCTGCGGCGGCATGTCTCGTGTCGACCCGCCCGCATCTCGCGCTGGCACAAGCCAGCCAGAACAGCGCGCCTGCCACGCCGACATGGGAACCGGACTCGTTAGGTAACCATCGCGCGGTCGTACACGTCGATGCAGGGAATGACGCCGTCTGGGTTCGCGTACCGTGGCGGCGGCGCGACGCGAAGCCGGAACAAGTCGCCGTCATCGTCTACGACGCCAAGACACAAACTCGTGTTGCGAATGTTGCGCGGATGGAGATCAGCCGCGAATACGGTGACATCGTCTTCCAGCCGCGTACCGCGCCCGGTGACTATTTCATCTACTATCTCCCGTACACGGGCACGTTTCGCTCTAACTATCCAAAGATCACCTACCGCCCGCCGGAGGATCGCGCCGACCGGACGTGGATGGCGCGCAATGGCCTCACGGTGGAGAACGCGAGACTGAAGCGCTGGCAATCCCTGCCACAGGCGAGCGTCAAACGCCTGGAATCGTTCGACCCTTTTGCCGCGTTTACGCCGATGGAGTACACGGCAAGCAAGAGCGAGTTGGATTCATTGCGCGCTCGCGCGACCTGGGCCGAGTACTTTCTCTTTCCCGAGGATCGCGCGTTTTCGATTCGCATGCTCGACGACATTCCAGCGCGGTGGGCGCAGACTGGCGCTTTTCAACCGCTGCGTGGCTCGGCGCGACCAGGGGAATATTGGACTTTTCAGATCGGGTTGTGGGCGCATCGCATGGCGCTCGATTCGGTGCGGTACAGCGCCACGACGTTCACGCGAAAAGGCGGCGGAGGTGAATTGGCACCGTCGGCGCTCTCCGCCTTCAACTTCGGTGGCGTCGACTGGTCGGGGCATCGCTTCGAGCGCGCGTTGCACGTAGACCGTGGTCGCGTGCAACCGCTGTGGTTCGGTCTCGACATACCAAAGAGCGCCGCTCCTGGTGAATACGAAAGTGACGTGACGATTCACGCCGCGAACGCGCGCGAGCGGTCCGTGAAAATCGTCGTTCGCGTCGAAGGCGACACCGTCACCAATCACGGCGATGACGATCCCAAGCGCCTAACGCGGCTGCGCTGGCTCGACTCGCAACTTGCCGCAGACGAGGAGATTGTCGCGCCCTACACTCCGATGCAGGTGACGGCCAGCACGGTATCGGTGCTCGGCAGAGCGTTGACCTTCGGCGCTGACGCGATGCCCCAGCGCATCCAGTCGTACTTCACACCAGAAGTCACATCCATCGGGCCTTCCGCGCGGGACGTGCTCGCCGCTCCGATGCGCTTCACGATCGTGGATTCGTTAGGCAAGGAACTCGCGCTCGCTGGTGATGCGGCACGCATAACGCATCGCGCCGCCGGGGCAGTCCGGTGGAACACGGTGCGGCGGAGCGGAGCCGTGGCGATGCACGTCGACGCGCAGATGGAATTCGACGGCACGACGGAGTTCACGGTCGCCCTTCGCGCCAGTCAGCGGACAACGCTGAAACGCGTCCGCCTCGAGATTCCGCTGCGCCCCGACGCGGCTCGGTACTTGATGGGGCTCGGTCAAAAAGGGGGATACCGGCCGCGAGAGTTGCACTGGAAGTGGGACGTCGCCGCCAAGAATCAGGACGCCGTATGGATTGGCGACGTCAACGCCGGATTGCAGCTGACGATCAAGGACGAACACTACGTCCGTCCGCTCAACACCAACTTCTATCTCTCCAAGCCACTCGTATTGCCGAAGAGTTGGGGCAATGGCGGATGCGACGTGGTGGAAGCGTCGGCGCGCGTGATGCTGTCGTGTGAATCGGGACAGGTCACCCTGGTTCCCGGTGACTCGCTCCGATTCGATTTTCGCCTGATGCTCACGCCGTTCAAGCCGCTGGACACGGCGGGCCAATGGAAAACGCGATACTTCCACTCGTTTGTCCCGGTCGATTCCGCGGCTCGTCGCGGCGCCAACACGATCAACGTGCATCACGCGACGCGCATCAATCCCTGGATCAACTATCCATTCCTCGAGCCGGCGCAAATGAAGGCCTACATCGACTCGGCGCACGCCAAGGGGATGAAGGTCAAGATCTACTATACGGTGCGCGAACTCACCAACCATGCCCCCGAACTCTTCGCCTTGCGCTCGTTAGGCGACGAGGTGCTGTCGGGAGGGCCGGGAGGCGGGTCGTCGTGGCTGCAGGAACACGTGGGGGCTGACTATCTCTCGGCGTGGCACGTCCCGGAGATTCGCGATGCCGCGCTGGTGAACAGCGGAGTCTCGCGCTGGCACAATTTCTACGTCGAGGGGCTCGACTGGCTCGTCAAGCACGTCGGAATCGATGGATTGTACATCGACGACGTGGCGTTCGACCGCCTAACGATGAAACGGGTTCGCAAGGTCCTCGATCGCGGAAACCGCGCGGGAGGGGGCCTCATCGACCTCCACTCGGCGAATCAATACAACCCGCGCGACGGATTTGCGTCGAGTGCAAACCTGTATCTCGAGCATTTCCCCTTCCTCAATCGCCTGTGGTTTGGCGAGTACTTCGACTACGACTCGCGCCCTGATTATTGGCTCGTTGAGATCTCGGGGATTCCGTTTGGCTTGATGGGGGAGATGCTCGAGAAGGGGGGAAATCCCTGGCGCGGGATGACGTTCGGGATGACGAACCGCATGCCGTGGTCTGGTGACCCCGCGCCGCTCTGGAAGGCGTGGGACGAATTCGGCATTCAGCGCTCGAAGATGATCGGCTGGTGGTCGGGGCATGCACCAGTTGCCACCGGCGATAGCGCGATCGTCGCCACCACGTGGGTCGGTGCCGGCAAGTCCATGGTGTCGTTAGGCAGCTGGCGCGACGGCGACACGCCGGTGACGCTCACTATCGACTGGAAGGCGCTCGGGCTCGATCCCGCACGAACGCGTATTCGCGCGCCCGCCATCGCGAGCTTTCAGGAGGCGGCGACCTATAAGGCCGGAGCGCCCATCCAGGTGCCGGGAAAGAAGGGTCTCATACTCTTCCTCGAGCAGCGTTAGGCATGGACGCAATGCAAAGGTCCCGGCGACTGCGAGTCGTCGGGGCCTTAACTTTTCCAGCTCGTCACATGCCTAACGAGCGTTGGTGTTGACGCGCTACTTACTCCACGGCGGTCTCACCCCGTTGGCGCGCGCGTAGGCGATGAGCTGTCCCAGGTGTTCGTGCAGGTCGCCCGACATGATGAACGACGTCTCGATGATCGTGCGATCACCACCGAACAGCTTCTGCGTGCCGGTGATCTTCGCCGCGTCGAGTCCGTTGAGCTGCGACTTCATGTACGCATATCCTTCCTTCAGCTGCTTCAGCACATTCTCCTTCGATGCATCCTTCTCGAAGTTCTGAAATCCTTCGCGCGACCGCGGAATGATGGGCGAAGCGGTGCCCCCGTACGACATCGGCGTAAAGACGTAATACTCGCTGGCCACGTGCAAGAACGCTTCGCCAACCGAGCGCACGCCCTCGGCGGGGCGCCAGGAGAACTTGTCGGCGGGAATTGCTTCGGCGAGGGCGATGACCTTCGCGTTGAGTGTGTCGAGATCGTTCAAGAAGCGCGCGCGAACTTCGATCGCACTTTCGCGCGGCAGGATCGCATCGCCACCTGCGGGCTTCGTGGCGTCCTGCGCGAACGCGCTGACAGACGTCGCGACGACGGCTAGTGATGTGAACAAGGCGCGACGCAACGCGGGCACGACGAACAACGGCGTGAGCATGGGAGTTTCCGTATGAAGGGGGAAGAACAATAAGCGACCCTTGATCGCGATGGGAAAGCCGACAACGACTGATCGGCGCTCATGCGTGACCAGAGGCGCGATGCCGTGACAAAGCGACGGCCGCTCGATAGCGCCCCGACTAATTACTGCTGCGTTTGCGTCCTCGCGGATCCTCGCGACGCAATGCCAGCGTGAATGTTGATCCTTCCCCCACCTTACTGCGCGCGCGTAAATCGCCACGCATGCCGAGCGCGAGTTGGCGCGAAATGGCGAGTCCGAGACCAACACCCTCGTCCTTGCTTGTCGCCACTTTGTCGATCTGGACAAACGGTTCGAAGATACGCCGCAGCTTGTCCTCGCGAATGCCGCGACCCGTGTCGGTCACGCGCACATAGACAAATTCCGGCGCCTCAGCGCGCGTGTGACTGGTGATGCGCACACTCCCGCCCTGCGGCGTGAATTTCACCGCGTTGTCGAGAAGGTTGATGAGGATCTGCGCCACCTTCTCGCGATCGGCGCGCACCGTCAAACCTTCGTCTACCCGCCACTCGTACTTCAACTCCTTCGCTTGCAGCTGCGGTGCGACCATCCCGGACACTTCGCTGACCAACTCGTTGAGCGCGACGGACGCGATGTGATACTCGAGTCGCCCGCTTTCAATGCGTGAGAGATTGAGCAGGTCGTTGACGAGGGTGAGGAGATGGCGCTGGTTGCGTTGCACGCGCTCCAGCGCATTGCGCTGCGCATCGTTGATGGGGCCGTGCACTTCGAGCTCGATGAGCTGCACGTGTCCCTGAATCGCATTGAGCGGCGTGCGCAGCTCGTGACTCATCGCCGCCAGGAAGGTGGACTTGGCCTGGTTGGCGAGTTCGGCGGCGCGCCGTGCTTCGTGCTCCTTTTCGAAGAGGCGCGCGCGGTCGAGCGCTTGTCCGCACTGGTACGCCAGCGCTTGCAGCAAGTCGCGCTCTTCGGACGTGATCGCGCGCTTCGCCGCAAAGTCAAAACCGACGGCGCCTAACGCGTTGCCGCCCGACACGAGCGGGAGGATCACGCTCGCTTCAATCGCACGCTCGTCGAGGAGTGACGCCAACGCCGGAAAGCGCTCGACGAAGTGCGTGCGAGAAGAGATCTGGATGAGCTCACCCGTCCGCGTCGATTCGGCCAGGGGGAGAGGCGCGTCGATGGGAACGTGGCGCCAGGCGGCGATCACGTCGTCGTGAATGCCTCGGGAATCGCGAATCTCGAGCGTTGAGCCATCTTCGGAACGAAGCGCCAGGACCGCACCCGATGCATCGAGGAGTTCGATTCCCTCGACCATCATGATGTCGGTGACTTCGCCCGCGGTCACCGAACGCGAAAGCGCGGCGGTGACACGCTGCAGCCGTTCAATACGAATGCGCGCGGCCCGCTCCACTTCGTACAGCCTAACGCGTTCGAGCGCGCTCGCGCCTAACGCGGCGATTGTTTCTGCAATCCGCCGGTCGGCCGCCTGCGTGGCGTGTTCGCGCTCGAAGTTCAAGCCTAACGCGCCGATCACCGGTACGCCGCCCGCCGCGGGCACGACAAACGGCACGATACCCCACGATCCCGTCGGAATTGTCCGCGAGACTTCGAGGAATTCCGGAAAGCGCTTCTCCATTTCCTCGCGCGAATCGATCCAGAGCGGAATACCCTGGCGCACCGCGAAAGTCAGGGGCGTCTTCGCCGCAAGGGGGAGGAGCTTCCATCCCTCGCGCGATCCCGGGGGATAGCCCTCCCAACCGATGAACTCGACGTTCTCCCCGTCCTCGGTCACGAGCGCCACGACACCAGCGAAGGCGCCAATTGCTGCGCTCCCCTCACCGGCGACTATGTCGCACACCTCCTGGCGAGTGGCCGCTGCCGTTAGGCTGGCGGTAACGTGTTGTAGTCGTTCAGTGCGCAGTCGCTCCGCTTCGGCACGCGTGGCGTGTTGCGTGGCGTCGAAGGCCGGCCACGCGCGCTCCGCCACCCGGCGTGTGAGAGCGATTTCACGCGGCGTCCACTCGCGCGGAATGTCGCACGCCACCGAGAGGCTCCCCATCCAACGTCCGTGTGATACCATCGGAACCCGCAGGAACGAACGCACGTTGAGCGGCGCGAACAACTCGTCGTGGCGCGCGGCCGAGCGCTCGTCAGTGAGCGTATCGTTGAATGAAACGGCGGCGAAGGTGCCGAGTTCACCGCGGGGAGCGCTTGTCCATCGTTGCAGCGCGTGTGTTCCGATGAGCGCGTTGCCGGCGCGTCTCCACTCGTGGCGGACGGTGACGGTTTCGGTATCGAGATCCACCGACATCCACGCGCAGCGCGTCCCCCGAAGGTGTTCGCCAAGCCGCTCGGTCACCACTCGGCAAATCGCGTCGGGTGAGGAGAGCGTCTGGAGTTCGCTCCCAAGCTCGAACAGAAACCAGTTGTCGTTTTCCTCTTCTATGCGCGACGAGACGTCCTGGAAGATCCCGACCACACGATGCACTTCGTGGTTGGAGTCATGAATCGGAAAGAGCTGCCCCTCGATGTGACGCTCGCCGTTCACCCGCCCTTCGTGGCTGATGTCAAAGGTCAACGGCGGTAGAAAGACGCGTTCGCCCGCCAGCGCGCGATTCAGCGCGCTGACGACGCCTAACGATTCCAATTGTGGATCGCTCGTTAGGCGAAAGTCCGGTGGGACCTCCTTTCCCGCGGCGCGCCACAGCGAATCGAACGCATCGTTGTGGTGCACCGCGCGTCCCTCGCGGTCGACGACCAGCATCGCAAGTGTCGACTGTTCCACCAGTGCGCGAAACTGCGCTTCGCTCTCGCGGAACTGTGCCTCGATGCGCCGCGCTTCGGTGATTTCGAAGGCGACGATGTTGATGCCAATGATCGCACCGGCGTGATCGCGGAGCGGGAGCCAACTTTCCACCCACGTGCGCACGACGCCCGGGCGTGCAGGCGTCGTTCCGGTGAGTTCGATGTCGATCGCCGGTTCCCCCGTCTCGAGGACATGGCGAAGCGCTGGTTCGGCGGTGTCCGCGACGTCTGGCACCACCTCGCGAATGGTGCGCCCCAAATGCTCGGCGACCGAGGGGCCGTTGATTTCGGCCAGACGTTCGTTGATGCGAACGAATCGGAGGTCGCGATCCAGGACGCAGAGTCCGACCGGTGCATTGGCGTAGACGGCTTCCAACTCCACGACATCGGCGTGGAGAAAAAGAGCCTCACTTGCGCGCGTCGAACGATTGGGGGATTCCCGATCGCGCGGATCGTTCTCGACGTATGGGCGAAGTTCTGACATTTCGTCCGTCCGCGCCTCCGAATCATTCATGCTGCATGCGTCTGCCCCGCAACCTGACACGGCGCAGAGGGCAATTCAAGAGCGCGCTTCCCCATTCGCCCTAACGAGAAGTGGTGCCGGTTTTTCATCAATTGCACCACGAATCATGGCTCGAGCGGACGGGGCAGGAGCATTCACGTTGCGCACCGCGAGACGATGTGTGCGACATCACTACCTAACGGAATCGAGCCGCCAAACCGGCGAGTTTCGGGGGTTGTTCACCATGTCCGAAAATGGCTACTTAGCGACGCGCCATTTGCTAGCATTCTCCCATGACCCTCGACAACAACTCCTGCTACCGCGCACTCACCGCCCGCGACCCACGCTTTGACGGTGTGTTTTTCGTCGGCGTGACCAGCACCGGGATCTATTGCCGTCCGGTATGCAGAGCGCGCACCCCTCGCCGTACCAACTGCCGCTTCTTCTCCAATGCTGCGGCCGCGGAACGCATGGGTTTTCGCCCATGCCTCCGCTGTCGTCCGGAGCTCGCACCGGGTGCCTCGCAAATCGAGGCGACGACAGCGTTGGCCGAGCAGGCGGCGCGGCGCATTGCGGCTGGCGCATTGAACGAAGGAAGTGTCGACGCGTTGGCGCGCGAACTGGCCGTGACGTCGCGCCACCTGCGGCGCAGCGTGCAGCAGCACTTGGGTGTGTCACCAATCGAATTGGCAACGACGCATCGTCTCCTTCTCGCCAAGCGGCTATTGCATGAAACGACGCTGCCGGTAACGCAGGTGGCGTTCGCCAGCGGCTTTGAATCGGCTCGACGTTTCAATGATGCCTTCAAGCGCCGTTATCGATTGGCTCCTGGCCAGCTTCGTCGTGACGCGCGTACGGATGCGGGTGAAGTCGCGTCTCCAAACGACAGCGACTCGTTAGGCGGCGAGATGGTGACGCTGACACTCGAGTATCGCGCGCCGCTCGATTGGAACGCCTTGGTCGGATTTCTGGCGAAGCGCGCAGCGCCTGGCGTGGAACGGGTGGATGGGACGCGCTATTCGCGCACGCTGCATCTGAGCGGGCACACCGGCCACTTCTCCGTAGAACCATCGCCTAACGACGGACGCCAGACGACGCTTGCGGCCAGCATCTCTCCGTCGCTCGTCCCGGTTTTGATGCCGTTGCTCGCGCGCATCCGCGACCTGTTTGATCTCGACGCCAACCCGGACGCAATTGCCGCGCATTTGATACGGGGGGGACTGCCGAGTGATGCGGAGACGATCGCAGCGACCAGAATTCCGGGGAGTGTCGATCCTTTTGAACTCACTGTGCGAGCCATTCTTGGACAACAGGTCAGTGTCGCTGGAGCAACGACATTGATGGGACGCTTTGTGCGGACTTTCGGAGAGCCGTACCGCGATGGTGGTGCGTTGTTTACTCACCTTGCGCCTACCGCCACTCGGGTAGCGCGGGCCGCGCCGAGTGAACTCGCGTCGTTAGGCATTCCGGCAACGCGCGCTGAGGCGCTGCGACGTCTCGCCGTGGAGGTATCGAGTGGGAATCTGTCGCTCGCTCCCGGGGGAGGGGGCGACATCCGGCGCACGATGGACGCACTCGTCGCGCTCCCCGGAATTGGGGAGTGGACCGCGAACTACGTGGCCGTGCGCGCGCTGCGTTGGCCCGATGCATTTCCAGCCGGCGATCTCGTCTTGCGCAAAGCCGCGGGCGACATGACGCCGGCGGCATTGATCAAACGCGCCGAATTGTGGCGCCCCTGGCGAGCATACGCCGCCATGGCACTCTGGCGCTCTTACGGCTCTGTGTCTTCCGCAAACAAACCGAAAAAAACATCTCGCACACGCGCGACCTCGAGGCCCAGATGATTCCCGAACATATCAGCACACGTTTTACAACAATGCCGAGCCCTATCGGTGAACTGCTCGTGACCGCGGACGACGACGGCGTGACCGGTGTATTCATGGAAGTGCACCGCCACGGACCAGGGAGCACGGAAGGTTGGGTGCGCGACGACGACATGCTTGCCAATGTTAGGCGCCAGCTCGACGAGTACTTCGCCGGTAAACGACGCGACTTCGACCTCGTGCTGAACCCGCACGGAACGGACTTTCAACAACGTGTGTGGAAGGAGCTTCGCGAGATTCCGTACGCCGGCACCTGTTCCTACGGCGACATCGCGAACGCCATTGGCAATCCGAAAGGTGTGCGCGCGGTCGGCTTGGCGAACGGGCGCAACCCAATCTCGATCATCGTCCCGTGCCACCGCGTCATCGGAAGCAACGGCTCACTCACCGGATACGGAGGCGGGATCGAGCGCAAGGAGTGGTTGCTGGCGCACGAGCAGCGTCACGGCGGACAGTCGACGCTTTTTGCCTAACGATTCTCGATATGCGTGGCCCGAACGCCGATGAAAATTGGGCCTTTATTGCTGCGGCGCGGCCCATGCGTCCCGCGCCCCAGCGAGTCGCTCGGCGCGGAACCATCTGGGTAACGCCAAGGCGCCATCTCTCTCGTTAGGGCGTCCCTGAAACCCGTAACACCACATCGCGAATCGCGCGCTCGTCCGTCCCACTCCAGGCAAAATCATCCCCATCGTAATGGCGGGCGATCGGCGCACTGGGGGTGCGATACGTCATGCGACTCTCCACACGCATCGCACCACGCATATGCAGTTCGCTCACTTTCGTCGCCTCAACCACTTGCGCGGCGTTGTCGGCGCGGATGCCACCGCCGGCCATGACCACCAGGCGGTTCCCGCAACGCCTAACGAGCCTGGCGATCGTCGCCGCGCCATCCAGGGCCGTCGCTGCGCCGCCTGACGTCAAGACACGCTGCACGCCGAGCGCTTGCAGCGCATCGAGCGCTTCTTCGAGGTCGCGCGTGTGGTCGAAGGCCCGGTGAAACGTGAAGGGGAGTGGGTGCGCCGCTTCGATGAGCGCCGCCGTTCCGTCTTCGTCGATCGTTCCGTTGGGGTTGAGCGCGCCGCTGACGATACCGTGCACTTCGCACGCCTTCGCCCCCTCGACGTCACGCAACATCACCTCGATCTCGGCCGCGTCAAAGACAAAGTCGCCGCCGCGCGGCCGCACCATCGCAAATACCGGAAGGCGCGTGCAGCGAATCGTCGCGCGCAGCATCCCGGCACTCGGCGTCGTCCCCCCTTCGACGAGATTCGCGCAAAGCTCCAGGCGTTCCGCGCCGGCGCGCTCCGCCGCGAGCGCTCCTTGCACCGAATCGACACACGCTTCGACGAGCACGTTCATGGACAGATGGATCTGGGTGAACTGGACTGAACGCCGTTGTAACCTATGCTATCTTCTGATCCCCGCACGGCAAATTCTTTGGGTGCGGCAAAGCTGGAGACTTGCATGCGCGCATCGCGATCGAACGAAGGGCAATTCGATTTCTTTCCGGAACGCATAACGATCGAGGAACTGGACGCGAAGGCCGCAGCGGGTGCCGCGACGCGCGTCGAAAAGCTCTTTCGCGTCCGGTATGAGCGCGAGCGTGCACCGCATCAGGTCTTTTTTGATCAATACGGCTGGTATTGTGCTGAGCACGGGCCGGATTGCCGAGCGGTGCGCGAAGTCACCGCACAAAAGCCCGCGCTTCGGCATAATGAGGGATGATCTGCTCGGTTCGCCGCATTCCGAAATCGCTCGGCGCTGCCTTCGTTGTGGTCAATCTTATCGCCGGCTGCGGTGGCGGTGATGGTGGCCCATCGGGGAACTCCAACATCGCGAATGTAACGCTCAACGCCCCGTCGCTCTCCATGATTCAAGGCGACACGGCGACACTCGTTGCGACAGCAAAGGATGCCGCCGGAAACACCGTTGGCGGAAGTGTGGCGTGGAAGACGTCGTCGGCGACGGTGGCGACCGTGAGCGCGACAGGATTGGTCACGGCACTTGCACCCGGGACGGCGACCATCACCGCGACCATCGGTGGCAGGAGCGCATCGCTACGGGCCAACATCACTGCCGCGCCTAACGCCGTACTGGTGACGATGGCTGCGGGTGATCTCTTTTCGCCATTCCACGCCGTGATCGCCGTGGGCGGGCGTGTGAACTTCGAGTTTCCGCAGCGCACGCACAACGTCGCGTTTGACCGCAAGACCGGCGTTCCAGCCGACATTCCGAACACCACGAGTGCGACGGTTTCGCGCACGTTCAACACCGCCGGCAATTTTTCCTATGCCTGCACGTTGCACCTGCCGGGCATGGTCGGCGAGGTCGAAGTGCGATAGGGCATTGCCAGTTCGCCGGAATAATGAAGCCCCGAGCTCGCGCGAGCCCGGGGCTTTTCGTTGCTGGCGAGCGCTTGCCGCGGAGCGCTTGGTGGCGAGCGCCCGGTGCCGAGCGCCGTGTGTGGAGCGCCCGGTGGCGTGCAGCCTAACGAGTCACGCCGCGAAACGCCGGCACGTAGCCGGGAAAGACACTCGCGAGCGACGCATTCCCCAGACGGTTCTGGACAATCTCGGCGAGCACATCGCGATGGTCGATCGTCACGGGGAGATCCTGGCGATCGGCGAGATTCTCCGTCGCCAGCGGCATCCAGTTGTTAGTCAGCACGCGTCCGCCGCGAATTCCGCGACCCATGGCGAACATGGCGGTTCCGCGCCCGTGATCCGTTCCGCGGCTCCCGTTCTCGCGCACATTGCGCCCAAACTCAGAAATTACGACGACCACGACGTTCTGCGTGAGACCACTGGAAATCGTATCCTGCCAGAAGGCGCCGAGTGCGCCCGAGAGCTGCGTCATGACCTGCGCCATCGTGCCGCCTAACGGATCTTCTTGCGTATGTGTATCCCATCCTCCCAGGTCGAGGTGAATTGCCTCGACGCCGATGTCGGCTTTGATCAACGCCGCACTCGATCGAAGTGCGCGAGCGAATCCGTTGTTGGCGTACACGGCGCCGTTGGCCGGTTGATACGCGCCGATGTTGAGCGAGCGAAGAAGGTTGATCGTCGCAATCGCTTCGACAGCTGACGTCTTGGCTGGCTCGGGAGAGTCCGAGTACTCGTTCTTGAGCCACGTGGTCCGTGCGTCGCGGGTGGTGGTCGACCCTCCAATGCCGTAGTTGGCCGGATCGTTCATTGGGAGCGTGTTGGGCCCTCCCTTGAGCGTGTCTACAAGCCCGTCGGAGAATCCAACGCCGCGCAGCGCCGCGCCGCTCTTGATGGGCGAGCTAGTGGCGAGGTGCCGTCCGAGCCAACCGGTGTTGATGCTGTTGTCGTTGGCTTTTCCGACTTCGATGAAGTGTTGTGCATCGAAGTGCGAGCGGGTGTTGAACGTGAGTCCTGCGCCGTGCACCACGAGGAGATCGCCCGCCGTGTACGCGGGGACGAGAAAACGCATGGCCTGGGGAAAGGCGAAGAAATTATCGAGCGCAATTCCCTTGTTGGCCGACGAACTATCCGGCCGCGGTACGGCGATGGTTGGGCGTCCCGTGTAGTACAATGGATCACCAAACGGCACGCATAACGAGAGTCCGTCAGCGCCACCGCGCAGAAAGACGGAGACGATCACGTCGCGATTGGCGACGAACGAGTCGGCGAACGACACACGCGGGAGCCAATCCGGGTGAGCCCAGGCGTACAACGCCGCACCCGAGGCGCCGGTCGTGCGCAGAAAGTCGCGCCGGCTCGTTAGGTGATTGTATTCGTCGCAGGCGTGATCGTCGTGTTCGAGATGGCTCATGGGGTAATTCGGGAGTGCGAAGTCGAGAACGGCGAGTCGATGGCTTCAGAGCCACTGAAATGTCGAGGACGAGAGTGCGAGGGCCACTGTTTCGCGGACGCGCGCGGCGGAGAGCGTCGTCTGCGCGTTCATGTAGGCCAATAGCTGCGTGCGCAAGCGTTCGGGCATCTCGCCGCCAAACAACTCCTTGCTGATCGCGGTGGCGACAACGTCTGAGGTCGAGCCAATGGCGAATCGTGCCGGGTCGATGAAGTACTCGCCGGCGGTCTGGTTCGTGAGATTCACCGCGAAGTTCCAGCGCTGAAGCACATTCCCTGACCAGTACTCCGCGCGGTCCGGGTATCCATCAGGGGGACTCCACGCAAACAACGACTGCCCCATCGCTGCCATCCAGCGGTCGTGCAGCGTGGTCACCTTGGTGATGGTGGGTTTCGTCGCGCGCAGCGCCGAGACCATGAAGGTGAACGGGCGTTTGTATTTCGGCGTTGCGGCGGTGAGGTTGGCCGGCGTGAGAATCGCCCGTACCATCGACGGGATGTCGCCGTTCGTACGCATGTAGGTCGAGGCAACAGCCGTGATCTGCGCTTCGTTAGGGTCATACTGCAACAGCCAACGCAGCATCTTTTTCGAGATGAAGCGCGCGGTGTTCGGATGCTTCACGAGGAAGTCGAGCATCGCGTCGCCTTCTGACTTCGCCGCGGATCCCGCGCTCACCGGCATCGCCGGGAATTTCTGCCCCATCACGGTCTTCTCGCCGAAGTCGTGTCCCGATGGATCGAAGAAGAACGTGCCGCGTCCGGCGAGCGTCCATCCAGTGAGCACTCGCGCCAGCTCGCGAACGTCGACTTGGGTGTATCCGCCGTTCACGCCTAACGTGTGCAGCTCCATGATCTCGCGCGCGTAGTTCTCATTCAGCGTGCGCTGGCGGTTCCGGGTATTGTCGAGATACTCGAGCATCGCTGGGGAGTGCGCGCTCGCCTTGAGCAGTGCAGGGAAGTTGCCCAGCGCGTTCTTGCGAATCACCTCACGATCGTCGATCAACTTCAGGTAGTTGACGTCGGCGATGGCGATGTTGAAGTGATCGCTCCAGAACTCCACCATACGCTCGTACAACTGCCGTTTCGAGAACGCCGCGCGATACAGCGTCATCTCAGTCAGCTGCTGCCGCACCGCGTTCTGATCCTGGCTGTACAACTGTTCGCCATCAAACGAGAGCCACGGATAATTCTGGCCGACGAACGCGTTCGACGATGAGTCGTCGATCTTGTTAGGCGCCAGGTGATAGTTGAGATAGCCGCTGAATCCAAGCTTCCGTGCCAGCGTCATCTCATCTTCCGTTACTCCGTTGGTCACGCGCCTAACGAGCCGAGTGAGGACGGAATCCCAGCCCTTTTGCGTGGAGAGCTGGACTGGCTTGAAAGGGTCGAACGATTTGCCTGGCGCGTCTTGCAGCAGGCGCCGCACCATGGTCCGTGTTGCCGACTCCTTCTTTGGCGCTTGCTGCGCCGCCACTCGTGCTGGCGCCGCTACGACGGCGGTGGCGGCGGCGGCGATCGAAACTCCAGCGGCAAAAAACCGCCGCCGCGACGTGGGTTGCTCCTGCGCCGGCGATCCGCCGTCGTTGGACTGATCGATTTGTTGCTTCGTCATGCGTGCCGTGGGCGTCATGTAACGAGGGGGGTGGATGACGTCGCGCGATCTCTCTCTAACGCAAACATTCCATGTCATTTACTGCGGTGGCAAAGCGCACAAACGGATCAGGCAGCTACGCACGTGTGTTGCGGCTCACGATGCACGCGTTGCACGCTCCTCAATCCCAACCAACGCTCAATTGCCGGTCAGGTCTGCGTCCTCACCGCTCCCACCCGCCTTGCCATCGCGCCCGAGCGTGGAGAGATCGTACCCTGATGGGTTGCGCGTGCCAGGAGAAGCGTAGATGTACGCCCGTCCCCACGGGTCGAGCGGCACATCCTTCCGCAGGTACGGGCCTTTCCAGTTCGTCGCTGCTGGCGGAAGTGTCGGCCGCTCGCGGAGCGCCGCGAGTCCCTGCGCAGCGGTCGGATACGCTCCGTTGTCGAGTCGATAGTTGTCGAGCGCCGTCCCGATCAAGGACATCTGCGTCGTCGCGGTCGTCCCCTTCGCCTCGCCCACTCGTCCGAAGATTTGCGGAGCGACCAGGCCGGCGAGAAGTCCGAGCACGATGATGACGACCACCAGCTCGAGAAGCGTGAATCCTCTCGCTCCTCGCGCCACACGCCGTCCAGCTGTGGGAAATCGTTTCATGTTACTCCTGTCACACTTGAAGCCATCGCATAAATGGGCGCCGGCTCCTTGCCAGCGCCGCACGCCGGCGCGCCGCCGACCAGTTGTGAGATGGCCTGTTCACAAGCGCGCTGCGTTCACAACGCGCAATCTCAGAGTCGTACCACGCTCGTTAGGCGATGCCGCCGTTGATCGCATATACCGCCTGCAACATCGCCAGCGCCACGAAGCCAACGATTCCGCCAAAGAGCACAATCATCACCGGCTCAACCATCGCCACCACACCACGTAGCATGCGTTGCGAGTCGGCATCGTACCGATCGGCGACCTTCAGCGACATTTCGCCGAGGGCGGCGCCACCGCTTTCTTCGCCCACCGCCAGAAGCTGAGTCGCCAACGGCGGAAGTATTCCTTCGAGCGACGACGACAGCGCCGCGCCGCGTCCCACGCTTCCAGCGGTTCCCGAAAGCTGTTCTCGCACGTGTGCGTTAGGCACGCTGGCGCTGGCTATTCGCAGAGCGTTCAGCACTCCTACGCCACCCCCCAACAACACGCCGAACGCGCGCGCGAAACGTGCGGCGCACACCGCGAGTTCAAGTGGTCCAACAATCGGCCATTGAAGTCGAGTCTTGTGCCAGCGACGCAAGTTTGCCGGTTCACGCAGCCACGCGGCGGCTCCCATCCATGCTGAGCCGGCGATCAGTACCAGCACCCACCACCACTGCCTAACGAAGGCACTGAGTGCGACAAGCGCGCGAGTCGAGGGAGGGAACTCCCCGCCGGTCTCTCCGAGCATCTGCACAAAGCGCGGAACGACGAACGTGAGCATGACAATGACGCCGATGCCCGAGACAATTCCCATCAAGGCGGGGTACCACAATGCCTGGCGAAGCGTCGCGCGTAGCTCGCGCCCGCGCTCAAAATGCTCGGCCAGTCGCTCGAGTTCTCGATCGAGCGTGCCGCTCTCCTCGCCGGCACGCGCCACGGCCGGAGCCAGTGCTCCGAAGACGCGCTCCTCTCGTTGCAGCGCATCGGAAAGCGATCCGCCAACGCGTACCGTCGCGCGCACCGCGTCGAGGCTGTGCTTCACGTCGGCGTTGGCCGCGTGTTCAGTGGCGAATCCTAACGAGCGATCGAGCGTAGCACCTGCAGCGAGCATCGTCGCAATGGTCCTCATCGCCACTGCACGTGCGTCGTCCGCATTGTCGCCGAATCCCCACCCCCACCCCGAGCGCCCGCGCCCAAGACTAGAGACCTCGTTAGGCGTTGAGGGCGAGAGTTCTACGGGGACGAGTGCCTGGCGCCTGAGCTCATCCATCGCTGCCCGCGGCGAGTCCGCTCGCACCACGCCTTCTACTTCGTCGCCACGGGCGGTCGCAGCGCGATAGCGATACGCGGCGCTCGAGCCCTGTGTCATGTGAGTTTGCGCCTCGGCGTGACGTCACGTTCGTCCGCCGCGATAACACGTCGGACTTCTTCAGGTGTCGTGACACCCTCGGCCACCAACTGTGCCCCGTGTTCTTCGAGTGTCATGGCGCGGAGCTCCGCTGTTCCATTCGCGCCGTCGAGACTCGTGATCTGGCGACGAGCCTCGGCGTCAGGAACGTAGAGTTCATAGACACCCGTGCGCCCGCGATACCCCGTGCCATTGCACTCACTGCAACCGCGTCCACGCCTCGCTCCCCGCATTCCGATTGCGAAGCGCTCGAAGGACATCAGTTGTGCGTCGTTGGCGTCGATGGGAGCTGCGCACGCTGCACACACGACGCGCACCAGGCGCTGGGCGACGATTCCTTGCAGGGTTGCCGCCACCAGGTAGCGCTCGATTCCCATGTCGACGAGCCGAGTCACACCACTCGGCGCATCGTTGGTGTGCAACGTTGAGAATACGAGATGCCCGGTGAGTGCTGCTTGCACTGCGACTTCTGCTGTCTCGCGATCGCGCAACTCACCGATCATGATGATGTCGGGGTCGTGTCGGAGTATCGAACGGAGCGCATTGGCGAAACTGAGCCCTGCTTTGCGATTCACCGGAATTTGCGTGACGCCCGGTATCTGATATTCAACGGGGTCTTCGACGGTCACGATCTTCACGCCCGGCTCATTTCGCAACGCAAGCGCCGCATAGAGCGTCGTTGTCTTGCCAGACCCTGTCGGGCCCGAGACCAGGACCAGCCCCGTCGACTGCCTAACGACTCCGCGGAATCGCGATTCGGTCTCTGCCGGCATCCCTAAGGCACGCAGTTCCCGCACGCCGAATGACTGGTCGAGGATACGCAGCACGACCGATTCGCCATGCAAGGCGGGCAACGTCGAGACGCGCAGATCCACCTCTCGGCTCCCGAGCCGCGCGCGCGCGCGCCCGTCTTGCGGGAGGCGTCGCTCCGCGATGTCCAGCCCAGCCAGCAACTTCACCCGGGACACGACGCCAGCCAGCAGCTCACGCCCATAACTCGCCACGTCGCGAAGCACGCCGTCTTCGCGCATGCGCACACGCAGCGCATTGCGCTCCGATTCGAGATGAACGTCGCTGGCACCGATTCGCACCGCATCGGCGAGCAGGGCATTCACGAGCTGCACCACGGGAGCGTCGTTGGCCCTCGCCCGCAAGTCGCCTAACGAGTCATCGACGCCGAGTGGGCCCGCGACTTGGGTGCTCGCTTCGCTCGCCGACAATGCCAGCGCCGCTTCATGCTGCGCGGCGAGCAGCGCCGATCGGATGTCGTTAGGCGAGGCTTCTTCGATCCGCACACGCATGCCAAAGCGACGCGCGACTTCGTCCGTGACGGTCGCGTCGGGACGTCTCCCGACGGCAATGACAAGCACGCCGCCGGCTTCGTCGATGCGAACGGGAAGAAGCTCGTGCTCCTCCAGCCACGCCGGCGGGAGTTGGCCCGCCAATGGCCCAATCGCAGCCTCGCGGAGCGTGTCGGCTGAAATCACGGCTTCTTCTTCGTGGAGTCGTTCATGAAGCCAGGCGATTTGTCGTTCAAGCGCTTCTGTACGCGATCGCGAATGGCGTCGGCATCGGCGTCGCTTCGGACGATGTACGGCGTGACGAAGATGGCGACTTCGGTGCGACTCCGCGTCTCTGAGCTGCGCCGAAAGAGAAAGCCCATCAGCGGAATGTCTTTCAGCAGCGGGATTCCACTTTCGATCTTCTCGCGTGAGTCGCCAATCAAGCCGGCGATGACGACGGTCTGTCCGTCCCGAATGACGGTTCGCGTCACCGCTTCACGCGTCGAGATTACGGGTGCGTTCAGCGCCGCCTGAATGGTCTGGTTCGTGAGGCTGCTGACTTCCTGGAGAATCTGCACGCTCACGTAATCATCCTGATTGATGGTCGGTACGATGGTGAGCGACGTACCGACCTCCTCGAATTGCACCTGACGGTCAATGGCGACGTCGTTGCCGAGCCGAGTCGACGCCACGAATGGAACCCTGCTCCCGACGAGGATGTGCGACTCCTGATTGTTGGTCGCCAGTATGGACGGTGTCGAGAGCACCCGCACCTGTGAGCGCGAGGAGAGGGCGCGCAGAATGGCGCGAACGTTGGCGTTCCTGAGTGCGACGACCCGCACGGCGAAGTCGCGTAACGACGACGAATCGGCCATAGATGGATTCCCCGACGAGATATCCGTGCTCCCGCCAACGCTCCGCCAATCCACACCGAACTGGTCGCCGCTTCCGAGCGTGACTTCGGCCACCGTGACTTCGAGCAAGACTTGCGACGGACGAAGGTCGAGCGCTTGGATCGTCTCCAACAGCAGCGGATAGTTTGGCGGCGCCGTTCGAATGAGGAGCGAGTTGGACGACGCGTGCGGGACGACAGTCGTTTGTCCGACAAGTGCGCCAACGCTCGCGCGAGCCGAATCGCGTGACGCGCCGGCGGTGGCCGTCGAGGCGCCGCTTGTCGGCGTTACGTCTCGCCGCATGCGGAACGCGTCGCTTTCTCGATCGCGAAACGTGTCCAAGGCCCGGGACAGCGAGCGGTCATCGAGCGAGCGACGCCTCCCACCGGGCACCTGCACACCAAAGAGCGAGCCTAACGATTCGGCCAGATCATCGGCGTTGGCGTATTTCAGGGCGACGACGTACGTACGTAGTCCCGCTTCGCCCTGTGGCTTCTCATCGAGCCGACGGAGGACCTCGAGATAGCGTGCGACGTTTGCGCCGCGGTCGGTGATGAGAAGCGAATTGCTCCGCGCCACCGGCTCGACGCTCGCACCAGCAGACGCAATCTGCTTCAGCGCTTCCGCGCCTTCTTCGGCGCGAATGCTCTGGAGCGGAACGAGCTGTGTGACCAGGCCGAGTGGTGGTGGATCGGAGATTGACATGCCGAATCCGACCTGTCCCGTCTTCGGCGCTTTGTCGAGCGCAAACACCTGCGCGACGCTCCCGCGCTGTACGAGCACGAGACCGTTCGTTTCAAGAATCCCCTCCAACACCGATGCGAGCTGCGATTGTGGCACCGGTGCTGGCGATGTGAACGACATGCGCTTGTCGGCGGGAATATCGGCGACCACGCTCAGGCCGAGCATTCCGGCGATGGAGCGAACCACCTCAGCGAGTGGTGCATCGCGGAAGTCGAGGCGCACAGCCGCAGCTTGCGTTTGCGCTCGCGCCGACTCTGCCGGCGTGCACACCGCAACGGTCGCGGCAAGCGCCACAATCGTTAGGCACGCGCGCCTTCGAGCGCGCTCGATCGACCGACGAACAACAGCGAGTGCACGACGCCTCACGGGCGTTTCTCCTCTTGGTCCAGTCGTAAAGTGATCCGTCCACGGCTCCCCCGAAGAACGACGGCACGCGGCATGATGCTCACGACGCGATAGCCTCCGTCGCCCTCTCCCTCTGCATAAAGACGAGGGGCATTGCTCGAGGCATCCAGCAGAAGCAGGGCGTGCGACGGTGCTCCTCCCACGCCGACTGCCGTGCCGTAGAGCATTGGCGCGGAGCCCCCGGCGTCGGTTATCTGATCCATCGCCATTGCGCCCGCGTCGGCGACGGTTGCACCTAACGCGGCGGTGCTGTCGTCGGCCGGTTGGTACCGCGTGCGAGGCGGCGTCCGATTCGACGAGAAGACATTCGCCAGCGCGATCTCCTCGGCGGCCGTGCCATCAGTGGCAACACGCCCGGATACTCCCGCGTCCGCCGGAGCGACTACGGGATCAATGCGTGCCGGCAACCCCACTGGAGCGACAAGGAAGAAGGTTCCGATCAATGTCGTGGCGACTGCGACGCTCCACAGCGTTAGGCGCGCCGTACGTTGCGTCATGGCGTCACCACAAACGGCGCGCGAAGCGCCAGCGAAACCTGAAGCAGATCTCCGCGCAACACTGCGTTGGCGGTCACGTTGAGCTCCGTTACTTCCATCAGGAACGGACCGTGCTGGATTCGACCGAGGAGGTCAGCCAGTCCGTAGATATCGGTCACCGCAGCGACCGACGCCGGGATTGGCGCACCGCCTAACGACAGAGAATCTGCGTCGCGGTCACTCGCGGCAACATCGAGCCGGGTAACCGACACACGCGACTCGCGTGCATAGTCCTGCAAAACACGTTGCAGCTCTGACGCCGCGAGCGCCTCCGTTCGACCGCGCAGCGCGCGCGTCGGCATCGCCGACATCGTCGCTTCGCCAGCCGACGCCGCGTTCACGACAACACCTTGTCGTTCCGCGAGCCCGCGCAGCCGGGCAACGCGATCGCCGGAAAGTCGAATTGCATCCTCACGCTCACTCCAACGCCTAGCCAACGGCACGACGATGAATGACGCCGCGAGCGCCACGACCGAGATCGCGGCGCCAACGGCCATCGTGCGACGCTCGCGCGCGTTAGGGTTTCGCACGGACACGGAATGCGATGGAAAATGTCTCGCGCATACGACTGCCATCCTGGAAGCGAGAGCTCGCTGAGAGCGACCGCACGTTCTCGAACCCGCCCGCTTTGTCGAGCGCTGGGACGAGCGCCGCGGCGTTCGCCGCCGTGCCGTCGAGTCGCCACTCTTCGCCCGTTGCGCGCGCAGACAGTACGACGACATCCCGGGGGAGTGCCTGGCCGATTGCCGCGAGCGCTGCAGACGGATCGACGCGGCGCGCGCTGACCTCATTCAGGATAGCACGCTCACGACTGAGCGATGACAAGCGGTCCTGTGCATCCAAGGCCGGTCTCGCTCGTTCGGCGAGCCGCGCGGCCTCGACTTCCAAAGCGATCAACGTGCGCTCTCGCCAGCGATCAAAGGTCAGCGTGGCAAAGGCCACTCCACCGAAAGCTGCGAGCGCTGCCCACATGAGCTGTCGGCGGCGCCGCGCGTTGAAGGCGCGGCGACGGCCTGCGTTGGCCAGCACGCCCTGGTTCGCATCGTCCGCGCCTAACGCGACACCGTATGCGGCGAGAAAGGGCGCCGCCACGCCCCCCGCTGTCGGAAGTGCTGACGCCAACGCCTCGTCGTTCGGCGACGGCATACGACGTACCGCCGTAACCTTTCCTCCCATCACCTCAAGCGTCGCCCGCTCGGTGTCGGTGTCTGTGGGCAACTCAAAACGCCCGCTCACCGACGCTCCCAATGCGCGCGCCACGGCGATCGGTGAAGGCTCGCAGCGCGCGATGGTTCCCCACTCCGCAAACGCGTCGCACCACCGCTCGACGCTCGCTGCCTCAACACCAAACGCAACGTCGGTCCCGCGAGCGATCGTCGTCTCGATCGCATCGTGCGTCGGGAAATAGCGCGAAGGCTCGAGCGCGATCATTTGCTCGCGCGCCGCGTCTGACACGGGGGGGAGCGCCGCGCGCGCCACGTGCAGCAGCGACACGCCGATCGCCAATGCGATCGTATCGCCCTCGGACGTGTCGCCTAACGCATCACGGAGTGCGCGCACGCCCTCGCGCGCGCGCGAAGGTTCCCACGCCACGTCCGCCGTGCGCGTGACCCGCGTCCCCCACCGCGCGAGCATCACTGCGCGGAGTCGCGTGGGCGAGAGCTCGACGCCGATGACCCCGCTCATCGCGCCCGCTCCCGCCACGAGACCAGCACCAAACGGTCGTTTGAAATGGCGTAGACGCCTTGAATCTCGTGGGTCGATGGCGCGCCGCGCTGCCATCCGCGCGAGACGATCACCAACTGCGATGGCGCGTCGCGCACTTCGCCGAAGGCGGCGGCCATGACGGTATCGGACGCCGTCTCGCCATTGATGGTTCCGTCGCCGTCGACGGTGAGGTAAGGCGCTGCCAGCTGCATCACGCGCTCGTCCAATCCCTCTATCTCCGACAGCTCGTCCAGGCTGCGCAAGCGCTGCGCGGTACGCCGCGTGTCGTTAGGCCCGCGCGGGTCGCTGCTGGCAACGTCGCGCGACGGTGCGCGGTGTTCGATGTAATCGCGAATGCGTCGCGCCATTGCCCCGGCCGTCGACACGTCGGTGAAGCGCGCAAGAAGGAGGGCGAGGCGGTTCGCGGGTGCAGCGTTCACATCGAGTTGGCGCCCGGGATCGGAGATCGCCACGGCAAATCGCCCATCGCCTAACGCGACAGAATCGTCGACGCGGTCTGGAAGGTGATTCAGGAAGCGACGCCGCTCCGATGAATCGGAAAGCGCCGCCAACGAATCCTCGATGATGGCGACGGTCGCTTCGATTCCACTCTCCGCTGCCGCCCGCCCAACCACCAGCGCGCGAGCATTCGTTGCGACCGCCGTTGACGTACGCGCACCCGACATCACGGTCGCCCCAATCACCCCCAGAATAACCACCAGCCACAGCACCAACACCAACGCCACCCCGCGGCGCTGGCCGCCTAACGCGAGGCGCCGCACATGCGTACGAAACAGCGACCCTGGCGCGATCACGGCGCACGCTCCAGCCCAAGGCGCACGACCAGTCGATCGGCCGAATCGTATTCGTTAGGCACGCCCGACGCCTCTGCGAGCGTGAACGCCACCGCATCCGGCGTGAGCGACGCGTCACTCCATTCGCGCTCCCAGCGCGCCGTGAGACCGCGCCCCAACATCTCCAGATTGAACGAACGCATGGCGGCCACGCGCAGCCGGATCGGCGCGCGGGATGCATCGTCGCCGGGTGCACCCAATAGGTGCACTCCGGCCGCATCGCTCCACACACTCACGCGCCACACCGCCGTCGCGCCGAATGGTGCTTCGAGCCCGCGCGTCGAGAATACCAACGAATCGCCCGAACCTCCACCGGCGAAA
The DNA here is from genome assembly GCA_044224185.1 of Gemmatimonadaceae bacterium. Lineage (GTDB taxonomy): Bacteria > Gemmatimonadota > Gemmatimonadetes > Gemmatimonadales > Gemmatimonadaceae > SCN-70-22. The sequence goes on along the minus strand of JBGAKW010000009.1, from coordinate 162,176 downwards.
AGCTCAAAAACCGGAGGACCGCCGCGCACGCCGCGCACTGCGTGCCGCAGCGCATCGCGCAACGTCGCGCGAAAGAGTTGTGCGCTCTGCTCGCGCTCGCGAAATCGCGTTAGGCGATCGCCCGTGTCGAGCCCCGCCTGTGCCGTCGTGTACGCCAGCGCCACAACCACGCTGGTCACGACCAGCGCCACCATCACTTCCAGTAGTGTGAATCCGCGTCGCCTCATTGTCCCGGCGCGTAGCGGTGCAGGCGATGCAATGCGAATCGTACGCCATTCGGCGACTCGACGGTGACCACAACTTCTTGCACGCGCCCGCGCCACGGCAATCGCTCGACATGCCGCGAATAACCATCGGCCACACGCGCCACTCCTGCCTCGCGCGCAACATCGCCGCCTAACGTTTCTTCCTCCATCACCGACTCGGCGATCGCGACGAGATGCGTCCATTCATGCGCGTTGCGCAGTGACCGCCCTCCACCGTGATACAGCTCGAGGTATCCAACAGCCGACAGTCCGAGAATGACCAGCGCGGTAACTGCCTCGAACAGCGTCATCTCGACGACTCGGCCAAACTATCCACAGCGCATCGCCCCACGTCCCACCCTGCGAGCGACTGCGGAAGCTGTGTACGCGGCAGACAGGCGCCGAGTGCCGTCAGTTCAAGGGAGAACGCAGGTTTGTTGAATTTCGAAATCGTTCCAGCAAGCAACTCGGCACTCTCGTCGTGAGCCGTAGACATGACACGCCACGCCCCGCCGCCATCGACGGTGAGCACCAGCGTCTCTCCCCGGCGAGCGGCCAACTCTCGCCCGCGCCTCACGATTTGGTCCACCTCGTCTGCGTCTGGGCGATTTACGCGCCATGAGGGTGTCACCAAGGTCGCGACCATCGCCATGATTACCAACGCGATCATGAGCTCGAGGAGCGTCACGCCGCGACGCGAAAGACGCCCGAGTCTGCGCGCGGGCCGCAAACATCCAGACGCAGATGGCGGTTGATCAGGAGAGGGGAGCACGATGGAGGACGGACGGTCTGATACGTCGGCAACGGGTATACAACACGTTGCCCGCTTGTTGGGCAAACGTCACCTTCCACGCAGGGCGCGCGACACCGCTCGCAAACGCCAACGCTACGGCAACGCATCAGCCACCACACCAATTCTTAACGGGTCACTTCGGTTGACGCGTGGGTGTCGCTCCCCCTCCGCGTCCTCCGCGTCCTCCGTGGTTCGAGATCTTAGGAGCTTTAAACCACGGAGGACGTAGAGGACAAACCATCTCCCCATGGTGCGTCGCGCATGCGAGCTGTGGCGTGACATGGAGCACGAAAGTGGTGACGCCTCTTGGGGAGATCCGCGACCGCGCGCCCCGCATGTCCACCAACACCCCTGTCCACCACTTCGTTATCGCTCGGCACGCGGTGCGATACTTGGGCGTCGTGTGTCGTCATCTGTTTCCGCACCTTGCAGAGCATACTCGTGAAGTCACTGAGCTTATACTGGCGCCTTACCGTATTGACGTTGTCGGTAACCGCTGCTTCCAATTCGGGCGCTCAAACCCAGCAAAATTCGGCATCCGACTCCCTCCCGCGTCCCGTTCTCTCGGCCGTCTATCGCCAATCCCCCATTCATATAGACGGTCGGCTCGACGAGAACGAATGGCAGCGCGCCACTCCCGCCACGTCGTTCACGCAGTCGTCACCCAACCCTGGCGCCCCGGGCACCTTCCCGACTGAAGCGCGAATTCTGTACGATCGCGACGCGATTTTCATCGGTGTTCGTCTCTACGACCCCCACCCCGATTCCATCGCGCGCCAAATCGCACGTCGCGACGCCGACGACATCTACTCCGATTGGATTCGCATCGCGTTCGATTCGTACCACGACCGTCGCACGGCGTTCATCTTCGCTGTCTCACCGGTCGGGCTGCAGCGCGACGAATTCCGCTACAACGACACGCAGAACGATCCGCTGTGGGACGCCGTCTGGGAGAGCGCGGCTCACATCGACTCCATCGGCTGGACGGCCGAAGTGCGCATTCCGTTGTCGCAGCTCCGCTTCTCCGTCGCCGAAGGGGTGCCTAACAAGTGGGGCGTCCAGTTCGGCCGCATCATCGCGCGCAAGGGAGAGATTTCCGTCTGGTCGCCGATGCCGCCGCAGCAACCCGGCGTCGTTTCGCGCTATGGCGATTTGGTCGGCTTGGACTCACTCGCGAAGCCGCAACGATTGGAGGTGCTTCCATACGTCTCCTCGCAAATCGCGCGGGCACCGACAGTCGCCGGCGATCCGTTTCACGATCCGACATCGACGTCAGCGCGCATCGGCGCTGACGTCCGTTATGGACTCCCCGCCGGGCTGACGCTCACGGCAACGGTCAACCCCGACTTTGGCCAGGTCGAAGTCGATCCTGCCGTCGTCAACCTCACTGCCTTCGAGACCTTCTTTCCCGAACGGCGCCCCTTCTTTCTCGAAGGGATCGACATCTTCCGCTTCGGCCAGAGTGTCACGCTCAACGACAACAATCCCGCCAACTTCTTCTACACTCGGCGTGTAGGGCGGGCGCCACGGCGCTCGCTCGCCTCGCTGGGTGCGACGTTCAGCGATTCTCCCGCGCAGTCCGACATCCTTGCGGCCGGCAAATTGTCCGGCAAGACGAATGGCGGCCTCTCGTTAGGTATCCTCGGCGCGATGACGCGCGAGGAAACCGGTCGATACGCACTGGCGAATGGCGATGTCCACTCGGCGGTCGTCGAACCAGGGACCCAGTTCCTCGTCACTCGCGTTAGGCAGGATTTTCGGCAGGGCAACTCCGTCGTCGGTGCGGCGTTTACCGGGGTGCGCCGCAGTCTTGATGACCCCGCACTGACATCGCTCTTTGTGCGCGATGCGATGACGTCGGGCGTCGATTTCGAGCACCATTGGGACCGTCGCCGCTGGTCGGTCTCCGGCTTTTTCGCCGGGAGTTACGTCGCCGGTAACACGCCGGTCATCGCCGAGTTGCAGCGCTCTCCGATTCGCGCCTTTCAGCGCCCTGATGCACGCCACCTCGACTTCGACTCCACACGCACGTCGTTAGGCGGGTATTTCGGCACGCTCTCACTCGCCCGCAGCGGCGGTGAACACTGGCTCGGTTCACTCACCTACGAGGAGACGTCGCCCGGATTCGAAGTGAACGACCTGGGCTTCCAGACGCGCGCCGACTTCCGCTCGCTGTCCTCGGCGCTGCAATACCGTCAGGCGGTCATTGGCAACACCTTTCGCAACTATCAGACATCGCTCTTCGTTACAAACGCGGCCAACTTCGACGGCGACATCGTCGAACGGCGCGCTTCGTGGTTAGGCAACGCACAGCTCCGCAACTTCTGGACGATCGACTTCTGGGCATTTTATCAACCAGAGACGGTTGACGATCGATTGCTGCGCGGCGGCCCTACAACGCGAAAGCCGGCAGAGTGGCAATTCCGTGGCGGACTCACGAGCGACTCGCGGCGTCGTGCCGTCGGCTATCTCTATTACGAAGGGAACTTCAACGCAGCCGACGAACATCGTCACACGGTGGAGGCCAGCCTGGAGCTTCGCCCCACCAGCGCCGCGCGAATTCGCGTCGGTCCGACCTTCACGCGGCAGTACGACGTCGATCAATACGTTGCCGCCGTCGTCGATCCGCTCGCCGTCAACACCTACGGCCAACGTTGGGTGTTCGGTGACATCGACGAGAGCGAGCTCTCCGTGCAGGCGCGCGCGGAGTGGACGTTTTCACCTACACTGACATTGCAGCTGTGGGCGCAGCCCTTCGTTGCCTCGGGGCGCTTTCAGCGCTACAAGGAATTCACGGCGCCCGGAAAGTTCTCATTCGACGTCTATGGTCGTGATCGCGGCACCATTGTGCGCGATCGGCCATCGTCCCCCGGCACCGTTTCGATCGATCCTGACGGCAGTGGTGCCGCCCCGTCGTTCGAAATCGCCGAGCAGGATTTTCTCGTCCGCTCCGTGCGCGGCAACGCGGTGCTTCGCTGGGAATACCGCCCTGGTTCGACCCTCTTCCTCGTCTGGCAGCAGCAGCGTGACGGCTCGGCCAACCGCGCCGATCTGTCGGCGACGCATGATGTCTCGAGCGCATTCCGAGACCCAGCGCGCAATGTTTTCCTCGTGAAGCTGAGTTACTGGTTGGGTCGCTAGTCGCCGCACGCACTGCTTTCCATCGTCGCGCCGCATGCTGTAGTGTTGTGGCGTGACGAAGAACCTGCGCACCAACACCGTCCTCGACGTCGAACGCGATCGCGCTGAGCGCTTTCTCAACGGCGTGCGTGTCGTGGTGCTTTCGCTCCTCGGTGTTGCGGCGCTTGCGTACGCGCCTTCGCTCACCCCCGCACTGCGCCGCGTGAATCTCGCGGTGCTCCTGCCTGTACTGGCGTGGACGTTGATGCAAGTCCCGTTTTTCTATCATCGCCCGATGCTCCCGGGGTGGCTTGGACTCATCAACCCTATCGTCGACATCTCGGCCGTCACCGCGATCATCGGTGGCTACGCTGTGGCCGCGTCGCCAACGCTTGCGCTCAAGTCGCCGATCATCGCGGCCTACTTCATCATCCTTGCCGCGCTTCCGGTCGCGTCGAGTACGCGGAAGGCGGCACTCGTCGCGGTGCTGGCCTGCGTGGAATACGCCGCACTCGTCTCCACCTTCGTTGCCAGCGGCCAGTTAGCGACTGTCGTGAGTCCAGTGACGGCGAGTTCTGTTGCGGGCGTTTCTCTGCTCGACGAAGGGGCCAAACTTCTCCTGCTGGCCTGCGCTGGCGCTGTTGCAACGTACGCCACGCGTTGGCAGGAGCGCCTCTCGACGCGTTACTCCGAAGCATCGCGCGCGAGCGAGCAGCTGCAATCGCAGCTCGACCAGGCCCAGTTGCAAACGCTCAAACTCCAACTCCAGCCGCACTTCCTTTTCAACACGCTCAACGCCATCACCGCGCTGGTGCACCGCGACCCCGATCGCGCCGAGCAGATGGTGACGGGGCTCAGTGAGCTGTTGCGCTTTTCGTTAGGCAGTGTTGGCGAGCAGGAGATCACCGTCGCGCGCGAACTCGAGGTACTCGAACACTATGTTGGCATTCAGCAGGTTCGTTTTCAGGATCGCCTTTCTGTCGCCATTCATGCCGACCCGGCCACCTCGCAAGCCCTCGTCCCTAACTTGATTCTGCAGCCGCTGGTGGAGAATGCGATCAAGCACGGCATTGCTCCACGCGCTGCAGTGGGGCATGTGCGCGTCGACGTCGAGCGCAGCGATGGGATGCTGGCATTGACTGTTCGGGATGATGGTGTCGGCGAGGGCGATATGGCCTCGCGTCGCGAAGGAGTGGGGTTGAGCAACACGCGGGCGCGCCTTGCGTCACTGTATGGTGAGGCGCATGAACTCGAAGTTGGGGGCATCGCTAGCGGTGGATTCCAAGTGCGCATCGTGATTCCCTATCACACCGAGCCGGCACCGCGCCGTGTTGCCGCATTCATCGAGCAGTCCGCCGCGCATGACTGACACGCCGCGCGTCCGCGTCCTCCTCGTCGATGATGAGCCGCTGGCACGCGCTCACCTGCGCTCGCTGCTCGAGGCTCGTAGCGACGTCACCGTGATCGGTGAATGCGGCGACGGTGCCAGCGCGATCGACCGCATTCGCGCCGAATCGCCAGAACTGGTTCTGCTCGATGTCCAGATGCCCGAACGTGATGGGTTTTCCGTCGTTAGGGAGATCGGCCCCGACCGCATGCCCGCGGTGATTTTCGTGACCGCCTTTGATCAGCACGCGTTGGCCGCGTTCGAAGTGCATGCCATCGACTACATCCTGAAGCCGGTGAACCGCACGCGGTTCGCGCGTTCGATCGATCGCGTCGTGCAACTCCTTCGAACGCCGACGACCACAACTCCAGACGTCGCGGCCATGTCGCGTATGCTCGACGCCGTCGAGCCACAGCGCGCCGGAAGCGACCGACTCGCCGTGCGCGTCGGTGAACGACTCGTGTATCTGCGAGTCCCTGAGATCGATTGGATCGAAGCCGCCGACGACATCGCCAAGATCCACATCGGCAAGCAAGTCTTCGAGCATCGCACCACGCTCGCACAGCTCGAGCAGCGCCTTCCGTCACGCACCTTTGTGCGCGTTCACCGTTCGGCCATCGTGAACGTCGAGCGCATCCGCGAGTTTGTTCCCTGGTTTCAAGGTGATTGGATCATCGTCCTGGCCGACGGCACGCGAGTACAAACGGGGAAAAGCTACCGAGCGCGCGTTCGCGAATTGATAGACGGTTAGCGCTACACCCAGCCGGTGACGACACCGTAAGAGCCGTCCGCTAGCAGAGACGGCTAGCGCCATCTCGCCGCTCAATTCGCTCCGCGCTCGCCCGCGCGCTTCGCACTTTCGCCGCCTGCTTCGTGCCTTTCACCGCGCGCGCGTTGTCACGTGAGCCTCGTCGCGCCTAGGTTGCCGCGCGTCGAGGGGAAGTTGCTTCCCCCCCCTCGAAAACCCCCACGTGCTTGGAACAGTCCTCTTTATGCGCCTGATCCGTCCGTTTCTCGTTTCTCTCACCGCGCTTGCGGTCGCATGTGGCGGCGGTGGAGGCGATGGTGGCGGAGTGACCAATCCACCGCCTACCAACACAACGCTCGACCATATCACAGTGACACCCGCCACCCTGGCTTTAGTTGCGGGACAAACGGAAACCATCTCGGCGAGCGGCCAAGCGGCAGACAACAGCGGCGTGTCGACAACGTTCTCGTATTCGTCGTCGGCGCAGGCTATCGCCAGCGTCTCAAATGCCGGAAAAGTGCTCGGCATCTCCGCTGGAACTACAACGATCACGGTCACTGGTACCGCGGGCTCGGTGACGAAGTCTGCAACGGTCGCGGTGACCATTTCGGGTACACTGCCTAACGCGGTGAACGTTGTCGCGGGCGCCGAGACCAATGACTTCACCCCGCGCGAGGTCGCGATTCAGCGCGGAGGTGTGGTGACGTGGACGTTCCCCGGCACGACGCACAACGTCGACTTCGGTGGCACGGCAGGCGCGCCTGCCAACATCGGCAACACAGGAAACAGCAACACAGGAATTTCGCGCAGCTTCGCCAACGCGGGGAGCTATGCGTACGTGTGCTCGCTGCACAGTGGAATGGGCGGGAGCGTGCTCGTTCCGTGAGCGAGGTGTGACCGAGGAATCAACGAGGGCACCGTCGTCGATCGTGGGGGTGGAGCAGGCAAGCAGTCGGCGGCGGTGTACCTCTTTCCTTTTCGTCCTGTTGTCCCTTGTCATGGCGTCCCCGATCCGCGCGCAGGCGCGTGTAGTGCAGACGCACCGCGCCAGAGAGCCGGAAGGGCGGCTGATCGCCTTCTATGCGGCGGCGATGACCTTTTCGCCGCTCGGCGGCCTGCCTAACGACTCACGGCTCTCGTTAGGCGTCGAGGCGACCTGGCTACCGCATCTTTCGGTCGCCCAGCGCCGTCCAGGGATCGACAAGCCTGAGTCGACCAACCTCGCGCCGGTGATTCCGCGACCGCGCCTGGCACTGCGACTCCCGGTCAACGTTGTCATCGAAGGGAGCTGGATTCCCCCCGTCCCGGTCGACGACGCGCGGGCCAACATTTTCTCCGGCGCCATCTCGCAGACCTTTTCGCTTGGGTCTGGCGTCGGCCTCACACCGCGTGTTTCCGGGGTCGTCGGCCGTGTGAAGGGGGCCATTACGTGCAACGCGAGCACCGCACGCAGCGGCGGGCCAGCGCTCGCCGTGTATTACCTCAATGTCTGCCACGACCATGACAGTGAGGATTGGTTCGAGCCGCGACAGATTGCCGGCGAATTGATGGTGTCTCGGAGCATCACCTCCGTGCACGCCGAGCTGTACGCGTTAGGCGGCGCCCGCATCGATCGGTCGCGATTCGACATCGGCGTCATCCGCGCCGACGGATCACGCGATCCGGATCATCCGATCCTTCGACTGTGCGATACGCGCCCGCACATGGCGGCGGGGGCGCGCTGGCGCCTAACGAGGAAAGTGGCTACCGCCGCCGAATGGTTCTACGCGCCGGGTAGCCTGGCCACCGTCCGACTTTTCGCCGGATGGGTGCCATGAGAAGGCAACTGCGCAACGATGCCGTCACCTCGCGATGGCGCATGGCTTGGCCCGCCGCCGCCGCCGCCGCCACCGCAATTGTCGCAGCGTGCGCCGACTTCAGTGGAGCCAACGACCCAACGTTCGGACTTCCCGATGTCGTGGTCGACGCGCCGACGCTGACTAAAGACATACAGCCGATCCTCGACAAACGCTGTGCGTTCGGTGGATGCCATTCGGCCGCCACGCATCAAGGAGGTCTCACGCTCGTTGCCGGATCCTCGTACGCGGCGCTAGTCGGACGCAAATCGACGCTGCGCCCATCGCAGACGCTCGTGGTTCCCGGGGACACGTCGCGCTCGTGGCTCCTCGTCATGCTCGGCGCCGACGATGCGCGGAGAGGCGGATTCAGTCGCATGCCCCTCGCGGCGTCGCCACTCACGTCCAATCAGCTCGCCACGGTCGCGCGTTGGATTGCCACCGGAGCGCCGCGCCAGTGACGCCCGACGAAACAACCCTCGCGCTCAACACGCGAAACACGCGCGTCACCTTCTCCTCGACGCTCGGGCCACTGGTGGTGCGCGGAAAATTTCGCGAACTGCATGGTCAGATCTCCCTGCCTAACGCGGACATAGAGCAGGCAACCGTCGCCCTCGACGTCGTCGCCGGCAGCATCGACACCGGGCTCGCCATGCGCGACCGACACCTGCGCGGCATCTCATTCCTCGATGTCGCGCATACCCCGCTCATCTCCTATCGCAGTGAGCGAGTGACGCGACAGAACGGAACGCTCCTCGTCGATGGCATGCTCTCGCTGCGCGGTGTCGAACGCGACATCAGCACTGCACTCCCCGTGGCGTGGGCCGAGCAACAGGGTGTGGCCGGAACACTCTCACTCGCGACACAACTGCTCATCACGCGCGCCGACTACGCGCTCGGCGTTCCGCGCGGCATCGACGTCTTCAATCCGATCTTCCTTGCCGTGGGAGCGGTCGTTGCAGTGCAGGTGGAAGTTGTCGTTCCGGCTAATCGCCTCCTTCCCGCACTGCTTCCCGCCCTCGGGCGCTGACCGACCAGCGCGTCTCGACCAATTCACCACGCACGCCGTGTATCGAGTCGTTGAGGTGCACGACAATACAAACATGGTTAGGCACGATGCGTACCAGTTCGCCAACTGCGGGACGCCAGTTGGTATTGGAGAGATCGAGAATGCCGTGTTCTTCCGACATACGGGCAACGGTGACTTCGGGACGATCGATCAACGAACCGAAGCCTTCGCCGGCGAGGCCGCGAACCGGCTCTCTGCCTAACGCTTTGCACCCTGCGTCGATCACGGCTTGTCCTGGCACTGCGGTACTCACCACGGTCGCGAGCACCGTGAACGCACACTCGTCCCACGAACACGCGCCAATTTCCGCAGTCGTGCGATCGTTGTAGACGTACGTGCCCGGACGCACCTCTGTCACGCCGGGAATCTCGTGCATCCGCCACGCGGCAGGCGTTGATCCGCCGCTCACCACTGGCGGTACGACTCCAGACTGCTCCATGCGCTGCAACGTGGCCTGAAGGTCGCGGCGCAGATGCTCGAGCTTTTCGTCCTGCTGCCCCACGGGCTCACGAATGTGCCCCGGATAGAACGTGATTCCTGCGAATCGGAGCGGTGGTTGCTCACGGATCCGCATAACGAGAGCGATCGCATCCTCCGCCGTCTGCACGCCGACGCGATGCATTCCGAGATCGACCTCGACATACACGTCAACCGGTCGATCCATGACGCGCGCCGTCGATGCCAGCGCGTCTACCGCAATCATCGAATCCACCGCCACCGTCAGCTTGACGTCGGTCGGAAGCTCCAATGCTCTCGCCAGTTTGGGGGCGCCGAGTAGTGGGTAGGCAAGCAAGAGGTCGTTTGTCACATCGGACATGACCTCCAGTTCTCGTGGCGTGGCGCAGGTCAGTCCGACCGCTCCCATGCGGATCTGGTCAGCGGCGATCCGCGCCGATTTGTGCGTTTTCACATGCGGGCGGAGCGACAGACCATACAGCGCCGCGTACGCCGCCATCCGGTCGAGGTTCTGCGTTAGGCGATCGAGATCGACAACGGCCGCGGGCGTCTCGAGCTGCTCGAGACGTTGCGGCCATTCATCCGACGTAGGATTCAGCGAGAGATGACGACGAGACATGACGCGTTCGAGAGAACGTGATGAAACCGAACATGTGATGGATGCGCGAGAACATGGAGTTCGTGACGCGCCGCGTCGAGATGAGGAGTGCCGATCGGCCGATGCGCCTGACTTGGCGCGCGTTTACCACAATCCAAGCACTCGCCACCATAACAACCCGACGGAGGCATAGATCGCGAGCGTGACGAACGAGATGATCAGGCCGAGTCGCCACCAATCGCGTTGGCTCACATAGCGCGAGCCAAAGTAGATGGGAGCTGTCGTCGTTCCAAAGTGCGTGAGTGATGCGTCAAGATTCGACGCGAACGCGAGCGACAACACGGCGAGCTGTGGCGGTGCACCCGCGGCGAGAACGACCACCAGAAAGGGAGTGAACATCGCCGTCGCGTGTGCCGTGATCGACGCAAAGGCGTAGTGCGCGTAGAAGTACACCAGGATGAGGATGACCAACGCGCCTCCCCACTGCCAACCGACCGTCTGCGAAGCCGCAAACTCGGCGAATCGCTTGGTGATTCCCGATTCGCCTAACGATTCCGCCATCCGTACCAGTCCGCCGTACCAGATAAAGACGTCCCACGCGGGGCGCTCGCCGCTCACGTCTTCCCAATCCAGGACGCGTGTGACCAGCAAGAGCGCGACGCCAAGCAGCGCGACGACCGCGTAGTTGATGCCATGCCACGCCGTCGTCATCCACAGGGCCGCCACTGCGACAAAGACGAAAAGCATCAACCCCTCACCGCGCGATACCGGACCCATTCGCGTGAGTTCACGCTGCGCCATGACGGCTGCGTCGGGTGTGTGCGTGATCTCCGGCGGATGCAGGCGGTAGAGCACGAGGGGCACAACCAGCAATGCGACGAGTCCCGGCGCGAGTCCGGCGACGAGCCACTTCATATAAGAGAGTTCGACGCCACTCACTTCGCGCGCGAACTTTGCGATCAGGACGTTCGATGCTTGCCCGGTCAGGAACATCGCGCATGCCACGACGTCGCACTGATAGACGGCGAGCATCATGAATGCGCCAAGTCGGCGTGCTGTGGGTCCCGGTTCGGAGTCGAAGGCGCGAGCCAGGCTTCGCGCGATCGGAAAAACGACGCCGCCGGCGCGCGCGCTATTGGACGGAAGAATCGTCGCCAGCAGTGCGTCGGTCCCCACCAAAGCGTATACAAGTCCGAGCGATCGCTTTCCGAGAAGGCGAATGAAGAGAAAGGCGATGCGCTCACCGAGTCCCGTTTTCATGACACCGCGCGAGATGAAGAAGGCGCAGAGGACGAGCCATACAAGCGGATCGGCATATCCTCGCAGCGAGTCAGCGGGCGTCATCGTCCCCGTCACGGCGATGGCGCAAACGCCTAACAAGACCACGGCTCCTGCGGGGAGTGGACGCAGGATCGAGCCGACAATCGTCGCGAGGAAGATCGCGAGGAGATGCCAGCCCTTCGGTGTCACGCCTGAGGGAATGGGGGCGGCGAGAATAACGAGGGCGACGGCGACGACAACGAGCCATCGCCACCACGCTCCAGCGCCGTGGGCGGCGTCGGTGGACGCGCTGGTTGGCGATGTTTGCGCCGAGAGTTCGGGGAGATTCATGGCGCGCCAATATGGAGCGCGTCCGTGGCTCCGCTACTCACTGGCGCGTGTGGCGGGGCGTTGTGCGAACGTGTGTTGTGGATTCGCTGCAGGCGTCGCTCGGCGACGTAGTTTGCAACCGACGGCGTGCCAGCGCTCGCGAGAAAAGGTGTGCGACGGGGGTGGAATTGCGATTCGAAAAGCGGCAGAAATGTCCGAATCGGCCGCGTCGCGCGAAGGTGTGCGAAGGGCGCTGCGTGCGCGAAGTGACAAGTTTCTTTTCGTTTTTGCTGCGTTTAGGTCTACGAATAGGGGCATCCGTCAGCTGCAACGCCGGGTGGGCGGCATGAATTGCCGTTGGCCGCCTAACGTTGGAATGAGCGTACCATGATGGCATTCGCCTTGCGCTCAGCTCTGATGCAACCTCCCTCCGAAATGGCAACGCGATCGTGAGATCGTGGCGCAGAGTCGGGAGTCTCTCAGAGACTGACCCACCGCCGAAGAGGGTTTCTGTCGCTTCACATGCGACGGGCACCGCAAGATCACTCTTTGGAGAAGACACGCATCATGATTTCGATTCGCGCTTCACGTGTGGCCCTGGTATCCGCATCAGTGCTTGCACTCGCTGCTTGCTCGGATTCGGCGATGGCACCTGTTGCACTCAACAACGCCGCAAAAGCTGGTGCTGTTGTGCAGTCAGCGCTCGTTGGTTACCCCGACGTCAACAACCCCGCGTCGTGGGAAGGCGCATTGATCATCTGTAAGTCGGCCAACGCTGCGGGCACGTTCGACATCGACTACTCTGTCACCGCGACGACGGCCGGCACGCTCTACACCAGCGGCACGGTGAGCGTTGCAGCTGGAACGTGCGTCAAGGCGGCGCAGGTTCCGGGCACCGTCACTCCCGGCGGTTACCTGGTCGGCATCGCAGAGCACGCGCTTCCCGCCAACTGGGCGATGACCAACTACACCGCGCTTCTCAGCCAGCCGGCGCTCGTTCGTCCGGCTGCGGTCGTCGATCTCAATGCACGCACGGCGACCGGGCAGTTCCTCGGACACGACGTTGGAGTCGTCATCACGGTCGAGAACACGTACACGGCGCCCACCGGCAAAATCGGTGACTTCGTGTGGAATGACCTCAACCACAACGGCGTGCAGGATGCCGGTGAGCCAGGCATTCCGAACGTGAAGGTAAACCTGAGCGGAGCCGCGACGGCGACGGCAACGACTGATGCAAACGGCGCTTATCTCTTCACGGGTCTAGATGTCGGCAGCTACACGGTGACGGTCGATGCGTCCACGCTTCCAGCCGGCTTCCTTCCCACGCTCACCGGTCAGGGCGGAGCGCTCAACGACAACAACGGTAGTCCGGCAAGTGCCGCGCTCGTGACGTCGTCGTCGCAGGATCTCACCGTCGATTTCGGCTACTACATCCCGGCGCCCCCGCCGCCTCCCCCGGGCCCGTCGTGCACGCTGACGCAGGGTTTCTGGAAAACGCACCAGGAACTCTGGAACGTGAAGGGAAAGCGAGTGGTCTGGAACGGCCAGCTCTTCTTCAACTCTGGCCTGACCTACGCCCAGATCTACGCGATGAATCCGTCTGGCGGTAACTCGTTCATCCAGCTCGCGCACCAATACATCGCCGCGGTGCTCAACGTGAACGGCGGGTCCGACCCAGCGGCTGACGCGGCTATTGCCAATGCCGCAGCCAAGTTCAGCGCCACCGCCGCTGGCGTGACGTTCGTGAAGAACGCAGCGTGGACGTCCTTGGCCTCAACGCTCGATAACTACAACAACGGTAAGACGGGTCCCGGTCACTGCGATTGATCTGGCGCGCGGTCTGAGGCTCGGTCGATCAGCCACTGACTAACCGTTGAAAGAAGCGGGGTGCATCGAAGGATGATGCGCCCCGTTTCGTTTTTGTTCATGGACTCTGCCCGATTTGCGCGGTATCGGGGCAAAACACTTCGACCGCGATGTTGTTCGGACGCTGCATGGTGGCACGTACTCCATCGACACCGTGAATTCATGCGAGGTGTGTCCGGGTAAGGTGATCGCGATCATCGTCAGTCGGTGCGTCTCTGTGACACGACGAGATCACAGGATTCGTCAGGGCGACCCACACCCTGCGCTGAATCATCGGCTGATTTCCGCGAGCACGTGCAAATACGACTGAGATTCGACGTCAGTTGAAGCGTCTCAGCGTCACTCGTCCGGAGGCGCTCGACTGACGCATCGAAGACGCCGGCGTACATGAGATGGCACTCACATTGCCGCGGAGCGTGTGTCACGCGAGAGCACGCTCGCTCGAACCCCGCGCCGTCGGCTGCAACCCTTGTTAGGCAGCGCGGCCGTACCGGAGCTCTCCCGATTCACCGAGTTTCCTCTGGACGTGCGGTGGCCTTTTCCGTCGACATCGCACTCCGTAGTCCCACCGGGCGGCGGAATCACGCAGGAATGGGAGGAGGTCAAATGAACGTCGTGAAATCGTTGAACACCGCGGGGGCGGTGGCAACAATCGCGTTGTTGGCGGCTTGTAGTGCGGATCCAAGTGCTCCGGTGGCGCTTCGTCCAGCGTCACCGTCACTTGATGTCACGTCCACGCCGCCTGCGACTCCGATCCTGAATCCCCAGCGCACCCTCATCATTTGTAAGACCACAACAAATACCAGCGTTGCTGATCACTTCACGTACCGAGTCGACGTTTCGGTGGACGGTGGGGCTTTTCTCAAGACTATCTCTGGCATCGACGTGCTCGCCGGAAATTGCGTAGATGCGCAACTCGGGCTGCTCGGAATCGTTAGTGATCAGAACTATCGCGTTGATGTGACCGAGACCGTACCACAGTACTACGCGGTCACCAGCATCTCCGCCCACTGGGGCGCGTCGGACACTCAGAGCGCACCGACGATCAACACGGCTGGTTCGCCGCAGGTCACCGGCCTCTACGTGGGACATGACCTTAGCTCGGTCGTCACCTTTACCAATACGTACACCCCACCAGCCAGCGGCTGCACCTTCACGCTCGGCTACTGGAAAACGCACAACGCCTCCTTCAAGGGCGGCGCGGCGCCCGATCCGACATGGAACCTCCTCCCCGGCGGACTGGCAGAGAGCACCGTCTTCTTCCTGAGCGGTAAGACGTGGTTCCAAACGTTCAACACCGCCCCCGCTGGCAACGCGTACTACGTCCTCTCGCAGCAGTACATGGCGGCCCGTCTGAACGTCCTGAGCGGCGCTTCGGTCCCCGCTGCTGTCGGCACGGCGATCGCAACGTCCACCTTGCTCTTCAATACCTACACCCCAGCCCAGATCGGCGCACTCAAGGGGAGTAACGCCCTCCGCGCTCAGTTCATCGCCCTTGCCGGAACCCTCGATAGCTACAACACGGGCGCCACTGGCCCGGGCCACTGCGAGTGAGAGCTTCCATGTAGAAGCCATCTCATAAATGGTCGCCGGTGCGCCGGCGCTCTGCGCCGGCCAGGGGCCGTCGACCATTTATGAGATGGCCTGTAGTAGTCGTCGCAGAAATCGCGACCTGCAACGGGGGTGCCAATCGGCACCCCCGCTTTACGTTCCCAGCACTCTCCCCCGCCGACCTCCCCAACGCGACTTTCCACGCAACCATCTGCGCCCACCCTGTGTCCCACGGGCGGTCGCAGCAAGGGCACATCGCCCAAACCGTGACTGACACGACGGACGAGACTGGGTGATCGAACGCGAAGTAATCGCACGCGCCGCGGCCGGTGACCCTGTCGCCCAGCGCAAGCTGTACGAGCAACACGTCGATCGGATCTACCGCCTCACCTTCCGGTTGGCGGGAGACGATGACCTCGCGCGCGACTTCACCCAGGAAGCGTTCATTCGTGCGTTCGAACGGCTCGGCGATTTCCGCGGTGATTCCGCCTTCAGCACATGGCTCCATTCCATTGCTGTCTCGGTCTCGCTCAACGGACTTCGGAAGGTGAAGCGGATACACGCCCGCGAGACGGCGATCGACGATGCCGGATCGTTAGGCGAGGGAGGAATGACGCGGCGTCACGCCGACCCGGATTTGAAGGATCGACTGACACGCGCCATCGATGCACTTCCGCAGGGGTATCGAACGGTCTTCCTGATGCACGACGTGGAAGGGTACACGCACGAAGAAATAGGCGAAGTCCTCGGCATTCAGACGGGGACATCGAAAGCACAACTGTTCCGGGCGCGAGCAAAGCTGCGCGAAGCACTCGCCGATTTCGCTGGAGCCTGGACGGCATGAGAGACGATATGCGCGACGAATCCGACGACAAGACGCCTAACGAGCCCCTCGGTGATGACACCGATGCGTTCGACGCGCGCGACAGCGTGACGCCAACCGACTTGCAGTTCGATCGGTGGCTTCCGCAGGCCGCGCGCGACTACAACCGCCCGCCGGCCTCCGTGCCGCGTGAGGAGATGTGGTCGGCCATCGCGTCGTCGATCGCCGCGTCGCACAACTCGGCGTCACAGATCATGTCGATCGAAGCGGCACGTTCGCACCGCGCGCCGATGCATCGCTGGCAGATGGCCGCGGCCGCAGTCCTCTTGTTAGGCGCCGGCATCGCCATCGGGACGCGCATGCAGCGCCCGAGCGAGCGTACGCCCGCCGTCGCCACGGGCACGCCCGACGCTGCAAGCACACCCGCGCGCGCAACCGAACTGCCTAACGCGGCGATCACCTCGGCCGATTCGCATCGCTTTTCGCCCGGCACGCGAAACCAGCTGGCGCTCGCACCTCATAATGGGGCGTCTGGTGAGGTCTCGTATGCTCGGGTGACCGTCGATCACTTTTCGCGCGCCGAAGCCCTGCTGACCTCTTTCAAGCGCGCGCGTAGTGATTCCGCTGACGCATCGCTCGAACGGTGGGCGCAGGACCTCCTCGCCGATACGCGCCTTTTGCTCGATTCACCGGCCGCCGACGATACGCGTCGTCGCCGTCTCCTGGAGGACTTGGAGCTTGTCCTCGCCCAGATCGTCCAGCTCCGCGCCGAGTCTTCGGCCGATCGTTCGCTTGTTCGCAAGTCCATCGAACGCGGGGAAGTGCTCTCGCGCATCCGTACGACCATCCCCGCCGGCTCCGCCAGCGGCGTGTAAGGAGATTCATTCCATGTTTAGCCAGCACCAGCACCCACTTCGTCACCTGGCCGCGAGCGCTGCATTGCTCGTCGTGCTCCCGTTAGGCGCGTCGCCCCAGGACGTCCGCGCGCGCGGTGATGCGGCCGCGGCTTCGGCGGCTGCCTCGGCGGCGCGCGCGACCGCGAGGGCCGAGCGCATGCGCGCCAGGCTCGATGCCAAAGCCGCGGGTTTCGGCGACGCCGCTGGCATCGGCGCCGCGGCAAATTACGGCGCATACGCCGCATACGGTCACGCTGCGGCGTCTCTCTCGTCGTCACTCGCCGACTTGGGATCGCTCGAGTCGCTGTCGTCGCTGCAATCGCTGCAATCGCTCCAGTCGCTGGAGTCGCTCGGTACGCTCCAAGACACCGATGGCCTAACGAGCGTGCTCGGCTTCGGTGACGGGATGCGGGGGTACGGATATCGCACACGCGGGCTCGACCAGGGCACGGATTCGCTCTATCGCCAGGCGCGAGAGGCGATGAATCGTGGAGACTTCAAGCGCGCGGCGAACTTGTTCTCGCAGGTGTCGCGGCGCTCAGGCAAATCACCGATTGCAGGCGATGCGCTGTATTGGCAGGCATATGCATTGTATCGCAGCGGTAGTTCGTCGGAACTCGACTCGGCGCTGACTGCGCTCACGCGCCTCGAGCGCGACTATCCTACCGCGTCCTCGGTTGGCGACGCCCGGACGCTGCGCGTTCGAGTCTGTGGAGAATTGGCCAAACGTGGTGATGCAGCGTGTGCGGCCGAAGTCGCGGCCATCGCATCAACGCGACGGACCGAACGCCCCGAACGTCCCGATCGTCCCGAGCGCCCGGAGCGTCCCGAACGCGCAGAGCGGTCGGAACCGCCCCAGGGCTGCCCGCGCGACGACGATGACGACGAACGCGTTGCCGCGCTCAACGCACTCCTGCAGATGGATTCGGACAAAGCGCTCCCGATCCTCGAGCGTGTGCTCGCGCGCCGCGATCGTTGCTCGGCTGCACTTCGACGGAAGGCTGTCTTCCTCGTCTCACAAAAGGGCGACGCGCGCGCCGCGGACATTCTGATGGGCGCGGTGAAGAACGATCCGGACGAAGAAGTGCGCGAGCAGGCGGTCTTCTGGCTCGGACAGACGCGCGACCCGCGTGCTGTCGACATGCTGCAGCAGATTCTCAAGACGGAGACTAACGACGACGTGCTGTCGAAAGCAGTCTTCGCACTCTCGCAGCACTCGTCGGAGCGCGCCAATGCCATCGTGCGCGACCTGGCGCAACGCGACGGTGCGCCGCTCGCCGTCCGCGAGCAGGCCATCTTCTGGCTCGGTCAACAACGCGGTGGCGACAACGCTGGCTTGCTGCGCGATCTATACGTCAAGGTGAAGGAAGAGCAGCTAAAGGAAAAAATCATCTTCGCCATCTCGCAGAATCGCGCGGCAGGGAACGACAAGTTCCTGATCGACGTCGCGTTGGACGCCAAGGAGCCGATCGAGATGCGGAAGAAGGCGCTCTTCTGGGCCGGACAGAATCGCTCGACATCGCTCGATGATCTCTCGGCGCTCTACAACAAGATCTCCGATCGCGAAATCAAGGAGCAGATCATCTTCGTCTACTCGCAGCGCCGTGAACCGGCAGCGGTCGACAAGCTGATGGACATCGCGAAGAACGAAAAGGACAAGGAACTCCGTAAGAAAGCCGTCTTCTGGTTGTCGCAGTCGCGCGACCCACGCGTCCCGAAGTTCCTGGAGGAGATCATCGGATGACTCGCACACTAACAATCGGCAGCGTGCTGGTTCTCGCCGTACTGACAGCCGCCAGCGCGCAGGGGCAGGGAAGCAGCGCGGCGCGACTCGCGCAGGTTCGCGATGGGCAGGTCCGCTTCAGCTTCACCCTCCGCCCCGGCGTTTGTGGCCAGGGAAGCAACATCTGGACGACCGGACGCGGACGTCGTGATTGGAACGGTCGGCGTTCGCAGGACGTGGACTATGATGTGGAGTGCGAGAGCGGCCCCGGTCGCGTCACCATCGAGAAGGATCGCGGCGAGATCACCGACCTTCGCTTCTACGTTGGCGGGCGATGGCACGCCAACCCCAATGCAACGGATCTCGGTCAGCTGAGCGCCCGTGAGGCGTCCGCACTATTGCTCGACATCGCGCGTACTGGCGACGGAAAGGCGTCACGAAACGCGATTTTTCCGGCAACCGTCGTCGACAGCGTCGAGATCTGGCGCGACCTGATGAAGCTCGCCCGCGATGGTTCACGCGGACGCGAGACGAGAAAACAGGCCGTCTTCTGGCTGGGACAACTCGCTGAAGCTCCGGCGACAGCCGGACTCGACGAACTCGCAAGCGATCGCGACGTCGATCGCGACGTCCGCGAGCAGGCGATCTTCGCGCTTTCACAGCGTCCGAAAGACGAAGGAGTGCCGGCGCTCGTGAAAGTTGTGCGCACCAGCAAAGACCCTGAGCTTCGACGTAAAGCCCTCTTCTGGCTCGGCCAGTCCGACGACCCCCGAGCGCTCGATCTCATCGAGGAACTGCTCGCCAAGCGTTAGCGAGCGCCTTGGCCCCGATATCGAAAGCGGCGTCCCGAACTATAGCGTTTCGGGGCGCCTTTTCGTTTTGGCGTCATATGAAACGTCATTTGCCGTCAGAATTCGGTGCACATCGTCGAGCACGCCACTTTCGCTTCCGCCAAAAATATCACAATATGTGAATCCTCTCATACACCTTCATTTCACGTTCACTTGATCGCGTTCGAATGCTTCCGACCGTCGAACGCCAGAAGTTCGAGCAAAATCTGGCGGCGCAGTTGGTAGTTAATCCGAAGGATGGCGCGATCGTCGATGCCAATCGCGCTGCTGAGGACTTCTATGGAATGTCTGCCGGCGGACTGGTAGGACTTTCCGTGGTCTCGCTCTCGGCGCTTCCGACAGAGGATACGTTGCAGCTCCTCGAGATCGCTGCCGATATCGGTGCCCATGCGTATGCGATTCCGCATTGGCACGCGTCGGGCGACGCGCGGTTGGTGGAATTGTACGCAGGTCCGCTGACCACTGAGTCGGGGCGTTTCGCCCACCTCATCGTGCACGATGTCACCGACCGTGTCCGTGCCGAGGAAGACGCGCGAGAGCTGCACGCCGAGCGCGTCGCGGCGCAGCGCACCGTTTCGTTGCAGGATGAGCTGCGCCGTCAGGAAACACTCTCGCGGATGGGAGAACTGGTTGCTGGCGTGGCGCACGAAGTACGAACGCCGCTGTTCGCGATTTCATCTACGCTCGATGCCATGCGTGCGCGCGCCGGCGGCAGCGGCAATCCAGAGTTAGAGCGTTATTTCCCGGTCTTGGCGCAGCAGGTCGAGCGATTGAACGCGCTGATGACCGACTTGCTCGAATACGGCAAGCCGGCGGCGCTCGAGATGACCCGCCTCGACGTTGCGCAGCTCATCACCGGAGTCGGAGAACTCACGCGCGGCGCGGCAGAATCGAGTGGCGTGCGCCTCGCGTTCCCCGCCGATCCGCATCTCGAGGTAATCGGTGACCGCAGACGGTTGCTGCAAGTGCTGCAGAATCTCGTGTCCAACGCCATTCAACACGCGCCGGCGGAATCGACCGTGTCGTTGGCGGTGACTGCCCTAACGATTGAAACGATGCGGTGGGTGGAGTTCGCGGTGATGGATGAAGGAATTGGATTTGCACCAGCCGATCTTCCTCGTCTTTTCGAGCCGTTCTTCTCGCGACGCCCTGGTGGAACCGGACTTGGGTTGGCGCTCGCGCATCGCCTCGTACACGACCACGGCGGAACCATCGTGGCCAGCAATCGTGATTGCGGCGGCGCATGTGTCGCCGTCCGCATCCCCGCTGCCCCCTTCCCCGCCCCCCTCCAACTCCCTAAACACGGATAGCAAGGCCGATGAAGGGTACCCGACTACTTCTCGTTGAAGACGATGCCGCGATTCGTTTTGCGATTCGCGATTTTCTCGAGACGCACGGTGTCGTCGTCACGGAAAGCGACGGCTGCGCGAGTGGCGAACGGTCGTATCTCGCAACTCGCCCGCAGATCGTGCTATCCGATTATCGCCTCCCCGATGGGAACGCGCTCGACCTGCTCTCGCGCCTCAAGGCCATCAACGCCGCTGTCCCCGTCGTCGTCCTCACGGCGCACGGCTCCGTGGAGTTGGCGGTCGAAGCAATGCGCGCCGGCGCCGACGACTTCGTCACCAAGCCCGTCGCGCTCCCCGCACTCCTCGTCGTCATCGAGCATGCGCTGCAACGTCAGCGCGATCGCCAGCGGCAGATGGTGCGTGACGTTAGGCAGAAACGGATCGCGGTCGATCCGTTCATCGGGACCTCGAGCGCGATCAAGAAGCTTCAGGAGCAATCAGAGCGCATCAAGAGCTCGGAGCGCCCAATCCTGATCCTCGGTGAGACTGGCGCCGGAAAAGGAGTGCTGACTCGCTGGCTTCACACCAACGGGCCGCGCGCCGAAGAGACCTTTGTCGATCTGAATTGCGCGTCGCTCCCTCGCGAACTCCTCGAGTCGGAACTCTTCGGCCATGAACGCGGCGCCTTCACGGGCGCGGTCTCGCAAAAGATGGGGCTCGTCGAGATGGCACACGGCGGTACGCTCTTTCTCGACGAGATCGGCGACTTGGAGCTCTCCCTCCAGCCCAAACTCCTGAAAGTGCTGGAGGAGCAAACCTTCCGGCGCGTGGGCGCGCTGCGCGACCGCGTGGTCGACGTGCGCTTGATGGCCGCGACCCACCAGCAGCTGCAGAAATTGGTGGCTGAGAACAAGTTCCGAGGCGATCTGTATTTCCGCATCAGCACGATTCCCCTCAACGTTCCGCCGCTCCGCGAGCGCAGCGAGGACATCCCCCTCGTCGCCTCGCACCTCCTCGATCGCGTTTCCAGCGAACTTGGACGTGGAAAGATCGAACTCACTCCAGACGCAATTCGGTCGCTCACGGCGTACCATTGGCCGGGAAATATCCGGGAAATGCGCAACGTGCTCGAACGCGCAACGCTCCTCTCGAACGGGAACGGGGTGTTGCGAGCCGAGGATCTGTCGTACGATAGCTTTCGGGTGCAGCAACCCGAGGGGGAATCGGGAAGCGGTCTGACGCTGGACGAAGTGCAACGCCGCCACATCGTTCGGGTGCTGGAAGAAACCGGAGGGCACGTGGAACGGGCGTCGCACCGCCTGCAGATTCCTCGCTCGACCCTCTATCAAAAACTGAAGACGATGCAGATCGTCGTGCAAAAGGGGAGTCGCGCGACGTAGACTGCTACTGCGACTACGGCGATTACTGCGACTGGAGAACGATCATGAGCGAGAACATTGAATACGGGTGGAATGGGGAAGGGTCAAACGGCGTTCCCGCTACCAGCGCAACCGAAGCGACGCCGGCACCGAGCAACGCTGCGCCATCGCGCGAGGAGGGCGGGAATGTCGACAAGATTCGCGACATTCTCTTCGGTTCGCAGATGCGCGACTACGACCGGCGCTTTTCGGGACTCGAGGATCGTCTCTTCCAGGAAGTCGCTGCGTTGCGCGAAGATGTGGCCCGCAGACTGGGCGCGACGGAGCAGTATGTACGCGCGGAACTGGACGATCTCACCGCCCGCCTAACGACGGAGCAGCGCGAGCGCACGCAGGGCCTGCGCGAAGCGATGGATGCGCTCACCACGATCAATCGCGAGTTGTCCGAGCGCATCTCCGCACTGGCCGAGCAGACGGCACAGCAGCATCGAGAATTGCGACAGGTGATGGCCGAGCAGCATCGCATGCTCGCCGACGAAGGAAATCGTCGTCATCAGGAACTGACGAACGCACTGCGACGGGAAGCAGTCGATCTTCGCAACGCCAAGACCGATCGCACGGCGCTCGCCGCGATGTTTGCCGAACTCGCGCACCGGCTCTCCAACGAGGGCGACGGGAGGTAGGGCCGTGCGCCACAGCCATGCAGATCGCGCCTCGGATTTCGTCGCGTGATCGACGTGCGCACGCGCACTGAACGAACACGCGACGCGACGTCGAATGACGGGTCGCGTCAACTCGAGCGCCCTCCAGAAATCGATACGTCGGTAGAGCGATGGAACGAGCTGCGCACCCTGTTGCTGCAGCCCGAGCGCGAGCGACTCGCGCGCATCGAACGTGCGCTCGCCAATCCACATCGCAATGCCGATGAGATCGCGGAATCGCTTCCGGAAGCCGTCAGGCGACGCAGCGCGCGCGACTCCGAGTTAGGCGACGCGTTAGGCCCCGTCGTTGGCGATGCCATACGCGCATCTGTCAAGCGCGATCCACAACCGCTGGTGGACGCGATTTTCCCCATCATCGGCCCGGCCATCCGGCGCGCCATTTCCACCGCGCTCGCCGAACTGGTGCAATCACTGAACCAGACGCTGGAGCACACCTTTTCGCCGCAGGGGATCGCGTGGCGCTTCGAGGCGATGCGCACCGGGCGTTCGTACGGCGAAGTGGTGCTGTCGCATTCGCTGCTCTTTCGCGTCGAGCAACTCTTTCTCATCGATCGAGAATCGGGCTTGTTGATCGAGCATCGCATTGCCCCCGGCGTGCAGGCTCCGCACCCGGACATGGTGGCGTCGATGATGACGGCGCTGCGTGACTTTGCGCGCGATTCCTTTCGGATGTCCGAGGCCGAGGGGCTCGACACGCTCGCGTTAGGCGACCTCACGGTCTGGGTCGAGGGCGGGCCGCAGGCCAACCTCGCGGCCGTGATTCGCGGACAACCTCCCATCGCTCTGCGCCAGGAAATGCAGCAGGCGCTCGAAGAGGTACATCGCATTCACGGCGACGATTTGGATCGCTTCCGCGCGACAGGCGCATCGTTCGAAACGTCCACCGGGATTCTCGATCGACTCCTCGTATCACAACTTCACCCTCGTAAGGCAAACGCCGCGTGGCGCACGTGGCTGTTAGGGGGCGTCGTCATCGCGGCGTTGTTGTGGTTCTTCGTACCACGCATCCTCGAAGGCCTCCGCTTCGATCGTTGGGTCGCGCGGCTGCGCGCCTCACCTGGGATTGTCGTGAGCGAGGCGCACCGCGCCAATGGACGATTCGTCGTGCAGGGACTGCGAGATCCGCTTGCCGCCGACCCCGGAGGGCTTGCGCAGGGAACACGGTTTGATCCTGCTCGGGCGACAATGAAGTGGGAGCCCTATATCGCGCTCCGTCCGGAGTTCATCGCGCAACGCGCGCGCACGACGCTGAACGCACCCGGCAGCGTGGGATTTCGTGTTGTCGGCGACACGCTCGTGGCCCGTGGCGTGGCGCCCGCCAGTTGGATCGCCAATGCAGCCGCGCTTGGGCGCACGATTGCAGGGGTGAACGTTGTTCGCCTGAGTGATGTCGCCGATTCTGCCATTGTCGCGCTCCTCGCGCACGCCGAGCGCGTACAGGCCATCTCCCTGGAGTTCCCGTTAGGCAGCACCATTCCACTGTCCGAGCAACTGCCTCGCCTCGACACACTCTCCGCCGAAGTCAAGCTGTTGCAGCAGGAAGCGGCGCGCGCGCGCCGGTCCCTACGCATCACATTCATCGGCTCGTCCGATTCCGTGGGAAGCGAAGAGTCCAATGCCAGATTGCGTGCCGCGCGCGCCGCCAGCATACGCGCGATGCTGCTCTCCCGCGGTGTCGTCCGAACGTCCATGCAAACCGAGGTCGAGTCCGCGCAGACACGTCGCCAGCGCGAAGTCCGCCTTCGCGTGACGTTTGTCGCGGCCGACTCGCTGCCCAGTCCGTGATCGCCCCCTAGATTCCCGGCGCACACGGCACCGCTCCTCCTTGCAAGTCGCACCTTCTCGCTTTCGCCACATGTCCGTCGTACAGCGCAAAGTCTGCATGCTCGGAGCAACCTCGGTCGGCAAGACGAGCCTCGTTAGGCGCTTCGTCGAATCGATTTTCTCCGAGAAGTACCAGGCGACAATCGGCGTGAAGATCGACCGCAAGTTGGTGGCAATCGATGGCGCCCAGGTCTCGCTATTGTTGTGGGACTTGCAAGGTGAAGACGAATTCCAGCGCGTTCGCCTGAGCTATCTGCGCGGTGCCTCAGGGTTGATTTACGTCGCTGACGGCACGCGCCCCGAGACACTCGCCACGACTCGCTCCATTCGCGCGAGCGCTGAGGAGACCGTTGGCGCGGTCCCCTCGCTTGTTCTCCTGAACAAGAGCGACCTCAACTCGGCCTGGGCGTTGGACGACGCGGTAGTCGAAGCGAACGCCCCCACCGGAATTCCAATCGTCCGAACCTCGGCAAAAACCGGAGCGAATGTCGAAGACGCATTCAGCGCTCTCGTGCGACGGATGATCCAGGCGTAGCACCGGCTCCGCGCGATGGAGGAGAAGGCTCGCCGAGTCAGATTTTCCCGAATTCGGACTCGACTGTCCGTACACAAGAGCAAACGTTGCGATTCACCAGATGTCGTCGCGCGTCTGCGTGTGCGTAAGCCACGAATCGAGAACGTGTTACGGGAACGCTTGATCGTCGACAAAAATGGCAGGCGACTTGCTTTTGCACGGGACGAACTCTCCCGTCCAGTGCAATCGTGTTGCCTGATTCGCCTCGCATCCTGATTGTCAGCAACGGGCACGATGCTGCCCTGCTTTCGCTGTGCGACTACTTCACGTTCTGCGGATATCGCGTGGACAGCGCCGATCGGATGGACGATGCCCGCGCGTTGGTTCGCCACGTCTGCTATCTCGCCGTCATCGTAGCCGTCACGCCGCCCCACCCCGCAACCGCCAGCTTCGACGACTTCCTGTACGACGTGCGGGCGAGCCATTTGGAGACTCGAATCTTCGCTGTGTGCGACGACGAACATCGTAAGGAGGTCGAAGGTGCCGATGTCGATGGCATCGTCCCCCACGAACTCCCGATCGCGCAATTGGCGCATCATCTCAAGCACGCGATCGCGCACGGGGCAAAATCGGCGTAGCGGTTTCAGTGGCGCGCAGCGCCGGGTGTTCCGTCAGGCCCTGAGGGCGGGGCCGCGTTAGGCGTCGCGACGCGCATCGTCCCACACGAATGGCAGAGATGAGCTGCTGGCGATAGCATTGTCGCCGCGACTCCAACTCATTTCTCTCGTTTCCGCCATGCCGCGATACGCCATCGTTCTTGCGCTCGCCACGCTTTTTTCCACGTCGGCGCGAGCGCAGGGCGCGCTCATCGTCCTCAATAAAGGCGATGCACAAGCGTCGCTCGTCGATCTTGTTTCGGCGAAGGTTGTGGCGACGATGCCGGTCGGAGATGGCCCGCATGAAGTCGCCGTTGCGCCAGATGGCAAGACCGCGGTGGTGTGCAACTATGGTGGTCAGACGCCCGGGAGTTCGCTCACCGTCCTGGATCTCGCCAACCGATCGGTGGTGCGCACGATCTCGTTAGGCGAATATCGCCGCCCGCACGGAATCGTGTGGCTTCCGGACGGTAAGCACGTGGCGGTGACGGTGGAGCTGAACAGGGCGGTGCTCGTCGTCGATGTCGAGCGGGGCGCCGTCGACCGCGCCGTTGCCACCGATGCGGCGCTCACGCACATGGTGGTGGCCACGCGCGACGGACGCACGGCATTTACGGCGAACATCGGCGGCGGCAGTGTATCGCGTATCGATCTGGCTGGCAGCAATCCGGCGTTAGTACGCGTGACGGGGAAGGGACCGGAAGCGATTGACCTATCACCAGATGGGCGCGAGGTGTGGGCCGCCGATCGCAACGAGGATCGCATCACCATTATGGGGAGTGAGCGTCTCGACTCGTTAGGCTCGTTACCGACGCTTCGATTCCCCAATCGCCTCAAGTTCACCCCCGATGGCGCGCGGGCGCTGGTGTCGAACGCCACGGCCGGTGCCATCACCGTCTACGATGTGAAGCGCCGTACACTCACCGACACCATTCGCATCCCCTTCGACGCCTCGAAGAAAAAGTCCGAGGCAGTGCTCGGCGATATGGGCGACAGCGCCGTTCCGCTTGGGATCGTGATGGATCCGTCTGGAAAACGAGCATGGGTGGCGACCGCCGCCCTGGGGGAAATCGTCGAACTCGACCTCGGTTCGCTCAAGATTACGAGGACTATTGCTGCTGGAAACAACCCAGATGGGATGGCGTACCTGACACGATTGCCTTGACGCAGTGACGGCGGCTGCGTAGGTACCGACGATAGCGCGCAGTCGCGCGCAATCTCCATCACGCGAAGGTGCGAGGAATAACGATGTCGAGCGTGGTCTATCTGAACGGCGAATTTCTCCCGCGCAGCGAAGCGAAGCTTTCGGTTGACGATCGCGGATTCTTTTTTGGCGACGGCGTGTACGAGGTAACGCGCGCCATCGACGGGCAGCTGTTCGAGTCGGCGCGCCACATGAAGCGCCTGGCGCGCGGGCTGCGTGAGTTGCGCCTGGAGCCATCGATCACGCTCGACGAAATCGAGGCGAACTCGATCGAACTGCTCAAGCGCAACGACATCACGCAGGGCGAAGGGACGGTGTATCTGCAGATCACGCGCGGCGCGGCGCCGCGTACGCATCACTTCCCGCCCGCGGGCACCCCGTGCACCGTCTTTCTCTCGGCGCAGCGATTTGCGGTGCCGCATGAAAAGCGCGCGAGTGGTGTCGCTGTCGTCACGTATCCCGACATTCGCTGGTCGCGCTGCGACATCAAGACCGTGAACCTGCTTGCGGCCGTCATGGCCAAGCAGTCGGCCGTCGATCACGGGGTATTCGAGGCGTTGTTCGTGCGCGAGAGCGCAATCACCGAGGGGTCGCACACCAACGTATTCGGCGTCATCGATGGCGAATTGCGGACGTATCCGGCGAGCAACCTGATTCTCGGCGGTGTGACGCGTGATGTCGTCCTCGAGCTGGCGCATGAACTCGCGATGCCCGTGAGCGAGACGCCCTTCCACATTCATCACGTGGGCCAGCTGCAGGAGTGCTTCCTCACCGGCACCACCACGGACGTGATGCCGGTGGTGACGCTCGACGGACAAACGATTGGCAGCGGGAAGCCGGGAAAGATGACGATGGCGCTGTATGATGCGCTTGCGGCGCGCCTCTACGGGGCGGTATCGGCGGGTAATCGTTAGGTGGTGCGCCATGCGGCTGTGGCCATAGCGGCGGTTGCGCTGTTCGCCGCGGCCGCGCACTCGCAGGAGCGTGCGCGAAGGGCGGTGCGTCCGCGCGTCGTGGTGTTTGCGACTGGCGGGACCATTTCCAATCTCGGCGGGCGGGACGACAACCGGCGCACCGGCGCGGAGCTGGTCGGCGGTGTTCCCCGCATCGCGGAGATCGCTGACGTCACCGTGATCCAGGTGACCAACGTCGCGTCGGGATCTCTCACGCACGACATCTGGCGCACACTCGCGACGCGTATCAATGAGATGCAGCGTTCATCCGATGCGCCAGTGGGATTCATCGTGACGCAGGGGACCGACACGATGGAGGAGACTGCGTTTTTCCTCTCATTGACGACCGGCGGGTGTGCCCCCGTGGTGATCACTGGTGCGATGCGTCAGGCGAATGCGACCGGAGCGGACGGGCCAGCGAACCTGTTGAACGCCGTGCGCGTCGCAATTGCACCGTCGTCCCAAGGGCGTGGCACGATGGTGTTGATGAACGACGAGATCTTCGCGGCGCGCGATGTCACGAAGTCCAACTCGACGAGGCCGAATGCGTTTACGGCACCCGACGCGGGCGTGCTCGGTGTGGCGGATCCTGACACGGTCATCTATCACCGTCCTGTCCAGTTTGTAACGGAGGCAATCTCGTGCCGACTCGCCACGTTCAACCTTGAGTCGTTAGGCACCTTTCCCCGTGTTGATGTGGTCTACGCATACATTGGCGCAGACTCCGTTGTCGTCGACGCGCTGGTGAACGCTGGTGCGCGCGGCATCGTCGTCGCAGGTGTCGGGCGTGGTGGAACGACGCCGGCGATGGGACGTGCGTTGCGGCGAGCTACGGAGCAGGGGGTGATGGTCGCCATCTCGACGCGAACTGGGAGCGGGCGTGTCGGACGCGAGACCGATCCTGATTCTCTCGCGACGCTGCCTGCGGGGCGTGGCGCAATGATGGGAGCGTCTGACCTGAACGCGCAAAAGGCGCGTATCCTTCTCATGTTAGGGCTGGCTGCGCATACGCCGCTGCCAGCGCTCGCGCGCCTCTTTGAGCAGCGCTAACCTCGAGCACCGCTCAAGCGCGCCGTCACCAACGCAGTGAGGACGTTGGGCGTTTTCTAGGCGAGGAGGTTCTTCCCCCCATTCCTCGCCATTGTACGCGCTCCGTGCAGCGCGTTGTCCCATAACTCTCTACGCACTCTCCGCATGACCAAACTTGGCCTTGCCGCGCTCTCGCTCTTTGCCAGCGTCTCGTTAGGCGCTCAGCAAGTAGCGCTCCCATCGCAACATCCGGGCATCGTGCAGGCGCTCGATGCCATCAAACGGACGAACGCGTGGACGCTCGATCAGCAGGTCTCGATCTGCGAGATCCCAGCGCCGCCGTTCAAGGAAGCGGCGCGCGCCGCCGAGATGAAGAAGCGCTTCGAATCGTTAGGTTTGACGAACGTGCGCATCGACGCCGAAGGCAACGTGATCGGCGAGTACAAGGGAAAATCGGATGGACCGACGGTGCTGCTCGCTGGACACCTGGACACCGTCTTCCCCGAGGGAACCGAGGTCAAGGTGAAACGCGACGGCGGGAAGTTCTCGGCGCCGGGCATTGGCGACGACTGCCGAGGATTGGCGACGATCCTCGCTGTGGCCAAGGCATTGGGAAGTGCGAAAGTCGCGCTCCCCGGGACGATTCTTTTCGTGGCCAACGTTGGTGAGGAGGGACCGGGCAACCTCCGCGGCGTGCGCGCCATCTTCAAGAACCCGCCGCAGAAGATCGACTACTTCATCTCCGTCGACGGCGTCGGTCTCGGCCTCACCACCGGAGCCGTGGGCAGCCATCGCTACAAGATCGAGTTTCAGGGGCCTGGTGGCCACTCCTACGGTGCCTTCGGCATGCCATCGCCGATTCATGCGTTAGGCAGGGCGATCGCCAGGATCGCGGATTTCCAGGTGCCCAAGACGCCCAAGACGACGTTCAACGTCGGCATCGTATCTGGCGGAACCTCCGTCAACACCATTTCGCCGTTAGGCGCCATGGAAGTCGATCTCCGCTCGGAGTCGCCCGATGAACTCGCGGCGGTCGATGCGAAGCTCAAGAGCGCGGTGCAGGCGGCGATGGATGAAGAGAACGCACGGTGGCCGCAGTCCAAGGCGAAGGTCGCCGTGAAGTGGACCGACATGGGCATTCGCCCCGCATCGCCGGTGAATGATACGTCTCGCATTGCGCGTGTCGCGCTGGCGGCCGGGAAGTCGTTAGGCTTCGACGCGCCAACCGGCGCCTCGAGCACCGACTCGAATATTCCAATGAGCCTGGGAATCCCCGCCGTGACGATGGATGGCGGAGGTGAGGGGAAGGGCGCGCATTCGATCACAGAGTCGTACGACGATGGTGCCGAAGGGTGGAAAGGTCCGCAGTGGGTCCTGTTGACCGTGGTCACCCTCGCCGGTTTGCGCGCGACCGGTACGACGCTGCAGTAGCGCCGCTGGACCGACACGACGCGGGGCAACGAGAGGTACGCTCGTCGCCCCGCGTGTTCGTTAGGCAAGGCTACTCAGCTGGCGAGGACTTCCTTCAGTTTGAGCATCAGCGTCTTGGCAGCAAACGGCTTCTGCAGGAATGCCGCACCGTCCTCCAGCTCCTCATGATGCCGCAATGCTCCCGCCGTGTATCCGGAGACGTGGAGGACTTTTACTCCCGGTCGTTCGGCGCGGACGCGTCGTGATAGTTCGCCGCCACCCATGCCGGGCATGATGACGTCGGTGACAAGGACGTCGATCGTCGATCCGTACGCACGCGAGATCGCCAGCGCTTCGTCGCCGTCGGTGGCAATGAGTACGGCATACCCCGCACGCTCCAGCACACGCTTCATCAGCAAACGCACCGTCGGCTCATCCTCTGCCAGCAGCACCGTGCGCTTGCCGTCGGTCGGCACCTCAACGTCGACCGTCGTGCCCCGCGTGGACTGAGGCGTGGAGGCGGGGAAGTAGAGTGTGTACGCGATGCTATTGTTCCGCGACTCGAAGACGAGCGAACCTCCGCTCTCCATCATGAAGCCATGGATGGTCGCCATGGCGAGTCCCGAGCCTAACGACGCCGTTTCCGCGCCAGCGAAGGGGAGCACGAGCTCCATCGAGCCGCCGTTCGGTGACCCTGAGTGCGCGATGCGAATCGCCACGTAGTCTCCAGGGGCCACGTTGTCGGGGACACTCTCACGCTTTGTCGTAAGGCGTTCGGAGTCGACAATGACCGAGAACGATCCGCTCGTCGTCACGGACGGCGCGGCATTCGTTGCGAGGTGAATGAGCGTCTGCTCCAGCTCATCGGGGTCGACCTGCGCCACGTTAGGCATGCGCTGGGTCTCGACGGTCACGCGCGTGCCGATCGGGAAGATGCTCCGAATGCGATCTTCCACACCTCGGAGGAGTGCGTTGACATCCGTTGCTCGCGGCGAGAGCACTTGTTGGCGGCTCATCGCGAGCAATTGTCGCGTGAGTTCGGCTCCCTGGCGCGCCGACCGCCGGATCTCCTCCACATCATCAAGCCCGACGTGTCCCTCGTCCAGCGAATCCGAGAGGATTTCGGCGGAGGTCAGGATGGTCGTGAGGAGATTGTTGAAATCGTGCGCAACGCTGCCCGCCAGCCGGCTCACCGCGTCCATGGATTGCAGCTGGCGGGCCTGTTGTTCGCGACGCTTGCGTTCCGTGATATCGGTCTGTGAACCCCACGCTTCCATCAGGTGGCCATCGCGCACCACCCCCACAAGACTATTCAGGAAATGCCGTCGCTCGTTGCTCGGCGACATTTCCACCGTCTCAAAACCGTCGAGCCGGTATCCGCTGCGTACGAAGGCGTACAGCGCCTGCGAATTTCCCCCTTCATCCGCGAGGAACGGTTTGAGCGGCTTTCCGACCACGTCCGCTGCGCTGGCGATTCCATACATTCGTGCCAGCGCATCGTTGCACTCGGCGAGGATCCCGTGCCGCCAGATCAACTCCACCTGTTCATCAACCGGGAGGTGAATCGGGATCGGGTTCGCGGCCGTGAAACGGAAAATCCCCGCGCTGGTCAGCGACAGGAACGTGTCTTGGGCGTCGTGGCGTGCGAAGTCAGCGTCCACGGTCATGGAGGACGTAATAGGAGGGACGACGGACCAGCTTTCGACTGCCGATACGGCGAGGGCCGGCAGCGTTGATAAGACAGACGGTGGTGGGAGTAGCGAGACACGACTACCGTCGGAGCCGAGCCCGAGTAGAGCGCTAAGATCAACATAGATTCGCGAAAGCGAAAGACCCAAACTCTCAAATAGAGACGAGTGTGAGGAAGATCACATTGCATGTTTCGATCTTTGTTGCAGCAGCCTGTTTGTCCGTCGTGGTCGCACCCGCGAGCGCGCAGCGTCCTGCAGGTGCGCTTGTCATCGTCGGGGGCGGGCCCTCCAATGACTCTGTCGTTGCGCGGTTTGTGCGACTGGCGGGTGGGAAGGAACGCGCGCGCATCGTCGTGCTTCCAATGGCCTCGGCCGACGGCGAGCAGTCGGGCGCTGAGAGTGCGGGGAACTTTCGACAGTTAGGCTTCAGCGCTGTTTCACTCAACCTCACGCGTGAGAGCGCGGCGAGCGACTCAGTCGCGCGCGTGTTGGGGCAGGCGACGGGAATCTGGTTTGGTGGTGGAGATCAGAGCCGGCTCACGCGCGTACTCCTCGGTACGCCGGCGCTCGATTCCATTCGTTCGCGTTATCGGTCGGGTGCGGTCGTAGGCGGAACGTCGGCGGGAGCGGCGGTCATGTCCAATCCCATGATCACCGGAGACGAGAAACACCCCGGTGGTGCTCGCCCTGTTCGTGACACGACTGGCGCCAACGCATTCATGACGATTGATCGCGACAACATCGTCGTCGCTCCCGGCTTCGGACTGCTCCCTGACGCCATCGTCGATCAGCATTTTCTTCGGCGACGCCGCCACAACCGGTTGCTGAGTCGTGTGGTGGAAGCGCCCGCGACAATCGGCGTGGGGATTGATGAATCAACCGCGCTGGTCGTTGCACCTGACGGCACGTGGGAGGTGGTCGGCGCGTCGCAGGTGGTCGTGTACGACGCACGCGCTGCGCACATCGCGGGCGGCGCGGGGGTGCCCGGTGCCACGGGGATCCGTGTTCATGTGTTGCCCGCCGGGTCGCGCTGGAACCCACGAGCGGGCGACCCCGTGCTCCCATCTCGTTAGGCGCCTACAGCCAATTCGCAACCTGCGCGCCGTACAATTCTCGCATCGCTCGCCGCGTCGGTTTCGTGCCTCGCGCCTTGTAGTCCTGAAAGCGATGTAGCACCCGCGCGTACCGCGCACGCGGCATGTGCACGCGGCGATGCGGCATGTGAATCAGCGCACGCTCCATCGCCCACACGTTGTGGTTCGCCAGTCGCCAATCAACGCGCGACAGCTCATCTAAGTGCGCCGTGCCGTAACCGACGATGCGGCCACTCCCATCGACATACGGATCGAAATACGATTCGACAATCGCTTCAATCGACGTGTAGATCGGACGTCGTCCGTGCAAACCGATGTCGCGCGATCGCGCCACCGTCCCCCACTTCCCGTTGCGCTGATACAGGAGGAGGACATGATCGAGTCCGTCTTCTGATTCGATGTCGAGTACGAACGGTGGGTACCCTCGACGCTCGAGTACTGTCGCGGCGAAGAAGACAGCCTCCAGGCAGTGCGCGCGTTCGTGCTGCACCACGCCGCGAAAAGTGCGCTGCGTGTCTCCTTGCTTCCCGCCATTGTACGCGACTGAATACAGGTGACGCTGTACCTGATACGGTGTGGACAGTCTTCGCAGAATCGAGCGCTCCCGCCGCGTGAAGCGCTCGATGGAGGGGATGCGAGAGGTCATGCACCTAATGTAGCGTACCCTCAAATCATGTATTTTCGCTAAGCATGCGAGTCTCCTCACTCGCCCTCAACACTTCGCGTTGGCGTCGCGTCATCACGTCAGAACCATCGCCCTCCTCGTCTCTCCTGATCGGAAACTCCGATGCGCTCTCTCGTTCGATCGCTAATTCCACTCGCTCTCGTTGCCCCGGTCCTCGGCGCCCAGGTGCGCGCGAGCGCTCCGGCCGCCGCACCGGCTAGCGTCGTCACGAAACAGTTCGGCGACCTGGCCGCTGGTCCGTACAACCGCCTCGTCATTCGCAACGCGATGGTGATTCCCGGGCACGGCGGCCCACCCGCTGGCCCGTACGACATTGTGATCGAAGGCGGGATGATCGCCGACATGATTCCATTCGATCCAGTCACCGCTGAGCGTCGCGGGAATACACAGCGGCCAACTGGCGACCGTGTCATCGAGGCGAACGGCATGTACGTCATGCCGGGCATGATCGATCTGCATACGCACATTCGTACGCTCCCGGAGGAGATCGAGTACGTCTACTACCTCAAGCTCGCGATGGGCGTGACGACGATGGTCAACGCTGCGGATCGCGGTTATGAGGACGGCATGCGCGAAGCAAAGCGAAGCGCGGCGAACGAGATTCTCGCACCTCGGATGTATCCGCTCGTGAGCTATGGTGCGGGAACCAAGTTCTCCCGTCGCGAGCTCGACGATCCGGCCATGGCGCCGCAAGTCGTGAAGGCGATGGCGGCAAACGGGAATCGCGTGATCTCCATGGACCCGTTAGGCTGGTCGCTCGATCTCGTCGGCGCAATCGCCAAGGCGGCCAAGGAGAATGGCATGATCACGTCATTCCATCTCCAACCATCAAATACATCTGTGACGCAAGCGGTCCGCGCCGCATGCGTCGGCGTCACCATGATCGAGCACCACTACGGCTACGCCGAGTCGTCGCTCGATGGAAACGTCCAGGATTTTCCGCGCAACTACTCGTTCGGAAACGAAAACGATCGCTTCCGCGAGGCGGGAAAAGTGTGGACGTATGCCAATCGCGATCGCTTGTTGAATCAGGTGGCCGATTCCATGGTGAAGTGCGGCGTCACGATGCTGCCGACGCGTGTTGTATACGAAGCCAATCGCGACGTGCTACGCGCTGAGTCCTTGCCGTGGCATCAGAAGTACACGCACCAGGCGCTCTGGAACTGGAATCTCCCGAACCCGGCGTATCACGGCGCGTTCCACTACGACTGGACGAGTGATGACGAGTACTACTGGACGTACGCGTTCCGTCTGTGGGGAGATCTGATTCACGAGTTCAACAAACGCGGCGGGCGCGTCGCGTTCGGCACGGACGACAACTACATCTGGGCGACACCGGGCTTCTCGTCGATTCGTGAACTCCAGCTGCAACGCGAGACGGGAATGCACAATCTCGAAGTCCTGCGCACGGCCACGTACAACTCGGCTGCCACGTTAGGCGAGCCGAAGCTCGGACTGGTGCGCCCCGGTTACAAGGCAGATCTCCTCATCGTCGACGGCAATCCAGCGGCAAACCTCAAGTACTTGTACTCGTTCGGTGACTTGGCACTTGATCATGACGGCAAGATGTACCGCACGCGGGGCATCGTGCACACCATCAAGGATGGAGTCGTCACGGACAACGCGAAGTTGATGGAGGAGGTCGCGCGAATGGTGGCGGCGTCGCGCAAGTTGGCGCCCGCGACTGACCCCGTTCTCACCCCGTTCCGCGTGTCGCCAACGATTCCGATGAACGGCGGGAGCGGCGACTCGCGAAAGCCGTAGCCACGTCGACTCAGCGCGACGCGTTCAACAGCGCACCTAACGAGCGACCCACCGCGTCGAGTGAGAATGCCTCACTGATGCGGTGGGTTGCTCGCGTTGCCAGGTCCGAACGGAGATTGCGATCGTTCGCCAGGCGCACGATCGCACCAGCCAGCACACTCGGCTCCTCGCGCGGGACGACCACGACACCGTTCCCTTCACCTGCCGGCGCGATGTCGGCCACGCCCTCGACATCGGTGGCAACGAGGGGAAGCCCGCACGCCATGGCCTCGAGCGGCGCTACCGCAAACCCTTCATATCGCGAGCTGAGAACCGCGAGGTCACTGGCCGACAGGTAGTGACGCATCTCGGTGCGATCGGAGATATAGCGATCAATCCACACGATCCCGCTGTGTGGCATGGTGGCGAGTGATTCGCGCAGTCTGGGTGCATCGTCGCCCGTACCGATCATCAACAGACGGAGCGCTGGCACTTGGCGTCGCGCCTCCAGCCAGGCGTCAAGAAGGATGTCGATTCCTTTTTGATTGAAGGCAACGCGCCCGTGCCACGTGACGAGTATCTCGTCGTCCCCGATGCCTAACGACGGTCGAGTAGTGGGATGTTTTTCAGGAAACCAGAGGCGTGCGTCGAGTGGGTTGAGGATCGGGGCGATTCGACTCGGCTCGACGTTGTACGCGGTCTCGACGCGCGCGCGCTCACGCGACGAGCCGATAATGAGCGCTGCGGCGTGGTGCATTGAGCGTTGCCGCTCGTGCACCTCGCGCGTGCTGCGGCGTGCGCGCGCTCCCTGGAACGACGCGTACACCGGTATCCCCAGGCGCACTCCCGCCTCGATCGCGCGGTCGAATCTTACCTCTTCGTACTCCTGGCAGATGATGGCGTCGCAGCGTTCGTCCGCGAGACTTCGCGTTAGGATGCCGGCGTCTGTCGCAAGGTAGGGCAGTGCATCGCATCCCCAATCGTACATCGCGCGTAGCGGACGAGGCCACGTATTTCCTGTGTGTGTGTCGCCGTCAATCCAGTGGTACGCAGAGCGATAGAAGATTCGCAGTGCCCGGTATCGGAGTGGCGAGGGGATGAGCCTAACGCGCGTTCCCGTCGGGGCATGCGTGGTGACGCGTGGCGCCCGCCGGTCGCGCGTGAAGACGATCAGCGTGCTCTCGATGCCGACCGTCTGTAGCGCGTCGATGTAACCGAAGAGCCACCCGCCAGACATGCGTTGCAGAAAATCGTCCAGCGTCCAACCGATCGGTTCGAGAAAATCCTCGATGACGTCGCCCCACGGGAGAATGGCGACACGCCGTACACGCGGGAGGTGCTCGTTAGGCATCGGTGGGCTTGCGCCAGTACACCGCGGTCTCGGCGCCATCGTCGTGCGCGGAGTGCAGCGCGTACGCCGTCCACGTTACGGGCGACACCAATGTGATCAACGCGCGGCGGACGGTCTCGGGAAAAAGCGCCCATCCCAAGTCGTGAGCGAGGGCAGTGCCCGCACTGATAAAGGATGCCCACCGCTCACAGCTGCGCCCGACCAGCGCCTCCAGTGCGGCGAGAGAGTATCCGCGACGTACATGCCCCCACTCTGCGAAGAGCGACACTTCGGAAGGCGTCACCGGTGCGAGCACTCGAAAGTGAGGGAAGCGCCACGTTTCGCGCGGCGTGCTCAAGAGAAGGGCGCCACCCGGGCGCAGCACGCGCCACGCTTCCTTCATTGCAGCGTTGTCATCAGGCACGTGCTCGATGACATCGAACATCGTGACGGCATCGAACGAATCGTCAGGGAACGGGAGGCGCGTCGCGTCTCCGCATATGAAACACACACCGTCGCGACGATTGACCGGAGCGGTCGCGAATCGCGAATCCATGTCGATGTTCGTGACGTGTGCCTGTGGATAGAGAAGCTTGGTGAGCCCTCCTTGTCCCCCGCCGATCTCCAGGACCGTCCTCACTCCAGCGTTAGGCGCGATGCGATGAATGGCACGCATCTTCTCTCGATAGAAGAAGCCAATCGTGTACGGGTGGGGAAACGGATTGGACGCGAGGAACTCGCCGAGCGGTGCTTTCGACTGGCGCAGGCTCATGGCTCGCCCGGTCCGGTCTGCGACGGAGCCCCTGGTGAGCGACGATGGCGCAACCAATACGCAACGCCCGCCACCGAACCAGCGACTTCATCGAAGTACGTGCTGCGCGTCGGGACGGCGATCGTCGTTAGGCGGCCAACAATGCGCCCGAGATAGTACTTCGGAATGGAAATAGCGGCACGCTTGATGTTTCCCCAATCGCCCGTTCGTTCGAATTGTGCGAAGAGGGCAGCCATGTGTCCGCGTGCATAGGCGCGCATCTGTCTGCGCAGCGCGCCGAGGTCACCACGATGATGGTGAAAGGTCACGGCACGCGGCTCGTAGACACACGAGTCGCCTGACCGCAGCAGGCGATACCACAGCTCCGAATCTTCGCTGCACCCCGCGCGCCCGGCGCCCAATCGTTCGTCGAAGCCGCCAACCTTGCGCAGCGCGTCGCGCCGAAACGCCATGTTCGCCCCCGCTCCGATACGCCAGACCGGAACGCCCCACGCCTTTGTGTCCTCCACCCACTCCGCATCGTAGATCATGCGGCGAAACCCCTGAGCAAAACCGCCGAACTTCTTTTCAAAGAGGTATTCCGATTCGAGCGCCAGCGAAGCAGGAAGGACGAGCCCCGTCATCGCCGCATGTTCGCCCGTCGCCAGTGCCCGCCTAACGCGAGCCGTCCAATGTGGATGTACCTCCACGTCATCGTCAGTATACGCCACAAATGCACCGTGTGACGCACGAAGTCCGGCGTTGCGCGCCTGACTCAGACCGGGCACCATCTCCACGACATATCGCGCACGCTCGAAGCGCGAGACGACATCGCGCGTGCGCGTGTCTCGCGGAGCGTTGTCGACCACCACAATTTCGTGCGGAAGCTCGGCCGAGCGCATGAGCGACTCGAGCGTCTTCCCGAGCGACTCGGCGCGATCGCGCGTGCAAATGACGACACTTAGCGATGTGTCTTCATGATCGAGCAGGGGTTGCATGCGCAGGCGGTCGCGAAGCGTTGCCAGCGGATCGCGCAGCGACGCAAGCGACTCCCGGGTCGTGCTCCCGCGCTTTCGCGCGTTGAACGACTCCGACGCGTGATAGTTCGGTGCGAAGACGTCGCCTAACGACCAGAACCCAACGCCCTCCAGTGTCGCGTGAGACGCGAGGGTGACCACCTGGGACGCGCCTAACGGCAGTTCGTTCGCATCCAGCCAGCGTGAGCCGAGCGGAACGTCATCGAGCCAGAAGACCAGGAGCACCCCGCCTCCAGCATCTTCCACGTGCCAGGACTCACGTGGCGCGGCCAGGTCGATGTGTCGGATCGAGCACGGGACGAATCGACTCACCGTGCCGTTCTCCGAATTTCATCGCTGCGGCGACGCGAACGATGGTATTCACCCAGCGCTCCGTCCAGCGCGCCGGCAACCTCGTCCTGTCGGAGCGCCACGCCTAACGCATCATCCTCAGCGACGTGCTGCCTCACGGCGCGAATGAAATCGAGCGCAAACCACTTCGCGAGCGTGCGAATGCGCGGACGCTCAGTGGGGTCGCTCGCCCAGATCTTGCCCAGGAACGCGAAGAAACCAAGTCCCCACGTGTAGTACTGGCGGCGCAAGCTATCCAGCGTCGCGCGATGTTCATGCTGCACCGCCATCGTCGGTTCGTACACCAGAGGAAGACCGGCGCGCACTACACGATAGAAGATGTCCAGGTCTCCACCCCCGGGGAGCGGCGCCCCGGTATCCAGCGCTTCGTCGAAGCCACCTAACGACTGGAGGACCTCTCGGCGGATCATCATGTTGGCGCCCGCGCCAAAGATCCCCGCGCCTAACGGGTAGATGGAATCGTGCGAATGTTCACGTCCTCGCCAGCGGATGGGGAGAAAGCCCCGACGGAAGCCGCCGCGCCGTTCGAAGAGAACCTGCGCCTCGTCAGCCAGCGTGTAGGGAAGAACCAGCCCGGTCACGCACGCAGCGTCCTCATTTTCCTCGAGTGCGCGAATCGCACCGTCGAGCCAACCGGCGTCGACGACAACGTCGTCATCGAGGTACGCGACAAAATCACCCACGGCACGGCGATATCCGCAGTTGCGCGCGAAATCGAGCCCCGTCTTTCGCTCCAGCGCGTAACGCACCCATGGGCGCGCACCTACCGCGCGCCGCGTTGCGTCTGACGACGGGGCGTTGTCCACCACCAACACCTCCACCAGCTGCGCTGCGTGCTGCGCCCTGCCGCGCACGCGCTCGATGCTCGTTAGGCAGCGCACCAGGCCGTCGGTCCGGTCGTGTGTACAGATGACGACCGAAATCGTCGGGAGAACGACCGCCGCGTCGGGCCGCCTGAGTTCCTCACGAAGCGCGTCAGCCACGACGCCACGCGCTGCGGCCTCCACCGCGTAGCTCGAGATGACCTCGGCGCCGAGCGTGCTGCCGGGCTCCGCGTCGTGGAGTGCAAACCCCACCGGCCGCCCCCCGCGCCTAACGATCAAACCAACGCCGCGTTCATCTGCCGAAAGCTGAACGTCCTCAACGGCATCCCGCAGGTCGATGTCGACAAGCCGAAATCCACTCACGGCTGCGCGCCTCGCGCGATCTGCGCCCAGAGCGCTTTCCGCAGTGCCCGAATGTCGCGCCCAACAACGGCGTGCCCCAATTCGCGCGCGATCGCGTCGCGCGCGCGGGTCGCTCCGACCACTCCGCCAACAGCGGCGATCGTCAGCGCGCCGAGCGTGCGTCCGGCCACTTCGACCGATAGCCTA
The DNA here is from genome assembly GCA_044224185.1 of Gemmatimonadaceae bacterium. GTDB lineage: Bacteria > Gemmatimonadota > Gemmatimonadetes > Gemmatimonadales > Gemmatimonadaceae > SCN-70-22. The sequence goes on along the minus strand of JBGAKW010000009.1, from coordinate 121,590 downwards.
ACGAGCACGCGCCCATCGGCGTCGATCGGAGCTGTGGCCGCGCCGAGCGTAACCGTGCGTGAGGTCGTACCGGTCGCAGTGCGTGCCGGGGAGAATAGTGCCGGCGTCGGCGGCGGAGGCGGATACGCGCGCGACGACTCCGCGTATAGCGCCACACCGCGAAAACTTCCGCGCAGTTCGCGCGTGATGAGTTCCCGCGGGAACGGTTCGTGGAAATACGAGAATGCGAGACGCTTCGCGAACCACGTTCCGTAGAGCCAGGCGCGCAACGCCTGCACGGCGAGACGCTCGTCGCGGTGTGCGCGTGCCGTTCGAGTAAGGTGCGCAACCATCCCGCTCCCCCAGCTCTCGATTTGCGATGCGAGTTCATCCCACGTTAGGCGGTGTCGATGCCGCACGACGACATCGGGCGCGTACCCAATCACGCCCCCTCCCTTGAGAACGCGAAACATCATCTCCAAGTCGCCGCCGCCACACGTCGCGGTGCCGACGTCGAGCGATGGATCGAAGCCGCCCAGGTGCAGCGCTGCCTTGCGTCTAACGGCGAGGTTCGCGCCGGTGCCATAGCGTCCAGTATTGGCATGCGCGAACGCGATCGAACGCTGTTGCGCGTTAGGCTCGGCGATCCATTGCGGGAGATAGCCGCGGCCAAAGCCGCCGTACCGCTCGAACCACCGCTCTGCTTCCGTTTCGAGTGAGGCCGGCTCAACCAGCCCCGTGAGAAGCGTCAGATCGGGATTGTTGTCAAATCGCTGTCGAATGCGAGTGCCCCATGCGGCGTCAACGATGACATCGTCATCCGCGAACGCGACGACGTCGCCTGTTGCATGTCGCAGCGCCGCGTTCCGAGCGTGGTCCAGCCCCGGAGATGCCTCCACGAGATATCGGACGCGAGTGTCACCACAATTCTGAGCGATGACTCGCGTTCTGTCGTCGGTCGGCGCGTTGTCGACCACCAGGACTTCGACGCCGTCGTCCGGTTGCGCTCCATGAAGCGACGCCACTACTTGGGCAACTCCGTCGGGCCTGTCACGCGTGCAAATCGCGACTGTCAACGTCGTGCGAGGGGTGAGGCCCGCAACCACGCCATGACTCCAGACCGCCTCGATCGTGCGCGCATCGCCCATCGCGACGCCTAACGACACGGCGCGCCGAACGACGAGGTGGAGCACATCATCGCATTCGCCGGCCATGACCGCTCGCTCCACCGCGCCTCGCACCTCGCGCCGCCCTGCCTGCGAAGAAATCGTTAGGCGACCGCACGCCTCCCCGTGCAGTCGAAGGAGAAAGCGAGTTGCCAGCACGCCGTCCGTCGCGTCGAGGTGCAGCGGTAGCCGAGACAACTCCAAATCGCCGACGCTCTTGTCCAAATTCCTGGCACCCGCAACCCATGGCGAGGCGACATTGGCGGACGTCATGCCCGCAAGTCGACCTGACGTTCGTACGCCGCGAGTACCTCGTCGATTGCCCCGTCCAGCCTAACCGCTCCGTGGTCGAGCCAGACGCCGCGTGTGCACATCTCCTTCACCGATTCGGCGTCGTGCGACACCACGACCAATGTTCCGCCGCGTCGCTTGAATGCGCGGAGACGCTCATAACACCGATTGCGAAACTCGGCGTCGCCCACGGCGAGTACCTCGTCCAGCAGAAGCGTATCGGGCTCGGTGCAGATCGCGATCGCGAACGCAAGGCGCGAACGCATGCCGGACGAATAGTACTTGAGCGGAACGTCGGCAAACTCCTCGATGCCGGCGAAGTCGACGATCTCAGGTAGACGGGATTGGCTCTCCTTGCGCCGCATGCCTAACGCGGCGGCGTACAACTCCGCATTCTCGAGACCTGTGAGCTCCGGCTGAAAGGTCGCGCCTAACTCAATCACCGCCACAAGGCGCCCCGTCGTGCGCACCGTCCCTTCGGTCGGAGGATAGATCCCCGCAATGAGACGAAGCGCGGTGCTCTTCCCCGATCCGTTATGGCCGACAAACGCCACCGATTCACCGCGCGCGATGGTGAGGTTAAGTCCCTCCAGATGGAAGTGCGGCGTCCTGACGTGCAATGGCTTACGCATTACCGACCGCATGAAGAACTCTTGCAGCGTCGTCGTGCGATGTTCGTAGTGATAGAAGCGCTTGAGGACGTCGCGACACTCGATCGCGACCTCATCGCGGATGAGTGTCATTACACAACCTCCGCGAAGTAGGCACGTTTCCATCGAAACAACCGAACTCCAACGACGAGCAGCAGCAACGACACTGCAGCCGTAATCGCGAAAGCCCCGGCGCCAGGGAGTCGCCCCTCGTACAACACGCTCTGAAACAGCGGGAGCATATCGGCAAATGGATTCAGGCGGTAAATCCCCTGCCAGCGCTCTGGGATGTACGAAAGTGGATAGTAGACCGGAGAGAGATAGCCTAAAAGAGTAAAGGCGACCGGAAGCGCATGTTGCACATCCTGAAAGAACACCGCGAGTGCCGCCACCGGGAAAGCGAGAGCCAGGGTGAGGCAGAGGTGGATCGCCGCGATCACAGGCAGCGCGATATACGAAAGTGGCACACCATGATGCTTGAAGATCGCGATCAGCACTGCGACTAGCGCCAATTCGGCGAGAAACTCCACGAAGCGCGCCAACACGGTGCTCAGAACGAGCACGTCACTGGGAAATGCAAGCGTTCGCGTCATGTACGAATGCTCGCGAATCACCCCCGCGCATGCGCCCACCGTATGCAACACGAATATCCACGCGAAATACCCGCTGAGCAGAAACGCCCAGTAATCCTCGACACTCAGTCGAAAGACATATCGAAAGACGGCAACGAGTATGACGACCGTGAAGAGTGGATTCAGCAGCGCCCACACGAAGCCAAGGACCGAACGTTTGTAGCGCATCTTCAGGTTGCGCGCGACAAGCGCGCGCAGAAGTTCGCGCGAACTCCAGATCGGTCCGTCGAGCATACCTAACGGCAGCACGCGACTCGCACCGTCTTCGAGGCGTTGGAACAGAAGCTGCACTCTGGGCTTAGAAGCAAAGTCGCCGGCGGGAAGCGAAGAGGTCATGCGGCTCCGCAGTGAGCAAAAAAAGCGGACTCACCTGCTCCTTCAAATGATAGAACCGGCGAACGCGTAGCGCACGGGATCGCCAACATCGCGCGACGACGCGGTAGACACCGAGCAGCGGTGCCACTGCAGATGTTGCACCAACCAAGTCGACCACGCCGTGGAATTCTGATGGACACGCAGGCCTGGACGCTTTTCGTCATTTCGCTCGTGTGAGCTGCGCGTGATGCTGCCAAACGTACCTTCCGCGCCTCGTTTCTCGATCGTCATCCCCACATACGGTCGAGCAGAATCACTCGCGCAGTGCCTGCATGGCTGTGCGGCGTTAGAGTATCCGCGCGACCAGTACGAGGTCATTGTCGTCGACGACGGTGACGCCGAATCGACTCGCCTGGCAGTCGCTGATTATCTCCATCTGCTTGCGCTTGCCTACATCCCTCAGCCCCAACGCATGGGCCCCGCGCGGGCACGAAATGCAGGGGTTGCCGCGGCAAAGGGAGAGTATGTCGTCTTCATCGATGACGACTGCATTCCTGAAAAACGCTGGCTCCGTGAACTCGATGCTGTCCTAAGCTCCAGCGACGACGTCGTTTGTGCGGGTGGATCCATCCAGAACGACTCGAGCGGAAACGTCTACGCAGCGGCCAGCCAAAACCTCGTCGATTTTCTCTACGAGTGGTACAATGCCGACCCCCGCGACGCCCGATTCTTTGCATCGAACAACATGGCGTGTCCTCGGCGACTCTTCGTCGCACTGGGCGGGTTCGACGATTCGTTTCCGCGTGCGGCCGCCGAGGATCGCGATTTCTGTGACCGGTGGCGTGAGCAGGGATGGAGACTTGTCTCTGCACCACGCGCCGTTGTTCGACACAAACACCGGCTAACGTTCCGCAGCTTTCTCAAACAGCATCACGGCTACGGAAAGGGCGCAGTCTACTTGCATGAAGGACGCGAGCGGCGCGGTGTCCAGCGCCCGAAGCTGGAGTCGATGACCTTCTATTGGCGGCTGATCACGCACGCGCGTCGGACGTCGACAATTGGACCCACGTTCAGTCTCGTCATGCTTGCGATCGCGTCGCAATTCGCGTACGCCACCGGCTACTATTTCGAGAGACTGAGGCGTCGACAAAGAGCGGTCGAGCCAAACGACGCCCATTCGACGTCGTTCGATCGCTCGCTTCAATTCGGATCGCGCGACGCGACGCTCCGTCGCAGATAGGCGCGCAAAACTCGCCGGTGGCCGCATTGCGTAGTCCAACATCTGGAAGGCATCCAGAAAAGAGGGGCATCCAGAACGGAGCAAGGAGCAAGCAGCGTAGAGTTTGTGCGAGATGACGCTTGCCTGACGTGGCGCGCGCAATGTGACGTTGCCGGATCAGGCGTCAACGCGAAGCATTGCTGCACCGTATCGGTAGGGCGCTGCCACTCAAGTTCCTCAAAATCCCTGCTTGATCGGCGGGATCGCAGACGTGATTCTCGGGCAATCTTTCGCCGAAATGCGGGAGAGAATTCCCTCGCATACTTGCAGGTATTTCACTTCACCATTTGAGGGTGCGCTACTCAATCATCATTCCGACATATCGTCGCGAATTGCATTTGCGCGTCGCACTACAAAGTGTGGCGGCGCTGGAGTATCCGCGGGAAGAATTTGAGGTTGTCGTCGTGGACGATGGTGCCAGCGCCGCCAGCGCTGCCGCCGTACGAGACTTCGAAGCGACGCTTCGCATCCGGTATGTCCCCCAACCGGTGCGACAGGGACCTGCGCATGCCCGAAATATCGGCGCGTCGGTCGCAGATGGGCGCTATCTCGCCTTTGTCGATGATGACTGTGAGGTCGCGCCGGATTGGTTGTCGCGCTACGACGATGCGATCGCTCGCGAACACGACGACAGCCTGGCCCTCGGTGGTCGCACTCTCAATGCGCCCAACAACACCATTTACGGGATTTCATCGCAGTACCTCGTCGACTTTCTGTATGACTGGTACAACCGGGATTCCGAACACGCGTCATTCTTTGCGACAAACAATCTCGTTTGTGAGCGCAGTTCATTTCTGTCGCTGAAGGGCTTCGATGAGACTTTTCGCTTCGCCGCCGCGGAGGATCGCGATTTCTGCGATCGGTGGCGTGAGATGGGGCGGAGACTCGCGTACGTCCCCGGGGCCGTTGTCTACCATCATCAGCGTTCATCGCTGAGTGGATTTCTGGCCCAGCACGCGGGATACGGGCGTGGGGCGGTGGATCTTCACTCCACGCGCGACGCGCGCGGAGTTGATCGACCGCGACTGGAACCGATGGGATTCTATCTCAATCTGATCGCCTATCCTGTTCGTAGGATCGGTGGCGCGAAGCTCCCGGCACTCATCGCGCTGGCGGCGGCATCGCAGGCCGCCTACGCCTACGGCTACTTCCGCGAACGCGTCCGGCGTCGCGGCGCGCAGCCGCCGCGGCTCTCGCGTTCATCGCGTTCGGTCTCAAGGAGCGCGTGAGTCGTTAGGCGCGCCGCGCGTTCATGCATCGCGCAACGCTGGCAACCGACGTTATTCGCGCCTGGCCGCCGTCAGCAGGACGCTGACCTCGTCGTTGCGCTGGTTCGTGAACTCCAGTCGCACACGTCCATCGGCGGTGAGCGAAATCGTTGCAGGCACGGAACAGTTAGTCAGTGCCCATCCCGGTGGAAGCACCAACGCATTGGCGGGACGTCCGAACGCGCGATCCCACACCAGTGTGCCGTCGATGACGCGATAACGCGCGGGATCGGTGTACGTCTCGCTGATGCGAAGGCGTATGGATTCGCCACGGCGAACCGGCGCAAACGGAATCACCACGACTTCCGATGACTTCGTGATCGGTTCGCCGATGTCGAGTTTGGCTTGCGTGATCTCAGCGCCACGGAGCGTGCGCGGGTGCAACTCTTCGCCGGTATCGAGGATGCGCGCCGACGGACGCGACGCTTTGCTTCCCGCCCGCACGACGTTGAGATACTTGTCGATGCCCGCGCGCGATTCGGTGTAGTCGTGATACAGATCGAACGAGTTGGTCTCGGGTGGCTGCAGGAAGTACACGATCTCGCGATCCTGGTGTGCGCGTTCGCTGAAGCGCGAATCGCCAAGAACGTCTGCCAGCGACGGGAGCGACGCGGCGCTCCGGGGAGTGGCGCCGGATGCGGGGGAGGCGGGCGTCGAGGTTCGCGGGGCGATCCTTTGTGGTGGCGGGGATTGGGTGGCGGAATTCTGATGCGGCGTTGTCGTGCCCTCCGCGCCACTTTCCCGGTGGGGGGGCCCCCCCACTTGCCACTTCACCCGCCGCCCCTTCACCACGTACGGCACCTCTCCCACCCCAGTATTGATGAACGAAACCACCACCCGCCCATCCTCCTCCGTCCGCACTTGCGAGGGATAGTTCACCGACGTGAGCTCGAACCCCACCGGCAAGACGATCGCATTCTTGCGAATGCCTAACGGGCGCGTGTATACGATCGTATCCCCGCCAGCGACATAACTCCGCGCATCCTCGTACGTCTTGTCGATCCGCAAGCGCACTTCGCCATCGTTAGGCACGGGGCGGGGAAGGTCCACCTGGATGTAGTTCGTTCCGCTATCGGCCCCGGTCACCCCGCCGGCGCGCGCGACGCTCCCGGGCACGACGTCGAAATGCAGCGGCTTCCCATTCATCCGGTCGTAGACCGCTTCATCGGTCGCGATGCTCCCCTTGCGGATGGGGTTGAAATACTTCGTCGCCCCCGCCGTCGTTGCGGTCACCTCGTAGATGATCTTGAACTTCGCCGAGCCGGGCGCCAGGAGCTCGTATCGCGTGTAATGATCGGCGTCGGTCTGTGGCGCCACCTGTGCGTGCGCGCCACGGGGCAGAGCCGGCCACAACGCCACGACGGCGAGGGTCTGTACCGCCAGCTGCAATCGAGCCATGCGAGTCATCCAGTAGTTATCGGTCCAGGCACTCCCGCCACGCCGTGCGCGCACCAACATCCGTCGGTGCTTCCTCGTCAGTTGCAACGCGCCGTTAGGTGAACGCTCGCTGCCGGCGCCGGCGCACCAACCACACCACCACGACCGCCAAAATCAGCAGAGCCACCAGCGGCAGCGCAATCGCAATCGCCGACACGGCAATCGATCCCACCGTCTCCGCCGTCGCCACAATCGGATTCGCCAAGCCGCCAGTCGCTACTGTCGACTTGATGCGCGTTGCCACCGTCAACAGCTGCATGACACCCGCCGCGCCGCCGCCGCCGATAATCGCAATGGACCACCGCACGAGCGGCGGAAGATCGGTAATAACCGCGGCACTCGCGACAATCCCTGCCGCCACAGCCGTCGGCGTCGCCGCCACATCGAGCGCGTGGTCAAGCCACGGGACATAGTATGCAACAATCTCCAACAGCGTCGCCGTTCCGAACGCAATCAGCGCCGGCGTCGTCCCCACCCACGAAAACCCCTGATTCAGCGGGAGTGACCCAAAGTGCGCGGCGAGACCAGCACCAAATACAGGCACAAAGACCCGCAGCCCAGCCGCCGCCGCAAGCGCCATCCCCAAAGCAATTCCCAAGAGCGCTTCCATCACCCCTCCCGCTGGTTCTCAGGTTGATCACTCGCGAATGTACAGGCCATCTCATATATGGTCGACGGCTCCTGGCTGGCGCAGTGCGCCAGCGCTCCGGCCATCATTTCTCAGATGGCTTCGAGAGCGGTGGCTCCGCACGACAAGCAGTCGGTCTCCTCCCACGCACGACTGGACATCGCGCCGCCACCCCGTGAAGATGGAGCATTCTTCGCACATCCTACCCCCTCCCCCGCTCCCGCGCCGCCAGGCACCCAGTTCGATGTCCATCCAGCACGCACTTCGCGCCCGAACACTCGCCGCACCGTTCGTGAGACTCGCAAGCCTAACGATACTGAGCGCTTCTCTGGCCGCTGCGCAGACGCCCACGACCGCGCCCACCAGCGCGCCCTCCACTGGCACCACCGCCGTGCGCGCGGCCCATCTCATCGACCCGGCGAGTGGCCGACGCATCGACCACGTCGTCGTCGTGATTCGCGGTGACACCGTACTCTCCGTTGACTCGACCGGACGAGTGCCTAACGGGGCCGCGCTCATCGACTTGGGCGACGCTACCCTGCTTCCCGGTCTCATCGACGTCCACACTCACCTGTCGTCGGAGAGCGGAGAATACTACGAAGATCTCTTCCGTCGCTCGGCCATCGACAAAGCGGTGAGCGCGTATCGGTACGCCGAACGTACGCTACTTGCCGGATTCACGAGCGTGCGCGATGTCGGCGGCGATGAGTACATCGACGTCGCGCTGCGCAACGCCATCACACGCGGCGACATCGTCGGACCGCGGATGAAAGTCGCCACCCTCGCCATCAGCGCCACGGGCGGACACGGCGACCTCAATGGCTTCTCCCCGTCCGTCACGATGCTCGGCGCCAGCGGTGTCGCTGACGGCGTCGACGCCATTCGACACCGGGTGCGCGAAAACGTCAAGCGCGGTGCCGACGTGATCAAGGTGCTCGCCGGGGCCGGTGTTCTCTCCGAAGAAGAATCCGTCGGCGCGCCTCAGTACAGCCAAGAAGAGTTGAATGCACTCGTCGACGAAGCAGCGATGTGGGGACGCAAGGTCGCGGCGCACGCGCACGGCGCCGAAGCGATCCGTCGCGCGGCGCTTGCCGGCGTTGCCTCCGTGGAACATGGAGGGCTTGTCGATGACGAGGACATTCGAATCATGCTCGAGAAGAAGACGTTTCTCGTCCCGGACATCATCACCGATGTCTACCTCCTCGAAAACGCGAAGTCCCTCTCGTGGCCGGACAAGATCATCGAGAAGGAGCGCACGCTACGCGGCTACCAGGATGCGAATTGGACGAAGGCGTACCGCGCCGGAGTCCGCTTTGCCTTCGGCACCGACGCCGGCGTGTATCCGCACGGCCAGAATGCGCGACAGTTCGCGCTGCTCGTTAGGCACCTCTCGCTGACTCCCATGCAGGCGATTCAGATGGCGAGCGTCAACGCGGCCGACCTGTTGGGGCTAAAGGGAAAGGTCGGCGTCGTTGCGCCAGGGAGCTACGCCGACATGATCGCCGTGCGCGACGATCCTCTGCGTGACGTCTCGGCGCTCGAACGCGTGTCGTTCGTCATGAAGGGCGGCGTCGTCTTCAAGCGTTAGGCAATGATGGAGCTGCACCTGCAAGGATGCATCGTTCGTTCGTGGCGCCTCGCCGATGCGCCCGGACTTGCACGCGAAGCCGACGATCGTTCCGTCTGGATCAACCTGCGCGACCGCATGCCGTCGCCCTACGCGCAAAGCGACGCCATCGCGTTTATCGCCAGCTGCACCCAAGCCGACCCCGAAACGAACTTCGCCATCGTCGTCGACGGCGAGGTCGCCGGCTCCATCGGCTTCACCCCCGGTCACGACATCTACCGGCGCACGGCGGAAATCGGCTACTGGCTCGGCGCACGCTGGCGCGGACGCGGCATTGCGACCATCGCACTGCAGGGTGTGTCACAATGGGCGTTCGAGAACTTCGATCTCGTTAGGCTGCATGCCGTCGTGTTCACCTGGAATCCCGCGTCGGCGCGCGTCCTCGAAAAAGCGGGGTTCGCACGCGAAAGCACCGCGCGATGCGCCGCGTTCAAGAACGGGGAGATCGTTGATGAGTGGGTTTATGTGTTGTTGAACGATGCGGCGGTGGCGCGCGAGCGCTCAGTCCCGCCTAACGCCGACTGAATCGCACGTCGTTACGTGATGCAGTGGCGCGAGCCTCACACCTCGCGCGAATGCCACCGAGTGCCTAACGCACTCCCGTGCACAACACCGCCATCGCCCCCTCGGCCCGGCATCGTCCCGAGGCCTGCGCGGCGATCGAAGAGGCACTCCCCCATGACGGAGTGCCAGGAGTGTAGACGCCGCGACGCCCCGAGTTCGTCCAGCGCGCGCGCGTTCCGCGTACATCGATATGTGCAAACGGACCACTGGGCCCCGTGGCGTGATACAGCCCAAGGCCACCGACGAGTTCGGGATACTTGTGCTCCACTAGCCCCACCGCGCGATCGATGATTTCCGTGTCCCGAAAATCGACTCGGCCGTCGTAGTTCAGATCATCCATTCGCCCATCGCGATCGGCGTCGATGATGAGGTCCGCCGCGTCGCCGTACTGGTGTCTGCTCGCCTGCGCCATCCCCTCGCTCGCTCCACGTGCGTTGTACTGCGGCGACCGGAATCCGGACAACACGACCACATGTCGCGTCGAGACTCCCATCGACTGAAGCGCGCCGAGCACCAGTTCGAGCTTGTCGAGCAATGCTTCCTGCAACACGACGTACTTCGGCCACACTGTGTCCTGGTCGTGCGTGACAAAATCACGCAGTGCAAAGTGCGACGAGATCTTCGTCATCAGGTTCTGCGGCGTGACTTCAATGAAGCCGGTCGGATTGCTGTAGTTCGACGGCATTGCGTGGCGCTCGCCGGGCCATAGGCCGACGTGGTAGCCGTTCACATAGCTACCCAGCTTTCGCTCCCACGGCGTAAGCGTGATGAACGCGAATGGCGTGGAATCATCGCGTCCGGTCTCGAAGGCGCGAACGCCCGGTGCGCGCGCCGCGTCTCCAAAGCGCTCCGTCAACAACGGATACGCGTCGACCTCTTCGCGCTCGAGCAATCGCGTCCGCAGTTGCCCGCTCCGTCCAAATAGCGAATCGAAATCGAGCGCGCGCGCCGACACCACATTGCCGCGACTGACCACAGGAATGTTCACGAGCTCCGCGCGTGGCGCGGTCGGCGGCGCGAGAGGATTGCCGAGTTTCGCGCGAACTTCGCTGCCGGCAACAGCGCGTGTGGCGAACGCGGCGAGAAAGAGGGCGCAGAGCCCCGTGAGCGTGCGCCGAGTGAGGGGAGCACGCCAGATCGACAAGAGAGAAGTCATCCCAACAAGGACGAGTGGCGGAGGGGGAGTGCAACGCCAATCGCGACAACACTTTCACAGCGTGACGTGCACCGCTGCAGCTTGTGCGCGGTGCATCACGTGAGCGTCACGCGTGCCCTCCGACCGGCAGTATCGTCCTGTCCGTGGCGAGTGTTGAATTGCCACGGAACTGCTTACACCGTCATCGTTTTCGAGAGCTTGGCGTGACCTCACTACCACTTCGCGCGATTGGCGCCACACCCGCAGTGAAAGCGACCGCTCGTGCAGGCGACATCGTCGCGGCGCTGCTCATTTCTGCCGGGAGCGTGCTGTTCTTCATTGGTAAGCGCGCCCTCACCGCCATCGCGCAGGGCAAGTACAAGATTCCGCCCGGCTACACGTGGGTGGCGCGCGCAGAGATGCACGATCGCCAAACGACCATAGGAATGCGCCTGGTCATTGCCGGGGCGGTGATCGCGTGCTTGTCGGCCGCGTACCACGCCTGGAAAAAGCCCCGCGTCAGCGAGTGACACGACGCGCGATTTTCCGGCCCGCGTCTTTGCGGCGGGCGAGTTAGCGGTTCCCCTGCCGTAAGTAGTCGTCGGTTTTGTTGAGCCAGTCCTCGCGTGGCGGCGTGAAGACATCGAGGTCCAACGTGTCCTCCAGCGCCTCTGCCTTGTGCGGAAGGTTGGCCGGAATCGTGAGCACTGAACCGGCCATTACGTCCACGACGTGGCTCTCATCTTCGCCAATCCAAAAACGAAGCCCACCTTCGACGATGTAGGTGACCTGCTCATTGTGATGCTGATGACGCGGGACGATCGCCCCTTTCTTCAGAAAGACCTGCGCAATCATGAGCTGATCGCCAGTGACGAGCTTGCGATCGATGAAGGGCGTCATGAATTCCGGCGGAATGTCGTCCCACTTGTGGAGGGTGACGTTGGTCGAGGGCATGGGCGATGCTCCAAAGGGTCGAGAAGGATCCGAGTCGTGCCAAGTGAGTGGCGGGGACAATAGCGATGCTCGCGTCGGACGGCCAGTTTGCCGTGCGCGTTGACAGGCGCTTGCGGTTGTTTATCTTAGTACTGAGATAATCATGCCGAAGGCCACGTCCACCGCACTTCCGTCAACCGCGTCGCTCCCTGAAGAGCAGCGCGTTGCCCTCAAGCTCTGGGTGACGCTCGCGCGTGCCTACGCTGCCATTTCGCGCCAGGCACACGACGACGTGCGTGGTGACGCACTTTCGATCGGCGAGTTCGCCGTGGTCGAACTCCTCTACCACAAGGGGCCGACGCTGCTCGGCGAAATCCAGAAGGGAATTCTCGTCTCGAGTGGCGGGATCACTTTTCTCGTCGACAAGCTGGTGGAGAAGGGGTTGGTCGAGCGGCGCGACTGTCCGGAAGATCGTCGCGCGCGCTACGCCGCACTCACCAAGGAAGGCGAACGCCTGATGCGCCGCATCTTTCCACGCCACGCTCGGCGCATCGCCGATGCCATGCGCGGCCTCACCATCTCGCAGCAGCGCGACGTGACGCGGTTGCTCAAGTCGTTAGGCTTGGCGGCGGCGGGCATGAACGAAACGTAGGCACTCCGTTACCCGTTCCGGAGCGCAAGGGAAGTCCGGGCACTTTTTCTCGCGCTGCCGACTACATCTGACAGCATATCTCACTACTGAGATAAATCGAACGCTCGACTTGCACCACGAGGATTACATCATGACCACGCTCCAGACCCAGGGTTTCCACCACATCACCATGGTCTCCGCCGATGCGCGACGCACGCTCGCCTTCTATCGCGAACTGCTCGGCGTCGGACTCGTAAAGCGCACCGTCAACTTCGACGATCCGTCTTCGTATCACCTGTACTTCGGCGACCCCGAGGGGAATCCCGGCACGCTGCTGACTTTCTTTGAGTGGGGGAATGCACCGCGCGGCGCGTGGGGAGTGGGTGGCGTGCACCATCTTGCACTCGGTGTCGCGACTCCTGAGGCGCAACTCAGGTGGAAACGGCGCCTTATGGATGCTGGCGTCGCGGTATCCGGACCTTACAATCGTGGCTGGTTCCGCTCCATCTACTTCAAGGATCCTGATGGCCAGATCCTCGAGATAGCGACGCGCGGACCAGGGTACGATGTCGACGAGCCGATGCACGCGTTAGGCATGAGTGAAGTCGCACCGCCGAGTGAGGCCCAGTTGCGCGGCGCACGCGACGAGGCGGCGATCCAGGCATTGACGCACCCGGAGCCCGTTCCGGTCATCACACCCGACATGGCGCTCGAGGGGATACACCACATCAGCGCGATCGCGACCGATCTTCCCCGACTCAACGATTTCTACGTTGAGTCGCTTGGTCTCTCGCTCGTGAAGAAATCGTTCAACCAGGATGATCCCGAGACGAAGCATTGGTTCTGGGCAGCGTACGATGGAGAGAAGGTGGAGCCTCGGAGTTCGCTGACGTTTTTCGGTTGGCCGAAGGGGCGTCGTGCGGCGCGTGGAGGAGTGGGGCAGACGCACCATATCGCCTTCCGTGCGCGCGATGAACACGAGCAGCTTGCGTGGCGCGACCATCTTCTCTCGTTAGGGCACGATGTATCGCCGGTCATGCATCGCACGTACTTCAAGTCGATCTACTTCCGCGATCCTGAAGGGCTTCTCCTCGAGATTGCAACTGACGGACCGGGCTTCGCGATCGACGAGGTCGCCGGCTCGCTGGGGACGCAGCTGCGACTCCCGGCGTGGCTCGAGAATGAACGCGAGGGAATCGAAGGATCGCTGCAGCCGCTCGAAGGGTGAGCGGAGTGAGCGCGGTTACAGTTGGTACTAGTCACGATTTCATCTTGCGCCTGATGCGCTGGGAGGACGCATGACCGAACGATTCGAGGGGCCGCATCAGGGACAACGTGTGGTCGTCGCGGGCGCGCCGCTTGCGCGCGCCCGCGCGGCACTCATTCTCACGCACGGGCGCGGCGCGACCGCGGAGAGCACCCTATCTCTTGCCGACGCGTTAGGCGCTGATGACTTCGCCGTCTATGCGCCGCAGGCATCGGGGAACACCTGGTACCCTTATTCGTTTCTCAATCCTATCGAGCAGAACGAACCGGGTATCAGCTCCGGAATCCAGGCACTGGCCGATCTCGTCGAGACCGTGGAACGCGGCGGCATTCCCGCTGAGCGCATCGCACTCGCCGGTTTTTCGCAGGGCGCGTGCCTAACGCTCGAATTCACGGCGCGGAATGCGCGCCGTTACGGTGCCGTTGCTGGATTCAGCGGCGGGGTGATTGGCCCCGACGGGACTCCGCGCGATTACGCAGGGAGTCTCGAGGGGACGCCGGTCTTCCTCGGCTGCTCGGACATCGATGGCCACATTCCGCTGGCCCGCGTAAAGTTGACGACGCAGGTCCTGACATCGTTAGGCGCTCACGTCGACGAGCGCATTTATCCGGGAATGGGGCACACGATTATCGATGACGAGGTCGCGGCCGTACGGGCGATGCTTGCTTCGGTGGGCAACGCCTCGTAGCGCTCGGGTGACTGCAGCCTGCGAGCGAGGCTACTGCACGATGCGATCGTAGCTTTCCTTGTTCCACTTGGGGCGTTCGGTGGTGTTGGCCACCGTCGCCCCGAGGTAGTAGATCAACCGCAAAATGCGCACTTCCTTCTCAGCGTCGATCTTGTCCGGTGAATCGCTGGGCTGGTGATAGTCGGCGTGCGTGCCGTTGAAGAAAAAGAGGATCGGTATCCCGCGGCGCGCGAAGTTGAAGTGGTCAGAACGAGAGTAGAAGTTCTCGTTAGGCCAGATGTCGTCGATGGCATGCATGCCAAGTTCGGGATGCTCACGATTCACGCGGTCGAGCGTCGCCCCCAAGTCGCTATGCTCCTTGCCAATGGCGACAATCGTGTCTTTCCAATTGCGCCCGATCATGTCGATGTTCAGGTCGGCCACCACCTGCTTGGCAGGCACCGGCATGTTGGAGGCGAAGTACTCACTTCCCCACAGTCCCTTTTCCTCGCCGCTCACGGTGAGAAAGATCATCGATCGTCTTGGACGTTGTGCCACTCGTGCAAATGCCTCGGCCAGTTCCAAAACGCCGATCGTGCCCGATGCGTCGTCGTCGGCGCCGTTCCAAATCGAATCGCCTTTGACGCTCGGATTGGTTCCCACATGATCCATGTGGGCCGAGAACAGCACGTATTCGTTGCGGAGTTGTGGATCACTCCCTTCGAGAATTCCAACGACGTTAGGCGCAGTCGGCGATGATCCGGCTTCGTCGCGCACGCTGATCGACATCTGGAGCGTGGGTACCTCTCGTACTTCGAACGTGCGTGAGGCACGGAGGGCAGCGATATCGACACCGCTCTCCGTGAGCAGTGCTCGCACTCGTCGTTCGGGAATGGCAATGACTGGCGCCCCGCCTGCTCCCCCAACGCCTAACGAGATGCGCTCGCGCGACTGGAGCGCGATCTGGCGCGCGAACGAAACGCTATCGCGAGCACTGACCATCACGATGGCGGCCGGCTGCCGGGTGAGGAGCGCCGCTACGAACTTGTTCTGGCCGTTTAGGTTCATCGAGTTGGGGGCAACCACGACGACGATCTTCTGTTCCGGCGCTACCGCGTGTGCCGCTGCGCTGTCGAGCACACCGCCGACAAGTACAACCGGGGCGTGAATCGGCGCACCAGTCCGTCCGCCACTCAGGTAGAGCAGGTCGCTCGAGGCACGTAGCGTGACGCTGGTTGCGGCGCGCGTCAACGTGACGTACGACGCCTCGCCGTCGATCTTCACGCGCGAGAGCGGATAGCGCTGGATGAAGGTTCCGTCATCACCGGCTGGCTTGAGTCCAAAGCGCTTGAACTCAGACGCAATGTACGCAGCCGTGCGATCGAGCCCTTTAGACGGCGTGTTGCGTCCGCCCATCGAGTCGTCAGCGATGACTCCGATGCGCCGCCGAACGTCGTGCTCGACGATGGATTCCACGCCTTTCTGCACCGGGTGTTGCGCAGTGGAGCACGCCAGCGGAACAAAGATCGCAGCGGCTGCAGACGCCAGTTTGTGTCGGAACATCAGGAGATGATGAGTGGGGTCCTGCCGAGGATCACGTTACTGCTTTCCGAACGGCGTGCGGTTGAGGGCGACACGTCCGTTGGAGACGACGACCAGCACATCGGCGAGCGCGCGAATGTCCTCTAAAGGGTTCGCATCGACGACGATGAGATCGGCCTCGTACCCTTTCTTGAGCGCACCAATCCGGTTTCCCATGCCGAGTAAATCGGCAGAGACCGAAGTCGCCGACCGAATTGCTTCGAGTGGCGTGAGGCCGAGTTGAACGAGATACCCCGCTTCGCCAGAAATTCGCGAGAGCGAGTTCGGACCATACTCGGTGTCGCCGCCGGTGGCGATCGGAATGCCCATGCGGTGCGCGCGCCTAACGGTTTCTCCAAGTACTGGAAGCATGAACCTTCCGCGCAACGTGAGAATCGGATCCTCGTAATCTCCTCCCGGCTCCGTGAGATCAACGACCGTGATATACGTGGGCACGAGATACGTGCCGCGCTCTTTCATCAGTCGTAAGGTTGAGTCGGAGAGAAAGGTGCCGTGCTCGATGCTGCGAACGCCCGCGCGCACTGCCGCATATGCGCCCTCGTCGCCGTGCGCATGCGCCATCACCGGAACGTTCTTCTTGCTCGCCTCATCGACGATCCAGCGGAGCTGCTCCTCGGTGTACGATTGTTTTCGTGGATCGGTGTTAGGCAACCCGGCGCGCTCCGTACCGCGCGTTTTGATGAAGTCCACACCATGATCGAGGTTGATGCGCACGACGCTGCGAAGCGCCTCTTCGGTCGTTACGCCGTTTCTGAATCGCACGAGGCGAGGGTCTGCCAAAATCGTTTCGCCCAGATCGGGAGAAACGAAGACTCCTGTCGCCAAGACATCGGGCCCTGCGATGACGCCGGTGCGCGCTGCCTCGCGCAGCGCGACGTCCTGAAAAGCGGGGACGGAAGCTGATCGAATCGTCGTCACCCCCGATTCCAGCGCGCGCTTGGCGTTGGCGAGCGACGCGATGTGCGTGTGGGCGTCGATTAGTCCTGGGAGTAGCCAGCGCCCATGCACATCGATGATTTCTGCGCCCTGCGGTGGCGTGTATGCGCCGGTGACGATATCGGCGATCTTCCCATCGCGCACAACGATCGCTGCGTTCGTAGCGAATGCTCCCTGCGTTCCATCGATGAGGTTCGCATGCGTGAGCACCAACGTTGCCGATTGCGCCGGGCTCTGCGCGACGCCGCTTGTTGTTAGGCAAGCCTGCAGCACGCACAACGAAGCTAGGTGGCGCGCAGCGACGTGGAGTAAGAACCGATGGAAGGGCACGATTAGTCTCCGCAAATGTTGTGAGCGGGAGAAGGCGAACGGGGGGCGCATGCGCACGAAGTCGCGCCACTTCGTCCTGTACACGTTCGATGCTGGAATCCGGTCGCTCATCGTACCGCGCGCCCATGAATTACGCGACATGGGGGTTTTTTCGGTTAGTACCTCCTCGAGTAGCCGGGTTCTTCGCCCAAAGGCGTCCGGCTCGGGGTTCCGGCGTTCCCTCCTGAGGCGTGAGTCGTCTGATGTGATGGATGCCACGCCGAGGGCTGTGGCGAACGTCCAGTGTTCACCACGATCGACACGCCGATGAGCAGTCTTCTCTCCAACACACGCCAGACCGGCTACGAGCTTCAGAGCGAAGGGCCAACGCCCGCTCGCGTCTGGGGTGACCAGTGGCTGCGTGTCAGCGAGAAGGTTCTAAAGGGATTGAACCATCAGCTCACGAACCGTGTCGCGGCGCTCGAGGCGGTGGTGGACATGTGCGATGACGATGGGACCATGGATCCCGAAGTCATGAAGGCCATGGCCGACGAAGTGGCGCGGCTCGGCCAGCTCCTGATCTTGTATCGCTGTATGCCCGCCGAGCCCTTCGCGGGGTCGGAACCCGTCCGCTTGCAGGATGTGATTCCGCAGTTGCTGGAGCTGCACTCGCATCACGCAGACCTGCGCAACATCATCGTCGAAGTCTCTGCCGATCCTGAGACGTTGCCGCTGTTGGTGCGCCCGTCGGCGCTCTTGCGCTGTCTCCTTGTAGTGTTGGAGAGCGGCGCGGGTAACGCGCTGCGTTCTGGGATCTACGGCCCGCTCACGCTTTCGTATACGGGTGATGCGCGCGAAGTGCGCGTGGTATTTGAGTCACCGCAACCTCCTGGGCAGCTCCTGTTTACCGGTGAGGGGAGCATCGTGCACGCCGTGCGCAGCGCGCTGGCGCACGCGAACGCCACGTTCGGCGCGGCGATCGTGCATGACGAGCGGGGAGAAGAACGCATTCGGTACGAGTTGCGGTTGCCGACGCTCACCGAAGCGCGCCGGCTCGAGCGCGAAGAAAGCGGCGCGCTGTGAACAAACTGCTCGCGCTCGTCGGTTCCATCGTTGGGAGCTACATCGGTTGGGCCGCGGGGCGCCCCGTCGGCATCATGACGGCGTTCATGCTGAGTATGGTGGGAACCGGCGTTGGAATTTGGGCCGGGCGGCGTGCCGCCGACTCACTGCTCAGTTAGGACGAGCTCGGAGGTTGCATCGCGATCGTGCCTCGCCGCAACGCATAAGGGGCGCCTGCAGGCGCCCCTCGTTTTTTTGTCCAGTGAACGCGCCGCTCGTTAGGCGACGGGAGCGCGCAACGCGGCGAGCGATTTTCGGAGACGGCCGACGGCCTTGGCCCGGATCTGCGAGATGCGCGATTCGCTTACTCCCAGGATGGCGGCGATCTCGTGCAGCTTGAGCTCTTCGAAGTAGTACAGCGTAAGGACGTTGCGCTCCTGCTCGGGAAGTGCCAAGAGTGCGCCGCGCAGCGCATCGACTTCCTGTCCCATCGTTAGGCGATCGTCCAGCTCTTCATCGCTTGACGACATGAGTTGTTCGAACGGGACGCGCGAGCCATGGGGCGCCTGGTCGACGGTGCGCTCGAGCGAGATGAAGCGCGCGTTGTCGCCTTCGCTCTGCCAGCGAAAGAGCGTCATTTCGTCTATGCCCATTCGGCGCGCGAGTTGCGCGTGGTCTGGCGTATGTCCCAGTTCGCGGGTGAGCGCCTCCGAGGCGGCGTGCATCTCCCGGGTGCGGCGTCGGACGGAGCGCGGGACGTGGTCCTGTCGACGGAGTTCGTCGAGAATCGCGCCGCGAATTCGTGGTGCAGCGAAGGTGCTGAAGGCGAGTCCGCGCGACTCGTCGAAGTTGGCGAAGGCCTCGATCAGTCCAAGCGTCCCGGCGCTCACGAGTTCGTCGAGCTCGACGTCCATCTGCTTCGCGCGACAGAGCTGCCGGGCGACGTGGTAGACGAGCCCAATGTGTTCGCTGATCACCGTGCGACGTGCGTCGAGCGATGATTGCGCTTCGTGCGTGCGTGCTTCGGCGACTGGGATCATGGAGTCCTTTCCGATCGTGGTCACGGTTGCGTTCCTTCGCTTCGCGCCGTGACGACCCGCGCCATGGCGACCGCTGCGCCTCGACAAAAAGCAAGGCGGTGGCCACGCGCGGTCGCGTTGATCCTGAACGCTTCAACTCGTTGATCGTGAATCGCTTGCGCCAGATTCACGGCACATTCCGCCAGGTTCGGACCGGCGTTGGAGAGAGGTCATTCGTGCCCAAAGCGGAATGAAGTGCCGGGTCGCTTTTGTCCCGATCTCACAAACAGCGCTCAAGTTCTGCGCACGTATGCCGATACGAACTGTTGGAGCCCACTCACGGAGCCACAGTGGAACGCCGCGTCGATTTTCATCCGAACAGCACCCCGACCTCCGAGCAGGTCGTTATCCCCAATCATCCGGTCGTGCACGTCGAGCTGGAGGGCGAAACGGCGAAGGCGGAGAGCGTGTCGTTCAGCGCCCCGGCGTTGCAGACAGATCGTCTTCTCGAGCGCCTTGGTCCTCGTCGCATCTCGGAGATCCGCACGCGACTTGCGAGCGGAGCCTACAACTCACCAGAGGTCATCACGCAGTTGGCGCTCCGCCTGCTCGAATCGGGCGAGTTTCCGCGCTAGACGTGTAACTCGCGCTCGGCGCGATGGACGAATTGAGAACGGGGCGAGTGCGCTGGCACTCGCCCCGCTCCGTTTCGCGGCAGTCGCTCACCTCGACTGCACGGTCGTGCTCTGGTAGAGTTCGCGCATGCATCGCAAAGCCGTGAACCATCTCAAGCGTGTCGATCCCGTCATGGCGGCGGTGATCGAGTCTGTAGGGGCGTGCCGATTTCGAGTCGCTGACGAGTTGTCGCACTTCGAGGCGGTACTCCGGTCGATCATTTACCAGCAGCTGTCAGGCAAGGCGGCGTCGACGATCCACGGTCGCGTGACCGCTCTCTTCGGTGGCGCCAGGCCGACCGCTGATGCATTGCAGCGTTTGGCGGACGCCGAGTTGCGCGCGGCCGGCGTGTCGAGCCAGAAACTGGGGTACATGCGCAACCTCACTGAGCGCGTGCTCAAGGGAGAGGTGCCGATCGACGATTTGCACACGCTCGAGGACGACGAAGTTCTTCGGCACCTAACGTCGATCAAAGGCGTTGGAAAATGGACGGCGCAGATGTTCCTGATGTTCAGGCTCGGGCGCCCCGACATTCTCCCGGAAGGCGATCTTGGCATTCAGAAGGGAATCCAGAAGGCGTATCGGTTGCGGAAGCTTCCGCCGCCCGCGCGGGTCCTATCAATCGGCGCGAAGTGGGCGCCGTATCGGACCGTCGCGTCATGGTACCTCTGGCGATCGATCGACGGCGAAGCAGCCTAACGAGTGTCGCGGGGCCCTTCCATGAGGGTCGCGATCACGGGAGCAACCGGCTTCATTGGCGCGGCGCTCGTCGACTCGCTGCGCGCGCGCGGCGATACCGTGCTACGAATCGGGCGCCCGCACCACGACGCCAAACAACCGCCCCCCGACGTGTTGTGGGATGCGCGCGAACATATCGAGACTGAAAAGCTCGAAGGCGTCGACGCCGTCATTCACCTGGCGGGCGAATCGATCGCCCAGCGGTGGACGGACGACGCCAAACGGAAGATTCGGGACTCACGCGTGCAGGGGACGACCCTAATCGCGAAGAGCATCGCCGCGCTGGCGGCGAAGCCGACGGTGCTGGTCAGCGTGTCCGCCATTGGGATTTACGGTGATCGCGGAGACGAAGTCGTCGATGAGTCATCGCCAGTGGGGGAAGATTTTCTTGCCGACGTTGCGCGGTTGTGGGAGCGCTCGGCCGATCCGGCGCGACTGGCGGGGATTCGCGTGGTGCATCCGCGTTTGGGGATCGTGCTGCACCCTGGCGGGGGCGCACTGGCAAAGCTGATTCCCATCTTCTCGTTAGGCGGTGGGGGAAAGATCGGGAGTGGCAGGCAGTGGATGTCGTGGATCGCGCGACGTGATGTCCTCGCCGCACTTGCCTTCGCGATCGATACGCCGGCGCTGGAAGGGGCGGTGAATTTCACCGCGCCTAACGCGGTCACCAACGCCGAATTCACCGAGACGCTCGCGCGAGTCCTGCATCGTCCGGCCATCGTCCCCGTTCCCGAGTTCGCGATCAAGCTGCTCTACGGCGAGATGGGTGAATCGACGGTCATCGCCGGTCAACATGTGGTGCCGGCAGTGTTGCAGCGCGCCAGATATCCGTTCGCCGCTGAGCGTCTTGAAGCGGGACTACGCGGCGAGGGAGTGGGATCGTGACGATTGGTCGTTCGTGAGGAGCGCGATGCGGCCCAACGGCGGCGGCGCGGTACTTTTCGCCGTCTGCCTGGCGCTGTGCCAATCGACACAACTCCATTCGCGAGCGTAGCTTATCGGCGGGGCGAAACTCGGCAGCGCGCCGTCACGTAGTTCATCTCAAGACAATGGCCGCAATCATCATGGAAGGGGTGCTGTTCGTCGCGTTGATCGCGGCAATCGGTACCCTCGTTTTTTTTGGCCTCACGATGTTCACGCCGATCGGCAAGCGATTACGGGAAACGCAGAATCGAAAGTCGATCGAGAAGATGGTGGACCTCACCTGCCCTATACACGGAGCGCAGCGTGAGGAGGATATGGTGCGCCTGCCTTCAGGCGAGCGTGTCTGCCCTGAGTGCTTCAAGGAGACAGTATGGCAAACCCGGTGAATGACATTTTGAATTCGATGCGCAGTTCACGAGGCGACCGCTCCGGCAGCACGGCGGGCGGAGGGGGACGACTCGGGCGGATTTTCAAGATCTTCATCGTTGTGTTCGTGGTCATCTTCCTGTTGCCGTCGATGTTCACGTATGTCGAGCCGGGACACGTCGGCATTCTCATTCATCGTGCGGGCGGTGGCGTCGATCCGAAGCCGTTGGGTCCTGGGCTGCACATGAAGAACCCGCTCCTTTCGCAGATCGAGGAGTATCCGGTCTTCATGCAGACGCTGGTGCTTACGCGCAATGGTGGGGAGGGAACAGCGAGCAACGAGGAGATCAACGTCAACTCTAAAGAAGGACAGCCGTTGTCGCTCGACGTGGCGATGTCGTTCGAGGTTGACCCGCAGAAAGTACCGACGATGTATCAGACCTTCCGTACCGATATCAGCACGATTCAGCACGGCTACGTGAAGCAGACGATTCGTCAGGCGTTGCAGGAAGTGGTCGGCGACGAGGCGATTGCGGACATCATGGGACCGAAGAAGGCTGAGACGGTGTCGCGGGCGCAGGGGTTGTTGCAGAACCGACTGGCTCCGTACGGCATCATGGTCAAGCAGTTCACGCTCAACGAATTTCGGGCGCCCCAGTCCGTCATCGACGCCATCAACGCTAAGAACGTGATGCAGCAGCAGGCGCTGACGGCGCAGAACGAATTGCAGAAGAACGAGTTCCAGGCGCGCGGTGATTCGATCAAGGCGGCGGGTCGGGCGAAGGCGATCACCGCCGAAGCCGAAGCGCAGGCGAAGGCCAATCAGCTGCTCTCGGCGAGCATCACGCCGACGTTGGTGCAGTATGAGATGGCCAAGCGTTGGAATGGGCAGATGCCGCAGGTTTCGGGCTCGGCCATGCCGATGGTGCAGCTGCCGGGGCCAATCAAACCCTAACGAGTGCAGGAAACGCAACTGCCGCTTGCGGCAGATGCAACGATCGGGAGCGTCGTCGGACGCTCCCGATCGTTTTTTGTCGACAGCCGTCGCCGTGTGAGGTGCGAGAAGGCATAATTGCGGCATGGAGTTCGTGGAGCCGCGCGCAACTGCGTTTTTCGTCGCCACCTGTGGAACGCTCCTCTTCCTGAGTTCGCTCTCGGGGAGGATTGGAGCGCGTTTCGGCATTCCGCTCACCGCGCTTTTTCTCGCCGTCGGGATGCTTGCGGGTTCCGATGGCATCGGAGGCATCGCGTTCAACAACTACGCGCTGACGTATCGCCTCGGTACCGCCGCGCTCATTCTCATTCTGTTCGACGGCGGGCTCAATACGTCGGTTGCGGCTGTGCGGCGTGTTGCGGCTGCTGCATCGGTGTTGTCAACCGTGGTCGTGCTTGGCACGGCGGCGTTAGTCGCGTTAGGCGCGTACCTGCTCAGGATTCCGTTGGGTGAAGCGCTCTTGTTAGGCGCGGTGGTGTCGTCCACCGACGCGGCTTCAGTGTTCGCTGTCCTCAGGGGGAGTGGGATTCACCTGCGGCACCGGGTCGCGCTGACGCTCGAGGCGGAGTCGGGGCTCAACGATCCGATGGCCGTCATCCTCACGACGCTCGTCACCGCCAACATCGCCGCACCAATGGCGCTCCTCGGCTGGGGGACGCTGTGGGAAGTGGTGCGCGAAGCGAGTATCGGCGCCGTGGTGGGAGTTGGCATCGGAGCGGGCTCGCGCTACATCCTGCAGCGATTGCGGCTGACGGCGGGGGGCTTGTATCCGGTGTTCACGCTGGCGGTGGCCCTGCTCGCCTATGGGTTGCCGACGCTCGCGCACGGGAGCGGATTCCTCGCGGTGTACCTCGCGGGGATGACGTTAGGCAACCGCGATCTTCCACATCGCGGGTCGCTCCTTCGTGTGCACGACGCGCTCGCGTGGCTCGGGCAAGTCTCGATGTTCGTGCTTCTTGGACTTCTCCTCTTTCCGTCGAGACTGGGCGACGTGGCCGTGCCCGGTCTCGCCATCGGACTCTTCTCGGCGATCATCGCACGTCCGGCCATCGTGATGCTTTCGCTCATCCCGATGGGATACACGGTTCGCGAGAGCTTCTTCATCGGCTGGATGGGGCTTCGGGGAGCGGTGCCGATTATTCTGGCGACGTTCCCAGTGCTTGCGCGCGCGCCCGGCGCTGAGCGCATCTTCGATTTAGTCTTCTTCGTCGTTGCGGTATCGACGGTGCTGCATGGATTCACGGGTGGGCCGCTCGCGCGCTATCTCCAACTCGAGACGGCGGAGCCGCCCTCACCGCCGGCGGTGTTGGAGATCGAGTCGGTTCGTCCGCTTTCCGCGCGCATCACGCCCTTTTATGTGGATGAGGCGCTCGCGGTGGCTGGGGAATCGCTTCAGGACCTACCGCTTCCCGAGGGGGCGTCGGTGGCGCTGATTGTTCGTGGTGACGATCTCGTCACGCCACACGGGAGTACGCAGCTACAGGTCGGTGACCACGTCTACGTCCTGATGAAGGATGAGGATGCGCCGCTCGTGGGGTTGATGTTTGGACGTGCAGAAGGAGACGACTAAGTTTTCTGGCATGACACTCGTTGCATTCGAACAACTCCCCGCCGACGCACGGCTTTGGATTTTTGGCACGTCTGACGCGCTCGATGCCCAGACAAGTGCCGTATTTCTAGACGAAGTCGATGCCTGGCTTTCGGGATGGCAAGCGCACGGACATCCACTCACGTGTGCTCGCGAGTGGCGTGAGGGGCGATTCCTCGTCGTCGGTGTGGACCAGAATGTCGAAGGGGCATCGGGGTGCTCGATCGACGCACTGTATCGAATCCTCATCGAGATTGAGCGCTCGTCCGGGATCTCGCTCCTCGCCGGCGGACGCGTCTTTTACCGGGACTCGTCAGGCGCTATTGCGTGCGTGGACCGCGAGACCTTTGCCGCCCGCGCTCGAACCGGTGAGGTCCAGGCGGACACCACGGTTTTCGACACATCCATCATTGAAGCGGGGCGGTATCGGGACGCCTTCGAACTTCCACTCGCGGCGTCGTGGCATTCGCAGTTCGTCTCTGCCTAACGAACTGCGCCGGGATGCACGAAGCGCCGTGCGGTCGACCGTGCGCGCGCAATATGCGCCACGGCCTTCGCCGCTCTCGTTAGGCAATCCATCGATCCAGGTTTTCGCGCACGAAGTCGTCGTCGGTGAGCTCGGGGTAGACGCGCGTCACGCGATCGAGCTCCTTGGCCTGGCCCGCGGAGAGTTTCTCCTTGGTATCGAGGCACCAGACGCCGCGCATCAGCCCTTGCCGCCTGAGGATTTCGTGGATGCCGGGAATGCAGCCGGCGTATTCGTTGGCGGCATCGAAGATCGCGCTGTTTGCATCGGTGAGCGCGGTCGCGCGCACCAGCCAACTCGAGTCGAGTGTCGCTGAGCGCCGCGCGCGCTTCACGGCATCCAACAGTTGCACGGCGCGCCGCGTCCATACGGCCCATTGCCCGAGCAGTCCGCCGACGATGCTGCGCGTGACCCGCCGTCCCCCGACATGAAACTCGAACGGTGTGAGGAGGTCGACGATGATGTTGTCGTCGTTTCCTGTGTAGAGTGCGATGTCGTCGCGTCCCGACTCGACCACGGCACGCACGACATCGAGCGTGTAGTAGCGGTTGAATGGCGCAATCTTGACGGCGACGACGTTCGGAATCTCGGCGAACTCTCGCCAGAAGGGAAAACCCAGGATTCGTCCGCCCACTGCCGGCTGCAGGTAGAAGCCGATGATGGGCATCACCTCGGCCACCGCGCGACAGTGGCGCAGGAGCGCCGTGTCCGACGCGCTGCCTAACGAGCCGAGTGAGACGAGGGCGGCGTGATAGCCTAACGAGCGGGCCAGCATCGCTTCATCCACCGCTTGCCGTCGCTCGCCAACCACACCGGCAACGAGGGCGAAGGGGCGCGCCGTTGCTCCCATCCATTCACGCGCCGAGTCGACCGCGAGCTCCAACACCGGGCGAAGGAGCGAGTGTTCGCGAATCGCGAACTGGGTGGTGTGTACGCCGACGGCTATGCCACCCGCGCCCGAATCCACGTAATAGCGCGTCAACGCCGCCTGTCGCCGTTCGTCGAGCGATCGGCGTGCGGTGAGAGCGAGCGGGTGCGCGGGGATTACCTGTCCAGCGAGGAGGTGCTTGCGAAGTAGCACGTGAGGTGCGGTCGTGAGGAGCGAGCGCGTGCCGGCCAACGTGCGCGTTGAAGCGAGCGCGTGCAATTCCACGTGCGCATTCGGGCGCGCGGCGCAAGTTAGGCACGCGGTGCCGGTGGAGGCGAGAGGGCGCGCCCACTCGCGGCAAGTGTGTCGAGCCTAGCGACGCGCAACGTCGCCACGAGCGCGCCGAAAATGTGATCTGTGTCGCGTCGTGCTCGGTGCAATAGCGCTCGCGACCAAAGATCTTTGACGAACAGTGCAACGCGCAGCATCGAGTCGCGCCGCCGGGTCCTGTCGCGAGCGATCTCGCTCGACGATTACTCCCGACGCTTAGAAGGAGCCGTCGCGCGCCTCGAACTTCGTTGCCTTGCCTAACGTGCGTCCGCCGCGGCCGACCCAGTCGGCGACCCACGCGAGGAGCTGCGGGGTGCGAACCAGCGGATGCCTAAATAACGATTGCAGGCGAGTCGTGTCGCTCAGGAGTGCGTCGCCCTGCTCGACGCCGCGGAACTGCGGTTCCCGGTCGAGGAGGCGTCCCAGCTCGAGCGCAACGTTGCGCACGGAAAGGCGCTCCTCACCAGTGACATTGAGAACGAACGGGGGAGTGGCGCAGTGCACGAGGGCCTCGATCGCGAAGGCGTTGGCGTCGCCCTGCCAGATGCAGTTCACGTAGCCCATTCGTACGTCAATAGGAATTCCGTCGCGCACTTTCTGGGCGATGTCAACGAGGACGCCGTATCTGAGGTCGACGGCGTAGTTGAGGCGGATGATGGCGGCGGGCGTGTCATGGACACTCGCGGCGTATTCGAAGACGCGCTCACGCCCCACGCAAGTCGCGGCGTATTCGCCAACGGGAGCGAGCGCGTCGTCTTCTCGCGATCCGGGGGCGTCGATGGGGGAGAGTGGGTAGACGTTTCCGGTGGAGAAGGCGACGATGCGTGCCCCGCGATAGCGATCGGCGACCAGCGCGGGGGTGACGGTGTTCGTCATCCAGGTGAGTGCGGGGGCGCCGGCGGTCCCGAATTTCTGTCCCGCCATGTAGATGACGTTAGGCGCGACGGGGAGTCGGGCGACGTCGAATGGTTCGAGGAGGTTGGCGCGGACGAGCTCGACGCCGAGTGTCGTTAGGCGGGTGGCGGCGCGGTGGTCGCTCCAACGCGAGACGGCGTAGACGCGGCGTCCATCGCTGATGGTGTCGACGGCGCGTTGCACCATGGCGGTGAGCGAGGGGCCCATTTTTCCACCGGCGCCGATGACGACCACATCACCGGGGAGTGCGAGGAGCGCGTCGATGACGCCCGTAGTGGGGCGGCTCAGGCGTTCTTCGAGCTCGTCTTCGTCATGCGGGGGGAGGTCGGGCGACCGCGCGGGCTCGTTTAACACCGGCACAACGCTCCTCTCTGGCAGAATGTTCGAATCGTTAGGCATCGCCGAGGTGGGCGGCGCGCTTCACGGTGAGAAAATGCGCGGGCGCATACCGTAACGGCGAGCGCTGGTCGTGCAGCGTGGGGTGCCACAACGTCGCGTGCGCGCCTCGCAAACGAAAGTCGCATCTCGGTTACCCAATATCTCGAGGGTGTGCCCCACTTCCCTCCGGGAGGGCGAACGGCGAGAATATGAACGAATTCTGAATCGCGACTGCGTTTGTCCCCCCGCGTTGTCGTTTCACGTCACGTCACCACTTCCGTGCAACGCCACTATAGGATCACACTCGCCACACTTGCTTGCGTTGCTAGCGGCGCGAACATCGCTCACGGGCAACAGAGGGATACGACGAGCGATAGTGCGAAGACTCGCCTCGCTCCCGTAACCATCACGGCGCGAGGTACGCGTGCCTCGACCCTCACTGTGCCGATGGCGATCACGGTGCTCGATTCGGCGCAGCTACGACGAGCGCGCGGCTTGGGTCTGGACGGAGCGCTGGTGTCGGTGCCCGGGGTGATCGCGCAATCACGGTACGGATCGTCGGACGTGCGCATCGTCATACGGGGATTCGGTGCGCGAGGTGCGGGCGACCGTTCGAACGCGGGGACATCGCGCGGGATTCGCGTTCTTCTCGACGGCATTCCGGAGACGGAACCGGACGGGCGCACCTCATTCGACGGCATCGACCTCGGCGCGGCGCAACGCATCGACGTCGTGAGGTCCAATGCGTCGTCGCTGTGGGGAAATGCAGCTGGCGGACTCATTTCGGTCTCCACCGTTCCCACGTTCGACGATCACGCCGTGGAGCTCAGTCACGAGAGCGGCAGCTACGGCCTAACGAGAGAGCTTGTACGGGCCGGGAGCGACGTCGGGAGCGGCCGGTTGTACGGATCGTACGTGAACACGACGTTCGATGGGTATCGAACCTCGTCGAATGCGCGACGCGGTTTGCTGAACCTCGGGTACGTGGGGACGATCGGGGCCACGACGGACGTCGGTCTCTACGCGATGGGGTCGAACAATCTCTTCTACATCCCGGGGCCGTTGACGCGCGCGCAGGCGGAGGCGACGCCCGACGCCGCCAATGCCACGTATCAGTCGCGCCGCGAGAGACGTTACAATCGTTTAGGGCGATTGGGCGCGACGGTCTCGCACCGCATCGGCGCCTCGAACGACATCAGCGGCATGGTGTACGTGAACCCTAAGTATCTGCAGCGATCGGAGCGCGGTACGTTCAGGGATTTCACGCGGTACCACACCGGCGCCAACGTCGTGTGGCGCAATCAATCGCAATGGACGCCGAAGGTTGCGGCGCGGCTGGTGGCCGGGAGTGACGTCGCATACCAGGACGGCGCCATTCTCTTTTACGGACTCACGGCGGCTGGCGAGCGCGCCACCGATCTGCGCGACAACAAGCGCGAGGGCGCGGCGAACTTTGGCGCTTTTCTGACCGAAGAGCTCGACCTCGGATCGGCGTGGACACTGTCGTTAGGCGCTCGGTACGACGACATTCGCTACATCTTCAGGTCGTTCATCAATCCAAAGCTGAACGATCAGCGTTCGTTCTCGCGCGTGACGCCGAAGCTCGGCCTGACGTGGCGCGCGTCTCCGACGCACACCTTCTACGCGAATGTCGGCGGCGGTGTCGAAGCGCCGGCTGGAAACGAGACCGATCCCGCGGGGACGTTTGGGCAAGACACGATCTACGGAATCAATCCGCTGCTCGAGCCAATTCGCTCGACGACATTCGAGGCGGGAACGAAGCAGGTGTTCATTGCCACGACGGGATTCGTGCGCGAGCTATCCTACGATGTGGCGGCGTATCAGACCGACGTGACTAACGAAATTGTGCCGTATCGCGGCGGGCGTTTCTACTTCACCGCGGGAAAGGCGCGTCGTCGCGGGCTCGAGATTGGGACAATGGCGCGTGCATCGGGCGGGCTCTCGCTGCAGACCGCGCTGACATTTTCCGACAACACGTACCGCAACTACCTCGTCGATTCGGTGCATTACGACAAGGCAAAGGCCGGGCACTACGCCGATTATTCGGGGAACGAGATTGTTGGTGTGCCGAGTGTGTTTGGATCGGCGACCGTCGGGCTTTCGCCGGCTGCGTGGCGTGGTGTGACGGTTCGTGTGGGGGCGCAAGGCTTTGGGAAGTATTACGCCGATGATGCCAACACCGTCGTCGTTCCCGGCTACGCGATCGCGACAGCGTCGCTCTCGCTGGATCGCCCCGTCGCGTTAGGCGGTGGTATCGGGCTTCGCGGACACGTCGCCATGAACAATCTTGGCGACCGGCGCTATCTTGCCTCCGCCTTTCTCAATCCCGACGTCGTGGGCGGTGTCCCAGTGGCGTTCGAGCCGGGGCTTCCTCGCAACGTCGTCGTGTCGTTCACGTTGGAGCGGGTGAAGTAGGGCGGCCTAACGAGGCGAACGCGTGCTCGTGTACGCAGACGCCCTCTCGTCAACTGACGGGAGGGCGTCGTGTTTGCGATCTGATCAGGTGCCGCTTCGGTCGGCGTCGGGCACGGTGTTGTTAGGCGGAGGGTTAAAAGAAGTACCTCCGCCACCCCGTCACACCACGACGGCGTATGCGCCAGAAGATGATCAACCCGGAGCCAGCAAGAAGCACCAGCGCCAGCGCCCAGAACATCGCTACAATCAGACCGCCATCGCCGAACGCCTCGCCGCTATGCAGGCGATAGAGAAATGGTTTGTCGGCGTACGCTTCGGTGCTGACGATAGCCCCCGTCTTTGCGTCGACGACGAACTTACGGTCTTCGCCGCCCGTGGGCTTACCCGTAAAGAACGTGATGGTCGGTTTGTCACCCTTGAACTGCATCTCGATCTTGTCGATCGGAGCATTCGAGCTCGCGGTGGCGACGCTCGCCATGGCGCGGGTCAGCGGCTCTTGCCACACGTTAGGCGGCGAGACCGTCGTGACCGGCGACACGAGGTCTCGGGTCGCTTCACGCAGCGCCTCATCCTCGCCAAAGAATTCTGTCCCCGCGACGAAGAACCCGGTTCCACCGGCCCACAGTAAGAAGACCGCAGCGGGAAGGCCGATCCATCGGTGCCAACGTCGCCAGAATCGTTGAGAAATTGCCGAGGCGTGCGAGTGTTGAGATTGCATGCGAAGGAGGAAGGGGAACGAAACGTTAGGCAGTGGTCACGCGCGGAGGAAGTCAGGACGCCACTGCTTGATGGCGCGCTTGATTTCCTTCGGCTTCGAGAACTCGCCATTCACGACACGTTGCACGAGTTCGGGGAGTTCGGCATCGGAGGCGAAACGCAGCGCGATAAAATCTGAGACCGAGAGCTTGGCGATGTCACCCTGCTGCGCGGCCGGCAGGAGTCGTTGCATCCGTAGCGTCTCTTCGAGGCGAATGACGCGATTTTGCACCGTGATGGTTTGCACGCGCGAAAAAACGATTCCGGTGACGACGCCTAACGCCGCGATCGCGCTCCACAACGTGGCGCCCGACGGATGAAGCGCCAGCTGCCGGAATGCGACCACGAGGATCCCCGCGAGAATGGGCTGGGTGATGAAGTGATACGGAGGGAACCAGCGCGTGTGTGACTCAAAGCTCTGCGTGCGTTCGGGCATGGGAAGCGAAAGTTTGGATGGTTTACGTGCGAGATCGATGCGGCGCTGCGTCACGTCGCGGCGCGAGCGCCTGCGCTAGCGGCGGTCGGTGGTCAGAGGTTGCTGCGAATCGTTTGGTTGCCAGGCTCGCGAGCCAGCCGCTTGAGTCGCGCGACAATCGCTTCCAATCCGACTTCGCGTGTGCCGAGCCCGATGCTCTGCATCACCGTACGCACGAAGTCGCTCGGAATGGCGAGTGTTGTCGCTGGCGGCTCGTCGTTGACGGCGCTGAAGACAATGCTCAGAAACGCGGCCACGGTCGGCGACTGTCGCGTATTGATGTCAGCGAAGAAATGCACCTTGTCGTCGTGCCACTCGGGGAAGATTTGCACGGGGGTCTGGCACTCGGGAACGAAATAGCGCTCATCGGCGATGTCCTGATATCGCGCAGGCAGTGGTTCGAGCTTCTTCGCGTACGACACGAGCGCCGCCATTTTTTCGTCGCGCCCAAGGGCACGAAATCGGCGCAACACTTGTTCGATTCGAGCAGGGATTGGTGTGTGCTCGGCTGAGTCCGTCATTATCAGTGAGAGTGCGCTCCTGCACTCGGCGATGGAAGTGGTTTCAATTCAACGCAGCCCTTTTTTGTCACACATTACGCTGGAGTTTTGCAATGCCGACACGCCGCGCCAACGCGAGCTGGGAAGGAGGACTGAAAGGTGGCAAAGGACAGTTTTCGGGAGAGAGCGGCGCCATCGCCGCGTCCTATTCATTCCTGACGCGCTTTGGAGATACGAAGGGGTCGAATCCTGAGGAGCTTTTGGCGGCCGCAGAGGCGGCGTGTTTCAGCATGGCGCTGAGCGCCCAACTTGAGGGGCGCGGGACACCGTCCAGTAAAGTTGAAACGGCGGCCGCCTGCACGGTCGAGAAAGTGGGCGACGCATTCCAAGTGACCAAAATGCATCTCACCGTTCAGGTAAGCGCGCCGGGAATCAGCGACGCGGATTTCCAGACGGTTGTTGCGGCCACGAAGGACGGGTGCCCGATCTCGAAGGTCATGAAGGGGAACGTCCCGATCGAGGTTGACGCGAAGCTGGTGTAGGCTACGGCGCTTTCCGCGCCAAGTCGTTGAAGAGCGCGTCGAGGCCGATGCGAAACGAGGTCCGGCTGACGTCGTTGGCTTGTACGCGCTGGACTGCGAGGGTCACGGCCCGGCGCGACGCCGCACCGGTGCGGATGCGCACACCGGCATAGGCCTGCACCGAGAAATTGTTGGTGTTGTAGCGCGTATCGATGGTGAGGCTTTCGAACGCACTGGAAAGCGCGTGCAGGCCAATGCCCCCCGAGACAAACGGGACAAAGCGTGACGTCGGCTCCCGGAGCAGAAAATTGAGATTGACCCCGCCATTCAAATCCTGAATGATGGCGCGGTACGTTTTTCCTTCGGTCTCGACGCGCTCGCTGTGTGGATTGGAGCGCATGAACGAAAGCTCGGTTGCGAGCCTGACGCGGCGTGAGGCGAAATGTCCGAGGTCGAGCGTCGCGCCAACCTCGTAACCGTGGATGTCGCGCTCCATGAGGACGTAGCCGGCGTGTACGCCGAGCGCCGCTGTGGCGGACAAGCCTAACGCGGCGGCCGCTTTAGCCGTGGTCGCGGCGGGCGATAGGGTTGCCGGTACAGGGCGGTTCGGCTTCTGCGCCTCGCCGTTCGCCAATGGGATAATCGCCAGCAGCGCCGGTAGTGCCGAGAAAGCGAGGAGGGTGCGAGGCTGGCAAGCGGCGAATTGCATGTGGAAGACGATGCGGACGCTGGAGCAAAAAGGGGTGTCGTTCGGTCAGCGGAGGATAAGCTAGCGAGCCCGAGGTACAGGAGGCGGGAATGCGTGACGAACCTTTGTGCTATATGGTCCTAAGGAAGTGGACCCTTGTGTGTCCGCTGGGTTACGCGGGGTGAGAGCGAGCACATACAATACGTCACGGTAGAGGATTGAGAGGGTGATGTCGGGATCGCGCCGATTTGGGATTCGCGCCGCGGCACTGGTGGCCGCTCTCGCTCTTGCGCTTGGCGCAGGGGTGATGCTTCGCGTGTCCCGAGGCGTGTTCCACCGACCGACTCGCCTGACGGCAGAGCTGTCGTTAGGCGCGCGATTCGCCGATTCTCTCGAGAGTGCGGTTTCGTTTACGTCACAGCGGAATCTTTCATCGCCCGATGTGCTGGCGGCGTTGTATCTGCAGCGCCTGCGCCTCGGGATCGGTTCTCCGTTCCGCCTGGTGGACTACGTCCTCCGCGACCCACTCCTTCGTCCGGAACACCGCCGATTGCTCGCCGAGGGTATTCTCGCGCGGACATCGATCGGTAACGCCTACCATACGCCGGGCGAAGCGTTGCAGCTGTTGGCGCCTGTTCCTGATGCCGGGCGCGGCAACGCACATCGCCGTTTCATCGAGCGCGTCACGGAGGAAGCGGCGTCGCCGCGGGCGGCGGAGTTGGCGCTTCGATTGAGCTATGGGATTGGGGCGACGTCTGGCATCGTTTCGCACCGAGCGAGCGCGGTCGCGTTAGGCGCGATCGCGCAGGCGCGCGATCGCGCACTCGCCATGCGTGATGTCGCGACGCTGCTCGCCGCGGCCAGACGGCAGCGGGTGGATCCCCTGGACCTCGTCGGCACGTGGCGCGCGGAGCGCAAGTTCGCCGTCGAGCTTCCGTTACAGGACCCGCCGAGTGCCGAAGAGGAGCGCGCGGCACTCGCGCTGTTGCCGCGCTACACGGCGCAGCTTGATTCGTTAGGCATCGCGCCGGCCGTCGGGGCGCCGAAGCGAAGCGACTTGGAACGGGACGCCGCCATGGCCGCGTCGGCACTCGTGGCGCAGCGCAATGCCCCGCCGCAAGCGCCGATCATCGTGACGTTAGGCGGATACACGTCGTACATCGTCGCGTCGGGACGTTCCGAAGCGGATCGTTCGGCACGCACCGCGTTCGTGCAGCGCTCGAACAACGAAGAGTCGATGACCGCGGAGTTTGCGCGGCTCGAGGCGACCGTTGGGCCAGCGCCAGAAGCAGCGCTGGCGGTGCTCGCGGCCGCAGTCGCCATGCGTGCCTACGCGCAGGAGACGGCGTGGCTTCCGGGCGAGAGCGGTCCGTCGCCGTTCGAGTTACAGAGCCGGCTTGGCCTGGCTGAACTCTCGTTCGACAAGCGCGTTCCGGAGACGTGGCGCCCGTACTTCACGCGCATGCTCGACGGCGTCGTGCGCGACGTGCGTACCGTCTTTCCATCGTTAGACCTGACGGGGCTCCGCGTCCGCTTTGGTGACTCGCCGATGCGCGAGCGCGCCCTGGCGCTGCATGATCCGGGGACGCGCACCATCTACTTCCCGCTCACGACGAGCGCGGGAGCAATGGCGCACGAGTTCGCACACGACCTCGATTGGCAGGCGGCGCGCCGTCGGTACGGTGTGCGTGGCGGATACCGCACCGATCGATCGGTTCGCCAGTATCAGGACGACCTCACCGCCTCCGTACGTCGCCTGGCGAGCGCGCGGCCGCGTCGCGACTCGACGTCTACTGCAGGCGAGCGTCCAACCGAAGCGTTCGCGCGAGGCGTGGATTGGTTCGTCGCGTCGGCGCTGGCGCATCAGGGGCGTCTGAACGGCTACGTCAGCGCGGTACAGGACGAGATGCTCACCGGTTATGCGTCGGCAACCGCGCCGCGCCCAGGTGGTGGTGATGCCGACGCGACGCTCGACGCGCTGCGGGAAATTTCGCCGGTCGATCCGTCGCTCATGGCATGGTACGAATCGACGTTCGGTCGCGGACGGCGCCTCGGTGCGGCGGAGGCGATTCGGCGCGTCCTCATGGCCCCACAGCCTTCGTTCGCTGGGCGTTCGTCGCCGTGGCAGGGGTTCGATGCGTTCCAGGCGTCGTCGCGCATGCTGCGCAGCTCGCCCGAGGCTGGTGCTGGGTGGCGGTGCTTGCTGAGTTCTCCGTCGCTGCAAGGATTCGATGTGGACGCAACGAAGGACGCGATGCAGTTCGCCGCTGACGAGCGCGCGCGTGGCGTGATTCGCCGCTGGGGCGACTACGCACTCACGCTTTCTGACGCCTCGTGGCGCTTCCGTGCGTTAGGCGGGGCACCCTGGGACGGGCAGATCTACGAAGACGCTGTGCGCGAAGTGCGCGACGCGATCCTATGGCGCGCCGCCAGGATCGACGACGGGCGCGCGGGGCTCGATCTCGCGGAGCACGCAGAGCGGCGTGCCGCGTGGGACCACTGCGCCGCTGAACACTAGAAACCGTCTCCTAGACGGTCGCTGGAGCGCCGGCGCCCCGCGCTGGCCAAGAAACGTCAACCAGCACCCCCGGCACCTCCACTCCCCGCACCGCCCGCCGTAGTGGCGCTGCTGCTGATCGGTCCGCGCGCCAGATCACCACCGTGGCCCGCGCCGTCGCCGGGTAGAGCATTCTGGTGAATGACCGTCTGCGTCGCGAAGGCGAAGTTGATCCCTTCAGCGTTAAATCGACGGAGAATTTCGAGATTCACCGCCTGCTGCACGTCGAGCATGGCCACGTACGCATCCGAGACGAAGTAGTTCACCTCGATCTCCAGCGCAGACTCGGCGAAACGGACGAAATGCGCGCGGTCGAACTGCGTCTTCGGTTCCTTCTCGACGATTTCGCGAATGATGACTGGGACACGCGCGACGACGGCCGGTGGTGTGTCGTACGTGATGCCCAGCCTAAAGAGCACTTGCCGGCGTTCGATGACCGTTAGGTTACGGACGCGTGACTTGAGGAGATCACCATTGGAGAAGATCACCTCCTCGCCGCCGACGGCGCGGACACGCGTCGTCTTGAGCCCAATGCGTTCGACACGCCCCACAAAGGCGTCGACGGCGATCGTGTCGCCGACGTCGAACGGCTTGTCGAGGACAATCGAGAGCGCGGCGAAGAGATCGCCGAGAATGTTCTGGACGGCGAGGGCGATGGCGACACCGCCTATGCCGAGTCCGGTGATGAGCGCCGTGACGTCGTAGTCGAGAACGTTCACCAGCGCGAGCAGCACGATGATGATCCAGAGCGCGCCTCTCGCCATGACGCTTATGGCGTTGAGCGTCGCAGACTCCGACCCCCCGCGCGTACGAGACCAGCGCTTGATCCAGAAACCGATGACCGTGTTTCCCCAGCGAGCGATCTGGAGGAGAACGGCAATCGCGGTCAGCCGGCGAATGGCGCTCGTCGCGTCGGCACTCAGTGTGAGCGCGACGCTCCCAGCCCGAATGGCGAGTGCGAAAATGAAGTAGAAGCGCGTGCGCTCGATCAGCGCTGCGGCTACGTCGTCGACGTCGGTTGCTGTGCGGGCGGCCAGCGCCTTAAGCCGTCGCCCGATGATCACCTTCACCGCGTACAGTAATGCCCAGACCGCTGCCGCCACCCCGGCGGCCGTAAGCCAAGCGGTGAGCGTATTCCCGAAGACGACACGATCGAGTGGGTCAAACTGCATGGCAACGGGTGTCTGATGCGAGAAGGGGCAGCGCGTTCAAGGGATGACGGCGAAAGATTGCCGACATGGCGGAGCGCGCGCGAGCGTTTGGCAGGTGTGACGAGCGAGGTTGCGAGATCTAGCCGTGTTTACGCGGCGTAGCATACACAGCGTGAGACGGAACCGCGCCGTATCGTTCGCGGTAGGTGTCACGTGGATCCTATCAACGCGTTCCCGCCCCCCTCAAACGCCCATGTTGATCCGTATTACGCCCGCGCACCCCATCGCGTCGTCTGAAATCACCCCCGAGGGTGTGTACCACGATCGCCGTAGCTTCCTTAAGGCCGCTGGAATGCTGGGGGCGATTGCAGCGAGCGGAGCGCTCCTTCCCGTCACAGGGTGCGCGCAAGATTCGAAGAGCGCGCAGGACGCGCAGGAGGTCAAGACGTCGACTAACGGTGCGGAGCTCAAGGGTGAGCTCACGCCGTGGGACGACGTGACGACCTACAACAACTTCTACGAGTTCGGGACGAGTAAGGAAGACCCCGCGCAGAACGCGAAGGAGTTCAAGACGAAGCCGTGGACGCTCAAGGTCGAGGGGATGGTATCGAAGCCCGGGACCTACAATCTCGACGACTTCATCAAGCCGTATAAGCTGGAAGAACGCATCTACCGTCACCGCTGTGTTGAGGCGTGGTCGATGG
This sequence comes from Gemmatimonadaceae bacterium, assembly GCA_044224185.1. Classification (GTDB taxonomy): domain Bacteria; phylum Gemmatimonadota; class Gemmatimonadetes; order Gemmatimonadales; family Gemmatimonadaceae; genus SCN-70-22. Next base: position 84,103 of record JBGAKW010000009.1, on the reverse strand, counting down.
TTATTCCGTGGCTCGGCTTTCCGATGGCCAGTCTCATCAAGGCATTACAACCGTTAGGCTCGGCGAAGTATGTCGAGTTCAACACCTTGCTCGACCCGAAGCAGATGCCTGGGCAGCGCTTCCCGGTCTTGTCGTGGCCGTATGTGGAAGGGCTGCGGCTGGATGAGGCGATGAATCCGCTCGCGTTCTTTGCCGTCGGTGTGTACGGGAAGATGCTGCCACCGCAGAATGGCGCGCCGCTGCGCCACGTGGTGCCGTGGAAGTACGGCTTCAAGGGGTGCAAGTCGATCGTGAAGATCAAGTTCACGGACCAGCAGCCCAAGACGGCGTGGAGTGTCGCGACGCCTAACGAGTACGGTTTCTACGCCAACGTGAATCCGCAGGTCGATCACCCACGATGGACGCAGTCGCGGGAGCGGCGCATCGGTGAGTTCCGCCGCCGGCAGACGCTGATGTTCAACGGGTACAGCGAGCAGGTGGCGTCGATGTACAGCGGCATGGACCTGCGAAAGAACTACTGATCGATGTCGTCGAGGCAGAGCGTAAGAGCGGGTGTCGCCGGCGCGATCGGGGATGGCCGAGAGGGCGGGGATGGCCGAGAAGGTGTGCGGCGGGGGGACGCGGTAGCGCGGGGGGCCCCCCCCACTAAAAAATCTACCCCCTCCACCTCCCCCAACCGTCACCAAAATCGCGCGCGTCGCATCGATCCGCCGCGCTGGCTACACGCGGCCATCGTTCTCGTCGCGATTCTCCCGTTGGCGTGGATCGCCTACGCGCTCGCCTCAGACTTCCTTCAAGGAACCCGACTACTCGGCTCGAACCCCATCAAGGAGGCCGAGCACCGCACCGGCGAGATGATCGTGCGACTTCTCCTTGCCACTCTCGCCGTCACGCCAGCTATCAAGCTCTCGAAGCAGGGATGGCTCATTCGCTATCGACGTACGTTCGGGCTACTCGCCTTTGCCTACGCCTGCATCCATCTCCTCATCTACTTCGTCCTCGATCTCGAACTCGTGTGGGGCGACCTCGCCGCCGACCTCGCAAAACGTGTTTACATCATGTTCGGGATGGGGGCGTTTCTTCTCCTCGTCCCGCTGGCGCTGACATCGACCAAGGGATCGATTCGCCGACTGGGCGCGACGCGCTGGAATGCGTTGCATCGCGCGGTATTCGGCACGGTCGTCCTGGGAATGGTCCACTACTGGATGGCGGTGAAGCGCGACATCACGGCACCACTTCTCTTCGCGATTCTCTTTGCCGCGCTCTTCACGTTTCGGCTCTGGTGGGGACGTCGCGCACCCCGCGCGGCATAGCGGCGAGCACCTAACAGGGGTCTCGTTGCGGCGGAGCATTGCCTGACGAGTGCAATTGCGTGACACGCCAACGCTCTTCGTGACGCAAGACGAAGGTGGGGCGCTCGCGCCGCTACGGGCCGAGTGTACCTGCGTTCGGCCGTTCCAGGCAACTACAGGCCATCTCATAAATAGTCGGCGGCGCGCCGGCGCGCAGCGCCGGCCAGAAGCCGGCGCCCATTTATGAGATGGCTTCTAAGCGCCTTTGCCTCTCGACGTTCCGATGCGCATTGAACAGACTGCGGCGAGATTTCTTACGCTGCGCCAGGTTTAACGTGGCTGTTCAGGAAGTGTCCTTCGGGCGCGGGGCGAAGCATCGGAGAGAGAGCTTGGCATGACGGTCAACCGCGCGACGACGATTCCTGCACTGTTTCACTCACGCGTTTCGGCGACGCCGACTAGTGTCGCGTTGCAGCAGTTTGACGCGAGCAAGGGCGGGATTGGGGAGCGTGTCACGTGGAGTCAGTGGCGCGATGCGTCGACGGATGTCGCCGGTGCCCTCATCTCGTCTGGTGCGCACCGCGGAGAGATGGTGGCAGTGCTGGCCAGCAATTCCACGCTCTGGCCAATAGCCGATGTGGGGATCATTCTCGCTGGCCTCGTGTCCGTGGGAATTCACCCGGCGGCAACGGTGGCGCACGTCCAGGAGATTCTGGTTGACTGTGCCGCCTCCGTCGTCATCGTGGAGGGGAAGGATCAACTCGCGAAAGTGCGCGCCGCACTGCAAACGAGTGTACACCCGCCATTGATCGTTGCAGCTGGCGTCGGTGATCTCGAGGAGAGTGGTCCCCCACGCGTGGTCTCATGGAGGACATGGCTCTCGCGCGGGCGTTACGCGCTGGTCGATGGGTCGAACGTTGCCACGCAGCTGACGCGGCGCGGCGCCGTCGCTTCACCCGACGACCTCGCCATGTTGATCTACACGTCGGGGTCGACCGGAGCCGCCAGAGGTGCGCGCATCACGCATGCGTATGTCGTCGAGTCGGCGCGCTCCATTCGCGACTCGTTAGGCCTGGGGAGCACCGACACCGCGGTCTCCTTTCTCCCCTTCTGCAGCGCCAGCGAACGCATCTTCGGTCTCTACACGCGTATTGCATGTGGGATGACATCGACGCTGCTTGCAGATGCAAAGGATCTTTGGGTCGCCGCGCGCGTGGCGCGACCCACGTTGTTTGCGGCGGAGCCACACTCGTACGAGGAGGTCTTCGCGGCACTCGTCGCGGCGCGACAGAGTTCGTCGGCGGCGGACAGGGCCCGCTGGGATCGCGCGCTCGATACCGGAACGCGTCGCGCACGCTTGCGGCGCGAAGGGAGCGAGGTTCCGACGCTGCTCGAGGAAGAGTGGAACGATGTCGTTCGTGTTGTGCGCCCGACGCTGGCGCGCTGCTTCGGCGACGCGGTCCGACTCGCAATTTCCGTGGCCGGGACGCTGTCGCGCGAAGCGGCCGAGTACCTCGATGCGTTAGGCGTGACGGTGCTGAGCGCGTACGGCGAGACGGAGCATCTATGCATTACCTTCAATCGCCCGGAGAAATACCGGCACGATTCTGTCGGCGTCGCGATGCCCGGTACGTCCATCGCCATTGCATCTGACGGCGAAGTCCTGGTGCGGCGCGGCGACCTGACGTTTGCTGGCTACCATCGCCGCTCGCTCGAGAGCCAGCAGGCCTTCACGGACGATGGCGTCTGGCTGCGCACCGGCGACCGCGGCGAGTTGGATGCGCAGGGTTTCCTGCGCATCCGCGGTCGCGTGAAAGAGCACGCGGAAATCGTCGCGCGCTAATTGACGTGCTTGTTGCGTCCCACTCTTCATACTGAGCCATGGCAATCGAACTGCGCGTCGGCGAATCGGCTACCTTCAGCAAGACGGTCACGGAGAGCGACGTCGTGCTCTACGCCGGAATCAGCGGCGATTTCAATCCGGTGCACATCGATGCCGTGCATGCCGAGCGCACCCGTTTCAAGGGACGTATCGCCCACGGTATGCTCTCGGCGGGCTTCATCTCGGCGTGCATCGGGATGCGGCTGCCGGGGCCCGGAGCGATTTATCTCTCACAGTCGCTTCGCTTCACGCGTCCCGTGCGCATCGGCGACACCGTGACCGCGCGCGTGGAGGTCGCTGACTGGAACGCGGCGAAGCGCCGCGCGCGCCTAACGACGACGTGCGTCAACCAGTCTGGCGAGACCGTCATCGAGGGCGAGGCGCTGGTGATGGTGGATCGCGACGAGGAGAACGAGTCGGGATGACGAGGTCTTGGGGGATGTTCGTCGCCGGGCCGTCGTACGGCGCACACGCTGGGCGTTACGGTGTGCTGTGGCGTGCAGTGGTCACGACGGCGTGCGCGTTGGTGGTGCCGGTGGCGACTCCGGTCACCATGCGTGCTCAGGACAGCACCGCGCAGGTGTCCGCGGCACGCGCTGGCGTCGGAAGCCTAACGGGCTTCGTGCATGACTCGCTGGGCCGACCGGTTGCCGGCGCAAACATCGACGTACTCGGCACCCGTTTCAGTGCGGTGAGTGACAGCGCTGGCCGCTTTGTGTTGAATGCCATGCCGGGCGGCGCGTACACACTTCGCATTCAACGACTCGGCCGGCGCGCATTGCGAGTGCCTAACGTGCGCGTACGTACGGGGGAAACGTCGGATATCGATGTCGCGATGTCGTCGGCGCCGGTGCAATTGCACAGCGTCGTTGTGTCGGCGTCGCGTCAGGCCGAGAGCGTGACCGATGCGCCGGCCGTCGTGACGCGCGTCGAGCCGAACGAGATCACCAGCAACTACGGCAACTCCTTCGTCGCGGCGCTACGCGAGGTGCAAGGCGTCGACTTCAGTCAACTGGGGATCACGTCGGCGGCGTTCAACGCGCGCGGGTTCAATTCGTCCGCCAACAACCGGCTCCTCGTTCTGGAAGATGGGCGCGTCGACGTCTTGCCGGCGAGTGGCCTCCCCTTCGGAAACCTAACGAGCATCCCGAGCATCGACTTGGCTGGCGTGGAAGTGATGCTCGGGCCGTCGTCGGCGCTTTATGGTGCCAACGCAACCAACGGCGTCATCACCCTGCAGACGAAAGATCCGCGCCAGTATCAGGGGACGATGCTCGAGTTGGTTGGCGGCAACCACGCCTATCGGGACGTTCAGCTTCGTCACGCGGGTGTATCCACGAACGGACGCGTGGGCTACAAGCTCAGCGCCGAGTACATGAGTGTGAGCGACTTCCAGAATCAACTGCGTTATGCCGGCAACGTCGATGAAAGCGGGATCGGTGGCCACGTTGATTGGGACGCGACTGTCGCTCGTGGCGAGGGGGGGCTGACCTATTATCGCGGCGCCGAGCGTTACGAGTTCAACACCGGCATGAGCCAATCCGACGGGGTCACGCAGACGCCAGCGGGACGTGACCAACTCGTGAACTGGCAGAATCGTCACGCGCAGTTCAAGTGGAACGCACCGGGATGGTACGCGAGTCTCTATGCGACGCAGGCATCGTCAGGCGGAACGTTTTCGTTGAGTCGTTTTTCCGGCGCCCGCGAGACGACGCCGGCGACGATCAGTGATGACTCGATTGCGCACCTGTCCGACTTTCCATCGGTAGGGCGCGTGTACGTCGCGGAGGGAGAACACTCATTCGACGCGCCGCGGTGGAAGACGCGCTTCCTGGTTGGCGGGCAGTTGCGACGCGACGACATCTCCAGCCGCCGCGAATGGCTCACCGATCGCCTAACGAACAAGAATGTCGTGTTGTATCAGGGGGGACTCTACGCTCAGTCGGAGACGCCGCTGTCGGCAACGCTTCGCCTCTCGCTGGCGGCGCGCGCCGATCGTGGATCGAGTTACGACGCGTCGTTCTCGCCCAAGGCGGCGCTCCTGTATTCGCCGCGGAACGACCAGACGTTTCGCCTAACGTACGCGCGCGCCTTCCGCGCACCGACGATCGGTAATCTCTATTCGTCGATTCCTGACTACGTGAAGCTGCGTCCTGGTCTGGGCGGCGTCGGGATTTACGGGAATCGCGAAGGCTTCACGGTACAGGATGGAAGTGGCGCCAGCCTGGCTCGTTATGCGGCGCTCGTGCCCGAGAAGTCCCATAGCTTCGAAATCGGCTACAAAGGGATCTTTGGCGATAAGGTGTCGGTCGACGCGGCGCTGTACCGTTCTCATTACGAGCACTTCATCTCGCCACTGGTTGCGATCAACTCGCACCTCATGGGATCGTTCGCGTACGACGTTGCGGGCAATCGCATTGCCTCGCTCAACGGACCGCAGTCGGTCTTGACCTACATCAATCTTGGGAGCGCCGGTGCGACGGGCGGCGACTTCAGCGCCCGTTATATCGCCACCGAGCACCTCTCGGCTGGCGCCACCGTCTCGTTCACCGACCTGACGCGTGTCAATCGCACATCGCAGGACACGTCGGCGAGCGCCGAGGCGACGTCGCTCAATACCTCACCCGTGCGATGGAACGCGCGCGTCGATTTTTCGAATGCCAAGACGAATACGCGCCTCGGGCTGCTCGTTAGGCACGCCACCGGCTTCACTTTTCGCTCGGGCGTCAACGCCGGAATTGTCCCGACCTACGAATCGCTTGACGCAAATGCCTCAATGCGCCTTCCGTCGATCGGTGCTCAGCTCAACATCTCGGTGTTGAACATCGTGTCGTGTCGCGCCGGTTCGTACGAATTGCGCCTAACGCAAACGTCGCCGGGAACTCTCGTTCAACGCCACAAGTGCGATATCGGCCTCCGGCACATCGAGATGATCAACATGCCAGAGATCGGGACGATGATTTTTGTCGGGCTTCGCTACCAGCGTTAGGTCGCGGAGTGCGCAGCGTGCACAGAGAAGCTGTTTCCTGAGCACGGCGCACTCCGCCACGTGCTTTCGATGGCGAGTGTTCGCGACATCGGCGCGACGCAATGCCTAACGATCAGCTATTTCTCGAGCGAGCCGTTCGTTGCCGTGTAGAGCGCCGACGAGAAATCGCTCAGCGCCGTCGGTAACGACGCGCCATCTTCCCACTGCAGCGTGCGCGTGCGCCCCTCGGCCGAGATCGTAAGCGTGTGCGACATGCCGTCGGCCACCTGGCCATTGGCGCGGTATCGCGACTTGAGTGCGCGGAAGGCATCGCTGCGGCCGATGTCGTACAGCGCGATAATGGAAGCAGGCGAGGCGAAGCCAGTCGTGACATGCCCCTTACTCTCGCACGCGGCTCCTTCGAGGCTCATCGGGCACGTAATGACCTTCCAGGACTTGCTGGCGCTATCGAGCTCCGTTCGCACGCGCAATGCGGCGATTCCGCCAACCGATTCGCGAACGACACGCGCCGCAACGCCGGGATCCAATACCTCGCCTTCGACCGGCGACTGACCACACGCTGCGCCGAGTGTTACCAGTGCGAATGCCGAGAGACTAACAGCAAAAAACAGCGGACGACGACGGAATGTCATGAGTCGCGATTGTTGTAGGTGAAAGTGTTGCAGCCCCAACGCCTCTCTCAAACGCCTGACGAGGCACTTCCCCCTGACAACATTTTACCCGCAGCATGCCACGATCGTTCGCACCAGCTCACTGCGGACGACGCGGACGTCGACGCCGTTGCGATTGATTGCCACGCGCTCCCGACTGCCCATCGCGCGCGCGCGGCTCCTTGTCGCGCTGACGAGATGCCCCGTCGCGGTGGCGTGAGCCGCTATCGCGATACGGAGAACTGCCGTCGCGATTGCCTCCCCCTTCGCTACGTCTCGTATCCGACGCCTGACGCGGACCGCTCGAACGCTGCACGCGCTCCTTGTTTCGTTGCTCGCGCTGCGCTTGACGATCGCGCTCTGCGGCCTCGTTTGAAGCGCGGCGCTCCGCCTTGGCCTTCGCGTTCGCACGCTCCTTCGCTTTCTGCGCGCGCCATTGCGCCGCGCGCTCAGCTTGCGGCACTTCCAGGGGCGCTGCGGCTTTCGCATGGTAGTCAAAGTCGGGAAGCGTGACGCGCGGAAGTCTCTCGCCCAACTTCTTCTCGATATCCCTCAGCTCCCCTTCTTCTTCAGGCGAAACGAAGGTGAACGCATCGCCAGTCGCCGACGCTCGCCCGGTACGCCCAACCCGGTGGATGTAGTCCTCCGATGCGAGGGGGACGTCGAAATTGACGACGTGGCCTAACGCTTCGACGTCGATGCCGCGCGCGGCGATATCTGTCGCAACGAGCACGCGATACTTCCCGCTCTTGAATCCTCCGAGCGCTTCGGTGCGTTGCGGCTGCGAACGATTGCCATGAATGCGCTCGGCTGCAATTCCGCGTTGGTCGAGGAAACGCTGCACGCGATCGGCGCGATGCTTGGTGCGCGTAAAGACGAGCACCTCCTGCATCTGCCCGCGATTGAGGAGTTCCAGCAGGAGCGACGACTTGAGATCCTGCGAGACCGGATAGATCGCGTGGGTGATGCCAACCGCAGGCGCCGATTTGCGCTCGAGGTTGATGGTCGTTGGCGCCTTCAACATTTCGCGCGATAACTCGGCAATGGGCGCCGGCATCGTCGCGGAAAAGAAGAGTGTCTGGCGGCGCGTCGGGATGTGACGAAGTACGCGCCGAATGTCGGGAAGAAAGCCCATGTCGAGCATGCGATCGGCCTCATCCAAGACGAGGAATTCGAGCGCGTCGAGCTTCGCATAGGGGGCCTTGAAGTGATCGAGGAGCCGACCGGGAGTTGCAACGATGACGTCGCAACCGGTGCGAAAGGCATGCTCCTGCGGTCCCATCCCGACGCCGCCGAAAACGGCAGCGGCGGTCACCGGCGTGTGCACGGCGAGGTCGTTCACGTCCTCGAGGATTTGTGCCGCGAGCTCGCGAGTCGGCGTGAGAACGAGCGCGCGCGTTGTCCCGCGTGGTCGCTCGATCAACTTGTGAAGAATCGGGAGCAGAAATGCGGCGGTTTTGCCACTCCCCGTGCTCGCACACGCGAGAATGTCGCGCCCTTCGAGAGCCGGAGGAATCGCATCGCTCTGGATCGGCGTCGGGCGCGTAAAGCCGAGTTCCTTGAGTCCCTTCAAGAGAGACGGGTGGAGCGAAAGGGAAGAAAAGGACACGGCGAGCGGGGTGGAGAGACGAGGAGGAAGCGCAGAACGCGGTAGAGCGCTCGGGCGAAATTACGAGCATCGAAAGGTCATCGGTTGTGTTGCGAATTGCCACGGCGCGCGATTCGCAGCACTTCTTCATCGTTAGGTGTGCGCCAGCGAGACTTGCAAGCCCGCGGCGACTGGGCGGTTGTGGGGAGCGCGCTCGCGCTGTAGCGTCAGGCGCGAGTCGTGTGACGAGTAACCACCGATTATCGTTCGTTCGAGCGATGCACGTCGTGGCGCACTTGCGCTCAGCACTTCAGTCCCGCTTTCACCGTGACGATGAATCCGTCCCAAGCCGAGACGCTCGCGAAAGTTGAAGTCCTCGCCGACCTCGAGGCCGACGTCGTGGAGTTGATGACCTCGCACGAAGCCAAACGCATTCTCTGGTTTCCGAGCGAACTCCTGGCGCCCGAGCCCGATACCGATCCGGACAAATACGTCTCGCAGCTGCGAGAGCGGGCGCGGGGAATCTCGCTTCCTGCGCGTGTGGCGTTGTGCTTGAACACACTGACCGAGGAAGGGCTGCCCCACTTCCATCGTCTCATCTCACAGTACCTGGGCCCGGACTCGATCTGGTCGAAGTGGAACAACCTGTGGACGGCGGAAGAAGATCGTCACGGGGTGATTTTGCACGACTACACGCGCGACTCACGCATTCTCGACAACCCGGTCATGGACCGGATGCAGTTTGAGTACTTGAAGGCGGGGTTTGAGCCGTCGTGGGACAAAGATCCGTATCGCGTCTTCGTCTACACGACGTTGCAGGAGCGCGCGACGCAGGTGAGTCATGCCAACACGGGGAAGGTGGCGAGTGAGCACGAGCCGCTCATCGGCACGGTGTTGTCGAACGTCGCGAAGGAAGAAGCGCGTCACTACGTCTTTTATCGCTCCATCTTCGAACGAGTACTCGAGCGCGACCCGAATCGCGGGCTCGAGTCGGCGGCGCACATCATGCCCTCGATCGATATGCCCGGCGTGAACATGCCGCACTTCCGTGAGATGGCCGACGTCATTCGGCGCGCCGGGATCTACGGTCCGCGCGACTACCTCCGCATTGTCGAAGAGGCCATTCGTTATTGGGCCATCGAGAAGATCGAAGGGCTCAACGAGGTCGGCAAGAAGGCGCAGGAGAAGATCATGTCGATCCCCGCGCGCCTCGAGCGAGTGGCCGATATGATGGAGACGCGAAGTCGGGCGAAGACGTTTTCGTTCGCCGTGACATTCGCGAAAGAGTTCGAGATGGCCTAACGAGAAACCGGCGCTCCAGAGATGGAGCGCCGGCTCTGCGTTCAGGGCGTGGGCGGGGACTCACGACTATCCGTTTGCACCGTCCCAGTGCGCGCCTGGTTGATAGGTGCCGAAGGTCCAGATATTTCCCTCGAGGTCGCGCGCCGTGTAATCGCGCGAGCCGTAGTCCTGGTCCTTGAGGGGAAAGATGATCGTTGCTCCAGCGGCCGTGGCCCGCGCGCAGTGGGCGTCGGGGTCGGGAATCGTTAGGCAGACGGTCTGGTTCACGCCCCCCAAGTCGAGTGGGCTCAGCCACCCCTGATCCTTTCGGATGGAGCCGACCATGATGACCACGCTGCCTAACGATAGCTCGGAGTGGATCACGCGTTGCTCGTCGTCGAGCATCATCATCCGCTTCTGGAATCCGAAGGCGCGCCCGAGCCATTCAATGGCCGCCGTCGCGTCGCGATAGAAGAGGCAGGGGTATATGCCGCTGGCCGCTACAGCTGACGTGTCGGACATGGTGGGCTCCCAAGCGTGCAGTGGTGGAGTGACTCTCTCTATGCCTAGACCGTAGAGTAATCGCGCACGCTTCACCACACTTGTACAGATGTGACCGCGCCGAAGGCGCACTCCTCCCCGCCACGGATCGCCCTGCTTCCCGTGCATGCTAGGAGAAGTTGTTACGCCAGCGCGCCGGCAGCCGGAACTGGCCGACCGACGCTCCGGTCGATCATTGGGGGTTCGACATCCATGCGCCCGTGCACTGTCGACTCCGGCGTGCCCAACAAGAGGCGGTCCACAGCCTCAACGCCCTGGAGCGACGAGTGATCCTGGTTCGAGACTTCATAACGCCACGCGCCAAATCGACCACGACTCAGGATTCCGAGGGCTTCGAGTTCAGGGAGCACAACGTTGAGCACCTGTTCGCGATCGCTCCACGGCGTGGGGTAGCCGTACGGGAGGCGGCGGTGCCAGCGCGAGGCGATTTCCGTGCTATCGTCGATGAAGCCTACAGAGCGAAAGCCGCCGATGACCTGGTCGAGGATGCGTGTCTCGTCGACTGGCTTTGCCGAGGACTCACTGACCTCGGCCATCAACGACCATTGTTCGCCGGGGCGGGCGACGTTGTTCGGCGAGTAGTTCGAGAAGACGGTGACGCGATAAAAAGGCGTCTCGCTCTCGGGGAAGTACATCCAGCATTTCGTGCGCAGGGCGGCCGGCGGAGCGCCTTCGAATCCCACGCCAATGATGTGCGATGACGAGTGCACGAAGCGATCGGCGTACTGCGTGAGATCGGGGCGGTCGTCGATGGCGCGCAGGAGTTCGTCGAGCGGGATGGTCGAGATGAGGCGATCGTAGCGCTCGCTCGTGCCGTCGGCGAAGTTGACCTGGCGCGCCGCCGTGGAGACGCGCGTGATGCGCTTGCCGAAGGCCAGGTGCTCGCTGGGAAGACGGTTGGCGATCGACTCCCAGATGGCGCCCGTGCCGCCGCGCAGCGGGAAACGGAATGTCGCGTTAGGCCCCCAGCTGACGTCGTCACGCTGCCTAACGAGATTGCGGAGGATGCGCTTCAGGTCGACCGTGGCGACGCGCTCTCCCATCCATTCGACATTCATGGTGGACGGTTCATACGCCCATACCTTGAAGTTGTAGGGGAGCATGAACACGTCGCACAGTCCCTGTCCAAACGAGCGTTGCAGCCACTCGGCGAAGTTGACAGGGGGAGCCGTGTACGTGGCGCGCTGAAGATCGACGAGGGTGTCGAGGCAGCGCGTCAACTCGTCTTCCGGGAGCCGCCAGATGTTGTTTTGAAACGGGTAGGGAATCCATCGATTCCGCATCCACACCCACGCTTCTCGCTCATGCTCGACCCACTCGTCGCCTAACGCGTACGTCATGAGCCGGTCGAAGTACTTGTAGTGCGAAAACAGGACGTGACCGCCCAAGTCCCACGTGAAGCCATTCTCGTCGACGACGGACATCGCGAGGCCACCGGCCCGATCGCCGGCGTCAACGAGCGTCCAGTCGGTATGTCCATGTTCGGCGAGGCGATAGGCGGCCGACAAACCGGCGGGCCCCGCGCCAGCGACGAGAATGCGTTGCGGGGAAGTCATGTCGTAGATAACGCTGTCCGGAACTGAAGCAGCTGCTGAAAGGCCGTCCAACAGAACTTGAAGAGCTTCCAGCGTCGGATGGAGACGGTTCCCGTCTCGCGATCCTTGTGCGGAACATCGACCATTGCGATGTCGCAATGCTTGCGCAGCACGAATACCGCCAGGAACAGCGATGGCGCGAGCGTCCCTTCAGGGATGATCTGGCGTGCTTCCTCCCACAGCGTTCGTCGCAGGAGTTTGTAGGGCACGTTGGCGTCGTATACCCTAACACCGAAAAGCATCGACAACGATCGGCGAATGATCACCGTGAGCACTCGGCGAAGTTCGGCATCTTTGCGGATGCGCCTAACGCCAAATGCGCCGTCGCGTCCGGCGAGGACTTCGCGCCAGAGCGATGCGAACGACTCCAAAGGAATCTGATTGTCGCTGTCGATGAGGAAGACGAAGTCGCCTCGCGCCGACGAAAGCCCCGTCATGATCGCGGGGCCGTGACCACCGTTCGCTTTGTGCACGACGCGCACGCGCGGGTCGGCAGCCGCGATCTCGTCGAGAATCTTCCCGGTATTGTCGCGCGATCCGTCGTTCACGACGATGAGTTCGGAGCCCTGCACGGCGGAAAGGACGTTGGCCTGCACCGCCTGCACGGCTTCGCGAATGCCCCCTTCCTCGTTGTACGCCGGCATGACCACGCTGACCGGCACCGCGCCTAACGACACGGGCTTGGCAGGCCCGTCGGATGGGCGTGTCGACGTCATGGCGCGCGCTCGACCCGATATCGGCGCAGGAGTGGCGCACCAGGAGTGGCCGGAAGCGCGGAGAGTTTCGCGTCCTGCGGTATGCGCGCGAGCACCTCACGCTCCGGCGCGCCCGTGCGAATGACGGTCCAGAATTCGTCGCCTGGCTTCACAGGTACCTGTCGAGTGGAATCGGCATCGAAGTCGCCGGCATTGATGGCCGTCAGCTGCACGCCACCGTGCTCAATCTCCGTGCGCTTCATGAAAAGCTGTCCTTCCTTCTCCATCGAGACGATTCGCGCGCTCGCAAGTTGCGCATAGAGATGGAGATCGTATCCCCACCCGCGGTCGACGACGAGGACGGCATGCGTCCCACGCCCTTCGCCGCGCCCCATCATCGCGTACATCGCCGAGAGCGAACGGTCAGCGGGTCCCATGCGCGACAACGGGGGCGCAAAGACCGAGGCGTTCCACGGACGGTCCATCACGTACGACTTGTACAGAAAAGCCCCGGTCCACATCGGCCCATCGTGCGTGATGAACGACCCTTCGGTGAGCCAACTGCGGCGATGGGCGGGAATCGTATAGCCTAACGCGACCAACAGGTGGAGATTGGCCGCAAAGAGCGCAAGCGCAGGGCGCCAGGCCGGACGTTTGCCCGGCTCCCCCATGGCGAGTGCAACTCCAACAGCCGCCGCCACGGAGAGCGGAAAGGTGAAGAGGAGGAAATACCGCGGTGTGGTGATGGCGCCGTAATAGAACGCCACGACCGGCAGAACCCACGCCGCCAACGTCAGTGCAAGCCACCGCCTGCCTAACGAAAGCTCCCGTGCGCCGAAGATCGCGAAGATCAGCACCAGTGGCGAAAACGCCCAGACGAGGTAATCCCAGAAATGACTGGGGAAATCGTTGGCCAGGTGTTCCTCGACGGCATGCGCGAACTGCGCCATTCGCGGATCGGTCACGAAGAAGAAGCCGAAGACCGCCGCGACGAACGCCCCGGTGATTGCCACGCGAATCGCCGCCGGCACGAACGCCCGGTGATTGCGCCAGAGGATCATTCCGATACCGCCGGTCGCCAACACGGCGTCGGCCCGGATGATGATGCCTAAGGCGAAAAGTCCGAGCGCCACGATTTCCATGAGTGGACGCGGACGATTGGAGAGAATCGCGAACGCGGTCACGACGAGTGACACCGACACCATCGCGGTATTGCCGTATCGACTGCTCATCCAGAGAATCGGATTCGCGGCGAGTACGGCGAAGAGCAGGCGTCGCTCCCGCGTCGACAATTCGTCGCGCATCGAAAGCAGTCCGGCCACAGGGATCACAGTGCCGGCGATGACCGAGAGCCACACCATCACGCCCGGAATGTGGCGCAGATCGGACCCCGCCAGCGCGCTCAGTCCATAGACAAGCTTGTAATAACCGACCTGCGGCCCGTACCGATACAATTCGGCGATGGAATGATTACGAAGCGCCGCGATCCCTGCGGCGATCGAAAAGTCGTCACCCTCTACAAAGGCCCCAAAGTCGGCCGCCAGCGCCCGCGCTGCGAAGAGAGCCACCGCGAGAACAAAGACGATCCAAAGCGACTCCTTGGATCCGGGGACCGGGACAGGGACAGGGGCGGGGGCGCGATTCGAATCGAAATTCGGTTGCAGTGGCGGCGTCACAAGTGCCCGAAGAGACGTTGGTGCAGGTCCGGACTACGCGAAGTGAGGCGCAGATCGACACCTGCCAATGGAGCGAGCTGGGCAAAAAATGCACCAATCCCAGCTTTGCGGTTACAGCCAGCGCCGAACCCGTTGTCGATAGCGATCGTACGCCACTCCGAACTTCTGTGCGAGGTAACCCTCTTCACGCTGCACAACCAATCGAAAAAGCGCCCACAACACCACAGGGAGCACGAGTAGCGGCCACAACGTGCCGAGAACCAGTGCGCTCCCCACATATACAAGCGCAAGTCCGCCGTACATCGGATTCCGGGAACAGCGATATGCTCCCGTGGTAACGAGGCGAGTCGCAGGATGATGTGGAATTATTGCTGTCTTCGCCGCCAAGAATTCATAAACGCCAGCGCCGCCGAGTAGAACGCCAAGCGCGATCACGCCCCACCCGATCGACGTGTGAATTCCATCGCCGCCCAGCCGCAGTGGCACCCACTTGTCGACGAGTAGCGCGACAGCGAATCCAACGACGAAAAGCAGCGGCGGCGGGACAAAAACTCCAGCTCCAGGTTCCTTCATGTGCGCCGTCTCATCTCGAGAAAAGTCGCTGCCTAACGCTAACCGCGCGCACGGCGGCGCTCGCCAGTTACGCCTGACGCGGCGAGACGTCAAAGAGAGTTAGACCTCGCCTCGTCGTCGATTCATTCTCATGCGCCCCGACTTCAAGAAGTTCTTACGCTCGCGCGTCGCGCGCTGGAGTGCCGTTGCCCTCGCCCTCATCGCGATCGCCGGTGCCGTCAATATGGCGAGCCGCCGTCTCGATGCGGATGCGACACGCGTCCAGCCGCTCGCCCTTCGATACAGCGATCTGGTACGAGAGATTCGCGCGCACCAGATCGACTCGATGGTGGTCGATCCTGGCACCGCCATCACGGGGTGGATGCGTCCTTCGCCCTCGAGCAACACGGTTCGCGAATTCAAAGTCGACTACGGGAGTCGCGACGCCGACGCCCTCGTCGTCCTGGCGACCGATGCCAACGTCGGTATCGCCTTCGCACCTCGTCCCGCCGATCGCTCGGGAATGGTGAACCTCCTTCTCACCCTCTTCATCACGGTCGGGACGGGGATTGTTCTCTACGTTGCCATCAACAAGCAACAGGGTGGGGCGCAGGTCGAGGGTCTGGACATCACGAACGGTCGCGACGGAGCAGCGCGCACGACCTTCTCAGATGTCGCCGGCAATCCGGCGGCGATCGCCGATCTGCGTGAAGTGGTCGAGTTTCTTCGCGACCCAAAGCGATTCGCGGGGATGGGTGCAAAAGTCCCGAAGGGAATTCTTCTCGAAGGCCCTCCCGGCACCGGGAAGACGTTGATGGCGCGTGCCCTCGCCGGTGAGGCCGGAACGCCGTTTTTCGCCACTTCTGGCCCCGACTTCTCGGGAATGTTCGTCGGCGTCGGAACGATGCGGGTCAAGCAACTCTTCCGTCGCGCGCGCCGCGCCGGCGGAGGCGTGATCTTCGTCGACGAAATCGACTCACTCGGCGGACGCCGCGGGCGCACGGGGGGGCATCCCGAAGACGACCGCACCCTGAACCAGTTCCTCGTTGAGCTGGACGGATTTGGCCCATCAGAAGGAATCATCGTGGTTGCGGCGACGAACCGTGCATCCGACCTGGACCCGGCGCTTCTTCGCAAAGGACGATTCGATCGGTCGGTGACGGTCGGACTCCCGACCGTGGCTGAACGGGCCGAAATTCTCGCGCTGCATGTGGCGCGGCGTGGGATGCCGTTGGAGCCGGATGTCGAGCTTCCGCGCCTCGCGCGGCTCATGCCTAACGCGAGTGGCGCCGACCTCGAGGGATTGTTGAACGAGGCCGCGATCCTGGCCGTGCGCGACGGGGCATCGCGCGTTTCGTGGGTGCACATGGAAGAGGCGCGCGATCGCGTCCTGCTGGGACGTGCACGCGAGGGTTTCGCCGTGAGCGATGACGAACGCCGCCTGGTTGCCCTCCACGAAGCGGGGCACGCCATCGCCGGACTCGCGTTCTGTCCTAACGATCCGCTGCACAAAGTGACGATCCAGCCGCGCGGTGGCGCGATGGGCGTCGCCTTCTTCCAGCCGGATCACGAGGCACATCTGCATTCACGCGCATACCTCGAAGGGCAGGTGCGCAAGGCGTTAGGCGGCCGCGCCGCCGAAGCGTTGATGTACGGCGACCGGCGCATAACGAGCGGAGCGGGGAGCGACCTTCAACAGGCGACGCGCATCGCCAAGGAGATGGTCTACCGGCTCGGAATGGGGAGCGCGACGGGACTCGTCACGTTTGATCCCGACTCGGGGCCCGTCAGCGGCGAGCTGCACGCGCGAATGGACGGCGATGTGCGCACCATCATTTCCGAGGGGTACGACGAGGTGCTGGCACTCCTGCGTGATCGGCAGGTCGCGCTGGTGGCGCTCGCCGATGCGTTACTGGAATACGAGACGCTGACTGGCGAGGAAGCGGCGGAAGTGCTTCGCAGCGCGGGAACGAAGCGTCCAGCGGCTGCCTAACGAGCCGCAGGCCCTGCTCACAGCGATGAACGTCTCGCGCGTCGTGCCGCCGCGTCGCGATCGTTCTTCCCGCGCTCTTGCTCGTCGAGGAGCTGCTGTCCCTTGGGCGTGATTGACACGTTCGACACGGAGTCATACTGCGCCGCTCCCATCCCGTTCAGCACCGGAGCGCTCGCCTTCACCAAGCCGCGTCGCTCGAGCGCCATCACATGTTCCACCACCTCGTCGAACTCTTCGCGTTCATCGCCGGAGCGCGCGCGCGAACGAAAGGACGACTCGCCCGCTGCCACTCGCGCCAGCAACGAGAGTTGTGCGTCCCACCATTTGTCTTCGGCGGTGCGTGAGGTCTCGTCGTTCTCCCTCGGCATCCTCTCCCAACTCACCTCGGGCTCCTGCTGCAATGAGCCTAACCAATCGGTGTAGACGCGGAGCCAGACGACGCCCGTTCCACCGAGTCGTAAGTCGTCCACCTCTGCGCGGAACTCGTGCGAGTGTTGGTAGTTTCGCCCGAACGTCCCTGCGAATTTCGGGAGAATGTGAAAGCCCATGCCGAACTTCCGCACCCGATAGCGATTGCGCGCGAGGTAATCGAGCGCGATATCGCGCGCCGCGCGGTATCGCCACCAGGAAAAGGCGACGACAGCGGCGACGAAAAGAGCCGAGATCTGGATCGCTTGCGGGTTGGTCATGACGAGAGCACGGGAATGCGCGATGGAGCTAACGCCGGGGAGCGCATGCGGCAAGCATCGCCTCAGGTGCGGCACTCTGCGATGCGTTATCGTTCGCTCGTGCCTGAGACTTCTTACGACGCATTCGCGATCGCCGCCCCCGGGCTCGCGCCCCTGGTTGCCCTCGAACTGGCTTCCATCGGTGTCATCGCTGGAGAAATGGTAGGTGGAGGCGTCGCCTTTCGCGCGAACGCCAAGGCCCTCTACTCCGCCAATTTGCAATCGCGTTGCGCGAGTCGGATCGTCGTGCGCGTTGACGAATTTCGCGCATCGAACTTCCACGAGTTGGAAAAACGAACGGCGAGAATCGCGTGGGAAGAGTGGCTCGCACCGGGACGATCAGTTGCGTTGCGCGTGACGTGTCGAAAATCTCGATTGTATCACTCCGGCGCGGTCGCAGAGCGCGTCGCGGGCGTACTGGCCCGCGTGACGCAATCGGTTGCTCTGCGTGACCACGATGGTGCCGAGCGCGAGGAGGAGGGGAGTGTATCGCCGCCTAACGACGACGCGCAGCGAATTCTCGTGCGCATCGTCAACGACCGGTGCACGATCTCCATCGACAGCTCCGGGGCGCTCCTGCACAAGCGTGGATATCGGCAGGCGATCGGTCGTGCGCCACTCCGTGAGACGATTGCCGCGGCGATGCTGCTTGCAACCGGCTGGGATGGCTCGAAGCCGTTGCTGGACCCGTTCTGCGGTTCTGGCACCATCCCCATCGAAGGCGCGCTCATGGCAAGGCGCATCGCGCCGGGTCGCTCGCGCAGCTTCGCCTTTCAACAATGGCCCGCGTTCGATTCGCGAACGTGGGATGGAGTGGTGGCACGAGCTCGTTCCGACGAGCGGCCAAGCCAGATGCCGATTTTCGCGAGCGATCGCGATGCCGGTGCCATCGAAGCCTCGCTGGCCAATGCCGAGCGCGCTGGCGTGGCCCTCGACATCACCTTCGAGAAACGAAGTGCGTCATCGATTACGCCGCCCGCACAAAGCGGTCTCCTCGTTTCAAATCCGCCCTATGGGGTACGCGTCGGCGATACCGGACATGATCTCCGCGGCCTCTACGCTCGCCTCGGCGACGTTTTGTCACGAGGTTTTGGAGGGTGGACGGTGGCGCTGCTTTCCGCTGATCCGCGTCTCACCGGACAAATGCGTATTCCATTGGAGGAGAGATTTCGGACGAGTAACGGCGGAATCGACGTGCGCCTTCTCGTCGGCGAAATTCCCTTGAGACCCTCGAACGTCGTCAGCAAATAATCGTTGGCGCGTGCTCTTGGTGCGTCGCGTAACCAAAGGGTCGCGCCGTACCGCATCCCGTTTGCCGGATTAGATTTGAGTCCATGACGAGTGACCCGATCACCGGCGTCTATAACGACGCCTACATCGCGCAACTCTACCATTCGTTCCGCGCAGATCCGCAGTCGGTGGACGAATCGTGGAGGCAGTATTTTCGCTTCGCCGAATCGCTCGGCGGAGTTGCCGCCGCGGCTCCCTCAGGGGCGCCGCCGGCAGCGGCGCTTGCCTCGACGTCTGCTGCCAGCGGCGGCGGAGCATCGGGCGCGAGTGACGTCGCCCTCCAGCGCAAAGTCGCCGGCGCCGCAGCCCTCATCGACGCCATTCGCCACTTCGGGCACCTGGCGGTCCCTCTCGACCCACTCGGCAATCCTCCTTTAGGTGCCGTCGAGTTGTCGCCGGAATTCAACGGCATCGTCGAGGGCGACTTGGTCGATGTTCCAGCGGCCGCGTTAGGCTTTGACGGCGGCGGCACGGCTGCAGACGTTGCCGCGCACTTGCGCGGGTTGTATTCGACCGGGCTTGCGGTTGAAGTCGCGCACCTCGAGGAGGAGGACGAGCGCCTCTGGTTCCGCAGCGTCCTCGAAGGCAATTCGCTCAACCGAACGCTTGGGCCCGACGAGAAGAAGGCCGTGCTCCAACGCCTCACCGAGGTGGATGGACTCGAGCGTTTCATCGCGCGCGCATATGTGAACGTGAAGCGCTTCTCCATCGAAGGGACCGATACGATGGTTCCGATGCTCGATGCGGCCATCGAGGAGGCAGCGAAGAATGGCGCGCGCGAAGTCGCCATCGGCATGGCGCACCGCGGACGCATCAACGTGCTCGCACATATTCTCGACAAGCCGTACGGGACGATCTTCAACGAATTCGACGGCAAGCACGCGGAGCACGGCAACAGCGAGACCGGCGACGTGAAGTACCACCTCGGCGCGACGACTGAACGTCACCTCGCCGATGGCCGGAGCGTCGCGGTGGCCCTGGTGCCGAACCCGAGCCACCTCGAGGTTGTGAACCCGGTGCTCACCGGTGTCGCGCGCGCTCGCTTGCAAGAGTTAGGGACGGGGACAGAAGGCGTACTCTCGATCGTCATTCACGGCGACGCCGCATTTCCGGGCGAAGGCGTGGTGGCCGAGACGCTCAACATGTCGAAGCTGGCTGGTTATCGCGTGGGTGGCACGTTGCACATCATCGCCAACAACCAGGTTGGTTTCACCACGAACCCGTCCGACGCGCGCTCGACGTACTATGCGAGCGACCTCGCGAAGGGCTTCGAGATTCCGATCGTGCACGTGAACGCCGACGATGCGGAAGCGTGCATCGCTGCGGTTCGTTTGGGCATCATGTACCGCGCGAAGTTCAAGAAGGACTTCCTTATCGATCTCGTCGGCTATCGTCGCTGGGGACACAACGAAGGCGACGAACCTACCTACACGCAGCCGGCGCTCTATGCGCGCGTGCGTGCGCACCCGACAACGCGCCAGTTGTGGGGGGAGCGTCTGGTACGCGAGGGCGTCGTCACCGCCGAAGAAGTCGAGGCGATGGATAAGGCGTTGCAGGATCGCTTTGACGAGATCCTCGCCGAGTCGCGCCGCAATGTGGAGGTGGAAGACAACGGTCATCACGATGCGTTGAAGCCGACGCCGACGTCGCTTCCGCCTGTCAAGACGGGTGTTGCGTCTGAGACTTTGGTTGGCCTCAACGAACGCTTGTTGACATGGCCATCGGACCTGACGCCGCATCCACGCCTGGCCAAGCAGCTCGAGCGCCGTCGCGATGCGTTAGGCGAGGCGGGCGGGATCGATTGGGGGCACGCGGAGGCGCTCGCCTTTGCATCGCTCTTGAGCGAAGGCGTCGACATCCGCATCACGGGGCAGGACGCCGAACGCGGTACCTTCTCGCACCGCCACGCCGTCTTGAACGATGTGAACACCGGTGCGAAGTACACGCCGCTGCAGCATCTGCCTAACGCGAAGGGAAAGTTCGAGATCTACAACTCGCCGCTCGCCGAACTTGCGGTACTCGGCTTCGAGTATGGCTTCAGCACGGCACACGAGTCGGCGTTGGTCTGTTGGGAGGCGCAGTTCGGTGACTTTGCCAACATGGCGCAACCCATCATCGACCAGTTCATCGCCGCCGATCGTGCCAAGTGGGGGCAGGATTCGGGTGTTACGCTCCTCCTGCCACACGGCTACGAAGGGCAAGGACCCGAGCATTCATCGGCGCGCCTCGAGCGTTTCCTGCAGCTGTGCGCGGAGGGGAACTTGCGCGTTGCGTATCCGTCCAACTCGGCGCAGTACTACCACATCCTGCGGCGTCAGGCGCATCTCTCGATTCGCCGCCCGTTGGTGTTGATGCAGCCCAAGTCGATGTTGCGTCTTGCGGCTGCAACGACGCACCTGCGCGACCTGGTCGAGGGGAAGTGGATGCCGGTGCTCGACGATCCGAACGTCGTCAACCGTGACGAGGTCACGCGTCTCGTTTTCTGCACCGGGAAGGTCTACTACGACCTCGCCTCGAAGGATCGCCCGCAGCACCTGGCAATCGTGCGCGTGGAGCAACTGTATCCGTGGCCGCACGAAGAGGTCTCGCGCGTTGTCGACATGTATCCGAACATCGCCGAGATCGTGTGGGCGCAGGAAGAGCCGAAGAATATGGGCGCGTGGAGCTACGTTGCTCCGCGGCTCCGTGCATCGGCCGGCAACGCACTGATCATTCGCTACATCGGTCGTCCGGAGCGCGCCTCGCCGGCTGAAGGGTACGCGAGCTCCCACGCCGTCGAGCAGGCCCGCATCGTCTCTGATGTACATGCGGCGCCGATTGTGCCGAGGGCGCGACCGGCGATGCGTTAGGCGGCGAGTGGCGAATCGTTAGGCGGACTGGCAAAACGCCCCGGAGGCTCATCGCTTCCGGGGCGTTTTCGTTACGTCGCAGTTGGTTGCTGCGCCGGCGCGACGGTTGTGACGAGCAAGCCAACGAGTACAACCGCGGCTGCTCCAATCAGGTTGTGCCAGAGAAAGGTCACCTGCGGCAAGCCAAAGGTCACCGATGCCACGGCGGCCATCCCCGCCAACATGCCGATAAACGCTCCAGCCGCACCCACACGCGGAATCATGGCGAGGAGAAAGACGCCGAGGATCGATCCGTAGAAGAACGAGCCGAACCGATTGACGACTTCGATCAGCGAGCCTAACGAGGCGGCATAGGTGGCGGCGATGCAGGCGAAGACGCCCCAGAATGCCGTCGCTCCCTTCGAGACGTTCAAGTAGTGCGATTCGGATGCTTCAGGACGTACGCGCCGCTTGTAGAAGTCGATGACGGTCGCCGTCGACAGCGAATTGAGCTCGGCGGCGACGGCGGCCATCGCCGCTCCCATCACCGCCGCGACGAAAAGTCCCGCCAGTCCCAGCGGAAGTTCGTCGAGCACAAAGCGTGGAATGATGTAGTTGACGTCTTTTGTCGCTTCGCCGGTCACTTTCCCGGCCAGCTCCAACGCCTCAGTGCGCACCTGCAGCGTGGTCGAGTCGATGTTGCGAAACGCACTGCCGACGCCCTTGGATGCCGCTTGAAGTTTGGGATCGCCTAACGCGAAGGCGGTCGTACGTCGCGCGGAGATAGCGGCGTTGTACCGCGCTTCAAGGCTGGCGTACGCGGCTGGTTCGGCTTCACGCACGCGCGCCGCGTGCGCTGGGTTCCACAACAGCGGCGGCGCCTGGAAAACATAAAAAACGAAGACGAGTATCCCGACCAGAAGGATCAACGCCTGGAGCGGAATCTTCAGGTACGCGCTCATCAGCAATGACGACCGCGCTTCATCCACCGACTTTGCGGTGAGGTACCGCTGTACCTGACTCTGGTCCGTTCCAAAGTAGGAAAGCATCAGGAACGTCCCGCCCAGGATCCCCGACCAGAACGTGTACGTCTTGGAGAAATCGAACGAAAAGTCGAACACCTGCATGCGCCCGGCTTCGCCGGCAATGTGGAGCGCCGCGTTAGGCGACACGGGAATCTTGATGAGCAAGACGATGATGACGGCGCCGATCGCACTAACGACGAGTACCATCTGCTTCACGTCTGTCCACGTGACGGCCTGCACACCGCCGACCATCGTGTACAAGACCGTTGGCACTCCGATCAACGCGACGCACCACGCCAGCGGCCACCCGAAAATGGCCGAGAAGACGACGGCGGGCGCGGCGATGATCGTACCGCACGACATCCCCCGCGAGAGAAGAAAGAGAAATGCCGTCAACGTCCGAGTCTTCGCGTCGAAGCGACGTTCGAGGTACTCGTACGCCGTGTACACCTTGGCCCCGTGCAGAAACGGCACGAGCGTCACGCCAAGAATTACCATCGCGATCGGCAGCCCAAAATAGAACTGCACGAACTTGAGACCGTCGGTCGCACCCTGGCCGGTGGTCCCGATCATGGTGATGGCGGAGAGCTGCGTCGCCATCACCGAGAGTCCAACCGCCCACCACGGAAGCGAGCGATTGGCGAGAAAGTAGCCTTCGACCGTGTTCAGGCCGCGCGAACGTCGAAGCGCGTCGACGACGACGTACGTGAGGTACGCGAGTACGACTACCCAATTGAACCAATGCATGCGTCGCTCGCGTTATCGGTTGGGGGCGTAGATGCTTTGAAGAATCCAGAGCGCGAGGAGCGCGGCAACCTGCATGGTCATCACGCGAATGAGCGTACGGCGAAACGTCGAGGAATCGCCGCGGTTGGTGGCTGATTCGCGCCCCGCCTCATCGCTGTCAGTAGAGGGCATGATGGATTGTTAGAGACGTTTCCGGGTAGATCGTCGCAGGACTAGAGAGCGGGCGGTGTCCGGGGACGTGGGGGGGGAACGAATAATGTACGCCCCGTATTGCACCCACGCTCGGCGTCACCACGATGGTGTGACGCGGTAAATTCAGGGAGTTATCTGGGGCCAAAGAACCCCCCACCGGTCTCGAGAGGAATAGCGTGCGTTTCCCCCGTCACTCTGCGCTGACTCCATTTCTCTTCGCGCTTTCAGTTCTGGCGCATTCCAACCGCCTGCAGGCGCAAGACGTCGGCGCCGCCGCGTTAGGCCCGCTGGTGCAAGGCCTGGGCGTTACCGCGCGCGTGTTGGTCATTGCGGCGCATCCTGACGACGAGGACACGCAACTCATCACGTGGCTCGCGAAGGGGCGCCACGTCGAGACGGCATATCTCTCCCTTACGCGCGGTGACGGAGGGCAGAACCTGATCGGGAATGAACTTGGCGAATCGTTAGGCGCGATTCGGACCGAGGAGTTGCTGGCGGCGCGGCGCATCGATGGTGGGCGCCAGTACTTCACGCGCGCCTTCGACTTCGGCTTTTCGAAGAATGCGGAGGAAACGCTCACGCAATGGTCGCGCGATTCGATCCTGCGTGACGTGGTCACCGTAGTGCGTCAGTTCCGGCCGCACGTCATCGTTGCTGTATTCAGCGGGACACCGGCCGATGGCCACGGTCATCACCAGGTATCGGGACAGTTGGCGCGCGAGGTCTACGACATCTCGGCCGACACAGTGCGTTTTCCGCGAGCTGCAACGGCCGGATTCGGGGCGTGGAGCGTCGCCAAGTTCTATCGTGGCGCCGCGTTCAGAAACCAGGACAAAGCGACGATTCGCATGAACGTCGGCGAGTACGATCCGATCCTTGGTCGATCGTACGCCGAAATCGCGTCGCAATCACGATCGCAGCACAAATCGCAGGCGTTCGGCGTGTTGCAGCTGAAGGGAGCGCGCATGGACCAGCTGCTTCGCGAAGCCACGCGCGTGAACGCCGCACAGGATGCGAAGAGCGAACAGTCGTTGTTTGACGGGGTCGACACGACGTGGACGCGGTTCGCTGCGTTAATGAACGATGCCGCGCAGAAGCGCGCGTTGGATTCGATGCCCATCGCTCTTCGGCAGCTGCAAAGTGCGCTCGACCTTTTCCATCCTGAACGTGAGCTACCCGAGTTGGCTCGCATCTCCTCGCTACTGCAACGGATATGTGGCGCCTCGACGTGTGGCGGAGCGGGGCGTGGGGGAGCGAGCGAACTCGGCGCCGACTTCTCGCGCACGATCGACGTCTTTACGGCACGCTTCAACGAAGCCGTTCGGTTGGCGGCCGGCGTGGCGGTCGAAGCGACGGTGAGCCGAGAGGTGTGGGCGAGTGGGGAACGAGTGCCGGTGCGTGTGGCGGTCTACAATCGCGGTCGCCTTCCGGTCGCGGTCAATTCGTTAGGCGTCGGCGCCGCGCCGGAGTACACCGCCCAAGCGGTGTCGACTCCCCAGTTCGAGATTGCGCCAGATTCCGCGCGACGCGACTCGGTTCGTGTCGCGATGACCGGGCGTTCGGAGCCATGGTGGCTCGCGACTCCGCGTAAAGGGGCGATGTTCTCTGTCCCAGTGATGGGAGTGGAGGAGAGCACGCGCGGTGTGAGCATGCGTGCGTCAATGATGCTCACCGTCGGTGGCGTGACGGTGCCATTCAGCGCTCCAGTCACCTTCCGCTACGCGGACGCAATTCGTGGTGAGATCAATCGCCCGGTGGCGGTGGCGCCGGCCATCACACTGTTGCTCGACAACGAGGTGAGTTACGCGCCGGCGAATACCCCGATCGAACGCGCCATTCGCGTGCATGTGAGCTCGCACGCGAGCGAAGCACGCAACGTTGACGTGCGCCTAACGCTTCCTGCCGGGCTCGTTGCCGACAGCGCCGTCCGGCATGTGTCGTTCGCCGCACTCGCGGCACCGAGCGACGTCGGTGGATTCGGCGCTGCATTTGGTTTCACCGGCTCCGCGCCCCCCGAAGTGGTGCGCACGGTGACCTTCAATGTGCGGGGGCGCCTGACGCCGGGGCGACACGAAGTGCGCGCTGTGGCAACGAGCAATGGCGAGACATTCGCCAGCGGCTTTGTCGTGCCGCAATACGACCACATTCGGCCGCAGCGCCTCTATCGCCAGTCGTCGTTAGGCATCGAAGCGGTTGACGTCAAAGTGCCGCGCGGGACGTCCATTGCCTACATCGCTGGCGTTGGTGACAACAGCGCGCCGATGCTCGAGCAGTTGGGCGTCAACGTCACCATGATCGACCCGGCAACCCTCCCGCGCACCGACCTGTCGAAGTTCACGGCAGTGGTCGTCGGCTCGCGCGCGTACGAAGCAAACGACGCTCTCGTGGCGAACAACGCGCGATTGCTCGACTATGCCAAGGAGGGTGGCACGCTCGTCGTGCAATACGGCCAATACGAGATGACACGCCCCGGTATTCTCCCGTACCCCATCACGCTCTCGCGCCCCGCAGAGCGCGTGACGGTGGAGAATGCACCGGTTCGTATCGTGGATCCCGCCGCAAACGTCCTCAACGCGCCTAACCACATTAGTACGGCCGACTTCACCGGATGGGTGCAAGACCTCGCCCTCTACATGCCGTCGACGTTCGACCCCGTCTACAAACCGGTCCTCGAAATGAATGACCCCGGCGAAAAGCCGAATCGGGGGGCGATACTCGTGGCACCGGTCGGGAAGGGAACCTACGTCTACACGACGCTGGCACTCTTTAGGCAGCTGCCTAACGGCGTTCCAGGCGCGGCACGGCTCGTCGTCAACTTGCTGTCCGCGCGTCCGACATCGATTCAGCCCTAGCGACGAGGTTATTGGCGGTAGGGATCAAATCGCTCGGCTCGAGGATTGGTAAGGTGGGCGCGCCACTCAAGGAGCCTCGCATGAAACGTCCGAAAGTCGTGATCATTGGCGGCGGTTTTGGTGGAGTCGCCGCGGCGCGCGTCCTGCGGCGCGCTGAGGTCGATGTCGTGCTCATCGATCGCAACAACCACCACACCTTCCAGCCGCTTCTCTACCAGGTTGCAGTCGCAACGCTGTCGCCCAGCGACATCGCGGTCCCCATTCGGTGGATGCTGCGCAAGTACGAGAACACGCGCGTCTTGTTAGGCAACGTCACCGACATCGACGTCGCGCGGAAAGTGGTCGTGCTGGATGACGGTGCGTCGGAGGAATCGTACGACTTCCTCATCGTTGCAGCTGGAGCGCGTCACGCATACTTCGGTCACGACGAGTGGGAGAAGTACGCGCCGGGACTGAAGAGTCTCGACGACGCAGTGGAAATTCGACGTCGCTTCCTCACCGCGTTCGAACTGGCCGAGAAGACCGAAGATCCCGTTGAGCGAGCGGCGCTGCAGACTGTCGTGATTGTCGGTGGAGGGCCCACCGGTGTCGAGCTCGCGGGGCTCATGGCGACGATTGCGCGCGACGTGATGCCGCGTGACTTCAGGCATGTCGACACACGCAAGACGCGCATCGTCATTCTCGAAGGTGGCTCACGCATTCTGCCAGCGTTTCCCGACGCGTTGTCGACCGACGCACTGCGCGACGTCGAGGAGCTCGACGTGGACGTTCGGCTCAACGCGAGAGTGACGCGAATCGAGCCCGATGCCGTCTTTGTGGGAGACGAACGAATTCCCACACGAACCGTCTTCTGGGCGGCGGGAAACGCTGCGTCACCGTTAGGCAGGATGCTGCGCGTTCCCATCGATCGGGCAGGGCGCGTCGAGGTGGCGCCGGACCTCTCGATCCCAGGAAATCCCGACGTCTTCGTCGTTGGTGATCTCGCGGCGGTGCATCAGGAAAGCGGGAAGCTCGTCCCCGGCGTGGCGCCAGCTGCAAATCAGGAAGGTGCAGCTGCGGCGAGGAACATCTTGCACACGGTGCGGCGCCAGGAGCGAAAACCGTTCAGGTATTTCAGCAAAGGCGATCTCGCGACGATTGGTCGACACCGCGCCATCGCGGATTTCGGGAAGCTCACGTTCAGCGGAGTACCGGCGTGGTTCCTCTGGCTCTTTGTGCACATCATGTATCTCGTGGGGTTCCGGAACCGCTTGACGGTGCTCATTCAGTGGGCGTGGGCGTACTTCGCATATCAGCGTGGATCCCGCCTGATACTCAGCGGCCGCAGTACTCCGATCGCCTCAACAACCACGCTGACCGAGTCGTCGAAGAACCCGGCCACACGCGCTGCTTGACGCACAAGACCGATGTGGTGAAAAGGCCCGGAGAGTTGCGACGCTCCGGGCCTTTTTTCATATCTGTCGGTCATCATCAACTCTCAAATCACGCATCTCGCCATGCGCATGCGACTCGCCCTTCGATCGTTGGTTCTCTTCTCCGTCTTGTCGCCGGTCGCGCTCAGCGCGCAGTGGACCAATCGGTATCCCAAGAACATCGGATTCAATCACCACGTCTACCTCGAGGGATACGAACTGCCGGTGATGGGGAACGGCGCGCTGGATGCGGCGCTGTCAGCGTCGCAGGGGATGGTCTTCGCCTCCCACGGATGGCTCTGGCGATTCGACGTCTCCACCGGCGTCGCTCGGCGCCTAACGAGCGGGGGCGAGGTCGATTCACGCCCCGCGTGGTCGCCCGATGGGAGTAAGCTCGCGTTCGTGCGCGATGACTCGAAGACGCTCGCGATCATCGTGCGCGACGTTGCCAGTGGCAAGGAGACGGAGATCGACCGCGGCATGGCGATGGATCCGGTATTCACGCCGGACGGCAAGAGCATCATGTACACGAACCAGACGGCTGGAGATCTCGACCTCTGGCGCGTTGACCTATCGACGATGGTGAAGGAGCGCATCACAAAGGAGGCGGGGTTGGAGTTGCGCCCGCAGCTCTTTCCAGACGGATCGCGCGTTCTCTACACATCGAAATCGCGCGCTGCCGATCAGGTGCGCGTGCGCTCGTTAGGCGACGGGAAGGAGACCACGCTGTTGACGGGCAACATCGTCTCCAACCTGCGCCCGGCGCTCTCGCCAGACGGAAAGCTGGTGGCATATTCGTGGCCGGGATCGAATGGATGGGAGCTGCGCCTCACCTCCACGGAGCGCCCCGGCGTTTCCGTGACGCTCTACTCGAGGCCGCGGGCTCGCCCCATCGATCCTGCGTGGAGCGCCGATGGGAGCTGGATCTACTTCAGCGAAGGTGACTCGACACAGCGATTCCATCTGTACCGAGTTGCGGCTGGCGGAGGGCGTGTGGAGGAGGTGCCGGTGCGGCACTGGGATTGGGGGGTGCCAACCGGGCGACTCGTGGTGCGTACGCAGTGTGCGAGCTGCAAGGAAGAACTCACGCCGGCGCGACTGTCCGTCACCGATCCATCCGGCCATCCGTTGACCGCGTCGTTAGGCATGACGCGATTTGATGGGCAGAACGGGCGATGGTATTTCTACTCGCCCGGGGTCGCCGAACTCGAAGTCCCGGCGGGGCGCTGGACGGTACGTGGAGTGCGCGGCCTCGCGACCGTGGAGCAGAGTGCGGACGCGGTAGTCCCCGCGGGCGGGAGCGCCGACGTGCAGCTCGATCTCGCGCCGCTGTGGGATGCGCACGCGGCGGGGTATTTCGCCGGCGACCACCATTTTCACCTCAACTATGGCGGCCAGACGGATCTCGCGCCTCACGACCTGTTTCCGCTCCTGCAGGGCGAGGCGCTCGACGTCGCGACTCCGATGCTCGCCAACCTGCACAATCGCTTCGAAGACCAGGAGTTCTTTCGTTTTGCCTCGACGGGTTCTCCTCCCCTGATTCGATTTGCCCAGGAAGTACGCCCGCACTTCCTCGGCCATATCGGTTTGTTGGGGACGAGTGAGTTGTTCTGGCCGTGGGTGTGGGGACCGGGATATGAGGTATACGGGCGCGATGATCGCCCGAATCTCGTCGCGCTAGCCGAGGGGCGACGGCAAGGTGGGCTCGGTTACTACGTACACCCCGTTTCCGGAACGCGCGATCCGTTTTCGCAAACCGGCGTGAATGTCATTCCCATCAGTCTCATTCCCGATGTGGCGCACGGTGGCGTCGATCTGCTGGAGATCGTTTGTCTCTGGAGCAATTCCATCGGGACGGCGGAGCTCTGGTACCGACTCCTCAACGCTGGCTATGCCGTCGCTCCCTCGGGCGGAACGGATGTCATGACAGACTTTCACCGAACGATGGCGTTAGGCAGTACGCGCGTGTACGTGCGTCCTGAAGGTCCGTTGACGTGGGAGAGCTACATGCGCGCCCTCAAGGATGGTCGCTCATTCGTGACGACGGGTCCGATGCTGGAGTTCTCGGTGAACGGAACCGCGCGCCCAGGCGACGTTGTGAGTGCCAAGGGGAGCGTGGAATTCACCTTGCGCGCCGCATCGGCGGCGAGCGTCGACAGCGTGTCGATCGTGGTGAACGGCAAGACAATCCGCTCGTTAGGCCCCTTGGCGGCGGGAGAAGCGCGGACGTTCACCGGGCGTATCGCCATTCCGGCGGGAGGGTGGATCGGGGCGCGCGCGGTGGGGCCAAAGATTTCGCAGTGGCCGGCAATGGCCGAATACGCGTTCGCCCACACAGCACCGGTCTGGATTGGTCAGAAGGGGAGCACCGACCCCGCGGCGCGTCGCGCCGCAGCAGCAGATCTGCTGCGCGCAGTCGAAGCAGCGGAGCGCCGCTTGGTCGCGGGATACGCCGGGGCCGAGATTCCCAAGCTGCGTGCCCACATCGCGGAGACGCGTGGGACGCTGGAAGGGTTGGCGAAGTAGCTCGTGAGTTGGTTCGCCACGCTCGACGCGAACTCCATTTGACGTGCGGGGCGTGCGATACGGTCACGGCTGTCAGATGTTGGCTAAAACCAACACACCACAAGCTTGCCTAAAGACAGGCACGCATTTCCGCTGGCCTGACACAATCCGAACTCGGCGAAAAGGTCGGCGCAAGTCGATTCTGGGTCGCCGAGTTCGAACGCGGCAACGCCGGCGCCGAACTTGGCCGAACACTCAAGGCCATGAGAACGCTGGATCTCTCCCTCACTGCGGTGCCTAACGAGGATGTTTCTCGCCCAGCGCAAGTACGGGAGCCACATCTCGCTGAGAATCTCAGCCTCAATCAGCCGGCCATCGACCTCGCGTCGATCCTCAAACGCACCACAACCTCCACAACTTCGGAGCCCCGATCCGATTCGCTATCGCATCGATAGGTGGAACGCGACGTCCGACGTCGTGAAAGACCCGCGAGGTGAAACGAGCGAGCCACGCCCCTCATCGAAGCGTAAACGCCGCTGACAATGGCGTATCGCTCGCTAATCACGAAGTCAGCACGCGTCCGCCTAACGGCTCTGATGAATGGGACGGTGTTGCGGTCAATTCGCTGAATGAACGAGAGCACGCCGATGACTGCATGAAGGATCTCGTGGCGCGCTTGGGTGAAGCAGTGTCACAGCACGTCCACGGGTGCACACGGCGATTGTGATCGGCTATTGCTGCCTAAAGGTGAAACGCCGCGTGAGCTGGCGGCGAGTACCTCGCGGAGTTCGGGGCAGCGCCTAACGAGTCGCAGGCGCTGCCCCGCTGCATGCTACACGCGCTCGTACCTCGCCTGGAAGAAGCGCAGATACTTCGGTTCGTACACCATCTTGAGCCCCCGCGCCGATTCTCGCGCGTCGTACACCGATTTCACCGACTCGGCGACCACGTCCATGTGCGCCTGGGTGTACACCCGGCGCGGAATCGTTAGGCGTGTGAGTTCCAGCTTCGGGCGATGATGGTCGCCAGTCTTGGGGTCTCGCCCGGCGCTCGCTATCCCGCGCTCCATCGAGCGGATCCCCGAGTCCAGATACAACTCCGCAGCCAGCACCTGCGCCGGAAACTCGTCCTGCGCGAGATGCGGATAGAATCGCCTGGCATCGAGAAAGATGGCGTGACCGCCTAACGGCTGCACGATCGGAACATCCCAGTCGGCAAGGAGCTCGCCCAAGTAGCGCACTTGTCCGATGCGGGACCGAATGTGGGCGTCTTGCACCGATTCCTCGATGCCGATTGCCAGTGCCTCCATGTCGCGGCCAGCAAGGCCGCCGTAGGTGTGCAATCCCTCGTAGAGGACGACGAGATTCCGCAACTCTTCAAAGAGCGCGAAATCGTTGACTGCGAGCCACCCGCCGATATTGACCAGCGAATCCTTCTTGGCGCTCATCCATGCGCCGTCGGTGTAACTGCAGAATTCTTTTAGAATGTCGGCAATCGACTTGTTGTCGTATCCGGCTTCGCGTTCCTGAATGAAGAACGCGTTCTCCACCATGCGCGTCGCGTCGAGGAAGACACGCACGCCATGGGCGTTGCAGAGCGTGCGTAGGTCGCGGATGTTGGCCATGCTCACCGGCTGGCCACCCGCCATGTTCACCGTGCCTGCAACGGAGATGTAGGCTATCTGCGATGCGCCCACGCGATTGATCAGCGATTCCACTTTGCCCAGGTCGATGTTCCCCTTGAAGGGGTGCATGGCCGACGGGTCGTGTGCTTCGTCGATGATGATGTCGGTGAAGATTCCGCCAGCCAGCTCCTGGTGCGCGCGGGTCGTGGTGAAGTACATGTTGCCAGGATTGTACTGTCCCGGTTTGATCACGGCGCGACTGATCAGATGCTCGGCCCCGCGCCCTTGGTGCGTCGGGACGATGTATTGGTAGCCGTAGTACTTCTGAATCGCTGCTTCCAGGTGATAGTAGTTGCGGCTGCCGGCGTATGCCTCATCGCCCAGCATCATGCCCGCCCACTGCCGATCGGACATCGCGCTCGTGCCGCTGTCGGTGAGCAGGTCGATGTACACCTCGTCCGATTTGAGCAAGAACGTATTGAACCCTGCGCGCGAGAGCGCGGCTTCACGTTGCTCACGCGAGGTGAGAAACAGGGGTTCGACCATTTTGATTTTCCAGGGTTCGGCCCATGAACGGCGGCCGAATTGCTGACCCATGGTGCGTGGCGCTGGGTGCGACATGTTCGATGAGGAGAGTGCGAAGGGGGAGTGGGCGGTGGCGCCGTCATGTGTGCGCGTGCGACGTCGCTCGCCTAACGAATCACCCGGAAGTATCGGAGAGCTCCCTCACGAATCTGTCGGCGATCACCTCACGCGAGGTCCGCGCACCGGTCAGACCGCGCGCTACCTCCGCACGGAGGTGAGGTCGAGTAGCGACTCGCGCACTGCGCGCGCCTTTCCCGAGCGCTCGAGCGCAGCCCACAGGCGTGCGACGGTCTCCTCGTCGACGAGTCCGGCGGGAGAACCGCCTTCGGTTCCGCTCAATTTTTCGGAGGCGCGGAACGCATCGACGGCGGCAATCGCGTCGGCGGTATACAGCGTCGCGTCCGACTCACGCACGACATCAGCCACCTGCGGCCGGAAGAGCGCAAGCGCGTGCAACATCACCTTGAGCTGCACCACATCGTTGCCGCCGAACTGTTGCAGCTGACGGTAGCCGAGTGTTTGGGAGATGGTGGAGTAGATGCGTCGAAGTTCTGCGACCGGGTCGGGGTGCTCGCAGACAGAGATGTTCGTGGTGACTCCGTCGGCTCGGCGCGCGCGACCCGGGCGTGCGTCGGCGACGATGACGGCCGCCGACTGTTGGCGTCCCTTGCGTGCATCACCGCCTTTCGCGTTGCCGGCGGCGATCGCTTCGATGAGTCGGTCGGCGAGATGGCGTGCGCTCCCTTCGCTTGCCTCGAACGTGGAAGCGACAGCGTCGATCACTTCGGGGCCGACGAGAAGATTGCCCTGCGTTACATAGTTAGGTCCCGCGCGATGACCGGCCCACGCCGAGGTGGACTTGCCCGTGTATTGCGCCGAGCGTCCGTCGCGGGCGATGACGCCGATTTGCCGAGTCGCGGAGGCGCTGTCGGTGAAGAGGAGCTTTCTCAGCGCTTCGTCGGGCGAGACACCTCTGCCTAACAAGTCGAGGAGCTCGTTGCCGTATTCGGTGCGTGTGTTGGCTTGCGTGGCGACTGCGCCAACGCCGGCGCGCACCCACGGGACACCGTTGCCGACGCAGGCGACGCGCGTGGTGACGGCGACGCCGACTTCACCGGTGCGTGGGTCGACGGCGGCGATGGAGAAGGTGTGGAAGACGAGGGAGTCGCGCCATGAGGTGGGGAGTTGGGCGGACGCGCGAATAGTGCAACTGCTCAGTAGCACAGCGACGACCACGGCAACGTGCGAGCGACTCATCCGCGTGAGGGCCGAGAGCTCGATCATAATCGTTAGGCACCGCGTGGAGCTGGAATACTGCGCGAAAGGTGTCTGTGACAGCGTGGGGCTTTCATTTCTTGCGGTCGAAGACCCAGCGGTTGACATGCTTGTCGGATGGCGACGAGACTCGTTCCACCGCAGTGAAGGTCTGCCGGTCCGCGCTCAGAGAATATCTCACCGTCTGTTCACCCGCTCGCTGCGGATCGGTGAAGCCGGTCCAGAAAACCAGCTCGTTTCCGTCCCACCAGGTGCGGCTGGTGAGTGCCGTTTGTCTGATCTGCCAATCGACTCGGCTACTGTCAGTCCGAAGGAGAACCGTTGCGGTGTCGCGTTCGCCCCCTCGCACGTGAGTGCGAAAAATGCGAACGATCGGCTGACTGTCCTCGATGACGAAGGTCGTCGACTCCGGAGTCGGAATTTCTATCTGGCTCTTCGTCGCATTCAAGACCCAGGTGCCCGTGAAGTTGGGTCTTCTTTCTTGCCCCACGGCGACTGATGGTAGGGTGATCCCAGCGACGAAGATGAGGGCCGCCATGGCGAGACTGACGTCGGAACTCTGGTGGAAACGCAGCATGTGAGAAACGGCGCGAGATAAGTGATGAGTTTGCACGTCTCTCGACTACCCTCTGCCGCCGTACAGTTCCCGCGCCGACTTCGCAATCTCCATCATCACCTCCGGCTTCTTGAGCGGCGCAAAGCCATTCTTCGCATACAAACCACTCGCATCGCACGTCGCCAAAACAAACCGGCGTAGCGCGCCTAACGTGGGATACTCCATGATGCTCTCGACCAAGAGCTTTCCGGCGCCACGCCCTCGCGTTTCCTCGAGCACATAGACATCAGCGAGATACGCGAACGTCGAGTGGTCGGTGATCACGAGCGCGAAGCCTACCTGCCGTTCGCCCGAGTAAAGGCCAAAAGAAAGAGAGTGCTCGATAGACTGTGCGACGAGGGCGCGGGAGATTCCTTCGCTCCATTACATCCGCGTCAACGTTGCGTGGATCGCGTCTACATCAAGGCGAGCGCGATCGGTGGAGACGACGAACTCGCCGCGCTCCCGCTCGAACGGAAGCTCCGCCCCTCACGCCACCGCCGGCTTCGCCGCCGGCTTCACATACTGCTCAAGCCCCGCGCCCAACAACAGCGTCGCGAAAATGATCGCCGACGAAAACAAGTACGGCGCCCCAGTGCCTAACGAGTCAAACGCCCACCCGAAGAAAAGCGGCGCAATGGCGCGGGCGATCCCGCCATAGGTCTGCTGCAACCCCATATACAAACCACGCTCCCCGGGAGCGATCACACGCGACAGGAGTGCGGTCACACACGGGAACGTGAAGGCGGCGCCAAAGGGCATCAGTGCCACGGTGAGCGCCAGCATCGGTAGGTTCCGCGCCAACGGCATACCGCCAACGCCGATCGCGAGCAACACGATCCCCACGCGCGAAAGCTTCGCCTCCCCCAAACGATCGACAGCTCTCCCCAACAACAGTACTCGCGCAAAAACAGATATTGCGCCGATGTACATGAAGAAGTACCCGATCGTCTGCTCAGTCACCTGAAATCGCGCATTCAAGAAAAGCGCGAGCACGGTGTTCACGCCCTGAAAGGCACCGATCGAGACGGCGTAGATCCAGATGAGCCGCGACGACGGTTCGCCAGAATGTGACACGACGCGCCAAATCGCTTCACGCGATGTCTTGCGCTTCTGTCCCGCCGGGAGCGCCTCGACCTGGCGCGACTCATTCAGATAGCGCCACGCAAACACCATGTTCAGCAAACACAACACAGCAGCGACAATTCCCGGCGCGGCGTGCCCCATCTGCAACGACGCACTCCCCGGCATGATGTCGCGCGTGCCTAACGAGACGGCGAACGATCCGAGCACGGGGCCTAACGCGACGCCCAGATTCGTTGCGGCCGAAAGCCAGCCCAAGGCGCGAGCGCGATCTTCAGGGGCGGTCGAATCGGCGACGTACGCCTGAATCACGCCGACGGTGCCGCCACCCGCGCCCTGCACCACGCGCGAAAGGAACAACAGAATCAGCGAGTTGGCGAAGCCGAAAATGATATAGGCGATAGCCGAGGCGCCTAACGCGACAAGCAGCGTCGGCCGCCGCCCCACGCGATCGGAGAATCGCCCCCACATCGGCGCGCTCATCAGCTGCGCCACCGTGAACGCAGCGACAATGATGCCGGAGATGAATCCCACCCCGAGGTGCATCGATCCGATGTTGATCCCCGATCCGCTCAGTTGCTTCACGTAGAACGGAAGAAGCGGGATGATCATCAACACGCCGACCATGTCGACGAACGCCGTGGCCATGAGCGTGAAGAGGCGCGCGGGAATCTTGCGCACCTCTCGCCCCAACACGAACAGCAGCGCCAGCGCGATGACGCCTAACACCACGCGCACGACAGGCGATTCGAACGACTCTGAGATGTTTCCTTGAATCATCAACATCGATTATTCGATCACCTTGCCAAGCGCAGAGGGGGGCATCGATCGCCCAACGACACCAGCCAGGGCGATGATGGTCAGCGCGTACGGAATCATTTCCACGAATTGCGACGGAAGCAATTGCAATCCTTGTAGCTGAATCTGCATGGTCTCCGCCGCTGCAAAGAGAAAGCAGGCCAGCGCGACGCGTTTCGGTTCCCAGTTTCCGAAGATGACCGCCGCAAGCGCGATGAAACCACGCCCCGCCGTCATGCTATCGGTGAACTGGTGCTGCTCGAGCGCGAGGTAGCTCCCCCCCAGCGCCGCGAAGACCCCTCCAAGGACAACGGCAATCCAGCGCACGCGGTTCACCACTACACCAAGCGATTCCGCGGCCTCCGGCTTTTCACCCGACGCGCGCAATCGGAGGCCGAACGGCGTGCGATAGAGCAGCCAGGCCACCGCTGGAAGCGCGGCCAACGCCACGAGCACGAGGGGATTGGCGAGCGACTGAAACAAGGGAACGATTCCGCTCGGTCCCGCGCCCTGTCCTCCCTGCGCAAACCAATCGAAGCCTGGCACGCGAGGAGAGTTGGACGACGAATCGAAGGCCAGGCGCAAGAAGAAACGAGTAAGCCCAACCGCCAGGAGATTGATGGCGATTCCGACAACTACCTGGTTGCCGCGATACCGTATGCATGCGAGCGCGTGAAGGAGAGCGGCGAGCACGCCTCCCCCGATGCCGCACAGGAGACCGACCCACGGTGACCCGGAGTAGAATGCGCCGAGTGTGGCGGTGAACGCGCCGGTGAGCATCCACCCTTCGAGCGTGAGCGCGATGACTCCCGAACGCTCGGCGAGAATGCCGCCAGCTGCAGCGAGCAGGTAGGGAGTCGCGATGCGCAGCGCCTGCACGAGAAAGGCGAGGATACTCATGCGGTGCGTCTCGCTCGTCCCCACGCGCTGCGCAGGACGCGTTGCACTTCTGGAACTGAAGTCACCACAGCGATGATGACTACCGCTGTGAGGACATCAACCATCTGTTTGGGGACTACGGCGTTTACCGCGAGTCCCCCCTGCGAAAGGGTCGCAAAGAGAAATGCGGCGATCACGACGCCTAACGGGTGGTTGCGCCCGACGAGTGCGACGGCAATGCCGAGAAAGCCGGCGCCGGCGCCGAAGCCTTCTTCGTAGTACTGCTTGTAGCCCAGTACGTAGTTGGTCCCGCCCAGTCCGGCGAGCGCGCCGGAGAGGAGGAGGGCACGCAACCAGGTGTTGCCGACCTTGATGCCTCCGTATTCGGCGGCGTCGGGTTGGAGTCCAACGGCGCGAAGCTCAAAGCCAGCGCGCGTGCGGAAAAGGTACCATCCGACGAAGAGGGCGACGGCCAGCCCCAAGAACAGCGTGAGGTTTGCTGCTGACCCACGGAAGGCGCCGACGAGAACCGACAAGCGCGCGACCGCCCCCGCGTGCAACTCCGGCGTATGCAGTGACTCGGCGACGTTAATCCTGGTCGAGACGATCCAGTTGAGGAATGCAGCGGCGATGAAGTTGACCATGATGGTGACGATCACTTCGCTCGCGCCGAATCGTGCCTTGAGCACGCCCGGAATGGAGGCGACCACGCCACCGCCTAACGCTGCGCCGGCGACGCAGAGGGGAATCGCGACAAGCGCCGGTGTCCCACCCGGAAGTGCGAGCCCAACGAGCGCTGCTGAAAATCCACCGAACGCGAGCTGCCCCTCGGCGCCGATGTTGAACAGCCCTGCGCGGATGCCTAACGCGACGGCGAGTCCGGTGAAAATGAGCGTGGTCGCTTTGTAGATGACTTGCCCGAGTCCGTACGCGTTCCCCCATGTTCCTTCGAGGAGGAGGCGATAGACGGCGCCCGGCGATTGACCGTAGGCGAGGATGAGAATGTCGCCGACAACGGCGGCGATGAGGAGCGCCGTGATCGGCGGGAGGAGCGCCGCGAGGATTCCGTCGGCGCGTCGCGGCTTGTCAGGCTCGCTCATGCCTTGTGTTCCCCAGTGCGAGCGCGCAGCAGCGCCGCTTCGTGGCTCCCCGTGCGATGCGCGCCGGTCATGTAGGCACCTAACGAGGCCGCGTCGGTTTCACCGCGCGCGAAGACCGCGACGATCTCTCCCTCGTACATGACCGCAACGCGATCGGAGAGCGCGAGCACTTCGACGAGGTCGGCGGAGACCAGGAGCACACCTTTGCCGGCGTCTCGTGCTGCGCGCAACTGCGCGTGAATGAATTCGATGGCTCCGACGTCGACACCGCGCGTTGGTTGCGATGCGAGCAACAGCGAGTACGGGCGCCCGCGCATTTCGCGCGCGACGACGATCTTCTGTTGGTTGCCACCTGACAGCGCGCGCGCCGGGAGCGTCGCGGTAGGCGGGCGAATGTCAAACTCGGCGATCTGGAGGTCGGCGTTCGCGCTGACACGCGAGCGATCAATGACTCCTCGCTGACTAAAGCGATGTTGCATGCCGAGTATGAGGTTGTCGGCGATGGAGTAATCGAGGAGGAGGCCGCGGCGGTGGCGGTCTTCGGGGATGTGCGACAAACCGAGCTCACCCCGCTCGTGCACGCTGCGCCCAGCCAGGTCGTGGCTCCCCAAGCGAATGCGTCCGGAGGTCAGCGTGCGCAAACCGGCGATCGCTTCCACGAGTTCGGTCTGTCCATTTCCTTCAACGCCAGCGATGCCGAGTATTTCGCCCGCGGCAACGTCGAACGAGACGCCGGCCACTTCGCGTGCTTTGCGTGCGCTGGCGACGACGAGGTCGCGCACCGATAGCACCGGTTCGACTGCCGAGCCGTCGCGTTCGCGAACCGGGGCATTCGCACCAGGGAGCGCGCCGCCTAACGATCCAAGCGCCTCCGCGGTGGAATCCTGAGCCGACGAGTCGCCGGCGAGTCTGACGTCGCGGCCGACCATCATGCGTGCGATGGACGAGGGCGTCGCGCCGGCGGTTTCCATCGCTCCCACGGTTTCGCCCGCGCGCATGACCGTGATGCGCTGCGAGATCTCAATCACTTCGTCGAGCTTGTGCGTGATGAGGACGACCGTCCCACCGTCAGTCGCAATTCGCCGGAGCACCGTCCAGAGTTCGCGCACTTCGGGCGGCGAAAGAACCGCCGTCGGCTCGTCGAGTACCAGGATTCGGGCGCCGCGATAGAGCACCTTGAGAATCTCAACGCGCTGCGCCTCGCCCACCGTGAGATCGGCGACCGTGCGCGTGGCATCGACGACGAGCCCGGTGCGCTCGCACAGCGCACGAACCGACGCCTGCGCCTTCGCGATGTCGAGCTGCAATCCGACTCTAGGCTCGTCGCCCAGGACGAGGTTCTCGGCGACGGTGAGTGTCGGGACGAGCATGAAGTGCTGGTGCACCATCCCAACGCCGGCAGCGATGGCTTCGCGCGTCGTCCATCCGGTCACGTCGCGACCGTTCACCTCGATGCGTCCGCTGTCCGGTTTGTAGAG
The DNA here is from genome assembly GCA_044224185.1 of Gemmatimonadaceae bacterium. Classification (GTDB taxonomy): domain Bacteria; phylum Gemmatimonadota; class Gemmatimonadetes; order Gemmatimonadales; family Gemmatimonadaceae; genus SCN-70-22. The sequence continues at coordinate 44,353 of JBGAKW010000009.1, read as the reverse complement.
GCCGGCCAGCATGCGCATCAGCGTCGACTTGCCGGCGCCGTTCTCTCCAACGACGGCGTGTATCTCACCCGCGGAGACGGTCAGCGAGGCATTGCGGTTGGCCTGCACCGCGCCAAACGCCTTGCGCACTCCCTCGATGCGAATCGCGTTAGGCGCGGTCATCGCGTCGACGGGACGGTGATGCGTCCGGCAATGATATCCTGACGCAGTGCTTCGACCTTGGCGCGCACTGAATCGGGAATCAGTCCCTTGTTGTGTGCATCGTAGATGTAGTCGACACCTTTTTCGCGCAGGCCGAGTTGATAGATCCCACCCTTGAAGGTCCCGTCCTTCACTTGCTTGATGGCGTCGAAGACTGCTTCGTCGACGCCCTTCACCATCGACGTGAGGATGAAACCGGGTGCTTCCGCGTATTGATCGGCGTCGACACCGATGGCGAGTTTGCCGCGACGGCGAGCCGCCTCGAAGACGCCGAGCCCGGTGGACCCCGACGCGTGGAAGATCACGTTCACGCCCGACTGATACTGCGACAAGGCGATTTCCTGGCCGCGCCCCGGGTTGCGAAACGCTTCGGGGGTCACGCCCGCGTACTGCGCAATCACTTGGCAGTTAGGGCAGACGGCATGAACGCCAGCCTTGTATCCCGCTTCGAACTTGTGAATGAGCGGAAAGTCCATTCCGCCAACGAAGCCAACCTTGTTCGATTTTCCGACGAGCGCCGCCAGCGCGCCGACGAGAAAGGAACCTTGCTCTTCGCGAAACTTGAGCGCTGCCAGATTACTCGGTGGTGCGATGGGGCGACCCGCAGAATCGGTGGAGACGGCGTAATCGATGCCGGCGAACTTCACGTTCGGATACTCGTGCGCCAGGAGCGTCAGGTCGTCGGTGAAGATGAATCCGACGCCGACGACGAGGTCCATTCCTTCGGCCGCGAGAAGACGAAGGCCAGCTTCACGATCTGATCCTTCGCCCGGCTCGATGAATCGCACGCGGGCGCCTAACTCCTTGGCGGCACGCTCGGCGCCGATGTACGCGCCGTCGTTGAACGATTTGTCGCCACGCCCACCAACGTCGAAGACGATGCCGACGTCGAGTCCTTGCGCTTGTCCAGCGTCGCCCTGTTCGGCACCGGCAGGGTGCACGAAGAGAAGCGCGACGTGCACCGCGAGGAGGACGCCTAAGGTGAGGAGGAGCTTTCGCATTCGGCCGGAAAGCTCGTCTGGAGAGCAGGGGTGAGCAAGACGAAAAGATCAGCGCGTCAGCGCTGTGAGCTTCCAGAGTCCGTTGAGCATATCGCTAGCGTATACGACTCCGTTTACATATTGCACGCCCCACACATATACGGGGAGCGACTGGTCCCGGAGACCTTCCGCGCGCAGGCGTTTCATCAAGCGGAGATCGCAGCGTCCATCGGTGCTTTTTTGCGCGTCGGTGCAGCTCCCGAGGTCGCCGCGCACGTCGAGCACCTGCACGCCGCCGTTGTAGTACGCTGCGTACAGCAGCCCACGCGCTTCGTCGATGGAGAAGTTGTGCGTCCCGGCGCTCGGCACATTGAAGAAGGCGACTTCCCGCGGTGCGGCCATGTTCGAAATGTCGACGACGTGGATGTCGCCAGCAGACGATGAAAATCCAGCGGCGCCGCCCGCTTCCTCACCAACGAACATGTACTGCTTGGAGTTGTTGGTGGAATCGTGGAACCACCAGACGTTGTGCGCCGATCCGTTCTTGGTGGCAATTGAGGAAATGGCGATGGGATTGGCGATCGTGCCTCCGACACCGCCGCCGCCGATGTCCCAGATGGTGACGCCGGCGTTCCATAGTGCGGTGAACAGCAGGCCATCGCGTACAAAGACGTCGTGAATGAAGGGCACGCCCATTTCGCGCGTCATCACTTCGACGGGCGCCGTGGGCGTCGTGAGATCGACGATCATGAGGCGCGATGGGGCTGTGCCCGATCGATTGATCGAGAGGAACGCGTAGAGGCGTCCGTTGACGCGCTGCACTTCGCACGTGTGCACGCCGTTGGTGATCTTGGACGACGTAAAGCGCGCGAGTAGCTGCGGCTGTGTAGGGTTTGTGAGATTGAAGATGGCGATGGAGCCGGGAGCAAACTCGGTGGGCACTACCAAGATGGTCCCGTCGTCGCTCGTCTGAACGTCGCCCAAGGTCGTGGCGTTCGGGACCAGGACCGAGTCGACGAGTTGTGGCTTCGCGTTGCGCACGTCCCAGATGTAAATCGCGTTGCCCGGCGTGAATGACGCACCACGTGTACCCCATGTGGTGGTGTACGTGTAGTTCCCGCGCGTCCAGACTTCGGCAGAATAGCGCGCGGTGATCGTGCCGCGCCCCATGACCTGCAACGCTGCGGGATCGCCGTTGTCGTTCGTCTTGGCGTTGCCAGTGCCGTCGTTGCAGCTGGCGGTGCCGGCAAGCGCGAGCAGCAGGGTACACCCGATTCTCGAACGAAGGCGCTTTGCTACCGATTCATCTCGCATCAGCCGACGAAGTTGTGACGTTGAGTGGTTTGCCTGCAGAAGCACAACGGCGTACGCTCGCCGCCTCACGGCAGCATACCGTAATACCCCATGCGCTGCCGCATGGAGCCCACGTCGAAGCGAATCCCCATGGACAATGACCAGATGCGCGACGTGCCGTACAACTCCGCAGGATCGATGGCCGTAGGGTGCAGGCGTGCTTTCGCGTGATGCCACGCACCTTCGACAAACGGATGTGCACCAATCGCGCCGAGTCGCGTGGCCCTCGCTTCGACGTGTGCGGTCGCGATGGTCCATCGCGTCACGCCTAGAATGCTGAAGTCCAGGAGCGGTCGAATCGAGCGATACGGAGATTCAGCGCGCGTTTCCTCAGGGCGATCGGTGTGTTCAAGTCTGAGCGCCAGCGACGCCCGCGGCCACACGGCCTGACTCTCGCCGAGTAGGGACGTGAAGGCGTAGGCGCGCCGAGTGTTCGCGTATTCGGCGGTGCGTGCCCATTCGACGAGGGCGTAACGGACGATTCCCGCCGAACGCGCGAAGCGTGCACCCGCGTGGGATTTGCGATGGTCGAGTCCGAAGCCTTCCGCGTCCTCGGGCGATTGAACGCGCGCCAGGCTCGCGCTCAGTTCGACCTCGGCGCGCGGCCGGAGCGTGGCGCGCGCCGCCCAGGAATCAAAGAGGCGGCTCTCGTTAGGCCAATCGCTGGGGCCTTGGGGCTCGTCGCCGTTGAACGACGCAGCTTCGATCGTTAGGCGCGCGGTCCGAATGCTCCCCACCACCAGCGCCCGCTCGATGACCTGCGCCAGGTGATGATTGACCGGGAACTTCTCGAACGGGCGCATCATCGGGTCGTCGCTTCCGAACGGGACGAAGCCCTTGCCGGCGAATGCACTCGCCCGCGCGCTGCCTAACGATCCGGTGGCGCCAGCCATCACCTCATGCACGTAGGTATGTGGGTGACGGCGATCGACGTAGCCCTCGCCATACATTCCCGGGGTGAGTTCACCGCGATCGAGCGTCACCCCCTCGGCGTTGAGCGTGGCGTATGCGCGCAGGTGACCGCCGAGTGCGCGAAAGGCTCCCGCCACGACCGGTTGTGTGAGGTAGCCTTCGCGCAATGTGCGATGAAGTACCAGCGGCCCGGCGGCGCTGGCAACCACCGTGGCCATCGCGCCAAGCCTAAAAGCGCGCAGCGAGTCGCTGTCAGAGGCAGCGACGGCGGCGTGGTCCGCGTGCTGTGCGTGCAACGGCAGGCTCACGAGGGGGGGAGGGAGGCACAAAAGCAGCGCGGCGATGACATTGCGCCATCGCCGCACCGCGCCGCGTTCGCTCTCCGACGCGCGCAGCCTAACGAGACGCCCCTTGCTTTGCCGCAGAATCTCCTCCGGTCGCCGCGTCCGTGGGCAAGGCGACAAGCTTTGCCGTGCGAATGAAATCGAGCTTGGGGAACTCGCGCTCGAGATACGCATTTCCCTCGGACATGATGCGCATCTGATCGGGACCAAAGCCCTGCGGTGCGCCCTCGCCGTAACCGGCGTAGAGCGAGTCGACCACCGCCATTCCATCGATGACCTGCGCGATGGGGGCAAAGCCCATTTCGTCGAGGTTGTGGTTGTCGACGAGATTGATGAAGAGTTGCGTGGCGCGTGTGTTAGGCGCCGATTCGGCGGCAAACGACACGTAGCCGCGCTTGTTGCTCTGCGTGACCGAGTCGTCCTGGATATTCAACTTCTCCCACGCCTTGTTCACTTCGGGGTCGCCGCTCAAGCCGAACTGCACCATGAAACCGGTGACGACGCGAAAGAAGCGCGTGTTGTCGAAGAACGAGCTCTGCACGAGTTGATAGAAGCGATCGACACCGCGCGGCGCCCATGAGCGGTGCGCTTCGACGAGAAAATTGCCGCGGCTCGTTTCGAACTGCACGCGAAAGACGGGGGGAGCCTGCACCGCTTGCGCGATTGGCTTTGCGCTTGTGCGCGTGCTATCCGATGAAGTCTTGCTTCCGTTGGAGCACGCGACGAAAAGGGCAGACAACACGACAAGCGGTAGTGCGCGAACAATCAGACGCTGCATAACGAGTAGGACAGGATGGACAGTGCGGCACTCGGCCGGCGTTTACGGAAGTTTCCGGGCGTCGAAGGTCGCGACGCGTCCTCCGCTTCCGGAGGCGTAGAAGATACCATCGCGCGACGCGCGCACGGCATGGAAGCCAACACTGTCGAACGGTGTCCAACGCATTCCGTGATCTAGAGAGATGTCGCTTCCAGTTGGTCCCACAGCGATCGCAACCGCTGGGCGTTTCCCGCGAGGGAAGATTGCGACACCCGATCGAAATCCCCGGAGCCCAGCGTCGGCACGCCTTTCGTACGTGCGACGATCGCGCGAGTATGCCGCATTGTCGCGCGCCGTATCCATTTGCGCATAGTCGCCGCCAACGATGATGAGACTTCCCGCGGGGGGAGCGGCGACAGAGAAGATTCCGCGCGAAGCTCCTCCCTGCAGAATCGGCGTCGCCATCGCTTCCCATGTACGCCCCCGATCGCCGCTCACGTGCACGCGTGCGGCGCCGCCACCGGTGCCCAGGAAGACGCTGTCCTTTCTACCGATTACGAGCGAGCTCCCGCTTGCTGCGAACGCTGCTTCACCGGCGAGTGCAACCGGACGAGACTGCGGGGGCGCAGCGTGCCAACTCTCGCCGCCATCTTCGGTGGTCAGAACGACGAATCGACCGTTGATTGGATCACCGATCGCGATGCCGTGACGGTCATCCCAAAAGTCGATTGCATCGAGGAAGACGGAGGTATCGGCTGCTTGAAAGCGCAGCGACCAGGTGCGCCCGCCGTCCATCGTGCGCCAGATGCGTCCTGCGGTGGCGGCAGCATGCGCGACTCGCGCGCTGCGTCCGTGGACGGAGCGCACGTCGAGCTTCTCGGCGTTCGGGATGGCGGTGAGTTTCCACGTCTTGCCACCGTCTTCGGTGTGAATGACCGTTCCGCGCGCGCCGCTTGCCCACGCCACGTTGGCGTTGACGACGCTCAAACCGCGCAGCGATTGGTTCGTACCACTGGCGCGTGATGTCCATTGGGCCATCGCGACACGCTGCGGCGCCATGGCACAGATGGTTGTGCTCGCGAGTATTGCCAGCGTGCGCCGCCGGCGACAAAGATTCGAGACGTAGCCGATCATCATTGGTCGAGTGAGAAATTGAGTCGGCGAAATCTCGCGCGGCCCATTCGCTCCCGACATGGGGACGGCGCATTATTCCGACATGCCTTCACTTCTTCGTACACGATTTCTGGTCATCGGTAGCGGTGTGGCGGGATTGCACACCGCGTGGCGCGCCGCCGAACATGGCGACGTGTTGGTTCTGACAAAGCGATCGCTCTTCGACAGCGCGACGTCGTATGCCCAAGGTGGGATCGCGGCGGCCCTCGGCGCGGGGGACTCGCCGGAGCTTCATCGCCAGGACACGCTGGCGGCTGGCGCTGCGTTATGCGATCGCGAGGCCGTGGAGGTATTGGTCGAGGAAGGGCCTGCGCGCGTGCGCGAATTGCAGCTGGCGGGTGCGGCGTTCGATCTTGGCTCCGATGGAAAGTTGAAGCTGGGGCGCGAGGCGGCCCATTCGCGGCGCCGCATTGTCCATGCGCACGGCGACCGCACCGGCGCCGAAGTCGCGCGCACCCTCATCGAACGCGTGCGCAGCAGCAAGCGCACGAGCGTGCTCGAAGACGCGCGCGTGCTCGATTTCATGATCGAGAAGGGGCGATGCGCCGGCGTGCGCGCTTCAGTGCGCGGACAAGCAGTCGAGATTCGGGCCGATGCCACGGTGCTTGCAGCTGGCGGATGCGGACAGATCTATCGCTACACCACGAATCCCGTGGTGGCGACGGGCGATGGATACGCCATTGCCCACCGCGCCGGCGTTCGCCTCGCCGACATGGAGTTCGTCCAGTTTCACCCGACGGCGCTGGAAACGCCGGAGAACCCGCTGGCGCTCATCTCCGAAGCGGTGCGTGGAGAGGGGGCGATTCTCGTGAATGGCGACGGTGTGCGCTTCATGCCCTCGCGCCACAAGTTGGCCGAGCTCGCGCCACGCGACGTCGTGGCCCGCGAGATTTTCCGCGAGCGGCAGCGCACGGGGAAAGTCTTCCTCGACGCGCGTTCGTTAGGCGCGGAGTTCGCGACGCGCTTTCCGGGAATCTTTGCGCTCTGCATGCACCGCGGCATTGATCCGCGCGCCGCGCTCATCCCGGTGACGCCGGCCGCGCACTACATGATGGGCGGCGTCGTCACCGATTTGGCCGGGCGATCATCGCTCCCCCAACTGTGGGCAGCAGGCGAGGTCGCCTGCACCGGCGTGCATGGCGCCAATCGCCTCGCGTCCAACTCGCTGCTCGAAGGGCTCGTCTTCGCCGAGCGCGTGGCGCGCGACATCATCGCCGCACCTCGCGTGGCAGCGGGGCGCCGCGCGGGACGATGGGACGTTCCACCGCTTGTCGATCGCGGCGCTGCCCAGGTGGCCGCCGACTCCGTACGCAAACTGATGTGGGATTACGCCGCAATCGATCGCAACGCACGAGGCTTGCGTAGATGCGTCGCCGCCCTCGAGGACCTGCACGGAAGGCTGAGCGAGGGAATGACCGAAGAGCGCAACATGTGCGAGACTGCACAACTCGTTGCTGCCGCGGCGCTCGCTCGACGGGAATCGAGAGGCGGACACTACCGTTCTGACTATCCGCGAGCCAAAGGGGAGTGGCGCGGAAAGCACATCGAGTGGTAGACCTCGATTCGCTCGCCAATTCGCTTCTCATCCGGCGGCGCGACCACGTTCGTCGCGCGCGCACTTTACCGATAGATTCACCCCGATGACTTCATTGCTTTCCTCCGAGCCCACGTTGGCGCTCCACGAACAGATCCGCGCGCTCGCCGCGGCAAAGAACGCCGTCATTCTCGCGCACAACTACGAACGCTCCGAGGTGCAGGAGGTCGCTGATTACGTCGGAGACTCTCTGGGTCTGAGCCGCGAAGCTGCCGCGACCGATGCGGAGGTGATCGTCTTTTGTGGCGTGCATTTCATGGCGGAGACCGCTGCCATTCTCTCGCCCAACAAAACGGTTCTCCTTCCTGATCTCAATGCGGGGTGTTCGCTCGCCGACACGATCACGGCCGAGCAGCTCATCGACTGGAAGCAGGAACATCCGAACGCCGTTGTCGTGTCTTATGTGAATACGACCGCCGCGGTGAAGGCTGAAACCGACTACTGCTGCACGTCGGGCAACGCGGTCGAAGTGATCAACGCGATCCCTGCCGACCGGGAGATTCTCTTCTGTCCCGACTTGTTCCTCGGCGCTCACGTTAGGCGCATGACCGGACGCACGAACATCCACGTCTGGATGGGTGAGTGTCACGTGCACGCTGGCATCACGCCACAGGCCTTGACGCGACAGCGTGGCGAGCACCCTGACGCCGAAGTGCTCGTGCACCCTGAGTGCGGCTGCTCCACCAACGTGCTGGAGGCGATGTCGGCCGGCGCGATTGCTAAAGAGGGTGTGCAGGTACTGTCGACCGAAGGGATGATTCGCCGCCCGGCGAGCTCGCACGCGTCGAGCTTCATTGTGGCCACCGAAACGGGAATCCTCCATCGGCTGCGTCGCGCCAATCCCGACAAGACGTTCTACGCCGCGAGCGATCGCGCAGAGTGCCAGTACATGAAGATGACGACGCTTCCGAAGGTGTTGAATTCGTTGGAGCGACTGGAGCATCGCATCACGGTCCCGAGCGACGTTGCTGCACGCGCACGACGTGCGCTCGAACGCATGGTGGCAATCGGCGGGAGTGCGCCGGCGCCGGGACCAGTCTCCACAGTCGCCGATCCTGGCGAGTGACGGCGCGACATCGCGCCCACGCATGGCGCGGTGACGCGCCAAAGGATGGATGAACTCATGTCGCACCCCGAACACGGAATGACGCCTCCACGCCACATCACGCCGTTGGCCGTCCCAGCCATCAAGCGCGACGGCATTTTGAAATTTCCGTGGTCACGCGAACAGGTGACGGCAGTCGTTAGGTCTGCGCTGGACGAGGACGGCGCGTTTCAAGACGTCACAACGATTGCGACGGTACTCAGCGATCGTCGGGCGCGCGCGCGCCTTGTTGCCCGGCAAACTGGAGTGATCGCCGGACTCGCCTTTGCGCTTGAGACCTTTCACCAGCTCGACGCGAAGATTTCGATACGCGTGGATCACGAAGACGGGTCGCACGTTTCCAAGGGCGATACGGTGCTCTTCATCTCTGGTCACGCGCGCGCGCTGCTCTCGGCTGAGCGCGTCGCGCTCAACTTTCTGCAGCGACTCTCAGGAATTGCGACGCTCACCGCGCAGTACGCCGACGCTGTGCGCGGGACAAAGGCGCGCATTCTGGACACGCGCAAGACAACGCCCGGCTGGCGCGCTTTAGAGAAGTACGCGGTGCGCGCTGGCGGTGGCGTGAACCACCGCATGGACCTGTCATCGTCGGTGCTCATCAAGGACAATCATCTCGTGGCCGTCGATGGCGACATTGCAGTGGCCGTCAAACGGTGTCGAGACATCTCCCCGCCAGGTGCAACAATTGAAGTGGAGTGCGACACGGTGGAGCAGGTGGAGCAAGCGGTAGCGGCGGGCGCTGACATCATCCTCCTCGACAACATGCCCCCTGACGAAATGCGGCGCTGCGCCAGTCTTGTGGCGGGTCGAGCGATTCTGGAGGCATCGGGGGGAGTGTCATTGCAGTCGGTGCGTGCGATCGCTGAAAGCGGCGTCGATCATATCTCCGTCGGTGCGCTGACCCACTCGGCGCCAGCGATGAACCTGGCATTGGACTTTGAATGAGACCGTGACCGCCTAACGTGGCGCCCGCAGCTCACGCCTAACGCAACTCGCCCGCGCCACCGGATACCGGGGCGCGGGCGAGCTGCTTTCCTGGTGAATCGCGATCAGCGCCGCGGTGTCAGTTCACCGTCAACTGCACCGACGCGTTCACGCCGTTGATGCCTAACGTGATGGTGACAGGACCGCCGACGGAAAGGCCGCTCACGATTCCAGTCGACGAGACCGTCGCCACGTTGTTGTTGCTCGACTGGAATGTCGTGAAGGGGCGAATGGTGGTCAGGATGTTTCCCGCTGCGTCGCGGAGCACCACCGTCAGTTGAAGCGTCTTACCAACCTGCACGACCGCTGGGCTCGGCGAAATCGTGATGCTCGCGACCTGCGACGATTGCATGGTGACGTCGTTGCTGAGGACACCGTCGATCGTGACGTTGATCGCCGACGTCCCAGGTGCCTGCGCCGTCGCCACGCCTTGGTTATTGACCGTCACGTTCAGAACGTTGCTCGACGACCACGTCACCGTGCGGCCATTCAAGTTGCTGATGACGCGGTTCGCCGTATCACGCACAACCGGTGTGTACTGCCGCGAATCGCCAACGACCAGCGTGTCCTTGAGCGGCGCGAGCGAAACGGATCCCACTGGTACGAGCGTCACGGTAACGGTGACAGACGCTGTCTTGTTGTCCGCTTCGGCGGTGATCGTGGTCGAACCGGGAGATACGGCGGTCACCAGACCGTTGTTCGAGATGGTCGCGGCGCTCGTGTTCGATGAGAACCAATTCACCGGCTTTCCGGCGATCGGCTGCGAGTTGTTGTCGAGCGGTGTCGCCGTCATCTGCAACGTGGCGCCGACACGTATGGTCTGGTTCAGGAATGGCGTCAGGCGGATCGACGCCACCTGCTGGCTTACCGTTACCGTCACATCGTTCGACGTGACACCGTCCACCGTTAGGCGGATCTTCGCCGTGCCCGCGGCGACTCCGGATACAACGCCGGCCGTGTTCACGCTCGCAACCGCTGAGTTGGTGGACAACCAGACGACGTTACGGTTGGCCAGCGAGCTCACGTTCTGGCCCAGCGAGTCGATGATGACCGGTATGATCTGACGCGTGACACCAGTCGCGAGATCGAAGGCATCGGGCGCGAGTGTGATGCTGCGCGGCGGGACCTCCGTCACCGTGATCGGCAACGATGCCGTGCGTCCCTCGGACTCGGCGGTCAAGGTAGCGGCGCCTGAGGCCAGCGCGGAGACCACACCGGCGGTTGACACTGTGGCAACGGTGGGATTGTTCGTCGACCAATTCACGACGCGGCCGTTGAGCGTTTGGCCCGCGCCGTTGAGTGGTGTCGCCGTCACCTGCAACGTCCCCCCCACGCGAAGGAGCTGAGGAACAGCCGGCGTTAGGCGGATCGACGCGACTGGCTGTTGTTCGACAATGAACGTGACGGTCGCATTCTTGTTCTCGACGATGAGACTTACCGTCGCCTGCCCGACCGCCACCGCACTCACCAACCCCGTACCACTCACCGAGATGACACCGGGATTGGTTGACGTGAAGCCGACCGTGCGACCCGAGATCGTCGAATTATCCGAGGCGAGAACGTTGTACTGGAGCTGAAGAGTGGTTCCGACCTGCAACGTCTGGTTCTGCGTGATCAGCTGAATTCGCGCTACGGGGCTGATGATCTTCACGTTTGCTTCGATCGTCTTCCCGCCGACCGTAGCGCGATAGAGCGCACCAGCCGCGGCTACCCCGGTGATTGCACCGTTGTTGGCGTCCACCGTAAAGACGCCGGGGTTCGACGACGCGTACACGATCTTTCGCCCGTCGGAGATCGTGTTCCCCTTGTTGTCCAGCATCGTGACCAGGAACGGCCCGGGCGCTGTCGTCTGACCTACAAAGAACGAATCCGCTGTCGGCGAGATGCGCAGCGAAGCGAGAGTGGCTGGCGGAAGCGGTTCCGTGCAGGCACTGACGGTAATTGTGAGAGCGGCGGCGATGAGCCCGAAGAGGCGCGTCGGAGTCGGGAGCAAAAGTGACCGCATCGATCGGGTCTGAGCGAAGGTGTGCATTACGCGCGTGGAGGAGTTCGTGGAGATGACGACCGCCGGATGAAAAGCGCACCGTGGCTTCACGACACGCCCTTGTTCGGCATCCCCGACGTCGGGCTAAGATAGCAAAAGCAGCACTCTGCACGGCTTTGGACTATCGGAATTTTGCCACACTGGAAGGGACGAGCACTCCCTTTCCTTGGATACCGCGCGTGGCGGGCAAGGGATGTGCCATCGACAGCGTCCGATATTCGTCGATCGCTTGGCGCCAGCGGCGCGACGCTCCTTGTACCAAATCTTTGCCGCGCCGCTACTTACTCGCGCGAGACGCGACTGCGAGTTGGGCGATCAACTCGTCGGGCGACTGCGTGGGAGCGTCGCACGCGTAGTGACGACACACATACGCCGTAGCTGCTCCTTGGGCGGCCGAACGCCCTCGCAGCATTGGGCGGGTGTCAGCTACATCGATCTCGCCCCCGGCGAGCACCAACGAGGCGACATAACCCCTGCCGACGGCGCGTGCGAGCGCGCGATGCGCCGGTCCATCCGGACGACCGGCCAGGGTAACCTCGATCGCCCCAAAAACCGCCATGTCGGCAACGCCGAGTAGGTGTCCGAAGGCGCTCGGGTAGCGCGCGACTGAGTCGCCCACGCCGCTCAGGATGTCGCTGGAGAGTTTCGCATACCGCTCGTTACCGCCGATGATGGCCAATCGCGTCAGGAGCTCAGCGACGAGCGACGTTCCAGAAGGAAGGGCGTTGTCGGTGATATCGCGCGGTCGGGTAATGAGCGTTTCATGGTCCGACGGGGTGTCGAAGAAGAGTTCGCGCGACTCATCGTAGAAGCGATCGACGGTCGCCGCTGCGATGCGTTCGCTTTCCGCGAGCCACTGCGCGTCGAAGGTCAGCGCGTAGACGTCGAGGAAGGCGAGAGCAACCGACGCGTGGTCTTCGAGAAAGCCGATGTCGCGCGCGGAGCCATCTTTGTAAGAGCGGACGATACGCCCGTCTCGGCACATGGCACCCTTCAAAAAGCTCGCGTTGCGGAGCGCCGCTGCACGAAGTTCGGCGTCGTCGAACGCGCGCGCCCCTTCGCAGAGTGCACGCAGCATCAACCCGTTCAGGCCGGCGAGAATCTTCTCGTCGCGACCGGGCCAGACACGCCTGGCGCGTACGTCGTAGAGCAGTGCGCGGGCACGATTTACGATCGCCTGCAGGGCATCGAGTGCGATGCCGTGGCGATCGGCGACGGCAGCCGAGTCGTTAGGCAGGAACAGGATATTGCGCCCCTCGAAGTTGCCGCCTGCACTAACGCCCCACAGCGATTTGATGACAGCGGAGTCGCTGCCTAACAGGGCATCGAGTTCGTGCTCGCTCCAGACGTAGAACTTTCCTTCCTCTCCCTCGCTGTCAGCATCGAGCGACGAATAGAAGCCACCTTCGGGAGATGTCATCTCGCGCAGGAGCCAACGAAAGGTGTCGCGCGTGGCGTCGCGGATCTCGGCGTCGCCAGTGGCCTGCCAGAGGTGCACCCCTAAACGTGAAAAGAGTGCGTTGTCGTAGAGCATCTTCTCGAAATGCGGCACGAGCCACTTCTCGTCAACGCTGTAGCGGTGCAGTCCGCCGCCCACCTGGTCGTAGATGCCGCCGCGTACCATCGCGCGCATGGTGTTCACCGCGATGTCGCGCGCGACGACGGTTCCGGTGCGTGCGTGCCATCGCAGCAGAAAATCGAGCGACATCGATGGCGGAAACTTCGGAGCACCTCCAAAGCCGCCGTGCAGCACATCGTATGATTGCGCGAGTACGTGAAAGGCGCTTTCGAGCGTTTCGCGGTTGAGCCTCTCGCCGCGCGGCATTGGGCGCAGCGCCGCGTCGTAGATCTCGCGCAACTTCTCAGCCGTATTCGCCACCGCCGTACGCTTCGATCGATACGCTTCGTGCACCGACGCCAACAGCCGCTTGAAGCTCGGCATCCCGTGCCGATCGACGGGAGGGAAGTACGTTCCGCCGTAGAACGGCTCGCCTAACGGTGTGAGGAACACGGTCATCGGCCAACCGCCATGCCCAGTCATCGCCTGCACCGCCTGCATGTAAATCGAATCGAGGTCGGGGCGTTCTTCGCGATCGACTTTGATGTTGATGAACAACTCGTTCATCAACGCGGCGGTCGAAGCATCCTCGAACGACTCATGCTCCATCACATGACACCAGTGACACGCCGCGTAGCCAATGCTCAAGAGAATCGGCTTGTCCTCGGCGCGTGCACGATCGAGTGCCTCGCTTCCCCACGGATACCAGTCAACAGGATTCCGCGCGTGCTGGAGGAGATACGGAGAGGTCTCGTTCGCGAGGCGATTCATGACGTCGTCCCTACTCCGTCGCTGCACGTGCCAGTAGCGATCCACCGACCGCTGCCGCCAGTGACAAAACGACACTCGTTAGGATGTAGAGAGAGGCTTGTGAGTACTCTCCCTGTTCAAAGAGACGCAACGTCTCGACGGAGAACGTCGAGAAGGTGGTGTACCCACCGCAAAAGCCTACGGTGAGCAGAGCGCGATGCTCCGGTGAATATCCGGACTCCACCGTCATGTAGCGTACGAGGAAGCCGAGAAGAAACGATCCTGTGATGTTGATGAGCAACGTTCCGATGGGGAACGTCATGCCGCTGCGCGTCTGCACCCAGCCACCGAGCAGAAAGCGCGTGACTCCGCCGAGGGCGCTGCCCAAGGCAACATAGAGTAGGATCATTGCGACAAAACTAGCATCTCGCATTTCCGATGACGCGAGATAGGTGCGTGACGCACCCGAGAGTTGTCTCCCCGTGTGCCGTTGATCAGAATCGAAGGCACGAACCGACCATCCTCTTTCGACCCAATGCCATGAACACGCTCGACGCATACCTCGACGCGAATACCGAGCGCTTCCACCGCGAGCTCTTTGATTTCCTTCGCATTCCGTCTGTCAGCGCACGCAGCGAACACTCGGCTGATGTCTCACATGCGGCGAACTGGTTGCGAGACCAACTGGAGGCAGCAGGTCTCGAAGCGAGTATTCATCCGACAGAGGGACATCCGGTGGTGCTCGGTGAGTGGCGAGGCGCCGGCAAGGATGCCAAGACGATTCTTGTGTACGGCCACTACGATGTGCAGCCTGCCGAGCCTCTCGACTTGTGGGTTTCGCCGCCGTTCGAACCGACGGTTCGTGACGGGCGCATCTACGCCCGCGGCTCCGTTGACGACAAAGGGCAGATCTTTCTCCACGTCAAGGCGCTCGAAGCGTACCTCGCGACGCATCGCTCGCTTCCGGTGAACGTGATTGTTGTCGCCGAAGGGGAAGAAGAAGTGGGGAGTGAGCACCTTGCCGCGTTCATCGAGCAGCATGCGGAACGGCTCGCCTGCGACGGCGTCGTGATTTCCGACTCGGCGATGTTTGCGCCTGGACTCCCGTCACTCCTCTCATCGTTACGCGGAATGGTGTACTTCCAGATCGACGTAACGGGACCGTCGACCGATCTCCATTCCGGATCGTACGGGGGTGCGGTGGTGAATCCGGCGATGGCGCTGGCGCGCATTCTGGCGAGGTTCCACGACGCCGATGGCCGCGTGGCGATCGCCGGCTTCTACGACGACGTGAGGGCGTGGGAGGAGAAGGTACGCGCGCAAATCCGCGCGCTTCCATTCGACGAAGAGCACTTTCGCGCCGAGACTGGCGCCGTCTCGTTAGGCGGCGAGCGCGGGTACTCGACGCTGGAGCGCATCTGGTCGCGTCCGACGTGCGAGGTGAACGGGTTGCTGAGCGGCTACACCGGCGAAGGAGCCAAGACTGTTCTGCCGTCGCAGGCAATGGCAAAGGTGAGTTGTCGTCTCGTTCCCGATCAGGACCCGGAGAGGGTGCGCGCACAGATGGAAGCGCATGTGAAGTCTGTTGCACCGAAAGGTGTGACGGTGAACGTGCGGACGTTGCATGGTGGAAAGCCGTGGCGTGCAGAGCTGTCGGGGGCGCTCTTTGATGCGGGGTCGCGAGCGCTGGCGCATGCGTTCGGGCGCGAGCCGGTGATCGTAGGAGAAGGGGGCTCGATTCCGGTCGTGCACGACTTCGTGCGTGTGCTGGGGGCGCCGGTGTTGCTCATGGGATTTGGCCTGCCGGGCGAAAACGCCCACGCGCCTAACGAGTGGATGTCGGTGGCGAACTTCGACGGCGGCGTGCGTGCAGCGGCGCAGTTGTGGAGTGAGCTCGGCGCGCAGTGAACGCAGGGTTTCCGAGAGTGGTCGCAATGGGACGGTCGGTCGTCCTCGTGCAGGGACACGAGCCGTAGCGCAACGAATCGCGTAACATCTTAAGTCGTTGCGCTGTTTGAAGATGCTGGCTCGGAAGGCGGCGGTGCGAAGGGGCATGACGGGTGCAACGTGTGGCTCCGCACTCTACTGGAGCTACCATGAAGACTCGTTATGTCACTTTCGGTGCGGTCGCTGCGCTCGCCGCACTTCTCACGTCCTCGAGCGCGTCGGCGCAGAAGCCGGCTGTCGCGCGCATCACGCCGTACGTTGGCTACATGGCGTTCGGCGATTATGTCGACGGCCCGATCGGTACGCGCATCACGAATCAGAACTCGGCGGTGTATGGCGTTCAGGGAGGCATCGACCTCATGCCTAACGTCGCGCTCGTCGGCAACATCGGATACTCCGATTCCAACGTACGCGTCGGTCTTCCGATCATCGGCGGACTGAACATCGCTGACAGCAAGGTGTTGCTGTACGACGGTGGATTGCAGTTTCGACTCCCGAATTCTGGCTCGTTAGGCTTAGGCGTAACGCCGTTTGTCGAGGCGGGCGCCGGCGCGATTCGTTATGAGGTGCGCACGGGACCGTTGACGACCAACGCTACCAACTTCGCCGTGAACTTCGGCGGCGGTGTGGACCTCTCCCTCAACAAGAACATCGGTCTCCGCCTTCAGGCGAAGGACTACGTTGGCAAGTTCGATTTCCAGCAGGCAACGTCGTTCAACCTGCAGGGAAGGACCGCGCACAATGTTTCACTTAACGTTGGTTTGAACCTGGGCTTCTAACGCCCGATGCTGCGTGTGAAGCGCGGCTGGTAAATGCATGGAAGTCGCCGAGGGCCGTCCTCATTTGGACGGCCTTCGTGGCGTATGGTGGTCGTCTGCGAGCGTCGCGCGCCGATTTGCCCCCCCCGTTGGCAGCGCCTCGACACGGGAAGTAGGGTGCTCGAGTCTTCGTCACCAACTGTTCGGCTGCGCACCGCGTAACTTTTTGGCGCACTCGGCGTTGTTGGAATCTCGGTGTCGCGCGTGATGCGCGGCGCCGATTGTCTTGTTTGCGACTCCTTCTGGTCGCATCCCCCCGACTCTCTCGCACTCGCGCTGTGTTGATCAATTCTGTCGTCGTCGTTGCGTCGCTGTTATCGCTCGCGCATCCGCAGGAGCGCCTCGTGAAAGACACCACGCGCCCCCCGGAGCACGCGTCATCGGGTGTTGCCACTGCTGCCGACTCCTCGGCGCCCGTGGCGTCGCAGCGCCTAACGCCGCCGGATGCTGCCGGCGTTTTCAACGGGCGGGAAGGGAAGATCAACGTCACCATTCCGCATCTCGACGCGGCTGTGACGGTTGATGGCGTGTTATCGGAGGCCGTCTGGAAGGATGCCGCGCTCCTGACCGGATTCTCGCAGTTTCAGCCGTCCGACCGTCGCCCGGCCACCGACTCGACCGAGGTGTTGGTCTGGTACTCGCCCACGGCGATCCACTTCGGTGTGCGCGCCTTCGCGCCCGCTGGGGCGACCAATGCACGACTTTCCGACCGCGACAAGATCTCGGGCGACGACTACGTCGAGATCATCCTCAGCACCTTCAACGATGGGCGCCAGGCTTTTGTGTTCGGCGTGAACGCGTTAGGCGTGCAGGCCGACGGCACGCTCAATGAGTTGCAGTCCGCGTCGACGACCGCCACCGGGGGGGCGCAGGCGCGTGTCGCGACGGATCTGAGCGCGAACTTCGTGTACGAATCGAAGGGGCGCGTCACCGACTACGGGTACGAGGTCGAGATCCGAATTCCCTTCAAGTCACTGCGCTATCAATCGACCGAGACCCAGGACTGGGGGCTGCAAGTCGTTAGGCGCGTGCAGCATCTGGGGCACGAGGACACATGGACACCGGCGGTGCGCGCCGGTGCGTCGTTCCTCGCACAAGCGGGAACGTTGCGCGGACTGCGCGATTTGCGCCGCGGCGTGGTCGTGGACATCACGCCGTCGGTCGTTGCATTTCAGAGCGGACACCGCAAGAGCGATGGAAGCTGGGGATATGCGCCCGACGGACCGCAGTACGGAGCGACCACACGCTGGGGAATCACGAACAACCTCACGCTCAATGGCACGTTCAACCCCGACTTCTCGCAGGTCGAGGCTGACGTCGTCGCGGTGCAGTACGATCCTCGCATCCGCCAATTCTACGACGAGCGGCGGCCGTTCTTTCTCGATGGAATCGAGAACTTCGCCGTCGGCAACGGTCTTATTTACTCGCGCCGCATCGTGCAGCCCGACATTGCGCTCAAGCTCACAGGGAAATCGTTAGGCACCAACCTCGCCGTCCTGAGCGCCCTCGATGATCGTTCGACGTCGCTCACCGGTCAGGGGCATCCGTTCTTCAACATCATGCGGGCGACGCACGATCTCGGAAAGCAATCGCGACTCGGCTTTGTGTACACCGATCGCATCGACAACAACGACTACAATCGTGTTGCCGGCATCGATGCGCGGTTCGTGAGGAACAAGATCTGGGCGCTGACGATGCAGGGGGCGATGGCGCGCACCCGCAGCGACTCGTTAGGCACGCTGCGCACGACCACCGCGCCGCTCTGGGCGGCGAGCCTCGTGCGTTCAGGGCGGAGCTACAACTTCTCGGCGCGCATCAACGCGGTCGATCGCGACTTCGATTCGCAGGCCGGCTTCATCTCGCGCACCAATGTTGCCGACTACGTCGTGAGCAACACGTGGACGATCTACAACAAGCCGGGCTCGCGCATTGAAACGTGGGGTTTTGGTGTGCGCGGCCAGGAGACGGGAACGTACGAAGGCTTCGTGCGCGGACGGGCCAGCCAGGATCGCAAGCTGCACTTCATTGGTAACGCCGCGCTGCGTGGAGGGTGGCGTGTGAGCGGCGGCGTCTACTTCGAAAACTTCGGCTTCGACAAAGAACTCTACGGCGACTACTGGCTCGATCGCGGAACCACCGCGCAACACGACACGGTGAAGTTCACCGCCGCGGGCGATCCGCGATTGCACAACGTGGATCTCACCTTCTCGATTGCGACACCGGAGTGGTCGCGCTTCAGCGGCGACTTCTTCTACATCGGCGGCAAAGACGAGAACTTCGAAGAGTGGCAGTCGGGGTTGATCCACATCGCCACCGTGAACGGACGTTGGCGCCCCACCGACCAACTCCGCATCGAGGCGCAGTACCAGCACGTGCAGTATTTGCGCTGGGACGACCACTCGATGGTGTCGGAACGAAAAGTCCCGCGCCTCAAGGCGGAATACCAGGCCACGCGCTCGATCTTTTTCCGACTTGTAGGGCAGTATGATCAGCAGGCGAAGGACACGAGACGCGACGACGGTCGCACCAATCTTCCCTTGTTGATTCGCAACGGAGACGGTTCGTTCACTCCGCTCACCGGTTTCCGAAAGAATCGCATTCGTGCGGACTGGCTCTTCTCGTATCAGCCGAGGCCGGGCACGGTGTTCTTCTTCGGCTACGGTTCGACGCTCGCGGACCAACGCGCGTTCCAGTTCCGGAACCTCGCCCGCTCGCAGGACGGCTTCTTCGTGAAGTATTCGTACCTGTATCGCATGTAGCGTTAGGCGCGCGCAGATGTGCAAAGGGCGGCGCTGGCCGAAAGCGCCGCCCTTTCTCGTACTCGTTAGGCAATCGTCGTCAGGGCTTTCCGACGACGACCGGAAGATCGCTCCGCTTGCTCCACTCCTCGAAGCTGCCGTCGTAGATCTTCGCGTCGTAGCCCAGCCTCCGCGCGGCGAGATAGAGCAGCGACGCCTGCATTCCGATGTGGCAGTAGGTGACCACGGTGTCGCCCTTGGCGACTCCCGCCTGTGTAAAGAGACGCGCCACCTTTCCCTGCTCGCGCTGCGTCGTGAGCTCACTCGTGAGCGACGAAAACGGGACGTTGCGCGCGCCCGGAATGTGGCCGGCCCGTGGCATCTGTCCGGCGCTGGTGCCCAAGTAGAACTCCGGCGCACGGGCGTCGAGGATGCGAACGCCTTTTCGGTCCGCCGCGCCCTGCACGAACGCCACATCGGCGACGATCGACGAATCGACCGAAGGCGTGAAGTTCCCACCGCCCGCCTGCACTGCGTCTGTAGTCACCGTGCGTCCCGCCTCTCGCCATGCATCCATGCCGCCGTCGAGCACGGAGACCTTCCCTTTGAGGCCGAGGTACTCCAGTGTCACGAGGAGGCGCGCGACTTGGAGCGGCTGACCGTAGATGACGATGTGGTCGCCATTGGAGACGCCCACCGATTCGACGATCGAGTCGAGCGTCGCGACACTCGGAAGTTGCGAACTCAATCCGTCGCGGGTGACGGCGTAGGCGGAAAAGGGGAGGAGTCGCGCGCCAGGAATATGCCCGGCGTCGTACTCCGCTTTGCTGCTGGCGGCGTGAATGATGACTTGGTGCGGCGATGTGAGGTGTTGTCCGAGCCAATCGCCCGAGACGATGAGCGGGAAGGACGACTGCGCTGCGACTTTCCTCGCGCTCGCCGCGCTCGTGGTCAGCGCCGCAAGGGTGAGCGCGGCGAATCGCCGCGCGTGACGACTGAGGATCAGCATGGTGACTTGTCGTTGCAGGTTGGCGAGTGAGAAGATAGCGTAGCGTTATGCGGCTAATCCTAACGCGAACGATGCTGGGCGCGATCGCCCTCATTTCGGCAGGCGTGATGGCGTGCGCGAAAGCCGGTCCCGCCGAGCGCGGAGCGAGCGACAGCTCGGCACTGGCTCGAAAGGGCGATTCGACCCAGCCAACCAAGAAGGCGCTTCCGCAGCCCACTCCGACCACTCGAGTCGCGTTTCGCGTTCCGAGCGAATCGGAGATCAAGGACTCGGTGATTCTCGCATCGGTGCGACGCGGGCGCGCCATCGCGCTACACACTCGCGATTCTCTGCCACAGTTCGTCGGCAACTCTCTGGTCTGCTCTAACTGCCATCAGCAGGCAGGAACGCTGAAGGATGGCATGGGATGGGTGGGCGTGTACGCCCGTTTTCCGCAGTACCGCTCACGTGCGGGCACCACGCAACTCATCGAAGACCGCATCAACGACTGCTTCAAGCGTTCGCTGAACGGGAAAGCGCTCGCAACCGAGTCACGCGACATGCGCGACATCGTTGCCTACATGGCGTTTCTCTCCTCCGGCTACCCAGTGGGCGCGGAAACCGAAGGGCAGGGGCTCCCGAAGCTCGATCCACTCAAGCCTGATACAGCGGAAGGAGCAAAAGTCTTCGCTGCCATTTGCGCCACTTGCCACGGTGCGAACGGAGAGGGGACGGACAAAGCGCCGCCGGTGTGGGGTGCGCGGTCGTACAACATTGGCGCCGGAATGTCGCGGCTCCGCACCGCCGCGCAGTTCATCAAACGGTGGATGCCGCAGAGCGCACCCGGGTCGCTTACCGCGCAGCAGGCGTTCGATGTGGCGGCGTACGTGAATTCGCACGTGCGTCCCGATTTTGCCGGCAAGGAGCGCGACTGGCCGCACGGCGATCCGCCGCCGGACGTTGCATATCGCACCAGCGCGGCCAAGAAGTCGCCGCCACCCAAGGCACCCTAACGCGCCTAACGCGCCTAACGCGCCTAACGCGCCTAACGCGCCTAACGCGCCTAACGCGCCTAACGCGCCTAACGCGCGCCGACGCCGTACAGCACCCGATCGGCCTCGCCTAACGACTTGACGCGCTCCATCACCGCGTTGGTGATGGCCACATACGTGCTTCCCTTGGCTGGGAGCGACAACTCACGCGCGAGATCGATCGGTTCGCCAAACCACAAGCGAATCGGCTCCCCCCCTTCCCAATTGCGACGTACCAGTTCGGCGAGATCGTTGGTGAGCCCGGCGACGAAGACCGGCACGACGATGGGGCGCGCAGCGTGGATGATCTTCCCCGTCCCCGGCTGAAAACGGAGATACGAGTACGGATCGGGGTCGAGGTTGCGCCCCCCTTCGGGGTGAATGCCGAGGATGTTTCCGGCGCCACGCGCGCACAGCTCGACCAGGATCTCGAGTGCATAACGATCGCTGGCTTGGTGCGTCGGGAGCGCGAACAGTGGCGGAAACATCGACCAGTTGGCGAGAAACTGGTTGATAGCCACACCGGCCAGCGACTGGTAGTAGTACTGCCCTACCACGGGAAAGTAGAGGCGCTTGTCTCCCGCGATCTTGCGGTGAATCACGCTCGAGACGACAAACATGTCGAAGTACGAACGATGGTTGGCCACAAGCAACACCGCGTCCTTGGCGTATGCCCCCTCTACGTGCTCGAGTCCACGCACCTGCAGCAGATTCCCAATGAGGACACTGATCGAGGTCGCACCAACGAGACTTTGCACTCGTGTCCAGAACGCCTTGGCCGGCTCGCGATTCATTCGCAGGGCGAGCGCGACGTGAAGGCGCTCGAGCCATGAAAGCGTTCGCGCGACATCGGGCGGGATGTCCTGATCGATGAGCGAGGGCTCGACTTCGTCTGGAGGAGGCAACAACTGGATCGCCGCGTCGGTCACGCCGAGGGTCCGCTTCCAAGCGGCCAGTTTCGGAGAGCGCGAGAATCTCGCGTCGGGCGTGACGGAGAGGGCGAGCGGCTGGCCGTGAGGTGGTGCGCGGTGCACCTTGAGGCGCGATGCCCGCGAGGCGAGGCAATGATCGAAATGGGCATGACATGGAAGGGTGTACCGCTGACGCGAGCTTCGGAAGCGCTGCGAAACGAATATTCGATGCACCACATGTGGCGCTTCGTGCGCTTCTCCGACTACGGCGCCGCTGCGTACATGACCTATACCACCGACCTGTGTCGTACGTGGCCAGTGTTCGGGCACTTTTCCGCGGAACATCGCAAGTACTACGACATCGTGCTCGAGGCGCAGGAAGCGGCCATCGGCGCGATTCGCCGTGGGGTGACGATGCTCGACGTCATCAAGGCGTCGGCGCGAGTGTTCGAGCGCCACGGGCTCACGCGGTACGAGGACGGCGCTCGCGCGCGCGGCCGCTCGTTAGGCGCGGGCAACTTCTACTATTCCATCTATGCATTTCTGGCTGATTTCCTTCGTTGCGAACACAACGCTTGCCGGCATCTGGCAGCCTGTCCTGCGCGACCCGGCGTACGCTCCTGACGGGCGCCTCGCCGTCTCCATCGACGGAGACTTGTGGGTGCAGCGTTCGGCGGGGCGCGATGGCGGATGGTCGCGTCTCACATCCGGGGGAGCGTGGGACCGGGAGCCGGCGTGGAGCCGCGACGGCCGGACGATCGTCTTTGTCTCCGATCGCGGCGGCAACACG
Source organism: Gemmatimonadaceae bacterium (assembly GCA_044224185.1). GTDB lineage: Bacteria > Gemmatimonadota > Gemmatimonadetes > Gemmatimonadales > Gemmatimonadaceae > SCN-70-22. Next base: position 21,375 of record JBGAKW010000009.1, on the reverse strand, counting down.
GACTTGTGGCGCATTGCCGTCGGCCGCGCGGGTGCGGCGCCCGAACGCCTAACGACGGACCCCGCGCCCGACCACGCGCCAAGTGTCGCGCCTGACGGGACGATCGTCTTTACGCGCGGCGATGGCGCCCTGGCGCGACTCTGGGTGCGCGATGCGAACGGCGCCGAGCACCGCCTAACGAACGCGACGCGCCGGGAGTTTGCAGGCGCCGTCTCACCGGATGGCAAGCAACTGGCGTACGTGCAGGGTGGCCGCGACGGGGCGACGACCCTGCGCGTGCGTACGCTCTCCGCCACGCCGGCGGCGCGCGACTCGCTTGTCGTCGGCGATCGCGACGTGCAGCACCCGACCTGGTCGCGCGACGGCGAACGGATCGCCTTCATGTCCAACGGAAGCAAAGCGGGGGTGTACGTCGCCGCGGTCGACGGACATTACGTCAACCTTGCAACAGCGCGCGTCGGCACGCCTGCGTGGTCGCCCGACGGTTCGACGATTGCGGTGGCCGCCGAGCCTAACGAGGGCGCCGGCTACAACGGTGACCCGGCGAGGCAGGGTGATCGCGAAGTCGCGGAAGCGCTTCCGTCAGCGGCCCGACTCGCCTTTGTCGACGCGCCGCGCCCTCCCGATGACGCGGGGCGCGATGCCACCGCGCCGGCGCTCGATCGAGCGTCTCGCAACGCCGAGATCTTCGACCGCGTGTGGAGCCGCGTCGACGATACGTACTTCGCGGATGCCGACGCACAGCCGCGACGCCAGCAGTGGCGCCAACTGCGCGATCGCTATCGTGCGCAGGCCGTCAGCGCCGCTGACGACGATGCGCTCGAGAACGCACTGTACGCGATGATTCGCGAGCGCCCCTCGCTGCGCACGGAAGTAAGTGGACGAGCCGCCGTGGCCAGCGCCCATCCGGTCGCCTCAGCGGCTGGTGTCGAAATGCTGCGCAAGGGGGGTAACGTCGTTGACGCCGCTGTCGCAGTCTCCTTCGCGTTAGGCGTGGTGGAGCCCGACGCCAGCGGTGTAGGTGGATACGGCGAGATGCTCGTGCAAATGGCGGGGATGGAGCGCCCGGTACTCTTTGAGTTCATGGCGCGCGTCCCCGAAGAAGCGTCGCTGGCCAACGGCGCGCTCCTGACCGAGGGGCGCTATCCGAGCGATGGCCCAGTGCTGGCGATGGTTCCAGGCACCGTGGCCGGCATGCATGCGGCCTGGAAGAAGTACGGGAGCGGCAAAGTGCCATGGAAAGATCTTCTCGCTCCTGCAATTCGAGCTGCGCGCGATGGCTATGTGGTGAGCCAGGGATTGGCCACCACGTTGCAGGTCGAGCGCGAAGGGTTCGACAAGTATCCCTCAAGCCGCGCGCTCTTCTACAAGGACGGCAAACCGCGCGTTGCCGGAGACACGATTCGCAACCCCGATCTTGCGTGGACGCTGGAGAAGATCTCGTTAGGCGGCGCCGATGGCTTCTACAAGGGCGAGGTCGCCGAGCGACTGGTGAACGACCTGCGCGGGAAAGGGAATGCGATTCGCATGACCGACCTGGCGCGGTACTTCGCGCCCGAGAGGGAGCCGGTGCAGTTCACCTATCGGCAGAACACGATCTACTCCAGCGCACCTCCGGCTGGAGGTGGTGTCATTCTCGCTGGCCAACTCGGCAACTTGGAGCAAGTCGTATCGCCCAAGCCCTACACCGACGATGCCGCCACACTGCACGCCATGATTGCGGCGTGGCAGCTGTCTCCGTCGTCGCGCGGGCGTATTGCCGACCCCGGACTGTGGCCCACCAACACTGAGCCATTCACGAACAAGGACACAGCGCGCGTACGCTGGCGTTGTTTCGACGCCGCCCGCGCCGTGACGCCCAGTGCGTTCCGCGGAGACACGCTCACCTGTGGCGCGCCACCCGCCATCGCGCCGCAGGCCGACTCCTCGCGCGAATCGCAGTCGTTAGGCGACGACGCGCAATTGGCATCCACTCCGTGCGGCGCCGATCACGCCGAAGGCGCGCCCTGCCGAGCGCAGGGAACCACCGCATTCGTCGTCGGCGACGCTCAGGGGAACCTGGTGGCCGTTACCCAGACGCTCGGCACGTGGGGTGGGAACTTCTATGTCTCACCCGGGCTTGGATTCCTGTACAACGACAAACTCCTGTCGTACGCGACAGACCCGTCGGCGTATGGCGCCCGACTCCCCAACGCGCGCCACGGCAGCACGCTGGCGCCGACGATCGTCTTCAAGGGGACGGGAAGCTCGAAACGTCCGTGGTTTGCCATCGGCGCGGCGGGAAATGCGTGGATCAACTCCGCGGTCTACAGCGGAGTCGTCGGCATGACTGACTTTGGGCTCGGACCGCAAGGAGCGCTGGAGCTGCCGCGGTTTCTCCCGCGTCAGTCAGGCAGCGGGCGAAGCCGCCGCTTCGTCATCGACTTGGAGAGTGGTATTGCGCCTAACGTGCGCCGAACGCTCGAACGCATCGGGTATCGCTTCAACATGATCTCGCTCATCGGCGAGCTGCGCATGGGGTACGGCTCTGCGGTGCAAATCGACGGCAACGGCGTTCGTGGTGGCGGGGACCCACGGCGCAGCGGAACGGCGATGGCCATTGACCGGTAGCAGGGACGCGCCGACGGGCGCGTCGAACTGCAATCGCGAATTACCTAACGAGGGTTGGAGCATGACGGACAAGACGGCGAAAGGACCGAAGGTCGAGAAGAGCGACGCCGAGTGGCGAGCGCAACTCACGCCCGAGCAGTTTCAGGTGGCGCGTCAGAAGGGGACGGAGCGGGCTTTTACGGGCGCATATTGGAACAACAAAACCAAGGGAACGTATCGCTGCGTCTGCTGTGGCGAGCCGCTCTTTGACTCAGAGACGAAGTATGACTCCGGCACCGGGTGGCCGAGTTTTTATGCACCTGTCTCACCCGACGCGGTGGCAACCGAAACGGATTACTTGCTTCGCGTGCCGCGCACTGAGGTGCTGTGCCGCTCCTGTGACGCGCACCTGGGACACGTCTTCGACGATGGCCCTCGGCCGACGGGAAAGCGTTTCTGCATGAACTCTGCGTCGCTTGCCTTTGAGCCAGCCAGCGATGAGGCGCCGAAGTAATCCTTCCTAACTGCGCAAAGCAACACCGCGCGAAACGAAGCCGGCTCTGCACCGGGGCGTGCAGAGCCGGCTTCGGCTTTCTCGTTAGGCGGCGTTAGAGACCGCCGAGCAACGTGTCGTTGTTCTGGGTGCCCGCGATGCGTTTGATGAGCCACTCCATGGCTGATTGTGGCGGCATCTGCTGCAGCCCGCGCCGCAGCGTGTAGATCGCATCGAGTTGCCCGTCTTTGTAGAGCTTCTCTTCGCGGCGCGTGCCGCTTGCGGCGATGTCGAAGGCGGGGAAGATGCGCTTTTCGGCGAGCGAGCGATCGAGCTTGATCTCGCAGTTACCTGTTCCCTTGAACTCTTCGAAGATCACGTCGTCCATGCGCGAGCCTGTCTCGACGAGCGCCGTCGCTATGATCGTGAGTGAGCCGCCGCCATCGCGCGGATGCACCGCGCGCGCTGAGCCAAAGAAGGCCTTGGGCTTGGCCATGGCGCTCGTATCGAGACCGCCGGACATCGTACGCCCCGACCCGCGCTCTGCGGTGTTGTGCGCACGAGCCATGCGAGTGAGCGAGTCGAGAACGATAACGACGTCCTTTCCCATCTCGACCATGCGGCGCGCGTGTTCGAGCACCATCTCGCAGACTTCGACGTGACGGTCGGCCGGTTGGTCGAACGACGATGCGATGACTTCGCCCACGCCCCACGAAATGGCTTCGCTCACTTCTTCGGGGCGTTCATCGACGAGAAGGATCAAGAGAATCGCGTTCGGGTGATTGAGCGCGATCCCTTCGGTGATGGCGTGTAGAAGCATCGTCTTTCCGGCGCGCGCCGGCGCGACGATGAGGGCGCGTTGTCCATAGCCGATCGGCGCCACGAGGTCGATGGCGCGACGCGTGAGTTCGGGGCCACCCTTGGCGGGGCGTCCGGTTTCCAGCGTTAGGCGGCGCTCAGGATACGTCGCCGTGAGCGAACCGAAGTCAGGGCGTCGCTGCATCTCGGCCACATCGATGCCGTTGATGCGCGTGATTTCGACGACGACGTTGCGATGGCGATGGTCGCGACCGGTGGTCGCGGTGACCAGGTCGCCGCGGCGTACGGAGAACTGCCGAATCACATGTGGGGAGACCCACGCATCGCCGTTGTCGGCGAGGTAGCTGTTCGATGCGCGGCGAATGAAGCCGCCGTCGCGAGAAGAATCGAACCATCCGATGGTTTCGCTGTCGGCGACGACAGGTTGCATCGGCATCTGCTGCTGATTGTCGCGTCGTCCACGTCCGTGACGCCGACGATTCTTTCGACCACCGCCTCCGTTGCGATTGTGTCCGTCGTCGTCTCGACGATGATGGTAGTCCTGACGCTGCTGAGGAGAGTAGCTCCCATTCGATTGCGTATCAGAAGGGGGAGGGGGAGAGGAAGAAGAAGGGGGAGCGCCTTGACTCTGCATTCGTTCGGGCGGTCGTGTCTGCGCGTCGCCACGCACTGCGTTGTCTTCGTCCCCACCTTCGCGCGGTTCCCGAGGTTCGCGAGCTTCTCTCGGTTCTCCCTGCTCTCGCGCTTCGTGTGACTCACGGGGTTCGCGCGGCTCGCGGTGTTCTCGCCTTCCACGAGGCTCGCGCGGTTCACGAGGTTCGCGCGGCTCTCGCGCTTCACGTGGTTCACGGGGTTCACGAGGTTCGCGCGCTTCGCGTGGCTCGGTCGTCGACGCATCACCGACATCGGTGGCGTTGTTGATTCCGCCGCTGTCGCCCGATGACGCATCGGGCTCGGAGTCGCGGTACGGATTCGGTTCGCCGTACGGATCGGCGTTTTGCTGGCGTTTGTTGTACGGACGCCGGCCGCGACGAAACGGGCGTCGACGGGGTTCGGTCATGCAGCGAGAGTGGTGGGGGGATGAACAGGCGATCGTCAATCGGCGTTGCCGATCGGAATCGCGAAGAAAAAATGGATACCTAACGAGTTCGGTCGTTTTGCGACGTGCGACATGCACGGCGCAGTTGGAGCACGAGACCGGATTTACGAGCTGGAAGGGACGAGCGTGCGATCAGTTCGCACGGACCGGATCGTTACCGAGCGGCGCGGAACCCTCACGCGTTGCCGGTGACTACTTCCTCCACAAGCGACCGCTTCGAGCTGACCTCCCGGTGTTACCCAGGGCGAACGACGCGAGTGCGGTGCGATGTCTGAGGCGAGATACAAGCCGCCTGCGGACGTGTGAGTATCGCATGATATCGCGATTCGCGCAAGCAGGACGACCTCTCCCTAGAGACCATCCACCTGCGCCTCGGGCAACATCCTCGCGCTCAAGCGCGCGGACGTAGCCACGGAATCGTCGGCAAAAATCGCCTCGCCAGCGTCCGCGGGCGTCGTGAGATGTGCGTCTCCGCTGGGGACGATCCCCTCAATCGAACGCGATACTTCGATCACGCGACGACACAGATGTACCATGCGGCGAACCGAGCCGGCATGCTCGGGATCGAGAGGTTCTAGCTCGAGCAGCTGGGCTTCGGCCAGCAGCGCGGCCAGCGGGTTGTTCAACCGATGTTGCAGCCCCGACGCGATCGCACCCGCTGCAAGCAGTGACCGGGTTCTCTGCAACGCAGCGAGCATCGCCGCACCCTGTGGCGAGGCGAGGAGACGCGCTCTGCGTTCTATAATCTCAGAGATTGCATCAAACAGCCGCGTCGGAAGCGATGCGTACGAGAGACGCGCATCCACACCGTAACGATCCAGTTGCCCATGGGCGAGCGCGTGCTCCGAATCGGCCACCAGAACGATGGCACCGCCAAATCCCCGCGCACGCAGTTCCTCCACCAACGATGTCGCGAGCGAATACATCGATCCCACCGAGACGATTGCGCAGTCTGCGTTGGGAACTCCTCGAAGAATCGACGTGTCGGCGGATTCAACTCGTGCTTTGGGAAGCAGAGCCGAAACGAGTGATTGCAGCGACGCGGAGGCGTCCACGTCGGTCGAGAGACAGACAATGCGTGCGTATGCTCCCTCACGCCGTCCGCGCTCATCGGGAAGCGAACTATGTGGCGTCATGCGCCGTGGTTAGGCTCACGATAGTTTTCCGTCATGACAGCAGTACCATCTGATTTCGCGGGCGAACTCGTCGCCATCATCGACGACTATCGCTCGCATTCGAACAGCTCGGAACTTCGCCAACGGCTGCAATCCTTGGCACGATCAGCGACACCCGACGCCATCATCATCGCCGCTGAACCGTACAAAGACGAACCCGAGATCGTCGCACCACTCTACGAAGCCGTCGTCGAGCAACAGCCTAACAACGCGCGCGCACTGGTCATTCTCGCCAACGCATACTGGCTCATCGGACTCGGTCCCGATGTCGTCGGTGAACTCGCCAATCGCGCGATTGCTGCAGATCCAGCCAATCGAGGCGCGTGGCACCTGTGGGCACTAGCCGAATCTGACCCTCGACAACGCGTCTCGCGCTGGCAGCAGGTCACCACGCGCTTTCCCGGCGACGACTTGGCACTGGTGAACGTCGCCGACAACGCCGCCGCGGTTGCGGGCGCCGAGCAAGACTATCAGATGCTCGACCTGGCCGTCGCGTCGTATGAATCGCTGCTGCAACGCGCGGAGCTTCCCGCACAACGCGATGCACTCGACACGGCGCTTCGCTCGCTCCGCGGCTGGCGCTTCTAACCTTCTAAGTCGGGCAAGAGACGGACGGTTCCGATCGTCACGTCTCTCAAATGCTGCATTTCGTCGCTAGGCTCAGCGTGCGGCTCGCGTGCGCTTGGCCCTGGTTGCTCCGTGCGCGCTCGTGCCCTTCGCTTCGTGTGACGGCTTCGGGCTTTCCGCACCACCGGTCGCCACGACATTGGGCAGACGTGCGACCTGATGTGGGTCGCCATCTGATACGTAGCGATTGCCATTCCTGTCGAGGGCGTCGAGCACGTTTGTTAGTGCGTTCCCCGTCACAATCGTGCGCGGAATGCTGAGCGGATTGAACGCCGTATCAAACGGGCTCCGCGACGGACCTCCGGCCACTTCGAGAATCGCGTCGAAGTCGTAGCGCACGGCGCGCCCGCTCTTGGGGTCGGTCCAGGCGCCTCTCTTCGCGAGCGAGCGATCTTTTGGCCAGACGCCTAACGGGAGTGCGAATGTACGCACTTTATACCCAGGAATAGCGGAGTCGATCGCCATGGCACCGCGAGCAATCTGTTCCTGCACAACGGATGACGGATAGCGGGAGAGGGTCGCGTGCCAGAGCGTGTGGTCGCAGAGCTCGAAGCCGGCGCGCGACAGCTCCCGCAGCTTCTCAAACCGCCAAGCGCTTTCCTGTCCATCGATTCCCTTGTCGCCAAAGAAAGAGCGTCCGGCGGCCGCACCCGACAGCAAGCAAAACGTTGCCCGCGACTCCCAATCGTGATGGGTACGCTGAAACGCCCGCCATATCCCTAACGCGCTTGTGTCGTCCAGGACACGCTGATCCCCCTTTTTGACCCAGCGAAACTGCGACGGCGAGGCGTCATCGAACGTGAATACCACCGGCGAGAGCCCCGCCGGCAAGTCGATGTTCTTATCCAACATCTGCGCGACGCTAATCGGGCGGTAGCCACGCGAGTACAAGAGCTCGAGATCGGCTCGAAAGAGCGCAGCGGGGCGAGTGTACTGCCCCTCGCGGCCGCCAATGACGTGGTATTCGAGGACGGGAATCCGTCCGAGCTCGTTCGGCACCCGGAGTTTCGCGGCCGCCGCCACATCCCCGCCGCTGACGACGGCGGGGGAGGCCGCCTCGTCCTGAGGGCTGGGCGGGGTAGAGAGATCGCGCGAGGGTGAACACGCGGCCGCAAATGCGAGCGCGGCGCCCGAAACAAGGGAGAAACGGAACAACGACATATGTGGAAGACCGCTGATTGACCGAGTCGAAGGAAAAATTGTGTCGCGCGTGAACGTTCGGCGTGCTCAGGAGAAACCATGGGACGCGTGCAACGTATCTAATGTCACGTTCCTTACTCAAAGCTGAATGTCTCTCCGCGCTTTTGCAGGAGCGCGACTACGCGCCCTGCGTGACGTGTTTCGCCGAGACCCGCTCGATCCCCCCCGTGCATGGTTGAGACGGCGATGGGGAGTCGCCGCGTTTGCGACCATTGCGCTGGGTGCCGCCGTCGCATTCGACGCCTGGTTGTATAGCTGCGGATTTGTTGGGTGTCCGTCGACCGCTGCGATCCGTGCCTATCAACCTCCGGAAGGGGGGCGCGTGCTCGATCGCAATGGGCGGTTACTCGGCCGCCTAACGATGGTGAAGCGCATCAACGTCCCGATCGCGCGAGTTCCTGAACATGTGCGCCAGGCGTTCATTGCCACGGAAGACCGGCGATTCTACGACCACAGCGGACTCGATTGGCGCGGTTTTGGGCGCGCCGTGGTGCGCAACGTGTCGTCGCTCGATGTCCGCGAAGGGTTCAGCACCATCACCATGCAGGTGGCGCGAAACACCTTCATGGCTGAGCAGGACGCGCTTGAACGTTCGGTCGGTCGCAAGCTTCTGGAGATCCGCCTAACGAGGTTGCTCGAGAAGAACCTTTCGAAAGACCAGATTCTGGAGCGGTATCTCAACGCCATCTACCTGGGCAACGGCGTGTACGGAGTGGAAGGGGCGAGTCGAGACTTGTTTGGGAAGCGAGTCGATCAGGTCACGATGGCCGAGGGTGCGATGTTGGCCGCGCTCCCCAAAGGACCGACGGCGTACACGCCGCGGCGCAATCCCGACCGAGCCCTAACGAGGCGCAACCTGGTGCTGGGGTTGATGCGCGAGCAGGGCTTTCTCGATGAGATCGGGCTGGCAGCGGCGCGCGCGGAGGAGTTGAGTATCGCCGAACGCGAGTGGACACCGGCGCAGCCTAACGAGTCGTTCGCCATGGACGCCGTGCGCGCCACCGTCGATTCGGTCTTGCGCATGACTCACGAGCGTCCATCGGAACTTACGGTTTACACGACGCTCGATCTCGTCGCACTGAGAGCGGCCGAACGCGCGGTGCGCAACAACGCCGACCGCATCGAACGCGACGCCGCCTGGGATGGCGACAATTCCGAGGGAGCGGGGCTGCAAGGTGCGATGGTCGCGCTCGACCCGCGCACCGGCGATGTGCGCGCCCTCGTCGGAGGGCGACGCTATGAACGCGGTGGCTTCAACCGCGCCCTCTTCGCGAAACGCCAACCCGGCTCCGCCTTCAAGCCGTTTGTCTATGCGGCGGCGCTGGCGGCTGGTTTCACGCCGGCCTCCATTGTCAACGACGATCCGATCACCGTCGAGACGGGGAACGACTCATGGACGCCGGCTAACTACGGCGACGAGTATCGCGGACCGGTCACCCTGCGACGAGCGCTCGCGCAGTCAGCGAATGCCGCGACTGTCCGCGTCGCGCGAAGTGTGGGAGAAGGGCGTGTGGTCGAACGCGCACATCGAAACGGCATCGCGTCGCGCATCACGCCGGTTCCGTCGATCGCGTTAGGCGCTGTCGAAGTAACACCGTTGGAACTCGTGGCGGCGTACGCTCCATTCGCCAACGGTGGGCTTCGCATCACGCCGCGTCTGATTCGCAGGATCGAACGATCGGACAAATCGTTGCTGTGGGGGACCGTTGTCACCACCACGCCGGTGATGGATCCACGCGATGCGTTTCAATTGACGTCGATGCTGCGTTCAGTTGTGGACGAAGGCACGGGTCGATCGGTGCGCGCAGCAGGTGTCACCGGAGCGGTGGCTGGAAAGACGGGGACGACGAACAATGGCAGTGACGTCTGGTTCATTGGATATACGCCGACGCTGGTCGCCGGCTTCTGGTTTGGATACGACAACCCGCGGTCGTTGGGAGCGAGAGCAAATGGGGGGCATTCGGCCGCCCCGGCGTGGGCCGAGTTTTACCAGACTGGGTGGCGTGAACGCGCCTCGGCGGCCGCGTGGCGTGCTCCCGACGGTCTGATTTCGCGCGACATCGACCCAGAGACGGGGTTGCTCGCCGAGTCGTGGTGCTCCAGCAAGCGGCGCGAGTGGTTCAAGCCGGGAACGGAGCCAACCGAGTACTCGTGCGAAACGGGGCGTGACGAGCGCGAACCGGAGTGGATCGGAGAGCTCGAAGGGAAAGTCGGCGAGAAGATCGCCGAGATCTTTCGGCGCATGGTGCGGCGCCGCATGTAGCGAGTGTGGCGTTGCCGCAGGCAACGGCAGCGCCGAGCGATGTAAAGTCCAAGTGCGCGCGGCGTTGCCGCGCGCTTTCTTTGTGTGGGGGTGCCTTGCCCGTACTTCAATCCGTGCTCATGTCCCGCATTTCGCTCGACAACATCGCGCGCGCCGCGCGCACGATCGACCCGGTCTTTCTCCATTCACCGCAGTATCGCGCCGAATCGTTAGGCGAGGCGCTGGGCGTTTCCTTGACGCTCAAGGTCGAGACGGTGAATCCGATTCGCTCGTTCAAAGGGCGGGGCGCTGACTTCTTCGTGCGAGAATTGGGCGAGGCATCCACGCCGCTTGTGTGTGCGTCGGCGGGCAATTTCGGCCAGGGTTTGGCGTACGCCGCGCGGCGCGCCGGTGTCACGCTCGACATCTTCGCCTCCACGCGCGCCAATTCCCTAAAGGTGGAACGCATGCGCCGGCTCGGTGCAACGGTGCACCTGGCAGGGGACGATTTTGATGCCGCCAAGAGCGCAGCGCGCGAGTGGGCAAATGCCAACGGCCGACGCTACGTCGAGGATGGACGCGATGTCGCGATTACGGAAGGAGCGGGAAGCATCGGCGTCGAGCTGCTGGCGATGGCCGACCAATTCGACACGCTCGTTGTCCCGTTAGGCAACGGGGCGCTGCTCGCCGGCGTCGGTGCGTGGGTGCGTGCGAATGCGCCGCAAATACGCATCGTCGGAGTGTGCGCGGCTGGTGCACCTTCGATGCAGCAGAGCTGGCGCGCGCGCACTGTGATTGAGACGCCGAGCGTCGCGACAATCGCCGACGGCATCGCGGTACGCGTGCCGATTCCTGAAGCGCTCGACGATTTGCAGGATGTGGTCGATGATATTGTCCTGGTGGATGATGCCTCGACGCTGGCGGCGATGCGCCTTCTGTTCACGCATTTAGGCGTCGTCGTGGAAGCAGCGGGAGCGGTGGGGATTGCGGCGCTCCTGTCGGCGGAGAGCAACGCACGCAGTGGGCGCGTTGCGACGATTCTCTGCGGGGGGAATTTGACCGCCGAGCAGATTCGCGACTACGCGTTGGCGAGCACGACTCGTTAGGCGCAGCTCGCACGTGCATGGGAGGCACTTCGGGCGGCGTCCAATGTCGCCCGGCGGATTTCACCCCTTTACCACTCCCGTCCAGTCCAGGCGCCGTGCGCTGTAGCCCGGAAAGACCCGGTCGAGATTCGTGGCGCCGAGGTGTTTCACCAGCACCTCGCTGAAGACGGCACGAAAATCGGTCGTGAGCGCAAGGTCGCGTCCTTCGTTCAACTGCTCCGGAGCGAGTCCCGGCCAACGGCCATGCACCTTGCCACCGGCAGCGTTGCCACCAATGACAAACATCGCCCCCGCATGCCCGTGGTCAGTTCCCCCAGTTCCGTTCTGTCGAGCGGTGCGCCCAAACTCGGACATGGTGAGAATCATGACGTCGTCCATCCGATCGCCCATGTCGGTGACAAACGCGAAAATGCTGGAAGCAAAGTCGCGCAGACGGTTGGCGAGCTGCCCGTTGGCGCCTCCTTGGTTGACGTGCGTGTCCCATCCGCCGACGTCAGCGAACGCGATCTCGAGTCCCACGCCGCTCTTGATGAGCTGCGCGATCTCGCGCAGTCGCTGAGCAAACGGCGAGTTGGGATAGTTGGCGCCGTGCTCGGGTTGGTAACGCATCGGATTCGCCGAACGAAGGACTTTGACCGCATCGAACATCTCGCTCCCCGATGCGTGCACAAGATCGGCCGACCCCGTGCGATAGAGCGCTTCGAGCGACGCGGCAGAGGTTCCGGGGGCGCGAACGGTGAAGTCGCCTAACGACGACATGGCCACCGCGGGCGACGAACCTTCGAGAATGCGCGGCGTCTGCGGTGTCATCGCCACGGCGCGGAACGGCGAGTGATTGCACTCCTCGCACGTTCCCTTCACGGCCAGATACCGGTTGAGCCAGCCGTCGCTCGTCGCCTTCCGGTCCGGAGTCCCCGACTCCATGTAGTCCTGCGCGTCGAAGTGCGACCGCGTGGCGCTCGGACTTCCGACGGCGTGAATGGGCGCCAGGATTCCATCGCGCCAAAGGGGCGCAAGCGGTGCGAGCGATGGGTGCAGCGCAAAGAATCCGTCCAGATCGATGGAGGCGTTGGCGTCGCCAGATCGCGGTGCGGGGATCGCGATCTGCGGCCGCATGTCGTAGTACGCACGCTCGCCATGCGGAACTACGACATTGAGCGCATCTGCGGCGCCTCGCTGAAAGAGGCAAACGAGCACCTTTCCGCGCGCCGCCTGTGGCAATGGCGTGGCGAAAGCAGTCCGGCGAAGGAACGACGGCGAGAGCCCCATGGTGACGAGGGCAAATGCTCCGGAGCGGACAAAGACGCGGCGCTGCATAGGAAGTTGTGAAGGCGGAGGGGGAGCTATGGTGACGTTACCGTCGCTGGAATTCCGGGCTGCCTAACGCGAGCCCGATGATCTGATCGAGTCCGGAGAGTGCAGGCAACGGGCGATTGGTGCGTTCGCGCAATGCGGCGCGTATTCCTGCGATACGGCGGTCCGGGACCTGAGAGGACCTGGCATTATTTTGGTTTTGGGGGGGGCCCCCCTCGGTACTACCCGCAACTTGAGCTGCAGCCGACGCGGTCGCGGTGGTCGCGGTCGCGGTGCTCGCGGTGGTGACCGAAGCTCTGCCTGCCGCCATCGCCGCGACGCCGCTCATACCATCGTCCTCCTCCCTCCCCAACCCATCCGTCGCCACGCTGTCGTTAGGCATGCGGCGCCCTTCCCGCTCCTGCTGCAGCATCGGGTTCTCACCGCTTACCAGAATCGCGCGCGTCTGGGGCGATACACTCCCGCCGAGGATTGCGGAAATGATGCCGTCCACCTGATCCGTGCGCGATGCGCTCGCCAACCGTGCGTACCCCTCCCACTCGCTCGGACGCGAGCCGGGAAGCCGGTTGGCCGCGACCGAGAGCCCGAAATTGATACGCGCGAGAATCGCCCCGGTATTCATCCAGGCCTCTCCCGTCTCCGGCCACCCGTTAGGCGCTTGATGTCCGAAAATCGGCTGTCCGAGGCGTGCGACCGCGAGTGAGGAGAGCGCAGTGGTGTCGGGAACTCCGCCTAACGCGCGTGCCGTGCTCACCACCACTTCGAAGGGAGACTTCACCTTGCTGTGAAACGCCGCGCGCGAGAAGAACTCCGGCGAGGTCACGATGGTGCGAACGACCGCGCGGATGTCGCCGTCGGTGCGCCGGAAGGTCTCCGCGGCGCGATCGACCAGTGCAGCGGGCGGCGTGTCGCTCACCAGGCGAATGGCGAGCTTTTTCGCGATGAAGCGCGCGGTGGACGGGTGACGCGCGACGATGTCGAGCACCTCGTCTCCGTCCTCTACACCACGCCCACTCTTCAAGTGATGACCGAGAATCGACTTGCTTCCGGCGTCGTGGGTGCGCGGATTGAAGTAGAACCCGGCGCCGCCGAGCCTTGGAGGGCGGACCGTCCAACCGGTAAAGGCGCGCGCAACCTCCTGAATGTCCTGCTGCGTGTACCCGCCGTCGACGCCTAACGTGTGGAGTTCGAGCAACTCTCTCGCGTAGTTCTCATTGATTCCTCGCGCTCGACGCGACTGCAATTGCGCGAGCAGTTGCCCTCCGGCTCCGGCTCCGGCGCTCGAGTTCGCGCCAGCAGCACCGCCACCACCATTCGCACCGCCGGCAACCACGCCTCGGATCACGCCTCGGCCGCCCAGGCGACGCCGCACCCTCGTTAGGCGAGGAGGCGACTGACGAACGGCGAGCGTCGGCCGGCCGCTATCCGCCACGCTTTGCGCATTGTCGAGGTACAGGAGCATCGCCGGGCTCTTGGCCACCGCGCCTAACAAGTCGCGGAACTTTCCGAAGGCGTGCGGCCGGATGACATCCCGCTCGTACTCACCCAGGTAATACCGTAGTTGTCCCTTCCCGATGAACACGTTGAAGTGATTGAGCCAGAAATCGGTCATCACTTCCTGAAGCTGACGCTCGCTTCCGACGGCACGCGCCACCCGCTCGCTCAAGAGACCGCTGACAAAAACACGTCCTCGGCGCGCCTGTTCGCGAATCGCGACGCTGTCGGCGCGCGACACGACGCTGTCGCCGCGGAGGCGGGCGGCAATCAGCTTGGCTCCTGGTGGGGGGAACTCCTGCAAGAGCTCGTTAGCGCGCATGGTCCCCGTCGGATAGGCGGCGAGCACCCGCTCAAAGGCCGCGTCGTCCACGCGATCGGGAGAGAGCTGCTGGTCGATCCACCGATCGACACCCATCGATTGAACGTGTGCTACATCACCAGGACGCGCGCCAAAGGCGAGACGGTTGAGCACATGTCGCGCCTGTTCGTCGCTGGTGAGTTCTCGAGCCGACGCGTTCGGTACTGGCGAGACCGATGTCGATGGGGGTGAGCCTCCACACGCACCGGCCAGGGCGCAGAGAAGTGTGATCGACGCCCCTCTTCGGGTGCGCCGCCAGTGGGCCGGTCCGTGCACGCTCCATCGCTGCTGCATTCATGCCTCACGCATCTCGCGGTTCAGGATCGACAAACGCGAGGGATTGGACGCTTGCCTGGGCTCTCACGTTAACGGCGCTCCCTTTCGCGCGGATGAAAGCGCCCGAATGGAGCAATCGAGCCGGAGTTAAAGGGATCTAGTAACTCGGCCGACACTCGATGAGGGAGAGTGAGCATTGGCGCTCGCCCCATGGGCGAGTTTTTCGCGTGCGCTGTCGCGCGTTGTTCGCCTGGCCCGTGGTCGGTAGCAATGCGACATCGCCAGGAGCAGTGGGCTCGTCGCGAATCCTAACGAGTAAGGAAATGGGAAAAACAGCGCTGGTCGTCGACGACTCCACCACGATCCGGGAAATGGTGTACTCCTCGCTGCACGACGCGGGGTTCGAGGCGTTCACCGCCGGCAATGGTCAGGAAGCGCTCGACACGCTCAGCGGTAAGCTCGTGGATTTGATCATTTCCGATCTCAACATGCCGGTGATGGATGGTCTCACCTTCCTCAAGCAGGTGCGTTCGCAGAACGCCTTCAAGACCGTTCCCATCCTGGTGCTGACGACGGAGTCACATCAGGCGATGAAGGAGCAAGCGAAGGCCGCGGGGGCGACGGGGTGGCTCGTGAAACCGTTCAATCGCGAAATGCTCTTGAAGGTCATCGCCAGAGTAGTGCCCTGATTGCTCGCCGTGCTGCCGATACGCAGAACGACACGTCACGTGATGTCTCGCACGCTCGCCTCGGACTGAATGAAGATAGTCATCGCCGAAGACGATCTCGTCACGCGCGAGATCCTCAAACGCATCCTCTCGCATATGGCGGATGAGATCCTCGAGGCCAACGATGGCATTGAGGCGTTGGAGTTGGTGGAGAATCACGACCCCGATTTTCTCTTCACCGATCTGCAGATGCCAACACTCGATGGCGTTGCCGTCGTCGAAGCGGTGCGTGCGTCGAAGAACCATAGCCAGCTGCCAATCGTTTGTCTCTCTACTGTCCGCGAGCGGGAGGAGATATCCAAGCTCATCGCGCTTGGCATCTCGGACTACATTCTGAAGCCGATTCGGCCGTCCGATGTGCATGGGCGCTTTCTTCGCGTCATCACGCAGAACGCCGGTTGGCGCCAGCGACAGGGGAACGAAGGCGTGACGTCATTGATGATCGTCGACGCCGATCAGAACTTTCGCCAGTTTGTGGTTCCCCTGCTCGAGGGTGACCACGCGGTCACCGAGGCGGTCTCCGGTTCGCATGCGCTCCGCAAGTATCAGGAGGCGGAGTGCAAGCCGACGACGATTCTGGTTTCGGAGGGGTTGCCACTCGTCTCCGAAGTGCAGCTCGTAACGCTCATCACGCGTCTTGCGCGCGAACGCCGACATGAAGTTCCGCAGTTCTGGCTCGTGACCGATGACGACAACGTACCGGTCACGAAATCGTGCCACTTCACTGGCGTCGTGCGTCGCTCATTCGTTCCGGAAACCTTTGTCGAAGAGCTGCAGCGCACCGTCCTGCGCAACGGTACCCCGCTCGAGCGGCTGCGCCGCTACCTGCAGGGTGATGGACGAAGCTCGATGGTGACGGCCACGCGACAGACGTTAGGCGTTCTCTCTGGCATGGAGGCCACAGCCATTGACGGCACGAGCCTAAGCGTCGAAAATGGCGTGCGTGGGCGCATCATGCTAACGAACGACAGCGTGTGCCTCGAGACTGTCATCGCCAGTGCGCGTGGTGATGCGGAGCGGCTCGCGGCCAAGGTGCTCCGCCGCGACGCAACACTGGAGACGGGTGCCGGCGATGTCTTCAGTGAGTTGAGCAACACCATCGGCGGGCGCGCCCGCGCCGCGATGCTGCAACATGACTTCGACCTCAGCATCTCGCTTCCCGATCTCGATACGAGCTTCACGATGGACGCGAGCGAGGCGTGGGATCTGCGCGAGTGGTTCGAAACCTCCGACGGCGACAAGTTCTTCGTCGGGCTTCGACTCTCGTCGCGCGAGAACTGCGCAGGAAGCGGCGGGGCGCTCGCCATGCTTCACGGGGCCATGACATCGCCGCCGGCCGCCGCCGCTTCGGTCGAAGATGCCCTCCTCTAGTCCGCGTTTTCGTTCACCGCCAGCCAGCGCGATTCGATTCTCGTTAGGTGCTGGTCGATTCTCCCGATGATTCGCCCTTGAGCATATAGCCAACCCCACGCACCGTCTGCACCAGCGAACGTTCTTCGTCCTGGTCGATCTTCTTGCGTAAGTAGTTGATGTAGACGTCGACGATGTTGGTTGTCGGATCGAATCCCTGTTTCCAGACGTACTGGGAGATCTGCTCGCGCGACACGGGCATCCCCGCGTGCTGCATCAGGTACTCGAGCAGTGCGTACTCCTTCTGCGTGAGGGCGATCGTGCGCTCGCCGCGGCGTACTTCGCGGGTGATGGGATTCACCCTCAGGTCTCCCACTCGCATGAGCGTCGCGTCGTCTCGAATCGCCGATCGGCGCAGCAAGGCGCGCACACGCGCTAACAACTCGTCGTAGTCGAAAGGTTTGCTGAGATAGTCGTCCGCGCCGGCATCGAAGCCCTGAACCTTGTCGGTGACCGTATCGCGCGCGGTCAGCATCAAGACAGGTGCCGTGAACGCGCGCGTTCGCAGCTCCCGGGCAACGGAAAGCCCATTTCGCTTGGGCAATCCAAGGTCGAGGATGATCAGGTCTGGACGTTCGTCGAGCGCGAGCTGTAGCCCGGCGTCGCCGTCCGCCGCCGTGAGTACCGTGTAGCCGTTGTCGCTCAGAGTGCGCTGAAGCACGTCGAGCACTTCTCGACGATCTTCGACGACGAGAATCTTTGCTGAGGGCACCGTTCCAGCGTTGTCCATATGAATCGGGAGAGGGGTGTCAACGCAACTGAATAATGCACTACTCACGCGGCGGCAACGGCATTGCCCCCTTGAGTGAGAGGCGCGATCGGTTTTGCTTGCACGCCATGACGAACCACCGCCTCATGCGCGGACTCCAAGTTGGATTCATCGCTGGCGCCATGAGCGCTGGCGCGCTTGTCGGTCTCGGGTACCGGCACGCCGCTGCCTCTGCGCCCTTTGAGATTCTCGGACGCGCGTTCACTGCGCGATTTGCGGGAGTCTTGCTCTCCTCGGGAGGTGCGACGGGGATCGGCGTGGTGTTGCACTTCTTGTGGATGCTGTTATGGGGGATCTGCTTCGCGTTGTTTGCCTCTCGCCTCCGCGGTGTGGCACTTGTCGTCGCCGGTCTGCTCTTCGCCGGATTCCTCGGCGCACTCTCAGCCACGATCGCACCGGGCGCGTTAGGTGCGGGAACCATGGCCGCGCTGTCGACTCCGCAGACCGTGTTCTATCTCGCACTTCTCGCCGCATCTTTCTCCCTGGGGATGCGTTTTGCGCGAGACGAGGCATAGCGCGCGGCACGATCGGGAAGTGTGCGAGAGGCGTCTTTCGCGAGTTTGTTCCGCTGACAGTCGCTCGCTGTCGTGGGCACTTCGTCTCCCCAGCGCCGCAATCGGCTCGTGGAAGCGTCACATCGATGCAACAAAAGCCGAATTGGTGTGTCCGAAATCGTGCAGGCGGAGTCTTTGCATATGAAAAGACTCAAGGCCCCGACTTGCGCTGCCGGCAACTCCGTCAGCAGAGCTCGTTGGGACGACTTTTTCCGAGAGGAGGGGCGATGGATGTCCTCGTAATGCTCGAGGATCGCCCTGAACACTCGACGGTGCTCGCGCACGTGAACTCGGTGCCGTCACCGCTCAACTCTGAGCGCCCCTCACGGGACGTGGTCACACTGTATGGTGATGCCACACCCGAGTCGCTGGCTCTCGCCTTGGCGGCGGCAGTCGAAGCACACCGCGAGCCCACCGAGCGTTCGGTGACGATCCGTCATGTGGCCTTATGGCCCGAGCGTGGCGCCGTCGGAGATGCGGCGTGGCGAGATGAGGAGACTGGAAATCTCATCTCACACGACCTCGACATTCCGTTCGACGTGCTGCGCGAAACTGCTTCGAATCTGCTCGTTCACTGCGGTGCGCCGATCCGCCGGCTCGTCGCTGGGCTTCGCATGCCCGACTGGCCCGAAGGCACTCGTCGCGCCATCACCTTCTCGCTCCTGCTGCACGAGTTCCACGCTATGGGTGCAGTTTCTGGAACTGCCCTCGACGGACTTCTCGATTCCTATCGCCAGGCCGAAGGTCTGGAATTCGACAACGACGGAGACTGAATCGACGCTTCTCATTTGTCTGAAGCAGGATCAACGGCCATCTCACTCGAGGTGGCCGTTTGTATTGCGAGATCAGCCATACGCTTCTTGACGCCTCCGCGACGTGGCGACAGCGTCCCCCTCACGATCCAACCCCTCATATGGGAGAACGATTATGCGGGAATATCACGCAACCAACATTCGCAACGTGGCGGTGGTCGGACACGGGGCGAGCGGCAAGACCACTCTGGTCGATGCCCTCGCCTTCGTGTCCGGAGCGAGTAAGCGACACGGCACAATCAAGGAAGGAACCACTCTCACCGATCACACGCCCGAGGAAATCGAACGAGGATACTCAATCAACGTTGGTACGGCGTACGCCGAATGGATGGACACGAAAATCAACTTGATCGACGCGCCGGGATATCTCGACTTCCAAGGCGATGCGTTGGCAGGACTCGTCGCTGCAGATGGCGCGGTTTGCGTCGTGAGCTCGGTCTCCGGCGTCGAAGTC
This sequence comes from Gemmatimonadaceae bacterium, assembly GCA_044224185.1. Lineage (GTDB taxonomy): Bacteria > Gemmatimonadota > Gemmatimonadetes > Gemmatimonadales > Gemmatimonadaceae > SCN-70-22. The sequence continues at coordinate 1,853 of JBGAKW010000009.1, read as the reverse complement.
GGAACGGAAAAGATGTTCCGCGAGGCAGTCACGCGTCTCGATCCGGTACTCTTTGTCGTCTCGATGATGGACAAAGAGCACGCCAACTTCGATCGCATCTATCAGCAGATCAAAGACCGACTCTCCAACAAAGTCATTCCTGTCGAAATCCCGATCGGAGCGGGAGCAAACTTCCGCGGCGTTATCAATCTGTTTTCGCGCCGAGCCTACATATACAAAGCAGGAAGCAAGAGCGGAGAGTATACGGAGAGTGACATCCCGCCTGAGGAGCAGGCGAACTTCGACAAGTATTATCAGGAGCTGATCGAAGCCATCTCCGCCACCGACGACACGTTGCTTGAGCGTTACCTCGAGGGGAACGAGATCGGGCGCGATGAAGCCATTCAGGGGATGAAGGAAGCGATGAAGCGGATGGATCTCTTCCCGCTTTTCGCCGTTTCAGCGGACCACGTCATCGGGATTCACGCGCTCCTGACAGAACTCGTGCAGCTCATGCCGTCGGCATACGACATGGAGGAGATCCACGCGTTCGTGGGCGCCGAGGGAGACTACACCGTCGAGATCCACGCGGTCGATACCAATCCTTTCGCAGCGCTCGTCTTCAAGACGCATTCGGAGCCGCATGTTGGCGAAGTATCGTACTTCCGAATTCTCTCCGGCTCCGTATCCAACGGGCAGGATGTGTTCAACGCGACGCGCGACACTGTTGAGAAGATGGGACACATCTGTGTCGGGCAGGGGAAGGAGCGGTCCGAAGTGCCGGTGTTGCACGCTGGCGACATCGGCTGCGTCGCGAAGCTCAAGAACACCCACACCAACGACACGCTGTCGACGAAGGAACATCCCGTTAGGCTCCCGCAGATCGTCTTTCCCGAACCGATCGTGCAGTTCGCCGTACACGCGACGTCTCGCAACGACGAGGAGAAGCTGCAGCAGGGGCTCCATCGCCTGCACGACGAAGACCCGACGTTCGAGACGCACTACAACGCCGAAACGCACGAGACAATCATTTCCGGCTTAGGGGAGCGTCACCTCGAAGTCTCGATGGCGAAGTTGCGTCGCAAATACAACGTGACGGCGGAACTGACGCGGCCGAAGATTGCCTATCGCGAGACGATCGTCGGAAAGGGGGACGGTCAGGGGCGCCACAAGAAGCAGTCGGGCGGACGCGGGCAGTTCGGCGATTGTTGGATTCGCATGGGGCCGCGCCCGCGCGGTGCCGGATATCAGTTCGTCGACAAGATCGTGGGTGGTGTGATTCCCTCGGGCTTTCGGCCGGCAGTCGACAAGGGGATTCAGGAAGCCTCGGCGCGTGGAATTCTCGCCGGCTATCCGCTTGTAGACTTCGAGGTCGAGTTGTACGACGGGTCGTATCACTCCGTCGACTCGAACGAAATGTCGTTCAAGATGGCCGGGATCCTCGCCTTCAAGGCGGTGGCGGCCAAGTGCAAGCCAATCCTTCTCGAACCGCTCGATCACGTCGAGATCACGACTCCCGATCACTATCTGGGCGACGTGATGGGGAATCTCTCCGGACGCCGCGGCCACATCCTCGGCTCGGATTCACCGCTTGCCGGATACACGACGGTCAAGGCGCACGTCCCGCAAGCGGAGCTGCACTTGTACGCGACCGATCTCAGTTCGCTCACGCACGGGCACGCGACGTTCAGCCACAAGTTCCACGGTTACGAGCAGATGCCGGCGGAAGCCGCGCAGCGTGTAGTGAACGAATCGGCGAAGGCCAAAAAGGACGAGACCGAAGAGGAGTGAGCATCACGAACCTACCGAAGCGAAAAAACGGCCCCGGAATTCTCCGGGGCCGTTTCTTTCCTCGCGCGCTACTACGGGCGCGT